>NZ_JBIOME010000001.1:0-620000 GCF_051711225.1 Enterococcus sp. DIV2449a
ATGCCATCTGCTGATTCTATTTGGCAAGATCTTCAACGTTCCTTTAAAGAAGAGCTGAATCCGGCCAGTTATAGTGCTTGGATCGAGACTGCCAATGTCTTGTCGTTTGAAAAAAATCAGCTGCTGATCGAAGTACCCAGCGATCTTCATAAATCTTATTGGGAAAAAAATCTAGCTGCCAAAATTGTTGAAATGGGATTTATGAAAACTGGTGAAGAATTGATTCCTAGTTTTGTGACTGTCGAAGAAGCAGAAGCTTTAAAAACAGCCCCTTCTACTATTCAAACAGTTGCAGAAGAAAACGAGCGGCCGCCGAAATCGATCTTAAATGAAAAATACACATTTGATACCTTTGTCATCGGGAAAGGCAATCAGATGGCCCACGCTGCTGCTTTAGTTGTTGCAGAAGATCCTGGGTCTATTTATAATCCGCTGTTCTTCTATGGTGGCGTTGGTTTAGGGAAAACCCACTTGATGCACGCGATCGGTCATCAAATGTTGCTGAAACGTCCCAATGCCAAAATCAAGTATGTTAGTAGTGAAAATTTCACCAATGATTTCATTACTTCTATTCAAAAGAACAAAATGGAAGATTTTCGAAACGAATACCGCAATGTTGATCTTTTGCTGGTGGATGATATTCAATTCTTAGTCAATAAAGAAGGAACCCAAGAAGAATTCTTTAATACCTTCGAAGAACTGTATCGCAATAATAAACAGATCGTCTTGACAAGTGATCGTTTGCCAAATGAGATCCCGACTTTGCCGGAACGTTTGGTTTCCCGTTTTGCTTGGGGCTTATCCGTTGATATCACCCCGCCGGATCTAGAGACGCGGACTGCGATTTTGCGGAAAAAAGCCGAAGCCGAACGCTTGGAGATCCCCGACGATACCTTAAGTTATATCGCTGGGCAGATCGATTCGAATATCCGAGAACTTGAAGGAGCACTCGTGCGGGTGCAAGCTTTTGCTACGATGCAAAACTCAGACATTACAACGAGCTTGGCAGCTGAAGCCATCAAAGCCTTGAAATCAAGCCATGGCTCGACCCAAGTTTCGATTTTGCAAATCCAAGAAGAAGTCGCAAAATACTATCACATTCATGTCAATGATTTAAAAGGGAAAAAACGGGTCAAAGGCATCGTGGTCCCACGGCAGATCGCGATGTATCTCTCTCGAGAACTGACCGATAGTTCTTTACCAAAAATCGGCGGCGAATTTGGCGGCAAAGACCATACAACGGTCATTCATGCCCATGAAAAAATTCAGCATTTAGTCGAAACAGATCCCACGATCAAAAATGAGATCGCTGAAATCAAACAAATCCTCTTCAGCTGATCTGTGGATAAGAAAAGAAGAACCAAAAAAGTTGTCCACAAGTTATTCACAGGCATTTTCGTTAGTCTAATCACTCTTTTCTCGAGTTATCCACATTACTAACAAGCCTATTACTACTATTACTTTTATTTAATAACTATAAATTAAAGGAGTATCGCTATGAAGCTAACTTTAAACCGAACAGAGTTCATGCAAGAATTACAAACTGTCCAACGGGCGATTTCAACCAAAACCACCATCCCGATCTTAACTGGAGTAAAATTATCCCTTTCAGAAAAAGGATTGACCATGACTGGGAGCAACGCCGATATTTCCATTGAAACTTTTTTAAGTGTGGAAAACGAAAAAGCGCAAATGCAAATCGAAAAAACAGGAGCGATCGTTTTACAAGCACGTTTCTTCAGTGAAATCGTTCGTCGTTTGCCTGAAAGTACCTTAACCTTAGAAGTATTAGACAATAATCAAGTAGCGATCACTTCTGGAAAAGCCAACTTTACCGTCAACGGCTTGGATGCCGATAGTTATCCACATTTACCAGTTGTCGAAAGTCAAGATTCGATCGAGATTCCAGCGCACGTATTGAATAAGGTCGTTAGTGAAACAGTCTTTGCGGTTTCGCAACACGAAAGCCGTCCGATCTTGACTGGGGTTCACTTTGTCTTAGAAAATCAAAAATTATTAGCTGTTGCGACGGACTCACACCGTTTGAGCCAACGGGTGATTCCATTGGAAAGCGGAGAAACAGCCTTCAACATCGTGATTCCTGGCAAAAGCTTAACGGAACTTTCTCGTTCCTTAACAGATGAAGAAGAAGCGATCCAAATCAGCATTATGGATAACCAAGTGTTGTTCCAAACGAAAACCATGAAATTCTATTCTCGTTTATTGGAAGGAACTTACCCAGATACCAACCGTCTGATTCCTTCAAGCTTCAATACTGAGATTGAATTTTCTGTCCCAGAATTGTTACAAGCCATCGAACGGGCGTCATTGCTTTCTCATGAAGGCCGTAACAACATCGTTCGTTTGGCGATCTCCGAAGAAGCCGTTGTCTTATATGGAAACTCACCAGAAATCGGGAAAGTCGAAGAAGATCTTTCTTTTGAAAAAGTGACCGGCGACCCATTAGAGATCTCTTTCAATCCTGACTATATGAAAGCAGCACTCCGAGCCTTTGGTGACACGAGCATCGTGATCCGCTTTATCTCAGCGATCCGTCCCTTTACATTGGAGCCAACAGAGAGCAAAGGCAGCTTTATCCAGCTGATCACACCGGTGCGAACCAACTAGTTTTTCATGTCTTTTGAAAAAAGTTGAAACAATCATCTGAAAATGAATAAATGAGTTAAAAGGGCTTAAAATCGTTTTTAAGCCCTTTTTTCTATTTTGGCTTCTTTTTTGTCTAAAAGCAGTAAGTCTTCTGAGAATGAAAAATATGCCGATGAATTTGTTTTCTTGGCAAAAAAAGAGTATAATAGAGCTAAACGCTCTTTGATAGAATTGAGGGGAATTATGAAAATGCAAATACCGTTAGAAACGGAATACATGACACTTGGACAAATGCTCAAAGAAGTCAGTGTGATCAGCAGCGGCGGCCAAGCGAAATGGTACCTTGCAGAGCACACCGTTTTTGTCGACGGCGAGCCAGAAAATCGACGAGGGCGCAAATTGTATGCGGGAATGCGTATTGAGCTACCTGATGAAGGTACTTTTTTTATGGTGAAGAAGGAAGACGCCGATGCGGCTGAATGAGTTGCATTTAAGCAATTATCGGAACTATGATTCGCTGACACTGACTTTTGAGAAAGGTCTGGTCATTTTTTTAGGCGAAAACGCGCAAGGAAAAACCAATATTTTAGAAAGCATCTATGTATTGGCGATGACCAAAAGCCACCGCACCTCCAGCGAGCAAGAGCTTATCCGCTGGGACACAGAAGGGGCGCGGATCTCTGGCAGTGTCAGTCGGGGACGCTCAACGATCCCGTTAGAACTGTTTTTGTCAAAAAAAGGACGAAAAACGAAAGTAAACCACATTGAGCAAAAAAAGCTCAGTAGTTACATAGGGCAGTTGAATGTCATTTTATTTGCTCCAGAAGACCTCTCCCTTGTAAAAGGAAGTCCCCAAGTCCGCCGCAAATTTCTCGATATGGAAATAGGGCAGATCGATCCAATCTATCTTTATGATCTCGTTCAATACCAATCCGTTTTGAAACAGCGCAATCAATACTTAAAACAGCTGAATGAAAAAAAACAGACCGATGAGATCTATTTAGATGTTTTAACGGAACAGCTGGTGGCTTTCGGCAGTAAAATCATTTTAGCCAGACAACGGTTTGTTCAGCGCTTGGCGTATTGGGCAAATCAGCTGCACCAAAAGATCAGCCAAGGAAAAGAAACCTTGCAGATCGACTACTTATCGAATGTGCCCGGTGAGGCGAGTACGCTGGAGGAGATCCAACAGCAATTTGTCAAAGCTTTGGCACTAGTCAAAGACCGTGAACGATTTCGGCAAGTCACGTTGGCAGGTCCGCATCGAGACGATCTGGATTTTTTGATCAATGAGAAAAATGTTCAGACCTTTGGTTCGCAAGGACAGCAGCGAACGACCGCCTTAAGTGTTAAATTGGCAGAAATCGATTTGATGAAAGAAGAAACGGGGGAATATCCCGTCCTTTTATTAGATGACGTCATGAGTGAGCTGGATGATTCCCGACAACTGCATTTATTGGAGACCATTGAAGGAAAAGTTCAGACCTTTCTGACAACGACGACATTAGAACATGTGAAAGACAAAATGTCTGTGGAAGCAGAGATTTTTTATGTAGAGCAAGGACATATTAAAGGAGAATAGACTGAATGACAGAAGAAGAAAAAAGCTTAGTTGAACGTGCGAAAGCCTATGATGCCAGTCAGATCCAAGTGTTGGAAGGACTAGAAGCCGTCCGCAAACGACCTGGGATGTACATTGGTTCTACCAGTTCAGAAGGTTTGCACCACTTAGTATGGGAAATCGTCGATAACTCGATCGATGAAGCACTAGCAGGCTTTGCCTCAAGTATTCAAGTGATCATTGAACCAGATAATAGTATTACGGTCGTCGATGACGGTCGGGGGATCCCCGTTGATATCCAAGCCAAAACAGGCCGTCCAGCGGTAGAAACCGTCTTTACGATCCTGCATGCCGGCGGGAAATTCGGCGGTGGCGGCTACAAAGTATCTGGTGGACTGCACGGGGTAGGTTCCTCCGTCGTTAATGCGTTATCCACGACTTTAGACGTAAAAGTCTATAAAGAAGGCAAAGTGTATTATCAAGAATACCATCGTGGGGCAGTCGTTGATGACTTGAAAGTGATTGATGAAACCGACCGCCACGGAACGACCGTCCACTTTGTTCCAGATCCAGAGATCTTTACGGAAACAACCGTATTCAATTTTGATAAATTAGCGACACGGGTTCGGGAATTAGCCTTCTTGAACCGTGGCTTAAAAATCTCGATCGAAGACAAACGGGAAGAAAAACCCGTCTTGAAAGAATATCATTACGATGGCGGGATCAAGAGCTATGTGGAGCATTTGAATGCAAGTAAGACAGTGATTTTCCCAGATCCGATCTACTTAGAAGGAGAACAACAAGGAATCACGGTTGAAGTTTCCATGCAATATACCGATAGCTACCACAGCAACCTGTTGAGTTTTGCCAACAACATCCATACCTATGAAGGCGGAACCCATGAATTCGGGTTTAAGACTGCCTTGACACGGGTGATCAATGATTACGCCCGCAAGTCAAAATTGATGAAAGAAAACGACGAAAACCTGACCGGAGAAGATGTTCGGGAAGGATTGACGGCAGTTATCTCTATCAAGCATCCAGATCCTCAGTTTGAGGGACAAACGAAAACCAAATTAGGAAATTCCGAAGTGCGGACAGTCACTGATCGTCTTTTTTCCGAACATTTCACGAAATTCTTGATGGAAAACCCGAATGTGGGTCGTCAAGTCGTGGAAAAAGGACTTTTGGCATCAAAAGCCCGTCAAGCAGCCAAACGTGCGCGGGAAATGACTCGCCGAAAAGGTGCGTTAGAAATCAGTAACTTACCTGGGAAATTAGCCGACTGTTCCAGTAATGATCCAGAAAAATGCGAATTGTTTATCGTCGAAGGAGATTCTGCCGGCGGTTCAGCAAAACAAGGCCGCAGTCGCGAATTCCAAGCGATCTTACCGATCCGCGGGAAAATTTTAAATGTCGAAAAAGCCAGCATGGACAAAATCTTAGCAAACGAAGAGATCCGTTCGCTGTTTACGGCAATGGGAACTGGGTTTGGTGCTGATTTTGATGTAGCAAAAGCCCGTTACCACAAGCTAGTTATCATGACCGATGCCGATGTCGATGGTGCCCATATCCGGACCCTACTTTTGACGCTGTTCTATCGTTATATGCGTCCAATCGTTGAAGCTGGTTATGTATATATCGCACAACCGCCATTGTACGGTGTCAAACAAGGGAAAAATATCCACTATATCCAACCCGGCAAGAATGCCGAACAAGATTTGAAAAATACGATTGAATCACTGCCTGCGACACCAAAACCAACGGTTCAACGCTACAAAGGTCTAGGGGAAATGGATGACCACCAGTTATGGGAAACCACGATGGACCCTGAAAACCGGATGATGCTGCGGGTCAGCGTAGATGATGCCATAGAAGCCGATCAAATTTTTGAAATGCTGATGGGGGATCGCGTCGAACCAAGACGGGCCTTTATCGAAGAAAACGCGCACTACGTGAAAAATCTTGACATCTAGCCAATCGTAGAGGAGGAAACAGCTTGAGTGAAGAAGCAAAACAAAATATTCATGACGTCAATCTGACCAGTGAAATGCGCGAGTCCTTTATCGATTATGCAATGAGTGTAATTGTTGCTAGGGCTTTACCAGATGTGCGGGATGGCTTAAAGCCGGTTCACCGCCGAATTTTATATGGAATGAATGAATTAGGGGTCACACCAGATAAGCCCCATAAAAAATCAGCCCGGATCGTCGGCGATGTCATGGGGAAATACCATCCCCATGGGGACAGTGCGATCTATGAATCAATGGTGCGGATGGCACAGCCCTTTAGCTATCGCTACATGCTAGTCGATGGCCACGGAAACTTTGGTTCAGTCGATGGTGACGGTGCCGCTGCGATGCGGTATACCGAAGCCCGCATGAGTAAACTGGCGATGGAGATGCTGCGGGACATCAACAAAGATACCGTTGATTTCCAAAGCAACTATGATGATACAGAACGAGAACCAGCGGTATTACCTGCCCGCTTCCCGAACCTTTTGGTCAACGGGACGACTGGGATCGCTGTTGGGATGGCGACCAATATCCCTCCTCATAACTTGAATGAAGTCATTGCAGCTATCGATCTATTGATGGAAAATCCAGAAGTCACAACGAGTGAATTGATGGAAGTCCTACCAGGACCAGACTTCCCAACTGGCGGGATCGTGATGGGAAAATCCGGTATTCGCCGTGCCTATGAAACAGGGAAAGGTTCGATCACTGTTCGCGGAAAAGTCGAAGTGACTGAAATGCCCAACGGCAAAGAACGGATCTTAGTGACTGAATTGCCGTATATGGTCAATAAAGCGAAGTTGATCGAACGGATCTCTGAGCTGCACCGTGACAAACGGATCGAAGGAATCACCGATCTGCGGGATGAATCATCTCGTGAAGGCATGCGGATCGTGATCGATGTTCGTCGCGACGTCAGTGCGTCGGTGATCTTAAACAATCTCTACAAAATGACTGCACTGCAATCTTCTTTTGGCTTTAATATGTTAGCCATTGAAAAAGGCGTGCCGAAGATTTTGAGCTTGAAACGAATTTTAGAAAACTACATCGAGCACCAACAAGAAGTGGTGACTCGTCGGACACAGTTTGATAAAAACAAAGCAGAAGCTCGTGCCCACATCTTGGAAGGATTACGGATCGCATTGGATCATATCGATGAGATCATTGCTTTGATCCGGGCATCAAATTCTGATGATGAAGCGAAAAATAGCATGATGGAGCGCTTCAAATTGTCCGATCGCCAAGCGCAAGCGATTTTAGATATGCGTTTGCGTCGCTTGACTGGTTTGGAACGTGACAAGATCGAAAACGAGTACCAAGGCTTGTTAGAATTTATCGCTGATTTGACAGACATTTTAGCAAATCCACAACGAGTCCTAGAGATCATCCAAACGGAGTTGCAAGAATTAGGCCAACGCTTTGGTGATGATCGCCGGACTGAATTATTGGTTGGGGAAGTCTTAAGTCTTGAAGATGAAGATTTGATCGAAGAAGAAGAAATCGTCATTACCTTGACGAACAATGGGTACATCAAACGAGTAGCTAAGTCTGAATTCCGTGCACAACGCCGCGGCGGACGTGGCGTTCAAGGAATGGGGATCCACGATGAAGACTTCGTGAAGACGTTGGTTTCTTGTTCGACTCATGACACATTACTGTTCTTCACCAATAAAGGGAAAGTTTACAAAGCCAAAGGCTATGAAATTCCTGAGTATGGTCGGGCAGCCAAAGGGATCCCTGTGATCAATCTCCTAGGGATCGATTCTAGCGAACGGATCGAAGCGATCATTTCGGCTTCTGGTGGGCCTCAAGAAGGACGCTACTTGTTCTTCACGACGCGTCTAGGTGTGGTCAAACGGACCTCAGTGACCGCCTTTTCAAATATCCGTGCCAATGGTCTGATTGCGATCGGTCTTCGGGAAAATGATGAGTTGGTCAATGTAATTGAAACCCACGGCGAAGATGTCGTGATCATCGGAACCCACGATGGCTACTCTGTGACCTTCAAAGAAGCGCTTGTGCGGGATATGGGCCGAACAGCTGCTGGTGTGCGAGGCATTCGTCTAAGAGACGGAGACTACGTGGTAGGCGCCGCTGTGATCACAGAAGACAGTGAAGTCTTGGTCATCACTGAGAACGGCTATGGCAAGCGTACCAAAGGCTCTGAATACCCAATCAAAGGTCGGGGCGGAAAAGGGATCAAAACAGCCAACATTACGGCGAAAAACGGTCCATTAGCCGGCTTGACGACGGTCAGCGGTGAGGAAGACATCATGGTGATCACCGATAAAGGCGTCTTGATTCGTTTCAATGTAGCGACTGTTTCCCAAACTGGTCGGGCAACCTTAGGGGTTCGTTTGATGAAGATGGAAAATAATGCCAAAGTAGTGACGATGGCAACAGTTGAACCAGAAGTCGAAGAAGAACTAGCGACTGCTGAAGAAACAGCGGTACAAGACGTGCCAGTTGTGGAAGAAACAACGGAAGACACTACGGATACACAAGAATAAGCAATACGTTTTCTAGGAAGACAGCAACCTGCGAACCTGCAGCTTGCTGTCTTCTTACTCTTTTTCAAAAAATCGGCAGCAGCTGACGTATTTATCAGTGTAAGCGATTGTTTGCGGTGATGGGTAGATGCAGGGACGCAAAAAAACAGCTTGCAGTAAGGACGAAAAAAGTGTATAATAATTATTTGTGAGTAGTCTAATTAGACCACTCTCTCTGCTCCTAGAAAACTAGGGGCCAAAGTCCACAGGGAGGTGAAAAATCAATGGAAAACACGAAATATGAGATTTTATATATCATTCGTCCAAACATTGATGAAGAAGCAAAAGCCGCATTGATCGCTCGTTTTGACTCAATCTTAACTGATAACGGCGCTGAAGTTATCGAATCAAAAGATTGGCAAAAACGCCGTCTAGCGTATGAAATGGATGGATTCCGTGAGGGTATCTATCACATCGTTAAAGTTTCTTCTTCAACAACTGCAAGTGCAATCAACGAGTTTGACCGTCTTGCAAAAATCAATGATGACATTATCCGTCACATGATTGTCAAAGAAGAAGCATAATATTGTTTCACATGAAACAAAAGCGATGAGGAGATGATGAACTTTGATTAATAATGTTGTACTAGTAGGAAGACTAACCAAAGATCCTGATTTACGTTACACTTCTAATGGCACTGGTGTCGCAACCTTTACCTTGGCGGTAAACCGCAATTTTACCAACCAAAGTGGAGAGCGCGAAGCTGATTTCATCAACTGTGTTATTTGGAGAAAACCAGCGGAAACATTAGCAAACTATGCACGCAAAGGAACTTTATTAGGGGTTACTGGACGTATTCAAACCCGTTCATACGACAACCAACAAGGCCAACGTGTTTATGTAACAGAAGTCGTTGCTGACAACTTCCAATTATTAGAGTCGCGGAATGCTTCCGAGCAAAGACGCACAACTGATAGCGGATCTGGCAGTAACAATACGTATAACTCAAACAGTTCTTCTGGATTTGGTAACAATAACTCAAATCAAACTCAATCCTCTCAACCATCAGGAATGCCTAATTTTGATCGAGACAACTCCGATCCATTCGGAAACTCATCAATCGACATTTCAGACGATGATTTACCATTCTAAGAAATTGATAGGAGGGAAATAGGATGGCACAACAAAGAAGAGGCGGACGCAAACGTCGTAAAGTAGACTACATTGCTGCAAACCATATTGAACATATCGATTATAAAGATATTGAATTACTAAAACGTTTCATTTCAGAACGCGGTAAAATCTTACCACGTCGTGTAACTGGTACTGGTGCGAAAAACCAACGCAAACTTACCATTGCAATCAAACGTGCGCGTATCATGGGATTACTTCCATTCGTAGGCGAAGAATAAATCGAATGATTTTCATTGACAAGTTTCTTTTGAAGCTTGTCAATTTTTTTATCCATCGAAGAGTAACTTGTTATTTTATATATAGATAGAATAACGAATGATAGAAATTTTTTCCTGGTTGTTTCACCAAAAAAGTTTCACGTGGAACTTTTTTGCATCAATCGCCTATTTGATTGTTTTGTGGTAAAATAAGGAACAAAGCTTCAAAAAAATGGGATGATACATTGAGGGGTAAAAAAGATGGCAGCAATTGGGTTGATTTCAATTGATAATTACGATGATTTGATTGAGAAAAAAGACGACAAACAAGTTTCTTATTTGAACTCGCTGATCACAACATTGATTTCTGATTGGGCAAGTGAGAATCATGTTTTTTACAAACGAATCAATTCCGAGCGGTTTCTTTTCGTCGCGAAGTATTCAGATATTGAGCGGATGAAGGAAGAAAAATTCCAATTTTTGACTAGAGTACGGCAAGTTGCGGAAAAAAATGATCTGGCATTAACGATCAGTATGGGAATCTCCTACGGGGAAGAGTCTTTTGAAGAGATCGGGGAAGTGGCACAAAACAATCTCGACATTGCGTTAGTTCGCGGCGGCGATCAAGTCGTTTTAAAAGAAGCCAAAGAAGAAGCGAAACCGCAATTCTTTGGCGGCAATACAGACGGCACACCAAAGAGAACGCGTGTTCGTTCGCGTGCCATGAGTACGGCGTTGAGAAAGATTTTTGCTGAAAACCAGCGGATCTTTATCATGGGTCATCGTTACCCAGACATGGATGCCTTAGGTTCGGCTTTTGGGGTGGCTTACATGGCGATGATGAGCGACAAAGAATGCTACATCATTTTAAATCCAAAAGAGATCACCGCAGACATTCAGCGGGCATTGGAAGAATTGAAAAAATACCCCGAGCTGGAACGATTTGTGATCACTGGGGAAGAAGCAGTTAATTTATCAAATGAAGAAAGTGTGCTAGTGATGGTAGATTACCATAAGCCATCGATGTCGATCTCGCAAGCGGTCTATGATGAATTTGACAAAATCGCAGTGATCGATCACCATCGTCGCGGGGATGAGTTTCCCGATAAGCCACTATTGACGTATATTGAATCTTCCGCGTCTTCGGCATCGGAACTGGTAGCAGAATTAATCCAGTATCGTGCTTCTCGCAGATCGCAAGTCCCGAAATTTATTACGACTTCTTTATTAGCGGGCATCTACGTGGATACGAAGAACTTCACGGTGCGAACCACTGGTCGGACCTTTGATATTGCTGGTTATTTGAAAAACCAAGGCGCAGATACGTCATTGGTTCAATACATGTTGAGTACGGATCTCGATTCCTATTTGATGATCAGTGAATTGGTTTCTCGCAGCCAGCATTTCCGAGAAGATATCGTGATTGCTGCAGCGGATGAAGATCGGGTGTACGATAGTGTCACCGTTGCGAAAGCGGCCGATACTCTGCTATCGATCAATGGGATCCATGCCGCATTTGTCATTACGAAACAACCAGGAGATTTGATCGGTATCAGTGCTAGAAGCACTGGTAAAGTCAATGTACAAACCTTGATGGAGGCATTAGGCGGCGGCGGACATTTTACCAACGCAGCCACGCAAATAAAGAACAGCAGCATTGGTGATGTAGAAAACCAGCTGCGAGCGGAATTAACGAAAAATGAACAATAACAAGGAGTGACCAAGATGAAAGTTATTTTCTTACAAGATGTCAAAGGCAAAGGCAAAAAAGGCGATATCAAGGAAGTCCCTAATGGCTACGCACAAAACTTTCTGATCAAAAACAACTTAGCCAAACCTGCCAACAATGAAAGCATGGCAGAATTAAAAGGCAAACAAAAAGCCAAAGAAAAACAAGACGCAGAAGTCTTAGCAGAAGCGAAAGAGTTAAAAGCACTTCTTGAAAAGGAAGAAACCGTTGTGAAGATCAATGCCAAAGCAGGGGAAGATGGCCGCTTGTTCGGTTCGATCCCATCAAAACAAATCGCAGATGCCTTGAACAAGCAATATAAAATCAAGATCGACAAACGCAAAATCGAATTGGATCAGCCGATCCGTGCATTAGGCTTTACGCAAGTACCTGTAAAATTGCACCCACAAGTAACAGCAACGATCAATGTTCATACCATCCAAGAATAAGCATTACTCCCAACAGTCACATGTTGGGGTTTTTTTCGGCAAACGTCCAAGCAATCTTGTACTTTGGATGGGAATCTTGTAGAATGAATGGACGAAGGAGCGAATGGCATGAATGAAGTTTGGCAAAATCAAGTTCCCCCACAAGATATTGAAGCGGAACAAGCGGTCCTAGGGGCAGTCTTTTTAGATGCCGATGCGATCATCGATGCAATGGAAGTAATCGCCCCAGAAGATTTTTATCGCCGCAGCCATCAAATAATTTTTCAAGCAATGATCCAGTTGAACGACCGTAGTGAATCGATCGACTTGATTACGTTGAAAGCAGAAATTGAAAAAAGCAACAGTCTTGAAGATGTTGGCGGCCTGACGTATCTGACTGAATTGAGTCAAGCTTCACCATCAGCAGCAAGTATTGCTTATTATGCGAAGATCGTTGACGACAAAGCCACGTTACGCAATCTGATCCAAACAGCGAGCCGCATCGTAACCAAAGGCTTTGAACAAGATGAAGATGTGCAGTCGATCATTGATCAAGCAGAAAAAAGTATTTTAGAAGTATCCGAAAAGCGCAATAGCAATGGCTTCCAATCGATAGCGGAAGTCTTGAATCGGACGATCGAAACGATCGATCAGTTGGCGCAAAACAATGAAGAAATCACCGGATTACCTACGGGTTATGCGGCTTTAGACAAAATGACGGCGGGGCTGCAAAAAGAAGAGCTGATTATTCTCGCTGCCCGCCCCGCGGTAGGGAAAACCGCGTTTGCCTTGAATATCGCGCAAAATGTCGGAACGAAAACCGATCGTTCCGTAGCGATCTTTAGTCTGGAAATGGGGGCTGAATCATTGGTCAATCGGATGCTGTGTGCGGAAGGCTCGATTGAGGCCAGTCACTTGCGGACGGGGCAGCTCTCAGAAGAAGAGTGGCGCAATTTGATCGTTGCCATGGGCAGTCTTTCTAACGCCAATATCTATATCGATGATACCCCTGGGATCAAGATCTCTGAGATTCGGGCACGTTGTCGGAAACTGGCGCAAGAAAAAGGCAATCTCGGCTTGATTTTGATCGACTACTTGCAGCTGATTGAAGGAACGGGTCGCGAAAACCGCCAACAAGAAGTCTCTGAGATCTCTCGCCAATTAAAGAAACTGGCGAAGGAATTAAAAGTGCCAGTGATCGCACTGTCTCAGCTTTCTCGGGGTGTGGAACAACGACAAGACAAGCGTCCTGTTTTAAGTGATATCCGAGAATCAGGATCGATTGAGCAGGATGCCGATATCGTTGCTTTCTTGTACCGAGATGACTACTACCGCAGCGAAGGCGACGATGACGATGAACCAGAAGAACAACAAAACAACAATGTGATCGAAGTCATTATCGAGAAAAACCGGAGTGGTGCCCGGGGGACCGTCGAACTTCTATTTATCAAAGAATACAATAAGTTCTCCTCGGTCTCGCCGCGAGAAGAGTTCGGGTAAGACACCAACGATGTGAGAAACCAAGGCTCCTGCAGCCGTCTGCATTGCGCTGATGGCAGCAGGGCTTTTTTTATGTGCTGACTTTATTCGTTTTTACGTGTATAAATAATTGTTGAGAAGAAAATAGTTCGTTTTTTACCCCTGAAAAATGAGAATTTAAAACGATTATTCGATTTTAGATTGAAAGAGCTTGCGAATCTTGTTACAATACTTAAGGAATGCACTAATTAAAGAAAGAGGTCATTATATGTCATCTGTAGTAGTAGTAGGTACACAATGGGGCGATGAAGGTAAAGGAAAGATTACGGACTTTTTGAGTGAAAACGCGGAAGTCATTGCACGTTATCAAGGTGGAGACAATGCCGGCCATACGATTAAATTTGACGGTGTGACCTATAAACTGCATTTGATTCCTTCTGGGATCTTTTATGCAGATAAAATCAGTGTCATTGGAAACGGGGTCGTTGTGAACCCGAAATCATTAGTTAAAGAATTAGCATACTTGAAAGAAAACAATATAATAACAGAAAACTTAAAGATTTCTGATCGTGCACATGTTATTTTACCTTACCATATCCATTTGGATCAGCTGCAAGAAGATGCCAAAGGTGACAACAAGATCGGTACCACGATCAAAGGGATCGGACCAGCCTATATGGATAAAGCTGCCAGAGTCGGCATTCGGATCGCTGATCTTTTAGACAAAGAAATTTTTGAAGAACGTCTGCGTATCAACTTAGAAGAAAAAAATCGTCAATTCGTGAAAATGTTTGACGCAGAGCCAATCGCTTTTGAAGACATTTTTGAAGAGTATTACGAATATGGCCAACAAATCAAAAAATATGTGACGGATACTTCGGTGATCCTTAACGATGCCTTAGATGAAGGCAAACGGGTTTTATTTGAAGGGGCACAAGGCGTGATGCTGGATATCGACCAAGGAACCTATCCTTTCGTGACATCATCCAACCCTGTTGCTGGAGGTGTCACCATTGGTAGTGGTGTGGGTCCTTCAAAAATCAACAAAGTCGTTGGTGTCTGCAAAGCTTACACTTCTCGGGTAGGAGATGGTCCTTTCCCAACGGAACTGTTTGATGAAACAGGTGAACAAATTCGTAAGATCGGTCGTGAATACGGAACAACGACAGGACGTCCTCGCCGTGTGGGCTGGTTTGATACCGTCGTGATGCGCCATTCAAAACGGGTCTCAGGGATTACAAACCTATCCCTTAACTCGATCGATGTTTTGAGCGGTTTAGAAACCGTGAAGATCTGTACCGCTTATGAACTAGACGGCGAATTGATCTATCATTACCCAGCAAGCTTGAAAGAGTTGAACCGCTGCAAACCAGTCTACGAAGAACTTCCTGGCTGGTCTGAAGACATTACTGGCTGCAAAACATTAGCAGATCTGCCAGAAAATGCACGCAATTACGTTCACCGCATCTCTGAATTAGTCGGTGTCCGCATTTCGACCTTCTCGGTAGGACCAGATCGCAGCCAAACCAACATCTTAGAAAGTGTTTGGGCGCAAATCTAATCTGACGCAAAAGCTTCAGAACAAGACGAAGAACTCCTGTGTCAAAAGCAGTCAACGATAAGTTTGGCTGCTTTTGATGAGAATTTCTTCTGTCTTGTTCTTTTTTTGCTATAATAGGGGGTAACGAGAGGGGTGAAACCATGTTTCAAATCATGACAGATTCCTGCTGTGATTTACCAGCAGCAAGATTAGCGGAGCTAGATGTTGCGTATATTCCGATGCTGATCGAATTAGACGGCAAAGAATATATCGATGATATGGGCAAAGAATTTGATACGGAATGGTTTTTAGGAAAACTAAAAGAGCATGCGCAGCCGACAACTTCTCAAATCAATGTCGGACGTTATATGGAGTATTTTCGGCCGTATGTCGAAGCGGGCACACCGATCCTTTATTTAGGTTTTTCTTCAGGAATGAGCGGCTCATTCCAAAGTGCCGTCCAAGCCGTAGCCTTACTAAAAGAAGAATACAAAGAAGTTGCGATCACCTTGATCGATACGCGCTCTGCGAGTTTAGGCGAAGGCTTCTTAGTGGCTGAAGCAGCCCAACAAAAAGCCCAAGGACGTTCGTTGCTAGAAGTCAGCCAATGGGTAGAAGAAAACAAACTGCGTTTAGATTCATGGGTCACCGTCGACGATTTAAAACAATTGGAACGCGGCGGCAGAATCTCAAAAACAGCGGCAGCGATCGGCGGATTGCTGAACGTGAAACCAATCATTACCGTCGATACTGCGGGAAAATTACGCAGCGTTGATCGAGTGCGGGGACGCAACAAAGCGATCCAAAAAATCGTAGATCAAACCATCGCCAATCTTCACGAATCAAAAACCAATACGGTTTATTTTGCCAATGCTGGCGATGCCGAAGCGGCGGAGAAAGTCATCAAACGTTTGACCGAAAAAATTCCTGACATTATTATTCATCATTATCCATTAGGTCCAACGATCTCCAGTCATACCGGCTACGGCTGCTTGGCGCTGTTTTCATTCGGCAAAGCCCGTTTAGAACAAGCGTAACCTGCCAAAAATACCCGAAGCACCTAGGAAAAATAAAAGAAACGCTCCAGTTGCAGCCTTGGTGGCGGGCAACTGGAGCGTTCTTTTTTTCAAAAGCAGCTTATTGATTCATTTCTGCTACG
Organism: Enterococcus sp. DIV2449a; assembly: GCF_051711225.1. Lineage (NCBI taxonomy): Bacteria > Bacillati > Bacillota > Bacilli > Lactobacillales > Enterococcaceae > Enterococcus > Enterococcus sp. DIV2449a. Next base: position 16,399 of record NZ_JBIOME010000001.1, read on the forward strand.
CGTTTTTGGACATCTTTGTTTTCTAAGAATTCATCGTAGGTCGTTTCGGCACGATCCACCACGCCTTTGCTAGAGACCGCAATGATACGGTTCGCAAGGGTTTGAATAAATTGGTGGTCATGAGAAGCAAACAACAATGAGCCGGTGAAGGCCATCAAGCCATCGTTTAATGCGGTGATCGATTCTAAGTCCAAGTGATTGGTTGGATCATCCAATACCAATACGTTGGCTTTTGAAAGCATCATTTTCGACAACATGCAGCGAACTTTTTCGCCCCCGGAAAGAACGTTGACGGGTTTTAATACTTCGTCACCAGAGAACAACATGCGACCTAGGAAGCTGCGCAAGAAGGTATTGTCGTCTTCTTCTTTGCTTGCGTATTGACGCAACCAATCAACGATCGGGGTATCCGTATCAAATTCGCTGGTCGTATCTTTTGGCAAGTACGCATGCTGCGTGGTCACGCCCCAACGAACACTACCTGTATCAGGAGTGATTTCCCCCATGATGACTTTGAATAGCGTTGTGGTGGTGATATCGCTATTGGCAACAAAAGCGACTTTGTCGTCTTTGTTCAAGGTGAAAGAGATATTGTCTAAAATCTTTTTGCCGTCGATCGTCACACTGACATTGTCGACTTGCAGCAAGTCATTCCCGATTTCACGTTCTGGTTTAAAACCGACAAACGGGTAGCGGCGAGACGAAGGTTGAATATCATCAAGAGTGATTTTATCCAACATTTTTTTCCGAGATGTTGCTTGTTTGGATTTTGATGCATTGGCACTAAAGCGTGCGATAAAGTCTTGCAGTTCTTTGATCTGCTCTTCTTTTTTGGCATTTGATTGGGATTGTAATTTCGCAGCTAATTGGCTTGATTCCAACCAGAAATCATAGTTGCCGACAAACAATTTGATTTTGCCGAAGTCTAGATCGGCCATATGGGTACAAACTTTATTTAAGAAGTGGCGGTCATGTGAAACAACAATGACGGTGTTGTCAAAGTTGATCAGAAACTCTTCTAACCAGTTGATAGATTGGATATCCAATCCGTTGGTAGGCTCATCTAGGAGCAAGACGTCTGGCTTACCGAAAAGGGCTTGTGCCAGTAAGACTTTCACCCGTTGACCAGCAGTTAGATCTTTCATCAAGACATGATGCAATTCATCGGGAATGTTCAAGCCTTGCAAAAGAACAGCTGCTTCGGGCTCTGCTTCCCAACCATCAAGTTCCGCAAATTCGCCTTCTAGTTCGGCGGCACGAATCCCATCTTCATCAGAAAAGTCTTCCTTCATGTAGATCGCGTCTTTTTCTTTCATCACTTCGTAGAGACGTTTGTGGCCCATGATGACCGTTTCGATCACTGGAAACTCTTCGTAATCATAGTGGTTCTGTTTCAAGACAGCCATCCGTTCATCAGGACCTAAAGAAACATTCCCAGTCGAAGGTTGGATCTCACCAGATAAAATTTTTAAAAAAGTTGATTTACCAGCACCATTTGCACCAATCAAACCATAACAATTACCAGGCGTAAACTTAATATTAACATCATCAAACAGTTTGCGGTCTGAAAAATGCAAACTTACATCACTTACTGTAATCAATTCTTTTCCTCACTTTATATAAATTGACATGGAGTCTCCTAGCATTATAGCGATGAATGTTGAAACTTTCAAGTAAAGCCGAGGATTTCATCAGGAAAGGCTTAGGGCTGGTGAAAGAAAAATTTTGGCTGCTGCTGCCTTCCTAGTAGAACCTGACGGCTTCCTATGCTAGAGTATTGGTAGAATAGTTAGACAAAGGAGCAGACGAATGGTGGATTGGTTGGTTGGATTATCGCCATGGCAGCAAGCGCTGGCGGGGACGATCTTTACGTATGGTATGACGGCGCTTGGGGCAGCGCTAGTCTTTTTCTTCAAAGAAATCAATAAAAATGTCCTGAATACGATGCTGGGGTTTGCCTCTGGCGTGATGATCGCTGCTAGTTTCTGGTCGTTATTAGATCCTGCGATCGCACGAGCCGAAGAAAATGGCGACATTCCGTGGCTTGTGGTCAGCATCGGGTTTGGTTTGGGTGGTTTGTTTCTATATGCAGCAGATAAGACGCTCCCGCATATGCATTTTGGGCCGAATCATGAAACAGAAGGTTTGCCCAGTCATTTGAAGCGAACGATCTTGCTGGTCTTTTCCATCACGCTGCATAATATCCCAGAAGGCTTGGCGGTAGGGGTAGCGTTTGGGGCGGCGGCTAGTGCCGATGATCCGCGAGCAGCGATCTTAGCGGCGATTTCGGTAGCGATCGGGATCGGGATCCAGAATTTTCCAGAAGGCGCAGCCGTTTCGATCCCCTTGCGCCAAGAAGGGTTAAGCCGAACCAAAGCCTTTATGTATGGGCAAGCGTCAGGGATCGTAGAACCGATCGCCGGTGTGATCGGGGCTTTGCTAGTAACGAGTATGTCCGCTGTCTTGCCGTATGCGTTGGCTTTTGCAGCGGGTGCTATGATCTATGTAGTGGTGGAAGAATTGATTCCAGAAGCGCAGCAAACCTTGTCTAGTCGCCGCCATTTTGCGGTCTTTGGCGTCATGCTAGGCTTTATCTTAATGATGGTTTTAGATGTAGCATTAGGCTGATCGATAAAAAAACACCTGACTTTCCAAAAGTCAGGTGTTTTTGATTTACTTGTAATTAACGATAATATTTTCTTGGCTTTTGGCGAATCGATGTTAACCAGCGAACGATCAAAACGGCTAGCAGCAAAGGAATCCCGAAACGGAAGACCAATCCGATCAACCCACCAATAATGCCTAATACAACGGATAAAACAAGGGATGCTGCGATTAAAACTGCCACGACAGTAACGATTCTTCCTAATAAACTTTCTGTATTCATTGTGACTCCTCCTAGACTTTTTTTCTTATCCCTAGCATAGCAAGAAAGAAAAAGAAACACATCCAACTTAAGACGGAATAATTGCTCCGCCGTGCGCCATAGGTTTGTGATAAACTAAACATGAATGAATCATGAAAGGAGTCAAAAAGAATGAATGCAGAAATTCTCACGAGCCAAGTCATCACAGAAGGAGGGTGCAATGCCTGTTTGCCTTATGAACTCAATACCTTCACGCTGCAGCTGCCGGAGGGTCGTAGTTTTTCGTTAGAAAACTTGGATGCTGCTGCATTGGTGATGCCAATTGCCCAGATCAATCAGTGGCAGACTCGCTTATTATTAGAAGAAGACGAAGGATTGATCTATCAAAAAGGAACGCAAGAAGTAATTTTCGTAGAGGGCAGCCGTCAGGATACGTTTTCCAGCAAAGGACAGACGATTGCTTGTCCGAAAAAGAGTTGCGAAGCTGACGTTTTTGCCACAACCAATCGAGTGCTGACAGAATTGTTTGGCATCGAACCGCTTTCCTTCGTTCTGCGGGCTGCACAAGCATAAGAGGACGAAAAAAAGCCGCTTGCGCATGTACCGACCTTTTAAAGTTAGCTTTTTAGTCTAACTATTGGAAGTCATGACAGCAAGTGGCTGTTTTTTCGTATCGTTACTTACGGATCTGGCCTTCGCCATAAATAATGTATTTGGTAGAAGTCAGTGCTTCTAACCCCATTGGCCCACGAGCATGGAGTTTTTGCGTCGAGATGCCGATCTCGGCACCAAAGCCAAACATAAAGCCATCCGTGAAACGGGTCGAGGCATTGACGTAAACCGCCGCCGCATCAACTTCTTTCAAAAAGCGTTGGGAAGCGAAATAATCATCGGTGATGATCGCTTCGGAGTGCTTCGTATTGTAGCGATTGATGTGAGCAATGGCTTCTTCTAGCGAAGCCACCACTTTGATCGCTAAGATATAGTCTAAAAACTCGGTTGCCCAGTCCTCTTCAGTGGCAAGCTGTGCATTGTTCAAAAACGCCAATGCTTTTTGATCCCCTCGCAATTCGACTTGATCGGCAAACTGCTTTTCTACCATAGGCAAAAACTCCGCTGCCACTGCTTCATGGACGAGGATCGTTTCGATGGCATTGCAGACAGAAGGGCGTTGAGTCTTTGCATTCGTGACGATCGCCAGTGCCATCGGCAGCTGGGCTGCTTGGTCGATGTAGATATGATTGTTGCCGGTGCCGGTTTCGATCACTGGCACCGTGGCGGTCTCTTTGACACGACGAATCAAGCCGGCGCCTCCCCGAGGGATCAAAACATCCAAGTAATCTGTCAGCCGCATCAGCTCAGCCGCTGTTTCGTGGCTCGTGTCTTCGATAAACTGGATCGCATGGCGGGAGTGTCCATTGGCAGCTAAAGCCTCTTGTAAAATAGTCACGAGGACTTGATTGGAGTGGAAGGCTTCCTTTCCACCACGCAAAATCACGGCATTTCCTGATTTGAAACACAGACTAGCTGCGTCAGTGGTGACATTAGGGCGGGCTTCGTAGATGATGCCGATGACCCCTAAAGGCACTCGTTGTTGACCAATCAAAAGATCGTCAGCATTGCGCCACATTTTATCCACGGCACCGATTGGGTCGGGCAATTGGGCGACTTCTCGGATGCCGTTAGCCATCTCGGTGATCCGTTGTTCTGTCAGCAACAGTCGATCCAGCATCGTCTGGCTGGTTCCTTTGGCTTTTGCGGCGGCTAGATCTTGTTGATTAGCAGCTAAAATCGTCTCGGCAGCTTTTTCTAAAGCATCGGCCATCGCTGCCAGTAGGTGGTTTTTTTCACTGGCACTCAGTAAGCTTAATGTCTGGGCGCTTGCTTGAGCTTGTTGACCGATCGTTTGCAAGTTGCTCATTGCTCATCCTCCGTTCGTTGATAAAAGTGGGTGCCGACAGGTTCCCCTGCGAGCAAGTCAAAAATAATTTTCGGCTGCTTGCCGTTAGCCAGCAGCATGTGACTGTTCAAGTCTAAGATACGTTGGGCGGCTTTTAGTTTACTGGTCATACCGCCGGTTCCATAAGGACTGCCTTTTCCCGTAGCTTGTTCTAAAAGTTCTGGGGTGATTTCATTGATCTCGGAATACAAAACGGCCTCAGGATCATTCAGCGGATTGGCGGAATAAAAGCCGTCGATATCAGAAAGCATGATCAAAAGCTCGGCTTTCGTCAACTGAGCGACGATCGCTGACAGCTGGTCATTGTCGCCGAATTTGGTGAGATGATCCAATTCATCCACTGCTACCGTGTCGTTTTCATTAATGATCGGGATGATCCCCATCGTAAGTAATTGCTCTAAGGTGTTGCTAACGTTTTGACGGCTTTGGGGAAATTCGATGATGTCTCTGGTCAGCAGGATCTGTGCAGTCTGCTGGCTATAGCTTTGAAAACGCTGGTTGTAGATCGTCATCAGTTCCGATTGGCCAACGGCGGCCACGGCTTGCTGCTGCGGGATCTCCACGGGTCGTTCTTTCAAATTCAACTTGTTCATGCCAACACCGATCGCACCAGAAGAAACTAAGATGATTTCTTTGCCTTGGTTTTGCAAAGCTGCTAAGACAAAGGCTAATTCATCGATGCCAGCTAGATTGATGGCACCATTGGGATAAATCAACGAGCTGGTGCCGATTTTTACAACGATTCGGTTTTTGTTTGAAAGATCTGCGCGCATATGCCACCGCCTATTTTTTGATATTTTTTCTATTGTACTCGCAAACGGGCGTTTCGTCATGTCCTTTTTTCTTTTTGGGCTATTTTTAAACGAAGAAATTGTAAAGACTTTTCGATAATTGTGTTTTCCATGAAGAAAATAGTTCTTCCTATGCTAAAATAGCTATATGTTTTATTATTGGAGGAACCCATGAAATTACGAGGATTTGAAATTATTACAGCATATAAAGAAAAAAGCATCACCTTGCCTCAACGTGCCACCCATCATGCGGCTGGTTACGACTTTGAAGCAGCGGAAGAAATCGTGGTGCCAAGCATTTGGAAAGCGGGCGTGATCGACGGGGTCAAAGCGCTTTTTGCGAAAGAGACCGCAAAACAGTTGAAGCCAACCTTGATTCCCACGGGGATCAAAGCCTATATGGGGGAAGACGAGTATTTGCAGCTGACAAATCGTTCCAGCAATCCTTTGAAACGTTTCTTAGTCTTGACGAATGGTGTCGGCGTCATCGACAGCGATTACTATGACAATCCAGATAATGAAGGGCATATCATGTTTCAGTTTACCAATTTCGGCCCCACAGATGTCGTCATTAAAAAAGGCGAACGGATCGGCCAAGGAATTTTCTTGCCGTTCTTAAAAGCTGATCAAGATACAACCACTGCCAGCCGAACCGGCGGCTTTGGCTCCTCGAATCAGTAAATCCTGCCTGGGGGTCTGTTTGATAGAAGTAGTGGAGGAGATCAATGGCAAAAAAAGCAAAAAGTCAATTTGTCTGTCAAAATTGTGGGTATAGTTCCCCTAAATATTTAGGGAAATGCCCCAATTGCGGCAGCTGGAATTCAATGGTGGAAGAAGTGATCCAAGAAACCGCCGATCGTCGAGTACGTACGACATTGACGGGGCAAAAGATGCAGCCGACGAAAATCGCCGATGTCGTACCGAAAAAAGAACCGCGAGTCCAAACGAAACTTGCTGAGTTGAATCGCGTCTTAGGCGGCGGCGTGGTCCCAGGCTCCTTGATTTTGATCGGTGGGGATCCAGGGATCGGAAAATCGACGCTGCTCTTGCAAGTTTCCCAGCAATTAGCAGCGATCGGCGGGACGGTCTTGTATGTGTCAGGAGAAGAAAGTGCCGAACAAATCAAAATGCGGGCGCAGCGCTTAGGCGCCATCGACACAGAATTTTATCTCTATGGGGAAACGGACATGTCAGAGATCAGTAAAGCGATCGAAAACATCCGCCCAGATTATGTGATCATCGATTCGATCCAAACCATGACCCAACCGGATATCACCAGCGTGGCAGGCAGTGTCAGCCAAGTGCGAGAAACGACCGCAGAATTGCTGAAAATCGCCAAAACCAATGGCATCGCCATCTTTATCGTTGGCCACGTGACGAAGGAAGGCTCGATCGCAGGACCGCGGATGCTGGAGCATATGGTGGATACCGTCTTGTATTTCGAAGGCGAAAAGCACCACAGTTTTCGAATTTTGCGGGCCGTAAAAAACCGCTTTGGGTCCACCAATGAGATCGGGATTTTTGAAATGGAAGAAGGCGGGTTGAAAGAAGTCGCCAATCCGTCACAAGTCTTTTTGGAAGAACGCTTAGAAGGCGCAACTGGATCGGCGATCGTAGTGGCAATGGAAGGCAGTCGGCCAATCTTGGTGGAAATCCAAGCACTGGTCACGCCAACGATGTTCGGCAATGCCAAACGCACGACGACGGGGCTAGACTTCAACCGCGTCTCGCTGATCATGGCGGTTTTAGAAAAACGGGCAGGCTTGCTGCTGCAAAATCAAGATGCCTACTTAAAAGCAGCCGGCGGGGTCAAATTAAATGAACCCGCGATCGATCTAGCGATCGCTGTTAGTATCGCGTCTAGCTACAAAGAAAAAGGCACCAGCCCGACGGAGTGTTTTATCGGTGAAATTGGCTTGACGGGTGAGATTCGCCGAGTCAACGCGATCGAGCAACGGGTCAAAGAGGTGCAAAAACTAGGTTTTACGAAAGTTTATTTGCCGAAAAATAATCTGACTGGCTGGCAGCCGCCCAAAGGCATCGAAGTCGAAGGCGTGTCTACCTTAGCCGAAACCTTGCGGAAAGTCTTCCGTTAAAGTGGAGTCAATGCAAGAGCAAGGGGCAATCGCCTCTCCTCTTGCCCTGACGCTGCTGATTCATTCGTTTGAACCAACCGACCGACAGCCGCTGACTGGCGGAAGGAGCCTGTCTGGCAGCACGGATTTTTGAACAAAAGAAACTTACTGGAGTATGGAGGAACATGTATGCAGAAACGAGTCATTACCGCACTAATGGTACTTGCCGGAGCAAGTCTGGGGATCTCACTGATGCCTATCGCATGGCAAGCCATTGGGCAAACCCAAAATGAATGGCTGAATAATAACATCACTAATAGTTTGCTTGGAGCCCTTATTTTCTTTTTATTATCTTTACTATTAGCGAAATATATTGCAGCCGGTATTCGCAAAATTGAAGAAAAACTAAGTGAATTGAGCTTAACCTATCTCTTGTTTGGCGCAATTGGTTCGATCATCGGTCTGATGATCGGTGTGATCGTGTCGATTCCTTTTTACAATTGGGATATTCCTTTTATCAACGGGATCGCCCCAATCTTAGTGATGGTCCTGTTAGGGTATCTCGGTTTTCAGATCGGGACGACACGGATCGATGAATGGAAAAAAGTCTTTGCCCCAAAAAACAAAAAGGCAGAGCCCCAAGAGCAAGATGAACAGCAGATGCTGGAAAGAAAAATCGCGGACCATTTCCACAAATACAAAATTTTGGATACCAGCGTGATCATTGATGGTCGGATCTATGACATTGCTAAAACGGGCTTTTTAGAAGGCGTCTTGCTGATCCCGAATTTTGTCTTGTATGAATTGCAATACATCGCAGATTCTGGCGATAGTTTGAAACGGGTTCGGGGCCGCCGCGGCTTGGATATTTTGAATGCTTTGCAAAAAGAAGAAGGCATCGCAGTTGAGATGTATGAAGGCGATTTTGAAGACATCTCCGAAGTCGATAGCAAGCTGATCAAGTTAGCGAAGATGCTGGATGGTGTCGTCGTGACCAATGATTACAATCTAAACAAAGTTTCTGAATTTCAAAATGTGCCTGTCTTGAATATCAATGCGTTAGCCAATGCGGTCAAACCAGTGGTGATTCCAGGAGAAAGCATGCACGTCTTAGTGGTGAAAGCTGGCACGGAGCGCCAGCAAGGGGTCGCTTATCTAGATGACGGGACGATGGTCGTGGTGGAAGATGGCCAGCATTACATGAATGAACACATCGAAGTGATCGTCACCAGCGCCTTGCAAACGGCAGCTGGGCGGATGATTTTTGCCAAACCAGCCCATTCTGGTCGCGGCATCGACAACAAAGAAGGATCGAAATCAGAGAAATAATCCTAGGCAGCTGGCGTAAAATATGCCAGCTGCCTTTACTAATTGGGTTATTGATTGTACAATTCAACTTGAGGGTTCTGTTTTTTACGCGGGTCTTTCCCACTAAACTGAACAATAAGCCCCAAGCAGCTTGGCTGGCTTGGAAATCAGATGAAGGAAGAGGAAAACAATGACAAAAGTACGTGTACGTTACGCGCCAAGTCCAACAGGACATTTACACATCGGGAATGCTCGGACGGCTTTATTCAATTATTTGTTTGCTCGTCATAATGACGGTGAATTTATTATCCGAATCGAAGACACCGATCAAAAAAGAAACATTGAAGATGGTGAAAAAAGCCAGCTTGAAAACTTGCAATGGTTAGGAATGGATTGGGACGAATCACCTGAAAATCCAGGAGAATACGGTCCGTATCGTCAATCAGAACGCGGCGATATCTACCAACCACTGATCGATCAATTGCTTGCAAGCAATCGTGCGTATAAGTGTTATTGTACGGAAGAAGAATTGGAAGCCGAACGTGAAGGCCAAAGAGCTCGTGGCGAAATGCCCCATTATGCAGGGAAATGTGCCAACTTAACACCAGAAGAGCAAGCCGACAAAGAAGCACAAGGCTTGAAACCAGTGATTCGTTTCCGTGTCTCTCGCAATACTGAATACAAATTCCACGACATGGTCAAAGGCGAGATCGTTTTTGAATCAGATAATGTCGGTGGCGATTTTGTCATTCAAAAACGTGACGGTATGCCGACTTACAACTTTGCAGTAGCAGTCGATGACCATCATATGAAAATCACCCATGTGCTGCGTGGAGATGACCACATCGCCAACACACCAAAACAGTTGATGATCTATGAAGCATTTGGCTGGCAAGCACCAGAATTCGGGCATATGACGTTGATCATCAATAGCGAAACCGGGAAAAAATTAAGCAAACGGGACGAATCGATTCTCCAATTCATCGAGCAATACCGTGAGTTGGGTTATCTACCAGACGCTATGTTCAACTTCATTGCACTTTTAGGCTGGTCACCAGTAGGGGAAGAAGAAATCTTCTCTCAAGAAGAATTGATCAAAATCTTTGATCCTGAACGGTTGAGCAAATCACCAGCTGCCTTCGATGCCAAGAAGTTGGAATGGGTCAATAACCAGTACATGAAACAAATGGATCTGGATGAATTGACGGCAATGTGCGTCCCTTACTTGGCAAAAGCCGGTCGCATCGAAGAAACATTGACCGAAGAAAAAGCTGCTTGGTTGAAAAAAATCGTTTCCTTGTATCAACCGCAAATGAGTTTTGCGGCACAAATCGTCGACCTTTCGGAATTGTTCTTCGAAGAACACCCTGAATTAGATGATGCAGCCAAAGAAGTCTTAGCAGGAGAAACTGTACCGACGGTTTTGACAGCCTTTAAAGAAAAATTACAGGCGATGCCAGTCGTTGAGGCTGCGGCAGTCAAAGCAGCCATCAAAGAGATCCAAAAAGAAACAGGCATCAAAGGCAAGAATTTATTCATGCCGATCCGCGTGGCGGTCTCAGGCCAAACCCACGGACCAGAACTACCAGATACCGTTGAATTATTAGGGAAAGAAAAAGCCCTTGATCATTTGAATAACGTGTTATAAACACAGCGAATAGACGAAGTACTAGCCGATTTTTTTCAGAGAGACCACGGAAGGTGAGAGTGGTCAAAAAAGGCTAGGAAATGCACCTAGGAGTGGCTTTGGCGCAAGTCAAAGACGAAGCAGCGGACGTTACCCGCTTGAAGGCAGTGCCGAACTGCGAACAAAAGTGGGACCACGCAAAAAAGCGTCTTTTGAATAAGGAAACTTATTTGAAAGACGCTTTTTTCGTATCAAGAAGTTTGGATAAAGTAGGTGAGAAGATGACTTGGTTCAAAAAAGCAATTGCGGCAACAAAAAAACATGATCCATCGGTACGATCAACGTTGGAGATCATCATCACATACCCAGGATTTCATGCCTTGTTTTGGCATCGTTGGTCGCATTTTTTGTTTCAGCATCGCTGGTATTTTTTGGCAAAACTGACGGCCCAGTTTTGGCGTTTCTTGACTGGGATCGAGATTCATCCTGGTGCGCAGATCGGCCAAGGGGTCTTTATCGATCATGGGATGGGCGTCGTGATCGGGGAAACGGCGATCATTGAAGATGATGTCGTCTTGTTTCACGGTGTCACCTTAGGGGGAACCGGTAAAGAGCGGGGCAAGCGTCATCCCACGGTTAAAACCGGTGCGTTTCTCTCAGCCCATGCGCAGATCTTAGGCCCTGTCACGATCGGTGAGCGTGCAAAGATCGGCGCCAATGCAGTGGTTTTGAAGGATATCCCTGCAGAAGCAACTGCTGTCGGAATCCCAGCAAAGATCGTTCGAATCAAAGGAAAGAAGGTTATCCACGATGATTAAAATCTATAATACGCTGACACGGGAAAAAGAAGTGTTTCAGCCATTAGAAGAAAAGAAAGTAAAAATGTATGTTTGCGGACCCACCGTCTATAACTACATCCATATCGGGAATGGCCGCAGTACTGTGTCGTTTGATACCGTGCGCCGTTATTTTGAATACCGCGGCTATACAGTGGACTATTTGATGAATTTTACCGATGTCGATGATAAAATCATTCGTGCGGCAAAAGAATTAGGCACGACGGCCCCAGAAGTGGCAGAGCGTTTTATCAACGCCTTCAATGAAGATACCGCAGCGCTGAACGTCAAACCTGCTACGATGAATCCTCGTGTGATGGATCATATCGAAGACATCATTGCCTTTATTGCTGCTCTTGTAGAAAAAGGCTATGCCTATCCAGTCAATGGCGATGTTTATTACCGTACCCGCAAATTTGCTCACTATGGGCAATTAAGCGACCAATCCATCGATGAGCTGGAAGTCGGCGCAAGTCAGCGGACCGGTGAAGAACAAAAAATCAAGGAAGATCCGTTGGATTTTGCTTTGTGGAAAGCGGCAAAAGGCGATGAGATCGCTTGGGAATCTCCTTGGGGAGTCGGTCGTCCTGGCTGGCATATCGAATGCTCGGTGATGGCGACCAAACACCTAGGCGAGACCATCGATATTCATGGAGGCGGACAAGACTTGACCTTCCCGCATCATGAAAATGAGATCGCCCAAAGCGAGGCGAAAACTGGCAAGACCTTTGCCAACTATTGGATGCATAACGGCTATGTGACGATCGGTGAAGACGAAGAAAAAATGAGTAAGTCACTGGGCAACTTCGTCACGGTGCATGAGATGGTCAAAAAAGTTGATCCGCAGGTGCTGCGTTTCTTTTTGGCAACGACCCAGTACCGCCGACCAATCAAATACAGTGAGACTACCTTGCATGAAGCACAAACCAACCTGCAAAAATTGCGGACGACCTATGAAAATGCCAAATTCCGCTTGAATAGCAGTCATTATCAAGCCAGCGATGAGGAAGTCAATGCAGCGGTTCTGGAAGAATTTGAAGAACGTTTCGTCAAAGAAATGGACGACGATTTCAATGCGGCTAACGGGATCACTGTGGTCTATGAATTGGCGAAGTGGCTGAACTTAGCTAGCGAAGACCCAGAAACAGATTTGGCTTTATTAGCCGCTGGATTAGCCAAATTCAGCGAATGGCTGACGATTTTCGGGATTTATTTTGTATCCGAAGAATTGCTGGATGAAGAAATCGAACAGCTGATCAATGAACGGATCGCCGCACGCAAAGCCAAAGATTTTGCCCGCAGCGACCAAATCCGTGATGAGTTGAAAGAACAAGGGATCATCTTAGAAGATACCCCGCAAGGAACCCGATGGAGACGAGAAGCATGAGAGATTATAAACAATTGAATGGTTTGGCATTGGCCTATGTGGGGGATGCGGTCTATGAAGTCTATATTCGCGATTATTTAGTCGCCCAAGGCCAAACCCGCCCGAACCAACTGCACCATATGGCGACCCACTATGTGTCGGCCAAAGCCCAAGCGGCATTGATCCAAAAGATGTTGGATGAAGAGATCCTGACCGAAGAAGAATATGATTTTTACCGCCGCGGCCGTAATAGTAAAAGCCATACGGGTGCCAAAAATGCCGATGTCACGACGTATCGTATCGCTACTGGCTTTGAATCGCTGATCGGGTATTTGCACCTCACGCAGCAAAAAGAACGCTTAGACGAGCTAATAGACTGGTGTATAAAGAAAGTAGGAGAAGAAGATGCGAGAAAAACCGCAAAGAAAGCGTCCAAATAAAAAAACAGCTGGCCGATCAGAAGCCAGACAAGAAAATAGACCGGATCGCCGCAAAGAAGCCGCTGGAGAAGCCATCGAAGATAATTTTGTCTTCGGCTATCATGCGGTTGCTGAAGCCTTGAAAGAAGGGCGAGGCAACAAGCTGTTTCTTTCCGAAGAAGCACGGGGAGAAAAAATCGATCGTTTGAAAGAAATGGCGCGGGAACAGGCAGTTCCAGTCAAATGGGTGCCAAAACAAAAGCTGGATACGATGAGTGACCAAGGGGTCCATCAAGGCATGATCTTGGCGATCACCCCTTATCAGTATTTGACCTTGGATGAATTGTTGGCCCAAACGAAAGAACAGCCGCTGTATCTGATTTTAGATAATCTAGAAGATCCCCATAATTTCGGCTCCATCATGCGAACCGCTGATGCCAGCGGCGTAGACGGGATCATCATTCCAAAACACCGTGCGGTGGGGATCACGCCAATCGTGGTGAAAACGTCGACCGGCGCAGTGGAACATATCCCTGTGGCCCGCGTGACCAACTTGACCCAAGCAGTCCAGCAGCTGAAAAAAGCTGGTTTTTGGATCTTCGGTACGGATATGAGTGGCAGTGATTACCGCACATGGAATGCCCAAGGGGCGGTCGGTTTGATCATCGGCAACGAAGGACGCGGCATGGGGGAAGGTTTGAAAAAAGAAGTGGATCAAATGCTGACGATCCCAATGACTGGGCACGTGCAGAGCTTAAATGCCAGTGTGGCGGCAGGCTTGTTGATGTATCAGGCCTTTACTAGCCGAAATGGGGCGTCCCAATGAAAACCCCTTTGCTGATCGTGGATGGCTACAATATGATTGGCGCTTGGCCGGAGCTGGTTCTTTTGAAAAATCAGGACCGTTTAGAAGATGCCCGAGAAGCCTTACTGAATCGGCTGTCGAATTATGCAAAATATGAAGGGTTGAAAATCATCGTTGTTTTTGACGCCCAACTGGTGCCTGGTGTGACCCAAAGTTACACCAAATATCAGCTGGAAGTTATTTTTACCGAAGAAGGAGAGACCGCCGACAGCTACATCGAACGAATCGCTGGTGAATTAAACAATCGATTGACGCAAGTCACCGTCGCTACCAGCGATTTAGCCGAACAGTGGGTGATCTTCTCTCAAGGTGCTTTGCGAACTTCGGCACGGGAATTGTACAAAAGCGTGGAAAAAACGGAAAAAGACATCCACGAGCATCAAACCGACTTGCGATTTGAAAATTTTCGACGCAATTCCCCTTGGTCACCTGAACAATTAGCCGAACTTGAAAAGAAATTGCAAGACCTTAGTTAGGGACAAAGTTGGTCTGGTAAATTAGAAGATGTCCCAGCCATTTATGATACGCTCCTTTTGTAGCAAATGAAACAAAAACAAAAGGAGTGATCTCGATGCGCACAAAGGAAAGACAAGTATCGCACCGTTCAGATAGATTTGAAGAGTTGTTCAGAAAATATCGACCGATCGTTGAGATTTTGCATAAAAAATATTATCTGCGGGATTATGACTTAGACGATTGGCTGCAAGAAGGCAGGATCGTTTTTAATAAGTGTCTAAAGACTTACGATAAGGACAAAGGAACGACCATCGGTATCTTGTTTAAGCGTTCCTTTGAGAACCGTATCTGCAGCCTGTTGCGGGCGCAACATGCCCAAAAACGCAAAGCCCAAGTCGATGCCTGCTCGCTGGAAGAAAAGCTTTTACAAGAAGGCAATCGGTTTTTGACCGATCATAATCGCTGTGCGGAAACTGCAGAGACCTACTTGTTCGTTAATGAATCGTTGGCAGAGTATCCGAAAAGTTTATCGTCTTTAGAACGAATGGTTATAATGAATTATTTAAAAGGATTAGAACTTGATCAGATTGCCGCTCAAGAAAAGCTGCCTTATGAAAAAATAAAAAGCGCTTTCAGTCGCGGTCGGACAAAGTTGATAGCGCTTATCAAGGGTGTTTAACAAAAATCTTATTGAAAGTAGAATTATTTTATGGTAAACTTGAAATTTTCTGCTTTTCGTGGTATGATGATGCTCGAGGTGAATGCGATGCCAACAACTTTAGCTACGATCAAGAAAGATTTAGAAGGCCGTATCGGTAGTGAGATTATGCTAGTTGCTCAGACTGGACGTAAGCGTCAAACTGAACGTCGCGGCGTTTTGACAGAAACTTATCCTTCAGTTTTTGTTGTAGATTTGGATCCAAATGAGAATTCATTCGAGCGGGTTTCTTATAGTTATTCAGATATTTTAACTAGAACTGTTGAGATTGAATTTTTATCAGAAGCTGTTTGAAACAAGAAGAGTTGACACTTTGTTGACTCTTTTTTGGTTCAATAAGATAAGGAGTGATGGGATGGCGTTTTTTCTAAAAGAGTTAGGGGAAATGACTGGGGTGGAGTTTTATCAGCTTGCCCGTTTGCGTACAGCGGTTTTTGTGGTGGAACAAGCGTGTGCGTATCAAGAGATCGATGCGATCGATGCACAAGCCAAACATTTATGGGCCCTTGATGAGGAAGGGCAGATCGTTTCGTACGCCCGTATTTTCCAGCAGGAACAAACGGTGCATTTTGGTCGGGTCATTGTGGCACCAGCATACCGGGGGCAAAAAGAAGGCCATCGTCTGATCAAAGAAGTTTTGCATCGCATTGAGCAGTGTTATCCAGCTTTGCCTATTGAGATCGAAGCACAAGCCCACTTAGAAAAATTCTACGGCCAGTATGGCTTTAAAACCATTACACCGCCTTTTTATGAAGACGGGATCCTGCATGTCGGGATGAAAAAAGAAGCAAGCACAGCGACTCTCTAGCGAGGTTCGCGTGCTTGCTTCTTTTAGCGCTATGATTGATGGATCGGATGAATCCGAATCGCTTCTTTCGACCTTATTGACTAAGAGCCGTTTTTTTATCGGATCGTATCATCCAATGATGTTGGACGTGGATCCACAGTGTTGGCAGGAGGCGTTTGCGCTTTTAGAAGGTCACGAATCTCTTCTAAATAATCCTCTGCAGTGACTTCTGGTACTTCTTCTTCCTCAGGTTGTTGTTTCAGATTGCGTAGTTTGTTGACTGCTTTGACAATCAAGAACAAGACAAATGCGGTAATCAAGAACGTAATAATGGCAGTAATTACGCGGCCGAAATCAAAGACCACATTTTTGGCTGGTTCAAAGACCAAGCCAGAAAAGGCATCTGCGTTACCAAAGAGTGATAAGATCCATGAAACCAATGGTGTCAGCAATCCTTCAACTAAACTAGTGACGATTGCGGTGAAGGCACTCCCGATCACGACCCCGATCGCCAAGTCAATGACGTTTCCTCGTAAAATAAATTCTTTAAATTCTTTAATCATCCTGTATCCTCCCTTCTAAATCTTACTGACAGTATAGCGAAAAACGCGGGATTTATAAAAAAAAACGCTCGCTGCAACAGGTTTGATCAGTGAGCCGAGGAGAAAGTTTGTCAGCTATGCTATAATTGAAGAGATAATTTTGCTTCTAGAAGGGGTGTCACATGTCTATTGAATTAAAAAAAGGTGTTCGGTTAACGGTGCTACCGACCAAAAAGTATAAAACGATCCGTTTTTTCGTTCGGTTTACTGCACCATTGCAGGCTGAAATGACCGCCAAACGGACCTTATTGACCAGTTTATTAGAAACGACTAGTTTGGCTTATCCGACACAGACCGCATTTAGCAGTCAGCTGGCAGAGCTTTACGGTGCCAGCTTTGGTATGAATGTTAACAAACGGGGCAATCTGCATCAAATCAATGCAGCGATGTCCTTTGTCAACGGGAAGTACGTGTCAGATGAAGCAGTATTGCCGCAAGCAGCCGCTTTTTTAGCAGAAGTTTTGTTCCATCCGAATGCCCACGAGGAACAGTTTGAAGAAAAGAACTTCACCATCGAAAAGCACAACTTGATCGCCTATATGAACAGCGTGGCAGAAGATAAGCAAGCATTGGCTTCTTTAGGGCTGCAAGAGTTGTATTTCGAAAACGATCAGAATCAGAAGTATCCGAGCTTTGGCCGTCCCCAAGACTTAGAAGCTGTGACCGCAAAAGAGCTTTACCAAACCTATCGCTCAATGATGGACAATGATCAAATCGATATTTTCGTGATCGGCGATGTGGTTGAAGCAGAAGTTGCGGCGCTCTTCCAAAACATGGCCTTTACCGATCGGCCAGACCAAGCAATGCCGGTCTTTTATCAGCAAGCGGCGGAAAACATCATTCGCGAGAAAATCTTGCGAGAACCAATCATCCAAGCCAAATTGAACTTAGGCTATCATACTGGCGTGTATTATGACCAAACCGAGCGGATCGCCTTTATGGTCTTCAACGGGTTGTTTGGCGGATTCCCTCATTCAAAACTGTTTATGAATGTCCGAGAGAAAGAAAGTTTGGCGTATTATGCTTCTAGCAGTATCGATACGTTTCGTGGGTATTTGTCGGTCCAAACGGGGATCGATGGCAAAAACCGCGATAAGGTCTTCAAATTGATCGAACAGCAGCTGCAAAGCTTGCAGCGTGGCGAAGTCACCGCGGAAGAACTGGCGCAAACAAAAGCGATGTTGAAAAACCAGTACTTGCTTTCATTGGATAACCCACAAGCACTGATCGAAACAGCCTATCTGAATCAGTGGGTACCGAATACGAAAATGACGGAAGATGAATTTATGCAGAAATTGGCACAAGTGACCGTGGCAGATGTCCAAGCATTGGCTCAAAACGTGTCCTTGCAAGCTGTATTCTTCCTGGATAAGGAGACGACCCATGAATAAAAAAGTCTATCAGCAAATCAATGAGACCCTTTATGAAGAAGTATTGCCAAACGGCTTGAAAGTTTATTTGCTGCCAAAAGCCGATTTCCATAAAACTTACGGACTTTTCAGTACGAACTATGGCTCTGTCGACAATCATTTCGGGTTTTCACCCGAAGCATTGCATCGAGTCCCTGATGGCATTGCCCATTTTCTAGAGCACAAACTGTTTGAAAAAGAAGACGGCGATGTCTTTCATACCTTTGGTCAGCAGGGGGCTTCTGCCAATGCCTTTACCAGTTTCACGAAAACCAGCTACCTTTTTTCGGCAACCGATCAAATCAAGCTGAACCTTGAAACGTTGATCGATTTCGTTCAAGCCCCGTATTTCACAGAAGAAACCGTCGAAAAAGAAAAAGGGATCATTGGTCAAGAAATCCAAATGTATGATGACGATCCAAACTGGCAGCAGTTTTTCGGCATCATCAAAAATCTGTATCCGAAGCACCCCTTGCATATCGATATCGCTGGTACGGTGGAAAGCATTGCGCAGATCACCGCAGAAGACTTGTATCTTT
This sequence comes from Enterococcus sp. DIV2449a, assembly GCF_051711225.1. NCBI lineage: Bacteria > Bacillati > Bacillota > Bacilli > Lactobacillales > Enterococcaceae > Enterococcus > Enterococcus sp. DIV2449a. Next base: position 35,023 of record NZ_JBIOME010000001.1, read on the forward strand.
GCTACAATACCTTCTATCACCCAAGCAACATGACGCTTTTTGTGGTAGGCAATATCGATCCTGAAGAAACGATGGCGTGGATTCGGACCAATCAAGCGGCCAAGACCTTTCCAGAAACGCAGGCGATCATTCGCCAGTTTCCTGAAGAAACCTTTGCCGATATTCAAGCAGAATCAAGTCTTACCATGCCAGTGACACGTGCCAAAGGTGTATTAGGGATCAAAGGAGACTTGAACAAACTGCCGAAATCAGGAAGAGAGCTCTTGCGCTTCAAAAATGCGTTGAATCTTTTCTGCCAATTGGTGTTAGGCAATACTTCCGCCAATTATTTGCATTTGTATGATCAAGGCATCATCGACGACACATTTGGGTTTGAAGTGAACTTGGATCGCGGCTTTTACTTTGCCGACTTCTCGGGGGATTCTGAAGAGCCAGAAAAAATGTTGGCAGAGATCGAAGCGATCGTAATGAATTTCCCGCAAGATCCAGAGATCAATGAAGAAAACTTGACGTTATTGAAGAAGAAAATGCTAGGGAAATATTTCCAATCACTGAACTCACTGGAGTTTATCGCAAACCAGTTTACCCAAAGTTTATTTGGTGAAACGACGCTCTTTGATCTGCCAGAAGTGATCCAATCGATCACTTTGGAAGATGTCCAGCAAGCGGCTCGTTCCTTTATCGACCCCAAAGCGTTTAGTCGTTTTTACATGTATCCAACAGAAAAAGCCTAAGCGAAGGCTGGTTTTGTCAAACAGCTGTCATCTAAGCGACACTGACTGATTCAAGGAGGAACGCCCAACAGAACAAGGGCTGGCCAACTCCTGAGTCATTCAGTGTTTTCTTTTTGCGTCAAAAGGTGGTTTTTTCTTGCAATTTGATGCCAATTTGGCGAAAAGTATTAAAATTTGTTTGCGAGTTGTGGTTAGGCTATCCTCAGACTTTTTATTTTATGGTATTCTTTAATTATTGAAGCAAAATCTTTTTTTGTTTTTTTACAAAAAATCACGGAAAAAATGTTATATTTAGTAGACGGCGCGCCCAGATGGCAATCTGCGTGACGGAGTTTTTTTTATTGACGTATACAGGGAACCCCTGTTTTAAAATGATAGAGCAGCTTTGCTGACCTTACGACAAGCAGCGAAGCGATTTTAGGGCTTTTTTTAAAGATGAATAAAAGACTGGAGTAGATGATCGAGTGGCCAACGAAACAACGATTGGAGCAAAATTACGGCAAGCCCGTTTAGATAAAAACATTTCATTGATTGAATTACAACAAATGACAAAGATCCAAAAACGCTATTTAGAAGCAATTGAAGCAGAGCGTTTTGATCAATTGCCAGGCACTTTTTATGTCCGTGCGTTTATTCGCCAATATGCAGCAGCGGTTGGAGAAGACGGCGACAAATTGGTAGCCGTTTTTGATGGCAAAGATACGTTAGACGCCCCCTTACCAAAAAGACCGCAGCCTGAAACCGTCAGCGGCTCACGAAAAGCACAGCACGTAGAAGAAAAAAGCGGCTCATTTGTCGTCCGCTATTTGCCGATGATTCTATTAGGCTTGGTGGCCATTACGATCGTGAGTATCGTGGGCTACATGGCTTGGCAAGACCGGAATACAACGCCGATGATCCAAGGAAGCTCTTCTCTTGTGGTAGAAAATTCAGCGTCTACCGCTTCCACCACGTCAAGTACGGAAGAAACCAGTACTTCGAGTGAAGTGACGGAGTCTTCAAGTACGACGGAATCCAGCGAAGCGAAAATGACGATGACTGCCAGTGATTCGACGCAATCGTCGATCACGATCACGATGAAAGATGCGGAAAATCCTATTGAATTAGCATTTACTGGGCTAGATGCTTCTTGTTGGGTCGGTGTACAAGTCGACAACGCTTATGTGTACCAATACACTGTTCAAGCGGGAGAAACGCAATCGATGACGCTGCCAGAAGGCGCCACGAATGCGACCTTGACCCTGGGCGCAAGTCAAAATATCTCCATCACTGCCAATGGTCAGGAAGTGGACTTTTCTGACCCGCAATTTGAATTGTTACAAAAGACAGTCCGCCTCGTGATTGAATACCAAGACGATGCGGCATAAATCTGACAAATGCGCCTTATTGAGGTATCATTAGCTAAAAAGTTATCTGTTGCATCCGACCATTGAAAAGCAGAAGTAGTGGCATGATTTGCCGTTATTTCGTACAATAGTCGGCAGAGAGGAGTCTATTTCGTGAATTTACCCAATCAATTAACTGTATTACGGATCATTATGATCCCCATCTTTATTTTGGTCTTGGTTTTGCCAATCGATCTTGGCACGCTGACCGTTGGTACGACACAATTAGAAAACACGCACCTTATTGCAGCGATCCTTTTTGCGGCAGCCAGCATTACAGACTGGCTAGATGGCAAGATCGCTCGTTCCAGAGGCCTTGTTACCAACTTCGGGAAGTTTGCTGACCCGTTAGCAGATAAAATGCTCGTCATGACGGCTTTTATCATGCTGGTTGAATTAGACAAAGCCCCAGGCTGGGTAGTTTCGATCATCGTTTGCCGCGAGTTGGCAGTGACGGGTTTACGCTTGTTGTTAGTGGAACAAAGCGGGGAAGTCATGGCTGCTGCGTGGCCAGGGAAAATCAAAACCGCGACACAAATGGTTGCGATCATTTTCTTGTTCTTGAACAACATTCCCTTTTCAATGATCGGTTTGCCTATCGATCAAATCATGTTGTATCTATGTTTGATCTTCACGATCTATTCCGGGGTCGATTATTTCATAAAAAATACGAATGTTTTTAAAGATTCTATGTAAAATTTCTAGATCTAGATAAAGAAGCGATAAAAACAAGGATACAAGTCACGAAAGTTCAGAAGTTTTCTGGACTTTTTTTGTCAATATGAAAGACTTTTACGTATCTGATAAATGAAGGAGTAAACGAATGAAAGCAGAAATTATTGCAGTCGGGACCGAATTACTTTTAGGACAGGTGGTGAATACGAACGCGACCTTCTTGTCAGAAGAACTGGCAAGTCTTGGGATCGATGTTTTTTATCATAGTGTTGTCGGGGACAACCCCAATCGCTTAGAGGAATTGCTGACGATCGCCGACAAACGCAGCGACTTGATCGTATTATGTGGCGGTTTAGGGCCCACCGACGATGACTTGACGAAACAAGTCACTGCCCGTCATGTGGGACAAGAGTTAGTCAGAGATGAACCAGGTTATCACCAATTGAAAGCCTTCTTTGAAAACAGTCAACGGAGAATGACGGAAAACAATTTGCGGCAGACCCTCGTTTTTAAAGACGGTGTGTCTTTGCCAAATCCCAATGGACTAGCGATCGGGATCTTTTATCAGACAACCGCTACCAGTTATTTGCTGCTGCCGGGACCACCAAGTGAACTGCAGGCGATGTTTCTTACCCACGCAAAACCACTTCTATTAGAGCAGTTTCCCCAAGAAGAAGTCTTGCTTTCTCGCGTTTTGCGCTATTACGGGATCGGGGAATCGGCGTTGGTCACAGAATTGGCCGATTTGATCGAGAATCAAGTCAATCCCACCATCGCTCCTTATGCCAAACCCAATGAGGTCACGCTGCGTCTGACGGTCAAAACCGCAGACGAGGCGCAAGGGATCAAACAATTGGATGCGTTAGAAGAAACCGTCCAAGCACGGGTCGGTGCGTATTTCTATGGGTATGGGGAACAAAATTCGCTGGCAGAAACAGTCGTCGAGCGACTGATCGAGAAAAAGAAAACCGTCACCGCAGCGGAAAGTTTGACCGCTGGTTTGTTCCAAGCGACCCTAGGAGGGATTCCTGGCGTCTCTGAGGTGTTTCCCGGTGGGTTCGTGACATATTCTGCTGCAACAAAAAGCAAGCTCTTAGGCATCGATCCAGGGCTTTTGGAAAGCTATGGGACTGTTAGTCAGGAGTGTGCGGAAGCAATGGCCGTCTATGCCCGCAAACAAGCCGAGACCGATTATGCGGTGGCGTTTACGGGTGTTGCTGGTCCAGACGAGTTAGAAGGTCAGCCTAAAGGTACCGTTTGGATCGCCTTAGCTTCTGACAAAGGCGTCTCGAGCCAGCTGTATCACTTCAACCGCGACCGCGCCTATATTCGGCATAGTGCTGTCATGGCGGGCTTAAATCAAATACGTAAGGAATTATTAAATTAATGCGAATGTTTGTTCGTTTTTTCTTGCAATTTCCCGTCAGAAGGACTATTATTATCTTATGAACGACACACGAAAGTGATGAATATAAGGAGGATTATCCGTTTGGCAGATGATCGTAAAGCAGCCTTAGATGCTGCACTAAAGAAGATTGAAAAGAACTATGGTAAAGGTGCCATCATGAAGCTTGGCGAAAAAGTTGATCAACAAATTTCAACGATCCCAAGTGGTTCATTGGCCTTGGATGTTGCATTAGGTGTAGGTGGTTACCCACGAGGACGGATCGTAGAAGTTTACGGCCCAGAAAGTTCTGGTAAAACGACAGTTGCTTTACATGCCATTGCGGAAGTCCAAAAAAATGGCGGAACAGCAGCATTTATCGATGCCGAACATGCGTTAGATCCTCAATATGCGCAAAAATTAGGTGTAAATATCGATGATCTTTTGTTATCACAACCAGATACAGGGGAACAAGGATTAGAGATCGCTGACGCCTTAGTTTCAAGTGGTGCGGTTGATATCGTGGTCATTGACTCGGTAGCAGCTTTAGTCCCACGGGCGGAGATCGACGGTGAAATGGGTGATACCCACGTTGGTTTGCAAGCACGTTTGATGTCACAAGCATTACGGAAACTTTCTGGTTCCATCAACAAAACGAAAACGATCGCGATCTTTATCAACCAAATTCGGGAAAAAGTTGGGATCATGTTCGGGAATCCAGAAACGACGCCTGGTGGCCGTGCGTTGAAATTCTATTCAACCATCCGTTTGGAAGTACGTCGTGCTGAGCAATTGAAATCCGGTACAGATATCATCGGGAACCGCACGAAGATCAAAGTAGTCAAAAACAAAGTAGCGCCACCATTTAAAGTAGCAGAAGTCGACATGATGTATGGTCAAGGGATTTCCCAAGAAGGCGAATTGCTGGATATGGCTGTGGAACAAGACATCGTCGATAAAAGCGGTGCGTGGTATGCCTATAAAGGGGATCGTATCGGTCAAGGTCGTGAAAACGCCAAAAACTACATGCGTGAACACCAAGAAATGATGTTAGAAGTTTCTGCTCGCGTCCGCGATGCTTACGGGATTGGAACAGGAGAGACCGTAACCCTTGAGGAAGCGCAAGAAGAATTACCATTAGACGACTAAGTCTTGAAAAAGCCAAACAACCTCGTTGTTTGGCTTTTTTGTGGCTTTTTGCTAGATTCGTCCATTGTTGAAAAAACATCCGTAAAAAGGAAGGGTTGCGAAAGTTTACTTTATTATTTAAAGTTGACACTCTTGGGTTCAAACAGTAGAATAAACGTATGTGGATTTCCACATAAGAAGTAGCGAATTGATAATTTTGTTATCCTTTGTTAATCAAAATTACAAAATATTTAAAAAGATAGTATGGAGGTGGATTCATTGGAACTACTTTACATTCTCCTCGCTATCATCGGTTTAATTGTCGGTCTTGGATTAGGAGTTTATGTGACGAAATCTCGTCATGAGAAAGAAATCAACGGCGCCCAAAATTCTGCAGCTGGAATTATCGAAAGCGCTAAGAAAGAAGCAGAAACTCTTAAAAAAGAAGCATTGTTAGAAGCTAAGGAAGAAAATCAGAAGTATCGGTCAGAGATTGAAAGTGAGTTGAAAGAAAGCAAACTTGATTTAAAATCACAAGAAAATCGTTTACTCCAAAGAGAACAAGTTCTTGATCGTAAGGACGATTCTTTGGAAAAACGAGAACGCTCACTTGAAGATAAAGAAGGCAGACTTAGTGAGAAACAACAATTAATTGACGAGCGAGAAAAAGAAGTAGAAAACTTAATCGATGGACAACAGAAAGAATTAGAGCGCATCGCTGCGCTGTCTAGAGATGAAGCAAAAGAGTTGATCATGAAATCAACGGAAGAGGAATTGAACCATGAATTAACGATCATGGTCAAAGAATCTGAACAGCGTGCGAAGGAAGAAGCAGATCGAAAAGCAAAAAATCTCTTGTCCTTAGCAATCCAACGTTGTGCCGCAGACCAAGTGTCTGAAACCACGGTATCGGTCGTATCATTACCAAACGATGAGATGAAAGGTCGAATCATCGGAAGAGAAGGTCGGAACATTCGCACCCTTGAAACATTGACAGGGATCGATTTGATCATTGATGACACGCCAGAAGCAGTCGTCTTATCAGGATTTGATCCGATTCGCCGTGAAATTGCTCGTATGACCCTTGAAAAACTGATTCAAGACGGCCGGATCCATCCAGCTCGAATTGAAGAAATGGTCGAAAAATCTCGGAAAGAAATGGATGAGCATATTCGTGAATATGGGGAACAAGCAGCCTTTGAAGTCGGCGCCCACACCCTTCATCCAGACTTGATCAAGATTTTAGGTCGTTTGCGTTTCCGTACCAGCTACGGACAAAACGTCTTGAACCACTCGATCGAAGTCGCAAAACTAACCGGTGTTCTTGCCGCAGAATTAGGCGAAGATATCCAGTTAGCCAAACGTGCCGGACTCTTGCATGATATCGGGAAAGCCCTTGACCATGAAATTGAAGGCTCTCACGTTGAGATCGGGGCTGAGTTAGCTGCCAAATACAAAGAAAATGGTGTGGTGATCAATGCGATTGCTTCTCACCATGGAGATGTTGAAGCAACATCGGTTATCTCTGTTTTAGTTGCAGCCGCAGATGCCTTGTCAGCAGCCCGTCCAGGTGCCCGCAGCGAATCATTGGAAAATTATATTCGCCGCTTGCAAAACCTAGAAAATATCGCCAACGGCTTCAAAGGGGTCGATTCCAGTTTTGCAGTCCAAGCCGGACGTGAAGTCCGTGTAATGGTCAAACCAGAAGAGATTTCTGATTTGGATGCTGTACGATTGGTTCGCGACATCCGCAAGAAGATCGAAGACGATTTGGATTACCCAGGTCATATCAAAGTAACCGTTATTCGCGAGACCCGCGCAACGGATTACGCCAAATAGCAAGCAAAAGCAGTATCCTCTGAGAGGATACTGCTTTTTTGTGTAGCTGATTGTCAATAAGGACGGCTGAGTTGTGCAAAATCGACTCTATTTCATCAGTCCCATAAATGATCGTGCCTTTTTTATTCGTCGGCAACAGAACAACGAACAAGCAAAAGGATGGCTCGATAGCGACAGAGGCGAAAAATGGGAGGATCGATCCAGTATTATCGAGTCGGGGGCTATTGAAAAACAAAACAGACCCAGACTTCTCGGGGAAGTCCAGGTCTGTTTCATGTGTTTCACGTCTATACGTCCATCAAATCTTGCGTCGGCGGGCAAAGTCCACAAAGCGGAATTTATCCAGTCGGTGGATCGATTCGGTGTATTCAAAACAGCGCGTGTCTTCTAGATACACGAGGCTGCGAACCGTAACGACATGCTGATCTTCAGGACGCAGATCCATTAGATCCCGCAATTCTTTGTTGACGGGGTCAACAGTGATTTCTTTTTGTGCATAAGCGATCTCAAGGCCAAGATCATTTTCAAAGTAATCAAAAATCGATACTTTCGCTCGGTTTTCTGGCAACTCTTCGATGATAGAAGCATCAAGGTAATCTTTATCCAAAATCACCACTTCTCCATCAATTCTCCGCTGACGGATCAGTTTCCATGCCTCAGAAGCAACAGGCCAACCAGTGGTCTCGTGCAGCTTTGGCGAAACGGCGATCTTGCGGATCTCGACAACCTTTGTTTCACTAGGAATGCGTTGGGTATCTTGCAGCTCTCGAAAACTCGTCAAGCCAGAAATCGGGAAATCAAAGCGATTCAAGTCTAAAACGATCGAACCTTTCCCTTGTTTCTTTTGGATATAACCAGCATCCCGCAATAAATTCAATGCCTTACGGACAGTCTCGCGGGAGACACCATAAGTTTTGATCAATTGGTTTTCGCTAGGCAGCAAAGAATGCGGAGGGTATTCGTTTGCTAGAATTTTTTGTTCTAAATCTAAAAATATTTCTTTGAACTTGTTCATCGGATTGCCCCCTCTTTGGCTATTATAGCGAGGCCAATTTGGAAATGCAATCGACTATTTCGCCAAAAGTTCGTCAATGTTTAGGTCCGTTAATTTTTCAACGATCACATCTGCACCGTGTAATTCTTCTCCTGAATAAACGCCTACCGCATACATACCAGCAGCTTTGATGCCGTCGATCCCAGCTTGAGCATCTTCAAAGCCAACTGCTTCTGCCGGTTCAATGCCTAGTGCCAGCGCTGCTTGGATAAAGATCTCTGGATCTGGTTTGCCTTTTTTCAAGGTTGCTGGGTCAACGATCGTATCAAAGTCTTGCATGACCCCAAGTTTGTCCAAAATAAACGGCGCATTTTTGGATGCCGAAGCGATCGCACAAGGAATGTTTTTTGCTTTGGCTTCATCAAGGAATGTCTTCACCCCTGGCAATAGATCATCAGGAGTCAAGCTTTGTAACAATTGTACATAGTGGGTATTTTTCTTCGTCGCTAACGCTTCTTTTTCGACTTCTGTGTAGGCATCATTTTTGTTGCCTAGGGTTAAGATTCGCTCTAAAGAGTCCATGCGGCTGATGCCTTTTAACTGCTCGTTGAACTTCAAATCGATCTCGATCCCGATCTCCGCAGCTAATTCTTTCCATGCAATGTAGTGGTATTTGGCCGTATCCGTGATAACGCCGTCTAAATCAAAAATAAATCCTTTTTTCATGTGTAACACTCCTTTTAGTAAGTAATCGTTGCTTCTTTCTTTGCTTCTAGAGAAACTTGTTGCCCATTCACTAAGATCATGACTGGCTGATCAGCGGTAATCGTCAATGTTTCATGTGTAACATTCATCGCAAAGCGGGTGCCGCGAACTTCTAGCTGAAAGGCTAAGCTGTCCCAAGCTTTCGGCAAGTTTGGCGTGATCTGCAGCTGCTCCTCTCGAATATCGATCCCAGCAAAAGTGGTTAATGGAATAAACAACGTAGCAGCCATGACACCGGCGTGAATGCCTTCTGCTGTAGTCCCGCCTTGGATATCACGGTAATCAGAAGAGAGGGCTTCTTGGTATAATGACCAAGCCAACTCCTGATCATCTACCATTGCCGCCAACTGGGCATGAACGATGCGTGACAACGTCGAGCCGTGGGAGGTACGAGCCAAGTAATAATGGAGATTTTTTTCAATATAGTCTGTTGGCAGCTGGTAAGAAAGATCTGCCAAAATCTGATTGACTTGCTCTTTTGAGAAATTGTAGAAAATCATCAAACTATCCGCTTGTTTCGCGACTTTGTAGCTGTCAGCACTCTTGCCTTCAGCGTTCAAGATGCGGTCCATCCGATAGATGTTGCCATATTTCTCTTTGTAGTGAGCCCAATCCAGATCTTCCAGCTGGAAGTACCCTTCAAATTGTGCAATGATGCCTTCTGGATCGATCTCTAAGCCCAGCTTGGTACGAATATCTGCCATAGCAGCAATATCTGCAGGGGTTAAAGCCGTTTTCTCTAATACCGCTTGGAAGCTCTCTGCTGAAAGTTGTTGTTGAAGGTTCTCGATCTCTTCAAACAACCATACTACCATCATATTGGTATAGGCGTTGTTTTTCAAGCCGCCTTGTTCACTATTTGGGTAGCTTTCATGAAATTCATCTGGTCCCATGACTTTATCGATAAAGTAACGTTGAGCAGCATCATCCCAGGTGGCAGCACTTTGCCAGAAATGAGCGACTTCTAACATCAATTCTAACCCATATTGTTCCATGAAGACTCGATCTTGCGTGTTGTGCCAGTATTGCCAAATGTTATAAGCGATCGCTAAGGAGACATGGCGTTGCAAGCGACTGTGATCTTCTTTCCATTCGCCGCTGATAGGGTTCAAATGCAGTTCTTGGGATTGCTCACTGCCATCCAATCCTGATTGCCATGGGAACATGGCGCCTTGGTAGCCAGCTTTTTGGGCATCTTTTTTGGCAGCAGCTAAGCGGCGGTAGCGATACAGCAGAATTTCTTTGGCGGTGTCAGGAAAATGTAGAATGTAAAACGGTAAGATAAACAGTTCATCCCAGAAAATATGACCGCGATAGGCTTCACCATGTAGGCCACGGGCAGTGATACTGGCATCTAAGGACTCCTGATAAGCATTCGGTGCTGCGGAGACCAGCAGATGATACGTATGCAGATTCAGCATTTTTTGCGACATCAAGTCACCAGTGACTTCGATGGCCGCTTTTGCCCATAATTCAGCCCAGGCTTGTTTTGAGGCGGTATACATCGTCGCAAAATCAGGTAATGCTAAGGAAGAAAACGTAAATGCCGGTTGCGGCTCTTCTTGGCGATAAGCGGCAACAGTGACTGATTTTTCGACCCGATAAGTTTGTCCTTCCGTCACCTCAAGGGTTACTTGCTGACGGATGAGCTGGTCATTTGTTTCAGCTTGCAGCTCAGCCAATGGCAGGTCCTGTGAAAACAGTTCAGAGGATTGGACAACGGTAATCTGTGATTGGTTAGTGGTGACCACTAAATGCGCTTTGTTTTGTTCAGCTGCTGCCTCTTTCACGGTCAAATGCTGGTTGGTTAAACTACGGTAACGAGCGACGTTATAGTTATAGACCGATCCGTCGGCTTCACTGACGAAGGTAACGGTGCCAGAAAAGTTCAGCGGGGTAAACTGATAGACCAAGCTGTATTGGTGAACGTCTTGCATATTGGCGATCTTCTTCGTTTCGATTCGCAGACGCTTTTGTTTTTTGGTTTCAATTTCTGCCACTGATTGGAACAAGCCGGTCTTCAGATCCAATGTCCGTTTAAAGGAAAGGAGCTGATTGTTGGCGATATCGATCACTTCATCATCGATCTTTACGTACATTTTTTGCAGATTCGGTGCATTGACGAAGTCTTCATTGCTGATGGTATGACCAGAAACATCCGATTCCACCGTATTGTAAAGACTTGCTAAATACAGTCCTGGATAGTTCGCTTCACAAATGGTCATCTCAGGCGTTGTGCCTCGCAGCCCTAAATAGCCGTTACCGACGGTTAAAAGTGACTCCACCGAGTATTCATCTTTACCAGGGGTGTAGCCATAGTATTCGAGGCGCCAAGGAATTTCAGCAGTTTTTTCTTCATACTGTTCTTTCGTAGTGCAAACAAAGGGACGATTCAATTTTTCTGTCAACCATTGGTCCAGTGAAAAAGTCCCTTCTTCATTTGTAAACACCAGCGATTCAGAGACGATCCCGCCACCTTCCATTTGCTGCAGCTGCGCGGTCAGTGCGGCAACGCGTTCACTGTCAGTCCCAGAAAACGGATAGGTCGTACCAGTTTGATCCGTTAACAGCCATTGTTCCTTAGATAATATAATCGTATTCACAGTAGTTGTCCTCCTTTAAACTTGTCTATACATGCAAAATGATTATAACGTAAATTGTAAGCTATTTCAATTTATCTAGCCTGTTTTTTTATTCTTTTTTGTCAAATAAACAGTAAATAAAGTTGTTGGCAATATTATTTTATATTAATGAAACATTTTAAAAAACGTTTATTTATCAAGGTTTTTATATGGTACCTTTGCTATTTGCTTGTATTGTTTATAGAAAAAGTAAAAAAAATTGGTTTGAAACGCTTGCAATATCAAAATTATCAAGTTATGATTAGTGCGTAATCAAAACATATATATACAAGTGGAGATGAAAGGGGTTTATTAATTATGGGAAAGTATCGTGATGATGCTGAGAAGCTGCTGGAATATGTTGGCGGCAAAGAAAATATCGCCGCAGTAACACATTGCGCGACACGGATGCGTTTTGTTTTGAACGATCAGTCAAAAGCAAACGAAAAGGCAATTGAAGAAATTCCAAGTGTCAAAGGAATGTTTACCAATGCGGGACAATTCCAAGTCATTATCGGCAATGATGTCTCAACGTTTTACAATGATTTTACCGATGTATCAGGAATAGAAGGTGTTTCTAAAGAACAAAGTAAAGCGATTGCAAAAAACAATCAAAATATCGTGCAACGAGCGATCGCTACGTTAGCTGAGATCTTTACCCCGTTATTACCAGCGATTATTGTCGGTGGTTTGATGCTAGGGCTGAGAAATTTCTTAGAAGGTGTACCGCTAGAAGCTCTAGGTGGACAAACCATTACACAAGCTTCTACTTTTTGGAACGGTGTCAACGGCTTTTTATGGCTGCCCTGTGAAGCCATCTTTCACTTTCTACCAGTAGGGATTACTTGGAGTATTACACGTAAGATGGGAACCACGCAAATATTAGGGATTGTTTTAGGGATTACATTGGTTTCACCGCAATTATTAAATGCTTATTCAGTAAGTTCAACTTCTGCTGCAGAAATTGCTCAAAATTATACGTGGGACTTCGGGTTCTTCACTATTGATAAAATTGGGTATCAAGCACAAGTGATCCCAGCAATGCTGGCAGGTTTCTTATTGGTTTATCTTGAAAGATTCTTCCGGAAATGGATTCCAGAAGCGGTTTCAATGATCTTCGTTCCATTGTTCTCATTGCTGCCAACTATTTTAGCAGCCCACATGGTGTTAGGTCCAATCGGTTGGCAAATCGGATCAGGCATTTCTTGGGTCGTAAATGCTGGCTTGACCTCACCATTAAACTGGTTATTTGGTTTCATTTTCGGTGGCTTGTATGCGCCTTTGGTTATTACCGGATTGCATCATACAACGCTAGCGATCGACTCTCAATTAGTAGCGGATTTTGGGACAACCAACCTTTGGCCAATGATCATGCTGTCAAATATTGCGCAAGGTACGGCAGTATTGGCGATTTGGTTCCTTCACCGTGGCAATAAAAAAGAAGAACAAGTCTCTGTTCCAGCAACGATTTCTGCTTACATGGGGGTTACTGAACCAGCGATGTTCGGGATCAATTTGAAATATGTTTACCCATTTGTCGCAGCAATGGTAGGTTCTGCCTTTGGTGGAATGCTGATCACTGCAACGAATACCCGTGCATTAGGTATTGGTGTAGGGGGACTGCCTGGCTTCTTATCATTTAAAATTGAAAACTATCCAATGGTCTTCATCTCAATGGCGGTGACGATTGCCATCACGTTTGTTTGCACCATCATCTTTAGAAAAGTTACCTTCTTAAATAAATTAGAACCGCAATTGGCTGCTGATACAGCTGCAGCAGCGGTTGTTGCACCAACGACGGCTGCACCGACAACTGCAGCCCCAGAAGCAGCACAAGTTTCAGAAGAAACCCTTTATGCTCCAGCTGATGGGAAAGTAGTTGCCATCACTGAAGTTTCTGATCCTGTCTTTTCTCAAAAAATGATGGGTGACGGCTTTGCTGTTCAGCCAACGAATGGAACGATTTATGCTCCTGTTGCAGGTACGATCTCTAGCATTTTTGAAACAAAGCATGCAATTGGGATTTTAACGCCTGGTGGCGCGGAAGTTCTTGTTCATATGGGCTTAGATACTGTGGAATTAAAAGGTGCGCCATTTGAGGTCCTTGTTTCTGAAGGTGACACGGTCACACCAGAAACGAAGATTGCAGTGATGGATCTAGATGCAGTGACCGCAGCTGGCAAACAGACAGATGTTTTAACAGTCATCACGAATGCCGAAAAAGTGCGTCAGCTTTCATTGACGACCACAGGCACAGTGACAGCCAAAACAGCGGTTGGTTCCGCTGAATTAAACTAAAAAAATAATCCGTTTCCGAGAGCGCCCTTTGACTAAGAAGGGGGATCGGAAGCGGATTTTTTTATGGCCGCCCTCAAGGGAGAGCGGCTTTTTTCTTGGTTTTCAATGGGTAAAGCCGCAGTTAGCTGACGGCTTTTTTGTCGGTGCTTTTGCGGAAGTAGTTGATCGTTAATAGGAAAGTCAGTAAGACTAAGGCCCACAAAAAGAATAAGGCGATTTGAGAGCCGATGACCGTCCCTTGGGTGTAATCGGTCGCCGCATTTTGTGCCAAATTGATAATGGTCGCCACCACAGCCGTCGCCACTGCACCAGAAAATTGCTGCAGCGTATTAAAGATCGCATTACCGTCCGCGTACAACGCAGGAGTCAGCTTGTTTAAGCCGGTGGTCATCATATTGCTGTAGGCTAAGCCGATCCCGATCATGTAAAAGACATGTCCAGCAACTAGGCTCCAAATGAAAGGCGAACGCAAAACGAGGGCTAAGGCGAGCCAACCGATGGCAATCAACGTCAAACCAGACAGGATCGGTTTTTTCGGTCCAACTTTATCCAGCAACCGACCAGAGATCGGCGCAAGGATCGCCCCGATCGCCGCCCCAGGAAGCATAACTAATCCTGCAGTAAAGGCATCTTTTCCCAAGACGAGTTGGACAAAGTTCGGCAAGACAAAGGAAATGCCCAGTAAAAGGAACTGACAAACAAGAAAGCCAAACAGAAACAAACTGAAGCTACGGTTTTTCAAAACAGCCAAACGAATCAAAGGGTTCGGGCCTTTTGAGCGTTGATAAAACAAGCCAGCACCAATGAAACCGAAAAGCAGCGGCAGTAGACTCGCTAAGGTGCCTACTTGATTCAAGAACAATAAGAAGCCGCTGAACATCAAGACGATTCCTAATACACTCAGTAAATCCAGGGAAGTGTCTTTTGCCCCAGCCGTTTTAGGGATCGAGTAAAGGCCGAGTACTAGGGAGATCAGCAAGACTGGGATCAAGAAAAGAAAGATCACATTCCAAGACCAATGGGCGGTCAATAAGCCCCCATATGTCGGTCCGATCGCTGGAGCGATGGAAGTGGTCAAATTCCCTAAGCCGATTGCCGCTCCCCGTTTTTCAAAGGGGGAGTAAGTCAAAATGATGTGGAACATCAAAGGCAGTGCGATCCCTGTGCTGGCACCTTGGAAAAAGCGGCCAATCAGCAAAATGGCAAACGTCGGCGATAAAAAGTCGATCACCAAGCCAACAAGGAAAAAGGCGTTGGCAGCTAGAAACAAGGTTCTCAATGAGAAGCGTTTCAAAAGGTAGGTCGATATTGGGACAATGATGGAGATGACCAGTAAGTAGATGGTCGTCACCCATTGAACATCGGATGTTGAAAGCGTAAATTGATCGATCAATGTCGGAAACGTTACATTCATGGCTGTTTCAATCAGCACACCTGCAAATGACATCAATCCGGTTGCGAGGATCGCCCCCACGAGTTTTTTGTTGTTTTCCATATTCTCACCTCTAAAAATTCGCAAAAAAAGAGACCGTTTCTATTCTCATAGAAACCGCCTCTCTCTCGACAAGCGAACCCGCTTGTTATCTGTACGATTTAATCTATCGCTATTCTACTGACTTCATAAGAAAGTGTCAAGAGAAGTGGATAAAAAAATAGCAAAAAACTTTTTTGAAAGTTTTCAAACTTTTACTTACACGAAAAATTTTCTTCTGCTAGAATAGTCGAGTACGAAAAAGAGAAAGGAAGTTGTTACATGCCCATCAATAAAAAAGAAAGTTTGATCTATACGACACTTATGTGTATTTTCATGGTGTATTTTATGAGTGTTTATAACCTCATGTTTCAAGTCGGTGTTTCGGCATTGGCATTCCAATTGGCGTGGAATGAATTGCCATTAGCCCTTTGTGTCGCCTTTATTTTGGATTGGTTCATTGTTTCTGGTCCGGCAAAAGGTTTGGCGTTTCGATTTTTGGACCATCAATCAGCTACTTGGAAAAAAATCGGTTTGATTTCTTCATTGATGATCGCCGGCATGGTGATCTGTATGTCACTCTTTGGTGCGTTGATGCACCCAAACCCTGATCACTCGGTGTTCGTCAATTGGCTAAGCAACATTGGGAAAAATGTGATCGTCGCATTGCCGTTGCAATTGTTCATTGCAGGTCCAATCGTTCGCCGGGTGTTTCGCGCCTTGTTTCCTATTGGCACTGTGCAAGAACAGCCAGTACTAGGGGAATAATCGATCATTAGAAAAAACGTACTGCAGACAGGTTCTGCCAAGGTTAGCTAAAACAGCTGGCTTGGCGATACCTGGACTTGCGGCACGTTTTTTTGCTTTTATAGACAGCAAAAAAACCCATAGGATGGTATGGGTTTTTCTGGTTACCCTATGAAATAGGATACAGGATGTACCTATATAGTAATATGGTTCCGTCAAAAAGAGAAGTTCAATTTTTTCACCGATACATGAAATTAATGCAAATTGCTAGTTTTTCTGACGAAAAAATCAACTTATAATTATTTTCCGTCTGTTATTCCGTATAGAAACCAACGAGTTGATACCAGCGACGATGCTCAATATGGTAGGCATCAGGTGAGTAGCCTGACATTGAAAAACCGATAAAGGTGATGACCAGTCCGAGAATAATAAACAACAGACTGAGAAAAACGAAAAAGCGCTTATTGATTTTGATCATAGGACTGCCTTCTTTCGATAGTTTTGAACAAATGATTTCGGCCAAACGACAAGGGAGTGGGTAAGACGGGAAAAAGGTCGGCTCATACTATAAGTGGCGATCAGGCAAAGCAGCCCTAAACCAAATAAGAAAATCCCCATGCCTAATTGACTTAAAAAGAGATAGAAACCATCCGCCATCAGCATGGGACTTAAGACAACGCTGGCGATCCCACCGATAAACGTAGTGACACCAATCATGCCAGTGGTGAAAGGCACACACCAGATGATTATTAAAAAGCTTAGGATCAGCAAAGCGGCACTTAACAAGAGGCTGCCCCACAATGGGAAGCCCAGTACTAAAATCAAGAGCAAAAAGGGATGAAAGCGGCGGGGAATCTCTACTACGACCTCTTCCGTTTCGGTAACTGCTTGGATCAGTTCTTTTGGGGAGCCAAGGCGTGCCACGGCTTCTTCTTCGGTGTATCCTTCTTCCATCAAATCTTCGATCATCTCGTCATAATAGTTGATCAGCTGATGAATCTCGCTAGGTCTGACTTTTTCAGATAATTCCGCAGCCAATGCCTTGATAAAATCAACTCTGTTCATCTAATGTTCCTCCTTTAATAAATCGCTGGATCAATGTCAATTGGGGCCAGTCGTTGGTTAAAAAATCGTCGATCCGCTGTTTTCCGATTTTGGTCAAGCGGTAATATTTTCGGGTCCGTCCTTGATGGCTTTTATTATAAGTCTCAACCGCTCGGCTGGCTTCTAAGCGCTTCAAGATAGGATAGAGCGTTGATTCTGAGATTGGCAGTAAAGGAGATATGTTTTTGACTAATTCATAGCCATAAGAGTCACCATGCTGCAAATAAGCCAAAACACAAATTTCCAATAATCCTTTTTTTAATTGGGCATCCAAAGGCTCTCCTCCTGTTCATACTCATACTATACATTACATAGTATCATTCCACAAGCAGCACCAGTCAAAATCAGCCTTAAGTCTGAGCACCATAAGACAACAAGAGTTTCTTTAATAAAATGGTCAAAAATAAAAAATAAAATTAAGAAAATCGGCGGAAAGTATAGGTTAACGTGCTCTTTTTTGTTAAAGTAGAAGTATAAAGATTACTTTCAGTAAGAAAATGGGCGTTGGTTGTGCTTCTAAAAGCTGCAAGTAGTCAAAGTGAATGAGACGAACATCAGCAAGAATTGGTGACGTCCAGAAAGGAAGGGGTATTATGAGAAAAGCAACGATTACGAAAAAATATTTGATCAATTGCTTAAAAAAATATCTGGTGGAATATCTTTATCGACCAATCACTGTCCGCGACATTGCTAAATATGCACGAACATCGACCCAACCGATCTATTTAAATTTTTCAAACATGCAAAATTATAAACAGGCGATGGTTGATGATGTATTTCGCGACATTCACGAAACAAAAAAAGAGTCAGAAGAGACACTCGATTCCTTATACAGCTTTTGGCAGGACTATTACGTATTTGCCAGCCGCAATCGTAACCTCTTTTTCGCACTTTTTTTAAATGATATTGGCTGTGGTCCTTACATAAAAGAGCGTTCTTTTGCTTATTTTCAAGAAGCAATTGCTGAATCAGCTGTTTTTCAATGTGCGCATAAAAGCGATCTGAGAAAATATCATGAAGAAGCCTTGATCTTTTTTAGTGGGTTGGTATTGCTGTTTATTCGTGAAGGAAATACGCAAGATAATGCTAATTTTTTGAAAGAGACACAAAATTATTGGCAGCGAGTCCTTCATGAACCAGTCGATTTTTATCAAGGTGATTTACCTAAAACCTTACTCGAATCAGGTCTAGCTGTAAGTGATCAATAGATAGCGAGAAAGAGAGGAAGAGATTTCAGAATATTGTGACAGCTATCATTGCCATTATTGATTTCTTCTTTTTCAACAATCCCCATCGGAGCAGTGATCTTAAAGATTAGAAGCAATAGCTATTCTTTAAGAGCCGTTCAACGAGTGGGGGTTTTTCTTTTGATAAAAAGAGGTGCGGAGTCGTTTAGCAAAATAAGAAAAGGGCTTGTCTGTAGTGTTAAGGCTTATTTTTAGGTCAAAGAAAAGGCGGCTTATTGTTGGCAATTTTCAAGAAATATGAGAAGGTAGAAATAGCAGAAAAGTAACTGGGTTTTATAGTTAGCAACGTTGAATGGAGGAATTTTGATGGGACAAAACACGCAGTATGGAGAAAAAAAGATTGCGATCGATCGCAGGATCGGTTTTTTAGAAGAACATACGTATCACGGGAATGATCTTGGTGTGACTTTTCAAGGACAGCAAACCACGTTCAAATGCTGGTCACCAGAGGCAGAGGCTGTTTCAGTATTGATTTATCAAAGCGGTGTCGCTGGGACTGACGATCGCCTGCTGACACTGCCAATGGTCCAAGAAGACAACTGTTGGCAAGTCACGACGGAAGAAACCGTCAAAGAGCTGTTTTATACGTTTGAATTTC
The DNA here is from genome assembly GCF_051711225.1 of Enterococcus sp. DIV2449a. Lineage (NCBI taxonomy): Bacteria > Bacillati > Bacillota > Bacilli > Lactobacillales > Enterococcaceae > Enterococcus > Enterococcus sp. DIV2449a. Next base: position 54,013 of record NZ_JBIOME010000001.1, read on the forward strand.
AACGAGACGGTCAAAAAGTCGAAGCGGTGGATCTTTATGCCAAGGCAGTAGGGATCAACGGGAACCGTGGGGCCATCATTGATTTAAAGGAAACAGATCCTGAAGGCTGGCAGGAGACTCACGGCGTCGGTCAGCAATCGATCACAGATGCCTATATTTGGGAATTGCATGTCGAAGATTTCAGTGGCGCCGAAAACAGCGGGATTTCACCAGAAAATCGCGGGAAATATTTAGCCTTTACTGAAAAAAAGACCCATCTGGTGGGGGATGAAAGTCAACCAACTGGCATGGCTTATTTAAAAGAGCTGGGGATCAATTATGTTCATCTGCTGCCGATCTTCGATTTTGACAATGATGAAACTTCGTCTGCCTACAACTGGGGCTATGATCCGAAAAATTACAATGTCCCTGAAGGACGATACGCTTCTGATCCTAGTGATCCCAAGGCGCGGATTCGTGAATGCAAGCAAATGATCCAATCGCTGCATGAAGAAGCCATCGGCGTTGTAATGGATGTGGTCTTCAATCACACTGCGATCACAGAAGAATCATGGTTTAATTTGACGGTGCCTGATTATTACTACCGCCAAGATGATGCGGGGAATTTTGCGGACGGTTCTGCTTGCGGCAATGAAGTGGCTTCTGAACGGAAAATGATGCGCAAATTTATCATTGATTCAGTTTTATATTGGGCGCAAGAATACAAAATCGACGGCTTTCGTTTTGATTTGATGGGCTTGATCGATGTGGAAACCATGAACCAGTTGCGGCAACGCCTAGATGATGCCGGCTTCAGCCATGTGATTTTATACGGCGAGCCATGGGATGCCGGCAGCAATCAAATTATTCAGCCGAATATCCCAGCGAACAAAAGCAATGTTTGGGCACTGTCAGAAGGCGTTGCGGTTTTTAGCAATGATTTAAGAGACAGTATCAAAGGCGATGTCTTTGAAGAAACAGACGGCGCGTTTATTCAAGGAATGAATGGTCAACCGCAAGTCAAGCAAACCTTTTATGCAGCAAATTTGGCAACGGCGATTCAAGGAAATACGAAAGTTGCTGGGCAAGAAGGCGCCGAGCGTTGGGCAAAATCGTCCCGCCAAGTGATCGCCTATGCGTCAGTCCATGATAATTTGACCTTATGGGACAAACTGGTGGCAACCATGCAAGCTTCAGCGAAGGAAAGAAATTATGATTTTGATCGTGAGCTTTTAGCCCGTAACAAACTAGCAGCAGCCATTTTGTTTACTAGCCAAGGAGCCGTGCTGACCCAAGCTGGGGAAGAATTTGGCCGTACCAAAGAAGGCGATGAAAACTCCTTCCGTTCGCCACTGGTAGTCAATCAGCTGGATTGGGCACGTGCCAAAACCTTCAAAGAATTGCGCGAGCTGTATCGGGGCTTGTGGGCATTGCGGCAGTCCTATGCACCATTGAGAGATGCCACGACCCAAACGACTGAAAGCATGGTCTTTTATGAGACAAAGGATGAAAATCGCTTGGCGTATCAAGTACCCAATCGTGACAAACAGCATCCATGGCGTTCCTTGTTCGTTTTACTCAACAGCACGGAAGAAAGCTGGTCCTTTGACTTACCGACGACAACAGAAAATACTTCTTGGCACCTCGTTGCTGACCCCAAAGGAGCTGGGATCGCTTCTCGCGGCGTAGCAGCGCCAAGGATAACCATCGACCCATTGTCCTTCTGCATTTTGGCGGAACAAAGTAACTAATCAAAGTAGAAGCTAAAACAAACTAAAAATTTTAGTTTGTTTTAGCTTTTTTGGTAGTAAAAAAACAATTCTTTTGCTATACTTTTAACAGAATGAGAAGCAGAAAGCGGTGAGCAAATGAAAGTTGTGATCTCTGATATTGCCCGAAAAGCTGGCGTTTCCAGCGGAACAGTCTCTAATGCGATCAACAATCGTAAGGGGATCAGTGAACAAAAACGGCAAGCGATCTTGAAGATCGCTCGTGATATGGGGTATTTTGATCAGCGAGAAATTAAAAAAACGGAAAGCCAAAAAATCAAATTTGTCGTAATGAACAAACAAGGAAATGTCGTAGGGGATACGCCTTTCTTTTCTGAATTGATCCGAGGAATCGAAATGGAGTGCAGTGCGTTAGGCTATGAACTGGTCATTTCCCATATCACACTGGCACCAGAAGAAGACCCGATTGAAAAGATCCGTCCAGAATTAGCAGATGGTTTGCTATTGTTAGGAACGGAATTGGAAAAACAAGATTTAGCAGTCTTTCGCCATTTGGAAGTACCGTTAGTGATTTTAGATACGGTGTTTAATTCGCAGGACTTTGATTTTGTCGCCATCAATAATCGTGACAGTGCCTATGAGATCGTTGAAAAGATGATCGAAAAAGGCCACCGTGACATCGGCATCATCAATTCAACCTTTCAAATCAACAACTTTCGGGAACGCAAGCAAGGGTTCATCCAAGCGATCCAAGAGCATGATCTGATCCATTATGAAGAGACGGAAGCCTTAGTAGAACCCACCTTGGAAGGCTCCTATCAAGACATGAAGGTCTATTTGGAATCCTTGCGTGCCGATCAGCGACCGTTGCCAAGCGCTTTTTTTGCGGTCAATGACAATATCGCCATCGGTGCCATGAAAGCCATTCGCGAAGTGTTTCCCGATCATCCGTTGACCATTGTTGGGTTCGATGATATTCCTTTGGCGGAATTTTGCAACCCACCACTGACCACCGTCAAAGTAGATAAAGTGTACCTTGGTCGCCAAGCCGTGCGACGCTTGATCGAGAAAATCACGAGTGAAGATGAAAACCATCTGAAAATGCTGGTCGCCACGACGATCGTCGAACGCGAAAGCATCAATTAAGAATAAAAAATAATATGAAAAATAAGAAGAAGGACAAAACGTTTAGCAAGCGTTTTGTCCTTTTTTAGTTATTAAACAAAAATATTTATCTAAAACTATTGCAAAATATTTAGCTTGTGCTATATTTAAGGTGTAAAAAGTAAGGGATTACATTTTGAGGAAGTGAATAGATGACACAGATCGGTCTCTTTTGTGCCACTGGGCTCTCCAGTGCACTGCTCGTCAAAGCGCTCAAAGAGCAACTAGCGGATGAACAGCATTACCAAGTCAATTCCGCGCCTTTTTCAGAAATATTTATGGTGGGGAATGACTATGATTTTTTGATTTTAGCTCCTCAAACCCGCTTCAATCAAGCGAAAGTCGCCGCAGCCTTTCCTGATAAAAAAATCGTTTTACTGACGGATGAGGAATTTCTGAGCAAAAATGTAGCACGAATCGTCGAAGAAATAAAAATTTAGCTAAATATACTAAAACGCAAAGGGTGGTTTTATGGATAAAGTAACCATCGGGTTCGCCCCGACTAGAAGAAATTTGTTTAGTGCAGAAGCAGCCATTGAGTACGCCAATCTGACACGACAAAAAATGGACGAACTTGCCATTGATTATGTAGATATTTTAGATATCAACGAAGACGGCTTACTATACGATGATGAAGGGGTTGAAAAAATCGCCGAAAAATTCAAAGCAGCGAAGATCGACGGTCTTTTTCTAGCCAATGAAAACTTTGGTACGGAATATGCCTGTGCTCGTCTAGCCAAAAAACTAGATGTCCCCGTCTTACTGTGGGGACCTAAAGATGAGACGCCAGCCGCCGACGGTTCACGTTTGCGGGATACGCAATGCGGTCTTTTCGCTATTGGGAAAGTCTTGCGCCGTTTCAAGGTACCTTTCACCTATGTCAAAAATTCTGATATTGATTCACCAGAATTTGCCCGCGGCTTGCAAGACTTTATCAAAGTCTGCAATGTCGTCAAGACCTTCAAACAAACACGAATCTTGCAAGTTGGCCCACGTCCCTTTGATTTTTGGACTGTGATCTGCAACGAAGGCGAACTATTGGAGCGTTTCAATATTTCGCTATCACCAGTACCGATCCAAGAAGTGGTGCAAGAAATCAAGAAAGTCAAAGAACAGCAGCCAGATAAAGTGCAAGCAGTCATTGATTATTTCGAAACCAATACGGAAGTCCAAATTTCGGCGAAAGATTTGGAGATGGTGGCAGCCCTTAAAGTGGCTTTGCAAAACTTATGTGAAAGCTACGGCTGCAATGCAGGAGTCATCCAGTGTTGGACGGCCTTACAAGACGAAATCGGTATTTTACCGTATGCCTCCTTGTCGCTGTTACAAGAAGAAGGTTTGCCTTTTGTCTGTGAGACGGATGTCCATGGGGCGATCTCGGAACTGTTGGTCGAAGCCGCTTCGTTGGGGGAACACCGAGCAATCTTTGCGGATGTCAACTGCCGCCATCCAGAAAACGAGAATGGCGAATTGCTGCAGCACTTAGGAGTTTTTGCTTATTCCACCGCAGAGACCAAACCAATCTTGCCGCAACGGCATTTTGTTTTTGACTATCCAGGATCAGTCGCTTTTCGGGCAATCAAAGACGAGTATACGCTGTGTCGCTTTGATGGGGACAACGGCGAGTACTCACTGCTGATGGGCACTGGTAAAGGGATCGATGGCCCATACAATCAAGGGACCTATCTCTATCTGGAATTTGCGAATTTGAATCGCTTGGAATTCAAACTCGTTGAAGGCCCTTATATTCATCATGTTGCGGCGGTCAGAAAAAATGTGGTGCCGATCTTGTACGAAGCGTGCAAATACATCGGTGTGCAGCCAGATTTTTATGATCCAATCGAAGAAGACGTCAAAGCATACTTGAGAGGGGATCAATCATGGAAATAAACGAGCTGGAGATGAAGGCTTTAACGATTCGAAAATCCGTGTTAGAGCTGATCTATCAAGCAAAAACGGGTCATACTGGTTCGGATCTTTCTTGTACCGATATTTTAGTGGCCTTGTATTATCGGATAATGAATGTCGATGCGAAAGATCCTCAAAAGCAAGATCGTGACCAGTATATCCAAAGTAAAGGACATGCTGCAGAAGTATTATGGGCCGTTTTAGCGGACAAAGGTTTTTTGCCGAAAGAAGAATTAGCCACCTTTTCGCAATTTGGTTCACGACTGATCGGTCATCCAAACAATAAAGTAGCTGGGGTTGAGATGAATACTGGTTCGCTAGGTCACGGCTTACCCGTCGCAGTAGGGATCGCCTTGGCAGGCAAACTGGATCACCGCACGTATCAAACCTATACGTTGTTGGGAGATGGCGAATTAGCAGAAGGCTCGGTATGGGAAGGAGCCATGGCGGCTGCCAACTATCAGCTGGACAATTTGACCGCCATCATTGATCGCAACGGCTTGCAGATCACTGGCGCCTCGGAAGATGTGATGGCAGTGGAGCCGCTAGATGAAAAATGGCGTGCCTTTGGTTGGGATGTGCATATCGTTGATGGCAATGATATGGCTGCCTTGGTGGCTGCATTAGAAAAACCGCATCAGCCCAATCAGCCGAAGCTGATCATTGCTAAAACCATCAAAGGCAAAGGCTATTCTGTAGCCGAAAATCAAGCGCAATGGCATCATAAAGTGCCAACTGCAGAAGAGCTTGCACAAGCCATTGCCGAACTTGATCAGCAAATGGAGGTTTTGACTCATGGGAAAAAATAATATTGCCAATCGCCAAGCGATGTGCGACGTATTGATTGAAGAAGGAAAAAAGAATCCTGCGATCACGGTGTTGACCAGTGATTCTCGTGGTTCCGCTTCGTTAGCAGCTTTTGCCAAGGAATTACCGACACAATTGGTGGAAGTAGGGATCGCAGAGCAAAACATCGTCAGTATTGCGGCCGGCTTAGCCCATATGGGCAAACGCCCTTTCGTTGCCTCTCCTGCTTGTTTTCTCAGCATGCGCAGTATCGAGCAGATCAAAGTCGATGTCGCGTATTCGAATAAAAATGTCAAACTCGTAGGCATCAGCGGCGGTGTCAGCTATGGGGCATTAGGCATGAGTCATCATTCCTTGCAAGACATCGCAGTGGCACGAGCGATCCCTAATTTGCAAGTGCTGTTGCCAGCAGATCGCTTTGAAACGATCCAAATGTTTAAAGCCTTAGCGGCATCAAATGAACCAGCCTATATCCGTCTCGGTCGTAATCCTGTTGAAGATTGTTATGATTCTGCAGATTATCCTTTTGAGATCGGCAAAGCCATTGAGCTGAGAAGTGGTCAAGATGTCGCATTGATCGCCACCGGCGAAACCGTGCGCCAAGCGTTGGATGCTGCTGAGCTATTGGAAAAACAAGGCATCACTGCTACCGTTTTAAATGTTCATTCCTTGAAGCCCTTTGATTCAGAAACGGTCAAACGAGTGGCGAAAGAAACAGGCACCGTGATCACTGTGGAAGAACACAGCCGATACAACGGCTTAGGAGCTGCCGTGGCGGAAACGCTGGCAGAAGAAACGGACATTCGACAAAAAATCATTGCTTTTCCGGATGAAGCCTTGATTACTGGTTCTTCGTCAGAACTGTTTGCCCATTATGGATTAGACGGTGCCTCCATAGTGAAAACAGCGGTTGCGTTTCTAGGAGCTTAAGATGGACAAGACCTATCAGCTGGTTTTAGATCAGAGTACATCCGGTACCAAGCTCTTACTGTTTCAAGAAGGGAAAATCCTGCAGCGTTACGATAAAAAACACCGCCAAATTTATCCAAAAGTCGGGTGGGTCGAACATGATCCCCTCGAGATTTGGCAAAATGTCCAAGAATTGCTGGCACAAGTGTTTCAAGAACAAGCGATCACTACAGATCAAATCGTTTCCTTGTCATTGACCAATCAGCGAGAAACGATCGTTGCATGGGACCGATTGACTGGAAATCCCCTGTACAATGCGATCGTGTGGCAATGCAACCGCAGTGCCGCGATTTGTGAAGAATTGACGGCACAAGGCTGGGAAAGGACGATCAATCAAAAGACCGGTTTACGCTTAGACCCGTATTTTTCTGGCACCAAAGTGAAATGGCTGGCACAAGAATTATCGGCCATCAAGGAAAAGTCGGGAACTGGCGAGTTGGCGATCGGTACGATGGACAGCTGGCTGTTGTGGAATTTAACGCAAGGGAAAGTATTTGCGACAGAAGCCAGCAACGCTTGCCGAACATTGTTTTACAATATTGAAGAGGGCCGTTGGGATGCAGAACTCGTCAAACTTTTTGGCATCCATCTAGCAGACTTGCCAGCGATCAAACCTGCTGATACGGTTTTCGGTAGCTATCACGGAATCCCTATCAAAGGGATCTTAGCCGATTCACAAGCGGCATTATTCGGGGAAGGTTGTCAAAGCCTTGGGGATGTAAAAATCACGATGGGCACCGGTTGTTCGATCATGATGCAAGTGCAGCAGGAGCAGACGTTGCGGGATCGCCGCATTTTGACGACGGTCGGCTGGCAAACTAGCCAGGAAACAGCGTTTGCGCTAGAAGGCATCATCCGTTCCTGTGGTGACGCCATCAACTGGTTCAGTGAGCAAGTGGCTCCGCTGCCAGATGTAGCTGAGATCTGTCAAGAAGTGCTGACCAATGACAGTCAAGAAGACATCTATTTTATCCCAGCATTGCAAGGAATGGGTGCCCCTTTTTGGGATAATACGATGACTGCCAGCTTTGTCGGCATGAAACGCACAACGACGACTCATAAGCTGTTGAAAGCCGTTTTAGAAAGCATCATTTTTCAAATCAAAGCAGTGATCGATGTGATGGAAGAAGTCGCTGAACGACTGATCAATCAGGTAATGATCGATGGCGGTGTTTCGAAAAACCGCGCCTTGATGAGCTTATTGGCGACTTTGATCAATAAACCCGTCATCGTCAGCGAAGTCGAAGAATTTTCAGCCATCGGCACGATGCTTGTTGCCAATCCAACCATGAATGAACCAGCTATTCAGCAAACCACGATCGTTCCGCAAGCCGAACAGGCCGTGATCCGTTTGAAATATGAAAAATGGAAACGGTTCATTGAGAAATCAGCTGCTTTTAGTGAAGGATAAAGGAGGAACTATATGGAGACCCAACGAATCCAATTGAATCAAACGGCTTACGTGGATACCTATTTATTGCACCAATCCAAAGAGTACAATGTCGGCAAGAAACGACCGCTAGTGATCGTCTGTCCAGGCGGCGGCTACGCATTTACCAGTGATCGAGAGGCGGAAGTCATTGCCTTGAAATTCAATAGTATCGGGCTAAATAGCGTTGTTTTATGGTACACCACCGGTGACCAAGTGAAAAACGTTCCCCACAATGCCTTGATGGAAGCCGCCCAAACCGTCAAGATCATTCGTGCGCATGCTCAAGAATGGTTGGTGGATGAGGAGCAAATCATCGTTTGCGGTTTTTCAGCAGGCGGACATCTAGCGTTGCAGTTAGCGACGCGCTGGCACGATGCTGAGCTGGCAGAAGCGTTGGGCGTTAGCAGTGACTTACTGAAAGTGAATTTGGCGATCGCCGGCTACCCATTGGTTTATCAAGAGCATGCCTTTCCAATCGATGATCTGGGCTTTGCCGCTAGTCTGATCGAAGTACCTTTAACTGCCAACGAACGCTTTTTTGGGAGTAAACAACCCACGGAAGAAGCCATTCAATCCATGAACATTTTGTATCATGTCGATCAGTGGACACCTCCGATGTTTCTCTGGCATACGACGGAAGACGTCTTAGTCGATGTGGCGCACTCGTTGAAGTTGGCGGTCAAATTAAGAGAAGCAGAGATTCCATTTGAACTGCATATTTTTGAAAAAGGCGAACACGGACTGGCATTAGCGGATCGAACAACGGCACGCAAGCCAAGTCACCTCAATACCCATGTCGCTAAATGGTTTGAGCTGTGCGAGGGCTGGCTCAGCAGTTATATTGATTAAAAAAACCGCCAGTGCACAACTTGTGCCAATGAAAGGAGAGCACCACCGTGAAAATCACCGTGAGCCAAAACAAACGCACCTTATTGCGAGACGGCCAGCATTTCTTTTATTTAGCCGATACTTGCTGGAGTGCCTTTACAAGTATTCAAGAAAATGACTGGATCACCTACTTAGACAAACGCAAAGAGCAGGGCTTCAATACCCTACAAATCAATGTGTTACCGCAATGGGATCGCAGCCGTGGTCAATTTGACTGCTTGCCGTTTCCTGTTGATGCGGGCGTCTTTGATTTTACTGTTTGGGAGGATGCCTATTTCGAACGGGCTCAGCGTCTTTGTAAAATTGCCGATGAGAAAGGCTTTACTTTAGCATTGGTCGTCTTGTGGTCAAACTATGTCGCCGGCACGTGGGCTAGCCAGTTGGACAAAGAACGCAACGTGTTGCCGGAGGATTGCCGCCAGGTCTACTATCAAAAAGTGATTAAGACGTTTGATGCCTTCCATCCGATCTACTTTATTGGTGGCGATACGGATTTCCCAACACAGCCAACCATCGATACGTATCTAGAAGCCTTTGCTTTCTTTGAAAAGCATTCGCCCAATACCCTGAAAACGATTCATATCAAGGGACGTTTTGAAGAAATCCCTGAACCTATCGTCGAACATTTGGACTTATTTTTATACCAATCAGGTCATAACAGCGCCTTTTTGAATATGCCTTATTATTTGGCAGAGCGTTTTTATCAACGAGAACCGCAGCTGCCGATCATCAACTCAGAACCTTGCTATGAACAAATGGGCTATGCCCGTCACGTATACGGTCGATTTGGTCAAAAAGATGTCCGCAAAGCAGCATGGCAATCACTGTTAGCCGGCGGCTCGGCTGGGATCACGTACGGTGCCCACGGCATCTGGAGTTGGCAAACCCCGACGGCGACCTTTGCGGAAGAAATCGGGGAAGCGTTTGACCGTCCGATGATTTGGCCAGAAGCTTTATCTTTTCCTGGGGCAGATGACTATGGCTTTATCAAGCAATTATTCGAATTATTAAATATTCAGGAGCTTGTGCCTTGCCAAGAGCGCTTGATCGATGCAGATGAACAGATTCGTATGGCAGCCATCGCAGGATCGAAGGATGCGTTGCTTTACTTGCCAAGCAATACAACAGTTCGCCTGCAAGGAGATCTTTCTACAGCGACTGTCACATTGATCGATTTGAATACCAATCGTTTCTTGAAACCAAAACTGACAGTTACCGATGGTATCACTGTTTTCCATCCCCACAATTGTCATGAAGATGTATTGTTTGTCATCCAAATAAAGGAGTGAAAAGAAAATGGATAAATATATGGATAAGGTGTTAGTATTTGCAGATAAAATCTCCAACAATCGGTATTTAAAGGCAATTTCAAACGGGTTGATGGCGACGCTGCCGATCAACATTATTGGTTCGATCGCCTTATTGTTAGCAGTTTTGCCGATTCAAGGATGGACAGACTTTATCAATTCGATCAATATTGGCGGCTATTTTTCCGTCGGTTACAGTATGACCGTCGGGGTTATCTCCGTGTACGCTTCCTTTCTGGTCGGTCACCGTTTAGCGACAGAATTTAAGCAGTCGGCGGTTCCTGCCGGCATCGTTTCACTGTTTGCCTTTTTGATGATGACGCCAATGGTTACCTTAGAGGAAACAACGACCCTCGACATGAGCAAACTCGGTGCTCAAGGCTTGTTTACCGCTATGATCTGTGGCTTAGTCTTTGCTCGTTTGTACTGCTTTATTTTAGAAAAAAATATCGCCATCAAAATGCCAGCAGGCGTGCCGCAATTTGTGACGGATACCTTCGCCGGTTTGATTCCAGCAATTATTTCTGGGTTTACCGCGATCGTCATTAGCTGGGCATTCAGTTTTACTTCTTATGGCTCATTCTCAGATTTCATCTATCAAATCTTGGCAATGCCGCTGCAAAGCTTGTCTTCTAGTGTCGGTTCGTTGCTATTTATTGTACTGATCCAAATGGTGCTATGGTTCTTCGGTATCCATGGTTCGTTGGTGGTGGGTAGCTTTGTCACCGCTTTGTACTTACCAATGGATGTGGAAAATATGGATGCTTTAGCTAGCGGTGTTGCTCGTTCCGAGCTGCCAAATATTTTGAGCAAGTCGTTTTATGATTTGTTTGCTGGTATTGGTGGGGCTGGGGGAACATTGTCATTGATTATCGTTATTTTGCTGTTGGCGAAATCAAAACAATCACGGACAGTCGCTAACCTAAGTGCCGTTCCTGGATTGTTCACCATTAATGAGCCGGTGATTTTTGGCTTACCGCTGATTTTGAATCCAATCATGGCGATTCCGTTCATATTAACACCATTGGTTCAAGTGCTTGTAGCATACCTAGCGATCTGGAGTGGGATCGTCCCACGACTTAGTGGCGTACAAGTTCCCTTTGGCACACCGATTTTTCTAAATGGGTTTCTAGCTGGAGGCTGGCAGGTCGCAGTTCTACAAGTCGTTTGCGTTTTGGCAGGCTGCTTGCTGTACATTCCTTTTGTCAAAATATTAGATAAAGGAAAATTAAAAACGGAAGCAGAAGCAGCGCAAGCGGAGGTTCAAACTGAAAGTATCGATCCAGCTGGAGAAACCGTCTGACTTCAGGGGAACAATGCGTAAAAGGCAAGACCTTGTTCTTCTTCAACAAGGGACAAGGTGAATTTTTGCACACTTGATTTCTTAAGACGATGAATCCAGTCAATGATCGGCCATTCCCGAAAGCAGATAGGCTCTGATTGATCTACTTAGTAATCGAATGGTTCGGGGAAACGCCGATGATCCCAATGCAAATGTGACACAAATAGATTTTCTGATTTTTGATTTTACTCAGTGTGGGTCTTTTTAAAAAAAGACCAGCTGCTCCCCCACAATTGCTATCAAGACGTTTTGTTTCTCGGACACAGATCAAAAAGGAGTGTATTATATGACTTTCGCAGAGAAGTTCACCGAAAAAGGCCAGTACTACGCAAGTAAGATTCAGCAAAATAAGTATATGCAAGCAATCTCTAATGGATTGATGTCGCTATTGCCGGTCATGATCATCGGCGCATTCAGTACACTGTTGTCTTCCATGCAAATCGAAGTCTATCAATCAATGATTGCCCCGTTTCGCGATATTATCGCCTTACCGGCACAATTTACGACAAATGCATTAGCTATTTATGCCGCTTTTTCCATCGCTTACAAATTGGCAGGCTTGTATGGAAAAGAAGGCTTGATCCCTGGTTTTGTTTCCTTATTTTCCTTTTTAGTCTTAACACCAATCAGTGTTTTTGAAGATGGAGAGCTTGTGATCAATGCCTTGACCTTTGACTGGCTAGGGGCTAGAGGGTTGTTTGCGGCGATGATCGTGGGTGTCTTAACTGCCCGTTTGTATGTGTTTTTTGTCGATAAAAACTTGGTTATCACGATGCCGGAGGGTGTACCACCAACGATTGCCAAAACATTTTCGGGACTGGTTCCAGCAGTGTTAGTAGCAGTCTTATTTACGATAACAGCCGGTTTGTGGAAGATGACGGAATTCGGTAGTTTCCATCAATTTGTATACACGATTCTACAAATTCCACTGCAAAGTCTTGGAGGTTCGATTTGGTCGATTTGTATCGCCTTATTGATCATGCAGTTGTTGTGGGTCTTTGGGATTCACGGAGCAATCGTTGTATTAGCGGTTATTCGTCCAATAATGACTGCTCTGGATCTTGAGAATTTGGCTGCTTATCAAGCAGGAGAACCGATGCCTAACTTAGTGACTGGTTCTTTTTGGAGTATTTATGCTAATTTTTCCGCCATGCTTGGTCTAGTAGTAGTTTTACTCTTTTTATCAAAGAGTAAACAATTCAAAATTATCGGGAAGCTGGGAGCACCAGGAGCACTTTTCGGGATTCATGAACCGCTGATCTTCGGATTACCGATCGTAATGAACCCGATTCTGGCGATTCCCTACATTTTAAGCCCAGTTGTTTGCGTGGTGATTGGCTATATCTTAACCATCACGAATATTTTACCAATTCCTATCGGGATGCAAGTGCCTTTTGGTGCCCCGATCGTTCTCTCAGGTATTCTGCAAGGAAGTTGGAAACTCGGGGTAGCTCAGTTACTGATGATTCCTTTGTGTGCCTTGATCTATTACCCATTTGTCCGCATTTTGGATAAGAAAAATGCCGAACAAGAATTGGCGCAAGAAACGCAAGAAAAAGCAGCAGAACAAAGCATGGATCGAGTGATTTCTTGATGGTTGAAGATCAAAGGGAGTTGCTTAAACGTATAGAAAGGGTCAACAGTAATTGTTAGGAAATTGTTTAATGGCTACTCATAAAAAACTCTTTAAAAGAAGCTAATTTGACAGGGTTTACTGGTTAAATTTCCCCTTTTTTCAAAAGATCGCTGGTTAAAAGAAACCGATTTTATGATGACAAGCCACCGAGTTAGTGCTATAGTTAAAGAAAGAAAACCCACGTGGATTGTTACTGACTCGATCAGGCAAGACCTAAATAAGAAAGCGCTCTTCTCGTTTTAGCAGCGGCTCTTATTTAGGTTTTTTGTTTTTTATCGGGGATTTTTCAGTAATCAGCTAGGTAGGTTTATCAAAAGAAAACAAAAGGAGAACGAGCAAATGGCAAAATTTCCAGAAAATTTCTTATGGGGCGGCGCGACCGCAGCGAATCAATTAGAAGGGGCGTTCGATCGCGATGGCAAAGGATTGTCAGTGGCGGATGCAATGCCTGGTGGCAAACAGCGTTTAGCGATTTTAGGCAGTGATACGTTTGATTGGACGATCGATGAGGACAAATACACCTACCCAAATCATCGCGGGATCGACCATTATGACCGTTTCAAAGAAGACATTGCGTTGTTTGCAGAAATGGGCTTCAAGAGCTATCGTTTTTCCATCGCATGGACACGTATTTTTCCAAATGGCGATGAAACGACACCAAACGAAGCTGGGCTAGCATTTTACGATGCGCTGATCGATGAATGTTTGAAATACGGGATCGAGCCAGTGGTTACGATCTCTCACTATGAAATGCCTTTGCATTTAGCCAAAGAATACGGTGGCTGGAAAAATCGAGCATTGATCGATTTCTATGAACGTTTTGCAAAAGTCGTCTTGGAACGGTTCCACAGCAAAGTCAAATACTGGATGACCTTCAATGAGATCAACTCTGCGTTCCATTTCTCCGCATTGAGTCAAGGAATGGTCAACAGCACGGGTGCCAGCGACTTTACAAACGTGATCCAAGCGTGGCACAATCAATTTGTTGCCAGCAGTAAGGCAGTCAAAATCGGCCATGAATTAAACCCAGAGTTACAGATTGGTTGTATGATCATTTATGCAACGACTTACAGCATTGATGCGAACCCAGTCAACCAAGTGGCGACGATGATCCATAATCAAGCCTTCAACTACTACTGTGCCGACGTGCAAGTACGTGGAAAATACCCATCCTTTACGGATCGTTTGTACAGAGAACACGGCGTCAATAAAGAGGATCTTGAGATTACCGAAGAAGACTTAGCCTTGATCGCTGAACATACTGTTGACTATGTTGGCTTCAGCTATTACATGTCTTCTGCCGTGGATATCACCACAGAAGAAGCCGATGAAGTGCAAGGAAACTTGTTGGGCGGCGTTCGCAATCCATTCTTAGAAGCAAGTGAATGGGGCTGGCAAATCGACCCAGAAGGGCTGCGCATCGCGTTGAATGAACTGTATGATCGTTACCAAAAACCGTTGTTTATCGTGGAAAACGGCTTAGGAGCCATTGATACCTTTAACGAAGAAGGTAAGATCGAAGATGATTATCGTATCGATTACTTGCGCCGCCACATTGAAGCAATGGGGGAAGCGATCGCTGATGGCGTAGACTTGATCGGTTACACCCCATGGGGCTGTATCGACCTTGTCAGTGCTTCAACAGGCGAAATGAGCAAACGCTATGGCTTTATTTATGTTGACTTTGATGACGAAGGCAACGGCACGATGGATCGTTCCAAGAAAAAATCCTTCGATTGGTACAAACAAGTCATTGCAACAAACGGAGAAGAGTTGGCCTAAGTGTTTCGTTAGACTCACGGATGACACAGGATCCGTTATAAAAGAAAACCGATCAACGGTGCTCCTATACAGGCGCGTCGTTGATCGGTTTTTTGGTGATATTTGGGTTTAACGGGTACGTTCATAGCTGTCTCGTAACAAAGATTGGAGTTGTTTTTCTGATACAGAGCCATCTAGTAATGCGGTGAGCCAATGGTTTTTATTCATGTGATAAGCGGGTAAATAGCCGCGACTTTGATTGATGATCGAAACCATTTCGGGCGCCGCTTTGACATCTAAAATTTCGATCATTTCCGTTCCTTCCAAGCCTAATTTTTTCTTTTCTACAGTCATCAGCAAGCCAAACCATTTACCGCTTTTACGGTGCCGCAAGACTTGGTACTCGGGAAACTTTGCAAATGGATGGTCGATCTGAACATCATTGAAGGTCTGAGCGAAGGCGATCAGACGGTTTTTAAGATCCATGGGTATCCCTGCCTTTTTATTCAATCATATCCAGTATACCGTATTTTTGCCGATATTTCGCTGGAAAAGAAGATTGGGCTCTTTGGTTTAATAGGCCATATCACCTGCTTTGTCGATAGTCATAAATAAGGCAAAGTAGCAGGCGATTTATTTTCTCAATTTGACACTCAGCTTTCGGCATTACTTATCATTACATTCGATTATGATATAATGTTCTTACAGAGTAATTACTAAAGCAGAGGGAGGGGTGTAACGATGATTACGAAAACAAGAAAACAAGGGAATTCCATTATGTTGACGGTGCCCAAAGACTTTGGTATTCCCAATGGTGTGGAAGTAGAAGCAAAGCTAGTAGAAAATGGAATCTTGTATGAATTTATTGAACCGGTAAAGCCATTCGATGATTTCAGTGAAGATATCTTGACTGATATTATTAATGAGGGATACGAACACGAAGATATTTTATCCGAATTTAAAGCGCGTAAGAGTAAGCTGATTTCTTCATTTAAGACAATTGCAAAGGAGACTGCTACCGACGGGAAAGCAATGACCAAAGAGGAGTTGGCAACTGAAACTGGCTTATGAGGTGATTCCATCTAGACAAGTAGTGAATTATTTAAAAAAGTTGAAGGAGAAACCGCTGAAACAAAAGTTTCTTCATGTCATTTATGATGAAATAGCTGTCGAACCGTATAGCGGCGATCAAAAAACTGGCGATTTAGCTGAAATCTGGTCAAAGGGTTTTAAGTATGCAAGGACAACCTATCGTATTGCTTATGATGTGATCGATAACTAAGTGATTCCAGACTTGTTATGTGGCACCCATGAGAATTTTTATGGACAGTTAAAGCAGTTAATGAAATAACTGGGGATCTGAATCGAAGAGTTGCGCGTAGGCGGACTCTTTTTTTGCTTTCTATTAAAAGTACGATAAGTGAAAGGTTCTAAGAAATGGATGCCTATGCTAAGATAGAAGAAACCAGCAGCGTAAATAAGCAAGTGAGGTGGTCGCTATGAAAACGACAAGTCAAGTATACATTCGTTTAAATGAACATCTATTTAAATGCAAAAAATACGATTTGAATTTTTTGATAACAAAACTTTTAATTGAGCGAATCGATGAATTTCCTGCGATCTATATTGAAGAAATCGCCTATGCTGCACAGACGACCCCGGCCAGTATCACTAAATTTTGTAAGAAACTTGGTTATGCTAGTTTTAAAGAAATGCGTAATGACCTCACGATTTATTTTGAACAAGAGTACCATTTGGCGAATACGATGTTTGAAGGGATGCTAGCGAATCTCGATACAAAGAGTGAAGTATCTGAAATGGTTGACCAATTTTTAGCCCGAGAGTACATGGTCCAAAAACAGATTTTTGACCAATTTGATCAACACCAATGCACACGGATTGCAGAAGAAATGAAACGAAAAAAACGAGTGGCGATCTTGGGTAACAGCTATTCTTTTTCGGTTGTTAATCTCCTACGGGAACTGCTTAGTCAAATGGGCTATATCGTTTTTGAAGTGAACCGTAATGCGGAAGACCAGCTGATTGATCAAGTATTGCAGGAAACAGATATCTGTTTTGTGATCAATCTAACAGGTAGCTGGATCGACAAAAAGGCCTACTTGCTTGAAAAAAATACCTGTCAGAAAGTTTTATTGACGTTCAGCGAGCAAGCCGCTCAAAGCAGTCTCTTTGAAGAGCGTGTCTTGTTTAAAGAGGTCGTTCCATTGATGTCGTCGAATTATTACTCGCAAAAAGTGCTTCATCTATGGATGATTTTTATGATTATGAATATGAGAAAAGAGTAAACGTAAAAAGCTATTTTCCATTTTTGGAAAATAGCTTTTATTGTTTCCTTATGAGAAAGCGCTTATATTCAAGTTAAGATATATCTTAAAAAATTTAGGAGGATTTACTGATGGATAAATTAATGCAATTTATTGAAACCAAAGTGATGCCGCCAATGATGAAACTTTCTAACCAACGTCACTTGAGTGCTGTTCGCGATGGGTTGATCGCAACGATTCCAATCACAGTGATCGGATCGATCTTTTTATTGCTTCCGTATATTCCATGGCCTCAATCGTATGTATCATTTATGGGCAATCATCCCGACTTAGTGGCAAAACTGATCATTCCCTTCAATATGAGCATGGGACTGCTTTCGATCTATGCAGCTTTTGGCATTGGCGCACGATTAGCGCAAAGCTACCAACTGGATAGTTTGGCAGGGGGCGTTTCTGCAATTTTTACCTTTTTTACTACATTGACCTTCACTTCTTTAGATGAAGGAACGTTTATCTCGACGCAATATCTTGGAGGAGAAGGCATGTTTGCTAGTATTTTGACAGCTATATTAGCAGTCGAGTGCATGCGCCTTTGTAAAAAATACAATATTGGGTTTAAACTGCCAGAGCAAGTCCCTACGAATGTCAGCAGCAGTTTTGAAGTGATTATACCCGTGTTTTTTTCAATGACGATCGTTTGGATCATTGTTCACTTGATCAGCTTTGACATCAATGCCCTGATTGCAAGTTTGATCACACCATTGTTAAGTGTTTCTTCCAACTCGTTAGCAGCACCTTTGGTCTATGTAGGATTGACTTGTATCATGTGGCTATTCGGAATTCATCCGCAAATATTAGCGACGGTGATGTTGCCGATCTGGCTAGTCAATTCTGAAGCAAACATGGCAGCAGCACAAGCCGGACAAGCGATTCCCAATCTGGGGGTACAGCCGTTTATCTTTACTTTCTTATGGATCGGCGGTGGCGGAGGAACCTTAGCACTTTGCGCAATGATGTGTTTCTCCAAATCAAAATTTTTAAAACAGCTTGGTCGTCTCAGTTTTATTCCTGGGGTCTTCAACATCAATGAGCCGTTGTTGTTTGGGTTGCCGATCGTTTTGAATCCAGCGCTGGCGATTCCCTTTGTCGTGGCACCAATCGTGACCACTTTCGTGACCTATTTCGCTTTTGTGTCCAACCTTGTTCCCGGAATGGCGTATCCATTAGCGGCTGTGTGGACGGTTCCGAGTATTTTTTCGGCAGTGATCGCAACAGCCAGCATTCGTGGTGCTGTCTTAGTAGTGGTGAATTTCTTGATTTATTTGGGCATTTATTATCCTTTCTTCAAGGCCTATGAGCGCAAATTAGTGCTTGAAGAAGGTCAAACCGAAGCATAAGTCTAAGAGGCGAGTAATCAAATTTTGAGAAGAGGAGCAATGACATGAAGAAAAATAAGAAGCAATTTCCTACCGATTTTTATTGGGGAGGTGCAGTTGCCGCAAATCAATTAGAAGGGGCCTATCTTGAAGGGGGAAAAGGCTGGAGCGTGGCAGACATCAATCGCTTTCGTGATGATATCGATATAAAAAAGAAAAGCAACAAAGAAATAACGACGGCAGACGTAGAATTTGCTTTAAATGATCAAGAAGGGCGTTACCCGAAACGGGATGGGATCGATTTTTACCATACATTTCGTGAGGATCTGGCACTCTTGGCAGAAACAGGCATGAATTCGTTTCGAACATCTATTAGCTGGGCGAGGATTTTTCCAAAGGGAGACGAGCAAACGCCTAACGAAGAAGGGTTGCGCTTTTATGACGAATTGATCGATTGTATCCTTGAAAACGGCATGGAACCCTTGATCACCTTGTCTCATTATGAAATGCCGATCCATTTAGCGATGGCTTATGACGGCTGGTCAAATCGTAAACTGATTGATTTCTTTGTTCATTTTGCGCAAGTCGTATTCAAACGGTATCAAGGGAAGGTCAAATATTGGATCTTAGTCAATCAAATGAACTTGATTACCCACGAATCGTTTAACCACCTTGGTATTCCCGCTGACCGAGTCGACAATCTGAAGCAAGCTAAGTACCAAGGAGTTCACAATGAATTGGTAGCATGTGCGAGAGCGATCAAAATAGGGAAAGAAATTGATCCTTCTTTTCAAATTGGTATGATGTCTTATTATGGCAATGTTTATCCAGCTACTTGTAAACCGTTGGATGTTTTGAGTGCTCTCAAAAATAATCAAATGGAATATTATTATTCAGATGTACTTGTGCGGGGAACTTATCCGAATTATGCCTATCGCTTTTTTGAAGAAAACGGCATCGAGATTCAATTTGGGGAAAACGATGAAGCGGACTTTAAGCATACGGTTGATTTTGTTTCTTTCTCCTATTACTACACGCGAATCATTCATAGTGAAAACTACGGGAAAGAAGATGCAGCTTCGCCTAACCCTTATTTAGAAGCAAATGATTGGGGCTGGGCAATTGATCCGATTGGGCTGCGGATCGCTTTGAATGAGTATTATGATCGGTACCAATTGCCGATCATGATCACAGAAAATGGTATGGGCTTTTATGAGACATTGAATGAAGAAGGGACGATCGATGATACGTATCGCATTGATTTTCTGAAACAGCACATTGAACAAATGAAAGAAGCAATCTATGATGGCGTAGAACTGATCGGCTACTATCCTTGGGGACCGATCGATCTTGTCAGCTGCTCCTCATCAGAAATGAGCAAGCGGTATGGGTTCATTTACGTGGATCTAGATGATTGGGGCAATGGTTCAGGAAAACGGTACAAAAAAGCCAGCTTTGACTGGTATAAGAAAGTGACGGCTTCTAACGGAGAAGTCCTCGATTAAAAAATAAGCGGCAACGACGAAGCAGGAGCTTAGTCGTTGCCGTTTTTTTATAAGAGAGTCAAAAAAGGGAGCCAGCGCCATCAGCGTAACCGTTTCTGATAAAGCATTCGTGCCAAGAACCAGCTCACCACTACGATACCGCCACACCAGCTAAAGGCACTGATCAAGGTGGTATCTTTTAAGTTTAACAAAAGCCCGCGCAAAGAATGGATGATCGGCGACATTGGTTGGTATTCAGCAAAAATGGCTAATGGGCGCGGCATGGTTTCCGTAGGGACGAAACCAGAGCTTAAGTAGGGCAAAAGGGTGATCAAGACAGTAAACAAGGTCGCTGTCTCGGGGCTTTTGGCGATGAGACCAACCAGAACGGAGACCCAAGTAAAAGCGAAGGTGAAGCAAAAGATCAATAGGAAGGCGAGTCCCCAGCCAGCAACTGTGGCTTGAGGGCGAAAACCGATGACCATGGCAACGATCAACACGACCAAGGTGCTGATCAAGCTCCGAAGGGTCGCGGCGAAGACATGCCCGTTTAAAAAGGCTGAGTTAGAGATGTTCAAGGTCATCAGCCGTTCCACCATGCCGGATTTCAAATCTTCCGTCACCGTTACCCCAACGGAGGAGGCGCTTTGGGCGATACATTGGACGAGAACACCAGGAACGACAAAATCGACATAAGAGGTATCGCCGACGTTCATGGCTCCCCCGAAAACATAGACGAAGAGGATCATTAAAATCGCTGGGGTCAAAATCCCACTTAGCAAAGTCTCCATACTGCGAATCGATAGCAAGAGGTTGCGTTTGAATAAGGTGTTGGTTTCTATAATTGCTTTCATTGGTTTCCTCCTTGGACAAGTGTTAGAAAAATATCTTCTAACGAAGCATTCTTTTGATTAAAACTAGTGATAGTGATCGGTAGTTGATTAAGTTCCTGCAACAGCGTGAAGGAATGCTGGAAGTCTTGACTGACGGGGAATGCCAGAGAGAGACTGGACTCATTGACTTGCAGCGGAAAATCAGACAGATGCTGACGCACGGTCTGCAAGTGTTCTTTCGTCAATACGCTGATTTCCATTGTTTGCGAAGGGTGCAGTGCTTTGACTTCCGTTGGTGTTCCTTGCAAGATGATTTTCCCTTCATGCAAGATGGCGACTTGGTCTGCTAAAAATTCAGCTTCTTCGAGGTATTGGGTCGTCAGAAAAATCGTTCGTCCTTGAGCGGCGATCTCTTTGATCATGTGCCATGTGGCTAAGCGGTTTTGCGGGTCTAACCCGGTCGTTGGTTCATCCAAAAAGAGCAGGTCAGGTTCGCCGATAAAACTCATGGCGATGTCTAAGCGTCGTCGCATGCCACCAGAATAATTTTTGACTAGTCGGTTGCTGGCATCCACCAAATCAAAACGCTCTAACAAATGTTGGACGATAAACTGTTTGTTTTTGACATGGCGCAAGGCAGCAATCATCAGCAAGTTTTCTCGTCCGGTCAGTTCTTGATCGACGGCGGAAAATTGCCCTGTCAGACTGATTTTTTTGCGAATCGCTGCTGGATCTTTGGTCAAGTCGATCCCATCGATCAGCGCGGTTCCTTGGTCAAAAGGTAGGATAGTGGACAAAATTTTGACTAAAGTGGTTTTTCCAGCGCCGTTTGATCCTAGTAAGACAAATACTTCGCCAGGAGTGACGTCAAAAGTGACCTCTTTCAAAACGGTTTTGTTTTTGAAACTTTTTTGCAAATGTTTCACGTGAAGCATTTTCTTTTTTATATGGGTATCCATAGCTTTTCCCTCGTTTCTATAAGATAATTCAACTATAAAGGCTCTTCGGGAAAAGCAACTGCTTATTTCAATATATTGAAAAAGAAGGTGAAAAAATGAACAATTATGGTGCGACAGTGAAAGAGCTTCGCAAAAGCAAAGGCTTGCTGTTGAAGGAATTAGTGGATGAACAATTGTCGATGTCTTTGTTATCGCAATTTGAAAATGGCAAAACGACGATTTCCTGCGAACGATTTCATCGTTTGCTAGATAAACTAGAAGTGAGTTTTGCCGAATTTCAGCTGCTACATACGGGGGAGCATCATTCGGAGGCTCAAAAGCTAATGGTTGACTATGTCCGTTCGATGGGGATCGAATCCATTGATGAAGTACCTAAATTAAAAAAGAAATATCAAAAGCTGACCACGTACTTTCAACAGCATTACTCCTTGGAGCTGGACCACTTCTTACAACTGATCCGTTTTGACTACTTGATGAAAGAGGAGCTTTTTAAAGGGGTGCCCATCGAGGAGGCTTACCTGAAACACAATTACTGTCTGGACTCTGCCAAGCATTACTTGCTGAATACCGATACATGGGGTGTTTATGAGCTGCGGCTGTTTGCCCGCGTAGCAATTTCGATGGAGCCAGCTTTGCTTTGGCGCTGCTTGACGATCGCCATCAAAAAGAGTCAGCGCTTTGCAAAAATTCCTGGCAATGAAGATATTTTGTACAACACGTTTGAGACGGTATTTTCTGTCTTTGCTGTTTTCGACGAGGCGAATTATGCGGAAAAGACCTTTCATTTATGGCGAGATCATGTTTATGAAAAAGAACACCTTGAACAAGCGATCTTTATGCCGTTTTTTGAAGGCTGGACGCATCTATTAAAACAAAATAAGGCACAAGCGGCGGACTTGATGCAGCAAACGTTAGATCAGCTGGAAATATTAGGGATGAAGAACACGTTTGCTATGTATCAATTATTAAGCACATCTGTATTGAAAGAAGAGTTTCCGGGGATTTTATTGAGTGATCCATTGCTTTCTGAAGGAACCCGTTATGGCTGGGAGTAGCTAGAATAAGCTGTATTCCGCTGATGAAAGCGCCTTATGTTTAAGAATCGGAGAGGAAGTGATTAAAAATCAGTAAATGCAAGCAATTTGCTTCTTTTTTACTGATTAGAGGAGTATATTCGAAGTTGGAATTTTTCTTTATTTAGAATTATTTTAATGTACTTTTTTATGAAATAGGAGGATGTAGGATGGATATTGTGACACTAGCGCGAATCCAGTTTGCGATGACGACGATTTTTCACTTTTTCTTTGTACCGTTTTCGATCGGAACTGGTGTCGTCGTTGCAATTATGGAGACACTTTATGTGATCAAAAAAGATGAAAAATATCGCCGGATGACGAAGTTTTGGGGGAATATTTTTCTATTGAGTTTTGCTGTCGGGGTCGTGACAGGGATCATTCAAGAATTTCAATTTGGGATGAACTGGTCAGACTATTCTCGTTTTGTCGGGGATATTTTTGGTGCGCCCTTGGCTTTAGAAGCTTTGTTGGCGTTCTTCTTAGAATCGACGTTCTTAGGATTGTGGATCTTTACATGGGATCGGGTCAGTCCCAAGCTGCACGCCACCTTTTTCTGGTTGGTGACGCTAGGTTCGATGCTATCGGCGTTTTGGATCTTAGCTGCCAATAGTTTTATGCAGCATCCAGTGGGGTATACCTTGAACAATGGCCGGGCAGAAATGACTGACTTCGGTGCATTATTGGCAAATCCACAGGTGTGGTATGAGTTTTTACACGTGATCACCGCTGCCATCACGATGGGTGGGATCATTGTTGCTGGTTTATCAGCCTTTCGTCTGTTGAAGAAAGACAAAGACATTGACCGCGACTTCTTCAAAAAATCAATGCGGATCGGTTTTGCGGTGGCATTGTTCGGTTCATTCACCGTCTTGCTAGCCGGGGATGAACAAATGAAATACTTGGTTGAAGAACAACCAATGAAATTTGCCGCAATGGAAGGAACTTATGAAGATACCGGGAGTCCTGCGGCTTGGACCGTCGTTGCTTGGGCGAATGAAGCAGAACATCACCAAGTCTTCGGTGTTTCGATTCCCTATATGTTGAGTATCTTAGCCTTCAATGAACCCTTCGGCTCCATCGATGGGATGGATACGGTCAATCAGCAATTGATTGAAACCTACGGCGACCGTAATTACTACCCGCCGGTCAACACACTCTTTTGGAGCTTCCGGATCATGGCTGGTTTTGGTGCCTTGATGCTGTTGGTTTCTGGTCTGGGGTTGTATTTTACGCGTAAGAAGAAACCATGGCTCTTTGAAAAACGCTGGTTACTTTGGGTAGTGGCAATCACTTTGTTCACCCCATTTATTGCCAATACAGCTGGTTGGCTGATCACGGAGTTAGGGCGTTACCCATGGACGGTTTACGGCTTGTTTACGATCGAAGATAGTGTGTCACCAAACGTTTCCGTGACCTCACTCTTGATCTCAAACATCGTTTACTTCCTCTTATTCTCTGGCTTAGGCGGAACGATGGTCTATCTTGTGAAACGGGAAATGGATCATGGACCTGAAAAAGAAGCCTTCGGCGAAATCAGCCAAGGAGACAACCAAGAAGGGTACGAAGACCCATTTGATAAGGAGGCGTTTGAAGGATGACCGGTCTGCAATTACTATGGTTCACGTTGATTGGGCTTTTATTTTCCGGATTCTTCTTCTTAGAAGGGTTTGACTTTGGTGTGGGGATGTCTGTGCAGACATTGGCCCACAATGAAGAGGAAAAAGACCAGATCGTTAAAACGATCGGGCCTGTCTGGGATGGCAATGAAGTGTGGCTATTGACCGCTGGCGGAGCGATGTTCGCCTCGTTTCCATACTGGTATGCTTCTTTGTTCAGCGGTTTTTATTTGATTTTGTTATTGATCTTAGTCGGGTTGATCATTCGCGGTGTTTCCTTTGAGTTTCGAGCAAACTTCCCGAAAGAACACAAAAACATTTGGAACTGGACGTTGACGATCGGCAGTACGATCGTACCGTTTTTCTTCGGTCTGATGTTTGTCAGCATGATCCAAGGAATGCCTTTGGGTGAAGATGGCAACATGACGGCAACCTTTACGGATTACGTCAATCCCTTTTCAATCGTTGGCGGGATCGCGTTGACCTTGTTGTGCTACTTGCACGGATTAAACTATATCGCTTTGAAAACGGAAGGTCCGATTCGGGCACGGGCACGCAACTATGCAAGTATTTTTTATGGCATCTTATATGCAGGCTTAGTCGTCTTTGCTGTGATGCTTTACTTCCAAACGGATTTCTTCGAGAATCATTTTGCGACAACGCTTGGTTTGCTGCTTGTGATCGTTGTACTGACACTGATTGCAAATATCGGCGTCTTTAAAGGCAAAGAAATGATGGCTTTCATTGCGAGTGGCTTAACGTTGATCGCTTTGGTGGCATTGATCTTCACAGGGTTATTCCCAAGAGTCTTGATCAGTTCGATCGATTCAAGCTATGACCTGTTGATCGCTGATGCGTCTTCAAGCCGCTACACATTGAAGATCATGAGTTATCTTTCACTGACGATCTTGCCTTTCGTCTTGGCCTATACGGCTTGGAGTTACTATATCTTCCGTAAACGGATCAGTCATACGGAGGCGTTGGAGGGGTATAAATGATTGATAAACAAATCATGAAGCTCCCAGGAATGAAACAACTTTTAGGGCTGCTTGCGGGACTTTCGTTCCTGCAGGCGCTCTTCATTATTGGGCAGGCGTATGGATTGGCACGTGCCATCACTGGCTTATGGGAAGGACGACCATTAGAGGAACAGTGGGGCTGGATTCTGCTGTTCTTTTGTTCGTTTATCGCCCGACAAGCCGTTATCTATTTCCGTTCCAAAAGACTCGATGATTACAGTTACCAGCAAGCCGCCGATCTGCGGGATCAATTGTTGGAGAAATTGTTTCGGGTCGGTCCTCAGATCGCACAACAGCAAGGGACGGGGAATGTAACAACGATGGTCTTGGAAGGGATCAACCAAGTCGAAAACTACTTGAAATTGATTCTTGCCAAAATCATGAATATGTCGATCATTCCTTGGGTCATTTTGGCACTCGTTTTTTATCTGGATTGGGAATCTGGCTTGGTCTTGCTGTTGGTGTTCCCCTTGATCATCATTTTTATGATCATCTTGGGCTATGCCGCGCAAAGCAAAGCGGAAAAACAATACCGAACGTTTCAATTACTGTCCAATCATTTCATCGACTCCCTGCGAGGAATCGACACGCTGAAATTGTTTGGGGTCAGTAAAAAATATGGCAAGAGTATCTTTGCTTCCAGCGAACGGTTTCGGAAAGCGACGATGGCTTCATTAAAAGTCGGTATTTTATCGACCTTCGCCTTAGACTTTTTCACGACCTTATCGATTGCCGTCGTGGCAGTCTTGCTAGGCTTACGGCTGATCAATGAAGGAATCTTGCTGTTTCCAGCGTTAACCATCTTGATTTTAGCACCAGAATACTTCTTGCCGATCCGCGACTTTTCCAGTGATTATCATGCAACCTTAGACGGGAAAAATGCGATGACTGCGGTGACGGAGATTTTGCATCAGCCCGAAGCCCAAGTACCGGCAGTAACGGTGCCTCGTTGGCAGGAAGACGCCCAGTTAACGATCGATCAGCTGGCGTTTTCCTACGAGGAAAAAGCGGCTTTGACGGATATCAACTTGAACGTGACTGGCTTCAAAAAGATCGGGATCATCGGTCTGAGCGGTTCTGGCAAGTCTACCTTGATCAATACCTTGAGTGGCTTTCTCGTGCCAGACAGTGGCGAGATCACTCTCGGAGGGGCGAAGACCACGGCCTTTCGCCAAGCAAGCTGGCAAGAACAGCTGATCTATATTCCGCAAAATCCTTATATCTATCGGTTGACCTTGCAGGAAAATGTCGCGTTTTATCAGCCGACAGCTACCAAAGAAGCCGTACTGAAAGCCATTGAAGTGGCAGGCTTGACTGAGCTTTTGGCGGAGCTGCCGCAAGGGTTGGATACGATGTTAGGAGAAGGGGAACGGCATCTAAGTGGCGGACAAGCCCAACGGATCGCTCTAGCCCGTGCCTTTTTAGACCAGCAACGAAAGATTCTTTTGTTTGATGAACCAACGGCTCATTTGGATATTGAAACCGAAGTGGCCTTAAAGGAACGGATGCTACCGCTGATGGAAAACCGTTTAGTCTTTTTTGCAACCCATCGCTTGCACTGGATGGAGGAAATGGATGAAATCATCGTGATGGATCAAGGAAAAATCGTGGAACAAGGGACCTTGGCACAACTGCAGCAAAAGCAAGGTGCTTTTACAGAACTAGTTAATGGAATGAGGAGGGAACAGCTTGAATAAAATCGGCTTATTGCGCTCATTGAAAACTGATACGTGGGTCAAGCCTTTCTTGTCAAAATACAAAAACGTTTTGGCGCTGGCCTTATTCCTAGGCTTCTTGACCTTTTTCTGTGGTGGGGCACTGATGTTTAATTCGGGGTACCTGATCAGCCGCTCGGCATCGATCCCAGAAAACATTCTATTGGTTTACATCCCCATCGTACTGACCCGAGCGTTTGGGATCGGCCGTCCAGTCTTTCGCTATTTGGAACGGTTGACCAGTCATAGCTGGGTCTTGCGCATGACCTCTAATTTACGTTTGAAATTGTACAACGTAGTAGAAAAAGATGCGATCTTCTTTAAGCAAGCACATCGCACGGGGGATATCTTGGGCTTATTGGCAGAAGATATCAACCATATTCAAAACCTGTATTTGCGGACGATCTTTCCTACTGTGATCGCTTGGATCTTGTATGCGTTCTTGATCATTGGACTCGGCTATTTTTCTTGGTGGTTTGCTTTGGTCATGCTGCTGCTATTAGGGATCATCGTCTTTGTCTTGCCGCTTTGGTCGGTGATCATCAACGGCGCGCGGCAAGAAAAGCAAAAACACATGAAAAACAACTTGTATACGACACTGACGGATAATGTATTAGGGGTTTCTGATTGGGTCTTCTCTCAAAGAGGCAGCGAGTACGTGGCTGCCCATAAGGAACTGGAAACACAGTTGCGGGCGGTGGATGAACAGATGCTGTCCTTTGATCGCCGACGGGATTTTCTTTTACAAAGCATCTTTGGAGTGATCGCTGTCGCATTGCTGCTTTGGACCAGCATTCGCTTTCCAGGTAACCACGGAGGAGCAGCCAACTGGATCGCTGCCTTTGTCCTGTGTGTCTTTCCTTTAGTTGATGCATTTGCGCCATTACCGTCTGCTGCTCAAGAAACCAATCGCTACAAAGACTCCATCGATCGCTTCAATGCATTACCAGAAGAAAATCGCCAAGTCTCCATGGAGCAACCGTCAGTACCTGAAGTGACGGGCCTCGTGTCGATCACAGTCAAGGACTTGCATTTTCAGTATCCTGAAGGCAAAGAAGTGCTTCATGGGCTGGATCTAACGATTCCTGCGCATCAAAAACTAGCGATCCTTGGTCGCAGCGGTTCTGGGAAAAGTACCTTTGCCTCCTTGTTGCGAGGTGATCTGCAACCGACGCAAGGGTCGATCACCTTAAACGACGTGCCTGTGACGGCATTGAGTGAGTCGATCAGTGACTTGATCGGTGTTATCAATCAAAGTCCCTATCTTTTCCATACGACCGTCTTGAATAATATTCGGCTAGGCAATGAGTCGGCTTCGGAAGAAGAAGTCTGGCGCGTACTGGAGCAAGTCGGGTTGAAAGAAATGGTGGCAGCTTTGCCTAACGGCTTGGCGACGATGGTGGATGAAGCCGGCTTGCGTTTTTCTGGTGGAGAACGGCATCGTTTGGCATTGGCGCGGATCTTGCTAAAAGACACTCCGATCATCTTATTGGACGAGCCAACCGTCGGCTTAGACCCGATCACGGAGCAAGGCGTGCTCGAAACCTTTTTCCAAGTGCTGGAGAACAAAACGATCATTTGGATCACCCACCACTTGCAAGGAATTTCGATGATGGACCGTGTGCTTTTTATTGAAGATGGCCAGTTGACCATGAGCGGAACACCTGCCGAATTGGCAGCAGAAAACAAACATTTTCAACACTTATTGGCCATTGACCAAGGACGACGATAAAAAAGAGCGTCCATCAATCAGTGATGGACGCTTTTCTTCTCATTGCTCTATGGCTCAGTAATTGCGCTGCAAGAGCAGTTCAGTTAATGAACGAATTTTGGCTTTGCTAGGTGCTTCGGGCAGCAGATCGATGTCGTCTAAGGCTTTTTGCGTGTAGGTGACCGCGAAAGCGCGCGCTTTTTCAACACCGCCGTAACGGACGACAAGATCCGCAACTTCTTGGGCTTCTGCCAAGGAGAGTGCTGCTTTTTTATTCAAATAAGGAGCGAATGCTGCAGGTGCCTGTTCTTTGGCAAATAGCAGCGGTAAGGTATAGACTCCTTGTGCCAAATCTTCTAGAATCGGTTTTTTCAAGGTGCCACTATCAGAGGTGTAGTCGAGAATATCGTCGAATACTTGAAAGGCGATCCCGATGTTGCGACCGATCTCACCCGCCCGCTCTTGGTTTTCTGTGTCGAGGCCGCCAAAATGAGCGCCTTCGAGACAAGCGAGCCAAAACAGTTCAGCGGTTTTGCCGTTGATGCTTTGCAGATAGTCGTCAATCGATTCATGGATGTTGTAGCGAGTGTGCATTTGATCAAGTTCACCTAAAAGGAGTCGTTTCATGGCTTGTGCGTTGGTTTTTAAAAACGGGGAGCCATTCATACTTTCGATCAAAAGCTCAAAAAATTGGGTGAACAAAAGATCACCCGTGTAGACCGCGATATCCTTGCCGTATTTGGCTTGAACAGTGACTTGACTGCGCCGCAGCGGCGAATCGTCAATAATGTCGTCATGGATCAAAGTGGCCATGTGTAAAATTTCTAGAGAAGCAGCAATTTTTGTTAATTGGTCGGTTTTTTTATAATGGGGATCGCCTAAGTCAGCAAACAAAAAAAAGAGCGCTGGCCGCAGCATTTTTCCACCTGAATAAGTAAAGTCGATCAAAACATCTTGTATCTCTTTGTTACGAACAGTAACGTGTTCTTCAATGATGGAACATACGGTTTTCAATCGTTGTTCGATCGTCGGATAATCGATCCAAAAGTCAAACATAGTATAACCCTTTCTAACAGTCATTCAGCCCTTATTCTAGCGTAAAGGGGCGTGATTGACTAGTTTAATGCACTCACTAAAGGAGGTGAAGTTGTGACGCTACCTGTATTTTTAGAACTTGTCGAATTTAAAGCAAAAACCGCCAGTATTTTGCCATTTTTCATTGGTGTCTGCTACAGCTGGTACAATTATCAAACGATTCATCTTGGCTATGTCCTATTGTATTTCATTGCCATGCTGATCTTCAATATGGCGGTGGATATTTTAGATAACTACAACGATTACCATCATGCCACAGAAGGGCATGATTACAAAGAAAAGACCAATATCATTGGTCGGGAACAGTTGTCTGTCAAATTGGTTTTTTGGTTGATGGTCTCCATGATCATCGTTTCCGCCGCCATGGGAATCGCCTTGGCAATGGTGGTTGGTTGGCCGCTCTTTTGGATGGGACTGTATTGTTACCTAGTCGGGATCTTTTATTCCTCTGGTCCACGGCCGCTTTCTAGTTTGCCTTTAGGCGAGTTCTTTTCTGGCTTTACGATGGGCTTTATGATCTCATTGATCTGTGTCTACCTTAATGCCTATCAAACCTTTGAATGGAACATTGCCACGATTGGCAGTATTTTCTTGATCTCATTACCCAACACATTATGGATCGCCAACTTGATGCTGGCAAACAACATTTGTGATCTGGAAGAGGATGAAAAAAATGAGCGCTATACGCTGGTGCATTACCTTGGTAAAGCCCGTGCGTTGAAATTATTTATCACAATGAACGTCTTGGCGTTTGTTGCGATCATTGCCTCAGTTGCCCTCAACATTGCGCCTTGGTCACTGGTTCTGACCTTTTTCGCGGCGCCCTTTGTCTGGCAGCAGACAAAACGATTTATGCAAAAACAAATCAAAAGAGAGACCTTCATTTGTGCCGTTCGGATCCTTGCGGTCGGAGCATGCGTACAAGTGCTGAGTTTTGCGATTGGTTTGATTTTATAATTTTTACAGCAAAGAAAGGAAGTAAGGAAACATGAAGGAAGTTGTCATTTTAGGAGCAGGGTATGCTGGATTGCGAGCATTGCACGTACTGCAAGGAGCAAAAGAAGCGTTTCACATCACATTGATCGACAAAAACGATTATCATTATGAGGCAACCGATCTTCATGAAGTTGCGGCCGGTACGCAACCAAGAGACCGCATTTGCTATCCCATCAATGATGTCGTTCGTCCCCAAAAGACCACCTTTGTTCAAAAGGAAGTGGCGTCGATCGATCGTAACCAGCAAGTGATCGTTTTTAAAGATCAATCCACGTGCACCTATGATTATTTAATCGTGGCGTTAGGCTTTGAATCAGAATCATTTGGGATCCCTGGTGTCGAGGAGCATGCGTTGGAAATGGTGGATGTCGACTCCGCAGAAAACATCTATCATCATTTGTTGAAACAAATGAAGGCATACAAAGAAACACAAAATCCTGACTACCTAAAAATCGTTGTCTGCGGTGCTGGTTTCACGGGAATCGAATTGCTAGGTTCATTGGTGGAAAACCGTAAAACCTTTGCGAAAGCAGCAGGCGTCAAACCAGAAGACATCAAACTGTATTGTGTCGAAGCAGTGACTCGTTTATTACCGATGTTTGATGAAAAACTATCGGATTACGGGATCAAAAATCTTGTTAAATGGGGCGTAAACTTCCTGACAGGTAAACCCATCAAAGCAATCAAACCAGGTGTCGTTGTCTATCAAAATGATGCCGATACAGGAGCAACAGCAGAATTATCAGCCAAAACTATCGTTTGGACCACAGGCGTCAGCGGTAGCCATGTGATGGCTGAATCAGACTTTTCTGCTCGTCGTGGTCGCGTGATGGTCAATCAAGACCTAACAGACCCTGATCATAGTAACGTCTATGTTGTCGGTGATGTTTCAGCAGTCATGGACCCAGCGACCAATCGCCCGTATCCAACAACGGCTCAAATCGCTTTGAAGATGGGGCAGCATGCGGGTAAAAATATCTTACGTCAAATGAACGGGGAAAAACCAGCAGATTTCCACTTTGAATCATTAGGTTCAGTGGCGTCGATCGGCAATACCCATGCCTTTGGCTTAGTAGGGAAAATGGGCATCAAAGGCTATCCCGCTTCCGTGGTGAAAAAAGCCATTATGGACCGTTCCTTGTACCAAACCGGTGGGGTCAAAGAAGTATTGGCGAAAGGCCGCTTCGACTTTTATCATTGAGCAATAGAAACAGGAGACTGCGAGGTTGACCTCGCAGTTTTTTTTCAAAAAAAGCAGCAGGGGTATCCCGCAGACTACTTTTTTCTCCCAGAAACTGCTATAATAGCCAAAAGAACAGAACAAAGGAGCAAGGACAATGCCAGAAGGCCAACGAGTGTTACAGGGAATGGGAACAGTGATCACGATTTGGGTGCAGCATGAAACCCCAGAAGTGATTTTAGAGGAAGCAGCCAAAAGAGCTGCGGCCTTTGAACAGCGTTTTAGTGCCAATGACCCGACGTCGGAGTTGATGCAGATCAATCAGCAGGCAGGACAAGGAACGATCGCTGCCACACAGGAATTGTTTGAATTGATCGCACTAGGGAAAGCCCATAGCGTACCCAAAGATAGCTACTTAAATATTGCCATCGGTCCTTTGGTGCAGGAATGGCGGATCGGGTTCCAAGATGCCCATCTACCAACGCCTGAGAAAATCGCGGAGCTGCTGCCAAAGACTGATCCTGCCAAAATCGTTTTGGATGAAACGCTGCAGACCGTCGGGTTAGCTGCTGGCATGAAGCTTGATCTAGGGGCTGTGGCAAAAGGATATTTTGCTGATTTGTTGATGACCTATTTCAAACAGGTTGGTGTCACAGCCGCTTTGATCGATCTTGGAGGCAATGTGGTGACTTACGGCGATGCCCCGAGCCATCAAGATGGCTATTGGCGGATCGGGATCCAAAACCCTTTCTTGCCAAGAGGGAATTTTGTCGCAGCGTTGAAGGTTCGTAATCAATCAGTCGTTACATCAGGGATCTATGAACGAACCTATCAGGTAGCGGGCAAGACCTATCATCATATTTTTGATCGAGATACGGGCTATCCGTTAGAGTCAGCCATTGCCAGTGTCACGATTCTCTCCGACCAATCGGTTGATGGAGAGATTTGGACGACCCGCTTGTTCGGCAAAGAGCCACAAGCCATCTTGCAGGAGCTGGCGCCGTTAGAAGGAATCACTGGGTTAATCATTACCAAACATGGAGAGTTGATCTATCCGCAAGAATTAGCCCGTTTGATCGAAACGCCAACAGCAGAATGAAAACAAGCAGCGATCACCTAGGAATATAGGTGGTGGCTGCTTGTTTTTTTGTAAAAAGAAAGCTAGACGTGTTGCAAAAAGGTCTCGATCAATTCGGCTTCGCTGTTTGACAATGCCCGTTCGGCTTGATGGGCAATAAAATAGGTGAGGGACAAGAGTTCCTCTGGCATCGGATAAAGATTAAAAGGGGTCGCAGTCGCTGCTTGCAGCACGCTTTCGGGTACGATCGCAATCCCAAGATTGTTTTCTGCCAATGCTGCTGCTGTATAAATATTGCTGCTTTCTATGAGAACGGTCGCCTCTACTTTGTATTTTTGCAGCAATTGATCGATTTGGCGCCGAATCGCCGAGCCGCTGGCGGTCAAAATCAATGGACTTTGCAGCAAGTCTTTGACGGCCAATGAATCAGGCGCTAAATACCGCCTCCCTAGTTGATACAGGGAAGAACAAGGCGGAATGATCGCTAGATACCGTTCTTGATTGGTACTGTGGACCGTTAGATTCGGTGCGATCGTCTCAGGATTTTGTCCGATAAAAAAGTCCAGCTGCCCATTCAGCAGGCGTTTTTCATTGTGCTTCGGCAGGTCTTCCCGCAAGAAAAAGTGCACGTTGGGATAGTGTTCATAATACGCAGGCAAAAAGAGCGGCAGCAGGTAAGAACCAAGGCTTGGCAAGATGCCTAAGCGCAAAGAACGCTTCTCGGTCGCGGTATACCAAGACAGCCGACTTTTCAATTTGGCAGACTCTGTTTCCAAGGTTTCCAGATATTGATAATAGATTTTACCAGCTTCCGTCAGTTGAAAATGACCCGGCTGCCGATTGATGATGGGGGTCCCTAGCTCTTGTTCGGCACGTTTCACGGTTTGTGTCAAGTAAGGCTGTGAGATGTAGAGGTCTTTGGCGGCTTTGGTATAGTTGCTATGTTTTAGCAAGGTATCGAGGTATTGCAGCATCAGATGGGAATCTTTAAGTGCCATTGCGTGGTCCTCCTAGTCATTTTTCTTATTATAACAAATTTGTTATCGATGGATAATTAAATAAATATTTCACAAATAAAGAATTCAGCCGTACACTTAATGGGTACTTGGGGAAGATTTTTTTGTTTAGGAAGAAGCCTTTCATCTCAGTAGGTCGTAAAAATCAACTTGAGAAACGATTGAAAAAAGAAATCAAAGCCAATGGTCAAAAACTTTTTATTTTTTGTTAAATGTTAAATTATTCACAATTAGGAGAGATGATAATGAAATTGATTGGAATCGTAGGAACCAACTCGACGCGTTCGACCAACCGTCGCTTACTGCAATTTATTCAAAGCCATTTTAGTGACCAAGCGGAGATCGAACTTTGCGAAATCAGTGATCTGCCGGCATTTAATGAACCAGAAGATCGGACGGCACCAGCGGCAGTCCAAGCCTTGTCAGAGAAGATCGAAGCAGCAGATGGGGTAATCATCAGTACACCAGAATACGACCACTCGATCCCAGCGGTGTTAAAAAGCATGATCGAATGGCTTTCTTATACGACGCGGCCTTTGATCGATAAACCAGTGATGATCACGGGTGCTTCTCTTGGTGCATTAGGTTCATCGAGAGCCCAAGCCCACTTGCGTCAGATCTTAGATGCGCCTGAAGTAAAAGCCCGAATCATGCCGAGTGCGGAATTTTTGTTAGGGCATTCCATGCAAGCCTTCGATGAACAAGGAAACTTGATCGATAACGAAAAAGTTGCCGAACTAGAAGACTGTTTCAATGAATTTGTCTTGTTCGTCGAAATCACGAACCGTCTGGTCAGTGAATATTCAAAGGCTAAAGAACGAGCAAAGAAATTTTCGTGGGAACAAGCATAAGAAAGAGAGGAACTAGTCATGAAATTTGTCGGCCTAATCGGAACGAACGCCAAAAAATCGACCAATCGCCAATTAGTAGCGTTTATGCAGCGAGAATTTGCTGCCCTAGCAGAAATTGAACTGCTGGAAATCAAGGATGTTCCAATGTTCAATGAAACACAAGATCAAACCAATAGCGAAGTGATCCAACGGTTAAATAGCAAGATTTTAGCAGCCGATGGAGTGATTATCGCAACACCAGAGCATAACCATTCGATTCCTTCCGCATTGAAAAGCGTCTTGGAATGGCTCTCCTTCAATCTCCATCCCTTTGATGGCAAACCAGTGATGATCGTCGGCGCATCCTACGATGTGCAAGGCTCCTCCCGAGCACAGCTTCATTTGCGCCAAATCCTTGACGCTCCAGGTGTCAATGCGACAGTCATGCCAGGAAATGAGTTCTTGCTGGGGCGTGCGCATCAAGCCTTTGATGAACAAGGCAATTTAAAAGATCAACGAACGATCGACTTTTTGGAAAGCTGTTTCCGCAAGTTCGTTCGGTTTACGGAAGTCGCTAATTTGTTGAACGTACCAGAAGAAGTCGTTTATGAGCCTGGTGAATACACCGTCACAGCACCAGGACATAACGGGGATCTACCAATGGTCGTCAAATTGAGCGAAGAACGGATCGAAGCCATCGATATCGATACGTCTGGTGAATCAGAAGGGATCGCTGATGTCGTTTTCGTACGGATTCCTCAAGAGATTATTGAAGGGCAAACCTTAAATGTCGATGCGATCTCTGGTGCTTCGGTTACTAGTAACGGTGTCGTCGATGGGGTAGCAAAAGCCGTGAAAATGGCTGGTGCGAACCCAGATGTCTTGCGCAAACGTCCAAAAGCCGCCAGTGCTTTGCAAACAGAAGATGAAACGTATACTACCGATGTCGTTGTCGTAGGTGGCGGCGGCGCAGGTCTGAGTGCAGCTGCCAGTGTGCTGCAAGCCAATAAAGACGTGATCTTAGTAGAAAAATTCCCAGCGATCGGCGGCAATACCGTACGTACTGGCGGACCGATGAATGCTGCGGATCCAAAATGGCAAAACGGCTTCTCCGCATTGCCTGGCGAACGCAGTGCTTTAGAAGAAGTTCTGACGATCGATGAACAAGACATCGATGCAGAATACTTGCCAGACTTCAAAGCTTTGAAGGAACAAATCACTGCGTATCTTTCAGAAACGACGCCAGAAAAAGAATACTTGTTTGATTCTGCTTTGTGGCATCGAATCCAAACTTATCTAGGCGGAAAACGAAAAGATTTGAATGGGCAACCGATCTATGGGAAGTACGAGCTAGTGAAAATCTTGACGGATCAAGCATTGGCCTCAGTGAAATGGTTAGAAGAAATCGGCGTAGAATTTGATATGAACAATGTCGATATGCCAGTAGGAGCGAAATGGCGCCGTGGGCATAAACCAGTCAAAAACGAAGGGTATGCCTTTGTATCGGCTTTGCATCAATTCGTGAAAGAACATGGGGGAACGATTTTAACCGATACGCCTGTCAAAGAATTATTGATCGAAGATGGTAAGGTTACTGGAATCATCGGGGAAGGCCGTAACGGTCAAAAAATCACAATCCATGCCAAAGCAGTGATTTTGGCTTCCGGCGGGTTCGGAGCGAACACCAAAATGTTGAAACAATATAATACCTATTGGACAGAGATCGAAGACGATATCAAAACGTCAAATTCACCAGCGATCACTGGTGACGGGATCAAACTAGGGGAAAGTGCTGGCGCGGACCTTGTTGGCATGGGCTTTTCACAAATGATGCCCGTATCTGATCCGAACACAGGGGCTTTATTCAGTGGGCTGCAAGTGCCGCCAGCTAACTTTGTGATGGTCAATCAAAAGGGTGAGCGCTTTGTCAATGAGTACGAAAGCCGCGATGTATTGACCCAAGCGGCAATCGATAATGGCGGATTGTTCTATTTGATCGCGGATGAAGAGATCAAGAAAACCGCTTATAACACGAGCCAAGAAAAAATCGATAAGCAAGTAGCTGCTGGTACGCTGTTCCGTAGTGAGACCTTGGCTGGCCTGGCAGAGCAGATCAATGTCGATCCAACCGTCTTAGAAGCGACCGTTGCGAAATACAACAGCTATGTGGATGCTGGGAAAGACCCAGAGTTTGGCAAAGATGTTTTCGACTTGAAAGTGGAAAAAGCACCTTTCTATGCCACACCAAGAAAACCAGCGGTTCACCACACGATGGGAGGATTGAAGATCGATCCGCAAACCCATGTGTTGACGAAGGAAGATCAAATCATTGAAGGACTGTATGCAGCAGGGGAAGTTGCTGGGGGGATCCATGCTGGCAATCGCTTAGGCGGCAACTCGTTGACAGACATCTTTACTTTTGGCCGAATTGCTGGAAAAACAGCAGTCGCAGAACATCTCGAATAAAAAGCCTTGCGCGTTGTGTCTCGACACGCGCGCTAGCTTTTGAAAAAACATGTGAATAAAGTAACATGCTTAAAACAAAGGAGAGAAAAAATGGAAACAAAAATCAATCGCTGGCTGATTCTGATCGCTTCGACCGCAGTGTTGCTGTGTACGGGCGCTGTATATGCCTTTAGTGTCTTTGCAGGACCTCTTAGTCAATTAAAAGGTTGGTCCATGGAAGAGATCATGCTAGCCTTTACCATCAATGCCGCAGTTGGCCCGATTACCATGATTTTGGGTGGTTTGCTGACAGACCGAGGAGCCGCTAGATGGGTCATCGCTGGTGGAGGCGTGTTGTTCGGAGCGGGTTTCTTCCTGACGGGTTTGGTCAACTCACCCGCTATGCTGTACCTGACTTATGGAGTCTTTGCTGGTTTAGGGCAAGGCTTTGCCTATTCGGCTTGTTTAAGCAATACGATTCGGTTATTCCCGGATAAACGGGGACTGGCTTCGGGCTTGATCACAGCAGGTATGGGTGGGGCAGCGATTATTGCCGCACCGATTGCGAATCGTTTGATCGAATCACAAGATGTCTTAGCGGCGTTTCGGATTTTAGGAATTGCCTATATCGTGATCGTCTTGGTGGCTAGTCTATTTATTCGTAAAGCACCAGAAAATTACTGTCCAGCAGGTTGGCAACCAGCGGATCAAGGAAAAAATGGTCCTCAAATCAATCTAAATTGGTTGGACATGCTGAAGACACCAACTTTTTACTTGATTATCGTTATGTTAGGGGTAGGGGCTTTCTCAGGTTTGATGATTGCTTCCAACGCCTCAGTGATCGGGCAAAGTATGTTTGGTTTGACGGCAGCGGCCGCTGCCTTTTATGTCAGCTTGTACTCTTTGAGCAACTGTTTTGGTCGTATCCTTTGGGGCACCGTTTCTGATAAAATTGGTCGGACGAATACGTTGATGATCATCTATGGCGTGGTGGCATTGTCCTTATTCTTGTTGACGCTTGGTCAAACAACTGTGATCTTCACTGTCGGGATCATCGGTTTAGGACTGTGCTTCGGGGGCGTGATGGGGGTATTCCCATCGATCGTTATGGAAAATTACGGACCGATCAATCAAGGGGTCAACTATGGAATCGTCTTTATTGGTTATTCTACGGCGGCATTCTTTGGCCCCAGAGTGGCAGCAGCAATCGCAGAAAGTAACCAAGGAGATTATACAAAAGCCTTCTATACGGCAATTTTCTTGGCCGTTTTTGGGCTTGTTCTCAACATAGGCTATGCGATGCTAAAAAAAGCCAAAAAGCCCGCACCTGTTATTAAATAACAATTCACCAAAAGTAGTCTTTTTGATAAAGGCTGCTTTTTTGGTGCTAAAACAACTCTTTTTTCTTTTTTTAGAACAGAGTATTGGCTGATGAAGCAAAAGAGAAAACTGTTTCATAGCAAGAATTTATCTCGTTGATTTCACTGTTTTTTCATCTTAACCCCCCATTTTTTAATAAATCGTGTTACAATAAAAAAAGGCTAATACGACGGAGGGATTAAATGACAATTCGTAAAGAACGACGCCGCTTAGAAAAGCGCTTGAAGCGCACGCAATATACCCAAAAAAGTATTACGATGGCTACTACTTTAGTAGCGGGATCAACGTTTATCCCGACCTTAGGGCATGCGGCTGAAACGGCAACGACAGAAACCAGCAATGACCTTAAGGTCGTTGAACAAACAACAAACACTACACCAGAAACCGACAGCACGCCGGTTGAGGAAACGACAGAATCGACGACAGCACCTGTTGTGACCGAAGAAACTTCGGAAATAACGGAGGAGTCAGGAGCTGAAGCAGTTACTGAGGGATCAGAAACAGCGACGACAGAACGCACAACAGTCGCTAGTGATGAAGTCTTAGAAGCAGATGAAGTACCATCAGCCCTTTCTGATTTGACTAGTCGGGCATTATTTTCACGGGCAACGATCGATCCGGCTGCCTTTATCAGTCAGATTTGCGGCTATGCAACGGAAGTGGCGGCAGCAAACGATCTGTATGCCTCTGTCATGATGGCACAAGCGATTTTGGAATCTGGCTGGGGCGCATCAACTTTGACGACCACGGCCAACAATATGTTTGGGATCAAAGGTAGCTATAATGGCCAATACGTGACAATGGATACGTATGAAGATGATGGTTCAGGCAATTATTATTTGATCAGCGCCAAGTTTCGGAAATACCCATCATTAAAAGAGTCTTTTGAAGACAATGCGTATGTGTTGCGCAATACGAGTTTTTCTAGCGGCAACTACTATTACAGAGGTGCGTGGAAAAGCAATACGACCTCTTACACGCAAGCGACCGCTTGGCTGCAAGGGCGGTATGCAACCGATACTTCTTATGCCAGCAAATTAAACAATTTGATCAGTACGTATAATTTAACGCAATATGACACTGGCAGCTCAAATGCAGGCGGCGGCAATAGCAATGAAACGATCGTCAGTGATGAAACAGCGATCAATCAGCAAATGAAAACCACGTCATCCATGAATATTCGTTCGGATGCCTCCACCAGTGCCTCTATTACTGGTTCGTTAGCAGCCAATACGACGTTTACGGCAACGGCGACCAAAACGGGCACCAGCGTCAACGGCAACACCACGTGGTATAAAATTTCTGGCAAAGGCTGGGTCAGCGGTGCATATTTGACGAAGGTTTCGACCGATTCTTCAAATAACAATAGCGGATCAGGCAACACCGGTTCTGACAATAGCAATTCTGGCACGACGATCAACAAAAAAATGAAGACGACGGAAGCGATGAATATTCGTTCCAGCGCTTCTACTAGCGGATCAGTGGTAGGATCACTTAGCAAAGGCACGACCTTTACAGCCACTTCTATGAAAACCGGCACATCAGTCAACGGCAACAAAAATTGGTATTATGTCTCTGGCAAAGGTTGGGTCAGCGGTGCCTACCTTACTGAAGTGACCAACAATAATGCTTCTGAAGCGGAAAAAGAAGACAATGGTTCAAGTATCAATCAACAAATGAAAACGACGGCCGCATTGAATGTCCGCTCCGATGCTTCTACCAGCAGCCGTGTCGTGACAACGCTTGGTCAAGGGGTGACCGTTACCGTGACAGCGAAAAAGAACGGCACTTCAGTGGAAGGCAATAAAACGTGGTACTACGTTTCTGGCAAAGGTTGGGTCAGTGGTGCCTACTTGACAACAACCAGCAGCTCTTCCAATAATAACGGTTCAACAACCACAAATCAGCAAATGAAAACCACCGAGATTTTAAATGTTCGTTCCGATGCTTCTACCAGCAGTAGTATTACTGGTTCTTTAAGTAAAGGAGCAACCGTCACGGTTACCGCAACAAAAACCGGGACGACCGTCAATGGCACGAACAAATGGTATTATGTTTCTGGCAAAGGCTGGGTCAGTGGTGCCTACTTGACGTCTGCTAGCAGTGGGTCTTCTAATACGAATACCAGCAGCAGTTCAACGAAGACGCACACGGTGAAATCAGGGGACAGCTTATGGTCACTGGCACAAAAATATAACACCAGCATCAGCCAACTCGCATCATGGAACAACATCAACAGCAGCTATACGATCTTTGTCGGTCAAAAACTGATCGTTTCCAAGTAACAAGCAAAAAAACCGCGTGCAAGCCATTGGCTCACGCGGTTTTTTTATGATGGATCCGCTTCTTCCGGAGCAGCTAGTTTTTTTTTCAAGAAACCGCTTGTTTTTCGTAAGCGCAATCAAACTATTTGGTCAATCATAGAACCCTGCGTTAGAATGAAAGAAGCAATAGAAATTGCTAGTTTTAAAAGAATTGCTTCAGAACCAGAACAATCGAAGCGTACACAAAATAAGGAGGATTTCACATGCACAACAGAAACCTAACGATTATTGGCAGTTACGACACTCGAACAGAAGTATTACCGGTTATTGAGCAATTGACAAACGAAGGCTATGGCAAAGACGATATCGTGCTGTATGCGAATCAAACAGTCATCGATCAATTTGGGTTAGAATCCATCGATGATGTGGAAGTGGAGCATGCTGCTAGTGAAGACGAAGATCGTTCGCTTTGGGAAAAAATCAAAGATGCGTTTTCTTTTGGCGATTCGGATCACAGAGACGATGAACATGATCCATTATACGGCTACCGAGATGACATCGAACGAGACAAACTCGTTGTCGGCGTCTACGATTATCAGCCGATGGACAAAATAACGGATCGTGATGCAGATACTGAGCCAATCATCGATCAACCGTTACCAGGTGAAACAGCGATGCCCGATGAGTCCGTTCATCCAACACCGCGCATGGGAGACAGTGATATTGAAGCACCGATCCATGACCCGAATCATCTGCGAAACTTATAAGTAAAAGAATTTCTTAAGTAAAGGAACCATTAAAGCCAGGGGAACGAGCATCCGTCGCACCTGCCAACCCTTAGTGAAGGGATGGGCCCGCAGGTGATCGACCGTCGCCCTCGGGCTTTTTTTGTTGCGCAACGGGCATTCATGTCTTTGTCATCTTTGAAAATAAAACTTAATTTGTTGACGATTGCTTTTTTTTGTATAATATAAGAATGAGATAGATCATTGACGGAAGGTCCAACCATATTTTTGGGAAAGGATGGGGAGTGCGATGAAATTCAAGTTCAATATGCAGTCGGCATTAGTCAGTTGTTTTGTTGCGGTTTTTTTGAGTGTGGCAATCAATCAAGATGCCAATGCCTTTGTTGCCGCGCCCTTTGTTCGAGATTCTTCCAGTAGTTCCTCCGAGCCACCTTACCAGACCGCAAGCAGCAGTATCGAAGAAACCTCTGATTCCAGTCAGATTTTTTATGAAGCCAGTGTTAGTTCGTATACACCTTCTTCAACGACTAGTCGCTCGATCGAAGCGTCGACAAATGAAGGCACGTCTGTTTCTGTAAGTGAAGCAGAGACAGAGCCTAGCGTCAGCACTTCAGCAAGTAGCGAAAGCAGTTCGAGTACCGCGCCGAGTGGCGGATCAACCACCACTAGCGATACTTCTAGCAGTAGCGCTAGCAGCAGTTCTTCAAGCTCTTCCAGTACGAGTTCGACCAGTACTACAACAAGCAGCTCCAGCAGTGAAACGACTGAGCCGTCTTCAGAAACCTCCAATAGCGACGACGAAGCCGCGGAAGATACGAGTGAAAATGTTGATCTAACAGTCGAAGGGGCTCACTGAGCCTGACTGTAAAAATCAATCTCATCTAAAGGGACCATTTCAGCTAGGCCTTGTGCCTAGCTTTTTTATTTGCTTATGTTCAGAGCCACGAACACACCAAGTGCACGAAGGATGCGCGATTCCTCACTCTGAGACTTCAAAAAGTAGCAAAGAGGAAGGTTTTTTGGAGGATTGCTGGGACAGAAAAGAGCTGTCTTACGTTTTTATTCACTGCCTCCATAAAAAAACTGCACTTGCAAGCATATCATAAAGTGATTCTGAGTAGTTTCGCTATAATAAGTGCGAGGAGGGGTGTTATGGGAAAGTATTTTAAGCACTTCGAAAAATTGATTAGTGTTGTGGTTGATATTATGTTAGGACTGTTGGTTCTGTTGGTTTTGGTGGTGATGGCGGAAGCGATCTACAAAATCGTTGTCCATGTGATCCCACTGCATGAAGTTAGCGATCTTTCTTTATTGATCGAAGAGATCGCCACATTGTTTATTTTACTGGAAATTATTTTGATGTTATTGCGTTACGTAAAAGAAGGTCACCATATTCCGGTGCGTTACTTGATTTTGATCAGTATCACAGCAATTTTAAGAGAGCTG
Source organism: Enterococcus sp. DIV2449a (assembly GCF_051711225.1). Lineage (NCBI taxonomy): Bacteria > Bacillati > Bacillota > Bacilli > Lactobacillales > Enterococcaceae > Enterococcus > Enterococcus sp. DIV2449a. Next base: position 97,486 of record NZ_JBIOME010000001.1, read on the forward strand.
CTTTTAGCGCAAGGAAAAGGGTTAGAAACGCTCTTTTTGGCGTTAGCGATCTTGGTCTTGATCATTGTGCTGCAGGCGTTGGAAAAACTCAAAGCCTTTCATAGTTCCAAAGGACTGTAAAAAAAATCATCCGATTGGTTGACGAATGACTCGTCAAGGGATCGGATGATTTTTTAATTCTTCAAAATGCACTCGACTTTCTTGCTGCAGCCGCTTGCCGATATCTGTTTGGCCTACCGTTGTTCTTTCCGTTTGCCGCACGACGATTTTTTTCTGAGTGACGATGTCACGTCGCTGCTGGATGGCTTGCTGGCGATCTGTAAAGGGTTGATGGGCTGCTAAGGTCATGCCGAAGGAATTTGACAACAGCGTGTAACCAGCAATGCCTGTGACGGATTGATAGGAGCGAGAGAGTCCGCCATCGATCACCAATAAACGACCATTTGCCTTGATGGGCGTCTCGCCTTTACGCACTTTGACAGGGGTATGGCCATTGATGATGTGACCTGTCGGCGGCAGACCGAAGGCAGCTAGGACACGGCAGCAGAAGTCTTCGTTTTCCCTTAAAGAATAATAGGCATTTTTTTGTTCCGTATGGGTGTTGCGATCTGCTATAAAGTAGCGCTCAAAGGTTTTCATGGCTTTTTTGCCAAAGAGGGAAGAGCCTTCGCCGCACCAAAGATACCAGATCATATCGGTGGCAAGGTCTGTTTGCTTTTCTGGTTGGGCAAAGCTTTCCTGCAAACATTGCTGAAAAAAGTCCATCAACGCTTTGCCTGCTAAGGGCTGCTGCTGGAAAGTAAAGGCCAGGAAATCGCCGTTTTCCTGACAAGGCAGGCAGCCGTGATACAGCAGGTTGTCGTTGAAGCGCTGATACAATGTGCCATGCTCAACTAAAAAGCGCATATGCGCAGCTAAGCGAGGCGAGCGTTGAAATTGGCTCAGCAAATCTTGCAGTACCTCATGTTCTTCTGCTGTCAAACGGTAAGGATCATCGGGATCTACTAGTTGAAAACAGCCGTTGATCAAAGGATAGGTCTGGTCTAGCTGGATTTGTTGCCGATCTTGAGACAAGCGATGCAACAAGCAGCGCTCTGCCATCGCAAATGCTGGTCGCCGCTGGATCACGGCTGCTTCGACTTTGAATTGGATGATGGCAAACGCCTGTTGCAAAAGCATGGCTGCTTTTTTTTGCTGGCTTGATAAAGGGTCCACTGTTTTTTGCGGATAAAAGCCTTCATTTTCTGTGTAATATTTTTGGCTAAAAGCCAGTGCTTTTGATAGATCGATCCCATAACCATCTTGTAATAATGCCAGATTGCCGTAGCGAGCAGCGATGCGGATCGTATTGGCCAAACAGGGCAGCGAGCCGCAAAAGCTGCCGATCCACAAAATATCATGGTTGCCTAGCTGAATATCCAGTGAGGGCAAAGTCATCAAGCGATCGACGATTTTGTCTGGCGCTGGTCCGCGATCATAAATATCGCCTAAGACGTGGAGATGATCCACTACGAAGCGCTGAATCAAGTACGCCAGTTCTTGGCAAAAAAGCGGGGCTGCCTCTAATTCAATGATCTTATCAAAAATCGCCCGATAGTAAGCTTCTTTATTGAAGTCAGCATCATATTGGTACAACAGTTCTTCTAAGATATAAGCAAAAGAAGACGGCAGTGCTTTGCGTACCTTGGAGCGTGTGTATTTACTGGAAGTAAAGCGGGCAACTTTCACTAGCTGTGCCATCTTTAAGCGCCAATCGGCAGGGGTCCATGCCTGTTCTTGTAATAGCTCCTCTGGATAATAAATGACAAAACAAAGTTCGGTCTGTTCTTCTTTCGTCAAGACGCCAGTAAACAAAATCTCGACTTTTTCTCGGATACTGCCAGAACCATTCCGCAAAATATGGTCAAAGGCATCGTATTCACCATGCAGATCGCTGACAAAGTGCTCGGTGGCTTTCGGCAGCTGCTGGATGGCTTCCAAGTTGATGATCTCGGTCAGGTTTGCCAAGGCGTCTTTATTGAACATGGACCTGTTCTTTGGCTTGTTCTTCAATCAGCATCGCGCTTTCTTCAATGGAGCGTTTGCTGACATCGATCACCGGAATGTTCAGCTTTTTGAACCATTCATTCGCGTAAGCTAATTCTGCTTCGATTCGTTCACAATTGGTGTAATGGGTCTCTTCTTTTAAGCCCAATGAATGCATTCGGGATCGCCGAATCTCGGTCAGAGATTCTGGATTCGTGGTCAAACCGACCATTTTTCGCGGGTCGACTTGGTGCACTTCGGCTGGCAAAGCAACTTCAGGAATCAAAGGCAGATTTGCCACTTTGTAGCCGCGGTTTGCCATGTATAAACTCAATGGTGTCTTCGAGGTTCGCGAAACCCCTAAGAGGACAAAGTCAGCATCGAGAAATCCCCGTGGGTCTTTGCCGTCGTCGTATTTCACCGCAAATTCCATCGCTGCCACCCGGCTGAAATATGCTTGGTTCAAGCGATGCAAGGCACCAGGCTCTTGGACGGCTTCTAAACCGAATGTTTTTTCCAGCATCGTGGTCAAGGGCGACATAAAGTCGACATACTGCAAACCAGTCCGCTTGGCAAAGGCATCAACAAAGGCGACTAATTCTTTATTGACTAAGGTGGTAACGACGATCGATTTGTCTAGCAAGGCATCTTTGAGGATCTCGCCTAAGCTCTCTTCATCATTAGTAAAGGGAAAGAGCTGGATGTCTGAAAGGTCGATCGTGGGAAACTGCGCGGAAACGGCTGCGATCAGCTTTTGTGCCGTTTCGCCTACGGAATCTGAAATCAAATATATTCGAACGTTCTTCATTGTTTTTGCCCCCTAAAAGTGTGTGTTGTCACTGTCATTGCCTGCTTGAATAAAGTAATTCATCAGCCGTGTCTTCGTGATTTTGCCGATGACTTTTTTTGGTTCCTGCGGATCGACCACAGGCAAGGTATCGACTTCATGTCGCCCTAACAACGTACCAGCCGTCAAAATCGTTTCTTCGGGTGTGATGGTCACGATGTTTGGCATGCGAGTCATGATCATCGCTACAGGTGTTTTTTCTGGTGCGGCATTGCTGATCGCAAAGCGCAGTAGGTCTTTGCGGGAGAGGACCCCAATCAGCTCGTCTTGGTCATTTTTGACATAGAGGGAACCGACATCGTACATAAACAAAGTCGTGACCGCTTCATAAACGGAGACCGTTTGTGAGATCAGCAACGGCGGGATCATGACTTCTGCAACTTTGGTATGATAGAGTTTTTCGAAAAGCAAAGGCTCAACGGTTTGTCCTGTATAGAAATAGCCGACTTTCGGTCGGGCGTCTAATAAACCGGTCATGGTCAAAATCGATAAGTCATTCCGCAAGGTTGCGCGGCTCAAGCCCAACTGCTTCGCAATGGTCTCCCCACTGATCGGCTGATGCTCTTTGACGATCTCAATGATTTTCATTTGTCTTTGGCTTAATTCCAATGTGTCACCTTCTTTCTTTTATGTGCTATGCTATTGATTATATGATTTTCCGAATAAAAAGGCAATCCTTCTCTTTTAAAAAGGATAAATCCCTTAAAAGTTTTCTTTTTTCAGCTTGACGATTAAATGTGTCATACTATATACTGCTAATTAATCGAAATGGTATATAACATTTAAAAGGAGGAACATGATGGAAAAAGCAGTCGTATGGTTTTCAGAAGGCACAAAAGAGCAAAAAGCACTATTAGGCGGGAAAGGGGCAAATCTTGCGGAGATGACCAATTTGGGTTTGCCTGTTCCCCAGGGATTTATCGTCCCTGCGACTATTTGCCTGACCTATTTAGAAGAACAGGTTCTTCCTGAGGCGATCATCAAGCAAGTCAAAGCTGCCATCGAAGAATTGGCAGTCCGCAGCAACAAAACATTTGGCGGACTGCAGTCGCCGTTGTTGGTTTCTGTCCGCAGTGGGGCTAAGTTTTCCATGCCAGGGATGATGGATACGATCTTAAACCTTGGGTTGAATGATGAAACCGTCCAAGGCTTGGCTCAGCAGACGGGGGACCCCGTTTTTGCTTATGATTGTTACCGCCGCTTGATCCAGATGTATGGGGATGTGGTGAAAGGTGTAGCAAAAGAGCACTTTGAAGCCTACTTGACAGATTATAAGAAACAGCAGAATTATGCGTCAGACCAAATGATGACCGGCAATGATTGGCAAATGATCTGCCGCGTGTTTCAAAGTATTTATATGGAACATACTCAAGAAGCGTTTCCGCAAGACCCGTTTCAGCAATTGTTGGCAGCCATCACGGCGGTTTTTCGCTCATGGAACAACCCACGGGCCAAGACCTACCGATCTCTCCATCGCATCCCTGATGATCTAGGGACTGCCGTAACGATTCAAGAAATGGTTTTTGGTAACAGCGGGATAAATAGCGGGACGGGTGTCGCCTTCACCCGCAATCCAGCAACCGGGGAACCGGGACTTTTCGGCGAATTTTTAGTGTGTGCCCAAGGGGAAGATGTGGTTGCAGGGATTCGTACACCGCAACCGATCCAAGCGTTGGCACAGCAGCATCCCATGATCTATCAGGAATTAAAGCAACTGGCTGAGCGTTTGGAGGATCACTATCAAGACATGCAAGACATTGAGTTTACCATCGATGACGGCCAGCTGTTTGTCTTGCAAACGAGAAACGGCAAACGAACCGCCGCTGCCGCAGCGCAAATCGCAACGGATATGGTCGCAGAAGGTCGGATCACTATCAGGCAAGCACTAGATCGCATCGCACCAGAAATGATCGATCAATTGCTGCACCCGTTATTTGCCCCCGAAGCCTTACAGCAAGCCAAAGCCTTTGCGCAGGGCTTGCCGGCTAGTCCAGGAGCAGCTTCAGGACATGTCTATTTCACTGCAGAGGCGGCGGAAAAAGCCAGCCGCGCAGGAGAAAAAGTCCTGTTGCTGCGGCAGGAAACCTCACCTGAAGATATTGAAGGCATGGTGGTGAGTGAAGCGATCATTACCGCTCGTGGGGGGATGACTTCGCATGCAGCGGTGGTCGCCCGTGGTCTGGGGGTCTGCTGTGTGGTAGGGTGCGAGGCATTAAGTGTCGATGTATTTTTGAAGCAGGCTCGCTGCGGCGAGCTGCTGATTGAAGAAGGTGACGTGCTTTCGGTAGACGGCAGCACTGGCAAACTGTATCAAGGGCAGCTGCCTATGACCAGTGTCCAGGAGCGGGTCTTGCTGGATCAGCTTTTGACGTGGGCACAAGCCCAGGCAGATCTAAAGGTTTACGCAAATGCGGAAACGAAAAATGACATTGAGGCTGCGCTGGCCTTTGGGGCAGCGGGCATCGGTCTGGCACGGACGGAGCATATGTTTTTTGGGGAAGAGCGTTTGTGGAAAATGCGGGAAGTCATCTTGGCGGAAACGAAGGCGGAACGATTGAAGGCGTTGGCTGAGATCAAGGCTTATCAAAAAGCCGATTTCCAAGAAATGCTGCAGGCCGCGCAAGGAAAGAAGTGCACGATTCGTTTATTAGATCCACCACTTCATGAATTTTTGCCCCATGAGCATGAACGCCTTGAAATGGCTCGCCGTAGTCAAAAATCATTGGCAGTGATCGAGCGGCGAATTGACGAGCTGCAAGAGGTCAATCCCATGATGGGGCATCGCGGCAGCCGTTTAGGACTGAGCTATCCAGAAATTTATGAAATGCAAACAGCGGCGATTTGTGAAGCGGCTGTGGAATTGCGGCAGCAAGGAGTCGAGGTAGAGGCGGCGATCTTATTGCCCCTGATCAGTTTGCCCGCAGAGCTGCAGGTGTTGAAAGCGACGTTGACACAGGTGATCGCTCAAGCAGAAGCAACCCTGCAGCAACCATTGCACATCGAGATCGGCATGATGATCGAGACACCTAGAGCGTGCTTGATCGCTGGGGAGTGTGCTGAAGATGCTGCGTTCTTTAGTTTTGGTACCAATGACTTGACCCAAATGACGTTTGGCTTTTCGCGGGATGATGCAGGCAGCTTTATTCAAGCCTATTTGCAGTCGGGGATCTTACAGGAAGATCCTTACCAGCACTTAGATCAGGCGGGTGTTGGCACCTTGATGCGCCAAGCGATCACTGGCGTAAGAGATCGTCAGCCAGAGCACTCGATCGGTGTTTGTGGCGAAGTCGGCAGCGATCCCTATTCCATTGCATTTTTGCGAGAGATCGGCATCGACTATGTTTCTTGCTCCCCATACCGAATCCCTGCTGCCTGGTTAGCGATCGCCCAATCCGCCCCCATCATCGAAGAGGCGTCAGTGGGCTCCCGCTAAAATAGGAGAAAAAAATACACCGCAGTCCACTAGCAAGGCTCGCCTGCTTGGTGGATTACGGTGTGTTCGTGCAGCGTCGTTCTTACAGGGGCTGATCCGTTTTTTGAATCGCGGGTTTGCGTCCTTTTAAATACCAAGTGATCCCAATGACATGGGCGAGGTAGATGGCAGCGAGGACGAAACGTACCAGCAGATTAGGGATCAATAGTGCAGGAATTGCAAAGACTACCAGCATCATGGCAAACATCCGAACCATTCCCTTGGTGCTCAGCTGTTTTTGTACGAGTGGTTTTTCAATGTATTTTTGATAATTTTCTGATTGAACCAAGCGTTGATAATAGGTATCGGAACTCCGCAGCCAGAAATAAGCCGTCAGCAAGTAAAAGACCGTTGTAGGTAAGAAAGGCAAAAAGATTCCTAACGTACCTAGACCGAATGTCAGTGATCCACAAAGAAAAAACAGTGTTTTTTTCAAAAGTAACCCTCCTTATTTGGGTGTTTCGTGTCTTACCCTCAGTATAACGGAGGAGGGGCTGCTTGAACATGCGTTTTGTGCTTTTCCCCGTTTTTAGCGGCAATAAGAGTTTTTCTTCCCCTTACTCCTGCTTTTTTGATAGACTAGAAACAACACAAAGGGGGAAGCAGCATGGAAACGATTGAATTGAATACCGGCATTCAGATTCCAGTGATCGGCAGCGGGACGAATACATTTGGGAAAGAAAACCGAGAATACCAAGGTGCGATCAATGATGATACGACAGAGCTGTTGACTGCCATCAAGCTTGGGTATCGGCATTTTGATACGGCGATTTCTTACCGCAACGAAGCCGTAGTAGGCAAAGCCATCAAAGAAAGCGGGATCGACCGCAGCGAATTTTTCCTGACTTCTAAGATTCCTGGGAAACCAGAGCATACGCAAGATGCAGCTGCCGTGAAAGCGTCAGTCGAAGCGAGTTTAGCAGCCTTGCAGACGGAATCGATCGATCTTTATTTGATCCATCATCCGTGGGACAACTTGGCAGAGATCGCCGCTGTCTGGGCGGTTCTTGAGGCTTATGTCGATAAAGGGGTCTTAAAAGCGATCGGGGTGTCCAATTTCCAAGAAGAAGAACTTAGCTATTTATTGGCAAACAGTCGGATCAAACCAGCGGTCAATCAAATCGAATCGCATCCAGGCAAGTGGAACGATGCGATCATCGCCTATTCCTTAGCCAATCAGGTAGTTCCAGAAGCCTGGGGGCCACTTTCACGGATTTCAGAAGCGGCTCGGGAAACCTTGACCCAAATCGGTGAAGCGTATCAAAAAACCTGGAGCCAAGTGGTCTTGCGTTACCAAATCGAGCGTGGGGTGATCGTGATTCCGAAATCCCATTCAGAAAAACATCAAGCCGAAAATTTAGCGCTCTTTGATTTCGCTTTGACTGCGGAAGAAAAAGCTGTCATCAAAGAATTATAGGCAATAAAAAGCAGCCCCATTAAAGGGGCCCCTACAGCCAGTGCGGAAACTTCCGTGCTGGCTATTTTTATGCAGTCGCAACGCTCCTTCATGACTGAGGAGCTTTTCTATTCGTTAGATCAGCAACCGTAAGCCTTAGCAAAAAAGAAAATGCGCTTGCAGCCGTTTCTGCCAATGAACCCTCTTAATCATTCAAAGAAATAACCGATTATCCTTACTAAGGGTCGTCTACGGACGAGTCTTCATTGGATCGTGTGAAATTGGAAATGAAGGAGTGGCACAGTTGTGAAAAAAAGAAAAAAGACGATAGGAATTTATGTGATGATCACCTTGATGCTGGTTGCGGGGATCCCGATCATTGTCATGCTGACAAGTTCCTATTTAACCACCAAGAACTTATTGATTGAACGAAATGATTTGAACAAAGAAAGTGCCGTCAATTTGATCTTGGCGGAAGAAAAGAGTTTGCGCCGATCGACGGAAAGCAAATTGAAATCAATGGCTGAACTGCCAGCGATGAAAACAGAATTCAGCATGGGACGCATCCGTTCAGATCTTTCTTTAGCGATTGCTGGAAGCAACAGCTTCTTAGCGGTGACTTTTGGAACAGAAGATGATGAATATGTAACCTTCAATCCCTTACCAGATGATTATAAGCCTACGATTCGGCCATGGTACAAAGGGGCCGTAAAAGCCGAAGGAGAAGTGTATTGGACAGCACCTTATTTAGATACAGTGTCGAATCAATTTGTGACGTCGGCTTCGATCAGGGTCAAAAATTCCCATAATCAAGTGGGGGTTTTAAGCGTCGATGTTTCCTATGAAAGCATTCAAAACATCTTGTCTTCCTTTACCGTAGGGCGGACTGGGAATGTCACCTTAGTTTCAGAATCTGGGGTCATCGTGACCTCAAAAAACACCAAACAAATCGGTAAGAATATCAAAGAAGAAGAAGTGTTCCAAAAAATCAAAGAAGCTAAAAACCCGACAGGCATGGTTGGCTTAGGCGACTCGAATAAAGTCAACGATGTGTTGTATGACAAGTCTGCTGATTCCAATGTTTGGGCGTACTCCGAAGTCAAAGCTAGTGATCTAGACAAAGAGTTAGGAGCGTTAGTCCGCACCACCATTATCGTTACGATCTTGATGCTGCTCTTTGTAGGACTGGTTTCTTATGCCGCGATCAAAGTAGTCGCAGCGATCATCGATTGCTTCAATCGTTACTTTAGAAAAGTCGGTGAAGGCAAACTAGAGAAGATGAGCAAAACCAAAAGAGCCAAAGGCGAAAAATGGACATGGGATCAATTGGCACGCCGAGTTGTATATCCAGACAAAGCAGGCAATGAGATCCAGCAAATGGCGGACAATTACAATGTGATGATCGAAGGCACGGGTGCATTGATCCAAAAAGTACAAAAAGAAAGCAACAGTGTCGCAGGAATGTCGGATTCTTTATTAGAATTGTCAAAACAAACCAATATTGCGACAGAAGAAGTCTCTCAAACCATTACGGGTATTGCTGAAGTGACCGGTGCTCAAGCCCAAGAAACAGAATACAGCGTGTCACAAATGCAAAATCTGTCGCAAGTCGTGAAAGAATTACGAGAAAATGTTGGCGGCATGAGCAGCAAGTCGCAAGAATCTACGAAGATCAATCAAGAAAACTTAACGATCATGGATCAAGTCGATGACAGCTGGCGACAAGAGTTGGCACAGATGGAGCGCTTGATGTCGAACATGACGGGAATGAATGATAGTATCCAAAACATCAACTCGATCATTGGGGTCATCAACGATATTTCTTACCAAACCAACTTGCTAGCCTTGAATGCATCGATCGAAGCCGCAAGTGCAGGTGAGTCGGGCAAAGGCTTTGCCGTCGTAGCTGCTGAGATCCGTAAATTGGCGGAACAAAGCAAGGCTTCTACCAAAGAGATCGAAGCGATCATTGAAGAAATTCGTGAGCAGTCTAGTCAAATGGTCAAACAAACGTCGGCATCTGTCAAAGGCGGCGTTCGCCAAACCAACCTGATCAAAGAAGCGATCTCCTCTTCAAAAGAAGTTTTCCAACGCAGCAGCTATATGATCGAAGGCATCCATCATATTGAAGCAGCCAGTGCTCGTATCGAAAACATTCAAAACAGTGTACTGGAAAACTTAGAAAACATTTCCGCATCAACGGAAGAAAATGCCGCTGGTACACAAGAAGTTTCCGCAAATGCAGAAGAAGTCTTGGCAACCATGGATGAATTTACCAACCATGTGGCCGATCTCAGGGACATTGCAGAAGAGTTGAAGCGATTGACCAATCGGTTTGAAGTGGAAAAATAAATGATTGACTAGCGAAAGCTGATCATCCCCCCCATTCCCAATAAATTCGTTGGTAATGGGGTTTTTTTGATGTGTAAGGTTAAATCAGAATTGTCCAACTGCAAAAAAGAAGGTCAGTTAGGGAACCGTAGGGTGAGGCATGAAGCATCTGTTATAATGAGAAGAAGCAACCAATGGCTGTCGACTTTTGCCAAGCAGCAACATCAGACAGGTCAACTGTGATTGCTCATTAAGAAAGCGTACACTTTAAGTTGAGAAAAGGAGGGGTACGGTTGCTGAAGATTTTTGGAAAAGAATACCAATTGATTCGTCTCGCCTCTTGGCTGATGCTAGTTATGGGTATCATCATTTTAGGCTTAAAAGGGTTGCTTTTTATGGTTTTTGAGATTCCTTTTATTGACCGTTTCACATTGGTGGGCATTGTCATCATTTGTTACGGCTACTACAATTTATTTATAGATAAAAAAAACGATCGCCTTTGAAAGGGGATCGTTTTTTTAATTGGAAAAGGTTATTTATTGAGCAACTGCCGTTTCAGTCCGCTGAATGATCATCTCCACGCGGCGGTTTTCCGAGCGGCCTTGGGGGGTGTTATTATCGGCTTTCGGTTCGGTATCGGCAAAGGCTTGGATGGCAGCATTTTTTTCTAAAACGGCGCCTTTGCTGATGAAGTACTCCATAACGGTAATGGCCCGAGCGGAACTAAGATCCCAGTTAGATTGGTAGCGGCCATTGCCTTTTTCAGGTACGTTATCGGTATGCCCAGCGATCACGATTTTGTTGGCTTTTAGTTTTTTCAGTGAGTCCGATAGTAGATCCAGTGACTGACGAGTGGTGTCCGTGATCTCGGCGCTGCCAGAGGCAAACAAGATACTGCTGGCAAGCGTGATATGCAAGCCATCGGATTCCAAGCGGACTTCTGTCTGCTCTTTTAAGCCAGAAGCTGCCAGCTCTTGTGACAGCTGGTCGCTGATTTTTTCTAGTTGCTGATTTTCTAGTTGGGTCCGAACCGCTGCTTCTTGCGCTTGTGCTTCGGCAGAAGTGGCGGCTTTTTTTCGCGGCGTGGTCTCGCCCATATCGATCACTGACCCAATCACAGATGAATTGCTGTGGTGGCTGGAAAGGATGGTGCCGAATTCGCTTCGGATTTCTTGGAACTTCTCATCATCGACTTTCGCCATGGCAAACATGACGATGAACAAAGCCAGCAGCAAGGTCAACATATCCGAGTAAGGCAAAAGCCACGCTTCGTCTACATGTTCTTCATGTTTCTTTTTTCGCTTCATGTCGCTTCACCCTTTATAATTGTTCTTGCCGTTTTTTCGGATCGATCAAGCTGTATAATTTTTTCTCAATGCTTTTCGGCGATTGTCCGGCTTGGATCGCTAAGACCCCTTCCACGATGATCGACATCATTTGGACCTCTTGCTCCGATTTCAAGGTCAGGCGTGAGCTAAAGGGAATGAACAGGACATAGCCGAAGAAAATACCATAAAGGGTCGCCACGAAGGCCGCCGAGATCATGTGCCCCAATGCCTCTACATCCTCTAAATTACCTAGCGCCCCAATCAGCCCGATCACGGCTCCTAACACCCCTAAGGTCGGGGAACTCGTGCCGGCGGTTTTAAAAATAGCCGAGCCGATGCGATGCCGTTCTTCGATCCCATAGATCTCATTCTCCATGATTTCTTGGATCTGTTCGGCGGCGATGCCATCAACCACCATTTCCAAGCCCTTTTTTAAAAAAGGATCTTCTAAGTTTTGGATGGCACCTTCAAGAGATAACAAACCATCGCGCCGGGCTTGGTTGGCTAATTCAACGATGGTATTGATGGTTGTTTTTAAGTCGTATTCTTTATTTTTCAGCAGAACGCCGAAGATCTTCGGGATTTTTTTGATATCACTGCTGGGAAATGAATTGATAACGGCTGCGATCACACCGACGAAAATGATGATCGCGGCTGCCGGATTGATCAAAACGGCCACATTGGCACCTTTTACAATCATCCCAACCACCACAGATATCAATCCTAAAATAATACCGATCAGCAAGAAAAAATCCATTTGTTGCGTCCTCCTAAATTCTATTTCCAGGTTTTAAACCCTCATTTATTTTATCGGTGAATTAAAATCATTCTTAATAGCAAAAAAAAATAATCCTAAAAATAACTAAAATAAATTTTCAGCTTCTTCTTTTTTTGTTGTTTTTTGGGCAAGTTGCGGCAAATTTTTGAAATGGTACAGCTTGCAATTTTTGTGAATATTTATAGATGGTACCGTTTTTTTTCGTGAAGCGTTTCTCAGGGTTTGTCATGTCATTCAGCACAAATGAAAATGTTTTAATCAATTTTTCGAATAATGCTTGTTTTTTTATCAAAAATCATCTTTTGATCAAAAAGCATAGATATGCTTGTAAAACGCTTTATATCGATCGTTTACTTTTTATAACTGGGGACGAAATTGCGATGAAACAGTGTTTAACAAATAACATAACATGGTTGTAACTTAAATGTCATATCCGTAAAGTTGCAAAAATCAAATTGTAAAATAAAAATAATTCTACTATAATGACATCACGTCTTCTTGTTTTTTTAATCTATAACAAAAAAATAAATAAATATATTTGTTTCTGTTCCATCGCTGAAAAAAACGTTTGGTACAGAAGGTGGAAGGAGCAATTATTGTTGGATACCTATGATTTATTAAAAACAGCCATGAACGTTTCTGCCCAACGCGCAGAATTGATTTCGTCTAATATCGCCAATGTCAATACGGATGGGTACAAAGCAAAACGCATCGTGTTTGAAAGCGAATTAAAGCAGGCACTCGCTTCGTCAGGGACCGACGCTGCAACCGAAGCGTCAGTTTCTCAAGTAAAACCGAAAATCACTGAAAATGCAACTACCAGCATCAAAGACAACGGCAATAACGTGGATCTTGAAGTGGAGATGTTGGATCAAGCAGCCAATGGGTTATATTACAGTGCATTGACCGCACAAGTCAACGGACGCTTGCAAATGATGAACCTTGTATTGAGTAATTGATAGAAAGCGCAGGAAAAACAAATGGGTATGTTTAACGGACTAACGATCAACGCGAGCGGTTTAGCATTGGAACGGTTAAAACTAGATACGATCTCCAGCAATATCGCAAATGTAAATACGAATCAAACACAAACAACCGCGGCTTATCAAAAAAAGAGTATTCTTTTTTCAGAAAATTTAAAAAATAGCCGTGAAGGTACACCGGCTACATACGGTGTCAAAGTGACGGGGATCGCTGCCGATGAGACAGAAAAGCTGACCTATGATCCTACCAATCCCGCTGCCAACGACGAGGGATATATCGGTCAATCAAATGTGGATATTGCCGATGAAATGGTGGCAATGTTGCAGGCGGTTCGAACGTACGAAGCCAATGTCTCTGCTTCAGAAATGAACAAAACGATCTTGAAAAAAGCATTAGAAATATCAAAGGGGTAACGAGAAAATGGATGGACTTTTAACGACAGGATTAACAGACTACCAAAACGTTTTGCGGACACTAGGCACGGGGGCTGCTTCAAACGAGACCAGTGTTGCAGGCGCCAAGGAAAATCAGTTTTCTTCTTACTTGACCCATGCGGTCGATCAGTTGAATCAAAAAACGGCGGTCATGGATCAAGATACTGTAAATTTGATCACCGGCGATGAAAGCGATCTAGGCAATGTGATGATTCGCATGACGGAGGCGCAACTGGCGCTACAAACAGCCGTTCAAGTACGAAACAAGTGTTTAGAAGCTTACAATGACGTGAAAAATATGCAGTTTTAGCAGTGGGTGAGGGAATAAGGATAAATGATGGATAAAGTGAAAGAATGGACAGAACAACTCAAAGACCGTTGGCAAATGCAAAGCTCTTTAAAGAAAATGATCGTTGTTCTTTCCGTTATCAGCGTTCTCGGAATCACAGCAGCTGTTTATTATTTAAATACGCGAATTGAATACGGTATCTTGTTTACGGATCTAAGCGATGCCGATGCGGGAACGATCAGCAAGGATTTGGAGGAACAGCAGATCGCCTACAAATTAGCTGACAATGGAACGACGATTTTGATCGATAAGGACCAAGTCGATGAATACCGCATCAATCTTGCCGTGGACAATAAGTTACCAAATACCAGTACAGGCTTTGAATTATTTGATGATGCCAACATGATGACAACCGACGAAGACCGCAAAATCATGTATCAACGGGCAGTAACGGGCGAACTACAGCGAGCAATCGAGTCGATCGATGCGGTCAAATCCGCCAAAGTTTTACTCGTGATGCCAGAAGAAAGTGTCTTTTCTTCTGAGGAAAGTGCGCCAACCGCCTCCATCGTGTTGACCATGAAAAATCAGCAGATCTCAGACGAGTCCGTGCAAGGGATCGTTACCTTGACTTCCGGCGCAGTGGAAAAGCTGAAGCCTGAAAATGTAAAAGTCGTTGATAGCGCGGGCAATACCTTGACGAGAACCGAAGATGAAGCCAGTCAATTAAGTGGCCTGAACAATAAATACATTGCCATCAAAGATTCCTATGAAAAAACGCTAGAAGAAAAAGTAGCGAAGTTGCTGACACCGATCTATGGTGCAGACAAATTCCAAGTGTCGATCAATTTAGACTTGAATTTTGACTCGATTGAGCGGAAGAAAGTTACTTATGATGACCCAGAGATCAAGAATGAGACAGTGCAGGCTGCTGGTTCGCAAGGGACCGTCCAAGAAGCCCAAACAGGGACGGTGGATGACAATGTCTCCAATGTGACGGGCACGGATGGAGAGGGGAACAATTCCTACAGTCGCTCCGTTGAAAATGAATTGGATACCGAGACCACTACGACTATTACGGCCCCTGGCATGATCGAACGAATGACTAGTTCGATCGTGATCAATGCGAACCTTTCGCAAGCAGATCAAGCAGAATTGCAGCAGTTGATTGCTAGTGCCGTCGGCTATGACAATGACCGTGGCGATCAAATCGCGATCCAAGGATTTGACTTTGCCCAAGCAGAGGTTGATCCAGCCGCTGATCCGCAAGGGAATGAACCGATTGCAGCTGCCAAAGGTTATCTCAAGTACGCCATTATCGGCGGTATCGTGTTGACCTTGTTCTTGGTGATCTTAATGATCGTTGGCGTGATCCGACGCCGACGCAAAGAAGACGAGCTGGAAGTCGATGTGACGGAGGAGATGGTCTCCTTTGCACAACCGTCCGCAGTCAGCACCGGAGCGAGTAACCCAGTTGCACAAGAAGTCGTTTTTGGCGGTGTCGGCAATCGGTCTGCTGAAACGAAACCAGCGGTGCCAGAAGCATCCACACAAGAAGCCGCAGCAGAACATTCAGGAGAACCAACATTGGACCAAACGGCTAGAAATTATGCCGAAAGCAATCCTGAAGTAGCGGCGGAATTGATCAAAGCTTGGATGAAAGAAAAATAAGGGGGCAGCCATGGATACAATAGACGGGGTAAAAAAAGCAGCGATTCTTCTGATCTCTCTAGGATCAGATACCTCTGCAAAGATCATGAAGCTGCTGCCAGAATCATTTATACAAAAAGTGAGCTATGAGATCGCCAACATCGACTTTGTCAGTCCCGAAGAGCGGGATCAAGTATTGGAGGAATTTTCTCATACCGCAACGGCCCGCAAATACGTCTTAGACGGCGGGATCGATTATGCCAAAAATTTGCTGAACCAAGCATTAGGCCCTCAAAAAGCCAAAGAAGTCATTGACGTATTGACTCAGATCCAGCTGCGGGAACGGCCCTTTAATATCGCTCGCAAAGCCGATGTTCAACAGTTGACCAATCTGTTGATCGGCGAACATCCACAAACGGTAGCGTTGATTTTGTGCTACATGCAGCCGGACAAAGCGGCCAGCGTCTTGTCACAGTTTCCCGATCATTTGCAAGTGGAGATCGCTGAACGGATCGGGACGATCTCCAGTACGTCGCCTTTGGTGATCGAACGGATCGAAAAAGTGATCGAGAACAAATTCTCGAATTACATTGAGAACGATACGGAAAATGTCGGTGGTGTGCACACACTGGTAGAAATCTTGAACTCAGTCAGCCGCAGCACCGAAAAGAACATTTTGAACGACTTAGAAAAGCGGCAACCGGAACTATCCAACGAAGTGAAATCCAGCTTGTTTACTTTCGAGGATATCGTGACCCTCGATCGCTTGGATGTTCAAAAAGTCTTGCGAGATGTTCAAAACGATGTGTTAGTCTTAGCGCTTAAAGGCACGACCGATGACATCAAGAACTTTATTTTCTCCAACCTCTCATCACGGGCGGTGGAAAATCTGCAAGAAGAAATTCAATTTATGGGTCCTACCCGCTTGTCTGCTGTAGAAGAAGCCCAACAAAGTGTGGTGGCTGTGATTCGACGGCTAGATGAAACCGGTGAGATCTACATCGGAAGGGGCGACCAAGATGCAGTGGTCAAATAGCAGTTTATTGAAGCAGCAGGCGGTCAAAACGACCGAAGCTGCGCGCAGTATTTTGACGGATACGACCATCAAAGCGCCGATTGAGAAACCAAGCTTAGACCCAGAACTGCAAGCGGCTAGACGTGCACGCCAGTTGGAGCAGGAACGGCATCTGCAGCAAATGGAAGCCTTGAAGCAGCAGATTTTGACCGATGCACAAGAACAAGCGGCGCAAATTCTAGCAGAAGCGAGAACGGAAGGCTTTCAAGCAGGACAAGCAGACGGCTTTCAACAAGGCTATCAAGAAGGACTCAATGCCAGCAAAGAAGCCGCGCAAGCATTGATGGCCCAAGCCCAAGCCAATGTCGCTGAAGCCGTCTCTGAGATCAACGCCTTTCGCTCAGAGAAAAAGCAAGAGATGATCGCTTATGGCACGGCAATCGCTGAAGCCTTGATCAATCAACGTTTTACAGACGAGCAAGCAGGCTTCCTGCCTTTTGTGGAGTCTGTGCTATGGCAATTTGAACAACCCGATCAATTTGTGACTGTTCGCAGCCAAGAGCAGCATCTTGCAGGGGTGCGAGAATTGTTGGAAACCAAAAAGCAGACGATCAGCGGGTTTCGCTATTTACTCATGGCAGATGACAGCTTGGCGGAACACGATTTTTGTATCGAATCTGAAAATGCCTTGGTGGTTTTTGAATTGAGGAAAGAAATCGCTCGCTTTTTGAGCCAATTTCTAGAAAGCAGTGTGAAGGAATGACGTTTGAATTACCGATCACAGCGCTGCGCAAAACGGCGCAAGCACAGCCTTTTTTTACCACCTACGGCAAAGTCAGCGAAGTCGTAGGTCTGCTGATCAAAGTCGAAGGGCTGGCGGTTTTCATAGGGGAAATCTGTGAAGTCGCATTGCAAAACAAGACACATACAGCCTTAGCCGAAGTCGTAGGCTTTGTGAAAAAAACCGTGCTCCTGATGCCCCTTGATCAGCTAGAAGGCATCGGACCGGGCTGTTTGGTGCGGCCAACTGGCAAATCATTGACGGTAAAAATCGATGATACGTTGCTAGGGCACACCTTAGATGGACTAGGGCGACCGTTAGATATGGCGCTGGAGCTGGAAAGTGCGCCAGAATATCCAGTTAGTCAAGATTCTCCTGACCCCTTTCGCCGTCAAAAAATCGCTGAGATCATGCCGACAGGTGTCCGGGCGATCGATGGTCTTTTGACCGTCGGCCTTGGCCAACGGATCGGCATTTTTGCCGGCAGCGGGGTCGGTAAGAGTACTTTATTGGGGATGTTGGCTCGTTATTGCGAAGCAGATGTCATCGTGATCGGCTTGATCGGCGAGCGGGGACGAGAAGTCAAAGAATTTATTGAAAATGATCTAGGCCCAGAAGGTTACCGCAAGTCGGTCGTTGTCTGTGCTACCTCCGATATGCCGCCCCTCGTACGATTAAAAGGGGCTCATGTGGCAACAGCGATCGCTGAGTATTACCGTGATCAAGGGAAGAAAGTCGTATTGATGATGGATTCGGTGACCCGTTTTGCGATGGCGCAGCGGGAGATCGGTCTATCGACAGGCGAGCCGCCGACGACCAAAGGTTATACCCCTTCTGTGTTTACAGCTTTACCGAAGTTGTTAGAACGTAGTGGGATGTCGGACAAAGGCTCAATCACGGCCTTTTATACTGTCTTGGTAGAAGGGGATGACATGAATGAACCGATCGCTGATGCGGTGCGGGGAATTCTTGATGGACATATTCTGTTGTCCCGAAAAATCGCCGCTCAAAATCATTATCCTGCCATCGATATTCAAAACAGCCTCAGCCGCTTGATGAAGACCCTTGTTTCTGAGGAACAGCATAAACATGCGGGGGAACTAAAAGAAAACATGGCCGTTTATGCAGAGGCCAAGGATTTGATCGATATCGGTGCTTACAAAAGCGGCAGCAATGCGTTGACCGACCAAGCGATCGCGCTGCATCACCCCATCCTGCGGTTTTTACAGCAAAAAGTGGATGAGCGGATCCCATTTGAACAAACGATTTTTGAACTGGCGCATTTGTTCAGTGAAGAAGCGCTGATCGAGCGCCAGCGTTCGACCATGTAAAATAGATCATAAAGGAGCAGCTATGCAAGCATTTCATTTTTCCTTAGAAAAAGTATTGGATCACCGAAAAACTATTGAGCAAGAAGCCAAACGCGCTTACGCCCAAAAACAACAATTGTTGATTCAGCAAGAACAGCACCTGAATACGCTGACACAGGAAAAAGCCCAGCTTTTTGATGTCAATGAGATGACCATTGGGCGGATGCAAGTGCAACAACGCTATTTGCTTTCGTTGAATGCCACCATCGATGAGGTTCAGAACAAAATGTTTCACGTGAAGCAAGAATTGGCAGAGTCTTTATCGGTGGTGGTAGAAGCGCAGCAGGAACGCAAGATCGTGGAAAAGCTGCGAGAAAAGCAATTCGCTGAATACACCTATGAACAGCAACTGGAAGAGCAAAAACAATTGGATGAGTTCGGCAATCGCGCCTTATTTTCTTAAAGCACTAATGGTTTTAGTGATGAGACGACTTTGGTTTCAAAGCATCAGCTGAGAGGAGGTGAACAATGAAAGAGATCACAACAAGTGCCGCAACCGCTGTACCTGTCGGTAGCAAATCAAAAAAGACGGAGGCGTCACCAGAAGTCTTCAGTTTGCTGATGCAACAGCTGACGGAACAGACAGCAAGCAATCTGCCAGCATCCTTCGAACCGTCAGGTATGACGGAGCAAACCGCCACCGCACCAGAAATGGGGATTGCCAGCAGTATGGAACATCTGCCACAGGAGCCAGAAATCACTCCAGCAGTCGAACAACCTGCAACGACACAAGCGCCAGAAATGAGCCAGATCAGCCAGGCACCTTTTGCAGGCTTGGTTCAAGAAACGCCCCAGGCATCAATGGCAACGACGGAGCAGAACCAAACGAGCGCCACAGCAGCTTCTCTCGACAGTGTTTCAGCAGCTTTTCCAGCACCAATAGACGTAGCCACCACAGTCATCACCCCCTCCGAGCCTGCGCTTGAAGGTCTAGCTTTGATGACAAATGACAGAAGTGAAGCCGCAGCAACAACGCTTGAAACACCTTTGCCAGAAGACTTAGTAGGCGAGGAGCAGACCACGGCAAAAGGAATCGCTCCTTTCAAGGAAATCAAGGAAGTCGATTCAGTAACACAAGCCGCGATTGCGCAAACGACAGAAGCACAGCTGAAACAGCCCACCGAAGGGACCGCGCAATTGGGCCAAACGGGACCATTGGATCAAGTGTCGCCAGTGACCAACCAAGCGACGGATACGACTAGCACCTTGCAACGCACGAATGAAACAGTCGCCAAAAAAGCGGAAGCTGTTTCTGCACAAGCCATTGCTTCTTCAGCAGTAACTGACAATGAAATGGCGGTACCAGCACTGCAGCTGCTTGATGTTTCTCCCCTTTTGACCAAGCAAGGACTAACGCCAACAAAAGCGAGTATGGAACAAGCGGTCCTGCCCTTAGCAAAAGCGACTGCCCAACTCGTCCAAACGAGCAGCACGGCAAGCGAGAAAAAAATCACGCTGCAATTCGTTCCCGAAAAATTAGGCACGATCCAGCTTTCCCTAGAAACGAATGCCCAAGGCAGCCGCTTAGAACTGACCGTTCAGCAGCCGCAAGCCAAAGAATTATTGCTGTCCATCAAGCATGAGCTAGAGCAAGTTTTGCAAAAGCAAGAGCAGCCGATCCTAGCGATCAAGGAACCTACGTTAGCTTCTGTCCAGCAGGCTAGTCCGCTGGCAAATCAATCCTTTGCCGGCAGTATGATGGCAAGTGACAGTCAGTTAAGCCAACAGCGGTTTTTACAGGCTCAAAAAGGACAAAGCAAAAAGCCGTTTCATCAAAGCAATACGGCTGAAGAAGAGCCGCAATTAGCACCGATCGATCATGCGATCAGTATTTTAGTGTAAAGGAGGAGACCTATGGCAGATGAAATTACAGCAGCTGCGGCCGGTATTGCCAATACATCGGCATTAACGCAAACAAAAAAATCTTCAGATATCTCCATGGATGATTTTTTGAAGATCTTAGCCGCATCTATGAGCAACCCATCGCTGGGAGGCAGCGATTCTTCTGGTGGTAGCACCGACTATATCTCGCAACTGGTTCAATTTACGACCTTAGAGAGCTTGAATGAATTGAGCGAAACGTTGACGACCTCGGTGATTTTACAGCAACAGCAGCAAGCCTTTAGCTTGATCAATAAACAAGTCACTCTGATGGACGGCACAGAAACATTGTCAGGAACCATCGAAAAAGTCCGCTTTGCCAATGGCTACGCCACGATCGTCGTAAATGGCAAAGAATACAGTATGAGTGCGATCCAAGAGATTGGCGGCGAAGCAAAATGAGTTTGACGATTCAACAGGGGCTGCAAAAAGTTGCCGGGGAGCCTTATCAACATCCCCGTAAAGGCGTGGACAAACAAGCCTTTTCTGCAATGCTTGAACAAAAACAAAGCGACATCAAAGTCTCGCATCATGCGCAAAAGCGTTTGACCGCAAGAGAATTGACCTTACAAGACGATGATTATCAATCCCTTTCAACGGCGCTTAGTGAGCTCGCGGAAAAAGGCAGCAAAGAATCACTGCTCGTGTACAAAGATATGGGCTTGATCGCCGATGTCCATTCACGAACCATCATTACGGCGATGGGGATGAATGAGCTTCACACCGTCACCAATATTGACAGCGCCACATTTATCAAATAGCAGCTGGACTGAAAAGGGGCTGCAAGTATTTTCTGAATGACAGAGGAAAATACGCCAACCATAAGGAGGAAAACAAGCATGTTACGATCATTATATTCAGGTGTCAGTGGAATGAAAAATCTTCAAACGAAAATGGACGTGGTTTCCAATAATATCGCCAACGTCAATACGGTTGGATTCAAATCAAGTCGAGTACTTTTCCAAGACATGATGAGCCAAACGATGTCTAATGCAACTGCGCCAGGCAACGGCTTAGGCGGGATCAACGCAACGCAGATCGGTTTAGGGGTTCAGACGGGCTCCATCGATACTATCAATACAGTCGGTGCCCCGCAATCGACAGGTCGCAGCATGGATTTTTATATCAGCGGACAAGGCTACTTTATGGTACAAGGACCAGGAGCAAATGGCGAAACCTATTACACACGAGATGGCGCATTTGTTCGCGACAGCAACGGAACCTTGACCAATAGTGATGGGATGCAAGTCTTAGGTCGTTCAGTCAATGGCGGTCAACCAGTTGTCTATGATGACAACTTTGATGAAAACACGGCATTGAGCGGACAAGGTGCGGTATCTCCCTTGTCGATCCCAAGCACACTGACCGTCAATGGGGAAACCTTGACCTATAACTCCATGGCAATCGATGCCAATGGCTTAGTGTTGGCAAAATACGGCAATCAAACCTTTGTGATGGGAAAAGTCGGTGTCGCAACCTTCAATAACCCAGAAGGCTTAGAAAAAGTCGGCGGCAACAACTATATCCAAACCAGCAACTCAGGAAATGCGATCGTTGCAGGACCTGGCAACAATGGCGCGGGAACGCTGCAAGCAGGTGCCTTGGAAATGTCGAATGTCGATCTTTCGACAGAATTTACCGAAATGATCATTGCGAGCCGTGCCTATCAAGCAAATTCAAGAAGTATTACGACTTCTGATGAAATGCTGCAAGAATTATTGAATCTAAAACGTTAAGAACGTGACGCTTCATCATTGAGAGGAGTTTGACCATGATTCTAGTGACCGCATTGAATGGCAAGCCATTCTATTTAAATCCAACATTGATTTATCGGATCGAAGAAATGCCGGATACATTGATCACACTGACAGACGGCAAAACCTTAGTGGTGACGGAAGCTGCGCAAGAAGTTGCGCAGCGGGTGATCGAGTATCATACGGTGATCCATTCGAACCAAGTGAAAACGTAAGGGTGGGAAAGATGGCAAAAGAAGAAAAAGTACCAAAAGCAGAAAAAGAGAAAAAAGGCTTGAACATGGTTGTTTTACTGCCGATCCTCTTGATCGTGGTAGTCGGCGGCAGTATCGGCGGAACCTTAGTGACGAATCACTTTTTGACGGGGGAAAAAACAGCAGCTGCTGAAACAGCAAAAGACAGCAGCAAAATCTCCTCAGACGAAGCGATCGTGGCGTTGGATGAATTTTTAGTCAATCTGGCAAAAGAAGACAACCAAGAGCAGCAATACATGAAGGTCAATTTATCGATTTTAGTGGCGGATGAGGAAAAAAGTGCGGAAGCCACGAAAAATGTGGCTGTCATTCGTGACAGCGTCGTAAACTTATTGCGCCAACAAAAGGCCAGCGGTATTTTGAGCTCCGCCGAAAGTGTACCGAATTTAAAAAAAGCATTGAAAGAAACAATTAATCAGGAATACGGATCAGAAATCGCCAAGGATGTTTATGTGACGGATTTAGTGATCCAATAGAAAGAGGCATGTTGATGGAAACATTTTTATCGCTGGTCAAAATGATTGGGTTTTTGCTGCTTATTCTTTATTTGATCAACATTAGTTTGAAATATTTGAATCGTTACACGAACCAGCACAATCACCAGTTGCGTATTTTGCAAAAAATCGCCGTCAGCAAGTCGTCTTCGATCGGGATCGTCCAAATCATGGACAAATGTTACGTCATGAGCTTTTCTGAACAGCAAAATCAGATCATCAAAGAGTTGACGCAAGAAGAAACGGCCGCTTTTTTACAGCAAAGCCTAGAAAGCACCCAAGTGCAAGCTGGCAAAGATTTTTCTGAATGGCTAAACA
The DNA here is from genome assembly GCF_051711225.1 of Enterococcus sp. DIV2449a. Lineage (NCBI taxonomy): Bacteria > Bacillati > Bacillota > Bacilli > Lactobacillales > Enterococcaceae > Enterococcus > Enterococcus sp. DIV2449a. Next base: position 120,887 of record NZ_JBIOME010000001.1, read on the forward strand.
AAGCCAAGGCGGAAATTGCTGGAAAACGAGGCAAGCAAAAATGAAGATCAAAGGCAGAGATATCAAGATCATGGCTGCGGTCCTTTTCAGCAGTCTGATGCTTCCGCAGACGGCATTTGCGCTAGACACGGAAGACGTCAGTTCCACCATCAACAATTTATTGTCGAATGGGAATGGCTCAAGTGATACGATCAATACCTTCTTGTTGCTGACGCTGCTTTCCCTTTTACCAGTCTTGCTGATCATGATGACTTCTTTTACTCGTATCATCATGGTTTTGTCCTTTGTGCGCAGTTCGTTAGGCACACAGCAAAACCCGCCCAATCAAGTGTTGATCGGGTTGGCCTTATTCTTGACATTTTTTATTATGAAACCTGTGTATACCGACGTCTACGAGCAAGCGATTGAACCGTTTGATCGACAAGAGATCAGCCAAGCCGAAGCCTTTGACCGCTCAGAAAAACGGATCAAGGCCTTTATGATGGTACAGACACGGGAAAAAGACATTGCCTTGTTTGCGGAAGCTGATGGGGAGACCGAAAAGTATCATTCTTCTGACGATGTTCCTCTGACCGTTATGGTACCGGCGTTTATTATCAGTGAGTTACGAACGGCTTTCAGTATCGGCTTTTTGATTTTTATCCCCTTTTTGATCATTGATCTGGTCGTCTCCAGTATCTTGATGTCGATGGGGATGATGATGCTGTCGCCGATCATGATCTCACTGCCCTTCAAGATCTTACTATTTGTTTTAGTGGATGGCTGGTATCTGATCGTGGAGTCGCTGATCAAGAGCTTTCAATAGCCGCTAAGAAAGGAGCCAAGAGGAAATGACAGTAGAAATGGTACTTGATGTGCTAAGGGAAGCCTTTCTTCGAATTTTAGCGATATCTGGCCCTGCCTTATTGGTCGGCATGCTCGTTGGATTGGTGATCAGTATTTTTCAAGCCACTACCCAAATCCAAGAACAAACGTTGAGCTTTGTGCCGAAACTATTAGCGATTTTTTTGACCTTGATCTTGGCGGGGAATTTTATGCTGAATCTCTTGTTGAATTTTACCAAAATGATCTTCAAGATGATTGCGGCAATGTAAGGAGGAAACCTGATGGCGCCGATTCAAGCGACGGTGTTGATTTTTTGTCGAATATTGGCGTTTGTCGTCCTTTGTCCGATCTTCTCACAGCAAAATTTTCCGTCACTGGCAAAAATCGTGATCGGCATGGCGTTGACGGTCCTATGTCTGCCGACGGCACCTGCGATTCCCGAGCTTTCCCTTTTTATGCTGACGGTTTTCGTCATCAAGGAAGTACTGTTTGGGATGGCGATGGGCTATTTGAGTCAGCTGGTCTTTACTGGTGTGGAAATTGCGGGTCAACTGATCGACTTTCAAGTAGGCTTTTCGATGGCGCAAGCCTATGATCCGACGTTGCAAATCGCCTCTTCCCAGTATGGCAAAACGTACTATTGGCTGACGATCGCTGTGTTTTTTGGACTTGATCTGCATCATCGACTGATCACAGCACTGCTGTTGTCTTTTCGGATCGTGCCCTTAGGCTCTGTGGTGATCCAAGGCACGACGGTTGAAGGCATCGTCAAACTTTTCAGCCAAATGATGGTGATGGCAGTCAATCTTGCGGCACCAATGATCATTGCGCTGCTGTTGGTGGACCTGGTGCTAGGTGTGATTTCTCGGTCGATTCCCCAGATCAATATTTTGATGATGAGTCTTTCGATGAAAACCGCCATCAGTTTTGTGGTGTTTCTCTTGCTACTACCCAATGTTCTTTCGTACTTAGGCAAACACTTGCCAGATACGGTCCGCTATTTGCAGGAGTTTATCGAGTCCTTTCAATAAAGTAACAGGTAGCCAGCAGGAGGTGAGAAGATGGCAGAAAAAGATGGCAAAACCGAACTACCTAGTGCTAAGCGGCTGCGGGATGCCCGCAAACGCGGGGAGGTTCCTAAGACCCAGGAATTAGCAGCAGCTGTTTCGCTATTGGTCTTCTCGTTTTTGATCCTGTCTTTATGGCAGTTTTTCGCAGCTTCTTTTTTGCCTTATTTTTCCCGAAGTTTGGCGCAGCTGGCTGATTATCAAACCAGTTTGGCGGATCTGCCGAAACTGGGGGTGCAGAGTATCTTGCTGCTGCTTTTGTTGTGTGCGCCCGTCTTTCTGGTCGCGCTCGGAGTCGGGCTTATCACGAATTATGCCCAAGTTGGTCTGTTGTTTTCTGGCAAGGCCGTCAAGCCAGACTTTAAAAAGCTGAACCCCATCAGCGGGATCAAGCAGCAATTCAGTTTGCGCTCGTTGATGAATTTAGGCAAAACATTGGCGAAATTCGGCGTGATCGTCTACTTGTGCTACCAACAATTTTTAGCCGCCGTCCCTGTTTTACTGGGTTTGAGTGAAGTCGGGTTGGAAAAAACGATCCTGTTCATGCTGCTGCGGGCCAAAGAATTGTTTTTACAGATCTCGATTTTCTTGATCGTTTTGGCCGTAGTCGACTACGGCTACCAACGCTATAGCCATCGTAAGAACTTGATGATGAGCAAGCAGGAAGTCAAAGAAGAGTTCAAGCAAATGGAAGGTGATCCGCAAGTCAAAGCACAGCGCAAAGCGAAGTACCGTGCGATGACCCAAAATGCCATCGCCAACGTCAAAGAAGCGACGGTTTTGATCACCAATCCGACCCATTTCGCCATTGCGATTCGTTACGATGCCAGTAGTGAAGGGGTGCCGCGGGTCCTGGCCAAAGGGGCAGATCAGCTGGCGCAGCGGATGAAAGCAGAAGCACTGAAAGAAAATATTCCACAGATCGAAAACCGTGAAGTGGCACGAGCCCTTTATCGCCAAGTAGAACCCGGGGATCTGATCCCGGTTGAGATGTATGAAGCCATTGCCGAAATCATCGCTTTGGTCTATCAGTTAGAAGAAAGCCAACGCGGCAAGATTTAAGGAAACAGGAGGAACAAAAATGAATGAGGCTGCCTCAAAACCGAAAAAAGGCATTGGTCTGGCGGATATCTTAATCTCGGTGATCGTCCTAGCTATTATTGGTTTGATTATTATTCCATTACCGAGTGCACTATTAGATATTCTGATCATTATCAATTTGACGATCGCGATCAACATTTTACTGATCACCCTGTTTACCAAATCAGTGTTGGAATTCACTACGTTTCCAACCTTGCTGCTGATCACAACGATGTTTCGTTTAGGTTTGAACCTATCTTCCACGCGGTTGATCTTGACCCAAGGAAATGGCGGACACGTGATCGATGCCTTCGCCAATGTCGTTGCCGGCAGCAATTACATCGTGGGGATCATTTTGTTCGTGATCATCATGGTGGTTCAGCTAGTCGTCGTGACCAATGGTGCAGGGCGTGTCTCAGAAGTGACTGCTCGCTTCACATTAGATGCGATGCCCGGCAAGCAAATGGCGATCGATTCCGACCTAAATGCCGGTTTGATCACGGAAGCGGATGCCCGCAAACGACGAAAAGATCTGCAGCGAGAAGCTGATTTCTTTGGTTCGATGGATGGTGCCAGCAAGTTTGTCAAAGGGGATGCGATCGCAGGGATCTTGATCACTGTCATCAATTTAGTCGGCGGGGCGATCATTTTCTCCATGGGGGGACAAATGACCGTCATGGAAGCCTTCGCCCAATTCGGGAAACTGGCGATCGGGGATGGCTTGGTCAGCTCGATTCCCTCTTTATTGATTTCGATTGCTTCTGGGGTGATCGTGACTCGTTCTGATAACGATAGTTCCTTTGGTTTAGATATTGCGGCAGATGTGATGCGTAATCCCCAACTGTTTCGGATCGTGGGGGCGATTCTCTTCGTCTTAGCCTTAGTTCCTGGGTTTCCTTTTGTGCCTTTTGTGTTGATTGGCTTAGGCCTTTTCGCAGCCAGCTTTCTGGTTACGCAAAAAGAAGAAAAGCAGCGAGTGGAACAAAAACAATGGGAACAAAAATTGGCACTGGAACGCAAAAAAGAAGCACAGGAAGAAGACGATTCCGTGGCTTCCTTCCAAGTGGAACCAATCTCAGTGGAAATCGGTTATGGTCTGATCCCTATCGTGGATAGTTCGATCGACAACAGCTTGATGAACCGCATCGTGGCGATCCGTAAACAGAGTGCTAGAGAATTAGGGATCTTAGTCAGTCCCGTTCGTATTCGCGACAATCTCTATTTGGATGCCAACGATTACGTGATCAAGATCCGCGGCAACGAAGTCGGCCGCGGCGATATTTACCCGAATAAAGTCATGGTGATCAGTCCGAATGAAGAGCCGTTTCCTTTTCAAGGAATCGCAACAAAAGAACCAGCCTTTCATCTGGATGCTATGTGGATTGATGAATCCGATAAGGAGATGGCGGATCTGCAAGGGTTTACGATTATCGAGCCGTTGACCGTGATCGCAACACACTTAAAAGAAATCATCTATGCCCATGCACCAGAGCTGTTAGGTCGCCAAGAAGTCAAGAAATTATTGGAGGGCATCAAAGAGCAGTACAATGTCGTGATCGATGAATTGATCCCCGATATTTTACGGCTCGGCGAGGTCCAAAAAGTTTTACAAAATTTATTGGATGAGCAAATTCCCATCAATGACTTAGCAACGATCTTAGAAACTTTAGCCGATTACGGCGTTGTCACGAAAGACGTAGAAGTTTTGACAGAATATGTCCGCCAAGCATTGAAACGGACGATCGCTGCCAAGTATGCCAATGAGAACCACGAGCTGCAAGTGGCGGTGATCCAGCCGAAACTAGAAGAAATCATCGCTCAAAGTATCCAAAAAACCGCAACTGGCTCGTACCCGGTCTTAAAACCAGATACCGTGACCAAGCTGTTGGATTCCATCAGTGGGATCCAACATGCAGCGATTGCTCAAGATATCAATTTCGTCATTTTAGCATCGCCTAAGATCCGGTTAGCATTCAAAAAAATGATCGTTTTTAATTTTCCAGATATCGCCGTTCTTTCTCTAAATGAGATTCCCAATGAAATTGCGATCGAAACGGTGGGCAGTATTGACATTTAAGCAGAATTTTCTTAGGAAGGGGCATCGCCGATGTATGAAGTCGATCGAGAAGCGGAGATCATCAAGTATCTGCCGCTAGTGGAACGGGTGGTTCAGCGCCTGTCTATCAAAACCGCCGATTATGAATCAGGCGATCTCTACAATATTGGGGTGATTGGGCTGATGGATGCCTTGCGGAAATTCGATCCCTCAAAAAAAGTTCCTTTTGAAAGCTATGCAGCGATTCGTATCAAAGGGGCAATCATTGATGAAGTACGCAAGCACGCCAAAATCTCCCGTTACAAAATGGCGGCAGTCAATCAGTTTTATCAAGCACGGCAAGAGTTGGAGCAAAGCCTCAAAAGAGAAGCGACCGACACCGAGATCTGCAAACAGCTGGGAATCAACCAAAGTCAACTAGCGGATATTTATGAGAGTCTGCACTACTTAGCCAGCGTCTCTTTGGAAGATACCTTGTTTGCTTACCAAGAAGAAGGCATGACGTTAAAAGATATGGTTCGAGATCCTGCCGAGAATGTCGAAGATACCTTGGTCGCCGAAGAAAAACGCACCGCTTTGGTTGCGTGCATCAAAAAATTAGGGGAACGGGAACAATTGATTTTAAGTTTGTACTATACCGAAGAACTGACGTTAAAAGAAATCGCTGAAATCTTAGAAGTCTCGATTCCGCGAGTTTCACAAATTCATGGCAAAACGATTGCCAAATTGCGCACATTGATTGAGGAGGAACTGGCATGATTCGAGGACTGGATGTCTTATCACGGAACATTTCATTATTACAAAAGCGACAAGAGACGACGAGCGGCAATATTGCCAATGTCAATACAACAGGGTATCAAGCAAAAACCTTATTCCAGTCGGCGCTAGACGAAGTGGCATTGCATAATTACCAAAGCGGGCCCAATGCGGATACCCGCCGTGACATCGGTGGATTGTCTTTAGGGACCCAATTGGCGGGCAGTACCATCAGTCAAGACCAAGGTGCTGTCAAACAGACGGGACAAGCCAGCGATTTTGCACTGCTTTCCGAAGGCTACTTTGTCGTTCAAAACAATGCGGGTCAGCGGTTGTATACGAGAAATGGCGACTTTACCGTCAATCAGCAGAATCAATACGTGACACAAGAAGGCTATCTTGTCTTGGGTGCCAATGGACAAGCAGTCAGCGCCTTAGGACCAGCGAACTTTCAGATCCAAACATTCCCCCCAGAAGCATTGACTACAGCTGGTCAAAACTACGTGACTAGCAACGCAGCAGGCACCACGGTGAATGCACCCGTGATCCAGCAAGGTGCCTTAGAACAAGCCAATGTAGCGGTTGCCGATGAAATGGTGGCGATGATCCAGACTTCTCGCGAATTTGAAGCCAATCAGAAAGCCTTGAGTTCAACGAATCAGACATTGCAAAAAGCGGTCAACGAATTAGGAAAGATTTGAGGATGAGTCAATGAATATCAGTGGATTATTAGGAATCAGCCGTTCTGGGTTGAATCATTTGCAGACAAACTTAGACACGACAGCCAACAACATCGCCAACGTCAATACCAATGGCTATCAAGCACAAACGACCCATTTTCAAGCATTGATGGAAAATGCCATCGGTGCAGAAGAAACGCTATTTAATGGCAACGCCGCCCAATATGGTGCGTCAATGGGGGCAAAAGCGACTACGACTACCAGTTTTGCCCAAGGCAATCTGGCGGGCACCACTCAGCCATTAGATCTCGCGATCCAAGGCAATGGCTTTTTCGGGGTCCGGGACCAAACTGGTCAATTGCTGCTGAGTCGAGCAGGCAATTTTCATTTAAGTGAGAACAAGCAATTAGTCAATAGTGAAGGGTACCCTGTGGCAATGACCACAAACGTACCGACCCCTCAGTGGCCAGATGCGCAGCAAATCGCAATAGATGCCAGCGGTCAGCTGACGACGGAAGAAAATGGTCAGACTCGCGTGTTGGGGCAGCTGACCCTTTATCAGCCGACGAATACAGAAAACATCACGCCAGTGGGCAACCAACTGTACCGTGCTGGTGATCAAGCGTTGCTTACTTCGCAAACCAATCCAGCAGCCTTTGGCAGCGTCTTGCAAGGTCAGTTAGAACAGTCGACGGTGGATCTAGCGACGTCCATGACAGACTTGTTAACGACCCAGCGTGCGTATGGATTGAATACGAAAGCCATGCAGACAGCCGATGAGATGTGGTCCGTGATCAATCGTTTTACAGATTAGAGGAGAAAGAACATGATTCGCTTAACCAAGGTCAGTAAAAAATTCAGCAATGGCACGTTGGCATTGGCCGATATTTCTGTTGCGATTCCTCAAGGAGAATTTATCTATGTGGTGGGTCCCAGCGGTGCGGGCAAATCGACCTTATTCAAATTGCTCTTGAAAGAAGAAGAGCTTTCGGCTGGTTCTATCCAAGTCGGCAATGTCTTGTTGGAACAACTCAAAGACCGTCATCTCTATATGGTTCGACGACAAGTCGGTATCGTCGGACAAGAAGACCTTTTGCTTCCTTATCTGACGGTTGCCAAAAACGTCGATTATGCGCTGCAAGTACTAGGCACTCCCCGCAAGCTGCGTCAGGAAAAAACCGCCAAAGCGCTGCAACTGGTAGGCATGTTTCCTCAAAAGGATCACTATCCTGAAGAGCTTTCCGTGGGACAGCGCAAAAAAGTAGCGATCGCGCGGGCGATCGTCACAGAGCCAGCAGTCTTGATCGCCGATGAGCCCACCGCCAATCTGGATGCCAAATCAGCCGTTGAAGTCATGAAACTACTCTTGCGGATCAATCAAGTCGGTGCCACGATCCTCTTGGCGACCCACGACAGTACGATGGTCAATACGGTCCGTAATCGAGTAGTCGAGCTGCAAAACGGTCGTTTGGTTCGTGATGAATATCAAGGCGGCTATACGCGCTTTGCTGATCCAAAAGATACATATGTCTGGTGAAGATGCTTAACTTTTCTAGCAAAAGATCCGATTAAAGAACTAGAAGATTGTTTTCATAATCGGATAAAGAAGGAGTGACTCAACGATTATCAAGTGAAGAGCGAATCTTGATAAACAGCACGACTGATCATTTTGCATAGGAAAGGATACTGTTATGAAGAAGAAGGTACAAGCTATCATCAAAAAAATCCGCTTGGCGGCGTTGATTCCGCTAGGATTTACCCTGATCGTATTATTAGGATGCTATTTCTTCGTGATCCGCACCCACGGAGACGGACAAGCAGCAAAAAGTTTCTTTATTTTTTCAGTAATCGTACTGCTGCTAGAAATCGCAGTGTTAGTAGGAATGACCTATTTGGTAAAAAAAGAGACCCACTCGGGCATGGATACGTTGTTGACAGAACTAGAAGCAGTCGGTTCTGGCGATCTGTCGCATATTGATGAGATCGGCAGCAGCGACCAGACTTCTCTTTTTGGGCAAGTTCAAAATCGTTTTCAAGGGGTTTTAAACACCTTCAAAGCGGTGATCGTTGGCATGCACGAAGAAAGCAGCCGAATGGAAAAAATGGTAGGCGGCCTAACGACAACCTCAAAAAATGCCAAAAATTCAATTGAAAATGTGCGTCAGACGATGAATGCCATCGCAGATGCCACTAGTTCACAAGCCTCCGAAGCGGAACAAACCTCCTTTGATATGGACGAGCTAGCCTTAAGTATCGAAGAGATCCACAAAGAGATCGAATTGATGAACGGCTATGTCGGTCAATCCCAAAGCAGCAATGTCCACAATTCGGAAATGATGTTCCATGTATTTGAAAGCTGGGAGATCGAACGGCAAAACCAAGCAGAATTAGTAGAAAGCATGAACGACATGAACGAAGATGTCCAAAGCATCGGTAAGATCGTTCAGCTGATCAATGACATTTCTGATCAGACCAACTTACTGGCATTGAATGCATCCATCGAAGCAGCTCGAGCTGGAGAAGCAGGCCGAGGGTTTGCCATCGTTGCGGAAGAAGTCCGCAGCTTGGCGGAACAAAGCAGTCAATCAACGAAAAGCATTCGTTCGATCATTGAAACGATCCGCAAAAAATCGGAAAAAGTGGTCTCTGCAGTGACGGATTCCTTTGAAAGCGGCGAAAAACAAACCAACAATATCAACAAAGCGATCGAATCAGCCAATGAGATCTCTGATATTGTCGAAAAATTGGTTTCAAGTATTCAAGCCGTGGAAGCCCATATTACGGGGATCGTTGAGAAAAAAGACATGGTTCAAGTTTCCGTCAGCAACATTTCGGCTGCTGTTTCGGAAACCTCTGCCGGCACCCAAGAAGTAACGGCAAACTTAGAAGACTTCTACTTAGTCATCGAAGACTTTGAACGGAATGTGCAAGAGATCGAAACGATCGCCACTATCCTTAAATTCCAAGTGGATAGTTTCAAATTCTAAAAAGGAGCAGTGACGCCAATGGAACAATACGTTGTATTTAAAAGTCATCAACAACTCTTTGCCTTGCGTATCGACTATGTGGTACGGGTCATTGAGGCTGCTCCTTTTACCCAGCTGCCAGAAGTGGCGGATTTCGTGCTGGGGATCCAGCCTTTTGAAGAGGCGATGGTGCCGATCATTGACATCCGCAAAAAGCTGTTTGATGAATTTACACCGGAAACCGGGCAAAATGTGGTCTTGTTGTGTCACTGGCAAGAGCAGGCGATCGGCCTTTACGTGGAAGAGATCGTCGGCATTTTACCGCTAGTTGAAAGTCCTAGCAATGCGGAACTAAATACATCAGGACTCAAGCAAAACTATATCGAAGCCTTTCTGAAAAAAGACGATGAACTTGTGCTGGCATTGGAGCTGCCGTTTCTCTTCAGCTATGAACAAGCCGCTGAGATGACGGCGGAGTTAGACGCCTATCAGACAGAGGAATTGGCAGCCGCCAATGACCATGACAATGATGACCGTGAATGAGGAACTGCATGTGGGGATCTCGGAGTATAAGATCGCCCAAGCGCCAACGCGTTTGATCACGGTGGGTTTAGGTTCTTGCATCGGCACGATCATTTACGATGAAGCCAGTCATATCGGCGGCTTGAGTCATATTATGCTGCCAGATAGTCAGCCTTTTTTGCACAAGCGGGAAATCAAGCCCGAGAAGTTTGCGGATTTGGCATTGCCGGCGATGGTGGCTGAGCTGGAACAAAAGATCCGTCGGCCTCGCTTTCAAGCGAAAATCGTTGGCGGCGCCAATATGTTTCAGTTCCAGACGCTTAACGCTGCCAGCAATATTGGCCAGCGCAATATTGAAGCCGTCGAGGAAGTCTTGGCTCGGCTAAACATTCCGATCGTAGCCAAACATGTTGGCGGCAGCGCTGGTCGAACGATGATCGTAGATCTTCAGGATTTCAAGACCATGGTTCGGCAAGTCAAACAAGAAATCGTTTATTTGTAAAAGGAGTACAGGGACATGAAAAAAGTAATGATCGTCGATGATTCGGCATTCATGCGGAAAGTAGTGACAGATTTATTGAATCAGCTTCCTGATATCGAGGTGACCGTCGCTGCCCGCAATGGCAAACAAGCATTGGACTATCTGACCAAAGAAGCGATCGATTTGGTAGTAATGGATGTGGAGATGCCAGTGATGAACGGATTAGAGACCTTGCGGAGGATGAAACAGCAATCAGCCATTCCCGTCATCATGCTTAGTTCATTAACCAATCAAGAAACCACGATTGAGGCTTTGGCGCTTGGCGCCCGAGATTTTGTGGAAAAACCCGTCAGTCTATCGATGATCGAAAAAGAATGGATCGCTGAATTTCATCAAAAGATTTTGGCGATGGATCATGAAGTCGGTACGGTTCACCCGCCAGTACCAACGATTGCCCAGCCCACTAAGCTGACACAAAACAGCTTGCCGGTATCACTTGATGCGCTAGTCATTGGTGCTTCAACAGGCGGCCCCCGTGCTTTGCTGGGAATTATTCGCCGTCTGCCTGCACGTTTGCGTTGCCCGATTTTGATCGTTCAGCATATGCCAGCGGGCTTCACGGCTTCCTTTGCAAAACGCTTAGACACAGAGACAACCGTCCGAGTACAAGAAGCAGTCGACGGCATGCGGATCGAAAATCAAGTGTATCTTTGTCCAGGGGATTACCACATGACGGTCCAACAAGGGCACCTGCAGCTGGACCAGCGAGAAAAACGGCATGGGACGCGGCCAACCGTCGATTATCTTTTTTCCTCAGCAGCTGACTACTATGGCCCGCAACTAGCGGCAGTGGTTTTGACGGGGATGGGAAAAGACGGCACCGCTGGCTTACGACAGATCCAAGCGGCTGGGGGCTATACGATCGTTCAAGACAAAGAAACGTGTACAGTCTTTGGGATGCCGCGGTATGCCATTGAACAAGGAGTCGTGGATGAAGTCCTGCCATTGCAGGGCATTGAAGCAAAAATTGCACAGATGGTCAGGTGAAGAAGATGGAAGAAGAATTTGCCTTATTTAATGCGTGGGTGGATCGCCGATTAGGGATTCCCTTAGCCGCATACAAAGAAAATCAAATGCAGCGCCGCATCCTTACGATCATGGAAAACAGCGGGGCAAAAACGTTGAGGGAATACCAGCAATTGATCGAAGGCGATGACGGGGTGCGGGCGGCTTTTTTAGCCCATATCACCATTAACGTAACGGAATTTTATCGCAACAAAGAACTGTTTGACGCCTTTGAACGCGTCTTGAAAACCATTGTTCTCCCGAAAACCACGCTGCCCAAAATTTGGAGTGCCGCATGTTCGATTGGGGCAGAACCCTATACGATCGCGATGCTGCTAGAAAAAAACCAAATTGCCACAGCCAATGTTTTGGCTACCGATATCGATACGCAAATTTTGGCAAAAGCCAAGCAAGGACTCTATCGAGACCACGAATTGCGGAATGTCTCAGCGGCAGAACGTACCCGTTTTTTTGATGCAAAAGAAAAGAACCAGTTTCAGATCAAACCAGAAATCAAACGGCGGGTTCATTTTAAGCAACACGATCTTTTGAAAGACCCGTACAATGGGCCTTTTGATGTGATCGTTTGCCGCAATGTGACGATTTATTTCAAAAGCGATGCTCGGGATGCCGTCTATCAAAAATTCAGCGATGCATTGGTCCCAGGGGGCATTTTGTTTACGGGAGCGACAGAAACGATCAATTTTGCGGAACAATTCGGTCTCAAGAAAATCGATTCGTTTATCTATCAAAAAGTATAATTTTGTAAAGGAGGGACCCATTTGGATGACAATAGTGTCTATCGTACCCTTTTCTTTGAAGAAACAGACGATCATTTAGCGCAGTTGAATGATCATGTCTTGCAATTGGAAAACGATCCAAAAGATAGCGCCTTGCTGAATGATATTTTCCGTTCTGCCCATACCCTTAAAGGGATGGCGGCAACGATGGGCTATGACGTCATGACGCAGCTGACCCATAAAATGGAAAATATTTTTGAGCTATTTAAAACTGGGACCTTGCAAGTGACCCAGCAATCGATCTCATTGATTTTCAAATGTCTGGATCGCCTGTCAGAACTTGTGGAGGACTTGCGGGAAGAACGCGACCTGCAGCCAGCTCAAATTGCCGATTTATTGGCCGAACTTGACCAAACGGAACATTCTGGCGGTATATCAACCGAGACAGAAGCAAGCCAAAAATCCACCGCAGTGGGCGCGTTAACCCCACAGCTTCAGCAGATCGATCCTTCTGATCTGTATGTGATCGAGCAAGCGGCTGGAGATGGCTATCAAGCGGTCCAAATTGCTGTTCGCTTAGATGCCCAATCCATGTTAAAAGGTGCTCGTGCCTTCTTGATCATGGAAAAGCTTGGCCAAGCAGGGGATGTTCTTTATACAGAACCAGATGCCCAAACACTCGAAGAAGGCACCTTTGAATCAGATTTTTCACTGCTGTATTTGACGCAGCAAACACTGGCTGATGTCGAGCAAAACATCGCCAGCAATAGTGAGATCGAGGCCTTCGTGGTGGCACCGTTTGATCCATCAGCCGCTGTGTTGGAGGAGGCAGAAGAGCTGCTTCAACCAGTGCCGACCCCAGAGTCAGGGACTTCTGCTCTTCAACAAGCGACAACAGAAACGAAAGAAAAATCGCCGGCGCCCGCGCATCATGCGTCCGCCCAAAATCAATCGATTCGAGTCGACTTGAATCGCTTAGATTCATTCTTGGATCTCGTGTCCGAATTGGTGGTCTATCGCAATCAATTGGAAGATGTCAGTGAGCGGGAAAACATCGAAGCAGTCAAAGACCCCTTAGAGCAAGTTTCACGATTGACCTCTGAGCTGCAAGATTTGGTCTTGCGGATCCGCATGCAGCAAGTCAATGTCGTCTTTAGTCGCTTTCCGCGAATGGTTCGGGACTTATCCAATGAACTGCAAAAGGAAATGGAACTTGTCATTTTTGGGGAAGAAACGGAATTGGATAAAACAGTGGTTTCTGAGTTGAGTGAACCTCTGGTCCATCTATTGCGTAATTCTGTCGATCACGGCATCGAAGCACCCGATGTTCGGGAAAAACTGGGCAAACCGCGCAAGGGCACGATTCGCTTGGCGGCCTATCAAGAAGGCAATCGCGTGATCATTACTTTAGAGGATGATGGCAAAGGCCTTGATCCGCAAGTAATCAAAGCAAGTGCTGAAAAGAAAGGCTTAGCAACGGAAGGTCTTTCCGATGAAGCGTTGCAGCAGTTGATTTTCCATCCTGGTTTTTCAACGGCGCAAGAAGTGACTAACATTTCTGGGCGCGGTGTCGGGATGGATGCCGTGCAATCCAAGATCACCCAACTAGGGGGCACGATCGAAATGAAGAGCCAGCCGAATAAAGGCACGCAGTTTGTGATCAAATTGCCATTGACTCTATCGATCATTCAAGCGTTGATGGTTCGCGTCGGAGCAGAAACCTTTGCGATCCCATTAAATCTCGTCGAACGCGTGGTGATGGTCAAAGAAGAAGAGATCATCCAGACGGTCTCAGATGAGGTCTATCGTTTTCAAGAGGAGTTGATTCCCTTGGTTCGGACCGATCAACTCTTAGCGATCGAAGGCGATCCATCTGAGAAAAAATTCGCCATCATCGTCAACAATGACCAGCAATTTCACGGCATTTTGGCAGATGAGCTGATCGGCCAGCAAGAAATCGTCATCAAGAAAATCGATCCGCTGCTGCAAAAGCTGAATCGCTATCAAGGAGCAACGATTATGGGCAACGGCTCGATCGCACTGATCCTAGACATTCATGCCATCTGTCAGGAAAAAAAGGATGACCGCTTATGAGCTATACAGCGCTGCAGATCGATGGCCTAAAAGAACTGATCAATATCGGCGGTGGTCACGCTGCGACTAGTTTATCAAAGCTCGTCCAACAACCGATCGATATGCGGGTACCGGAAGTCGAGATTCTAGCTTATGAGGACCTGTATCAGCAGATCATGGCGGAAGACAAAGAAGTTCATGTGGTGATGAGCCAGATCGAAGGGGCATTTCGAGGGATCTTCTTGTTTGTCTTAACGGATGAATCCGCCGCAAAATTGCGTCAGTTGATGATCCAAGAAAGCGATCCGTCTGAAGAATTGAAGCAATCGGTCATCAACGAGTTGACCAACATCCTTACCAATTCTTTTTTGATCGCGATCGGGCAACTGTTGGAAACCCAGCTGAGTGCATCTTTACCAAGCGCCAGCTATGATTTCTTTGGCGCAGCGATCAGCTCCATCTATTTGGCGATGGCCCAGTATGATGAGCAGGTGATGGTGATCCGTAATGAGTTCGTCTACGCCAAAGAAACATTAGAGGCATCGTTATTTTTGATTCCAGAAATCGGTGTACTAGAAAACATATTTGATTCATTAGGAATTTGAAAGGGGCAAATACAATGTCAAAAAAAGTATTGATCGTGGATGATGCGGTATTTATGCGCATGAAATTAAAGGATATTTTAGAAAAAAACGGCTATGAAGTCGTGGGGGAAGCCCAAAATGGCCAAGAGGCTTTTGAAAAATACCAAGCAACGACACCAGACTTAGTGACCATGGATATCACGATGCCAGAAGTGGATGGCTTAGAGGCATTAAAAATGATCCGCACGTTTGATGCGCAGGCCAAAGTCGTAATGTGCAGTGCCATGGGACAACAAGGAATGGTGATGGATGCGATTCGCGCCGGTGCGGTGGACTTTATCGTGAAGCCCTTTGACACGGACCGCGTAATCACTGCCATCGACAAAGCCTTTGCCTAATGCCTAGGAGGATAGCGACATGCAGATGATTCTTTTCAAAATGGCTCAGCAGTACTATTTGATCTCGGCGGACTCGGTGGACGAGGTCATTGATGCCCCTTCTTTTACGAAGGTGCCCTTAGCACCAGAGTGGGTGGAAGGGTTGATCAATCTGCGGGGGTCTGTCGTAACGGTGATTCGTTTGGCAAAATTGATTCCCATCATGGAACCAGCCTACGAAAAAAACATATTGATCATGAAGAAGCAAGAGGAGACTAAAGGGGTCCTCGTAGAAGAAGTAATTGAAGTTCTTGATATCACCGAAGACGATATCCAACTGGGCAATCAAGAGACAGAACATGCCGTTGGGGTCGTGACGATCGGTGAAAAAGTAGCCAGTGTGATTCAAATCGATCACATGATTTTTTAAAAAAATGGGGGATTAGTGTGGATCAGGTATTGACGCAGCAAGAGATTGATTTATTGTTGAATGCGATGAGCAGCGGAGAGATCGATCAAGAAATTATTGAGATAGAAGACAAACAAGCCAAAGTGAAAGCCTACGATTTTCGCCGACCAACAAAGCTGTCGAAAGAATACGTCAATACCCTGCACATGATCTTCGAGGATTTCTCGAAGATGAGCAGTAGCATGCTTTCTACCCAACTGCGGACCAATGTTTCTTTGCAGTTGGCAGCTATCGAACAAGTCAGTTATGACGAATTTATCCATTCGATACCAAAATTTACTTTGTTGGGGCTCTTTCATTCGCAGCCTTTGAGCGGGATTCAAATGATCGAGATGAACCCACAACTGTGTATGATGTTGGTGGAGTTGTTGTGCGGCGGCTTGGATGTCTATCAAAACAAGCCGATCGAAATGGATTTTAGCGAGAAAAAAAGTTTTACTGATATTGAAACAGCAATCTTGGAAGAAGTGGTGGCACAATTTGTCCGGGTCTACCAAAATG
The DNA here is from genome assembly GCF_051711225.1 of Enterococcus sp. DIV2449a. Classification (NCBI taxonomy): domain Bacteria; kingdom Bacillati; phylum Bacillota; class Bacilli; order Lactobacillales; family Enterococcaceae; genus Enterococcus; species Enterococcus sp. DIV2449a. Next base: position 137,129 of record NZ_JBIOME010000001.1, read on the forward strand.
TTTGGAAGGACATCGTTGCCTTGGATTCGGTTTTGGATGGAATCGATACGAATCCGCAATTGATGCAAAACATGTCGCCCAACGAACCCGTCGTGTTAGTGACCTTTACTATCAAAATTTTTGAAGTGAAACATTTTATCAATCTATGTATCCCCTATGTCTTCTTTGAAGGGATCATTGATAAATTAAGTTTCCGCAATTGGTTTGATAGCAATCAGCCAGTCAACCAAGACGATAGCCGCGAGTTGCAAAAAAGTTTGAATGGCGTCGGTTTGAATTTAGAAGTTCTGCTGGGCCATGCTCAAATGAGTCTTTCTGAGTTTCTCCACTTAGAAGAAGGCGATGTCATCAAACTAGACAAAAAAATTACTGAACCATTGGAGACTTTCATCGATGGAAAACCTTACTTCCGAGCAAAACCTGGGAAGCAAGAGGACCGTTTAGCCATTGAATTATTAGACAAGTTAGAAGAGGAGCAAGAACTATGAGTGAACGTTTATCCCAAGCAGAAATCGATGCATTGTTGAATCAAAGTGCCCCAGCCCAGCCGCAAGGATTAGAAGAGCAAGTCAAAGTCGACATTATCGGCGAAGTTGGCAATATCTCCATGTCGCAAGCGGCGACGACGTTGTCTTCCATTCTTGATCGTCGGGTCAGCATCACGACTCCCCGGGTGTCTAAAATCAAATTTGGTGAGATCTTAAACGACCTCGTTGCACCAAAAGTAGCGACGACAGTTGAATTTAAAGAAGGCCTTTTAGGCAGTAATTTGATGCTATTAGAAGTCAAAGATGCCATCGTGATCGCCGATTTGATGATGGGTGGAACTGGTGAAACCAGCAACACTCAATTTACGGAATTAGAGCTAAGTGCTGTGGCAGAAGCTATGAACCAAATGATTGGGACTGCCTCGACTTCGATGGCGACGATGATCAGCCGCAAAGTGGATATCTTGCCGCCGATCGTCAAACTATGGGAGACACCAGAAAACATTGAGTATAGCGGGATCGAGGCAGAGGAAGAGATTTACTGTATCTCATTTTCTTTGCGCGTCGAAGGTCTGATCGAAAGCAAAATCATGCAAATCTTTACGGATCCTGTGGTCAACGATATCGCCAGTGCGATGCTCTCAGACGAAGCGACTGTCGTTACTCGGGAAACACCAACACCGCAGCCAACGGCACCCGTTGCTGCACCTACGCCAGAACCAGCGGCTGCATCAAAGCCCGTGGAAGTCAGCAAACCTGCGTTTCAAACATTGGCCTCCAGCGGAGTGAGCGATGGGGATAATTTGGACTTGATTCTTGATGTGCCATTGGATCTAAGTGTCGTGTTAGGCCGCAGCAAAAAAACCATTAAAGACATTTTATCTTTCAATACGGGGTCCGTCATCGAGCTGGAAAAACTGACGGATGAACCGCTAGAGATTTTGTTGAACGGCAAACTGATCGCCACTGGGGAAGTCGTGGTCATCAATGAAAACTTTGGTGTGCGGATCACCAACATTCTTTCGCAAAAACAACGCATCCACAATTTGCATTAATTTGAAGAAATCGCAAAAAGTTAAACATATGGGTTTAACTTTTTTGTGATTTGACCGATAGTAGAGGGTAGAAGAATGAGAACGGAGGAGAACCTATGAAAATCGAAAGAGGTTACGCAGAATACAGCGACAAGGCCATCAAACGTGAAGCGGTCAAACAAGAAAAGCCAACTGCTGCTCAGACAGAAAAAACCGTCGATGTTCAATTATCCGAAACAGCTCAAGCCATTCAAAAGAGTGCCAATCAAACAGCCAGTCGTAGTGAGCGAGTGGCAGAATTGAAACGAGCGATCAAAGAAGGCACCTACCAAGTATCTGCCGAAACGATCGCAGATAAAATGCTGCAACAAGATGAAAAGCAGGTCGACTAGATGACAGAACGGGAATTTGAGCGTCAGCTTCAGCAGTTCTTGCGGTTGCTGCAAAAAGAAAAGACCTGCTTGATCAAAAATCAAGCAGAAAAATTACCAGAACTCGTCGAGAAAAAAACCGCCTTCGTACCCGTTTTTTCCACGTATGAAGGAACTCTTTCAGTGACGATCAAAGAACTCATCCGCCAGATCCAAGTGCAGCAAGCCGAAAATCTCCTGCTGACGGAGCAAGCCATTAGTTTCCAAACTGTTTTGATGGATGCAGTCAAAGAAAATATCAAGACACCGGCAAATACGTATTCGAAATACCAAGAAAAACAAGCTGTCTCAACAGCGATCATCGATCAAAAAATGTAAGGAGTACTTCTATGACAGGACTATTTGGTTCATTAGGCACCGCAACCCGGGGCATGACCGCCAATCAAGCAGCGTTGCAAACCAGCAGCCACAACATTGCAAATACCAATACAGATGGCTACTCAAGACAACGAGTCAACTTGCAAGCCGAAGCGTCTTACCATCTAGCGGGTGTTGGCAGCATCGGTATGGGTGTGAAAGTCGGCAGTGTCGAACGGATCGTCGATGATTTTGTCATTGGACAAGTACGCAATGCCAATTCTACCTATACATATTATGAACAAAAAGCAGACATATTAGGACAGCTGGAAAGTTTAATGAATGAGCCTTCTGACAATGGACTGTCCAAACAGCTGGCAACGATGTTTGATTCTTGGACCGCATTAGCCAACAATCCTGAACTGGATACGTCTAAGACCCTTGTGCTGGAAAACAGCAGTACGTTTGCCGATACCATCAACCAAATGGGCAAACAAATGACGCAGCTGCAAAGCGACACGCTGGATACCATCGAAAAATCCGCGCTGGACTTCAATGAGAAGGTCAAACAGCTGCAATCCTTGAATGAACAGATCTATGGGTTGACGACGAGTGGTGAGACACCGAATGATCTTTTGGATCGTCGAGACAGTCTGTTGAAAGATCTCTCGGGTCTAGCAGGGATCGAAACCAAGACCGATCAGTATGGCCGTGGGTTTGTATCCATGAGCGGACAGACGATCTTAAGTGCGGAGGAACGCAATACCCTTAGTGTGGTGGTGGGACAAAGCGACACAGGCGCCTTGGTTTCCAAAGACGGCAACGCCTTGAATCCTGCCGAAACCATTACAGGGTCTTATCCAGCTGGAACCGTCTTGTTGACGAAAACCACCGACAATGGCGAAACCGCCTATACAGAATTGCCAATCAAAGAAGGCGCGATCGGTGGCCTGCAAGCATCATCTGGGGAGATCGGCAGCCGCTTGACGGAATTGAACAACTTTACGTCGACGATCGCGCAAGCCATGAACATGGTCTTTACTGGCGGCGCTTCTCCTACTAGCGGACTATTTGAGATCGGCCAAGATGATACTGGTACAGCGACGACGATTCGGGTCAGCCAAGCACTGTTAGATAACCCAAGTCTGGTGACCGGCGGAACGAGCAATGCAGCAGGAGATGGTTCAAGAGCTGCTGCAATGGCGAAACTCAGCAGTGCCAAATTGGACTTCCCGTTGTCAGAAAAGACGATCGCTTCTTTTGATTCTGAGACATTGACGTTTGCCAATGCAGCATCTGGCATGAGTGTCAGCAGCTACTTTAACAGCATCGTCACCAAAAACGGGATCTCAAAACAGCAAGCCGACAATACAGTCAGTGCCCAATTGTCGCTGCTGAATCAACTAGAATACAAAAATCAATCGGTGTCTGGGGTTTCATTAAATGAAGAAATGTCAGATGTGATTCGTTTCCAACAAGGATTTCAGGCCAATGCCCGCATATTATCGGTCGTTTCTGAAATGTTAGACACATTGATCAATCGAACAGGAGTGTAGACCATGCGTATTTCCAATTCAATCACCTACAATGATTTTTTACGAAATCTAGGAACCAACGCCTCCAAAGTCCAATCCACGTTGAATCAGCTATCGAGCTTAAAAGAAGTCAGCAAGTCCTCGGATAATCCGCTGCTGGTTTCAAAAATCATGGATCTCAATGTGTCGTTAAATCAAAACAAAACTTACAACAATACGATCAAAGACAGTATTTCTTGGACAAAAGCCCAAGATTCTGCTTTAGAAAGCGTCAGTACTTCGATGCTGCGGATTCGCTCGTTGGTTCAATCTTCTGCCAATGCGACAGCTGGCAGTGAGGAATTAGGGGCAAATCGTTCAGAGATCGAGCAAGAGATCGAAGGCATCGTTGAATCATTAAACACCAACTTTGATGGCCGCTATCTATTTAGCGGAACGAATACGACGACGGCGCCTTTTGAGATCGTCAAAGAAAATGACGCCATCGTCGGTATCAAATACAATGGCACCAGCGAAGACTTGCCGCGAGAAATCGCAAATGGGGTCTCGGTGGATCTGTTAGCCAGCGGTGATCGTCTGATGAACGAGACGGGCACAGCTGAGGATCCCCAAAATTTAAGCACCTATTTCAATGATTTGTTGTCTGCGTTGCGCAGTGATGATAAAGATGCCTTAGGGGGCGAGCTTTTAACCGCTCATGACCAGCATGCCACTAATGTGGTGAATGTACGGGCGCAGATCGGCACCCTCTACAATCGCTTGGAAGCGGCAGCTGATCGAAATGAGACGGAAAAGCTGAACTTGACCGAAACACTGTCCAACAAACAAGACGTCGATATTGCGGAAAAGTATATGGAATATCAAAATCAAATGACTGCCTACCGTTCAACACTAGCGATGGGAACAAAGATCATGCAGATGTCCATTCTAGATTATTTAAATTAACCCAAAAACTTTTGTTCTTTGCTGAGAGCAAAAGTTTTTTATTTTTTTTAGAAAAAAGGCTTAACCCTGAACGGTTTCTTCCGATAAATAGTAGCAGAGGGAAACCTTAGCGAATAAAAATTAGGAGGAACTACACATGAGAATCAATACAAACGTTTCAGCATTGAATACTTACTCACGCCTAACGGCAGCAAATGCTTCTAAAAGCAATTCTTTGTCTAAATTATCTTCAGGCTTACGCATCAACAAAGCTGGGGACGACGCAGCTGGCTTAGCAATTTCTGAAAAAATGAAAGGCCAAATCGGCGGTTTGTCACAAGCAAAAAGCAACGCACAAGATGGTATTTCATTGATCCAAACAGCAGAAGGTGCATTAAATGAAACCCACAGCATCTTAGGCCGTATGCGTGATCTTGCGGTACAAAGTTCAAATGGTACGTTAAGTGATGACGACCGCAGTGCGATCAACAAAGAATACACTGCATTGTCTGATGAAATCGACCGTATCAGCAATACCACTGAATTCAATACAAAAAGCTTGTTAACTGGTGAAGGCGATGATGCGAAATCATTCACTTTCCAAATCGGTGCCAATGCAAACCAAACAATGAGCGTTTCAATCAACAACATGAGCTCATCTGCATTGAAAGTAAAAGGCTTAGATTTAACACAAGCCATTGATACAAGCGATGCCAAAGCTGTTGCTGCAGCAAAAGATAAAGCAGTAGCGACTGCCTTCAAAGCAGATGCTACAACAAAATATGCAGCGGACGGCACAGTTGATGCGGCAGCTGGTAAAACAGTTGCTGAATTACAAACAGCCATCGATACAGCAGCGGATGATACAGCAAAAGCAACAGCTCAAAAAACATACGATGATGCTTTAGCAACATTTACCGCTTCTGATGAAGGCAAAGCAGCAGCGGCAACTGTCAGCGTTGAAAACAACCCAATCACGAAAATCGATGAAGCGATCAAAGCAGTTTCTGCACAACGTGCGGATCTTGGTGCGGCGCAAAACCGTCTAGAACACACAATCAACAACTTAGGTACAACGCAAGAAAACCTATCTGAAGCAAACTCACGTATCCGTGACGTTGATATGGCCCAAGAAATGATGAGCTTTACGAAGAGCAACATCCTTTCTCAAGCAGCAACTTCAATGTTGGCACAAGCAAACTCAATGCCTAACAGCGTATTGAGCTTGTTACAAGGATAATTTTTGATCAAGTGAACCACTGACACAAGGACTGCCTAGGGGAAGCGCAGTTCTTGTGTTTTACATAGCAGCACAAAAACGCTTAGAAATGAGGAAGCTCTGATGGATATTCAGCCAATGTCAGGAATACACCCGATCGAAGCCGTTGCGTCGGTCGCTAAAGCACGTCCGATCGAATCCCTAGATCAAGAGACCGCCAACCTTCAGCCGCAACACCAAGAGGGGAAACTGGCGGAGAAAAAGGAACAGACAGCGGCAACTGAACCGCCGATCCACTATTTTTCAGTAGCCGATCAGCACAAGATCGCAGCCTCCGTGGAGGAAGTGAATCAGCGACTACTTGGCAAAGATATGAAATTGGCTTATGAAGTACATGAGCGCACAGGGCGTACCATGGTGCGTTTAGTGGATATGCAGACCAACGAAGTGATCAAAGAGATCCCGCCCGCCAACATGCTAGACGTGATTGGGAAAATATGGGATGACATGGGCATCGCGGTCGATCGAAAGGGATGAAAACATGGCAAGTGTAACCAGCAGTTCAGGAATCAGTACAACGCTAGGGAGTTACTCTGGCGTGACTTCAGAGGATATTGAAAAATTATTGGCGGCAGATGCGATCAACAAGACCCGCGCTGAGAATAAAATCACGTCGCTAAAAGCACAAAAAACGGCGTGGAGTGATATCAGCACTCGCTTGACTAACTTTTTGTCAAAAGTCGATGCATTACAAAAAGATGATGCTTATCAAACGAAAAAAGCGACGACCACCAATAGCAGCATCGCTTCAATTGCAGGAACAACGGAAGCTCCAGAAGGCACCTATGATCTAAAAGTCAACCAACTAGCAACAGCCACGAAGGTGACCGGGAGTCAAGTAGCTCAAAGCAGCAAAGCGGCCCTAAATGTCAGTGGTCAGCTGTCATTGACCAGTTCGGAAGTCGATGAAGATGGCAAACCGATCACCGCTTCGATCGAGATCACGGCCGAAGACAGCTTAAAAGATGTGGCAGCCAAGATCAATAGCCAAAGCAAGACGACCTTCGTCGCGGCGAGCATCGTGGATAACCGTTTGATTTTAACGAACACCAAAATGGGCGACAAAAATTTCTTGATCGACGGCAATGCTGCCGAAGGGTTAGGGATCGGTTCAACTGCGACAACGACGCAAGGCCAACCGGCTATTTTTGAGCTAGACGGCATGAAGATCACTCGCGACAGCAACAGTGTGACGGATGTTATCGATGGTGTCACGCTGACGTTAGCGAAAAAAAGCGAGGAGCATGTGACGCTTTCTTTAGCCAATGATACCTCGAAAGTCGTTGATGCAGTGCAAGGATTAGTGGATCAATACAATAGCTTGATGAGTTTTATCGGCGACAATTTGACCGTGGGAGATCCTAGTAGTGAAAACAACAAGACGGGGACCTTGGTGGGAGACAGTGCGTTGACCCGTCTACAGACCCAATTGCGAAATTTGATCACCATTCCAGCCGTCAGCGGCTCAAAGCTGACCGCCAATAAGCTAGGCATCTCCACCGTTGATAATGATGGTACATTGGGACTGGATACGACAAAGTTAAAAGAAGCCTTAGCGGAAGATCCCGCTGCTGTGAAGTCTTTCTTTTATGCAAGTACGAAAACCAAAGAAGCCGATGGCACTGCAAGCACGAAAGAGACTGGCTATACACTAGCCCTAAAAGAATTAGCCAACAGCTATGTCGTCAATACTTCAGCCAATAAAGGGATCATTGCCACCAAATCTGCGACCTATGACAGTACCATCAAGGATTTAAACAAGCAGATCACACGGTTTGATGATATTTTGGCAATGAAAAAAGAGCGTTACATCACAATGTTTACCAAGTTAGACTCCGTGATGATGGAGGCTGAAAATCAGCTGAGCTACCTAAGCAATCAGTTTGCCAATACGTCAAACTAGGCTAGATAGCCGATTAAAGCAGTCATTTTTTCATTCGCATAAGAAACCCTCGTCAACATGAAAGGAAACAACCTATGGAGCCACACGTATCATTAGATGAACGTTTGAATCAGATTTTAACTGGTTTTGCCCAATGGCGCGGCGACAGCGAAGAAGCCAGTCGTTTGATGGCAGCCAATGCAGCGGTCATAGCAGCCATGCAAGCAGAAGCACAGAGCCATAGTCCACAAACCAGTGCATTGGCGCAACAAGTGATCCAAGCGTATCAAGCGTTCTTAGACCAGGTCAAAGCCCAGCAGCAAGAGATCAAACAAGAATTGGGGCGTTTGAACCGCAAAAACAATCTTGTCAAAACGTATTTGCAGCAAGAAGACAGTGCCGCCTTCGTCGAATTTGATTTATAGTGAGGAAAAAAAGATGAATTATCAAAAAATGCAAAACAACTATTTGCAGAACCAAGTAATGAGTGCCTCCCCCAACAAACTGATTGAAATGCTGTTGCAAGCAGCGATCAAAAATATCAAATTAGCAGTGATCGCATTGGAAAAAGAAGATTTGAGCCAAGCTCATCAGCAATTTGTCAAGGCGCAGAATATTTTATTGGAATTACGGGTCTCTTTAGACCGTGAGCAAGGCGGCGCTATCGCTGAAGATCTCGATCAGCTGTATGGCTATATGTACGATCAGCTAGTCAGTGCCAATGTCCAAAAAGAGGCAGCCCCTGCAGAAACGGTCGTCCCGCTTTTAAGCGAACTACTGGAAAGCTGGCAAACGATCACCCAATAAATTTGAGAAAAAGCAAAGAAACGACCACCTAAAACCTAGAAAAGTTTAGTAATTGGTTAAATTTTTACCATGTATCCCTTTTCACTAAGCTTTCTTTTTCCCCTCCTCGTCCCTATCTGGTACTCTTTTTATGAGCGTACCGAAAAGGTGCAAGGAGGTTTTTTTTTGAAACAAAAAATAGTACAAAAGCCGCTTTTCTGGCAAGTGGTGATTCTGATTGCAATGAGTGGTGTTTTTTTATTACCGCAGATCCTAGGCCAAGGCATGATTTTGGGCTCTGATGTGGTCTTTCACTTCAATCGTTTTTATGAGACCAGCCAGCAGATCAAAGAGGGCAATTTTCAATATTTTCTTTCTATCTACGGGTTTCAGCAATCTGCTCGTATCGTCAATGCATTATACGGGCCCTTTTTTGCCTATTTCCAAGGATTGCTGGTCTTGCTGAGTCCTTCGTGGTTTTCTTACCAACTGCTCGCCAATGGGCTGCTCTATCTGCTAGCAGGGTTTTCGATGTTTGGCTTATTAAAGAAACTACGAGTCAATGGCTGGCTGTCAGTGGGGATGAGCATCCTGTTTATGGCGACCTATTCTGTCCAGTATTGGATTGAGCGGCAGGGCTTTTCTGCTTGGGGAGCGGCCGTGTTACCGCTGTGTCTGATTCCACTGATCGCACTAGGGGAACATAAACGGTTGCGGCCTTTTGCGGTAGGGGTTTCCGTGGCGGTCTTATTTCAAATCCATGTGTTTTCAAGCATCTTGTTAGTGCTCTTATATGTGCCCTTTTTCTTACGCGCCTTTTTTGTTGGAACTTCCGGCGAAGAAAAACGACAATTGGTGCTGCGCTTAGCAGGAGCGATCGGGATCTTCTTACTGTTAACCGCCAATATTTGGTTAGGGATGTTGGATCTCTATACGAGTAACACGTTGATCGCGCCTTTTGTGAATCGCAACATGCAGAACAATACCATTACTGGAACCAGCAGCTATTGGTGGACGACTCCGTACCTGCTGCCCATCTTATGTGCTTTGTTCTTTTGCGGTGCGATCCGTGTATGGCCGCGTCTATCTGGCGGCTTCAAATTAATGACGGCAGCTGCAGCAGTCTTTTTCGTTTTATCATCGAACGCTGTTCCTTGGCAATGGCTAGGCAGTCTGGACAATGGTGTGATCAATTTACTGCAATTTCCTTTTCGGTTCTTTGTTCCTGCCACGATTTTGATCTTAGTCGGTTTGTGCCTGCTAGTTCCTTATTATCGGGGCAAGCCATTGGCAAATCCGCGTTGGTTCGTCCTCGTTTTAGTCTTGAGTGTTGGTCAAATCCTGATCCAAAACACGGTCAAAATGCAGGATTGGCACTCTGATGAAGCGGCGGTTTCACTGCGAAACCACACCTATCTGTCGGCGGAATCTGAAGCGCAATTGAAGGAAGCCTATTTTAGTAACGACAAGTCCTTAGCCTTAGCGCTGTATCAACGTTCTACGCCAGATTATCTGCCCCTCTATCAAGAGACCAAGAAGAACAAATACAATTTGTACGGGGAAGAAATCATTGAAAAGAATGATACCGTGGCAAAAACCGTAGAAAACGGGAAGCTTACTTTACGTTGGCAAGGTGATAAAGAGACGTGGAAGGCGTTACCGATCATCAATTACCGATATACTGAATTGACCCTCAATCAGCAGCCGCTAACTGAAAAAGATGTCTCTTTGAGTGCCATTGGTGCCGTTTCTGTCCAACAGCAAGCAGGGGAGAATGTCTTAGTCGTTGATTACGACGCGCCTTGGTTTTTCGACGGAGCTTTATGGCTGACGATCATTTCTTGGCTCGCTTTACTCATCGGCTTTATCAGCTGGAAAACCAGACAGCTGTACCGTCGTCGTAAGGTCGTACAAGCTTTATTGAAAGAATCTGAATAAAATGAATCAGAAAAGAACTTCAGCGAGAGGGCTGAAGTTCTTTTTTTGCTGATCAACAACAGTGTACCTGTTGCTTTTCGTCAGAAACAATAATCGTTGCGCACGCAACGATTATTCCTTATAATAGATTAGACACTTTGAAGAACTAAGAAAGGCAGGAGTGCTCATGGAAGCCATTATCCGCTCAATCAATCATATTGCCCGTCTCGCCACCCTTTATCGGGAAAAAGAACTGAAAAAATTTGGTTTAGGCGGGATGCATCATACCTATATCTTAAACATTTGCCGCCAACCGGGGATCAGTCAAGAAGCCTTAGCCAAGAAGATTTTTGTGAATAAAAGCAATGTTGCCCGTCAACTAGCAATCCTAGAAGAACGAGGATTTGTCACTAGAACCAGCAGTCCCACCGACAAACGACAATTACTGGTTTATCCAACCGAAAAAGCACTCGCCGTCCAACCAGCAATCCAACAGCTGCTTCAAAGCTGGAATGAACAAGTCGTAGCAGGTTTTTCTGCTGCCCAACAGCAGCAGTTGATCGCCGATCTGGAAATCGTCAAAGAAAATTCCCAGCGGCTTTTAGCGAAAGATGAGGCGATGGAATGAATCTTTTGACTCAATATTTAAAACCCTATATCGGCCGCATCTCCCTTGGCGTCAGTATCAAATTCTTCGGCTCCCTGATGGACTTGCTATTGCCTTGGATTTTGGCGTATATCATCGATTCTGTGATTCCCACGAAGCAGGTATCTGCGATTTTTGCTTGGGGTGGGGCGATGGTGGTCTGCTCCATCATCGCAGTCGTCACCAATATCATCGCCAATCGGATGGCCTCCAGTGTTGCTCGCGATACCACCGGCAGTATACGCCATGATTTATTTGAAAAAGTTTCCTATCTGTCGATTCCGCAAGTCGAAGAAGTCGGGATCCCTTCCTTGGTGTCTCGCTTGACGACAGACACTTACAACATCCATCAAACGGTAGGCATGATCCAACGGATGGGGATTCGTGCCCCGATTCTGTTATTAGGGGGGATCATGATCACTGCACATTAGATCCCGTGTTGACGCTGGTCTTAGTAGGCGTCTTGCCCTTCACTTTAGTGGCGGCAGTCACGATCTCGAAACGGGGGATCCCCTTGTTTGCTTCATTACAAAAGCAAGTGGATGTGTTGGTGCGAACTGTCCGTGAAAATGTGACTGGGGCTCGGGTGATCAAGGCCTTGTCCAAAGCAGATTACGAGAAAAAGCGCTTTGACCACGTCAACCAAGACGTAGTAGCTGCGGAAACTACCGCTAATCGAACGATGGCTGCGACACCACCCCTGATGGACCTATTTTTGAATATCGGACTGACGCTAGTGATCGTCGTCAGTGCCTTTCGCGTCAATCAAGGATTGACCCAACCAGGCGTCATCATCGCCTTTTTGACTTATTTTACGATCATTTTGAATGCCATGCTCAGTATCACGCGCATCTTTGTGATCGTGTCGAAGGGGCTGGCTTCTGCCGATCGAATCCAATCCGTCTTGCGCCTGCCGCAAAATATGCAAGTCATTGAGGCGCCTGTCAAAGAAGAGTCTGCGCATATCGTTTTTGAAAAAGTTTCCTTCACCTATCCTAACGGTACCCAGGTGCTGAAAGACATCGATTTTTCCTTGCAGCCGGGAGAAACCTTAGGGATCATCGGTGCGACTGGTAGTGGAAAATCAACGATCGTCAAACTACTGCTGCGTCTCTATGACCCAACGAAGGGCATGATTCGCATCGCTGGTCGCGACATTCGCTCCATCGATCCGACGGAGCTGCATCAGTTATTCGGTGTCGTCTTACAAAAAGACGTGCTTTTTGCGGAAACGATCGAAGAAAATATCGCTTTTGGTCGGCGGTTTTCCAAAGAACAGATCGAAGAAGCGGCGGCTCGCGCCCAAGCCAAGGAGTTTATCAATCAACTACCCAAGCGCTTAGCTCATCCATTGCATGCCAAAGGCAGCAATTTAAGCGGGGGTCAAAAGCAGCGGGTCTTGTTATCGCGGGCCTTGGCGGGGGATCCAGAGATTTTGATTTTGGATGATTCTGCCAGTGCGCTGGATTATCGGACCGACGCTCAGTTGCGCAAGGTCCTGAGACAGCAGTTTCAACAGACGACGACGGTCTTGATCGCGCAGCGGATCAGCTCGATCCAGCATGCCGACAAAATTTTGGTGCTGGAAAACGGGCAAATGAACGGCTTTGGCAGTCACCAAGAATTACTAGCAGAAAATGCGATCTACCAAGCCATTTATCAAGGTCAGACAGGAGGTGCCGACGATGCCGAAGAAAAAAACGGAAAAACCGCAGGATAGTAAGAAAACACTACGGCGTTTGTGGGGCTATCTCTACGAGTACAAAGGTCTCCTGCTGGCAGCCGCTGTATTGATGATGGCCAGCAACATCTTCGCCTTGGTGGGCCCGTTGCTTTCAGGATACGCCATTGATGCCATTCAACCGGGTCCCGGCAAGGTCATTTTTGACCGAGTCTTCTTTTATTGTGGGCTGATGCTGCTGTTTTATCTTGCGTCTTCCCTTCTTAGTTATCTGATTTCGCTCATGATGATCCGCTTGAGTCAGCGGGTGGTAGCAGCGATGCGCAAGGCGATTTTTGATAAAATCACCGAACTGCCAGTGGGGTATTTTGACCGAGTCGCCACTGGGGATATCATCAGTCGCATCAGTTATGATGTCGATACCATCAATACGTCATTGGCCAGCGATGCCATTCAAGTCCTCAGCAGTCTTGTGACGATCATTGGTTCGTTTGTGATGATGGTTTTGATTTCGCCGCTGCTGGTGCTGATTTTTGTCGTAACGGTTCCCGCTTCGATCTTTTTGACCCGCTTTTTGATGAGCAAATTTCAACCATTGTTTCGCCGTCGTTCCCGCAAATTAGGCGAATTGAACGGCTTTGTGGAAGAGATTATTTCTGGTCAGCAAACGATCAAGCTGTATAACCAAGAAGAAGCGATCATCAGCCGTTTTGACGAAAAAAACCAAGAAGCGGTGGATGCCTATTACAATGCCGAGTACTACGGCAGTATGACTGGTCCTTCCATCAACTTTATCAACAATCTGTCGTTGTCCTTGATCAGTATGTTTGGCGCCTTGCTGTTTTTGTTCGGTCATCTGACATTAGGGAATGTTTCTTCCTTTGTTCTTTACTCCAGAAAATTTTCAGGACCAATCAATGAGTTAGCCAACATCTTCAGTGATTTGCAATCGGCATTGGCGGCGGCAGAACGGATCTTCCGTTTGCTGGATGAAGAACCTGAAGTTTCTGATGTTCCTGGAGCCTACGAATACCACGAGGTGTCTGGTGATGTCGCCTTTGACCATGTGACCTTCGGCTATCAAGCACAGCAGCCCATCATCAAAGACCTTTCGCTACAAGTACCAGCTGGCAGCTTGGTCGCGATCGTCGGACCGACCGGAGCGGGGAAAACCACCATCGTGAACCTCTTGATGCGGTTTTATGACCCTGACCAAGGAGCGATTCGGTTAGACGGTAAAAATATCCGCCAAGCGACACGCCGCAGCTTACGGCAAAGCTATGCGATGGTGCTGCAAGATACCTGGTTGTTCACGGGAACGGTTTTCGACAATTTGGCCTACGGCAAGGCGAATGCGACGTTGGCAGAAGTCCAAGCTGCTGCACAAGCCGCCCATATCCATGACTTTATTATGAGCCTGCCAAAAGGCTATGATACTTTGATCTCTGAAGACGGAACCGGTATCTCACAAGGGCAAAAACAGCTGTTGACGATTGCACGAGCAATGCTGTTGGATGCCGATCTGTTGATTCTTGATGAAGCCACATCGAATGTCGACACGCAAACAGAGCTGCTGATCCAAGCAGCGATGACCAAATTGATGAAAGGCAAAACTTCCTTTGTGATCGCTCATCGCTTGTCCACGATTCGACATGCCGATACGATCCTCGTGGTGGAACAGGGGAATATCGTAGAGCAAGGGACCCACGAAGAGTTATTAGCCAAAGAGAGGCGTTACGCCGCACTCTATCAGGCACAATTTGATGCATGATCCATAGCTAGTCCACATCCTTGCAAGGAGAACGCCACTGCTTGCAAGGATATTTTTTGCGTGCCATCGGCTTTCTTGGCATAGGTACAAAATCTTCTTATGACAAATCAGGCAATTATCGGTATACTTAAGAAAGGGGTATCATCAAACAGAAAGAAGGGAAACAATTGGATCATAAACAACTAAAAGAATTCCCCAACGATTTCTTATGGGGTTCAGCATCAGCAGCCTATCAAGTAGAAGGCGCATGGCAAGAAGACGGCAAAGGCGCTTCGGTTTGGGACGATTTTGTCCGCATTCCAGGAAAAACCTTTAAAGCAACTAACGGAGATGTCGCAGTCGACCATTACCACCGCTTCAAAGAAGATGTTGCCTTGATGAAAGAACAAGGATTGAAAACCTACCGTTTTTCCATTGCTTGGACACGGATTTTTCCAGAAGGACGAGGAGAAGTCAATCAAGCAGGGTTAGACTTTTATTTAGCATTGATCGATGAACTGATAAAAGCAGGGATCGAACCGATGGTGACCTTGTACCATTGGGATCTGCCACGAGCCTTGCAAGAAGAATACGGTGGCTGGGAATCTCGCAAAATCATTGAAGATTTCACCAACTATGCGGCCGTATTGTTTGAAGCCTTTCGCGGCAAAGTCCACTATTGGGTCAGCTTGAATGAACAAAATATCTTTACTTCTTTAGGTTATCTTTTAGCTGCCCATCCACCAGGAGTGACCGATCCTAAACGGATGTATGAAGTCAATCATATCGCTAACTTGTCGAATGCTTCGGTGATCAACAAGTTCCATGAGATGAAAATCCCAGGGAAAATCGGACCAAGTTTCGCCTACTCACCAAACTACCCAATCAACAGCGACCCGAAAAATATTTTGGCAGCTGAAAACGCGGAAGACTTGATGGCGCATTATTGGTTAGACGTCTATCTATGGGGCGAATACCCGATTGCTGCAATGAATTACTTGAAAGAGCAAGGGATCGCACCAACGATCGAACCAGGAGATATGGACTTGCTGCGTTCAGCAAAACCAGATTTCTTAGGGATCAACTATTACCAAACAGCAACAAATGCCTACAATCCATTAGATGGTGTCGGAGCGGGGAAAATGAACACCACTGGGAAAAAAGGCAGCTCCGAAGAAACCGGGACACCAGGAATGTTCAAAAAAGCCGAAAATCCATTTGTGGAACGGACGAATTGGGATTGGGAGATCGATCCTCAAGGGCTGCGGATCGCTTTACGACGAATCACTAGCCGTTATCGGGTGCCTGTGATCATTACCGAAAACGGACTTGGTGAATACGACAAACTAACCGACGATCATCAAATCCATGACCAATACCGCATCGATTATTTAGCAGGGCATGTCCATGCCATCAAAGAAGCGATCAGCGACGGCGCGGAAGTTCTTGGCTATTGCACCTGGTCCTTCACTGATTTGCTAAGCTGGTTGAACGGCTACCAAAAACGCTATGGTTTTGTCTATGTTGACCAAGATGAAACGCAAGAAGGATCTTTGGCACGCTACAAGAAAGACAGCTTCTACTGGTACCAAGAGCTGATCAAAACCAACGGGCAAGAGTGCTAGCCTCCTAAAACCAATACCTGAATAAGCGAAACGACCCCTGCAACGGCAGTAATCGTTTCTTAGAAAAAGTACGTTCCACCTGTAGCGACTGCCCAAAGGTAGACCAAAAGTCTCGCGTTTTGGGCCGCTTCAAAGGAGAACGTCCTTTTTTTGAGTATTATCGTTGACAAGTGTAAACGATAATTGTAAAGTAGAAGAAGATTACAACTGTAAACATAAAAGGTTAATGGGTTTGCATAGCAAGCAAGGAGGAAGGAAACAATGATCGAAAAGAATTATGGGGTAAAAGGGATGACCTGTGCGTCTTGTTCCCAGACCGTCGAAAAAACAGTCAGCAAGCTGACGGGGGTCGACCAAGCAGCTGTCAATTTGGCTTCTGAAAAATTACATATTCGTTATGATGAGCAGCAGCTCACCGAAGAAACACTCGCTGCGGCCATCAAAGCAGCGGGCTATCAACTGATAGGCTCCCAAAGACAAGAGACCTTTGCCATCTCGGGCATGACCTGTGCGTCTTGTGCCCAAACAGTAGAAAAAGCCGTTCAAAAATTAGCGGGTGTGGAGCAAGCCTCCGTCAATCTGGCAACAGAAAAACTGACGGTCAGCTATCAACAAGATCAAGTGACCGCCGCGAAGATCGCAGCTGCCGTGAAAGAGGCGGGCTATGATGCACAGCTGCCGACCGCTTCTGCCGACAAGGCGGATTCAAAACAGGCAGAGATTCGTGCTTTATGGCAACGGTTTTGGCTTTCAGCGCTCTTTACGATCCCCTTGTTCTATTTGACGATGGGGGAAATGATCGGTTTGCCGATCCCTGGCTTTTTAGATCCGATGGCCTATCCAGTCAATTTCGTTACCACTCAATTGCTTTTGGTCTTACCGGTGATGGTCCTCGGTCGCGCCTTTTACATTGCTGGTTTCAAAGCGCTTTGGAAAGGCCATCCCAACATGGATTCCCTCGTCGCATTGGGAACCAGTGCTGCCTTCTTTTATAGTATTTATGGGACCGTGATGGTCTACCTGGGCACGACCCACTATGCGATGCACTTGTACTATGAAACGGCCGCCGTTATTTTGGCATTAGTTACCTTAGGAAAATACCTTGAGTCGGTCTCGAAGGGCAAAACCTCCGAAGCAATCAAGAAGTTGTTGGATCTCGCACCGAAAAAAGCCCGCGTGCTTCGCGGCAGCGGGCATCAAGCCGAAGAAGTCGAAGTGGGTATTGAAGAAGTCGCAGCCGGCGATATCTTAGTCGTACGACCTGGTGAAAAGATTCCTGTGGATGGGATCGTTACCCAAGGACGCTCTGCCATCGATGAATCAATGATCACCGGAGAAAGCTTACCTATCGAAAAACAAGTCGGTGATCGGGTGATCGGCGCTAGTATCAACAAAAATGGCTCGTTTCAATACGAAGCCACCAATGTGGGAGAAGATTCAACGTTAGCGCAAATCATTCAGTTAGTAGAAAATGCCCAAGGCTCCAAAGCGCCGATTGCCCGCATGGCAGATAAAGTTTCGGGTGTGTTTGTCCCGATCGTCATGGTCTTGGCGGTTTTTGCAGGACTTGCCTGGTTTTTCTTAGGACAAGAAACCTGGATCTTCTCATTGACCATTACGATCTCTGTATTAGTGATTGCCTGTCCGTGTGCTTTAGGATTAGCGACACCGACCGCCATCATGGTGGGTGCGGGCAAAGGGGCAGAAAATGGCGTCTTGATCAAAAGCGGCGATGCGTTAGAAACAGCTAGAAACGTGACGACGATCGTCTTTGATAAAACCGGCACGATCACAGAAGGCAAACCAGTCGTAACAGATCTCCTGCCTACTGGCAATCACACGCCGACGGAATTGTTGCAGCTGGCGGCTTCTGTTGAAAAAGGCTCAGAACATCCATTAGGCGAAGCCATTGTGATCGAAGCCCGCACGCAAGCCCTCGCCCTACAAGAAGTTGACGGGTTTGAAGCGATCTCAGGGCATGGGATTCAAGGAATGATCGCTGGCAGTCCAGTCCTATTAGGCAACCAGAAATGGTTGGAAAAACAAAACGTTGCCATCGATGGCCTGATCGAGCAAGCCCAACAATTGGCTCAAGAAGGGAAAACACCGATGTATGTTGCCAAAGACGGCGAAGCGATCGGGATCATCGCTGTGGCAGATACTATCAAAGAAAGCAGTCGAAAAGCCATTGACCGATTGCATCAAATGGGCTTGTACGTAGCAATGATCACGGGCGACAATGCCCGAACGGCCCAAGCCATCGCCAAACAAGTCGGTATCGATGAAGTGATCAGTGACGTCTTGCCAGAAGATAAAGCCGCCAAAGTAGCTGGCCTGCAAGCCAAAGGCCAAAAGGTTGCGATGGTAGGTGACGGGATCAATGATGCGCCCGCGTTAGCCCAAGCCGATGTAGGGATCGCGATCGGCTCCGGTACCGATGTCGCCATCGAATCGGCAGACATCGTACTGATGCGCAGCGATCTGATGGACGTCCCATCAGCGATCGAGTTAAGTCGGGCAACCATCAAAAACATCAAAGAAAATCTTTTCTGGGCCTTTGCTTATAACGTCTTAGGCATCCCTGTCGCAATGGGTGTGCTGCATCTTTTCGGTGGTCCCTTGCTCAATCCAATGATCGCTGGGGCGGCTATGAGCTTCAGCTCGGTATCCGTTTTATTAAATGCCTTGCGGCTGAAACGATTCCAACCCTCAGCGAAAAAGTAAACGAAGCAACGAATGCACCAACAAAAAGACCTGCCCACGGTTTCTGATGGAAGAAAATCGTGGGTAGGTCTTTTTAGTGCTGGACATCTAAATAAGAGTAGGCCCGCACGTCATAACGGTTGCGACTACGGGAAAATTCGATGGGTGAGCCATTTTTCTGATAGACGATCTGTTCGATCTCTAAGACCGGATCATCGGCTTTACAGTCCAAATACTGTTGATCGTACGCGGTACTTTTATCAGCGGCGATGGTGCGGTAGGCGCCAGCAAACTGGACCCCTAGTTCCTCTTTGACATAACGGTAGATAGAACTTTCTAAATGGCCACGAGTTAAATTGGGCACCAAATGGACGGGCATATAGGTATATTCTAAAATAAACGGCTGGTCTTCAAGAATCCGCAAGCGGACAATACTATAGATCGGCTGTTCTTCCGTTAACATCAACTTTTCTTGGATCGTTTGGTCAGGAAATTCGACTTGAAAATCGATGACTTGACTGACTAGCTTGCGGCCAGCTTTGCCCATTTCCGTTGACAAGCCTTCATAGACCGTTAAAGCAGTGGTGTCTTTTTTTAAGAATGGGTGGTTCAATATTTTTGTTCCAGCGCCCCGCTGAGAATAAACCAGTCCTTCCATGGCTAAAATACCGATGGCTTTTTTGACGGTCATCCGGCTGACTCCGAATTCCTCGACTAAATCAGTTTGGTTCGGCAGTAAGCTGTCAGGCGGATACGTTTTGTTTTTGATACGTGTGCGTAAAATATTGGCAATTTCTTGGTATTTTGGCATCTGATCACCTCGCAAGAAGTATAGCTGAAAAAAGCGGTTTCGACAATCAAACCTTGGTTTTTTTATAAAAAGAACGGCTGACTGAAAAAATTCAGCCAGCCGTTGCGCTTAATCGATCGATGGTTCTGCTTGACGATCTAAAACACGTAAGAATGGATACCAGATCAAGCCGACGATCACCACGTCAATGACTTGCAGCAAACCACCTAACCAAGAGTTGGTTGCTAAGACACCACTGAAGACCACTGGAACGGTCCAAGGAACAGAAACACCAGTTGGTGCAGGAACAAGTCCAGCCGCCATCACTAAGTAGTTGAAGGTCGTTACCACAAGAGGTGCCACGACCCAAGGAATCAGGATCGTCGCATTCAAGACGATCGGCATACCGAAGATGGCTGGTTCGTTAACGTTAAAGATCCCTGGTGCTAAAGCCAAACGACCCACATCGCGGTATTGTTTTTTCTTCAATACGAAAGCCATCAAGATAACAACGGCTAACGTCATACCAGAACCGCCTAATCCAACAGTAAAGGTTTCCATAAATGGTTTTGTGACGATATGCGGCAGTGCATCCCCATTTTGATACGCTTCTAAGTTGTCTAACATCAATGTATTCCAAATCGGGTCCATCACAGAGTTGACGATGATTTGACCATGTAGACCGAAGAACCAAAGGAATTGAACAAAGAACAAAGCCAATAGAGTTGCTGGCAAGCTGCTGCCTAGTCCAGTCAATGGTTTTTGGATCAATTCATAAACCAGGTCATGCAAGTTGGCATTGAAGACACCCGTCATGATGGCATTGATCACTAAGAATACCGTTAAGGTGATAATTGCTGGAATCAAAGCGGCAAAAGATTTAGAAACTGCTGGTGGTACCCCATCAGGCATTTTGATCTGCCAGCCGCGTTTTGTGATGCGGCAATAGATTTCAGCTGCCAAAAATGCTGCGATCATCCCGATAAACATCCCTTTTGCGCCAAGACGATCAAGAGACAGCACACCGGAGATCGTTTCGCCAGATTCAGTGGTCATAAAGAAAGGAGTCAAGATCAAAAAGCTGGCAAACGAAACGGCACCACCAAAAATCCCTTCCACATCATATGATTTTGATAAATAATAGCCAATACCGAAAGTAACGAAAACAGTCATGATACTCATTGTTGCATTTTGCCCATTGCCAAACAGTGTTCCTAATGTTCCTTTAGTGGCATCACTGAAGAAGGGCAGGTTGTTTAAAACGACCACGATCGATCCAAACATAGTGATTGGGAACGAAAGCATAAACGCGTCCCGCAAGACGGTCAGGTAGCGATTTTGTCCTAAGGCATTCGCCAAGGGCAAAATCTTTTCAGATAACTTGTCCATAAAACCATTCATTATTAGTTCACTCCTTAAATTTCTTTTTGCAATCGATTACATTGATAATGTATCATGTTTTATTTTAAATGTCTATACATTTATTTTAAAAAAGATTGATTTTTGTAACTGCTTCCTTTATGATTAGGGCAGCAAAGAAAAAATGAGGAGTGAATGAAGATGGATTATCAATTTCCAGCAGGCTTTTGGTGGGGGTCAGCCGCTAGTGGCCCACAAACAGAAGGTGTATTTGAAGGCGATGGCAAAGGGGCAAGCATCTGGGATTACTGGTATCAGCAAGAACCAGAGAAATTTTTCAATGGGGTAGGTCCTGAAAAAACCTCGCAAGTCTATACACGCTATCAAGAAGATATTCAACTAATGAAAGAAACCGGCCATACGACGTTTCGGACGTCGATCCAATGGAGTCGTCTCTTCCCGCAAGGCAAAGGAGAAGTCAATCAAAAAGCCGTTGATTTTTACAATGCCTACATTGATGAGTTGATCGCCAACGGGATCGAACCTTTCATGAATTTATACCACTTCGATATGCCGATGGCGCTGCAAGAAAAAGGCGGCTGGTTGAACCGAGAGACCGTGGATGCCTATGTCGCGTTTGCGCAAACCTGCTTTACATTATTTGGTGATCGTGTCAAGAAATGGTTCACTCATAATGAACCGATCGTCCCTGTTGAAGGCGGCTATCTTTACCAATTCCATTATCCGAATGAGATCAACATGAAACATGCAGTCCAAGTTGGGTTCCACGAAACGTTGGCGAGTGCTAAAGCCATCAAAGTCTATCATGAGATGAACCTTGATGGGGAGATCGGCATCATCTTGAACTTGACGCCAAGCTATCCAAGAGATGAGAACGATCCAGAGGATGTCAAAGCAGCGCAAATCGCAGATGCCTTCTTTAATCGCTCTTTCTTAGACCCTGCGGTCAAAGGCACGTTCCCAGAAGAATTAGTGACCATCGTCAAGGAATTGGATATGGTACCAGCGATGGAAGCTGATGATTTACAAACAATTCGCGAAAATACGATCGACTTGTTGGGGATCAATTATTACCAACCTCGTCGTATCATGAAGAAAGAATCACCAATCGATGAAGCGAAAAGTCCAATGCCTGATGATTACTTTGATAACTATGATATGCCGAACAAGAAAATGAACCCGTATCGTGGATGGGAAATCTATGAAAAAGGGATCTATGATATTTTGACGAACACGCGAGAAAATTATGGCAATATCAAGTGCTACATTTCTGAAAATGGCATGGGTGTCGAAGGAGAAGAACGTTTCGTCAATGCTGATGGCGTGATCGAAGATGATTACCGCATCGAATTTGTCTCTGACCACTTGAAGTACGTCCACCAAGCGATCCAAGAAGGAACCAATTGTGTCGGCTACCATATGTGGACTTGCATGGACAACTGGTCATGGACCAATGCTTACAAGAACCGTTACGGATTTATCTCCGTTGACTTAGCAAATGATGCTAAACGAACGGTGAAAAAATCAGGTCGTTGGTTTAAAGAAGTTTCAGATAATAACGGCTTTTAATAACAATGAAAAAAGCAATGCTGTAGGAATCAGCATTGCTTTTTTTGTGTAAAATCGCGGATTTTTTTTGGCTAATTTCAAAGGGGGGATTCTATTAAAAAACCACCTGTTTTTGCAAATGATAAGCTGGGTTAAATAAAAGCACAGTTCTGATAAAGAAAAGACTAGACATGGAAACGTTCTCGTGGTATTCTTTAGTAGAAATCGGTTTCATTATTTTGTTTAGGGTTTGAAAGGAGAAAAAACAATGGATAAATTTATTGGATTTATGGAGAAGCACTTTATTCCGATCGCTTCTAAAATAGGCTCTCAAAGACATCTAGTGGCCATTCGTGACGGATTTATCGTAACGATGCCGTTGATGATCTTAGGCTCTTTTGGGGTATTGATCAACAACTTACCAATCCCTGCCTATATTGATTTTATGAATGGCATTTTTGGTGAAGGCACATGGCAAGCCTTTGGGAACAACTTGTCAGCAGGTACTTTTTCAATACTTGGTCTGTTAATCGCTTTCACAGTAGCGTATAATTTAGCTAAAAGCTACAATCAAGACGCATTAGGTGCTGGGGCGATCTCAGTTGCAAGTTTCTTCGCATTAGGTGCAATGGCGACAGGCCCAGATGGTTTGTTAACAGCTGCCGGACTTGGTTCTCAAGGATTATTTTTAGCATTAATCGTATCGATCATTTCTACTGAGATCTTCCGTCGTCTAGCTGGCAACCCACGCTTAGTCATCAACATGCCTGATGGAGTACCACCAGCAGTTTCACGTTCATTTGCTGCATTATTCCCAGCAATGATCACCGTATCGATCTTTGCTTTGTTTACAGCAATTTTCCAAGCATTTGGTGTGACAAGTATCGTATTGTCCTTCTATGAATTGGTGCAACAACCATTCATGGGCTTGGCAAACTCTTACCCAGCTGCTTTGCTATTAGGTTTTATCTCTGCATTCTTATGGTTCTTTGGTTTACATGGTGCCAACATCATCGACCCGTTCATGCAAACGATCAATGTGCCAGCGATCGAAGCAAACGCACGAGCATTAGAAGCAGGAACAGATTTGCCTTATATCGTGAACAAACCATTCTTTGATTCTTTCGTGAACATCGGCGGAACAGGTGCGACACTAGGTCTTTTG
Organism: Enterococcus sp. DIV2449a; assembly: GCF_051711225.1. NCBI lineage: Bacteria > Bacillati > Bacillota > Bacilli > Lactobacillales > Enterococcaceae > Enterococcus > Enterococcus sp. DIV2449a. Next base: position 160,990 of record NZ_JBIOME010000001.1, read on the forward strand.
ATTGCGATCTTTTTAGTTGCTCGTCATCATAAAGCGTATATGACTGTCGCAAAACTATCTGTTGCACCAGGTGTGTTTATGATCAATGAACCAGTGATGTTTGGGTTACCAGTTGTCTTGAACCCAATCTTGTTCATCCCATATGTGTTGACCCCACTTGTTTTAGTAACGACTGCTTATTTTGCAACCGCAACTGGCTTAGTTCCTGCAAGTACCGTCATCGCACCATGGACGACGCCACCAATCATCGGCGGTATTTTGTCGACACAAAGTATTGCTGGCGGAATCTTGGCAGCTGTTAACTTGATCTTGTCAATCGTTATCTACTTGCCATTCGTGAAAATGGCGCAAATTCAAGAAACACGCCGTTTAAAAAATGCGTAATGTCTGATCGAGTCGATTAGAAACAAGCGCCAAACGTAATAGACCTTATCCGGCCGCGATCAGAGTGCAATACCCCTTATCACACTGCTTCATTGGAAGGTGCAGTGGTGTGATGACACTCTTTTCGTTTGGCCGGTTCTTTTATCGTTTTTCAATCAATACAATACAACACACGTTTTGGAGGTGGCAAAATGCCCAAATATATGGAGATCGCAGATGTTCTGCGTAAAAGAATCAAGGACGGAACTTATCCGAAAGACAGTCTTTTACCTTATCAAACAGAGTTAGTGGAAGAGTTTGGCGTCAGCCGAATGACGATTAAAAATGCGGTGAATATCCTGATTATGGAAGGCTTGCTGCTGACAAAGCGCGGCTTAGGGACCAAAGTTTTGAATCATTCCTTTTGGGGCAAAGATACCTCATCGGTGACAGAATACAAAGGCCTGAGCTATCAGATGAAACAAGAAAAACGGACATTGACTAGCCAAGTCATCACCTTTGAAGTCTGTTTTCCTACAACAAGAATTCAAGAGATGCTTCAGATCACTGCCGAACAACCAATCTATCATGTGATCCGTTTGCGGATCTTAGAAGGCAATCCATACATACTCGAGCATTCCTATATGCCGTTGGATCTGGTCAGCGGTTTGACGAAAGAGATCTTGGAAGAATCCGTCTATGACTATCTACTGCAAGATTTAGGCTACAAATTTGCTGGCGCTTATCGGACCTTTCAGGCTGCCAAAAGCGATGAATACGATCAAACCTATTTAGCGTGCCAAGCAGATGACCCAGTATTGGAATTAGAACAGATCATCTATTTAGAATCGGGACGTCCAGTGGACTATTCCTGCAGCCGCAATCGGTATGATGTTCGGGGATATTCCATGTTAGACATGAAGCCTGATCTGTTACAGCACCGCAAAAAGTAACGGCTTACAAAATGCTTCTTCAACGAAAAAACGCTTCATAGCTACTGTTGGCTATGGAGCGTTTTTGTTTTGACTTAAGAAGTGGGTTGGTTTTGATCACCTAGTTTGGCTAAGATAGTTTCCGCAACGGCTTTGGGGATGCCAGCTTGCTGGATCTCTTCCACGGAAGCTGCTTGGATGTTTTTTAACGACTTGAAGGTTTTCATCAGCTGTTGCTTGCGTTTTGGTCCTAAGCCAGGAATTTCATCCAGTTTGGAAGAAAAGCTGTTTTTACTGCGCAGTTGGCGATGGAAGGTGATCGCAAAACGATGGACCTCATCTTGGATCCGTTGCAGCAAAAAGAATTCCACAGAATTGCGTTCCAGCTGGATCGGATCTAAAAATTCCCCGAAAATCAACTCGCTGGTTTTGTGTTTGTTGTTCTTCACTAAACCCGCAACGGGAATATCTAAACCTAGCTGGTTATACAGCACTTCTTGGGCGGCACCGACTTGGGCTTTCCCACCATCGATGATGATCAGATCAGGAAAAGGCAGGTTTTCTTTTAGGACACGAGAGTATCGGCGGTAGATGACTTCTTGCATAGAGCCATAATCGTCGCCGCCTTGTGCGGTACGAATCTTATATTTCCGATAATCATCTTTAAACGGCTTCCCGTCGACAAAAACCACCATTGCAGACACTGGGTCGGTCCCCATGATGTGGGAGTTATCGAAGGCTTCGATCCGATAAGGTGTTGCGATCCCCATGGCTTCGCCTAGACGATCCACTGCACCGATCGTCCGTTCTTCAGTACGCTCGATCAACGCAAATTTTTGTGCCAAGGCAATGCGGGCATTTTTATTGGCCAAATCGACCAATTTCTTTTTGTCGCCTCGTTGGGGCTGCAGGACTTTGGTTTCCAGCAGCGCTTCTAATGGGGCAGCATCGACATTTTGCGGAACAAAGACTTCTTTGGGAATGAAGTGCTCATTCTTTTGGTAAAACTGGCCGACGAAGGTCAAGAAATCCTCATCCGCTTCATTGTAGAAAGGAAACAAAGAGACTTCTCGTTCGATCAGCTTTCCTTGACGGATAAAGAAGACTTGGGCACACATCCAGCCTTTGTCGACACTGTAGCCAAAGACATCACGGTCCATCAGATCTGTCAGAGTCATTTTTTGTCGCGTCATGACGGTATCGATTGCTTGGATCTGATCCCGCAGCTCAGCCGCTCGTTCAAACTCTAACGTTTCAATGGCTTCGCCCATCTTCTCTTTCAGGTCTTTTAAAATATCGACGTGACCGCCGTGGAAAAAGTGTTTGACTTGATCAACGATCTTCTGATAATCCTTGGGATCTACATTGTTGACATAAGGACAGACGCATTGACCCAAATGATAATAAAGACAAGGCCGCTTTTGAGAAGGACCGCATTTTCGCAATGGAAAGAGGCGATCCAGCACCCGTTTGGTTTCGTTGGCTGCTCGTGCATCAGGATAAGGGCCAAAATATAAAGCCCCGTCTTTTAAAACTTTACGAGTGATGATCAGACGCGGATAGCGCTCTTTGGTCACTTTAATAAAAGGATACGACTTGTCGTCCTTTAGCATGATATTGTATTTCGGTTTGTTTTTTTGAATCAAATTGATTTCCAGCAATAAGGCTTCCGTATTTGATTCGGTAACGACGTACTCAAAATCATTGATTTCTTGAACGAGCCGTTCGGTTTTCGTATCGTGACTGCCGGTAAAGTACGAACGGACACGATTTTTTAAAATTTTGGCTTTCCCAACATAGATGATTTTGTTATTTTTATCTTTCATTAAATAACAACCGGGTTGGTCAGGAAGCAGCGCTAATTTGTTCTTGATTTGTTCGTTCATTTCAAGATCCTTTCTTACTGGTTTGCTCACGAACTGCAAAAGTAGTCAAAGGGCGGTCTAAGATCCACCGAAAAGGGGAACATTAGAGCCCATAGCCAGTACTCTTCATTTTAGCACAAATTTCTTAAGAAACAATCAAACGGGCCAGATCGGCAGCGAGGAAGCGTAATCGTAAGAAAAGGTTAAGAAATCCCACGAGGCGGTGGTTTCCTCCCTTAAAAACAAGTGAATTTATTTGCTTTCTGCTTGCAAGGAATCCTCTTGCGACCACTCCTGAATGAAGGTCCGCAAACCCTCGATGGCTGGTTCTGTGACGGCTTTGCGCTGGATGAGGTAAAATTGCCGCTCAAAATTTTTATCCAGCAGTTGATAGCCAATGCCGTAGGCGGCTCGCTTGGAAAGGATCGAACAGCCGAAGCCTTGTTTCAGTAAAGCGACGATCAATTCATTGCTGGCGATCTCAATGATCGGTCCTTGAATATTTTGTTCCTCTAGATAGCGCTTAGTGTAATAGTAGACACCAGAACTCGCTTCTCGAACGAGCCAAGGACCGACTTGGGGATCACCAGCTAAGACGAGCTGATCTTTCAAAATCGGGAAACGCAAAATACTTGGTGCAGATAAGGGTTTTTCAATGATCCCTAAATCTAATTGATGTTGTTCAAGGGCTGTTAAGACTTCAGCGGAGTTCATCATCGATACCCGAAAACGCACCGTGGGAAAGGCGTTGTATAAAGCAATCATCAAGTCAGGCATCAAGGCCATCGCATAGGTATGAGAGATGCCTAGGGCACAGTGGCTTTGATGCTGCGTGTTGGTATGGATCTCGCTGGTGATCGTCGACCACTCATCCAATAAATTCAGTGCCTTTTCGTAAAGGTACTCTGCTTGGGGCGTGGCGATCACGTTTTTGCGACCATTGCGTAAAAAAAGCGGTGTATCCAGGTCTTGTTCCAACTGCTTGATCTGAGCAGAAACCGTGGGCTGCGAAATAAACAGCAATTCGGCAGCTTTCGAAAAATTTTTCGTTTCATAGACCATCTTGAAGGTCTCCAGTAATTTTAACATTGCAATCCCTTCCATTAGAAAATTCAATCATAACTATTATACCAATAAATCCTACTGATCGGTCAATCTGTGTATAATGGATGTTATATGAAAGGATGAAAGCAATGAAGCAACGACAAACAGCTTTGATACTTCCCGGTTTGTTCCTATCCTTTTCGGTAGCCGTCATCGCCCGAATCATGGCTTTGGCTGTACCAAAATTAGGGGGAGCAACCCTTGCTATTTTATTAGGAATCATTTTAGGAAATACACTGTTCAAGCAAGAACGCTATCAAGTCGGAACGAAGGTTGCGGAAAGTCGGCTCTTGGAATATTCGGTGGTTTTGCTGGGCTTTACCGTCACTTTCCAGACCATCAGTGAAATGGGCCTTCGGGGCTTTCTCTTTATATTGCTGATGATGAGTTTGGTCATTACCGCTGCTTATTTGATAGGGAAAAAAATGGCCTTTAATCAAAAGATGAGCCTGATGATGGCAGGCGGCAATGCTGTCTGCGGATCCTCTGCGATTGCGGCGATCGCACCAGCCATTGATGCCGATGATGAAGAAAAAGGGCAGATCATCACCTTGGTCAATCTTTTAGGAACAGTGATGATGCTGACGCTGCCGTTTTTAGCATTGGGCTTATACGGCGATGATCTGTTGCAAAAAAGCGCCTTACTTGGTGGCACGCTGCAATCCGTCGGACAAGTCGTGGCGGGGGCTAGTTTGATTGATGCCGACACCGTCAAATACGCGATGCTCTTTAAAATCGCGCGCATCATCATGTTGGCAGTCGTCGTCATTGTTTTTGAACGAATGACGACAAAGACCCCCACCAAAACCAAAGCCAAAGGCAAGCTGCGGCTGCCGATCCCTTGGTATGTGTTGGGCTTCTTGACCATCTGTATCTTGAACAGCTTCTTGCCGCTGCCTAGCTGGTTGAATGAGGGCGCTCATTTTATCAGTACGTGGTTTGAAACGACGGCGTTGGCAGCCATCGGTTTGCGCTTGGATTTCCGCAAGTTTTTAAAAGAAGGCCCGCGCTTTTTATTCTATGGTCTTTCCGTTGGCGCCGTCCAAACCATGGGTGCTGTTGCATTGATTTGGTTGCTGCGGCTCTAATTCACAAGAGGCACGACCCATAAAGCACGTTTGAAGCGCACGATTGTTTAACGAAAAAAGCCACGATGGTTGATCGAAGGGCACGCTTTGCTGTTTCTGTTGGAAGAGGCAGCAAGGCGTGGCTTTTCAGATCAACTGTCGGGCTTTTTTTAGCGGTAAAGAAGGTTAGACGGGTACTTGGATGACTTGAACACCTTGTTGCTCAATCAAATCGATGACTTTGGGATCAGAGTAATGATCGGTGATCAGCAGATCGATATCCGCAATTGCGCCAATCGTAAAATTGGATTGCTTACCGATTTTGCGATAATCCGCGATAACGATCAACTTGCCAGAATTTTCGATGATTTTCGCATTGACTTTGGCTTCGTGGATTACTGAAGTGGAAATGCCGGTCTGTAAATCTAACCCACTACAGCCAATGATCGTAACATCAGAACGAACGTGAGAAAATGACTCCACGGCGATGTCTCCTGACAATGCCGCTTTAGGGTAACGTATTTCGCCACCACTTAAAACAATCGTTGATTTTGGATGGTGTTCCATTTGGATCACACTCGTGTTGTTCGTCAGCAAACTGATTCGTTTGTCTGTGAGATGGCGCAACGTTTGAGCTGCACTGGTACTCGTATTGACGAAAAGGGTATCGCCATCTTTTACTTGGCGAGCCGCTTCTTTGGCCAGTCGATCTTTGATGTACTCGATCGAGTCGGTGGGATGTGCTTCATCTTCATAAGCTTCACAGTATTCGATTTTTCCGTGGGTTTGTTTGATCTGACCCATCTCACTGAGGACAGTACAGTCTCTGCGGATCGTCATCTCTGATACTCCCAACTGATGACTGAGGGTCCTCACATCAGAAAGACCAGATGCTTTTATCAAATCGATCAATTGTTTTCTTCTTTGCCTCACTTCTTCATTGGAACGTTTCACGATACTTCCTCCTCACATGCACTTTTTTCTATTATTGTCTTCTATCATTTGTCCAGCTTGCAATTATCCTGTGCAGCAAAATCACGTGTCTCTTTCTCACGAATTCGCGGGATAATCGCACAGCCGTCGTTTAGAAACTGCCATTTTTTTATCGTTTCTTCTTTCGAACTCATTTTAACATATCACAGAAACATTACCATATATATTAAATAATCACATTTATTTCTCGGTAAATTAACATAAAATAAGATAAATTAACATAAAATTTGATTGAAAGCGTTTTTCTATATGTTAGAATCAAGGTGTAAATAAGCAAGGGAGGAACAAAGATGGTACACGTAAATGATGTTTCGAAAGAGAGTTGGCTGTTAAATACGTTTCCAGAATGGGGAACCTATTTAAACGAGGAGATCGAAAGTGAACTTGTGAAAGAAGGCACAGTTTCCATGTGGTGGCTAGGCTGTACGGGTATTTGGTTAAAGAGTGCGGAAGGAACCAACATTTTATGCGACCTTTGGTGCGGCACTGGCAAACGCAGTCATGGGAATGGGCAAATGAAAAAAGGCCATCAAATGATGCGGATGAGTGGTGTACAGGAAATGCAGCCTAACTTACGGACGCAGCCCTTTGTGATCGATCCATTTGAAATCAAAGGAGTGGATGCGTTAGTGGTGACCCATATTCATTCCGATCATTTAGACATCAATACCGCAGCTGCAGTCCATCAAAATTGTCCAGAAGCAAAATTCGTCGGTCCCCATGAAGTCGTTGCAACTTGGTTGAAATGGGGAATACCAGAAGAAAAAACCATCGTGGTCAAACCAGGGGATGAAGTGACCATTGGGCAGGTGAAAATCGTCGCTTTAGAAGCATTCGATCGAACCGCTCTAATTACTTGTGAAGATCCGGATACCAGCTTGAAAGGAAAAATGCCACAGGACATGGATCGTATCGCAGTCAATTACTTGTTTGAGACTTCCGGTGGGGCGATTTATCACGCTGGAGATTCTCATTATTCGAATGTATTTGCTAAACATGGGAATCAGTACAAGATCGATGTTTGCTTAGGTGCATATGGCGAAAACCCGCGGGGCATCACCGACAAGGTTACTTCAGTCGATATGTTGCGGATGGCAGAATCCCTCAATGCCAAAGTAGTGATACCTGTACACTATGATATCTGGTCCAATTTTATGGCTGATCCAAAGGAGATCACTGAGATTTGGAAGTTTAAAAAAGATCGTTTGCACTATGAGTTTAAACCGTATATTTGGCAAGTTGGCGGCAAATTTACCTACCCAACGAATAAAGACGATCTTGAATTTAATTTCTATCGCGGCTTCAAAGATGTGTTTTCGGTCGATAATGATACGCCATTCCCTTCTTTTTTATAAAAGAAGGGGGGATGCTGCAAAAGCCAAATTTGAAAGGAGCAAAGGTAATGCTGCGTTATTTTTATGAAAATGAGTTGGTTGCGATCAATCATGAACAGCCCGAAGATTGGGAAGCCGCTATCTGGGCGAGTGGCGAAGGATTAAAGCAAAAGGCGTTGATCACGGATCAGTATATTGAAGATGTCATTCGGGATGTTCATCAATACGGTCCTTATATTGTGATCATTCCCAAAGTAGCCATGCCCCATTCTTCAGCAGAAAGCAAAGGTGTCTTAGGAACGGGGATCGGATTGACGATTTTTCCAGCCCCCGTTTCATTTCAAGATGATGACCCCGACAAAGAGGCGCAGTTGTTCTTTATGCTCGCTGCCAAAAACGCTGAAGCACATATGAACAATATCGCTAGTTTATCCGAAATGCTGATGGAAGAAGGGCTGGTGGAAGATTTACTAGGTGTAAAAACAATGGCAGATTTTGAAGCGGTGATGGAGAAATATGACCAAAAAGAAAGCAGGGATTAGATGGAAATGGTAGGAGATTTCTTATTGAGATGCTGGGATTACTTTGCTCAGAATATTTTGATGCAGCCAGCTTTTTTGATCGGTTTTATTGTACTGATTGGTTACTTACTATTGAAACGGCCGTTTGTTGAATGTGTTGCAGGTTTCTTCAAGGCCACCGTTGGTTACTTGATTTTGACGATTGGCTCTGGTGGATTGGTCAATAATTTCCGTCCGATCCTGGTGGGGCTTAAGGAGCGTTTTGAATTAGATGCGATGGTCACTGACCCGTATTTTGGTCAAAATGCGATCACCGCCGGCATTGAAGAACGATTTGGACGCACCTTTGGTGACACGATGCTCTTATTATTGATTGCCTTTGTTTTTAATATCTTACTCGTTCGCTTCAAAAAATATACGAAGCTGCGGGCCGTCTTCACTACTGGAAATGTGCAAGTACAGCAAGCCGCAACGGCCTTTTGGCTGCTGCTATTCTGTTTCCCAGACCTGGGTCGAATCGAAGTCTTACTTGTCATGGGCTTGATCTTAGGCTGCTATTGGGCGGTGGGGTCCAATTTGACCGTTGGCATCTGTCAAGATTTGACGGAAGGTGCTGGTTTTGCGATTGCCCATCAACAGATGTTTGGTGTTTACTTCTTTGCACGACTTGCGGAACGCTTCAAAAAGAACAAATCCAACCGCAAATTAGAAGATGTCGAACTACCCGGTTTTTTATCAGTCTTCAATGAAAATATGGTATCGACTTCGATTTTGATGCTCTTTTTCTTCGGTATCATTTTGGTAACGCTTGGACAAGATTATTTAATAACAGCAGGATTTATGGCAGAAGGACAAAGTTTCTTATTTTATATTTTACAAACATCACTAATGTTTGCCGTCTATTTAGCAATTCTTCAATTAGGTGTCCGCACCTTCGTTTCTGAATTGACCGAGTCATTCCAAGGAATCTCGAATACGATTTTACCAGGTGCTGTTCCAGGGATCGATATCGCCGCAACCTTTGCCTTTGGGTCGCCAAATGCCGTGACGGTGGGCTTTTTATTCGGTGCATTAGGACAATTCTTAATGATTGCTTTACTGATTTTGTTCCGTTCACCAACGATCGTCATTGCTGGGTTTATCCCACTGTTCTTTGATAACGCAGCGATCGCCGTTTTTGCCAACAACCGCGGAGGCATCAAAGCGGCTTGTCTCTTCCCATTCTTATCCGGCATTATTCAGATCGGTGGTTCGGCATTGATCGCTACTTGGGTAGGATTGTCTCAATATGGCGGCTATCTTGGAATGTTCGACTGGGCGACCGTCTGGCCATTCTTTACAGTATTGATGAAATTCTTAGGCATCATTGGTGTGGTTCTTGTAGTGGTGATCTTATTAGTGATTCCACAGTTGCAGTACCGCAGAGATCCAGAAGGGTATTTCTTGATCGTAGATGATTATGATGCGTATGTAGAAAAACAAAAATAATGAATTCTTAGGAGGAAAAGAAGATGAGAGTATTGGTATCTTGTGCAAATGGATCAGGAACAAGTTTGATGATGATGCGGAGTGTCGAAAAAGCTTTGAAGTCAGAAGGGATCACGATCACCTCTATTCATCATTGCGCGATTTCTGAAGGCAAAAGCACCGCCAAGAATTACGATGTGGTCTTTACGCCAATGAACTTTGTCAATATGTTCGATAAAGCCAAAGAAAAGGGCGTAACAGTGATCGGGGTAAGAAATGTGATGTCCCCTAAAGAAATTATTGAGCGGGTCAGAGAAGCGGGTCTTTCGAAGGAGTAGTGCATCAGGACGTGACAAGAACAAAAAGATGATCGAACAAAAGAGAGGGGAATTTCATGAGTATACCAAAACTGCAGATCGCTTGCGATCACTCCGATTTAGCTGGTGCACTGGCTGATATCAAAAAAGTTGGCGATGTGGTGGATATCATTGAAGCAGGAACTATTTTACTGTTGCAAGAAGGAGCACAGGTCCTACGCTGCTTCCGAGCGATGTATCCGGAAAAGTTGATCGTAGCAGACACAAAATGTGCCGATGCCGGTGGGACGGTCGCCAAAAACTGCCAGCAAGCTGGCGCGGATTATATGACCGTGATTTGTGCAGCAACGATCCCAACAATGAAGGCAGCGGCAAAAGAAATTGCTGAGATCCAAGTAGAATTATATGGTGACTGGACCTACCAGCAAGCACAGCAGTGGCTAGATGCCGGCATCTCACAAGCTATCTATCATCAAAGTCGTGACGCACTGTTAGCTGGTGAAACATGGGGAGAAAAAGATTTAACGAAAGTCCGTAAATTGATCGATATGGGGTTTCGAGTGTCAGTCACGGGAGGATTGAGCGTCGAGACGTTGGCTCTGTTTGCTGGCATTGATGTGTATACCTTTATCACAGGACGAGGCATCACTGCAGCTGACGATCCGCAACAAGCAGCAGTTGATTTCAAGCAAGAGATTTTACGGATTTGGGGGTAGTTTTCCATGAGTTTGATCGGTCTATATGAAAAAGCAACACCCAAAACCCTCTCTTGGTCGGAACGATTGCAGTTTGTCAAAGACCGAGGCTTCGATTTCATTGAAATGTCCATTGATGAAACCGATGAACGCTTGGCACGCTTAGAGTGGGACCAAGAGCAACGCAAAGAGATCGTCGAGGCAATCTATGCCTCGGGGATCAAAATCTTGTCTTTATGTCTCAGTGGACATCGGCGGTTTCCCTTTGGTTCGATCGATGAAAAAAAGCGCAAGCACGCGATGCATCTGATGGAAAAAGCCATTGACCTGGCTTCAGATTTGGGTATTCGCTGCATCCAATTAGCCGGATACGATGTGTACTATGAGGAAAAAAGTCTTTGTAGCCGAGAATGGTTCATTGCCAATCTAAAAGAAGCGGTCGCTAGGGCGTCTGAAAAGGGTGTCGTTTTGTCACTAGAGATCATGGATGATCCGTTTCTAAATTCTATCTCAAAGTATTTACGGATCAAGGAGCAGATCCCTTCGCCCTATCTACAAGTCTATCCAGATGTCGGGAACCTATCGGCCTGGCCAGAAAATGATGTCGGTTATGAATTAGAAAAAGGCATTTGCGAGATAACCCAGATTCATTTGAAAGATACATTGGCGGTTTCAGATAAGTTTCGAGGAAAGTTTAAAGAAGTACCGTTTGGCACTGGGTGTGTTGATTTTGATGGCTGCTTACGCACGCTGAAGCGGTTGAATTATAACGGTTCTTTTGTCATCGAGATGTGGAGTGAGACGAGCGCTGACCCGATTGCGGAAATCGAACAAGCCAAAGCATTTTTATTACCAAAACTAAAGGAGGTCGGTTACCTTGATCAATCAGCTTCAATTGATGAAAGAGCGAGTCTATCAAGCCAATAAGAGACTGCCTGAGGAAGGACTAGTAAAGCTAACTTGGGGAAATGTCAGTGAGATCGATCGAGATTTAGGGATCATCGTCATTAAACCCAGTGGTGTTGATTATCAGACGATGACGGTTGATTCAATGGTAGTTTGCGACTTAGCGGGAACGCCGAAAGAGGCGAAGGCGTTGAAGCCTTCCTCGGATATCAAAACCCATGCGCTATTGTATAAGCACTTCGAAGGCGTCAAGGCGATCGTCCATACGCATTCGACAAATGCGGTAAAATGGGCGCAAGCACAGCGAGACATTCCTGCATATGGAACGACGCATGCGGATACTTTTTATGGTAGTGTCCCTTGCACACGACCTTTACGGGCCTCTGAGGTAACGGCAGACTATGAAAAAGAAACTGGCAAAGTCATTGTCGAGACGTTTGAAAAGCGGGGATTAGATCCACTTGCATGCCCAGCTGTCCTCACAGCGGGACACGGTCCCTTTACTTGGGGGCAATCTGCGGAACAAGCGGTCAGCAATAGTATTGTTTTAGAAGAGGTCGCAGAAATGGCATTAGGTACCGAAGCTTTGACCTTGGATCGAACACCGATCGCTGATTATTTGCTGGATAAACATTATTTCCGCAAGCATGGCGAACATGCTTATTATGGACAAGGATAACGGAAAAGCAGCCATTCCTAGCGATCAAGGAACGGCTGCTTTTCTATTCGTTTTCTTCAGCGAGTGTTTTCACATAAAAGCGATCCATCGTGGTATGCTGTGCTGCCAATAGTGGCTGACACAATGCGCGATAGCCGGCTTTTTGATAGACATGCAAGGCTGCTTCTAGAGAATGATGGGATTCTAAATAGAGTTGCCGATAACCTAGTTCAACAGCTTTGGCCTCGATCTTCGCCAGCAAGGGATAGCTGAGGCGCTGCCCTTTGGCAGCATCACTGAGATAAAATTTTTGCAGCTCGGCGATTTTCCCTTCTGAATCATAAGCGGCAAGACCACCGCCGCCTAAAAGGGTACCCGATTCATTAGTGACGACAAAATAATGGCGGCTAGCAGGATCTGCTGCATAAAATTCACTTAAGTGGTCTAACTCGGGATCAAAATAGGCAGTCCCTGGAACCGCCAACTGGTGGTCGGTCAAGCTTTTGCGAATGATAGCGGCTAAGGGCGCATCATCTTGAGATTGGATCGAACGAAATATCGGCTTCATGCAGCTCCTCCTTAAAGTGAAAGTAAATGAATAGCTATAGTGTACCACAGCATTGAGGTAGTGTTTAGTGATGATAAGAAAAGCCATCCTCGCAATGGCGCCCCTCTTTAATAAAAAAACCGCCCCTCGTTGCCGGGCTCCTAATGTGAAAAGGAGTATGGCGCAACGAGGGGCGGTTTTTGTACGTTAGTTATGGAAGCAGTAATTAGAGCGTTTCACCATTAGAGGCGATCACTTGCTGGTACCACGCAAAGGAATCTTTTTTCAAACGATTCAAGGTTCCTTTGCCAGTATTGTCTTTGTCGACATAGATCATGCCATAGCGTTTCTCCATTTCGCCGCTGCCGAAGCTGACGATATCAATGATCCCCCAAGGCGTATAACCTAATAGCGGTACACCATCTTCAACCACCGCTTTTTCCATCTGTTCGATATGCTCTTTCAGGTAAGTGATGCGGTAGTCATCATGGACTTGCTGCTCATCGGTTAATTGATCATAAGCACCAAAGCCATTTTCTACGATAAATAGCGGCAAGTCATAGCGTTGATAGATCGTATTTAACACATAGCGCAACCCGACTGGATCGATAGGCCAGCCCCAATCAGAAGCACTGATATAAGGATTACTCACGATTTTTGCTCCTGGGATATCCTCAGTTGGTGTGCCAGCCACTTCATTAAGGGTTGAGATCGTTCCTGACATGTAATAGCTGAACCCAATATAATCAACGGTTCCCGCTTTTAATAGCGCTTGTTCCTCGGGCGTGATCTCAATCGTGATGCCTTTTTTCGCCCAATATTTTTGCACATAGGTTGGGATCTTGCCTCGTACGTGGACGTCGCTGTAAAAATAGCGCCGTTCATTGGCTTTGACGGATGCCATCAAATCAGCGGGTGCGCAAGAGTAGGGGTAGACTGGGACATAGGCCATCATACAGCCAATTTGAAAATCTGGATTGATTTTTTTGCCTTCGATCACCGCTGCCGCACTGGCAATCAACTCATTGACGCCCGCTTGAAAGACGAGTGCTTCTTTTTGACTGTCATCCTCGATGATCATGGCAGAATTGGTCCAAACGTGCAGCGGCTCTTGCCCATCTGCTTGATTATTGATCTCATTGAAGGTCATCCAATACGTTACTTTGTCACGATACCGTTGAAAAACAGTCTTGGCGAATTTGACAAAGAGGGGAATCACTTCTTTGTTAGCAAACCCACCAAATTCTTCATAGAGGGCATAAGGCATTTCAAAGTGGGACAAAGTGATCACGGGTTCGATGCCGTTTGCCTGCAATTCGTCGAAAAGATCATCGTAGTATTGGAGACCGGCTTCATTTGGTTCTTCTTCTGTTCCAGTTGGATAGATCCGACTCCAAGAAATCGATGTCCGTAGACATTTCAAGCCCAGCTCTTTGAATAACTGGATATCTTCTTTGTAACGGTGATAAAAGTCAATGGCTTCATGGTTCGGGTAATACTCTCCTTCAATGACGCCTTTGGTGATTTTACGGGGAATACCGTTGCCGCCGGCCGTCATAACATCAGCGGTACTCATTCCACGGCCAGCAACATTCCAAGCGCCTTCTGCTTGATGGGCAGCGATCGCGCCGCCCCATAAAAAATCTTTTGGCATTTTTGCGGACATAAATTTCATTCCTCCTCGACTCATTCGTTTGCTTATAATTCTACTTTTTGGGAACGGTTAGAGGCGATCACGAATGGCAAATAGATCAAGACCGAAATCGCAAGACAAACGACACCGACAACCGCAGCGATCGCATTTCCTCCAGTTCCTAAAAAGAGATTAATGATTCCGGGGGTCGTCCATGGTACCCCAATCGCTGGGGTCGGCATGATCGGCCAGACAACAGTGACAAAATAACCCACTAAAATATTGACCATTGGCGTCAAAATAAACGGAATGATCAAGATTGGATTCAAGACGATCGGTAGACCGAAGATCATCGGCTCATTGATTTGGAAAATTCCTGGAACTAAGGACATCTTAGCAATCTCACGTTGTTCTGGACGTTTTGAAGCGATGAAGATCGCAATGATCAAGCCCAATGTCATACCAGTACCGCCCATATTTGCGAACATATCATTTAAAACGCCCCAAGTTTCTTTGTAAGGAACGTCCCACAAGGAGCCGCCTTGGTTGATAAAGTCTAGGTTAGCTAGGTCCTGTTCGGTAAAAATCGCTGAACGAACCGCATTCAAAGTATTTGGTCCATGGATCCCGATCGCAAACAACGTAGTTTGCAAGAACGCCAAGATCAAGACACCGACGACATTGCCCCCCAGATCCCGCAATGGACTTTGGATCCCGTTGTAAATCAGTTCATTGATGCCTTCTGGTGCGATCATCAAAACTAAGAAATTGATCAAAGCAGTGACTGCCACGATGATCACGATCGGAATCATGCCAGAAAAGGAACGGGAAACAGCTGGTGGTACCATTTCAGGCATTTTGATCTGCAATCGTTTGACCTTGAAAAGCTTCGGTAAGAATTCACCGACCAAACAAGCCACGATCATAGCTACGAACAACCCTTGGGCGCCTAAATATTGTGTAGAGATCACATTGACATCATCTACTGCAAACGAGGTCGGGTACAAGATCATAAAGGCAGCGACACTTGTCAAACCAACTAGCGTAGCATCTGCTTGGAAATGCTTGGCTAAAAGTTGGGCAACAAGAAACGCAATAAATAAACTCATAATGTTGATGGTCCCGTTCGCCACGGAAGCTAGGACTTGCTGGGCACTTTCCAGATTTGGGAAAAGTCGATTCAGTTGAAATAATTGCACGATGAAACTCTCATTGGAAAATAAAATATTGTTGACCAAAATAACGAGAGAAGAAGCGATGGTCAGTGGGAAAATCAGCATGAACGCATCTCGAATCGCTGCTACGTGGCGTTGATTGTTCAACTTTGTTGCGATTGGTACCAACGAGCGGTCTAACAGGTCATTGAATTTTTGCATAATAATAACACCTTTCATTAATTGATGCCATCATTATAGCGAATGTAAACGACTAAAAGTAAGCGGATACGGATTCCGTACATATCTCTCAAGAAATGAAAAAAATTCCGCAGCTGGAACACAGTGTTACAAAAAAAGATGGTTCAGTAAACTGAACCATCAAGAATGGGTACGATAATCTTGCAAATAGCCGATCAGTGTTTCTAAAATCGCTACTGAAGGCAGTTGACTAGTCAAATCAAGAAAGATGTCTTTGCGTTCCTCTTTGATCGCATACTCGATCGAATAATCGCACAAGCGTGCCAACGTACTTTCCCGATTGGGGGTAATGCAGTACTTCTGCACGATCGCCTGATTGTCTAAACCGGTAATGACTTCGATCAGTTCTTTGGTTTCACCAGAGACACTCAAAAAAACCAAAACATTCTTTTGATCTTTTCGCAAAAAGCTTTTGATCGGGTAGGTCAGCTCATCAATGCTGATGCTAAAGTAACCGAGGCTGGCTAGTTTGCGGGCAACGTATTGCGCGATCGCACCAGATGCCCCCATCCCCATAAATAAGATCAAATCGGCATCCCGCATCGCTTCGGCGAGTTTTCGTATTTGGTATTCCGCATCAGGGTGGAAGATCTGCATATTCAAGCCTTTGATGCGCGCTTCTAAACCTAAGTGTTCAGGGTGCGCATCAAAATGGGCTTTTTCTAAATGATTTTTGATATAGAAGCGAAATTCTGGAAACGACTGAAAGCCGACTTTTTGAATAAAACGAAAGACCGAAGTCGAAGAGACATGAGCATCATCGGCAATGTCGCGCACACGCATATACGGGATCTTTTCTAAGTGATTGACGATAAAACGGTAGATTTCTTGTTCTACCGCAGAGAGCTTGTTCAAGTTTAATTGTTCAAAAAGCGCCATGCTGGTTCCTCGCTGTCCTAGATAATCAATTTACACCAGTATAGCATATCCGAACTTTTAACGGTGCAGCTGTTGGTGGATCTGATAGACTGCGCCGATCAAGCCGGCGTCGTTTTTCAGCTTCGCTGGACGAACAGGTGCGATGGTTTGTCCGCGCAAATAATTGATCGCTTCATGCCGTGTTTCCGTGATCGTCAAGCGAGCCTGCAGGCGTTCCCAGAAATAAGGATTGGCACTGATGCCGCCGCCGATCAATACCAATTCTGGGTCAAAGCAGCTGATCAAATTGATCAGCCCTACAGACAGATCCGTCAGAAATTGGTCCGTCAGCTTCAGCGCCAACGCTTCGCCTTGCTGCGCGCGGTCAAAAATCTCTTTGGCGTCTTGGGTGGGTTCAAAGCCAGGATCTGCTGCCCCCGCTAAATTGTAGAGGCGAATCAAGCCGCCCACGACGGCAGTTTTTTTATTGATGGAACTTTCCTCGATATTGCCTTCTTCTGGCAGCTGATCGATCACCATCCAGCCAAATTCACCAGCCATGCCATGAGCACCTCGGTAGACTTGATTATTGATCACGATCCCACCGCCTACACCTGTGCCTAGGACAAGACACAAATAGTTGGCAGCCTCTTGCGCATTGCCGATCCATTTTTCAGCGATCGCTGCTGCATTGGCATCATTTTCCACCGCCACAGGCAAACCTGTACGCGCTTCCAAGACTGCTTTGAAATTTTCGCCATATAACGATTTGATGGCGCCCGCAGTTAACATAAAGCCGTCTTTTTGAACGATCCCCGGGGCGCTGATCCCAATGCCATCAATCGTGTGGCGGCTCTGGGCATCTTCGATGATCGTGAGTAGATCCTGATAAAACTGGGCTGGCTCATAGCTAGTAGGGATCGCTGATTTTTCAAGGATCACTCCGCTTTCATCTAAAACACCATATTTAATACTTGTTCCGCCAACATCAAATCCTACGTACATTCTTCTTCCTCACCTTCTAAAACATTGTTGCCTTAAGTGTACCATCTGGCAGGAGGAATTTTTTTCTTTTTTCAGCTATTTTTTGCCTGCCGTTTCCGCTGCATCCAAATAAAACAAAATGTCACTTTTGCCTTCCTGATTGGTTCCTTTGTACACTTCCGTATCCAGACCTCCGATACGAAAGCCTGCTCGCAAGTAGAACAGACAGGCAGAAGGATTGTTGTCCTGCGCTTGTGTGTAGATGCCGTGATAGCCTTTGGCAAGGGCCGCTTTCAGTGCCTGGTGGATCAGTAGTTGACCGATTCCTTGCTTACGGTAGTCTGTGTTGACCTTTAAGTCATAGAGGTGCAGATACTTGAAAAAAGCGTCTTGAACAATCGCTAAGCCGATGCATTTTCCATCATCATAAGCACCGATAAACAGACTGTTTCGGCTCATTTCGTCATAGCAATAATTTTCATCGGGGAAACGCATCGTCTGAATGTCTTCGGATGCAAATTTACAGATCGTGTACTGCCAGCTGCCCTCATTATAAGACGGCAGCATTTTCCCCCATAAGGAGAAGGGTTCGTTTTTTAAGCGGATGTCAGCTTGATGTTTTTGATCGATCAGTTTGATTTCTAGCATGGGGCACCTCGATTTTCTATAGATTTCAATCATGAGTATTTAAAAGTAAGTTGTTGCAGTTTAGTTTACTACAAAGAATGAAAAATCACGATACTTATTAAACAGTCTGGTCTTCCTGTGAGAAGGGACGTTTTTGTAGGAGAACTTAGTTGTTTGTCTATACATTGAGGTTGGAAAAAGCAGAAATATTTCATTGATACCTTAGTCACAATGACCGACGGAAAAATACGCCTTAAGTTTGATTATATTTATCGCTTGTTTTTTTATACTGAAGGTAGATAGAAAAAACGGAGGACAATCACTTGAAGAAAGCAATTAGTATGATCCTGCTCGTGTTAACGATCGGGACCGTCACATTGGTTACATGGTCTTATTTTACGAAAGATGATTCCAGCGAACTGGTTCAGCTGGTGGATCGTTTCAATCCGTTCGTACCGGAGAAAAAAGTCTATGTCAAAACATCCGACGAGTATGGCGTGTTGCAAGAACACGATTCCTACGAATATACACAAGAAGGAGTCAATGAAGATGGGCAAAAGATAAAAATCACGTTTTGGGCACCACAAAAGCTAAAAGAAAATGCCTACCTAGAGCTTGATGCAAAGGGCAAACATGTGGAGTCGTATCAAGAGGTGACCGAGCAAGATCTCCCTGACGCCGTCAAAGCCGAGTTGGTTACGACTCATTGATCATCAAGCCTGCTTGAAAAAAAGGACAGGAAGTCATTTCCCGCAAGTTGGGAGATGGCTTTTTTCGTGCGTTCACTTAGATTAAAGCTCGCCAAGATTTGATTTAGGTGAAAAAGATTAGAGGATGATAGAATTTTCAGAAAAAATAGATAATTTTTTCAATTCTTCGTTGCAATAGCAGAAGCGTCTGGTATTCTCTATGAGGTAGTTAAAAAAAATCATTCATATAATTAAAAATAGCAACAGTGAGAGAATCACCTTGTATGGAGGATCAACGGTTTTCAAGGAGGAACCTATGACAGAAAAAAATCAATTAAAAAAGCAGATGAAAACCAGACATATCACTATGTTGGCACTAGGTGGCGCCATCGGTGCTGGCCTATTCAAAGGCAGCGGTGAAGCGATCCAGTTAGCGGGGCCTGCGGTCTTGCTGGCGTTTATTTTTTGCGGGCTGATCTTATTTGTCGTCATGACAGGACTGGGACAGTTGGTCTTATCTGACCAAAAACAACATGGCCTTTCGGGCTTAGTCCAGCCATATCTCGGAGTGCATACAGCCGATTTCATCGACTGGATCTACTGGTCAATGTGGATGATCAACATCATCGCCGAAGCAGTCGCTGCCGCAAGCTTTTTGCAGTTGTGGTTTCCCAATATTCCAGCTTGGATCTTTGTGTTGATTTTGGCACTACTCACGACCATCATCAATTTGTTTTCGGTTCGCTTGTTTGCGGAAACAGAATATTGGCTTTCCTGGGCCAAAATCAGTGTGGTGATCGCGTTGATCTTGGTGGGTCTCTATCTGGTTGCCACGCAAGTCTTTGATTTGGGCTTTTTCCCGACGATGAGACAAATGACAGACTATGGTGGTTTTGCCCCCCATGGCATCAAAGGGTTTATCAATTCTTTACTGGTCGTAATCTATTCGTACGGCGGTTCTGAGTTAGTAGCCATTACGATCAGTGAAGCGGAAAATCCCAAAAAAGCGATCCCGCAAGCAATCAAAGGAGTGATGACTCGGATTGCCGCTTTTTACATCATTCCCTTGTTTCTTTTACTGATCATTTATCCGTGGAATCAATTAGCCGATCCAAATGTCAGTCCTTTTGTGATGGTGTTTCAAAAAATCCATGTCCCGTTTGCCTCCGACATCGTCAATTTAGTGATTATTTTGGCTTTGTTTTCGTCAATCAATTCTGGAGTCTATGCTTCTTCAAGAACGTTGTTTTTCCGATTAAGCAACAATGGCCAGAAAAAAAGCCGCTTTACGATGCTGAATAAAAACAGCGTGCCCCAACGAGCGATCATGTTTTGCAGCGGTACTTTATATCTTGGGGTCGTTCTTTCTTACTTTTTAGGCGACAAACTCTTCAATTATCTAGCAGGCTCCCTGTCTTATACTGTATTGCTGATTTGGTTGTTGATCAGTGCGGCTGCGTTTGTTTTGGTACGCAAGCAGAAGAAAATGGGCTATACGATTTTCTTGAGTGGGGCGATCCTTGCACTGATTTTGCTGTTTGTCGGTATTTTGATCACTAACCCATTGGCGGTCACTGGCTTCACTGCACTATTGTATACGATCATTTTTCTTAGTTTTTATTGGAACCATCGAAAAATTGAGGAAACCAGTGAAAAAAGTTGAAGAAACGTCCCTTAAGACATAAACTGATGGGGAAGGAACCCCGCGTTCGGTTGTTTCTTCGTTTCTCAGGAATGTGACGATAAAATAAAGTGTAGGAGAAAACGAAAATGGTTAATTTTTGGACATTGATTTTCGGCACCCTCAGCTGGGTCGTGGTGGAAAGTCTGCTTTACAACCCGATGCATAAGTGGGGCAAGTTTTGGGCGAAAGAATCAGGAATGACAGAGAAGATGGCTGATCAGCAGATGACGACCGGTGACATGCTCTTTACCTTTGGCGGCACGATCGTTGGTGGGATCCTCTTATCAGAAGCGACCTATCAAGTCGTCTATTGGTTTGCAAAATTCGATCATGATGGTTGGCTGATGACCTCCTTGCAAGTCGCTTGCTTATTGTGGTTAGGGGTTTATGGGGTCGCCACCTTCGTGATGGCTGTTTACTCGGGACAGTCCCGCAAATTAGTCGGGTTGCACCTTGTGAATGGGTTTCTAGGAGTGATCGTTTTAGGACTTGTTGTCGGCTTGATTGGACAGTAGGCAACGATCATACCCCAGCGAGAGCGTTCAAAGGTCTCAACGAATCAATCCTAAAGAAAGCCGATCTTGTTTCAACAAGGTTGGTTTTTTTGTGCGTAAAATTAATCTTACTATAAAAAATAGCTATAAAAGCAAATAATTTATGCTATACTAAAAGCACTTTAATCTGTAGGAAACCTAAATCCGCGGATTGCGGAAAAATCATCAAAGAAACAAAATTAGGGGCAAAGAGGAGGAAAAAATGAAAACGAAAAGCATGTTAGGTAGAGGAATATTTGCTGTCGTTTGTTTAGGGACACTATTTTTCTTGACAAGCTGCAGCAGCTCAGGGGTTGACTCTGCAGCTGCGAATCAAGTATTGACCAATAGCAACAGTCATCAACAATATGCTTTGTATCTATTTGAAGATGGAAGAATCACTGTCAATAAAACGCTGACTTTTTTTACCAATCCGAATCAGGAACCTGCGGACTTGGTAGAAGAACAAGAGACGCAATTAGCGCAAATCAACGAAACACTACAAGCAGAGTTTCCCAAAAGCAAAGCACTGACTGCGGCAGACATCGGTCCTATGCACACCTTTGAAGTGACCAATGCCCAAGTGATCATTGATCAAGAGAAAAAGGAAGTGCGCATGACTGGCGATGATTTTGAGAAAGTATTCAAAATGGCGGACAACAATGACAAGCGTCTGATCGATGATGAACAAAACGAGTACGAGTTTTCGTATGAGGAAAACTAGCAAGTGACAAAAAAACGGCTGCCTCCGACGAGACAACCGCTTCAGACAGTAGACAAACCTTAGACAAAAATGAGGTTTGTCTTTTTTTCGTTGCAAAACTTAGTGGCTATTACGGAAAACATTTTGCGCAAGGAGTAAGTCCGCGACTTTGCGCTTCTGCTAAAGTTGCAGGCGTGTAGGTACCGTTGCCGCATTTTCTCGTATGGTATTTCGAACCTGTTTGTGTCACGAGGACCGACGTTTGGGCTTGGTTGCTAGCAGCGGCTGGCTGGCTTTGTTCTGGCACAGTTGCCGCTGCTTGTCGTTCTTCCTCCGCCTTGGCTTGGGCGGCTGCTTGTTCGTTGGCAATGATCGTTTGCGCCACTGTTTTCGTTCGAGCAGCTAATTCCTCATCGGGGGTCTTGAGACGAGCGACGGCATCCTCTGCCTGAGCGAGTCGGTCTTTTGTCGGTTCCGCCTCTGCTGCTTCCACCGCTTGGACAGCTTCTGTAACGAGGGCTTCTGCTTCTTTCTCAGAAATCTTGGTTTCTACAGTGGATAACCGACTTTCAAACGTTTCCTTATTCAAAACCGCTTGTGCGACCAATTCTTTTGCCTGATCGAAATTACTGCGTTCAAGAGAAGCTTCAGCAGTATCAAGGGCTTTGCCGATGGCAAGATGGTCTTCAACTACCGCGAGCCGAGTAGCGAGATCTTCGTAGGTTTTACTTAAAGCATGAATCAGCGTCACGGCTTCGTTGTAATTCTTTTGGTTTGGCTGGGTTTCGGCAAGAGCCAGTGCCGTCTCGGCTTTTACCAGTGCTTCTTGTTCTTGTTTTTCAGCTTGCAAACTCGCTAGAAATGCGTGAGAAGGTTTGACGGTGACGACCTCTTCTTTAGTGATTCCACCCATGGAGGTTTGGACAGTAAATTCCTGTTCCTCTTCATCTTCCAGTTGGACAGCATAAGAAAATGTTTCGTCCGCCAGCGAAACCTCCACCCCGTTGATCGTCAGTTGCGCTTCTGGGTTGGTTCGCCCAGTGATCGCCGCTTCGCCTTGCTCATTCGTAACCAGTTCTGCTTCATCTACGTGAAGCTCCGGTGTTGCTGCAGGAGTCAATAGTGCCCCGCCAATCAATAAGAGAAAACCACCCATAAAAATAACGATTTTGTTGCGAAGCGGCTTTTTCTTGATCAATCCAAGAATAAAAAAGATTCCGCTTACAACCATTGTCAAAAAACCTATAACAAAAATAAACATCCCCATAACTCTTTCCAATTCCTTTCTTGTGAATATTTTAATTATAACATTTTTACTAACGTATCCGCCATCAATAACCGACTAGTAAGGGTTGCTGAGCGTACGGAAGAAGCTCAACTAGCAAATCAGCAATTATTTTTTATCAATATTAAATAGATTTAAGGTATTTTTTATTATAAAATCATATGTAAAGAGTTGTTTTTCGTTTGCGGTTGTTTTTTTGGATAAACAGCTCTTGGTACAAATACACTTGTTTGCTTCATCACTGGAAAAAATGTTTCGAACAAACGGATGAGAGCGAGCAACTACCTGCAAACAAGCAGCTTTCCTTCGCTGCTTCCCCCAACTAACACCATAAAAAAGATATTCCCCCTCACTTGCAACCAAGCCACTTCATTGATAAGAAAATCAGTATGTGCAAAAGGAGAAGCAATGAAAATCACACAAATCCAATGTCCCAGCTGCTTGGGTCAGTTAACCGTTGACTGGGAGACAGGAAAAGCAGTCTGCCAGTATTGCTTAACGAAGTCAGTCCTACATTCGCCGCCAAAACAAACGCAAGAAGCTTCGAATGAACAAGCTCCCGTAGTTTTTCAAGAAGTCAAAGAAGGGTTTTATTCGTTTACCTTTAATGAAGACGAGGTAGCAAATGCCTTGAAAAAATGGCTGATCCAACAGGAATCAGTTCCTGAGGACATTGTCGTTCATCTTGAAGTCAGCGAGGTAAAACGATATTTTATTCCGATTTATGAATTTCAGGTGACCTATACGATGCAATGGGAGGGGGCCTTTGGCTACGATACCCATTCCATTGCTTGGGACGGCTCGCATACGACCACGTGGGAAAAGAAGCGCGGCGACCATCCAGATGAGACGGTCATACTCTATCAATGCGGCAGTTCGGAGGTGATCGAGCAAGAAATTCCTCAGAGCTTCGAGGTCAATGATGAAATGAAAAGAAAACCGTACTTTAGTACCGATCAAAAGGAATTTCAACAGCTAGTCTCAGCACATGCTATTCATGTTTTTCCCTTTGATATTGAGCAAGAGCAGGCGCTCTTTGGTTCTGAAAAACAAGCGGAACTGAGAGCCCAGGCGAATGCGGTGATCCAGAAGAAAGAATCTGCCGATCATCTAAAAGAGCTGCACCTAGATCTTTCCCTGATCAGCTGTGCAACAGAAAAGCTCTACTTTCCGCTGTATATGGGCACCTTCAAGTACCAAGAGCGATCCTTTGAATTTGCGATCGACGGCAAAGATCCTGACCGAATGAAGCTGCCGATTATCCCACAATGCCAAGAAACCTTACAAACGGTTGCGAATTTTTCAAAAGCTCGCAAGGTTTTTGGCTGGTCCTCCGTACTCTTTTTTACGTTAGGTGTGCTCCTGCTGTTCTTTGCACTATTCATTTCTGAATGGCTCCCTCTAGGAAGAGTGTTCAGAGTTGTCATAGGGGGGATTGTCATGAGTTCCCTGCCAACTGCCGTCTATTGGGTAGTATCGGGGATAGTGTTGCACTTTCTAAAAGAACAGTATCTCAAAACAGTCCAAAAATTTAGAGATGAGCTTAAAATAGAATTATTAGGTAAGAAAACGGCTGGGGCAGCTTTGTTAGCAAACTATGAGAAGCGTGGGAAGCACCTTGCAAGAATCAGGAAATTTTCTGAATGGCTTGATACACTCGCTTATGTGGTCGTGGTTGCTACCCTTATTTGGAATATTATTTGGAACATTCGTCGGTTTTTTTGATAAGCCATCTTGTTGAAAAAAATGATTCATAAAAAAGGAGAAAAAATGAAAATCACACAAATCCAATGCCCCAGTTGCTTAGGGCGTCTAGAAGTTGATTGGGACTCAGGAAAAGCAGTCTGTCAGTATTGCTTGAATGAGCTGTTGATCAAACCGGAACAAAAAAAACAGGAACAAACAAACCAAGCCGTCTCGCTGAAAGAGTTGCCACGCATTCAAGGGACCGTCAAAGAAGGATTTTATCCGTTTGCCTATGATGAAAAGGCATGTGAAGAGGCGTTGAAAAATAAACTAGCCTGGCAAGAGACCATCTCGGAAAGTATCTTTTTTGAGCTAGAGATGGTTCATCTAAAACGTGTATTCATCCCGATGTATTATTTTCAAATTGCTTATGATGCGCAAGTGAGAGGAAGCTATGTCCACGAGGAACAGCAGAGGGAGAGTGGGCGCATTACTGCCGACATTTCTTTACATAACAGCGGAAACACAACGGTTTTCAATGAATATTTCCCTACGGATACCCAAAAAGAAGCGGATTACAGTATCAATGGCAAGCTGCCGCTGCATCTTCAAAAAGGTGCCGCCTATTGCACGGATATGCAGCAGTTTTCGGCACTTAGCCAAGACGTTCAGGTGTTGCCCTTTGATATTTCCAGAGAAGCAGCACTTGCTGATACCCATCTATTGGAAGTCTTTGAAGCAAAAGCCAAAGACCATTTGGTGGGAGCAGAGGTTGCCAATGAGGTTCAACTGACTCTTTTTCCGAAACAATGTGATACGGAAAAACTGTATTTTCCTTATTACATTGGCGAATTCAAGTACGGAAACCAAACCTATTCTTTCGTGGCTGATGGCACCGATGCTGAACGTCTTTTTCCAACCCAGCTTCCTGAATGTGAACAGCTCGTGCAAGTGAAAAAAAGTTTTTCCAAAACCAGCAGTGTCCTATGGCAGTTCTGCTATACCTTTTTTTCATTCGGAATAATTTCAGGGACCCTTTTAAATGTTCTTTTTGGTGGCTTTTTAATGCCTGCTGTTGCCTTTAGTCTGCTCGCTTCAGCGGTCATCTTGCTGATTGCTTGTCTTGCGACGTGGTATTTCTTGCTCGTACCAGAGGTTAAGTTTTTCTCAGAGTACGGCAGATTCAAAGCAGAACTTTCTCAGGCGTTGAGTCAGTCGGATGGATCAACGGCTGCTGTGAAGAAAGCTTTTGAAGCCCGTAGGAAGAAACTCGTCCGAAAGACAGTATTTTACAGCGGTCTGGAAAACATGGCGTATGAATTTGCCTTGATCCTTTTTTTAGCAATCCTGACTTGGTATTTCGGTTTTTATGGCTTATCGCTTCTAGTGCTGCTGGCGTTTGTCAGCTGGAATACGATCCGTATCTTTACCACGGATAGCTCCGATACCTGTATCGAAACGAAAGGATGATTCAATGGATATTATTCCGATTCAATGCCCACACTGCTTAGGAGAACTAGAAGTCAATTGGGACGCTGGCACGGCGATTTGTCTGTATTGTCGTGGGAAAATGGTGATCAAACAATCTTTCGATCCTACCAAAAGCCCGCATGCCAATTCTATGGCAGCAAAACAGCTTTAGTTGACGCACCTTGCTGTGTTGCTGAAGAAAATCAGTCAGTCAGCTGCTGCCAACCAAACGATGGATCCTCTTCCCATGGGAAACTCCTCAGCGGCAGGGGGTTCAAGTGATCACAAGCAGTCAAAGCAATCGGCAATGAATCAGACGTCTTTGATTCAGCGGGCGCCACGCGATCCAGTCAAGGAGCGACAAACTCGTTTGAATGCTTTTTTGCAAGAGCAAGATTTTTTGTTCTATTTTTCTGGAGAAAGACAAGTGCTGCCACGGCAATGGCAAAGACAAGTCCTTACCAGTTTTCAAGTGCCTGAAACGGAGACGCCTCTGGCACTGCTAACGGCACAGATGACTGGCAAGAAAGCGAATGCGGGGCTGCTTTTTGGTATCGAGCGAGTGTATTTGTGCACCTACGAAAAGAAAGAAAAACGAATAGCCAGTTTTTCGTGGAGTATTTGGAAAAACCTCGCCTTTGAGGTCCAACATAAAATCTTTGGCAGTTTTTTGGTGGTTCAACAGGAATATCGTGTTCCTCTTCAAGCATTGGGCTTTACGACCCAATCATTTTTGCAAGAATTACAGCAGTTGTTGCAAGGGTGGGAGGCTGGCTAGTGCTGAGTATCAATAAAATCAAATAGGGAATCAATTTATTAGTTAGAAAACCAAAGAGAGCGTCGCAAACAGCGGCGCTCTTTTTTTATTCATTTGATTTCTAGGTTTCCAACTCAGCGTCGTTGGTTTCTGATAAATACTCGGCTTCATCGTTTAATAGACTGGCCGTCGTTCGCAGCGTGTCGTAAGAATGCAAAACGGCAGCGAGGCTTTTTTGCGAATCACTGATTTTCATGGTCGTCGAATCGGCACTATCTAACACGACTAAGGCTTGTTGGTTGATGGCTTGCATGGTTGCGGCAATGGTTTGGGTCAACTGCTTGGTCTGTTCAGCTAATTTTTGCATTTCATCCGCAACCACCCGAAAGCCAGCTGCCTGTTCGCCGATCCGTGCCGTTTCGATGGAAGCATTGAAGGACAGCAGTTTGGTTTGTTGCGCAATGCGGTCGATGTCATGCAGCACCGCTGTCACCTGTTGGCTATCCATTTCTAAGGCATGGGTCGTTGCTTGATTTTGATCAGACAGCTGTTTGACTTGCGCCAAGTTCTCTGACAAATGATCGACTTGCTGGTGTCCGTTGGCAGAAAGTCGTGTCAGGGAAGCAGCACTTTCTTGCACTTTTTTGATAGTGACCGCTAAGGCTTGTTCTCTTTGGGTAATGTCAAAAGCGATTTTGACGACGTTAACGACTTCTTGCTGCTCATCGAGGACGGGGAAGTAGATCCCTTCTAAAATCAGTTTTTCTCCTTGTTTGTTTTTCCGAATGATTTTGTCTTGAAACCGTTGCTTTGAGTAAAGCAGTTGATTCCAGAAAGTTTGGTAATCCGTACTGGCAGCATAATGGTCAAAACAAAAGGTCCGATGCGGCAAGCCAATGATTTCTTCTTGGCTATAACCTAGGATATCCGTCATGTTGGCATTGGCGAAAACAACTTCTTTTTGCGGATCAAAGACTATGACAGCGAGTTCTTGAAAAATAGCAGCGAGCAGACGGTTATTTTGTGTTTCATCTAATGTGAATTTCATACGTACTTACCTACGCCTTTCAGTTTTTTGGGAAGTTTACACAGCGAGTGTCTTACAGTTATCGGTGATGAAGGCAAGGCAGTTAAGAGTGCAAAAACCACCTTTTTTGTCGAGCGAAATGCCTGGAAGCAGAAGGAAGCAAGATTCTTTGCATCAGAATGACTTGGTGGTACCCTTAAGGTCAACACGAACGATTTCAAACAAAAGGAGAGAATCGTATGACAGATAGAATTTCGTTGGAAAAAGCAGCCGTTGAATTTAGTGAGGCAAATGCACCGCACCCACGGATCTATGAATTACCGCCAGAAGAAGGGCGCGCACTATTGGAACAAGTCCAAGAGTCACCCGTCAATAAATTGGCGGTTGAGATAGAAGATCAGACCGTAGATACAGGCGAATGGGGGACCATCAATGTTCGTTTTGTTCGTCCTGAAGGAAATCATGCGATTCTCCCTGTCATTTATTATCTCCATGGTGCGGGCTGGGTCTTCGGCAGTGCCGCGACTCATGATAAATTGATCCGTGAATTGGCGGTACGAACCAACTCGATCGTCATTTTTCCTGAATATAGTCGTTCACCAGAAGCAAAATACCCAACGGCGATCGAACAAAATTATGCGGTCTTGCAGCAATTACCGGGATTTGTCGATGTCAAAGGCTTAGACCTTAGCCGTTTGACCGTGGCTGGCGATTCCGTAGGTGGGAACATGGCGACGGTTATGACCTTGTTGACGAAAGCCCGTGGCGGCATTCCGATCGCACAGCAATTATTGTTTTATCCTGTGACAGATGCCCGCTTTGATACGCCTTCGTATGAAGCATTCGGCGAAAATTATTTTCTAACCAAAGAAGGGATGCAATGGTTCTGGGATCAATACACGACGGATGAAACACAGCGGGATCAAATGACCGCTTCTCCACTACGCGCGACCAAAGAGGAGTTAGCCGATCTTCCGCCAGCGTTGATCATTACAGGCGAAGCAGATGTCTTGCGGGATGAAGGGGAAGCCTATGCGCAGCATTTACGAGCAGCTGGCGTGGAAGTCACCCAAGCACGGATGCAAGGGATCATCCATGATTTTGTGATGGTCAATGCGATGGATCAGACCCAAGCCGCACGAGCGGCCATGACACTGGCTGTCGGTTGGCTGACGGAAAAAAATGTCCCTGCAGAATAAGAAACCGACGAAAGAAGCTTCTTTTTATGCGGTGTTCTGATACAGAAAAGGATGTATGGAGTGGAGCGATCTACTCCTTTTTTTGTCGGAAAAATTGAAAGACGTACACCTGCAGTCTGAAGCAGATGCAAACGCTCTCTAAAAAAACTCGCTTTTGTAATACAGATTTTAATGAGTGTTTTTTGTTGATAAATAAATAAAAAGTGCTATTATATGTATTGTGATTAATACAGTTTTTGAAAAGAGGTAATACAGTGAGTGCAAAAGGATCAGAAATCATTGTTGAAAGTTTAGAAAATCATCGGGTGCCTTATATCTTTGGGATTCCCGGTGCAAAAATCGATGGCGTGTTTGACGTGTTGAGTGATCGAGGACCAGAGTTGATCTTGGCACGACATGAACAAAACGCGGCCTTTATGGCACAAGCAATCGGTCGCCTGACAGGAGAGCCAGGAGTAGTCATTGCAACAAGTGGACCAGGAGCCAGTAATTTAGCGACTGGGTTGGTCACGGCAACTGCCGAAGGTGATCCCGTCTTGGCACTAGCAGGCCAAGTGAAGCGTTCTGACCTTTCAAAATTGACCCACCAAAGCATGAATAATGCGGCGTTGTTTGCGCCGATCACGAAATTCAGCAGTGAAGTCCAAGATCCTGAAACCCTTTCTGAAAGTATTGCCAACGCCTTTCGCATCGCAAAAACAGCGAAAAAAGGGGCGAGCTTTTTATCCATTCCTCAAGATGTGACAGACGGAACCGTTCAAGGGGCGGCGATCAAACCTCTATCTTCGCCTAAATTAGGCAGTGCCGATGCAGAAGATATCCAGGCACTCGTCGATCGGATCAAAGAAGCCAAACTGCCTGTCTTACTCTTAGGGATGCGGGCTTCAGGCGTGAAAGAAACACAAGCGATTCGTCAGTTAGTTGCAAAAACTGGGTTGCCTGTCGTAGAGACCTTCCAAGGTGCTGGGATCATTTCTCGTGAATTAGAAGAGCATTTCTTTGGCCGCGTCGGCTTATTCCGCAATCAGCCTGGTGATATGCTGTTGAAACGCAGCGACTTAGTGATCGCTGTGGGGTACGACCCGATCGAATACGAAGCCCGCAACTGGAATGCGGAAAAAGATGCCCGCGTGATCGTTATCGATGAAGTACCGATGGAGATCGATCCATTTATGCAGCCAGAAGTTGAACTGATGGGCAGTATCGCGAAAATTATTGAACAACTATCAAAAGCCATCGATCAGTATCACTTGAGCGAAGACGCCCAAAACTATTTAACGACGCTGCAAACCAAACTCAATGAAAAACCAGCGGATGTCGAAGGCAGCAACAATACCTTGCATCCTTTGGAAATCATCGATGCTTTGCAACAAGAAGTGACCGACGACATGACGGTAACAGTGGATGTCGGCAGCCATTACATTTGGATGGCCCGTCATTTCCGTAGTTATGAGCCACGGCATCTGCTCTTTAGTAATGGCATGCAGACCTTAGGAGTCGCTTTGCCATGGGCGATCGCTGCAGCGCTCGTGCGACCAAATACTCAAGTGATCTCTGTATCTGGCGATGGCGGCTTCTTGTTTTCTGCCCAAGAGTTAGAAACAGCTGTCCGTTTGAAACAAAACATCATTCACTTGATTTGGAATGACGGTACCTACAATATGGTGAAATTCCAAGAAGAAATGAAATATGATCGTGCTTCTGGGGTTGATTTTGGACCCGTTGATTTCGTAAAATATGCCGAAGCGTTTGGTGCCAAAGGCTTACGGGCAACCACTAAACAAGAATTGATGGCAGCCATCGAAGAAGGCTTTGCAACGGATGGTCCAGTGATCATTGATATCCCTGTGGATTATTCAGATAATGCCGATCTTGGCAAAACGATCCTACCTGATCAATTTTATTAAGACCAAAGGAGCAGCAAGATGAAAGTGAAAAACAAAAGTTATTTATATCAGCATGGCACCCTAGGTGGGTTGATGCAGGATTTAATGGATGGCACGGAGCAAATCGGCAAAATGCTTGAATATGGCGATTTTGGGATCGGTACATTGGCTGGTTCCAATGGTGAAGTGATTATTTTAGATGGTGAAATCTACCATGTAGACGAGTCGGGCAAGGTGCGAGTGCTCCAAGGCAATGAAGGAACCCCCTATGCGGCAGTCGTTGATTTTTCTGCGGCGAAGCACCTGCAGGTTAGCCAAGAAATGACCGATGAAGAAGTGAAAAACCACGTCCTGACCGAAGTCAGCCCGAATTTGTTTTCCGCTGTCAAAATCCATGGGGTATTTACCAAGATGCACGTCCGCGTTGCCCCAAAGCAAGAAAAACCATATCCAAAATTCATTGAGATCATCCAGCATCAGCCCGAATTTCAGACAGAAAATATCAGCGGAACGATCGTCGGATTCTTTACCCCGCTGTTGTTCCACGGCGCTGCGGCTGCTGGTTTCCACCTGCATTTTATTAGTGATGATCGGACATTTGCTGGCCATGTCTTAGACTTTGAAGTGGCAGCTGGTGAAGTCGAATTGATGGAACTAGCCGAATTTCGTCAGCATTTTCCTATCGACAACCAAGACTACTTGCAGCGGGAGATCGATGTCGCAAAAATCGCCAAAGATATTGAAGCTGCCGAATAAAAGAGATTTAAAATTGAATGGCAATTTATGACGTAAGAATAAATTACTTTCCCAATAAAAAGCCAACGCTGGTCCTCTTAGGAAGATAGGAAGCGTTGGCTTTATTTAATAGTTTTAGTTGCTCTATTCACGTAACAATACAGGAATAAAATGGAATAGTCTATTGATTGTCAAGCACTACTAAATGTAAAATCCGTGGATTGATATGATTGAGTAGCCGATTCCAATCAGAGGCATCTGGAATCGATTTTAGCAATACACTTTCGACATCAAGTAAATATTCCGTTGTATATTCTGAATAATTGGTAATCAAAAGATCGATTTTTTTTTCTTTCAAGTATTCATGTGATAGTTCATTTGAATCAGGATAGTACATTGTATGATAGGCATCTAGGTAACGACGAACGATACTTTCAGCATATTCGCATACGTAGTCATTACCTTCAAATATCACTGCAATCGTTCGATGAGATCCCCAATTTTCTTCCTTTATAGCTTCCATATGCAACGTCAAGCTAGCACAGATATCAGCTAAATTTTGTAACGAATAAACCTTCTCTACTAGTGGGTGATTGTGGAGAAAATAGTAATTTTTTTGGTACTCTTGAGCAAATTTTTCTTGGACGAAGTAATTGAGGTCATCGATATTAATGGTCATTGAGGGAGATAATAATTCCTGCAGTTTTATTACTGTAAAAAAAGCTTCTAACCAAAGTAAGTCTTTTTGTTCATCGAAGCTGTTGCCTTTATTTTTTGCATAAAAATCATGGGCTAATTGTTTCAGCTCTGGCCAGTGGTTGTAGTTGCGGCAAAAGTTTTCACTGGAAGTATCATTTAACTTGCGGCGACAAATCACACAAGTAAATAGATAAATTGCTTCAGATTTTGGTAATTCACACTCGAAATGGCGCTGCATAATCTGATTTAAAGATTCATAATGAGGAAGTAAATCATTTTGTTGAATCATTGACACTAACTCTGGGTTAGGCTCTACTAAAAAACCACGTTTACTTCGTTCCACGCACAAGTAAAGGACATAGGCAAAATAAGAGAACGATGAAGACTGCAATTGCTTCGCTTTTAATAGATCAGTGATCTCAATAACCGCTTCTTGGACATTAATTGAAGGAAAAATAGTGTTAACATTAATGTCAGATTCATAATAAAATAGGCAGAAAAATTTTCGAATATCAATTTCTGAACCGACAAAATTCACTGGATTTGTTTCGATATGAAGATTAAAAGGCTGTAAAAATACTTCGATCTTTTTAAAGTAACTAATTAATGCCTGCTCGGAAATGTTAAGGGCTAAGCTCCAATCCATCAAAGACTGTAATTCGTTGAAAAAGATACTTTCCAATATTAAAAAATAGGTTCATCTTTCACTAAATTTTGTTTTTTTCTTCTATAAGCTTCCCCATCAATCTCTTCAAAAAAATAGCCGACCTTAGAAGAGCTTATCTCTATCGTACCATGAAAATAATTTCGGATGTTTGCTATATCAGAAATCAATGTTCGAGAGCTACTGTTAGTAACTTTTGACAACTCACCTAACGTGCAGGTAGTTTTTTTTTCAAACTTGTCCAAAAGCTTTAACCAACGAACAAGTGAGTTGTTTTTCATAAATTTTAATTGAAATGTTTTCATTTCAGCCTCCTAGGAAATACTTGTGTGAATTTATTCTATTATAAAAAATACAACCCTTTTAGGAAATATAATTTGATCATCAAAATGAAATAGAATAGTGAAAGTGTGCAATGTAAAAAGCCCAATAAGAAAGAAAATCGAGATTTCTATTAAAATTAGTAGTTACAAAATACAAATGCATACTATACTAAAAATCGGCTACATCAGTATAGCAAAAATCTAAATTAAGTTCTGCCAAGGATTCTACAAAGACGCTGGTTGTAGGGCATAGATGATGACCCGCTAATAAAGGCTCAGTTAAAGGAAATTGTCAAGATAATACCATTAAAAATATCCAATATTGATATAATAACAGATAATATTTTTTAAACAATGAAAAAAGAAATGAATGTAGTTTAGATAGAGGAGACAGCATTAAAAAAAGCACGAAGAGTATTTTCTTTAATCATTCAATATTATCTTACTATAAAAAGGAAATAGATTATAGATGTTTAAATTAAGAAAATATATCGTTGGAAAATCACTAAATTTTTCAATAAACCATATAAAATGCTAAATTCTTGCGCATTTTCCGTTAAAAGATAAAATGAATATTATAGGAAAGTTACTTTATAGAAAATCCTTATTTCACCACTTTATGAAAATGTCAATTTTCTTCTTTCTGTCTAAATCTATATAATTACATCATTTGGGTATTTCATATAATCACTCGTCCAAAATTAACTTTTTTCAAGCAAGGAGCTTTTATTTGAAAAATTTCCAATTAAGTTTTGTGACAAATAAATCAGTAGCAAGATGGTTACAGATTCTAAATGAATTTGAAAAAAATGAAATTTGTAGTGCAAGTCACCTTTCTGAACTAACAAATAGTACGACTAGAACTATTGGAAAAGATATTGGCTATCTAAATGAATATTTTGGAGAGTTAGTTCGTATATCTTCAACAAATCTAGGATACTGTTTTGAATTATTTGACTATGCATGTTACGAGCAACAAAAAGCCTCATTTTTAGCAAACGAACCTTTATTTATTCTGTTGGAGAATATTTTTATAGGAGAATTAAAGTCCATTGACGAGTGGGCTGATCACTTTTATTTATCTAAAGCAACGCTTTTAAAATATTTACAGCGTGTCCGCAAACAACTTATTCATTTTGATTTAGAACTCGCTAATGATCCAGTGAATATTATTGGAAACGAAGCGGATATACGTAATTTTTTTTGTACGTTTTTTTATGAAACAGACATCACTCCTCATACTGTTTTTCCTTCTATTGCTGTGCAACAAGCGGTGAAGGAGATTAGTGGCCTATTTGATAAAAGCAGCTACCACACCGCTTCTTTTTCGCAATATTCTTATATACTTTATATCTCTATCGAGCGATTTCTACGAGGTGAGACGGTTTTAATTAAAGATGAACTACACCATGCGTTAAGACACAGTATCCAACTTATGCATTATCAAAGAATCAATGAAGTTATACGTAGATATTTTCACTTTTATTTTACGAGTGATGAAATTATATTTTTATTTGTTAGTATCATCACAAAAAGGAAATTACAAGAAGTGATCGTTGAACAAAAATTTTGTCTTTCCTATAATCATTGGCCGGAGATAGGTGAATTGACAAATAGTTTTTATCAATTGCTGGAAATGAAATCTACTGGAAAAAGAAAAAAAATGATTTGATTTTAATAGAATCTTTTTTTACGATGGCTAAACTCAAAGAGTGTCTTTCGACATCTGCTAAAAGAAATATAAATGACGTTAATGAATTTATTCAAGATACGTTTTCGAAGGAATTTTATACCTATAAATGCTTTTTAGAAAACAATAAATTTTATCAATTGATGTTTTCGGAAGAATATTTAGTGGATTTTTGTGCAAACCTAGTCATCTATATTGAAGCTGTGCGTGAACGTTATTGGTTTCCCCAAAAAAATATTGCTTTTATTTTTGAAGGAAATAATAATATTGTCCAGTATATTGAAGGATGGTCTAAGAGGTATTTTGGGCATGCACATCAGCTGTATTATCCAGATTCTGGCGAAGTAAATGCAGAGTACATAATGCAAAAAAATATTGATTTGCTCGTGACAAATTACGCTGAACATGCGGCAGATTTTCGTGATATCGTAGAATGTATTTTTTTCAAGACGATTCCAACTTCGGCTGATTGGAATCGCTTGATAGATCGAATTAATCCAAATGTAACTAGACAATTTGCTTTAAAGGATCTTTTATAGATTTAGTTGATAAAAATTTTTGGATAAATAAAATAGAACATATCTCCTAGCTTACGATTTTTGTACTAGAAGGTATGTTCTATTTTTTTCAAGGCATAATTTTATCCATCATTGCTTTGGGGATAGGGGAAGTAGGGAAGTTATAGATGGATAGTAGCCTTTGGGAGAGAGCAATCATTTCGAAATGAGAGCAGGTCGTTGTCATTGTAGCTCACTTAAATAGATTAGACTCCAAGGAGCTTTTTGACTTAGATTCAGACCAGTTAACTCTCGATAAAAACATTTTTTATCATTTATTGTCAATTTGATAATCTCTTCTTCCGTGTATTCATTTAAAGAAGAGTTTTTTAAAACATAAAGTTCTCTTAAAATTTGTAATTGCGCATCAATATCTAGTAATGATGACATTTTTTCAAAAAAATTGTCATCAGATTGTTCATATATATCTAAGAATCTTTCTCGTAAAGATAGATAAAATTCATGAATCTTAGGATATTCATAAGAACAAAATGAATGAATAAATTCATCATCAAAGAAATTCAAGTATTGTTCAGCTGATCGGATTGTTTTTAATTTCATATGGATTCTCCTTAGTGATATGTAAACTTTTTTGGAAATTTTCGATCAATATATATAAATGATTGACCGTTGAATTGTAAAATTAGAATGGTTTGCCTCCTGTCA
Organism: Enterococcus sp. DIV2449a; assembly: GCF_051711225.1. Classification (NCBI taxonomy): domain Bacteria; kingdom Bacillati; phylum Bacillota; class Bacilli; order Lactobacillales; family Enterococcaceae; genus Enterococcus; species Enterococcus sp. DIV2449a. The sequence goes on from NZ_JBIOME010000001.1 coordinate 197,529, forward strand.
AATAGTAATCGGAGATCATCATTTGTTTGTATCTCCAATTTACATGATTCAATCAACTGTCTCAAATTTTTTTTTTTCGTATCCATAAGAAGAACTTTTTTATATATAAATATAAAAAAAGAATAATACTGCTTTTTCTAGTTCAGCTAAAATAAATAGTTTTTGTTGCTCAGCAAAATTATTTTTTTCTATACCTTATAAATCATAACCACTAATATCATTGATTCTAATCTCACTGGAGGACTCGATACAACTGCTTGGCACCTTGCTTGTATGTTTAGGGGTACGATCGACATATTAGGCGAATAACTGATTCGAAATGCTGGAAAAAAATCATTGATATAGTTGGATTTTTCTCTTTTCGCAATCAGATCTTCATTCAGTACATCACTGTCAGCCTCCAGTATGTCGGGATACATGTAAGGGAGACTTTCCTGTCATCCCATGACCGGTAGGCTCATCCCCGTCATTTTTTCAAAGGTGTGATACTATAGAATTATCTAGAAAAACGATCCTTTGATTCAAGTTGCCAATGCCAAAACAGTGCCAAGAAACGCAGTTGCAGTGAGAAGCAACCGTCTGTTTTGACGAGAAGGTTTGGCTAAATAGGGACGTTCATTAAAGCAAACGAGGAGCAATTCAATGAAAGAGAAAAAAACAGTTGTAGTGATCGGCGGCGGACTTGGTGGTCTATCAGCGGCGGTCTCATTAGCCCAAAATGGCTTTGATGTATCATTATATGAAAAAAATCAACACTTAGGCGGCAAGTTGAACCGACTGGAAACAAACGGTTTCGGCTTTGACTTAGGTCCTTCGATTTTGACGATGCCGCAGATTTTCGAAAAATTATTTACTGGCAGCAATCGCAATATGGCAGATTATGTTGCGATTCGCCGATTGCCATTGGAATGGCGCTCCTTTTTTCCTGATGGAACCAAGATCGATCTCTATGGCGATCTTGCACGTATGGCAAAGGAAAACCCGCACTTGTCGGAAAAAGACATGGCCGAGTACCAAGACTTTTTGGACTATGCGCAAAAGATTTATGCAATCACAGAAAAAGGCTATTTTGAGAAAGGCTTAGATACCACGAAAGAAATCTTGAAGTATCATGGCGTGATCAAAGCGCTGAAAGGCTTTGATTATTTCTCTTCGATGCATGATGCTATTCAAAAACGTGTCAGCAATCCGCAGCTGCAAGACATGCTGAGCTATTTTATCAAGTATGTCGGCTCATCTCCTTATGACGCCCCAGCCGTCTTGAACATGATGATCTATATGCAGCATGCCCAAGGTGTCTGGTACGTGCCAGGCGGGATGCATCGTTTAGCCGAAGGCATCGTTCGCTTAGCAAAAGAGATCGGTGTGACCTTCCACACGGGACACAAAGTGGAAAAATTGATCGTTGAACAGGAACAGATCCGTGCCGCTCGTTTGGATGATGGCACGTTGATCGAAGCCGACTATTTTGTTTCCAACATGGAAGTGATCCCGGCCTATGAAGAGCTGTTAGAAGAAGCGCCGACCTTTACTCAAAAACTGGAAGAAAAATTTGAACCAGCAAGTTCTGGTTTTGTCTTGCACTTAGGGGTCAAAACCTCCTATCCGCAATTGGCCCATCACAACTTTTTCTTTTCAAATGCCTCAAAAGAAAACTTTGATCAAAATTTCCATCAGCATCAGCTGCCAGAAGACCCAACGATCTATTTGGTCAATGCCAACAAAACCGATCCTTCGCAAACAGTGGCAGGGCATGAGAACATCAAAATCTTGCCTCATATCCCTTATTTGCAGGATAAACCCTTTACGGAAGCGGAATACGATGCCTTTCGTGAACGGATCTTGATCAAGCTGGAAAACATGGGTTTAACAGATCTACGTAAGCACATCGTGTATGAAGACCGCTGGACACCCGAAGACATCCAAAAGAATTATTTGTCACATCGTGGCGCCATCTACGGCACGGTCTCTAACCGCAAGAAAAATCATGGCTTTAAACACCCGAAACACAGCGAACGCTACGACAATCTATACTTCGTTGGCGGTACGGTCAATCCAGGTGCCGGCATGCCGATGGTGACCCTCAGTGGCCAGCAAGTCAGTGAGATGATCACCAAAAGAGAACACTAAGACAAGAAAGGATGATGACTGTGTACCTGCTGCTCGCTGGTATTTGCGCTGCTTGGCTAGCAGGCTGGCTGATTTTTTTCCGCCTGCCGACGATACCCACCCGCAAGGAGACAGCCGCATCCAAAGACTTGACGGAGAGGGGAGAACTGTCGATCATCATCCCCGCCCGCAATGAAGCAGAAAATTTGCCGCAATTGTTGGCGTCCTTGCAGCAGCAAACCCTTCATCCTGTGGAGATTTTGGTGGTTGATGACGGATCGGAAGACGAGACGATCGCCTGTGCTAAGGGCTTCGGTGCGACGGTCTTGCAAACCACTGCTGATTCTGCTGGGAAAGCGGCGGCTTGTTGGTTAGGCGCCTCACAAGCGGTGGGCAAGTATCTATTATTTTTGGATGCCGATACCTTCTTTCTAGCAGAAGATGGCTTAGAGCGTCTTTTCGCTGCGTATGAGGAGCGATCGGGACAAGGACTGCTCTCGGTGCAGCCCTATCATCAAACGAAGCGCCTGTATGAACAACTGTCTGCCGTCTTTAATGTCGTCTTACCTGTCGGGTTGAACCGCTTTTCTATCGTAGGCGAAAAACTCTCAGCTGGCGGCGCCTTTGGTCCGTGTATTTTGTGCAGCAAAACTGCGTACCTTCAAGCCAATGGACATCAGGACATGCCACAAGGAATCTTAGATGATCTAGCATTAGCGAGACGCTTTAAGAAAAAACGCTTGCCGATCGCCTTGTATGGTGGAAAAGACTTGGTGGCCTTTCGGATGTATCCAGCTGGTGTTCGTCAACTTGTTCAAGGCTGGACGAAGGACTTTGCCACTGCTTCGCAATCCACTCGCCCTTTGATTATGGCGGGCGTCATCTTGTGGATCAGCGGCGGCATTGGGGTACTGGCGGCACCATTTCTGATGGAACCGCTTTGGCTAGGACTGCTTTTTTATGCTGCTTATTTTGGACAAACTCTGTGCTTTGCCCGCCGTGTCGGCAACTTCAACCGAATCCTGCTGCTTTTTTTCCCATGTTACTTTCTTTTTTTCCTAGGCTTATTTGGTTGGTCGTGGATCCAAACCCATTTGTTGAAATCCGTGACCTGGAAAGGACGCAAAATCAATTTATAGGAGGCGATGCACATGCCGCTGATCATCTTATCCCCACTGCTCTTGCTCATTACAGACAGCTTGGCTTGGCTGCTGTTTCATCTAGGCATCTCCTTTGGCTTGCGCAAAGTCAGTGATGCCTTTTTTGAACGTCATGCCAACTGGTTCCGTTCTTTTGCCTTTGAAAAAGGCGGTAGGATCTGGGCGGACGTGTTTCGTATTCGTCAGTGGAAAGACAAATTGCCCGACGGCACTGTGATTGCCAAAAAAGGCTTTGACAAATCCCGCTTGGCTCAACAGCAAAAGGACTATCTGGAAAAATTCGTCATCGAGACACGCCGAGCAGAGCTGACCCATTGGCTGCTGATGGTTCCAGCACCGTTCTTTTTCCTCTGGAATCCTGCGTGGGCGGGCTGGGTGATGATCGTCTATGCGTTATTGGCTAACTGCCCATTTATCATGATCCAACGCTACAATCGCCCCCGTTTAGAGCGAGTCTTGCGGAAAAAAAGTGCCCTGCAAGTCAAGCAGAAGGCGCCGGTCTAGGTTCCTGTAGGTGCCGCTTTAAGATTCGCTGAAAAATAGGCAAACTGGAAATCAAAAGGATCGGAGGGCAACTGCCTTCGATCTTTTTTAAAAAATTGGTGTTAATTTTTATGGGATGTGCCAAGACCGTTTTTTGTACACTAAGGTCATTCAGAGGAAAGGATGATCGTATGTCATCAGAAGGATGTGGGCAAATTTTCGAACTGCCATTGCAGACTGCTACATTGGTTGATCGTGTGTTTGGACAGGCACGAAGTATTTTTGTAAGTGTAGAAAAGAGGGAGGGATGCGCAAGATGATTGAAGATAGCCGACAACGGGACCACTATTACGACATGTTGATTGAAAAAAATTCCCAATATGAAGGGATTTTTTACGTTGGGGTAAAAATCACCGGCGTCTTTTGCCGTCCCACCTGCCCAGCGAAAAAACCGCTCAAAAAAAATTGCGAGTTTTTTCAGACGGCACAAGAAGCGCTGCTGGCGGCGTATCGTCCCTGCAAACGATGTCGCCCGCTCAGCTCGCCTAGCCACTTATCCCCTGACGTGAAAAGCCTGGTGGAAGCCGTGGAGAGTAACCCAGAGAAAAAGTGGACCGACAAAGATTTTGAAGCACTAGCGATCCATCCCAATACCGCACGCCGACAATTCAAAAAATATTTTGGCATGACCTTTATCGAATACTCCCGTGCACGCCGCTTAGGATTAGCGTTTAAGCAGATTCGTGAAGGAGAACCGCTGATCCAAGCGCAATTAGAAGCCGGTTTCGATTCTGGCAACGGCTTTCGAGATGCGTTTTCTCGGATTATGGGGGAGTTGCCTTCCAACAGCCGCGAAAAAACGATTCTTTCTTCTGCTTGGCTTGAGACCAAGCTGGGATCGATGTTGGCGATCAGCGACCAGCAGCAGCTTTACTTGTTAGAATTCGTGGATCGCAGAGGGCTAGAAACGGAGATTGCTGTTTTGAGAAGCCGCTTGAATGCAGTGATCATTCCGCAGCAAACAGCAATCATTCAGCAACTCAAGCAAGAACTGACGGAATATTTTGCAGGAAATCGAACTGTTTTCACGATTCCAATTGCATTGATCGGCTCCGATTTTCAGAAAGCCGTCTGGCAGCAGCTGTTGGCGATGAAGATCGGAGAAACATACTCCTACAAACAATTGGCACAGCGAATCGGCAATGAAAAAGCTACCCGAGCTGTTGCCAATGCCAACGGAAAAAACCAATTGGCGTTGATCGTTCCATGCCACCGCGTCATCAATAGCGATGGCAGCATCGGCGGCTATGGCGGCGGTGTCGAACGCAAAAAGTGGCTGCTGGCTTTGGAAAAACAGGTGCAGCCGACCACAATGATCTAAAAAAGACAAGTATGCGTCGGAATCAGCGCTTCATTGATCGGTACATGGAATGGATCGAATCCTTTTCATTGAAATATATATTTAGCGGAACTTATGGAACCTTTCATAAGTTCCGCTTTTTTTCTTAGATTTGGCGGGTTCATAGAGAAAAGGCGAGGACCGTCGTTAGTGTCTAAGCGTTCTTTATCTCTACAAAAATAAGCATTGAATGATTTTCTTAAACAACCAAAGCATATCTTTTTACAACTTACAAAAAGTAAGTTATGATTATCTCGAATTCGAAATAAAGAGGTGAGGAAAATGGCGCATCAAGAAGAAGCGCTCAAAGCGTACATCGGTTTGCTGCGTACGGCGAGTCGTTTGGAACAAGTGGCAAAAAAAGATGTTCGTTGTTATGGCTTAAATATTACAGAGTTTTCCGTACTGGAATTGCTTTACCATAAAGGCACCCATACGACGCAAGCCATCAAGGAAAAAATCTTGATCGCCAGCAGCTCCACAACCTACGTGGTCGATCAATTAGTCAAAAAAGGCTGCGTGCAACGGGAACCTAGCCAAGAAGATCAACGGGTAACATACGTCAGTATTACGGAAGCAGGCAGGGCGTTGATGGAGAAAATTTTTCCCAGTCATGCACAAAAGATTGCGGCGAGTTTTTCCGAACTTAGCAGTGAAGAATTGCAACAATTAAAAACAATTTTACGAAAAATAACTTACGATCAGAAATGAGGAAAAGAAAATGAGAAAACAAGACCAATTATTAGGGGTACACCATGTGACGGCTATGACAAGTGATGTGGAACGGAATTACCATTTCTTTACAGATGTGTTAGGGATGCGTTTAGTGAAAAAAACAGTCAATCAAGATGACATCTATACGTACCATACTTACTTTGCGGATGATTTAGGGACACCGGGAACAACCATGACGTTCTTTGATTTTCCCAATACCGCTCGTGGTAGCAAAGGAACCAATTCGATCACCCGCACCAGTTTTCGAGTACCCAGTGATGCAGCCCTTGATTATTATGCCGCACGCTTTGATGAATTTGAGGTAAAACACGAGGCAATCACCACCGAATTTGGGAAAAAAGTGTTGCACTTTTGGGATTTTGATACGCAAGCCTATCAACTGATCTCTGATGAACACAATACTGGCGTGAAAGCTGGTATCCCTTGGAAAAAAGGACCCGTTCCTACTGAGTTTGCGATTTATGGCTTAGGTCCTGTCGAAATGTCTGTATCTTACTTGGCAGATTTCAAAGGGCTGCTGGAATCCGTTTTTGATTTCAAAACCATTGATCAAGTAGACAATCGCTATTTGCTAGAAGTCGGTGAAGGCGGCAATGGCGCCCAAATCGTTTTAGTGGAAGACACCACGAGCCCACAAGCACAACAAGGGGACGGCGAAGTGCATCATGTGGCTTTTCGCTTAGCCCATCACGATTCGTTAGCAGTCTGGCAAGAAGTCTTTGATAACTTGGGATTGGCCAACTCTGGCTATGTCGATCGTTACTATTTTGAATCGTTGTATGTGCGCATCGGCCATATTCTTTTTGAACTAGCGACAGATGAACCAGGGTTTATGGGGGATGAGCCATATGAAACATTGGGTGAATCCTTATCATTGGCACCATTTTTAGAAAATCGCCGTGAATACATCGAAGGAGTCATCAAACCCTTCAATACAAAACGCGCCTAAGGAGGCACATAGTATGCAACCCATTCAACAGATCCACCATATTTCAGCCATCGTAGGCGATCCTCAAACGAACGTTGCCTTTTACCGTGACGTGTTGGGGTTGCGCCTCGTCAAACAAACCGTCAATTTTGATGATCCCTACACGTATCATCTTTATTACAGCAATCAAGCGTTAGAAAATGGGACCATCATCACTTTCTTCCCTTGGGCAAATGCCCATCCTGGACGAGTAGGAAGCGGACAAGTCGGCACGATCGCCTTTCGTATTCCTAAAGGCAGCAGTGCCTATTGGCAAGAACATTTGGCGAAACATCAAGTAACTGTTCAAGAAAGTACATTGTTTGATCGACCAACTTTAGAACTTCATGATCAGCATGACCTGTCTTTGGCGCTAGTCGAAGCCGAAGAATCGGCGGAAACACCAGCGATTGTAGGCTTTCATGGGGCCGTCTTGCTTTCGGCACAACCAGAAGCGACCATTCAAACGCTGGCAGATGATCTAGGACTGAACATTTTTAACAAAACAGAGAAAAGCACCCATCTTCATACCGCAGGCACCCTCGCTCATGAGATCGTCGTGCCCCATGAAGCACTGCCAGCAGGGCGCTGGGGTGTCGGCACCGTCCATCACATCGCGTGGTCTGTGCCAACGGAAGCAGTGCAAAAAGAGTGGCAAGAGTACTTGTACGATCAAAGATACGGAGTCACTGAAATCAAAGACCGCAATTATTTCAAAGCCGTCTATTTCCAAGAGCGGGGCAACATCGTCTTTGAGATCGCAACAGAAACCCCAGGCTTTTTAGTTGATGAACCATTAGAAACGTTAGGACAGCAGTTGATGCTGCCAGCCCAATTTGAAAGCCGCCGTGTAGAGATCGAGGATCGCTTGCCAGACTTATCGGTTTAGAAAAAAGGAGACGCTGTATGCACTATTTAGATCCCAAGGATTTGACCCAACGAGAAAATTATAAGCTACTGATTGGCTCCATCATTCCACGGCCAGTGGCAGTGGTCAGTACGCAATCAGCCGATGGTATCGTCAACATCGCCCCATTCAGTTTTTTTAACATCGTCAGCTCAGAACCCGTGATCCTCTCGTTGGCTATCCAGCGCAAAGAGGGGGAACTGAAAGACACCGCCCGCAATCTGTTGGCGACGAAAGAAGCCGTCGTGCATATTTTGGATCAAACAAATGTCCAAGAGGCCAATAAAACCGCGGCATTATTGCCCGCAGACCAAAGCGAGTTGACGGTTTCTGGGTTTACCACAACGACATCGAAAACGATTGCCGTTCCTGGCTTGAACGAAGCCAGTGTACGCCTAGAAACGATTCTGCATCAGCACGTACCCATCAAAAAAGACCAGCAGACCACTGCCGATCTCTTATTGTTGGAAGTCGTCGGCTACCAGATTGCAGAGGATGTCTATCAAGATGGCAAGATCGATCCCCGTGCCTTACAAGCAGTCAGCCGGCTAGCGGGAAATTCTTACGCAACGATTGGGGAGATTTTCGATATCAAACGACCAAGTTAAAGGAGGAACTTCGATGAAAGCAATCTATCAACAAGGAGCAGCTGACGCACCAGTTTTGGTGCTGCTCCACGGCACCGGTGGCGACGAACAGTCGTTGCTGGAAGTAGGCAAAGCCCTTGATCCCCAAGCATCACTATTAGGTATTCGCGGGAACGTTTTAGAAAACGGCATGCCTCGTTACTTCAAACGTCTAGCTGAAGGGGTGTATGATGAAACCGACTTAGCACTTCGCGGCGACGAATTAGCCGATTTCATTCGGCAAGCCGCCAAAGAATACAACTTTTCATTAGCCCAAGTGGTACTGGTGGGTTATTCCAATGGCGCCAACATTGCCATTCGCTTATTACTAAATGATAGTGACCACTTCAAAAAAGCGATCCTCTACCACGCCATGTATCCAGTCGAGAATTTACCAACGAATTCCTTGCCTGACACTCATGTGTTTCTGAGTTTTGGCAGAAACGACCCGATCGTTTCCCTAGCTGACAGTGCTTACGTCCAAGAGATCTTCACCTCCCGGGGCGCAGCCCTTTCAACCGTTTGGACCCCAAGTCATCAGTTAACGTATGAAGAAGTCGAACACTCGCGCACGTGGTTGACCGAACAATAAAGCAGTGCCTCTTTCCTAATCAAACAGCGATCCTGCTGGTTGGTTAGGTTTTTTTGTTTCACGTGAAAACAGTGTATCTAGAGTAAATCGGCTCCACCAAGATACGCTTTACATGAGATCTGTTAGTATGGGTGGTTTTTATATTCTTAAAGTTTCAGGATTATAAGGCAGCATGTTATCTCTAACCTGTTTAAGTTAATAACATGAATTATTCTTAAAAAAAATGGCAATAAAATTTAATAAAACGCATAATGGAAAATGAGTTTGGCGATGATCAAAACCAGTTAGGGATTATACCTAACTGGTTTTTTTATTAAGACAGAAAATTTTCTGATAGTTCCTTTATTTAACAACGTTGATTGTTGTATCGATGAATGGTGAGTGACTTGTGGTTCTTTAGATACCAGAAATCGAAAACGAATTTGTTTATTTGTTTAAAATAACGTTATGAACATTCTGTTGATGGATTTAAATACTTTTTTCAGTTAGTTTTTTGTTTGATAATCAGTGTTTTGGCGCCATTTTTCGTATTTAAAGATAACGAAGACATTTTTATATAAAAACAAAAATTTTGTTGACAGACAAAATGAAAGCGTTTATATTGGATATGTGGTTACTACCAGTTGAGAGTAAAGGGAGGACATAAGATGCTTGGTTTGGTTTTAACAGGTCATGGAGGATTTGCGCAAGGGATGGAAAATGCGCTTGCGATGATTGCAGGGCCGCAAGAACAGTTTCTAGCAGTGCCGTTTTTAGAGGAAAATCCGTTAGTTGGCTTTGAAAAAGAGTTGCAAGGAGCTATCGATCAATTAAAGGAAACCTGTGATGGGGTCGTGATTTGTGCAGACCTTGTGGGCGGAACCCCTTTTAATGTTGCGATGACCGCTGCCAATGAGGACCCGCAAGTCGAGGTCATCGGCGGCAGCAATCTACTGATGCTAGTGGAAGGTTCGTTGACTAGATATACGGCAACTGATCCAGAGGGTTTTTGCCAAAGAAGCTGGCTCCACCTTCAATGGCGTCTTGTGCGGCCGGGCAACGTGGAAAGATGGTGTTGAACCCTTTGTAAAACAAGGAACAGAAGCAGCCAAAGAATGGCTAGCAAGTACTGGAAAACAGCACATCGAAGACTTGAATGAAGTGATCCAAAAGACCGCCACTTCTTGGTGGGACAAAGTCACGGTCGAAGAATAGTTTTTTCGCTGTTTGACAAGAGAAATGGCCAGTAATCAGACATCTTAAGGGCTTTTGAGAAGAAGTGGTAGGCTTCTGACTTAAGGCTTTAGGGTGTCTTTTTCTAGTGAAAAAAGGTTGATAGTATAACGGACGCTGCCCTCATCTAGACAAAAAAGGGTTAGCAAAAAATTATGAAAAAAAGTCAGAGCACTATGGATGATTTATCATAATTTTTTCATATAGACTAAGTTAACTTTGCTAGTTAAAAGAAAAAGAAGGGAAGAAAATCAATCCTAAAAGATTTGTTAACAGGTTAAGTCAAAAATCCCTCGAAATCTTTTCTCATTTTTCAGCAGTATTGCCAGTAGAAGATCGCTTGATAAAAAAGCCGTGGCTTGCTATTCTGTTCTGTAAATTGACAGAAGGAGATGGCGTATGAAGCAAATGGCAATCAAAGAGAATCCGTTTTTGACGCGTCTGGATTATCAGCGGGCATTGGAAGACATGATCGCTCCTTTGCAAGCAGCGATCTTGGCAGATGACTATTCAGGATTGAATCTAGGTAGCAGTGGGGCCGTGTATGACCGAACACGGGCTGAGATGGAAGCGCTTGTGCGTCCTTTGTGGGGGCTGGCGCCTTATTGGGGGGGTTGCCCAGATGATCCGTTACGAGCAGCTTATGTGGAAAAAGTGATAGCGGGGACAGATCCTGAACACGCATTTTACTGGGGAAGGATCACGGATTATGATCAATACATCGTGGAAACAGCCGCATTGTCATTGACCCTATTGTTGCAAAAGGACGCTTTTTGGACAGCGTTGCCGCAGAAGAACCAGCGAAAGCTAGTGGCTTGGCTTTCCCAAGCACTTGAGTGCAAGATTCCTAAGAACAACTGGACATTCTTCAAAGTGTTGATACGCGTTGCCTTGTTTCACTGTGGGGAACCGTTGGCAAAAGAAGAATTGTCCCAAGAGTTGGCATTGATCGATTCCATGTACGTTGGCGATGGTTGGTACGTAGACGGGAAAACGACGCAGCGAGATTACTACATTCCTTTTGCGTTTCATTATTACGGCTTGATTTACGCTACATTTATGCAAGACGAAGATCCAGAATGGGCGCAGCGTTTTAAAGAGCGAGCCACGCTATTTGCGCAAGACTTCGTCTATTATTTTGATGAAGACGGCGAAGCCTTGCCCTATGGCCGCAGCTTGACTTATCGGTTTGCACAAGGGGCGTTTTTCTCGGCACTGGTTTTTGCAGATGTCGAAGCGATCCCATGGGGACAGGTGCGAGGACTACTAGCGAAGCACTTGCGCAATTGGATGGCACAGGGGATTTTCACTTTCGATGGTCGCTTGTCCATCGGGTACCACTATGAAAATCATGTGATGGCAGAAGGGTATAATGCACCAGGCTCGCCTTATTGGGGGCTGAAGACCTTTTTGCTTTTAGCGGTCGCAGAAACGCATCCTTTTTGGCGGGCTGAACCTGAGCCAATCAAAAGAGAGCCGCAAAAACGGATTGAAAAAGGCAATATGTTGCTGGTGCACAATGAAAAAAGCCATCATCTGTTGGGGTATCCTGCAGGCTTGATGCTTGAACAGCAAGCCCATGCTCAAGCAAAATACAGCAAATTTGTCTATTCGAGCAAACTTGGTTTCAGTGTGCCGAAAGCCGGCGTCACGTATGCCGAAGGCGCCTTCGATAGCACATTAGCTATTGCTCGAGATGGCAGCTATTTTCGCACGAAGGGCGCAGTCAGGGATTATCGAGTGACGGAAAAAGGCGTCTTTTACCAATGGGCGCTCTTTGAGGAGGTAGTGATTGAAACTGAGATTTATCCATTTGGTCAGTGGCATGTGCGCGTGCACGAGTTGACGACGACGATTTCGTTGGACCTTCGTGAGGGCGGGTTTAGTGTACCGCTGACTGGACGGTTGCCTCAGGCCCAAATAGGACCGACCTGGAGTCGAGTCAGTGAAGGAGGCTTTTGTTCTCAAATCATCAACATCGAAGGCTATCAACAAGCCAGTATTGTTCAGCCAGAAGCCAATACCTCCGTCTTTTTTCCAAGAACTAGTTTTCCATACTTAGCACAACATATTCCACCAGGGAAGCACCGTTTGATTTGTTTAGTCGGTGGTATCGTAGAAAAAGAAAGGAGCGATCCAAATGATTACGCTAGCAATAAAAAATAAGCAGGATCAGGTGATCGTCGGTCGCATCGACCATGAAAAAGAACCCGCGCCGTTTCAAGTTTCAGGTGATGATTTGGCCGTATTAGCCATTAAAAACTATCCCTATGAGGAAGGGGATAAGATCGTCGTTGAGGTGACGGGGGAAAATCCGTATTATGTCCTTCAGCTTGATGAAACCTTAGCACCATCACTGATCTATCTTTCCCAATCCACTTGGGAATATCAGATCCCTTGGACGGAATCTCATCGAAAGTCCTCGGTGGAAACGGCCTTTGCCTCGCAGCGCCATCACCTGATGGTGCGCAAAGCCCAGGCGTTTGAGATCACGAATTATCAAAATTTATCTTTCAATGCCCATGATCAAAAGTCAGCGACAGGGGCGTATCCTCATGCTTCAGCGAATGTGGAGACGCGAGATGATTCCGTCTTTTTTGCCAAGAATGCGATCGATGGAAAATATGGCAACCGATCCCACGGTTCGTATCCGTTTGCTTCTTGGGGCATCAATCAGCAAGCCGATGCTGCATTGACCATTGATTTTGGTCGTCCTGTCTTGATCGATCGGGTTCGCTTCCTATTACGGGCAGATTATCCTCATGATAGCTATTGGACCAAAGGGACCTTGGTCTTTGCTGATGGAGAAGAGCTGGTGGTGGAAACTACAAATACGGCGTCATTTCAAGAAGTTCGTTTTCCGAAAAAAGAAACGACTAAGCTAACCTATAAAGAGCTGCAAAAAGCAGAGGATGATTCCCCATTTCCAGCTCTTACACAAATCGAAGTATTTGGTTGGAACTGTTAAAAAAAAGAGGACAAGAGCATGACAGGTCTGCATTTGTGGGCAGTTGTCATGCTCTTTTTTTAGGAATCAATGAAGGAAGGTCGCTTTTTTTGTTCGTTTACGTTATAATGATTTCAGTTAATATGTTAACAAGTTAAGAGGAGGGTAAACATGCGTCTGCAAGAGAACAAACAACGCTTGATCCTGTTAGGAGAAAAAGTGACCGATGTGTGGTTAGCGGATAAAATCACCGCGTGCATCCAACAGATCGAAAAAAATAGTCAGCGCTTTGGCACACAGTTTCCTTCAGCCTGTGCCACCAATGGCAAATATCGGCTGAAAGGCAACGATGATTGGACCAATGGCTTTTGGACGGGGATGTTGTGGCTCGCCTATGAGTGGACCAAAGAGAAGAACTTTTTGACTCGAGCAATGGAGAATATCGACAGTTTTCAAACGCGCTTAGACGACCATTTTGTATTAGATCATCATGATATTGGATTTTTATATAGCTTATCTGCCGGTGCGGGCTACAAGATCACTGGCGATGAACACTGCAAGCAAGAAGTCATTCAAGCAGCAGATGTTTTGTTGGCACGTTTTCAAGAAAAGGGGGAATTTATTCAAGCTTGGGGCACTTATGGCGACCCACAAGAATACCGCTTGATTATTGATTCGCTACTGAACTTGCCGCTTTTATTTGCAGCAACCCAATTATCGGGAGAGACTCGTTACGCAGAGGCCGCGAGTAAGCATTATCAGACAGTGCGAAAGACTGTCATCAAAAATGACGCCACCACCTTTCATACGTATTATTTCGATCCTGAAACGGGGCAGCCAAGTCACGGTGCGACGCATCAAGGAAACAGCGACCAATCGATTTGGGCACGAGGGCAAAGCTGGGCGATTTTAGGGCTTCCTTTGAATGAAAGCTACTTGCATAGCCAGCCTTTTCCAGAAAATTATCCGCAGATCGTGGAGGTGTTTTTGGCTCATTTCCCCGCAGATCTCGTGCCGTATTGGGACTTTGATTTTAACGACCAACATCCTGCTGAAAAAGACAGCTCAGCTTTAGCGATCGCGGCTTGTGGCTTGTTGGAAGCAGAGAAAATGGAGGCATATCCTGATGCCCAAAAAATCGCTAAAGGGATGCTTTACCAATTAGGCGAGCAGTATGCAGCGAGCCAAGTGCCAGAAAATGAGGGCTTATTGCTGCATGGTGTGTATGCTCATGCGGAAGGCAAAGGCATCGATGAACCCAATCTTTGGGGTGATTATTTCTATTTAGAAGCATTGATCCGATTGGCATTGCCTAATTGGCGAAGATACTGGTAAAGGGGAAGACGACATGCGAACGTTTGAGATAAAAGAAGATTTTTTGTTAGATGGAAAACCAATCAAATTGATCAGCGGAGCGATCCATTATTTCCGCATGACACCGGCGCAATGGACAGATAGCCTCTACAATCTAAAAGCACTGGGAGCCAACACAGTTGAGACCTACATTCCTTGGAATCTCCACGAACCTCGTGAAGGAGTCTACGACTTTGAAGGAATGAAAGACATCTGTGCTTTTGTAAAGCAAGCCCAAGCGCTAGGCTTGATGGTCATTTTGCGGCCTTCCGTCTACATTTGTGCTGAATGGGAATTTGGCGGGCTGCCAGCTTGGCTGTTAAACGAACCGATGCGGTTGCGCTCAACCGACCCACGCTTCATGGCAAAGGTACGTAACTATTTCCAGGTCTTGCTGCCAAAGCTTGTGCCGTTGCAGATCACCCATGGGGGACCAGTGATCATGATGCAGGTGGAAAATGAGTACGGCTCTTATGGAATGGAAAAAGCGTATTTGCGCCAGACCAAGGAGTTGATGGAAGAATGCGGCATCGATGTACCCTTGTTTACTTCAGATGGGGCATGGGAAGAAGTCTTGGACGCTGGGACATTGATTGAAGACGACGTCTTTGTCACAGGCAATTTCGGCAGTCGTTCCAAAGAAAATGCGGCTGTGATGAAAGAGTTTATGGCAAAACATGGCAAAAATTGGCCCATCATGTGCATGGAATATTGGGATGGCTGGTTCAACCGCTGGGGCGAGCCGATCATCAAGCGAGACGGTCAAGACTTAGCCAATGAAGTCAAAGAGATGTTAGCAGTCGGTTCCTTGAATCTTTACATGTTCCATGGAGGCACGAACTTTGGCTTTTCCAATGGCTGTTCCGCTCGGGGGGCGCTGGATCTACCACAAGTGTCCAGCTATGATTACGATGCTTTACTGACAGAAGCAGGAGAACCTACCGACAAATACTATCAGGTACAAAAAGCCATAAAAGAAGCCTGTCCCGAAGTGTGGCAAGCCAAACCACGGACCAAGCAATTAGCGGCATTAGGAACCTTTCCCATCGAAAACAGTGTCTCGTTACTGGCCATCAAAGATCAGCTGATGGCACCGCAAGAAAACATGTATCCACTAACAATGGAAGCTGCCAGCACAGGCTACGGCTATTTGCTCTATTCGGTTCAGTTAAAAAACTATCATCGAGAAAACAAACTAAAAGTGGTAGAAGCTAGCGATCGGTTGCATATTTTTACCGACGGCCAATTACAGGCGATCCAATACCAAGAGACGCTAGGCGAGGAGCTGTTGATCCAAGGGGCACCAGATAAAGAAACCATTGAGCTAGATGTCTTAGTGGAAAACTTAGGGCGCGTGAATTACGGGTTTAAATTGAATGGGCCTACGCAAGCCAAAGGCATCCGTGGGGGCATCATGCAAGATATTCATTTCCACCAAGGCTATCGTCATTACCCATTGACGCTTTCCGCAGAGCAGCTACAAGCCATCGATTATCAAGCAGGAAAAAATCCGACACACCCCTCCTTTTATCAAACGACCTTCACGCTGATAGAGGTAGGAGATACGTTCATCGATTGCCGTGGGTATGGCAAAGGCGTCGTTATCGTCAACGGCATCAATCTTGGTCGCTATTGGCAACGTGGCCCCGTGCATTCCTTATACTGTCCGAAAGAATTTTTGAAAAAAGGCAGCAACGAAGTCGTGGTATTTGAAACCGATGGCGTGGAGATCAAGGAACTCGTTTTCTGTGATCAACCTGTCGTGGAATAAAAAAATAGAAGTAGAGACCCAAATTTACGCGGGCTCTACTTCTATTTTTGTTTTGAAATATTTCCAATGCTTGTAGCTGACGATGTATTCAGCGACACTTCCATCTGCTAAATAGGAGTGCTTGACTTGTTTAACCGCAGGCTCTCGGAAGCTCAGTTGCAATAAGTTCAACAATTCAGCATCATCAGGAAAGACGATTTCATTGGTTTCAACAGAAGCCAATGAGAAAAGGTCGATCGCAAAGTCTTTCCGGACCCGCTCATAAACACTGGCATACCGGTTGAGGTTTTTGGCGATCGGTTCTTTCATCAGTTTCTTCGGCAGATGAGTGATGTGAACCAAGAAAGGAACATCGCCAAAATAGCGGACTCGTTTGATTCGGTAGTAGGAAGCACTGGCAGCCAACCCTAATTCTTTCAAAATCTCGGGGTCATTTCCTTCTTCCACCGCAAGGACCTTGACCTTTTCTTGGTCCAGTGAATGCAGCTCGATGTCGGAAAACTTCACACTTTGAGATACTTTTGCTTTTGAAACAAAGGTCCCTTTGCCTTGGATGCGATACAGATAGCCAGCACTCGTCAATTCATTCAATGCTTTGACTGCCGTGATCGAACTAACAGAATACCTTCGCTTGATATCCGCCTCTGAATAAAACTTATCGCCGGGAATGAATTTATGGTCTTTGATTTCTTGTAAAAGATCTTGCTTGATCTGCTCATACTTTGGCAACACAGTGGTTTCCCTCCATTCCATATGAATACATCAAGCATAACATGTTAAATCCTTTCCTGCCACTTAATTATTGTAGAAAATATGTTGTTTTCCAGTCTGTACAGGCCTAAAAAATAAAATTCAATATGTTAAGATATTAGGTTTACGGATGGCTTGCCATGTGGTATAGTATGCTTACAAGGAACATAACATGTTAAGTAGGGCGACCTACGGAGTAGGAGGGAAATTAGTGGAAAACATTGTATTGATCAGTCATGGAGGCATGGCAGAAGGGGTCAAAAGCAGTCTGGAGATGATCGTAGGCCAGCAAGCAAACGTTCACACCGTTTCATTACGACCAGATAGTGACAATCTGCAGTTTGAAAAAGAATTGAACGAGAAAATGAAAGCCCTTAACGGTTCAACATTGATTATTGCGGATCTATTAGGAGGGACCCCGTGCAACGTTGCAGTCAAGAATTATTTAGAGGATGACGAAGTGGCGATTTTCGCTGGAATGACATTGTCCGTAGTGATCGAGGCAGTCGTCAATCAACGAGCGACGATCAACGAGCTGCTTTGCTTAGCCAAAGAAAACATCGTTGATGTCAAAGCAGGGATGAACCAGGCAGAACAAGAAATTTTAGAAGAAAAGCAAGAGGAATTAGGGGATTACAGTGCGTATGCTGGGCAAGAAAATATCGTCAATAGTCGGATCGATGAGCGCTTGATCCACGGACAAGTCGCCGGTATCTGGTCCACCAGTTTAAACACGCAACGGATCATCGTGGCCAATGATGAAGCCGCCGCAGACCCATTACAAAAATCTTCTTTACGAATGGCAGCGCCAACTTCGATGCGACTTTCCGTCCTTCCAGTGGCAACTGCAGCCAAGAATATTCGCGCTGGTCGTTACGGCAAGCAACGGTTGTTTTTACTTTTCAAAAATCCCCAAGATGTTTTGCGTTATATTGAAGCAGATGGACCGATCAAAGCGATCAACGTCGGCAACATGAGCTACAAAGAAGGCGCACGGGAAGTGACCAAAAGCATTCAAGTGCTGCCAGAAGAAGAGCCGATCTTTGAAGCGATCGCCGCAAAAGGAATCACCGTCACGGCACAGCTTGTACCCAATGAACCATCGATCGACTTTATGAAGAAATTACGAGGATAAATCAGGCAGCGCTTCGATCGAGGAGAATATGTAGCGGAAGATTTGTCAAAAAACGAGTGTTTTTCACGATTTATCTGAGGCGACACAACGATCGATAACCAGTCAGTTAAGACTCGTTCATACAATTAGGAGGAAAATTCATGCATTTAGCAGCGTATCAAATCATTCTTATTACTGTTTATGCTTTTATTGCTATTAATGATTCACTTATTTCCAATACGTTGACCCAACCAGCGATCGCCGGAATGATTTCTGGAATGATCATGGGGGACTTGAAGACCGGTTTGATGGTCGGCGGTACCTTGCAGTTGATGCGTTTAGGGATCGCCGCATTTGGTGGTGCATCCGTCCCAGATTATTTTACCGGCGCAGTACTGGGAACGGCGTTTGCCGTGATCTCAGGAAACGGCGCGGAATACGGCATCGGCTTAGCAGTTCCAGTGTCCTTACTGATGCTGCAACTGGACGTCGTGGCTCGTTTTTGTAACGTATTTCTACTACACCGAATCGATAGAGCCATCGACAACATGCAAGTCAAACGAATCCCACGGTTAGTTTTATCGGGTTCTTTCTTATGGGGATTGTCACGGGCGATTCCGATTTTATTGATGCTTTTAGCTGGAGATGCAGTCGTTACGACGATTACCGATAACACGCCAGAATGGCTGATGACTGGACTAAAAACCGCTGGTGGCGTCTTGCCAGTCGTCGGGGTAGCGATCTTATTGCGCTACTTGCCAACAAAGCACTATATTCCTTATTTGTTATTAGGCTTCTTTTTAGCTGCGTATCTGCAAGTCCCAATGCTCGGCGTTTCCATCATTGGGCTCGTAGCAGCAATGTTAGTCTTTAAACGAGATAGCGAAAAAGGCACCGTTGCAACGGCAGCTGCTGGAGATTTTGAAGGAGGATATGATGGCGATGAGTGATCAAAAACTGACAAAAAAAGAGTTGAATACCATTAGCTGGCGCTATATTTTGGCAAGCCAATTAAACTGGAACTATGAGCGAATGATGAGTTCAGGCTACCTTTACGGCATCCTGCCCGTCTTGAAAAAATTCTATGGCCACGATGAAGCTCAGCTGCAAGATATGCTGCGGACCCACAATCAATTTTTCAATACCAATGCGATCTTTGGGAACTTGATCATGGGGATTGATGTCGCGATTGAAGAACAAGATGGACACAAAGCCAAAGAAACGATCATCGCCTTGAAAACGGCCTTGATGGGTTCCTTGGCCGGTGTCGGTGACTCCTTGTTCCACGTGATTTGGGGAACGATCTTTGGCTCTGTTGCTGGCACATTGGCGCAAAATGGTTCCGTCGTTGGCTGTGTCATCTGGATCATCGCCAACATCGCGTTACTTTTCGGTCGGGCAGCGTTGCTACCTCTAGGTTACAAACAAGGGGTCAAATTAGTGACGACCTTGAAAGACAAATTATCTGCCTTCACCAATGCCGCAACCGTTTTAGGGGTCACAGTGATTGGTGCCTTGATTCCCTCTGTGGTCAAAGCAACTGTTCCTTTTGTCTATAAAAAAGACGGCGTCGAATTAGTGATCCAAGACACGTTGGATGCCATCTTGCCATCCCTTGTACCTATCTTGCTCGTCTTGCTGACCTACTGGATGCTAGGCCAAAAGAAACTAAATTCCACTCGAGTAATTTGGATCATCTTGATCTTGTCGATCGTTTTGAGTGCGTTTGGTATTTTGGGTTAAGATTATCAGTAACAACTGATAGATAAGAATATGTAAATAGAAAAAGAGTGTGGAATATTTTTCCGCACTCTTTTTTATAAAATAATTTGCCCGTTTTTACTCGTAAAGAATTTAGTTCAATTGGAAACATAGAAAAAAATAAAATTGGTTATTCCCTTTTTGCTCGTCTACTAATATTTTGATGTGTATTGAATATCTGTTGGAAAGAATCAAAATAAAAAAAGACAGAAACCCTTGATACAGAGGGTTTCTGTCTTTTTGAAGATTATTCCCACTCCACAGTAGCAGGTGGTTTGCTCGTAATATCGTACACGATCCGATTGACGTGTGCGACTTCGTTGACGATGCGGACGCTGATTTTTTGTAGGACTTCCCATGGGATGCGGGCAAAGTCAGCGGTCATGCCATCGATTGAAGTGACTGCACGGATGCCGACGGTATAATCGTAGGTCCGGCCATCACCCATGACACCGACGGAGCGGATGCCTGGTAAGACGGTGAAGTACTGCCAAATGTCGCGGTCTAAGCCGGCATTTGCGATTTCTTCCCGCAAGATTGCGTCCGAGTCGCGGACGATCGTTAGTTTTTCTTCTGTCAATTCGCCAAGGACACGAATGCCTAGACCTGGTCCAGGGAATGGTTGGCGCCATACGATGCTGTCTGGCATGCCAAGTTGAGTCCCTAATTCACGGACTTCGTCTTTGAACAAGGTGTTCAATGGTTCGATCAATTTGAATTGCATGTCTTCAGGTAAACCACCCACATTGTGGTGAGATTTGATGGTTTGCGCAGTTTCGGTTCCTGATTCGATGACGTCGGTATAAAGGGTTCCTTGGGCAAGGAAAGAAACGCCTTCTTCGCCAGCTAGTTTGGTTGCTTCATCATCGAAGACGTACACGAATTCATTTCCGATGATCTTGCGTTTTTCTTCAGGATCAGAAACCCCAGCAAGTTTTGATAGGAAACGTTCTTTGGCATTAACTTTGATGATGTTCAAGCCGAATTTGCCGCCTAAGCTTTCCATTACTTGCTCGGCTTCGCCTTTACGCAAGAGGCCGTGGTCAACAAAAATACAAGTCAGTTGATCGCCGATCGCTTTTTGTAAAAGAACACCAACGACAGAAGAATCGACCCCGCCTGAAAGACCAAGCAAGACTTTTTTGTCGCCCACTTGTTCGCGGATTTTTGCGATTTCCATATCGATGAAGTTGTCCATTGTCCAATCACCCGTACATTGACAAACGTCAATGGCAAAGTGACGCAATAAGTCGTTGCCGTATTCTGAATGGCGAACTTCTGCGTGGAATTGGATACCGTACATTTTGCGCTCGGCATCTTGGATAGAAGCGATCGGGCAATCTTTGCTCGTTGCCACGACATCAAATCCTGCAGGTGCTTGAGTGACCAAGTCTCCGTGGCTCATCCACACGGTTTGGGTTGCGGGCGTGTTTTGGAAAAGGGCCGCTGCATCAGAAGTGACTTCCAATTCTGCTTTGCCGTATTCACGGTTTTTGGCAGGTTCAACTTTTCCGCCTAATTTATAAGTAATCAACTGCATGCCGTAACAGATCCCTAAAACTGGGATGCCTAACTCAAAAATTTTCTCGTCGATGCCGAAAGAGTTCTCGTCGTAGACGCTGTTTGGTCCGCCAGATAAGATGATCCCTTTTGGGTTCATCGCTTTTACTTCTTCAGCGGTAATGCGGTGGCTCAATAATTCTGAGAAAACACCGAACTCACGAATACGGCGTGTAATCAGCTGGTTGTACTGACTACCGTAATCAAGTACGATAATTTTTTCGACGTTTGGCAAAGTGTCAACGTTTGTCACAATAAATTACCTCAATTCTTTTAGTTTTTATTGAAAAAAGGCTGGGCCTTTTCAACAGCATAATCATAAAAATGAAGCGGTCAATACTTGCGCAAGAACACTTCATCGATCAAATGGTGCTTTGTTTTATGAAGAATTATATCGGCTCTGCTGCGTGTAGGCAAGATATACTCGTGTAAATTCTTTAAATTCACATTTTTCCATACTTCTTTTGCCATTTTAATCGCTTCCTTGCGATCCCCGATCGCATATTGGTAATAATAATTGCTGGGATCTTGAAAGGCAGTATCTAGTAATGATTCAAATCGTTCCAAATACCATTTTTCGATCAGTGCTGGTTGGGCATCCACGAAAATTGAAAAATCAAAAAAGTCGCTGATATAGATTTGTTGGTTGGCAGGCAGTTGTAGGGTATTGATGCCTTCCACGATCAAGATATCTGGTTGACTGATCGTTTCATACGTATCAGGAATAATATTGTAGACTTCATGGGAGTAGACGGGGATCTGAATGTCTGGTTCTCCTGATTTGACCGCATTCAAAAAGTTGATCAAGGCTTCCATGTCATAACTTTCTGGAAATCCTTTGCGATTCAAGCTGCCGCGTTCTTCCAAGACTTCGTTCGGGTACAAAAAGCCGTCAGTGGTGATCAGTTGGACGGTTCTACGGGGAAACAAACGGGCCAACAAATTTTGGACGAGCCGTGCGGTGGTGCTTTTGCCGACGGCGACACTTCCAGCGATGCCGATGATAAAAGGCGGCATTTTGACGTAGCGGTGTAAAAAGAGTCCCTTGCTGAGGGTCAATGATTCAAATTCTTTCATATAAAGATGGATCAGATGGCACAAAGGCACGTAAACATCTTCCACATCTTGAACCGAGATCCGGTCGTTCAAACTTTTGATATTATCCAATTCTTCTTGAGTGAAAGGCATCATGCCGTTCGTATAAAACCCTTGCCATTGCTCACGAGGAATTTGATAAAAATTCATGGTTTCTTGCATAGTAGGCTCCTTTTTTGCGGCATCATCGGTTTCTATTAGAAGCGATAGGCCACTGTTCGAAAGTATTTTACCATAGAAACTTGCGGAACTTGGAAAAAAGACATGATTTCCTTTGCAGAAACAACAAAAAACTGTTTTTTCGTTGTTTTTTTTGCTGGGCGTTTACTTCTGGCTGTTTTTCGGTATGATTAGAAAGAAGCAGCAGACAAATCTTGCAGGGCTTTTTTACTGGTGATTTCACTATGTTCACTTGTTCGAATAGAAGAAACAAGGAAAAACTAGTAGAAACCAGTAGAAAAAACAAGCGAAGAGGAAATAGAAGAAAGGAGCATAACCATGAGTAATCATTACTATACAGAAAATCCTGATACGGCCCATGATTTTGAGCAGTGGTCGTTTGAATTAAGAGGAAAGAACTTTCATTTTGTGACAGATAGCGGGGTGTTTTCCCGTGACACGGTGGACTATGGCTCGCGGGTGCTGATCGATGCGTTTGAGTGGGGGGAGCTGCCAGAAGGAAGTCTGCTGGACGTTGGGTGCGGCTATGGACCTGTTGGCTTAGCGTTGGCTTATGCGAGTCAACGACCTGTCGAGATGATCGATATCAATCAGCGGGCAGTGGATTTGGCAAAAGGCAATGCCCAGCGTAACGGCATTGAACAGGTAGATATCCATCAATCCAATATCTATGCCCAATTAAATCAACCTGCTTATGCGGCGATCCTCAGCAATCCGCCGATTCGGGCAGGAAAAGAAGTCGTTCATGAGATTTTGACGGGGGCGTTTCCTTTGCTTAAAGTAGGCGGGACTTTAACGATCGTGATCCAAAAGAAACAAGGGGCGCCGAGTGCTCAAAAGAAAATGCAAGAGACCTTTGGCAATGCCGAAATCATCAAAAAAGACAAAGGCTATTACATCATTCAAAGCGTAAAAGAAGCGTAGCTGCTCTTTGATTCTCAACAGATCAAAGGCATCGCCAAGACAAGCGCTGGTTAGCGGCAACTGGACCAGTTGGTTTCTCAAAAAGCCTGTTGTCATCAGTCTTTGGAGCAATCGCAGCTCCGCTAAAAGAGCTGTCTGTATCATCGGGCCATTTTTGATCAACGAAAAAGAAAGTCGCACACTTGTTGAAAGTGTGCTATTTTTTTTGAGAAAAATTTGCTACACTTTAGGCAAGAGAGGAGAGAAGCAGATGAAATTGACGATTAAACAGATTGCTGAAATGGCTGGCGTCTCTGTCACGACCGTGTCGCAGATCCTAAACAATAAAGGCAGCCGTTTTAGTGAAGAAACCCGAAAGCGGGTCTTAGATATCGTAAATAAATATCACTATAAGCCGGATTTTTTTGCTTCGAATCTTATCAACCGCCATTCAAAAACGATCGGAATGATCGTGCCTGATGTGACGGATTTCTTTTTCTCTAAAGTCATTGAAGGGGCGGAAAGTTATTTCAATCCACTAGGTTACATGCTAGTGTTATGCAATTCGCGCCACAGCCAAGAAAAAGAGGTTCAATATTTGAATGAACTGTCTCATCGTTCGGTAGATGGCATCTTATTAGCGACGCCGCATTTGCTGCCAGAGGATTATTCCTTGAAGAGCGGGTTCTTTGATGACCGACCAATTATTTTAGTTGATCGTGGGATCAATCAGCGGGACAATGGTCGTTTGATCGTGAAAGAATACGAAGGCGCCTACCAAGCTGTTAGCTATTTGATCAAAAATGGTCACCGCAACATTGCGATGCTCAAAGAAATCACCGGCTACTATCAATTAGAGGAACGGTTCAATGGCTATCGCCATGCCTTAAAGGATCATCAGATCCCTTTTAAAGGCCGATATGTAGAAAATGCTGAATTAACGGTTACCGGCGGGTACGAAGCAACGAAGGAATTATTGAAGTATAAAGAGATCACAGCGTTCTTCTGTGGCAACGATGCCATGGCGATCGGCTGTTATCAAGCGATTTATGAGGCGGGCAAAAAAGTACCAGAAGACTACTCGGTGATCGGCTTTGATGCCTTGAAATTATCGGAATACATCACACCACCGCTTACCACGGTCATGCAGCCGACTTTTGAGATCGGGTTTACCGCAGCGAAGTTTTTAGTGGACGCCATTGAGTTTCCGACACGGCGAATTCCAAATAAGATTTTTGATACAAAATTAATTATTCGTGAGAGCGTGAAGACATTGACAAGCGAGAAATAATGCGGTATATTTCTTCTTGTAAGTGTTTTCATATTTTTGCGATATTTAGTAAACTGTTTTACTAAAGTGGTTTACCCTACGAAAAATTATTGTATAATGTTAAAGGAAGCGAGGGTCATTTCGATGCGAATGGTGGATTTAATTGAAAAGAAACGTGACGGCAAGTCATTGACGAAGGAAGAAATTGACTACATTGTAACTGCGTATACTGAAGGAAGTATTCCAGATTATCAAATGAGTGCCTTGTTGATGGCTATTTTTTATGTAGATATGACAGATGAAGAGATCACGAACTTAACGCTAGCAATGGCAAATTCTGGTGAAGTGATCGACCTATCCTCAATTGAAGGAATCAAAGTCGATAAGCATTCGACTGGCGGTGTTGGTGATACGACCACATTGATCTTAGCGCCATTAGTGGCTAGTGTTGGCGTACCGGTTGCGAAAATGTCTGGCCGCGGCTTAGGCTATACTGGTGGGACCTTAGACAAGCTTGAAGCGATCCCTGGATTTAAAATCGAGCTTTCTGAAGCCGACTTTATCCGATTAGTCAACGAAAGCAAAGTGGCCGTGATCGGTCAATCAGGAGATTTAGCTCCTGCAGACAAAAAACTGTATGCCTTACGAGATGTGACGGCAACGGTTAGTTCGATCCCATTGATCGCCAGCTCGATCATGAGTAAAAAAATCGCGGCAGGTGCCGATGCGATCGTGTTAGATGTAACCACAGGCGATGGCGCCTTTATGAAAAACTTGGAGGATGCTAAACGCTTAGCCCAAACGATGGTCCGCATCGGAAAATTGGCAAATCGCCAAACGATGGCAGTCATTTCTGATATGTCACAGCCTTTAGGGGAAGCGATCGGCAACAGTTTGGAAGTGGTGGAAGCCATTGAGACACTGCAAGGAAAAGGACCGAAAGACTTGGAAGAAATGTGCTATGCACTGGGCAGCCAAATGGTCGTTTTAGCGAAAAAAGCTGATTCATTGGAAGAAGCACGCCAACTGTTGGAAGAAGCCCTGCATTCAGGCAAAGCGTTAGAAAAATTCAGACAGATGATTACAGACCAAGGCGGAGACGCTACAGTGATCGATGACCCGAGCAAGATTTTGACAGCGAAATATGAAGTGGAAGTCCCAGCGAAAACGAGCGGCGTGGTGACGAAATTAGTTGCCAATGAGCTAGGGATCGCGGCGATGATGTTAGGGGCAGGTCGTAAGACCAAAGACGAAGACATCGACCATGCCGTGGGCATCAAATTGCATAAGAAAGTGGGCGAATCCGTAAGCAAAGGGGAATCGCTATTGACGATCTATAGCAATACCGAAGCAATCGAGGATGTCAAAGCATTGATCGACCAAAATATTGAAATTGGGGAAGATGGCGCAGAACCGCCATTGATCCATGACATTATTACAGAATAAGGAGCGAATAAAAATGGAATTGAATCGCATGATCGACCACACGATTTTGAAAGCAGACGCAACGGAGGAAGATGTTTTACGAATCATCGAAGAGGCAAAAACCTATCACTTCTATTCTGTCTGCATCAATCCAACGTGGGTTTCATTAGCAGCAAAAAAATTACAAGGCGAACCAACGGCTGTTTGTACCGTGATCGGTTTTCCTTTAGGGGCAAACACATCTGAGGTCAAAGCTTATGAAACAACAGATGCGATCAAAAACGGCGCAGATGAAGTCGATATGGTGATCAACGTAGGTGCCTTGAAATCAAAACAATACAAAAAAGTTCAAGCAGACATCGAAGCAGTCGTTGAAGCAGCCAAAGACAAAGCGCTTGTCAAAGTAATCATTGAAACAGCGTTATTAGACAACGAAGAAATCGTCAAAGCCTGTGAATTAGCCAAAGCAGCTGGTGCAGATTTCGTGAAAACCTCAACTGGCTTTTCAACTGGTGGGGCAGTCGTTGAAGATGTTCGCTTGATGCGTGAAACAGTAGGACCAGAAATGGGTGTCAAAGCTTCTGGTGGTATCCACAATGAAGCAGAAGCTGCAGCTATGGTCGAAGCGGGCGCAAACCGCTTAGGAACAAGCGCAAGTGTTGCTATCGTGACTGGCTCAACAGGTGCTGGCTACTAAGCTTAGCATTATTAAGTAAAGTAGCAAAAAATAAAAATAAGAGCGGGGAAGACAATGACAATAGCGAAAAAAGAGTGGATCGACACCGCCGTTTCCGCCTTAGATAAAGCGTATGTGCCGTACTCTAAGTTTCCGGTCGGTGCTTGTCTCGTTGCCAAAAATGGTACGATATATCAAGGGATCAACATTGAAAATGCCTCATATGGCTTAACAAATTGCGCAGAACGAACCGCTTTTTTCAAAGCCGTTTCTGAAGGCGAAAAAGAGTTTCAACATTTGGTTGTGGCGGGTCATACGCCAGAACCGATCTCTCCTTGCGGTGCTTGCCGCCAGGTCATGGTGGAATTTTGTGCGCCAGATATGCCGGTGACCTTAGTCGGCGATGATGGTGTCATCAAAGAAACCACGGTAGAAGGCCTATTGCCTTATTACTTCACGAACAAAGATTTATAAACCATGTTCATTCAGTCGATGCGGCTGTTGAAAAAAACTATATTTTTAGGGGGCTTTACAGCAATGAAAAAAGCAAAATTATTTAGTTTAGGTATTGTTGCAGTAGCTGGGTTGACTTTACTTGGTGCTTGTGGCGGAGGAAATTCAGGTTCAACTGATTCAACTGGCGGCGGTTCTGCAGACGGTACGACTGATGCAGCGCATAGTGTCGCAATCGTTACCGATATCGGTGGGGTGGATGACCGTTCATTCAACCAATCAGCGTGGGAAGGCTTAGAAGCATGGGGTGAGGAACACGGGATCGCTCGCGGTGCTGGTGGTTATGACTACGTGCAATCAAATGAAGCTTCAGAATACACAACCAACGTAAATGGTGCCGTTCAAAATGGTTTCAAAACGATTTTCGGTGTGGGTTACTTATTGAAAGATTCAATCGCAGCAGCAGCTGACCAAAACCCTGATACACAATTCGGGATCATTGATGATGTGATCGAAGGCAAAGACAACGTTGTTTCAGCAACATTTAAAGATAACGAAGCAGCTTACTTAGCTGGTTATGCTGCAGCGTATACAACCAAAACAAACAAAGTCGGCTTCATCGGTGGTGAAGAAGGCGTCGTTATCGACCGTTTCGAAGCTGGTTTCACGAAGGGTGTTCAAGACGCAGCTGAAAAATTAGGCAAAGAAATTACAATTGATTCTCAATATGCAGCATCATTTGGTGATCCTGCCAAAGGGAAAGCATTGGCAGCTTCAATGTATCAAGGCGGCGCTGACGTAATCTTCCACGCATCTGGTGGTACTGGTGCAGGTGTCTTCCAAGAAGCAAAAGCAATCAATGAACAATTGAACGAAGCAGACCTAGAAGACAAAAAAGTTTGGGTCATCGGTGTAGATAGCGATCAACAAGACGAAGGAAAATACACAACTGCTGATGGCAAAGAAGATAACTTCACATTGGCTTCAACATTGAAAGGTGTTGGCGCAGCGGTTCAAGATATCTCAACTCGTGCGTTAGAAGACAACTTCCCTGGCGGCGAACACATTGTTTACGGCTTGAAAGATGGCGGTGTAGACATTACTGAAGGGTTCCTTTCAGATGATGCCAAAGCAGCGATCGAAACAGCGAAACAAGACGTGATCGACGGCAAAGTAGAAGTACCAGAAACACCTGAAAAATAAAGTTGTTCTTTTCGGTTATCTTGCCCTAGTTTAGGGCAAGATGATCGTCATTGGATTACTATGTTGATGAAAGCTACGGGTTTTCATGAGGATAGTAATCATCCTAAGCAATAGCAATTATTTTTTTGACATGACGAATGGTTTGTATAAGCGAATTAGAAAGTAAGGATGTGAGTAATTTGGCTGAGGAAAAATATGTTGTAGAAATGCGTCATATCACCAAAGAGTTTGGAACGTTCAAAGCCAATGACGATGTCAACTTGCAAGTAAGGCCAGGAGAAATCCACGCATTGCTTGGTGAAAATGGAGCGGGCAAGTCGACCTTGATGAATATGCTGTCAGGATTATTGGAACCAACATCTGGTGAAATCTGGATGAATGGTGAAAAAGTGAATATCACGAGTCCGACCGCAGCAAACAAATTGGGGATCGGGATGGTGCATCAGCATTTCATGCTGGTAGACGCCTTTACTGTAACAGAAAATATCATTTTGGGGAGCGAACCCCATCATCTCGGTGTGTTAGATCGCAAGAAAGCCCGCAAAGAAATCAAAAAAGTTTCTGAACAATATGGTTTATCGGTTGATCCAGATGCTTATGTGCGTGACATCTCTGTTGGGATGGAGCAACGGGTAGAGATCTTGAAGACTCTTTACCGCGGCGCAGATGTACTGATTTTTGATGAACCAACGGCAGTTTTGACACCGCAAGAAATCGAAGAGCTGATCGAGATCATGCGCGGATTGGTGCGTGAAGGCAAATCGATCATCTTGATCACCCACAAACTGGATGAGATCAAAGCGGTGGCAGACCGTTGTACAGTTATCCGTCGAGGACAAGGGATCGGCACTGTCAATGTCAAAGACGTCAGCTCACAACAGTTGGCCGATATGATGGTTGGTCGTTCTGTGTCCTTCAAGACACCGAAGAAAGAAGCGTCACCAAAAGAAGTCGTGCTTTCTGTTGAAAACTTAGTTGTAAAAGAAAACCGTGGCTTAGAAGCAGTCAAAAACTTAAGCTTAGAAGTACGTGCAGGTGAAGTATTGGGGATTGCTGGGATCGATGGCAATGGGCAATCAGAGCTGTTACAAGCCATCACTGGTTTACGGAAAGTCGAAAGCGGCAAGGTCTTGCTGAATGGTGATGACATCACCAACTTCAAGCCTCGGAAAGTCACCGAAGCCGGCGTTGGTCATGTGCCAGAAGACCGCCACAAATACGGACTTGTCTTGGATATGATGTTATCAGAAAACATCGCCTTGCAAACCTACTACAAAAAACCTTTGAGTAATGCAGGTGTCTTGGATTACGGAGAGATCAACGAGTTTGCTCGTGATTTGATTCAAGAATTTGACGTACGAACAGTCAACGAGATCGTACCAGCACGGGCATTGTCCGGCGGGAATCAACAAAAAGCGATCATCGCACGAGAAATCAGCCGCGATCCTGATCTATTGATCGTTGCCAATCCGACCCGTGGGTTGGATGTTGGAGCGATCGAATTTATCCACAAACGCTTGATTGAACAGCGGGATAAGTTCAAAGCGGTGTTGTTAGTCAGCTTTGAATTAGATGAAATTTTGAATGTATCAGACCGCATTGCTGTTATTCATGCTGGTGAGATCGTTGGGGTCGTTGATCCGAAAGAAACATCAGAGAAAGAGCTTGGCTTGTTGATGGCAGGGTACTCCTTGGAGGAAGCAAGACGAGAGCTGCAAATGGAGGAAGTAGGTGGTTCGGTTGAATAACCGCAAAGAAAAGATCCGCAATATATTAGTGCCGATCATCGCTGTCTTGTTAGGATTCGTCCTTGGCGGGATCATCATGGCGGCCTTCGGCTACAGCCCGATCACAGGGTATACACAAATGTTTCGGACCGTTTTTATCAACGGACAAACAGGTGGGTTAAATGCCCGCAACATTGGTGAGATTTTTGTTACAGCAGGACCATTGATCTTTACCGCTCTGGGGTTTGCCGTTGCAAATTCAGCCGGATTCTTCAATATCGGTCTTTCTGGTCAAGCGCTAGCAGGTTGGGTTGCTAGTATCTGGGTCGCACTAGCGATGCCAGATGCGCCTCGGTTGGTGGTCTTGCCATTAGCCGTGATCGTAGGGGCTTTATGCGGGGCGATCGCAGCTGCGATTCCTGGTTTCCTACGGGCATTCTTTGGAACAAGTGAAGTCATCGTGACGATCATGATGAACTATATCTTGCTTTATACGGGGAACCATTTAGTCAATAATGTGATGAGCGAATCCATGATCACGACAAAAGGGGTCACAAAAATGGTGGGGGAAAATGCCTCCATGCAGACGCCGTTTCTAGCAAGCATCACGAGCAACTCTCGCTTGAACTTAGGGATCTTCTTAGCCTTGATCTTCTTAGTTTTGGTTTGGTTCTTGATGAAAAAAACCACTCTTGGTTATGAAATCCGCGCGGTGGGCTTGAACCCAAGCGCTTCTGAATATGCGGGGATGAGCAGCAAACGGACGATCATTATCTCCATGATCATCTCTGGAACGCTTGCTGGATTAGGTGGAGTCGTTCAAGGACTAGGAACGTTTGAAAACTTCTTCGTTCAAGGGTCATCATTGAGCATCGGGTTTGACGGTATGGCTGTATCCTTGTTAGGAAGCGGCTCATCGATCGGAATCTTGCTTTCAGCCCTCTTGTTCAGTATTTTGAAATTAGGTGGACAAGGCATGCAGTTTGCAGGTATTCCATCTGAATTAGTCGATGTCAATATCGCAATTATTATTTTCTTCGTAGCGATCAGCTTTGTGATTCGTTTCTTGTTGGCAAAAATCTTTGACGGCAAAAAAGAAGCGCTGGTCGTACAGGAGATTGAAGCCCAACCAAACGATCAAGATCAGGAAGGAGGAACCATCTAATGGATATTAGTTTAATTTCTTCGATCGTCACTCAAACATTGATTTATGCGTCTCCTCTGATTTTGACGGCGCTAGGTGGCGTGTTCTCAGAGCGCAGCGGGATCGTTAACGTGGGTCTTGAAGGAATCATGGTTATGGGTGCTTTTAGCTCGATTGTTTTCAATATTGAATTTGCGTCACAATTTGGTGCGTGGACACCATGGTTAGGGATGCTCGTCGGCGGACTTGTCGGTGTGGTTTTCTCCTTGCTGCATGCGGTGGCAACCATCAACTTCCGTGCCGACCACATCATCAGTGGTACGGTGATGAACTTGATGGCACCAGCTTTGGCTGTGTTCTTAGTCAAAGCGATCTACAACAAAGGGCAAACGGATAACATCCAACGGACATTGGGGTATTTCAATTTCCCGATTCTTAAAGATATTCCTATCATTGGCCCGATTTTCTTTAATCAAACATTCTTACCGGCGTACTTCGCTATTTTGATCTCAGTGATCGCGTGGTTCGTGATTTTCAAAACACGCTTTGGGTTGCGTCTTCGTTCTGTCGGTGAGCATCCACAAGCAGCGGATACCTTAGGGATCAATGTTTACGTGATGCGCTACTCAGGTGTCTTGATCTCTGGTTTCCTTGGCGGGATGGGCGGTGCCTTGTTTGCTCAATCGATCGCGGGTCGCTTTGCCGTGACAACGATCGCCGGTCAAGGATTTATCTCGATGGCTGCGATGATCTTTGGTAAATGGAATCCACTTGGTGCAATGGGAGCTGCGATTTTCTTCGGTTTTGCGCAAAACATCAGTATCGTAGGTGGCCAACTGCCAATCATCTCTTCCATTCCAGCGGTTTACTTACAAGCTGCGCCTTATGCCTTGACGATCATCGTGCTCGTTCTTTTCCTTGGAAAAGCCGCTGGTCCGAAAGCTAACGGGAAGAACTACATTAAATCTAAATAATTTTTTCAGTATGAAAGGGTGGGGCTATGGGACATGAATGTGTTGCTGTGTCCTGCCCTTTTTCTATCCTCTGGGTGAAAGGAACGCATCAGGAAATTTCCAAAGCAACCCAGCGCAATTTTTGCTTAAGTTTAGTATGATAGAGGTAGTAGATCCGCTTGTAAAAGCATAAAATAAAGAAAGTAGGGAATAGAATGTTTAAACGTGTACACTTGATCGTGATGGATTCAGTCGGAATTGGTGAAGCACCTGATGCGGCAGCTTTTGGTGATGTCGGTTCAGATACGTTAGGCCATATTGCAAAAGAAGCAGGCTTGACGATCCCTCACTTGGAACAATTAGGCCTAGGGACGATCCGTCCTTTAGAAGGCGTGAAGGCGGTAGCTGACCATGATGGGTATGCAACCAAATTGGAAGAAGTTTCCGTTGGGAAAGATACGATGACGGGGCACTGGGAGATCATGGGCTTGAATATCCAAAAGCCTTTCCGCGTATTTCCCGATGGGTTTCCCGATGAATTATTGCAACAGATCGAAGCGTTCTCTGGACGCAAAATCGTCTGCAATGCACCGTATTCTGGGACAGCAGTCATTGATGACTTTGGCGAACATCAAATGAAGACAGGCGATCTGATCGTTTACACCTCGGCTGACCCAGTGTTGCAGATCGCCGCGCATGAGGAAATCATTCCATTAGAAGAATTGTATCGTATTTGTCAGTACGTTCGGGACATCACGAAAGATGAGCCATATATGATCGGCCGCATCATCGCGCGTCCGTATGTCGGTGAGCCTGGAAACTTTACTCGTACGAGCAATCGTCATGACTACGCACTCGATCCATTTGGCCATACAGTATTAGATTCCTTGAAAGAAGCTGGAAAAGACGTGATCGCCGTTGGGAAGATCAATGATATCTTCAACGGACAAGGAATCACCGATTCTGTACGGACGAAGAGCAATATGGACGGTGTGGATCAGTTACTGAAGGTGATGAAACAAGACTTTACGGGTCTAAGCTTTACGAACTTGGTCGACTTCGATGCGCTTTATGGTCACCGTCGCGATGTCGTAGGGTATGCCCATGCCATTGAAGATTTTGATTTGCGTATTCCAGAACTTTTAGAAGCAATGGGAGACGAGGATCTGTTGTTGATCACAGCTGACCACGGCAATGACCCAACCTTTACGGGAACGGATCACACGAGAGAATATGTGCCATTATTAGCGTACAGCAAGAAATTCCAAGGCCAAGGCAAATTGCCACAAGGCTACTATGCGGATATTTCCGCAACGATCGCTGAAAACTTTGGTGTTTCAGCTACAGAAAACGGAACAAGCTTTTTACAACATTTAAACTAGAGGTGATGAGATGACAACGTTACATGAGAAATTACAAGAAACAACGGCATTTATCCAAGAAAGCGGCGTCGGTGAAGTGGAATTTGGGTTGATCTTAGGATCTGGCTTAGGTGAATTAGCCGATGAGATCGAAAACCCAATCGTGTTGCCTTACAACGATATCCCGCATTTTCCTGTTTCGACAGTGGTCGGTCATGCAGGACAATTGGTCTATGGAACATTAGCTGGGAAAAAAGTCTTAGCGATGCAAGGACGATTCCATTATTATGAAGGCCATTCGATGCAGACGGTCACTTACCCCGTCCGTGTGATGGCGGCATTGAAAGCTCACTCTTTAGTCGTGACCAATGCCTGTGGCGGCGTAAACGAAAGCTTCCAGCCGGGAGACTTGATGTTGATCACCGATCAAATCAACTTTATGGGGGACAACCCACTGATTGGTGAAAACGAAGAAGAAATGGGGCCACGTTTCCCAGATATGAGCCAAGCCTACCATTTGCCTTATCGGGAAGCGGCACAAAAAGTTGGTGCATCAAAAGGATTGCACTTAAAAGAAGGCGTTTATATGGGCTTCTCAGGTCCTACGTATGAAACGCCAGCAGAGATCCGCTTTGCTCGGACGATCGGTGCCGATGCTGTCGGTATGTCGACTGTCCCAGAAGTGATCGTTGCTGTTCACAGTGGCTTGAAAGTCTTAGGTGTTTCTTGTATCACAAACTTGGCTGCTGGTATGCAAGCGAGCTTGAATCATGAAGAAGTCGTGGAAACGACGGAACGGGTCAAGGCAGAATTTAAAGCGTTGATCAAAGAAACGTTAGCAGTCCTATAAAAAGCAGATCAAAGGAGAAAAACGAATGAGCGTTCATATCGAAGCAAAAGCAGGCGAGATCGCAGACAAAATCTTGTTACCAGGTGATCCACTGCGGGCAAAATATATTGCTGAAACATTTTTAGAAGACCCGATCTGTTACAACAACGTTCGGGGGATGTTGGGCTATACAGGCGTTTATAAGGGCGAGCGGGTCTCTGTCCAAGGAACTGGCATGGGCATGCCTTCAGCGAGCATCTATGCCCATGAATTGATCAACTCTTACGGCGTAAAGAAATTGATTCGGGTCGGTACGTGTGGTGCCATCTCAAAAGATGTCCACGTGCGTGATCTTGTGATTGCCCAAGCGGCAGCAACAAGTTCATCGATGGTAGCAAAAAACTTCCAAAGTTTCCATTTCCCACCAATCGCTGACTTTGCACTGTTGCGTAAAGCCTATGATACAGCGATTGAATCAGGATTTACGACTCACGTCGGCAACATCTTATCTGAAGATACCTTCTACAAAGATGACATGACGGAAACGTTACAGTTGGCAGACCTTGGGGTGATGGGTGTTGAGATGGAAGCCGCAGCCTTATACTATTTAGGGGCGAAATTCCACGTTCAAACTTTAGCGATCTGTACTGTCAGCGACCACATCATCACTGGAGAAGAAACAACGCCAGAAGAAAGACAAACGACATTTAACGACATGATCAAAGTTGGCTTAGAAACAGCGATCGCGTAAAAAAGATACCGCAGGATCGGTGCATGAACGATGCGAAGGCTGCTTGCTTTTGATAGAGCAAGCAGCCAAATCGTATTGGTTTGCATGCAACCGAGAATGTGTTATCTTTTTTTGTTGGCAAAAAGCCACGAAGAAGCGTTGCACTTTTGCCAGAAAATGGTTTAATGAAAAGAAAAGGTGTAAAAAGGAGACGAGACAATGAATAATTTTACGTTTCATGTAACGACGGACATTCGTTTTGGGAAAGACCGTCTGAACGAGCTGCCAGAAGTACTGAATACATTTGGAAAAAACGTCTTGCTAGTCTATGGTGGCGGCAGTATCAAGAAAAACGGCTTGTACGATGCAGTCATGGCGCAATTGACTGCCAACGGCAATCAAGTCACTGAATTGACTGGTGTCGATCCAAATCCACGAATCGAAACCGTTCGTCAAGGAGCCGCTCTTTGTCGTTCAGAAAAGATCGACGTCATTTTAGCTGTTGGCGGCGGTTCTGTAATTGATTGCAGCAAAGTGATCGCTGGGGCGGCTTGCAGTGAGCAAGAGCCTTGGGACTTAGTTCTTTCCAGAAGCTATCAAGGACCAGCGATTCCATTAGTAACGATCTTGACCCTTGCGGCTACTGGCAGTGAAATGAATCGCGGCGCGGTGATCTCTAATCTAGAAACGAAACAAAAACTTGGTGTTCACGGACCCGAATTTTTACCGAAAGTATCTTTTTTAGATCCAACAACGACCTTTAGTGTCAGTCGCTATCAAACGGCTGCCGGTTCAGCGGATATCATGAGCCATCTGATTGAAAATTATTTCAGTAAAACAGAAGGAACAGATGTCCAAGACGGTGTAGCAGAAGGATTGCTAAAAGCAGTCATTAAAAATCTGCCCATCGCATTAAATGACCCCACAGACTATGATGCACGGGCGAATTTGATGTGGGCGAGCACCTTAGCCTTAAATGGTTTGACTGGAAGCGGCAAGGGTGGTGCTTGGTCTTGTCATGCGATGGAGCATGAGTTGAGTGCGTTTTATGACATTACCCATGGCATCGGCTTAGCGATCCTGACCCCACGCTGGATGCTTCATGTATTGAATGAAGAAACGGCGCCGAAATTTGCGCGGTTTGCTAGAGAAGTCTTTGGTGTCCAAGAAGCAGTGCCAGAATTAGCTGCCCGAATGGGGATTCAAAAACTGTATGACTTTTTTGCTTCTTGCGATATTCCAATGACTTTGCCAGAAGTAGGGATCGCCGATGACACCCATTTTGCTGAAATGGCGGCTCAAGCAGTTCAATTCAGCTCTATTGCAACAAATGCGTATGTACCGCTGCAAGAAGAAGACGTGATTGCAATCTACCAAGATTCCTTGACTCCTTCAACCTATCTTTAATCATAAAAAAGACCGTTCCTGCGACTTGGTTGTCGCGGAGCGGTCTGTTTATTTACCCTTCAGAAGAAAAAGCCAAACGGGCCATTAGCTGATTCGCAATCAAGGCGTGTCCTGCAGGAGTGGGGTGCACCCCGTCATCACCTGTCAGTGCCTGCGGGGAGCTAGCAACGGCTGCTTCGGCAAACAAGCCATCCAGCGGCAGCAACTGACAATGAAAGGCGGCAGCTAAGCGACGAACGATTTGGATTTTCGGATCAAGATCGATCCGCCAGGTTTGACGATCTTCAGGATATGGCAAAACAAAAGGTTCCAGTAAGAAAATGCGCGTGATCCCCTGTTGGGTCACTTGTTCCAGAATTTGACGGTAGGTTTCCTCAAAGGACGTTGCCGCAGCTTCTGAACCAAAATCGGGACCACCGGCATTGTGCCACGTGTCGTTGATCCCAATCATAAAGACCAAGACGTCAGGTGCTAATTGAAGGCAATCTTCTTGGAGACGGGCTAAGACATCGGCAGCTTTGTTGCCGCCGATCCCCCGATTATAAAAGATAAATCCTGCAGTGGGGAATGTTTCTGCCAGCTGATCGGCAACGAGACGGGCAAACCCATGTCCTAAATCGTGGGGATCTTGGCGATCACGATCGCAATCTGTGATGCTGTCACCTAAAAATAAAACGGTATCATTTTTGACTAGTTTCATAGTAAGCTCCTTTCGAGTACGCCCTCAATTATAAAAGAGGGGGGAGGAAATGCCAATAAAAAAACTGCCCTTTTTTAAAAAAGGGCAGCGATAAGCGAGGCTTATAAGTAGTATTTTTTCGCAACAGTCAAATCATCGTTCAATTCATAAACAAGTGGTTGACCAGTTGGGATCTCAAGATCCATGATATCTTCGTCAGAAATACCTTCGATATGTTTTGCTAATGCACGTAGAGAGTTTCCGTGAGCCGCAACTAAGACAGTTTTGTCGTCTTTTAATGCTGGGGCGATTTCATCTTGCCAGAAAGGCAATGCACGTTCTAAAGTAACTTTTAAGTTTTCTCCACCAGGTACGTCGCGAGGGTCAAGCATTGCATAACGACGGTCGTTTGCAGCAGAACCTTCATCTGAAGCTTCCATCAATGGAGGTAAAACATCGTAAGAACGACGCCAGATGTGTACTTGTTCGTCACCGTATTTTTCAGCAGTTTCTTTTTTATTTAAACCTTGTAATTTACCGTAATGACGTTCGTTTAAGCGCCATGATTTGATCGTTGGTACCCAAAGTTGATCAGAATATTCTAAAATGTAATTACAAGTTTTGATGGCACGAGTTAAAACAGATGTGTAAGCAACGTCAAATTCGATGCCTGCTTCTTTGATTTTACGTCCGCCTTCGATTGCTTCTTCGACACCTTCTGGCGCTAGATCAACATCAGCCCAACCGGTAAACTGGTTTAATTTGTTCCATTCGCTTAGTCCATGACGAGAAAATACTAATTTTGGCATGTAAAACTCTCCTTTAGATATTCGATATTTTTCTGAAATTTTCAATTCCGTATTTATTGTACACTCTTTCTCAAAGAATTTCCATGGTTTTGGAGGAAAAGCTGGGGGAAAACGCCATTCTTAAGGAAAAACAAAAGGGGATCATTAAAAAGAGGACCGCTTTTGTTTCATGCTGTTCTAGGGGGAGTCGACAACTATGAACGTAACTTGTTCCATTCTTCTTCGGATAATTTTATGTATTTATAGCATGTACCTACAGAAACACCGCATTTTTCAGAAATATATTGAATCGTTTCTTTTTTCTCGTAGTACAATTGACGGATTTTTTTGATCGTTTTCGGATCGATTTTTGGACGACCGCCAATTTTGCCTTTTTTGCGGGCTTTATTTAAGCCGACCAGCGTGCGCTCTTTGATGAGTGAGCGTTCCATGATCGCAAGTCCTTCCATTAAATTGAAGTAAACCTGTCCCATCGGACCGCGGGTATCGATTTGTTCTGCCAGTGAAACCAGATGAAGCTCTCGCTGTTTTAATAGATCAGTGAGATCGGTCAGCTGTCTGGTGGTTTTCCCTAAACGATGCAGTTCCGTAACGACTAAGGTGTCGCCGGGCTGCATTTGTGCCACCACTGACTCCAATGAATGATTTTCTTCACTTTCTTCCACGCTAAATGTCTCATGGAAAAATTCATGACACCCAAATTCTTCGAGCTTGTTTAATTGTTCACTTGTTGAGTTGTCGGTGATCGTTGAACGAGCATAGCCTATGATTTTCATAAACCCTCCTACCTTTCCCTTTTTATTGAATGTATCATAATTATTTCTTAAATGATAGGGTAATCTGCACAAAAAATAATAAAAATTAAGTCGATTGAAGAAAAATAACGAAAAAAAGAGAAGCGATATCGCTCCTCTTTTTTGTTTCCTTTATCTAACGTGCTTGGTACTCGGGCCTTCAGGCAATCCGACAATGATCGTGTGGACCATATCCAAAAATAGACCGTGTTCAACCACGCCCACTGTAGCATCTAATTCCTGTGCCAACTCAGTAGGGGCGGTGATCGTTTCTAGATGAAGATCGATGATGTAATTGCTGCAATCGGTTTTTAACGGTTCGCCTTCTTCATTCAGACGCAGTTTTGGATGGTAGTTTTTCTTCTCGAACAGACGCAACAGCTGTTGGCTGCCATAAGGGATCACTTCCACTGGCAACGGGAAGGCACCAAGTGTTTCGACCATTTTCGATTCATCAACGATCCACAAGACTTTTTTGGAGTTAGACGCCACAATTTTTTCGAATAAAAGGGCTGCACCGCCGCCTTTGATGCCATGATAATCCTGGCTGATCTCATCTGCACC
This sequence comes from Enterococcus sp. DIV2449a, assembly GCF_051711225.1. Classification (NCBI taxonomy): domain Bacteria; kingdom Bacillati; phylum Bacillota; class Bacilli; order Lactobacillales; family Enterococcaceae; genus Enterococcus; species Enterococcus sp. DIV2449a. The sequence continues at coordinate 237,177 of NZ_JBIOME010000001.1, forward strand.
GTCGATCGTAAGATCCACAGCGTCCACTTCATCGATGGTGCGAATCGGGATACCTAATCCTTCTGCTTGTTTTTTCGATGCCCAAGAAGTTGGGACACCCGTGATCGATAGACCTTCTTCTTTTACCCGTCGACCCAGTTCTTCAATCATGTAGTAGGCTGTTGAGCCAGTGCCCAAGCCAACGACCATGCCATCTTTTACATAACTAGCCGCTTCAATGCCGACCATTTCTTTTAGGTTCATTTTCTTCCCGCCTTTTTTAAATAAATGCTTTGTCTCTATTATATAGGAAGAAGCGCAAAATTTGCGGATTTTTTCGTAACAGATTTCTTTTGAAAAAAGCCTAGGAGGATACTTGACAGGTAAGAATAAGCATGATATTCTATCAAAGGTGCTTTATCTACAGGTCTCTCGTTGGAGACGTGCTGACTGTCTATCAAAGCATAGTTGATATGAATGCAGAGAATGCATTATTTTTTATCGCAAAAAAAGAACCACCTGGATGTGTGGGACTATAAAGCGAATCAAGGAAGGAGGACAACTAGGGATGCCTACAATTAATCAATTAGTACGTAAACCTCGTAAATCCAAGGTTGAAAAATCAAATTCACCAGCATTGAACAAAGGATATAACAGTTTCAAGAAAGCTCAAACGAATGTTAACTCACCTCAAAAGCGTGGGGTAGCTACTCGTGTGGGAACTATGACACCGAAAAAACCGAACTCAGCTCTACGTAAATATGCGCGTGTTCGTTTGTCAAACTTGATTGAAGTGACAGCTTATATTCCAGGTATCGGACACAACTTACAAGAACACAGCGTGGTCTTGTTACGTGGTGGACGTGTAAAAGACTTACCAGGGGTACGTTACCATATCGTTCGTGGTGCATTGGATACTGCCGGTGTTAACGATCGTAAACAATCTCGTTCTAAATATGGTACAAAACGTCCTAAAGCTTAATCTTTAAGACAAACAGATCAAATGAATCTTATTTAAATCAGAACTGATATCTCGGAAGGAGGAGTTACGGATGCCTCGTAAAGGTCCTGTTGCAAAACGTGATGTTTTACCAGATCCTATTTATAACTCAAAATTAGTAACTCGTTTGATCAACCGTGTAATGGTTGATGGTAAACGCGGTGTTGCTGCAAATATTATCTACAATGCTTTTGGCATTATCAAAGAATCTACAGGAAATGATCCATTGGAAGTTTTCGAACAAGCAATGAAAAACATTATGCCTGTATTGGAAGTTAAAGCTCGCCGTGTCGGTGGTTCTAACTACCAAGTACCAGTAGAAGTACGTCCTGAACGTCGTACAACTCTAGGTCTTCGTTGGGTGGTAAACTACGCTCGTTTGCGTGGCGAACACACAATGGAAGAACGTCTTGCAAAAGAAATCATGGATGCAGCGAACAACACTGGTGCTTCTGTGAAAAAACGCGAAGACACACACAAAATGGCGGAAGCCAACCGCGCATTTGCTCACTATCGTTGGTAAGATCCTCACTGCTTTTTATTGGAAGGTACTGAGACAACCTTAGCTTAAGTTAAGTAAGAATGAGAGGGGAACAACCTAGAATGGCAAGAGAATTTTCGCTAGAAAAAACTCGTAATATCGGGATCATGGCCCACGTTGACGCTGGTAAAACAACGACAACTGAACGTATCCTTTATTACACAGGTAAAATCCATAAAATTGGGGAAACACATGAAGGTGCTTCTCAAATGGACTGGATGGAACAAGAACAAGAACGTGGGATCACAATCACTTCTGCTGCGACAACTGCGCAATGGAAAGAAAACCGCGTAAATATCATCGACACACCAGGACACGTGGACTTCACAATCGAAGTGCAACGTTCATTGCGTGTACTTGATGGTGCTGTAACTGTGTTGGACTCACAATCAGGTGTAGAACCTCAAACAGAAACAGTTTGGCGTCAAGCGACAGATTACCGCGTACCGCGTGTTGTATTCTGTAACAAAATGGACAAAATTGGTGCAGACTTCTTATACTCTGTATCAACTTTACATGATCGTTTACAAGCAAATGCTCACCCAATCCAATTACCAATTGGTGCGGAAGATGACTTTACTGGTATTATCGACTTAGTAAAAATGAAAGCTGAAATCTACACAAATGACTTAGGAACTGAAATCCAAGAGACTGAAATTCCTGAAGAATACGTAGAATTAGCTGAAGAATGGCGCGAAAAATTAATCGAAGCTGTTGCTGATACTGATGAAGAACTAATGATGAAATTCTTGGAAGGTGAAGAAATCACTGAAGAAGAATTGAAAGCTGGTATTCGTCAAGCAACATTGACTGTTGACTTTTTCCCTGTTCTTTGCGGATCTGCCTTTAAAAACAAAGGGGTTCAATTGATGTTGGATGCAGTCATCGACTACTTGCCTTCACCACTTGATGTTCCTGCGATTAAAGGGATCAATCCTAAAACAGACGAAGAAACTGATCGTCCGGCTGACGATGAAGCACCATTTGCTTCATTAGCATTTAAAGTAATGACTGACCCATTCGTAGGTCGTTTGACATTCTTCCGTGTGTATTCAGGTATCTTGAACTCTGGATCATACGTATTGAATGCTTCAAAAGGCAAACGCGAACGTATCGGTCGTATCCTACAAATGCACGCCAACACTCGTGCTGAAATCCAAACAGTATACTCAGGCGATATCGCCGCTGCTGTTGGTTTGAAAGACACAACAACTGGGGATACACTATGTGATGAAAAATCACCAGTAATCCTTGAATCAATCGAATTCCCAGAACCAGTTATCGAAGTCGCTGTTGAGCCTAAATCAAAAGCTGACCAAGATAAAATGGGGGTTGCTTTACAAAAACTTGCTGAAGAAGATCCATCATTCCGTGTGGAAACAAACGCTGAAACAGGCGAAACTGTTATCGCTGGTATGGGAGAACTTCACTTGGACGTCTTAGTTGACCGTATGCGTCGCGAATTTAAAGTTGAAGCAAACGTAGGTGCGCCTCAAGTTTCTTATCGTGAAACATTCCGTGCAGCAACACAAGCGGAAGGTAAATTTGTACGTCAGTCTGGTGGTAAAGGTCAATACGGTCACGTATGGGTCGAATTTACACCAAACGAAGAAGGTAAAGGCTTCGAATTCGAAAACGCGATTGTCGGTGGTGTGGTTCCTCGTGAATACATCCCAGCAGTTGAAAAAGGACTTGAAGACTCAATGGCGAACGGTGTCTTAGCCGGTTACCCATTAGTAGACATCAAAGCAAAACTTTATGATGGTTCATACCATGATGTCGATTCAAGTGAAACTGCCTTCCGTGTTGCAGCTTCTATGGCTTTACGTGCTGCAGCGAAGAAAGCAAACCCAGTAATTCTTGAACCAATGATGAAAGTAGTTATCACTGTACCAGAAGATTACTTAGGTGATGTTATGGGTCACGTAACTGCTCGTCGTGGACGCGTAGAAGGAATGGAAGCACACGGTAACTCACAAATCGTGAACGCAATCGTTCCATTAGCTGAAATGTTCGGTTACGCAACAACACTTCGTTCATCAACACAAGGTCGCGGTACGTTCATGATGACATTTGATCACTATGAAGATGTACCTAAATCTGTTCAAGAAGAAATCATCAAGAAAAACGGCGGCAAAGCTGAATAATTGATGGAAGTATAGGAAATTAAGTAAAAAGCTATATTTTTTTCTGAGTTTCGTGTACAATATTATCGATGATAAGGGATGGGGAGCTGCGGCTCCCTACCTATCAAATATAAAAAATAAACTGCATTTTTAGGAGGAACATTTTAAAATGGCAAAAGAAAAATTTGACCGTTCTAAACCCCACGTAAACATTGGTACGATCGGACACGTTGACCATGGTAAAACTACACTTACAGCTGCTATCACAACTGTATTATCTAAAAAAGGTTTGGCTCAAGCTTCAGCTTACGACCAAATCGATGGCGCTCCAGAAGAACGCGAACGCGGAATCACTATCTCAACTGCTCACGTTGAGTACGAAACTGAAGCACGTCACTATGCTCACGTTGACTGCCCAGGACACGCGGACTACGTTAAAAACATGATCACTGGTGCTGCTCAAATGGACGGCGCGATCTTAGTAGTATCTGCTGCTGATGGTCCTATGCCTCAAACACGTGAACACATCTTGTTATCACGTAACGTTGGTGTACCATACATCGTTGTTTTCTTAAACAAAATGGATATGGTTGATGACGAAGAATTACTAGAATTAGTTGAAATGGAAGTTCGTGACTTATTGTCAGAATATGACTTCCCAGGCGACGATGTTCCTGTAATCGCTGGTTCTGCTTTGAAAGCTCTTGAAGGCGATGCTTCATACGAAGAAAAAATCATGGAATTAATGGCTGCAGTTGACGAATACGTTCCAACTCCAGAACGTGACACTGACAAACCATTCATGATGCCAGTCGAAGACGTATTCTCAATCACTGGACGTGGTACTGTTGCTACAGGCCGTGTTGAACGTGGACAAGTTCGCGTTGGTGACGAAGTTGAAATCGTTGGTATTGCTGAAGAAACTGCTAAAACAACTGTAACTGGTGTTGAAATGTTCCGTAAATTGTTAGACTATGCTGAAGCAGGGGATAACATTGGTGCATTGCTACGTGGTGTTGCTCGTGAAGACATCCAACGTGGACAAGTATTGGCTAAAGCTGGTACAATCACACCTCATACAAAATTTAAAGCTGAAGTTTACGTTTTAACAAAAGAAGAAGGTGGACGTCACACACCATTCTTCACTAACTACCGTCCTCAGTTCTACTTCCGTACAACTGACGTAACTGGTGTTGTTGAATTACCAGAAGGAACTGAAATGGTTATGCCTGGTGATAACGTAACAATCGACGTTGAATTGATCCACCCAATCGCTATCGAAGACGGAACTCGTTTCTCAATTCGTGAAGGCGGACGTACTGTTGGTTCAGGCGTTGTAACTTCAATCCAAGCTTAATTTGATTGATCGAAGAGCAAAAGCGTACGCGCTTTTGCTCTTTTTTTGACTCTTGTAGAAAAAAAGCCGCTCTCTCTAGCGTAGATGAATCCGTTACGGTTCATCGAAGCTAAAGAGAGCGGTGCCTTTTATTTTATTAAATTTTGCTTCTTCAAGAAGGTGTCAAATCCTTGGTCAGGACGATTGCTGTAAAAGCCAGCGAATTTTTCTGACCATGGTTTGGTCTCGCGGGCTTCTCCAAAAGCAGTCATCGTTTGATCGTACGCTTCGATCGCCTCATAAGAATAGTCCTGATAATGGTTGTAATGAATGACCGCTTCTTCTGGCAAGCGAGGTTTGACCTTCATTTCTACGATTGGTTTACCGATGCTCAAACCAGCCACAGGATAGACATATTCTGGTAAGTGCAACAATTCAGCGATTTTGGCGCTGTCTTTGCGGACACTGCCAGAAATGACGGTGCCTAAGCCCAGTGATTCAGCAGCGATCGCACCAGATTGCAAAGCGATGCTGGCATCAGTTGTGGCGATCAATAATGGCTGATAGCCCTCATCGATTGGATAGGGAGTCTGTTTTCCTCAGCAACTTTTTTGGTTCGGTTTAAATCAGCTAAGAATAGCAGAAAGAGTGAACTTGCTGCGATATGAGGATTGCCAGGATTCCATTCGACCATTTGTTGGCGAATCTGCGGGTCGTCGATCACTAAGATCGAATAGGCTTGCCCGTTCATCCAGCTAGGTGCTTGACGAGCCGCAGTCAAAATCGCGGTTACTTGCTCTTGGCTCAAGCGGTAGTCAGGATCAAATTGTCGGTAAGTGCGGTGGTTGTGTAAAAGCTCAATGGTTTCGTTCATAGGTTTGCTCCTTTAACTGTTGGGTGATTTTTGTGAATCGTTCTTGAAATCGCGGTAAATCATCTTTGGCTAAGCGGCTATAGTTCAAACGCAAGCCATTCGTATCGTTACTGAAAAGAAACGCAGGTGCTACTAAGCAATCGTTCGCCAAAAAGAGTGACCAATCTTTGCGAGTCAATGTGCGGTGACGCCAAGTCAACCACAGGTAAAGACCACCTTTCGTCGACTGCCATTGCCAATCCTCCTGAAATGCCTGCAAGAGTTGGAGTAAGTCTTGCTGGCGCTGGGCCATTTCTGCAAGCAGTGTCCGCTGCTGCTGGTGGTAATCAGAGGAGCGTAAGGCGATGTTGGCAAGGACTTGCGGGAAGATCGTGGTATCGATCGCCATCCGTTTTTTCGCTTGGGCAAATTGGTCGGCTAACGCTTCTGGCACCAAAAGCCAGCCGATTTTGATGGATGATCCTAGTAATTTTGAAAGCGAGCCTAAATAAATGACGGTTTCGGGAGCCATGGATTTTAGCTTGGGCGGTACTTTATCAAAAGCCAACTCGCTAAAAACATCGTCTTCTATGATCGGTACTTGGTAGGTCTGGCAAAGGCGGATGATCGCTTGGCGCCGATGGTCACTCATAGTATGACCCGTTGGATTTTGGAAGGTGGGATTCAGATAGACGAATTTGATCTTCTTTTCCTTCAACACTTTTTCCAATGCCGCAGGCCGCATTCCTTCGCTATCTTGCTTGATCCCGATCAACTGGACATTCATCGTGGAAAACAAGGGGAGAGAGAACAAGAAAGAAGGGTCCTCTGTCGCGATACAATCCCCCGCATGCAATAAGACTTGCATTAGCAAGGTGATTCCTTGTGTCGATCCAGCAGTGATCACTAGTTTTTGTCCGTTGGTGGGCAAATTGAAGGAATCAGCAAGGTGCTGCAATAAGATTTCTTGCAAAGGTTCATAACCCGTCGGTAATACTTTGGTGCTTTCCTTGCGAATCTCTTCCCAGGTAAAGGCAGGAAACGTGAAATCGGGGATCAGATCGGCAGGTAGATCACCTGTGTACAGATCCAGCACATCCTTCTCGGTGCGCAAATGCTGAATCTGTTGAACGTAAGGGTCTTGCTGCAGATAAGGGCTGCTTAAAGACGAGCGCAAATAAGAAAGTGGCGTTTGGCGGTTCCCCCAACGACCTTCCAATACACGAGAGCCGCTGCCTTGTTTTCGTTCGATCCATCCTAAGCTTTTCAATTCATCTAACGCTTTGACGACGGTGGAACGATTGACGCCAAAAGTCTGGGCGAGGCTGCGCTCTGGTGGCAAACGATCCCCAGGTCCATAGATTCCCGCTTGGATCTCTTCGATAAAATGAGTCACGATCTGCTGGTAAATCGGTTGTTTCTTCTGTTTGTCGATACTTGATGAAGCCATCCTGCACCACCTTTTTCAATTGGATGGTTTAAAAATAAGCCAAATGGCTCTTTTCGTCAAGGGAAAGATTGACTATACTTAGCAAAAAGCACAAGGAGATGAGGAAGATGGAAAAAGTCCTATCAATTGCTGGGTCGGATTCAACCGGAGGTGCCGGTATCGAAGCAGATTTAAAAACATTTCAGGAATATGGTGTCTTTGGTTTTGCCACGATCGCTTCGATCGTCACGATGGACCCACAAGCAGGTTGGAGCCATGAAGTAACGGCGATGGAAACAGCGCTTGTCGAAAAACAAATGATCTCTGCTTTTGCAGGTGATCCGATGGATGCTCTAAAAACGGGCATGTTAGGCAATGAAGACAATATTGTCCAAGCTGCGCAGATGATCCAACAGCAGCAAGTCAAAAATGTGGTGATCGATCCTGTCATTGCTTGCAAAGGGACTGCAGAAATCTTACAGCCAAAAAGCGTCGATGCCATCATCACGCATTTGTTGCCGTTAGCAGATGTTGTCACCCCCAATTTAGTAGAAGCGGGGATGCTTTCAGGTTTGGGTGATTTGACGAGTGTGGAGGCCATGAAGCAAGCTGCTGAAAAAATCCATGAATTAGGTGCTAAATACGTCGTGATCAAAGGGGGGCATCGCTTGCCAGGAGCAAAAGCCATTGACCTCGTTTATGATGGGCAATCCTTCCTCTTGTTAGAAAGTGAAAAAATCGCTACCGATTTCAATCACGGGGCAGGCTGCACCTTTTCAGCTGCGATCGCTGCGGGTCTTGCAAAAGGCAAACCCGTCGTGGAAAGCGTTCGGTTAGCGAAAGCCTTTGTCACAGCGGCAATCAAAGAAGGAGTGGTGATCAATCCTTATGTGGGTCATGTGTGGCATGGTGCCTATACCCACGCCCGAGACCGTATGGAGGAGGAAGCGCCGCAATAGCAGGTTTTCTTCTATAATAAATAGGAAATGAAGAAGTGCTTAAAAGAAGCGGTCAACGCTTCTTTTTTTGTGTTACGAAACCAAAAGAAAATTTTCTGAAAGAAATGCAAAAGAATCCCGGTTTTTCCATAAAAAAAGCTTGCAATCAATGTTTATCCGTAATATAATCATAAAGGTGCTGTTTACGTAAATACGTAAGTCACACTGGCAGCAAAGAAATTTTCTGCCGGCTACGAAACGAGAGGTTGCGACACGCCCGGACGCTTTGCCATGGACGAGCGTGACGGAAAATTTTCGTGGAGCTATGTCTACTTTTCAAAATAGGCGAAGGAGGGAAAACAATGGCAAAACAAAAAATTCGTATCCGTTTAAAAGCGTATGAACATCGTATTTTAGATCAATCAGCGGATAAAATCGTAGAAACTGCAAAGAGAACTGGAGCTGGCGTATCTGGTCCAATTCCATTACCAACTGAACGCAGCTTGTACACGATCATCCGTGCGACGCACAAATACAAAGATTCACGCGAACAATTCGAAATGCGTACACACAAACGTCTAATCGACATTGTGAATCCAACACCAAAAACTGTTGATGCTTTAATGAAGCTAGACTTGCCAAGCGGTGTTAATATCGAAATCAAACTATAATAATTAAGATGGAGGTGTAATCATGACCAAAGGAATCTTAGGGAAAAAAGTGGGAATGACTCAAATCTTCACTGAATCTGGCGAATTGATTCCAGTAACTGTAGTAGAAGCTACACCAAACGTAGTGCTACAAGTGAAAACAATCGAAAATGACGGCTACGAAGCAATTCAAGTCGGCTACCAAGATATGCGTGAAGTTTTGTCTAACAAACCTGCGAAAGGTCATGTTGCAAAAGCAAACACGGCTCCTAAGCGCTTCATTCGCGAATTCAAGAATGTAGAGCTAGAGGGCTTAGAAGTAGGATCAGAAATCAAAGTTGATATTTTTGAAGCAGGAGACATCATCGATGTAACCGGCACTTCGAAAGGTAAAGGATTCCAAGGCGTTATCAAACGTCACGGACAAAGCCGCGGACCAATGGCTCACGGTTCTCGTTACCACCGTCGTCCTGGATCAATGGGTCCAGTTGCACCTAACCGTGTATTCAAAAACAAACGTCTTGCTGGACGTATGGGCGGAAATCGCATCACGATCCAAAACTTGGAAATCGTACGCGTAGACGCAGAACGCAACGTTATCTTGATCAAAGGTAATGTACCTGGCGCGAAAAAATCATTGATTACAATCAAATCAGCTGTGAAAGCTAAATAAGTAGATAGGAAGAAAGGAGGAACTAAGGAATGCCGAATGTAGCATTATTCAAACAAGATGGAAGCCAAAATGGCGAAATTACATTGAACGAAGAAATCTTCGGAATCGAACCAAATGAATCAGTTGTCTATGATGCAATCATCATGCAACGCGCTTCATTAAGACAAGGAACACACGCTGTGAAAAACCGCAGTGCCGTTCGTGGCGGTGGCCGTAAACCATGGCGCCAAAAAGGAACTGGACGTGCCCGTCAAGGTTCAATCCGTTCACCACAATGGCGTGGAGGTGGCGTAGTCTTCGGACCAACACCACGTTCATACAGCTACAAACTTCCTAAAAAAGTTCGTCGCTTAGCAATGAAATCTGTATTGTCAGAAAAAGTTGCTTCAAATAACTTGGTAGCAGTAGAAGGATTAAGCTTTGATGCTCCAAAAACAAAAGAATTCAAACAAGTTTTAGCTAACTTGACAATTGACTCTAAAGTATTGGTAGTTTTAGAATCTGAAAACGACTTTGCCGCTTTATCTGCGCGCAACTTGCCAAAAGTTTCTGTAGTTACTGCTGATAACATTAGTGTTTTAGACATCGTTTCTAACGACAAAATGTTAGTGACACAAACTGCTCTTACTCAGATCGAGGAGGTGCTTGCATAATGAACTTACTAGACGTTATTAAACGCCCAGTGATCACTGAAAAATCAATGCTTGCCATGGATGACAAGAAATACACTTTTGAAGTGGACACAAAAGCTAACAAAACTTTAGTAAAACAAGCTGTAGAAGCTGCCTTTGACGGAGTGAAAGTGGCAAACGTGAACATCATCAACGTTCGTCCGAAATTCAAACGCATGGGTAAATATGCAGGATATACAAAAAAACGTCGCAAAGCTGTTGTGACTTTAACTGAAGATTCTAAAGAAATCCAAATTTTCGAAGCTGCTGAATAAGCAACTCACGCATAAACTTTACATGGGAGGGAAAAAGACGTGGCGATTAAAAAGTACAAACCTACCACGAACGGCCGTCGTAATATGACAAGTTCTGATTTCGCTGAAATCACAACTTCAACACCAGAAAAAACATTGTTAGCTCCTTTGAAAAACAATGCTGGTCGTAACAACAACGGACGTATCACGGTTCGTCATCAAGGTGGCGGTCACAAACGTCAATACCGTTTGATCGATTTCAAACGTAACAAAGACAACGTCGTTGCTACGGTTAAAACGATTGAATATGATCCAAACCGTTCTGCTAACATTGCGTTAGTACATTACGAGGATGGAGTAAAAGCATACATCTTAGCACCTAAAGGATTAGAAGTTGGCATGACTGTCGTTTCTGGTCCAGATGCAGATATTAAAGTAGGGAATGCATTACCACTAGAAAACATTCCAGTCGGTACTGTTATCCACAACATCGAAATGAAACCTGGTAAAGGTGGACAATTGATTCGTTCAGCTGGAACAAGTGCTCAAGTACTTGGTAAAGAAGGCAAATACGTATTGATCCGCTTGAACTCTGGTGAAGTACGGATGATCTTAGCATCATGTCGTGCAACAATCGGTTCTGTTGGTAATGAACAACACGAATTGATCAACATCGGTAAAGCCGGTCGTTCTCGTTGGATGCGCAAACGCCCAACTGTACGTGGTAGCGTAATGAACCCTAATGATCACCCACACGGTGGTGGTGAAGGTAAAGCACCAATCGGACGTAAAGCACCAGTTTCTCCTTGGGGACAACCTGCACTTGGTTACAAAACACGTAACAAAAAAGCAAAATCAGACAAACTTATCGTTCGTCGTCGTAAAACTAAGTAATATACTTGACCGTGTGTCGCACATTTTGAGAGGAGGTACACCATGGGTCGTAGTTTGAAAAAAGGACCTTTTGTCGATGACCATTTGATGAAAAAGGTCGAAGCACAAGAAGGCGCTGAAAAGAAAAAAGTGATCAAAACTTGGTCACGTCGTTCTACAATTTTCCCTAATTTTATCGGATTTACAATTGCTGTGTATGATGGACGGAAACATGTACCAGTTTACATCCAAGAAGACATGGTAGGACACAAATTAGGTGAATTTGCACCAACAAGAACTTATCGCGGACATGCTGCCGATGATAAGAAAACAAGACGCTAATTTTGAGGGGAGGATATCCAAAAATGGCAGAACAAATCACATCAGCGAAAGCAACTGCTAAAACAGTCCGCGTTTCTCCTCGTAAATCTCGTCTAGTTATTGACTTAATCAGAGGGAAAAGCGTTGCTGAAGCAATCGCGATCTTAAAGTTCACACCAAATAAAGCAGCTGGAATCATCGAGAAAGTCTTGATGTCAGCTATTGCCAATGCAGAAAATAATTTTGACTTAGATGTTGAAAACTTGATTGTTTCTGAAGCATTCGTAAACGAAGGACCAACGATGAAACGTTTCCGTCCACGTGCGAAAGGTTCAGCTTCACCGATCAACAAACGTACAAGTCATATTACTGTAGTCGTATCAGAAAAATAAGGAGGGACAATCAGTGGGTCAAAAAGTACATCCAATTGGAATGCGTGTAGGCATCATCCGTGACTGGGATGCTAAATGGTATGCTGAAAAAGAGTATGCTGAATTTCTACATGAAGATTTGAAAATCCGTAAATTTATCGCATCTAAACTTGCTGATGCCGCTGTGTCTACAGTTGAGATCGAGCGTGCAGCAAACCGCGTGAATATTTCAATCCACACAGCTAAACCAGGTATGGTTATCGGTAAAGGCGGATCTGAAGTCGAAAACCTAAGAAAAGAATTAAATAGCCTAACTGGCAAACGAGTTCACATCAACATCGTTGAAATCAAAAAACCAGATTTAGATGCTAAATTAGTAGGCGAAGGAATCGCACGTCAATTAGAAAACCGTGTTGCTTTCCGTCGTGCTCAAAAACAAGCGATCCAACGCACAATGCGTTCTGGCGCTAAAGGAATCAAAACACAAGTTTCTGGCCGTCTAAATGGTGCGGATATCGCTCGTTCAGAAGGTTACTCAGAAGGAACCGTTCCACTTCATACATTACGTGCGGACATTGATTACGCATGGGAAGAAGCAGATACAACATACGGAAAACTAGGAGTTAAAGTGTGGATTTATCGTGGAGAAGTTCTTCCAACTAAAAAGAACACTGAGAAAGGAGGGAAATAAACATGTTAGTACCTAAACGTGTAAAACACCGTCGTGAGTTCCGCGGAAAAATGCGTGGCGAAGCGAAAGGCGGAAAAGAAGTAGCATTCGGTGAATACGGCTTACAAGCTGTTGAATCACACTGGATCACAAACCGTCAAATCGAAGCTGCCCGTATCGCAATGACTCGTTATATGAAACGTGGCGGGAAAGTATGGATCAAAATTTTCCCTCACAAATCTTATACTGCCAAAGCTATCGGGGTACGTATGGGTTCTGGTAAAGGGGCTCCTGAAGGATGGGTATCACCAGTTAAACGTGGTAAAATCATGTTTGAAATTGCCGGTGTACCTGAAGAAGTTGCGCGCGAAGCGCTACGTCTTGCTTCTCACAAATTACCAGTGAAAACGAAGATCGTAAAACGTGAGGAAATGGGTGGTGAATCGAATGAAGGTTAAAGAAATCAGAGAATTAACCACTGCCGAAATGCTAGATCAAGAAAAACAATTGAAAGAAGAATTGTTCAATCTTAGATTCCAATTAGCAACAGGTCAATTAGAAAACACTGCACGTATCAAAGAAGTACGTAAATCGATTGCACGCATTAAAACAGTATTGCGTGAACAAGCTAAGTAATAGTGGAAGGAGGCCATTTAGCGTATGACTGAAGAAAGAAATCAACGCAAAGTTTACCAAGGTCGCGTGGTATCAGACAAAATGGATAAAACTATCACTGTTGTCGTTGAAACAAAGAAAAACCACCCTATCTACGGCAAACGTCTGAACTATTCTAAGAAATACAAAGCACACGATGAAAACAACGAAGCAAAAGTTGGCGATATCGTGAAAATTATGGAAACTCGTCCATTATCAGCTACGAAACGTTTCCGTCTAGTAGAGATTGTTGAAAAGGCAGTGATTATCTAATCACACGAGATTTTCCTATATAGATTGTGAATTGCAAAATCTGAAAGGAGGATACACATCGTGATCCAAGCAGAAAGCCGATTAAGAGTGGCGGACAACTCAGGTGCCCGTGAAATTCTAACGATCAAAGTCCTTGGCGGATCTGGTCGTAAAACTGCCAATATTGGTGACGTGATTGTTGCTACGGTTAAACAAGCAACGCCAGGTGGGGTTGTCAAAAAAGGTGACGTCGTTAAAGCCGTTATCGTTCGTACTAAATCAGGAGCTCGTCGTACAGACGGTTCATACATCAAATTCGATGAAAATGCTGCGGTTATTATCCGTGACGATAAGAGCCCTCGTGGAACTCGTATCTTTGGCCCAGTTGCCCGCGAATTGCGTGAAGGCAACTTTATGAAGATCGTTTCCCTAGCACCAGAAGTATTGTAATAGTGATTCTTATCTAAAGGAGGTGCGAAACAAACATGTTTGTTAAAAAAGGCGATAAAGTTAAAGTTATCACTGGTAAAGACAAAAACAAAGAAGGCGTTGTGCTAGCAGCGTTTCCTAAAAAAGACAAAGTCGTTGTTGAAGGTGTCAATGTTGTCAAAAAACACCAAAAACCTTCTCAAACTGCTCCTCAAGGCGGAATCGTTGAAATGGAAGCACCAATTCATGTTTCTAACGTGATGGTGGTTGATCCATCGAACGGTGAAGCTACGCGTGTCGGTTACAAAGAAGTTGACGGCAAAAAAGTCCGCGTTTCTAAGAAAACCGGAGAAGTTCTTGATAAATAATCTGATGAAGGAAGGAGGGGCTAACAGATGAACCGCCTTAAAGAAAAATATTCAAAAGAAGTTGTCCCATCATTAATGGACAAATTTAACTACAGCTCAATCATGGAAGCACCAAAAGTTGATAAAATCGTTATCAACATGGGTGTCGGTGACGCTGTTTCTAATGCTAAAAACTTAGACAAAGCTGTTGAAGAATTACAATTGATCTCAGGTCAAAAACCATTGATCACAAAAGCGAAAAAATCTATCGCAGGATTCCGTTTACGTGAAGGAATGCCAATCGGTGCGAAAGTAACACTACGCGGCGAAAGAATGTATGAATTCTTAGATAAACTAGTAAGTGTGTCATTGCCACGTGTCCGTGACTTCCACGGTGTGAGCAAAAAAGCGTTCGACGGACGCGGAAACTACACTTTAGGTATCAAAGAACAATTGATTTTCCCTGAAGTAGATTATGATTTGATCGACAAAGTACGTGGTATGGATATCGTGATTGTAACAACAGCAAACACAGATGAAGAATCTCGTGAATTGTTGACACAATTAGGCATGCCATTCCAAAAATAAAAAAAGGAGGCGAACTACGTGGCTAAAAAATCAATGATTGCTAAAAACAAACGCCCTGCTAAATTCTCAACGCAAGAATACACTCGTTGTGAACGTTGCGGACGTCCACATTCAGTTTATCGTAAATTTCATCTTTGCCGTATTTGCTTCCGCGAACTTGCCTATAAAGGACAAATTCCCGGCGTGAAGAAAGCTAGCTGGTAAACTATACTCGCATAAAGGAGGTAAATTATCCCATGGTCATGACAGATCCAATTGCAGATTTTCTAACGCGCGTGCGTAACGCAAACATGGTTAAACACGAAAGCCTAGAAGTACCTGCTTCAAAAATCAAACGTGATATCGCTGAAATCTTGAAACGTGAAGGTTTCGTCCGCGATGTTGAATACATTGAAGATGACAAACAAGGCGTGATCCGCGTATTTCTTAAATACGGTAAAAACGGTGAACGTGTTATCACAAACTTAAAACGTATCTCTAAACCAGGCTTGCGTGCTTATGTCAAAGCTGACGAAGTACCAAAAGTATTGAATGGTCTAGGAATCGCGATTATCTCAACTTCTGACGGTGTAATCACTGACAAAGAAGCTAGAGCAAAAAATGTTGGCGGCGAAGTAGTCGCTTATGTATGGTAATTTAAAATATTCCACAAGGAGGTGCCTCTAAGTGAGTCGTATCGGTAATAAGATCGTCGTTCTTCCTGCTGGTGTTGAAATCAAGCAAAACGGAAACGACATTACAGTTAAAGGACCTAAAGGTGAATTAACACGTACTTTCTCTTCTGATATCACAATGAATATCGAAGGAAACGAAGTAACATTCACTCGTCCAAATGATAGTAAAGAAATGAAAACTATCCACGGAACTACCCGTGCAAACTTCAACAACATGGTTGTTGGTGTTTCTGAAGGTTTCCAAAAAGCGTTAGAATTAATCGGGGTTGGGTACCGTGCTCAATTACAAGGGAAAAAACTTGTATTGAACGTTGGTTACTCTCATCCAGTTGAAATCGAAGCGCCAGCTGGAATCGAAATCGAAGTTCCTTCAAACACTTCTGTGATCGTTAAAGGATCAGATAAAGAAGTCGTTGGCGAATTGGCTGCCAATATCCGTGGCGTTCGTCCTCCAGAACCTTATAAAGGCAAAGGAATTCGTTATGTTGGCGAATTTGTACGCCGTAAAGAAGGTAAAACTGGTAAATAGTCGTAATTCTTTACGACTAGCAGCTTAGGCTAGCAAAATTAAAAGAGGTGACAAATTGTGATTACAAAACCAGATAAAAACAAGACACGTCAGAAAAGACATCGTCGTGTACGTAACAAAATCTCTGGTACTGCTGAGTGCCCACGCTTAAACGTGTTCCGTTCGAACAAAAACATCTACGCACAAGTAATTGATGACGTAGCGGGTGTGACGCTAGCAAGTGCCTCTGCCTTAGACAAAGAAGTTTCAGGTGCAACAAAAACTGAACAAGCACAAGCTGTCGGTAAATTAGTCGCAGAACGTGCAGCAGCAAAAGGTATTAAAGTAGTAGTCTTTGACCGTGGTGGATACCTTTACCATGGCCGTGTAGCAGCTTTAGCTGAAGCAGCTCGCGAAAATGGACTGGAATTTTAAGAGAAGGAGGAACACCATTCATGGTTTATATTGATCCAAAACATTTGGAATTAGAAGACCGCGTTGTTGCGATCAACCGTGTAACTAAAGTTGTTAAAGGTGGACGTCGTCTACGTTTTGCTGCATTAGTTGTTGTCGGTGACAAAAACGGACACGTAGGTTTCGGTACTGGTAAAGCACAAGAAGTACCAGAAGCAATCCGTAAAGCAATCGAAGACGCGAAGAAAAACTTGGTGGAAGTACCAATGGTTGGTTCTACAATCCCTCACGAAGTTATCGGTGTATTCGGCGGCGGACGCATCCTTATGAAACCTGCTGTAGAAGGTTCTGGGGTAGCTGCTGGTGGACCAGTTCGTGCCGTATTGGAATTAGCTGGGGTAGCTGATATCACATCTAAATCTTTAGGTTCTAACACACCAATCAACGTTGTTCGCGCAACAGTTGAAGGTTTAAAACAATTAAAACGCGCTGAAGAAGTGGCAGCACTTCGCGGCAAATCAGTAGAAGAATTAATCGGTTAAGGAGGACACTATAATGGCTGAATTGAAAATTACTTTAAAACGCAGTATTATCGGACGTCCCCAAAACCAACGTGATACTGTAAAAGCGTTAGGTCTTACAAAGTTGAATTCAACAGTTGTAAAACCTGCTAATGATGCAATCAAAGGCATGGTTAACACTGTTTCTCACTTAGTGGACGTTGAAGAGGTCTAAGGATCAGCAGATCTAGTTTGATTAAGGAGGTGCCAAACCTATGAAACTTCATGAATTAAAACCATCAGAAGGCTCACGCCAAGTACGTAACCGTGTCGGTCGAGGAACTTCATCTGGTAACGGTAAAACAGCTGGACGTGGACAAAAAGGTCAAAAAGCTCGTTCAGGCGGCGGAGTACGTCTAGGATTCGAAGGTGGACAAACACCATTGTTCCGTCGTTTACCAAAACGTGGCTTTACAAATGTGAACCGCAAAGAATATGCAGTCATCAATCTTGATGTCTTGAACCGCTTTGAAGACGGTGCTGAAGTAACACCTGTTGCTTTACACGAAGCTGGAATCGTTAAAGACGAAAAAGCTGGAATCAAAGTATTAGCTAACGGAGAATTAACGAAGAAATTGACTGTGAAAGCAGCTAAATTCTCAAAAGCAGCTGAAGAAGCAATCGTTGCTGCTGGTGGATCAATCGAGGTGATCTAATGATCAGACTATTGAAGGATGCCTTTAAGGTTAAGGATATTAGATCCAGAATATTGTTCACCGTCTTAATCTTGTTTGTCTTTCGTCTGGGAACACATATTACTGTGCCAGGCGTAGACGCAAGTCGCCTAAATACCATCGCGGATCTACCATTTTTAAACATGTTAAACTTGGTAAGTGGTGGCGCCATGCAACAATTTTCGATTTTCTCGATGGGGGTTTCGCCTTACATCACTGCCTCAATTGTTATTCAGTTGTTGCAGATGGATATCGTCCCTAAATTTGTTGAATGGTCGAAACAAGGTGAAGTGGGTCGTAAGAAACTAAATCAGGCAACACGTTACTTGACGTTGGTATTGGGCTTTGTCCAATCCATGACATTAACGGCTGGATTTAACTATTACACTCAACTCGGGTTTGTAAACAATCCTAATATGGCAACCTATATCGTGATCGGTCTGATTTTAACAGCCGGAACGATGTTAGTCACTTGGTTAGGAGAGCAGATCACCGAGCGTGGTATCGGAAACGGTGTGTCAATGATCATCTTTGCAGGGATCATTTCACGCTTACCAGCAAGCATCAAAGAATTGATTGAAGATTACTTCATTAACGTGGATCAATCGGATATCTGGCTAAATGCTATCTTTATGGCGCTGCTTGTGATCGCTGTGTTGATCGTCATTACTTTAGTAACGTATGTTCAACAAGCAGAACGCAAGATTCCGATCCAATATACAAAACGGGTAGCAGGAGCGCCTACCAGCAGTTACCTTCCTTTGAAAGTAAATGCTGCCGGGGTTATCCCAGTTATCTTTGCCAGTTCTTTTATTACAACACCAAATGCGATCATTCAAGCATTAGGTAGTTCATATAGAGGAGAAACTTGGTACGAAGTGGTGCAAACGATCTTTAGTTACAACACTGTACCGGGTGCGATCATCTATACTGTCTTGATCGTTGCGTTTACTTTCTTCTACGCATTTGTTCAAGTGAACCCTGAGAAATTAGCGGAAAACTTGCAAAAACAAGGAAGTTACATTCCGAGTGTGCGTCCTGGTAAAGGAACCGAAGAATATGTATCACGTTTGTTGATGCGATTAAGCACGGTTGGATCGATCTTTTTAGGATTGGTTGCTTTACTTCCAATCATCGCTCAGATGGCTTGGAATCTACCGCAATCGATCGGTCTAGGTGGAACGAGTCTATTGATCATTATCGGTGTGGCACTTGATACTGCCAAGCAGTTAGAAGGGCTTATGCTGAAACGGAAATATACTGGTTTCATCAATTAAAGTTATTGAAGTGTTGAGGGTTTCCTCAACACTATTCAAAAACTTACAGGAGGAATTAGAATGAACTTCATTTTAATGGGATTACCTGGTGCTGGAAAAGGTACTCAGGCAGAACGTATCGTTGCTGAATACGGTCTTCCTCATATTTCAACAGGCGATATGTTTCGGGCTGCGATGGCGAACGAAACAGAACTAGGCCTTAAAGCAAAATCATACATGGATCAAGGCGCATTAGTTCCTGATGAGGTTACAAATGGGATCGTTAAAGAACGTTTAGCTGAACCTGATACCGAGAAAGGTTTCTTATTAGATGGTTTTCCTCGTACATTGGATCAAGCAAAAGCGTTAGATGAGATGCTAGCTGACCTTAACAAAAAACTTGATGCCGTTATTGATATTCATGTTCCTGAAGAAGTTCTTGTAGAACGTTTAGCCGGCCGCTTCATGTGCCGCAATTGTGGGGCAACTTATCATAAATTGTTCAATCCTCCAAAAGAGGAAGGAACATGTGATCGTTGTGGAAGTCATGACTTCTACCAACGTGAAGATGATAAGCCTGAGACGGTCAAAAATCGTCTAGCTGTCAATATCAAAAGCAGTGAACCAATTTTGACTTATTACAAAGACAAAGGGTTATTGCAATCGATTGATGGGGATCGCGACATCGACGCTGTATTCGAAGATGTTCAAAAGATCATTGACTAATCATAGATTGCCCGAGTCCAACTTGCAGCTTAAAACTTTCTCTTGAAATCTTTGACAGGATATGATAGAATATGTCAGTCCGACTTCTACTTTTTATTAAGTAGGAGCATAGTTTGAGAATATCAGGTGGGAACCGAGTTTCCGCCATTTTATCGTGTGAAAATCACAAGTACAAGGAGGTACTGTGCGTGGCAAAAGAAGATATGATTGAAGTCGAAGGTACAGTCGTCGAAACTTTGCCGAATGCAATGTTTAAAGTAGAATTGGAAAACGGACACCAAGTTCTAGCGACCGTTTCTGGTAAGATCCGGATGCACTACATTCGTATTTTACCTGGAGACAAAGTGACGGTGGAATTATCCCCGTATGATCTGAACCGTGGCCGCATTACTTATCGCTTTAAATAATTGTACTCCGTAAAACCACAGGAGGTATTATCATGAAAGTAAGACCATCAGTAAAACCAATGTGCGAACATTGTAAAGTAATTCGTCGTAAAGGACGCGTTATGGTGATTTGCCCAGCAAATCCAAAACATAAACAACGTCAAGGATAATCGGAGGTGTAACAAATATGGCTCGTATTGCAGGAGTAGATATTCCTCGTGATAAACGTGTGGTCGTTTCACTTACTTATATCTATGGTATTGGTAACACGACTGCAAAACAAATTTTAGCTGACGCTGGCGTGTCTGAAGAAGTTCGCGTTCGTGATTTAACGAATGAACAAACAGATGCTATCCGTGCGGAAGTTGATAAATTAAAAGTTGAAGGTGACCTTCGTCGTGAAGTGAACTTAAACATCAAACGATTGATGGAAATCGGTTCTTACCGTGGAATCCGTCATCGCCGTGGATTGCCAGTTCGTGGACAAAACACGAAAAACAATGCACGTACTCGTAAAGGCCCGTCTAAAACAGTCGCAGGCAAGAAAAAATAATTCCTAAGTGAAGGAGGTTAAAACTTCATGGCAGCAAAAAAAGTGAGTCGTAAACGCCGTGTGAAAAAGAATATTGAAGCGGGTATTGCACATATTCACTCAACATTCAATAATACAATCGTAATGATCACTGATACTCATGGTAATGCATTAGCATGGTCATCAGCTGGTTCATTAGGTTTCAAAGGAAGCAAAAAATCTACTCCTTTTGCCGCTCAAATGGCAGCAGAAACAGCTACCAAAGCAGCAATGGAACACGGATTAAGAACTGTTGAAGTAACAGTTAAAGGACCTGGTTCTGGACGTGAAGCAGCAATTCGTTCATTACAAGCAGCAGGTTTGGAAGTGAGTGCGATCCGTGACGTGACTCCAGTCCCTCATAATGGATGCCGCCCTCCAAAACGCCGTCGTGTTTAATGAGTGCTGCTCATTTTGAGTGTAACAAATACGTCATTGAACAAGACACTTTTCGTTTTGAAAGGGGTAATAGATAAGAATGATTGAATTCGAAAAACCAAGAATCGCAAAGATTGATGAAGACAAAGATTATGGCAAGTTCATCGTGGAACCTCTTGAAAGAGGCTACGGAACTACACTAGGAAATTCCCTACGTCGTATTTTATTATCTTCTTTACCTGGTGCGGCAATCACCAATATTCAAATCGATGGAGTTTTACACGAATTCTCAACTGTTAAGGGTGTTCGGGAAGACGTTGCTCAAATCATCTTGAATATTAAAGGTCTTGCATTGAAAATGTACGGGGATGAAGAAAAGACCCTTGAAATTGATATTTCAGGACCTGCTACAGTAACTGCTGGCGATATCATCGTTGATAGTGATGTAGAAATCCTTAACAAAGATATGTATATCTGTACCGTTTCTGAAGGTGCTACGTTCCATGCTCGCTTAACAGTGAAACCTGGCCGCGGCTACGTTCAAGCGGACGAAAACAAAAAAGAAGACATGCCGATCGGCGTTCTTCCAGTCGATTCAATCTATACACCAGTACGTCGTGTCAACTACCAAGTAGAAAACACACGTGTCGGTCGTCGGGATGATTTCGACAAATTAACGATGGAAATATGGACTGATGGCTCAATCGAACCATTGGAAGCAATGAGTTTGTCTGCGAAGATCATGACTGAACATTTAGACATCTTTGTTAACCTAACGGATGAAGCGAAAAACGCTGAAATCATGGTTGAAAAAGAAGAAACACAAAAAGAAAAAATGTTGGAAATGACGATCGAAGAATTAGACTTATCTGTTCGTTCATACAACTGTCTAAAACGTGCAGGAATCAATACTGTACAAGAATTGACAAACAAATCTGAACCAGAAATGATCAAAGTAAGAAACTTAGGCCGCAAATCTCTTGAAGAGGTCAAAGTGAAATTACATGATTTAGGTTTAGGACTACGTAAAGACGATTAAACCGTTTTCGATTACGTTAGTTCGGTTCGTCTGACCGATACAACATTCGAAAGTGAAGGAGGGAAACCACGTGAGTTATCGTAAACTAGGACGCACATCTAGCCAACGTAAAGCGATGTTGCGTGATTTGACAACTGATTTATTCATTAACGAACGTATCGTTACGACTGAAGCTCGTGCGAAAGAAGTTCGTTCAACTGCAGAAAAAATGATCACTTTAGGTAAACGTGGTGATTTGCATGCACGTCGTCAAGCAGCAGCATTCGTTCGTAATGAAGTTGCAAGTGTACGTGAAGAAAACGAAGAAGTAGTTATTGAATCAGCATTACAAAAATTATTCAATGATATCGCTCCTCGTTACACAGATCGCCAAGGTGGATATACTCGTATCTTGAAAACAGAACCAAGACGCGGAGATGCTGCACCAATGGTTATCCTAGAACTTGTTTAAAATCACACTTATCATCACTTTATAGATGTTTACTAAGAGTGTTATGATGTTGGAAGAAACTTTCCGAGTCTAGCTCAGCGCCTACACCTCGATGTATTTCGAGGTGTACGCACTCATCATAAAGTGCTTTTTTTTTACTTTCGATTACCTGTCAAGACAGGTAATGGCAAGTGAAAAAAAGATCTGGAGACAAATCGTGCGTGAATCATTGAAAAACGTGCGCTTTTTTGGTAGTGTTAGAAAGAATTAATCGCAAATGAAGGAGTCTATCATGAAGCCAATCATTGAATTGAATGCTATTACTGTGCGTTATAGCGAAGAAGAGCGTGCCGCGTTAAATAACGTATCCTTTTCCATCAACAAAGGGGAATGGGTGGCGTTGATCGGCCATAACGGCTCTGGTAAATCAACTTTAGCAAAAACCATCAATGGCTTGATCTTGCCGCAAGAAGGCAGTGTTTCTGTCGGCGAATTGCCTTTGAATGAAGAAAATATCTGGAATATTCGAAAAATGGTCGGTATGGTCTTTCAAAACCCTGACAATCAATTCGTTGGTTCGACGGTGGAAGATGATGTGGCTTTCGGTTTGGAAAATCAAGGAATCCCACGTGAAGAAATGCTGGTTCGTGTCAAAGACGCTCTGGAACAAGTACGGATGAGCGAGTTTGCGACCCGGGAACCCGCGCGTCTTTCTGGTGGTCAAAAACAGCGGGTAGCCATTGCGGGCGTCGTTGCATTGCGCCCAGATATCATCATTCTTGATGAAGCCACTAGTATGCTAGATCCAGAAGGTCGTGAAGAAGTGATCGCAACGATCAAAAAAATCAAAGAAAAAAACAATTTGACCGTGTTATCGATCACCCATGATATCGATGAAGCAGCCAACGCCAATCGGGTGCTGGTGATGCGTCAAGGAGAGCTCGTCCGCGAAGGGACACCCGCAGAGATTTTTTCTGCAGGTCCAGAACTGATTGAGCTAGGCTTAGATCTGCCATTTCCTGAAAAATTAAAGGCGGCACTAAAACAGCGGGGCGTCACGGTACCGCAAGCGTACTTAACTGAAGAAGGGATGGTGGATTGGCTATGGACATCCGTTTTGAACAAGTAGGATTCACCTACCAACCGCATTCTCCGTTTGAACAACGGGTTTTGTTCGATATTGATTTAGAGATCAAAGAAGGCTCTTATACTGCCTTAGTCGGTCATACAGGGAGCGGAAAATCTACGTTGTTGCAGCACTTGAATGCATTATTAAAACCAACGACCGGCACGGTCACGATCGGTGAGCGAGTCATCAAACCCGAGACAGACAACAAAAATCTAAAACCGTTACGTAAAAAAGTCGGGATTGTTTTTCAATTTCCTGAATCCCAATTATTTGAAGAAACCGTTGCGAGAGATATCGCTTTTGGACCGAAAAACTTTGGGGTCTCCGAAGAAGCAGCCAAAGGTTTAGCCCAAGAATACATTCAATTGGTAGGTTTAGATGAAAGTTTTCTGGAACGTTCACCCTTTGACCTTTCAGGGGGCCAAATGCGCCGTGTAGCGATTGCTGGGGTCTTGGCTATGGAACCAGAAGTTTTGGTCTTAGACGAGCCGACAGCTGGCTTAGATCCACAAGGACGCAAAGAGATGATGGAAATGTTTGATCGCCTGCATCGGGAAAAGAACATGACGATCATTTTAGTGACCCACTTGATGGATGATGTGGCAAACTATGCTGATTATGTCTATGTGTTAGAAAAAGGCCGTCTCGTCAAAGCAGGCACGCCGTCTGTTGTGTTTCAAGACACTGCCTGGCTGCAAGAAAAGCAGTTGGGGGTACCGACAGCAACCGCATTTGCGGAGCAACTACAAGCCAGAGGATTGGCATTTGAGCAGTTGCCGCTAACAGCTGATGAGCTGGCAGATGTTTTAGTAGCAAAGGGGGCGACTGCCCATGATGAATAAACTGATTTTCGGTCGTTTTATTCCTGGGGACTCCTTGATCCACCGTTTAGATCCACGAGTCAAATTGATTGCTAGTTTTTATTTTATCGCGATTATCTTTTTGGCGAATAATTGGCAAAGCTATTTATTAGCGGGTGCTTTTACGCTCTTTTGTATCTCCTTTTCAAAAATCGATTTTGGCTTCTTTATTCGAGGCGTGCGTCCTTTGATTTGGCTGATTTTATTTACTGTGGCGTTACAGATTTTATTTACTACCGGCGGCGACGTCTACTGGTCTTGGTGGATCTTTAACATCACAGAATTTGGTGTCCAAAACGGGATTTTTATTTTTTGCCGTTTTGTTTTGATCATTTTCATGTCGACCTTGTTGACGTTAACGACGCCCCCATTAGAGCTTTCAGATGCGATCGAATACATTTTGCGTCCTTTAAAAGCGATCCGTTTCCCTGTCCATGAAATCTCACTGATGCTGTCGATTGCGTTGCGCTTTGTGCCAACCTTGATGGATGAAACAGAAAAAATCATGAATGCTCAGCGTGCCCGCGGGGTCGATTTCGGCGAAGGGGGACTGTTGCAGAAGATGAAGGCGATCGTTCCTTTATTGATTCCTTTATTTGTCAGCAGCTTTAACCGTGCGGAAGATCTAGCAACCGCTATGGAAGCCAGAGGCTATCAAGGCGGCGAAGGGCGTACGAAGTATCGGATTTTGCACTGGCATCAACGGGACACATTGGTTGTCATCGTTTTTGCGCTCTTTACAGTAGCGTTAGTGTTCTTAAGAGGATAATCGAAGACCTATGATTGAAGTCAATCCACGAAAGGTTCTTAACGAAGCAACGAGGCTGCTGGCGATCCCAGCGGCTGGTTCGAAAAGGCCTGTCGACCGATCAGACTTTTCTCATAGGCTTTTTTGTGAAAAAATAGAAAGAAACAGGTGATTCAATGGTCCGCTATAAAGCGACGATCGCTTATGATGGCACGAATTTTCAAGGATTTCAGCGTCAACCCAATGGACGAACGGTTCAAGAAGAGATTGAAAAGACATTAACGAAGATGAACAATGGTCAGCCGATTCAGATTCATGGCTCTGGACGCACCGATGCGGGGGTCCATGCGCAAGGGCAAGTGATCCACTTCGATTTCCCTCAAAAGCGCCCACTGGAAAAAATGCGCTTTGGTTTAGATACCCAAACGCCAGAAGATGTTGCGGTAAAATCGGTGGAGATCGTTGACGATACCTTCCATGCCCGCTACTTAGTCGTTGAAAAAACCTACCAGTTTCGAGTGGACATTGGGAAACCTCGCAGTCCTTTCCGCCGTCATTATGCCAGCTATTATCCGTATCCGCTAGATTTGGAAAAAATCCAACGAGCGTTGCCAGATTTTTTAGGCACCCATGACTTTACCAGTTTTTGCGCGACGGGCAGTTCCGTCGATGACAAAACGCGGACGATCCATGAAGCGTCCATGGCGGTCAATGACGCTGGAGATGAGTTGATTTTCACCTTTCGCGGCGATGGATTTTTGTACAAGATGATCCGAATCATGGTGGGCACATTGTTGAAAATCGGCAATGGACGACTCGCACCTGACAGTATTCCTGCGATCATTGCGCAAAAAGACCGAAATGCGGCAGGACCCACAGCTCATCCAGAAGGATTGTATTTGGTTCACGTTGCCTATGAATAAGAAAAAACACAAGCTTCGCTGCTCTTGTCCAAAAAGAGAAAGCGAAAGCTTGTGTTTTTATTTTTTCTCAGGCAAAACAGGGGCAGTTTCTTGCCAATCTTCAGTCCTTTCCGCAGCGGTTTTAGGCGCAGCAGTGGTGGGTGTTTTTTCTAACGTACTGGCAGCGACTAAGGCGGCGATGGCTACCAAAAATGCGAAAAGCAAGTAAAGCAGCCAGCTCCAAGCAACGTGGTAGCGATTGCCGATGCCTAAAAAGACCATTTGACCGACGGGTCCCCCTAGCATCACAATGGTGGAAAAGATCCCGCTGCTGATGGCGAGATGTTCTTCATCGATCTCACGAATCAGATGTGCTGAAAAGCGGGGATTGATTTTCCCAATCAGATAGCCTTCAGCAAAGAGCAGCGCAATCATAAGCCAACGGTTATGCAGAAAGAGAAAATTCAAGGTCAATAGACATAAAACGAAGGAGGTATACGCAATCAAGCGAACCAGACCAGTATTCTTGAACCAGTCGGCAGCAAATAAGGCGCCAGCGACCATGCCGATGGAAGTGGCGATGCCTGCCATCGCAACGGTGTTGCCATAAGTGGCAAACCAAAGCGCAAGGTCATCCAACAGCTGGAGATTTAGTAGACCGCTCGTGCTAGCAGCTAAGGTATTGATCAGTAAGGCAAAGAGGATCATCTTTTTAAGAAAAGCTGTACCAGTCAATAATTTAAAGGTTTCCGAGAAATTCTGAAAGAGTGGTGTTGGTGCTTGATTGATTTTCCCTGGCACCGCATAAAAGAGCGAGCGGTTCCAGAAGATCACGATGGCGGCTAAGAAAAACGTCACGGCATTGATCAAACCAAAAGCGGCAAAATTATTATTCAGTAAAATGATCCCCCAAGCACCGATCCCTTGAAAGACGATTTGAACGGTGGTTTGACACGCCATTTGAAAGCCCATGGCACTGTCTAAGGCGTCAGCAGGCACAAGACGGCGAACATAGGGCAGCTGCAACCCAGAACAATAAGCGCCCAAACAATCAGATACAATGTTGATGCCTAGCAAAAGGAAGAAAGACCATAAACTAGGCGGCAGTTGGATCAAAAAAGCGAGTGCCACAAAAAGGACCCCTTGTAATAGTCGACTGCTGATCATCCATTGCACTTTGTTTTTGGTACGATCGGCTAGATAGCCAGTCAGGATCCGTAAGAGATCAGGGACTAACAGTGCCATGGAGGCTAAGGAAACAGCAAGGGCATTAAAGGGTAATGTACTGGCATAAACTACAAAGACGATATTAAATAAACTCATGCCGATGCCGCTGAGTAAGGCGGCGTTGACTAAGGCACGATAGCCTTTGTTTTGTTGATATTCTTTCATCGAAATCATCCTTTCACGTTCTACGTTGTAAAATCAGTATAGGATGCTTTATACTAAGAAGAGAAAATAATCCACTATAGTGGAATTTAAATGTACCAGGAGCGTACCAGAGGTTACTGCCACGAGTGGCTAACAGCTAAAAGAGTGGCATGTAAATAGGGTACCGTAGATTTTGTTCCTCAACATTTTATAAGGTTGAATCTAGATTTGAATCTAAAATAGTAGCATTTAATGGCAGAGCTTCATTCGTAAAGCAAGTTTGGTTTGGCGTTTGCAGACTGATCGCTAGGAGGATGGTTATGGAAGAAGGAAAACTGTACCGACAATTGCGCAAAGAGCGCGGCTATACGATCGCTCAAGTGGCGGATGAACAAAACAGTCGCTCGTTTATCAGTAAATTTGAGCAAGGTGCTTCAAGTATCAGTATTCATCGATTGGAACGCTTATTAGAAAATATCCATGTTACGGTAGAGGAGTTTTATTATTTACGTGCGCAGCAAAAAGGCATAAAAAGTCACGACAACCTGATGAGCTTCCCCAGCTATATGACGAGCGAATTTATGGATTTACTGGATCGAATTTTAGGGATCAACAAAGAAGCTTTCTTGAGTAACGCCCACGCCCAGCGAAGCAAAGAAGGGCTGGAGGAAATGCGCAGCGAACTGATCGCCGCTTCCAAACAGCATTCTTTTGTTTTTCTGTACCTTGAGATCACAAAGGAGATACATGAAATCAATCTCTCAGGTCTTAAACCCAATCACTCTTCTGGTGACTATATGGAAAAGCTACGCACCAAAACTCGCCCCGTCATTTCCTACCTTACGAAAGTAGACAACTGGGGCGTTTATGAGATTTTGCTGTTTCGGTATTTTCAATTCTTGTTTCCTGTCGAAACCTCCTATCACTTACTGCAGATCGCTATTTCCCGCACAAAAAAAGAGCAAGGCTTGTCCTTGATGCGAGAAATTCAAATGAATTTGATTTTTAGTTGTTTTACGACGTTTGTCAATTTTCGCCGCCTGGAGTGGGCAAAAGAGGTGTTGACCATTGCAGAGGAATTATTGGCAGATCGCGGAGACATGCTAAACAGCACGCATCTTCTTTGCTATCAAGGGTGGTACTGGTATATTTATGGCGATCAAGAAAAAGGACTGTTGAAAATCGACCAAGGGCTTTCGATCTTTCGCGTCTTGAAACAAACCAAAATGGTTAAATTATGGGAGCGATCGTTGCACTCCATCAAGAAAAATGCGGAAGAACCTAGCAGTTATCTTATGTTTCGCTAAACGCTCTAAGGCCTAACGGGCTAGACATTTGGCCCCGCATCGAAGAGGATCTAGTCGGTAGTGGAGGCTAAGGCCAATAGAGCGAACAACTGCGGAACGCCAGCACAAAAAAAGAACCAAACTCACCGATCATTGAGCGACACCCATAAGTCAGCGTTTGCTCTAACTTATGGGGAGCGCCTCAAAAAGACGAGTTGGTTCTTTTTCGATTAGGTTTCTGGTGGTTGATCCATGAGTTGACGTTGGTCGTCTAAAACTTGCTTTTTGGCTACTTGTTTCTGGTAAAACCAAGCAAACAGGATAAACAATGCGATGCAGCCGAAGAACAAGCAAACACCGATAACAAAGCCTTGCGGCAAGAAGGACAGTTCCAAGTGATGGCTACCACTTGGGATCGTCACACTGATAAAGCCGTCTTGAAAGGCGGTGATTGGAACTTCTTTGCCGTCAAGCGTAGCAGTCCAGCCCTTGTCATAAGGGATGGTCGTTACAAGCTGCTGCTCTTTTTCAGTCGTGACATCGGCTTTGGCACTGCGTTTGCCGACCGTCATAGCGACCCCTCGATCTTGGATCGCATCAATTGCTTGTTGGTAGGCGTTGGTATCCAAGGTCACGACTTGCGGGTTTTGGAAGGAGATTTCAGGCGTTCCGTAGAAGCTGACGGTGAATTGAACCGTCGTATCGGTCTCATAGTGCCCTAAGTCGTAGTATTGACCGTTGATACTGATTTGCGTTTCTCGCTGCTGACCGTTGACTGTCACGGTGGCAGATGAGCTTTCCAATTCCCCAAAGTTGGCAGGGAAAAGACTCAAGTATGCTTGCGAGTTCGCTGGAACCTCCACTTGCCAAGTCACTTCTTTTGCGACATTGCTTTCTTGCTCGGTAAATTTCATATACATGCCGTCATTGGTGATATCTGTATTTTTACTATGGATCACCGTGATCGGCTGAAAGGCAAAATACTCTAAATTTAAATCCGCCAAGCCATTGAAAAGATTTTTCTGGCTCGTCAAGTTGTCATTTTGCGGCTGTTCAATCGATTCAATGGTTGGTTCAGCCAAGAAACCTAGCGGTAAAGCATTTTGATTCTCATAAAGCTTGTATTCACCAGATTCCCCCACACGTTGAAAGCCGTATTTGGTGAGATTTGGCTTGGAGATATTGTATTTGATCCCTGTAAAAGCATCCATCAGCAAGGTATTGTTCGGATAGCGGATATTTAAATTGGTGCCGCGGGACCGAAAGCCCAGCTTATCCAGGTAGCTTGAGGAATTGCGGTTACGGATCGAAGAAAACATGCTGACACCGCTGTAGCCATAATTGATACTGTCGTTGGAAGAAACAGGATCAAGGTTTTCTAATCGGAAAAAGGTATCATTGTCTTCGTTGGCTTGAGTGACTAGTTTTTTGATGTCCGGATAAGGTTCTGTATACAAACTGCGAGAAGCATAGTTCCAATCATTCAAAATTCCGCGAACCATGCCGCTCGTATTGACGGCCATTTCTCCGCAGACGAAGATCAGCAGCAAGATCGTCACTCGTTTTTGTGTTAAAAGACCTAATTGCCCGAACCCAATACATAACAAGTAAAGAACAAAGAATACGATCGTTAGCGCAAAAGAAGCAGCGGAAACATATTCATAGGTTCCAGGTCCTTTCAATGCGTAGGAGAGGGCAAACACCACGATCGTAGAAAGACCAATAATGAGAAACAATCCGCGATCTTTTTGCTGCAGCTGCTCCCACCCGTATCCCGCCAGCATGATCACTAAGAAGGAGAACAAATAGGCATAACGGAAAAGGAACATATTTGGGGCATGCATCCCGTGCCAAAAAAGATTCATCGGCACGATATAAAAACTGGCGATCAAAACAGCAAACATGCCAGCGTATAAAAATTTATCCTTCAAGCGGATTTTCTTCGAAACAAAATATAAAATACACAACAGCAGCGGCAATAAGCCGATATAGATGAAGGGAATGGAGCCGTATTTTGTCGTATCGTAAACACCGATCATGTTTTTCATCACAAGGTCAAAGACATCGGTGGCTTCGGTTTTAAAGGAAGATATCGTCGTCAATTCTTCCCCGTTTGAGCGCAAATCCAATAAGGCAGGTAAGATGATCACCATTGAGGCGCCGCCAGCTAACAAGGAGGTGATGCCGTAAGGAATGATCGCCCCCCGAGCTTGCTTCCAGTTGCGGCCCAACTGAACCAAGAAATACATTACGGAAAAGAGACCGATCATAAAGCCCATGTAAAAACTGGATAAAAATAACAGCAGATAACTGATAAATAACACGACTGGTTTTTTCTTTTTCACTAAACGGTCAATACCTAAAATCACTAGCGGTAGATAGATCATGGCATCAAGCCACATGATCAGTTCCGAATGGGCGGTGATGAAGGACATCAAGGCATAACAGACGGCTAAGGTCACATGCTGCCAACGTTGGATCTTAAAGGTTTGGCTGGCATAAAACCAAAACGCCAAGCCCGCACTGCCGATCTTGATCAAGGTCAAGAAGTACAACGCATCTGGCATCAGCTGATTTGGGAAAAACAAGACCAGAGGAGTGAAGATCCCACCTAAGTAATAGGAGATCAGTGCCAGATAATTCAAGCCTAAAGAGGCATTCCATGTATAAAAGATACTTTGCTTGCCTAAGAGCATATTGCGAAAGCTGGCATGAAAGTTTGAGAATTGCGAAAAGGCATCACTGGCTAAGACACTGCGGCTGCTGCCAGGGTAGATGCCGATGGTCAAATAGATCACTGCCATGATAAGAAACGGCAAGAAGAAACTAGCAAGCATATAAGGCCAATGTTGTTTGGCAAATGTTTTTATTTTCGTCACAAGAAGTCACCTGTTCTTTATCAATTTTTTCTTAGTTTACCACAGGTGAATCGATTAAAAAAACAAAGACCTGTTTTCTTTAATGAAAACCTAAGTGAAAGCGCACCAAAGAAAAAAGGGTACAAAAAAAGCCGTTCAAAACGAACGGCCGAAAAGGTCTAATTATACGCGCTCAACTTTTCCAGATTTCAAAGCACGAGTTGACACCCAAACTTTTTTAGGTTTTCCGTCAATCATAACGCGAACTTTTTGCAAGTTAGGTTTCACAGTACGTTTTGTCGCATTCATTGCGTGAGAACGATTGTTTCCACTTGTAGTTTTACGTCCAGTAAAGTAACAAACTTTAGCCATGTGGTTATTTCCTCCTTTGCCTTGATGTTGGAGCGCTATTTCAGCTCATACCATCTGAATTTATCACAGAAAGGTGAAAAAAGCAAGAGTAATTTTCAAGAAACATTGACTTTTCCCGGTAAACATTGTAAATTAAACAAGGTCGAAATGCAAGACGTTTGGTCAGAAAGCCCCTTTTCATATGTCTCATCCTTTTATTTGCGGTACAGCTATGATAAAATATGTAAGAAGAAAGATGGGTCATGCCCATTGAAGGAGGCTATAAAATGGCTGTAAAAATTCAAACCTCATCAGGTATTATTGAAATCAGCAATGAAGTCATTGCAACAGTGGTCGGAGGCGCAGCAACAGATGTGTTCGGCATTGTTGGTATGGCTAGCAAGAAACAAATCAAAGATAACATCAATGAAATTTTACGAAAAGAAAATTATTCTCGCGGTGTCGTTGTCCGCCAAGAAGAAAACGGCATTGCAGTGGATGTATACACGATCGTCAGCTATGGAACAAAAATTTCCGAAGTTTCCCGCAACGTGCAGGAAAAAGTGAAATACAACTTAGAAACGATGCTAGGTGTATCTGCGAACTCGGTGAATGTATTTGTTCAAGGCGTACGTGTACTGCCAGATTAGGCAAGGGATCCGTTCATGGCGGATGATTTTAAGGAGGACTATCTAAGTGAAGGTAACGAATATCAGCGCAAGTCAGTTTCAAGAAATGGTGCAGGCAGGCGCGGCTCGTCTACAAGTTAATGCAGAGTTTGTCAACTCATTGAATGTGTTTCCTGTTCCAGATGGAGACACTGGGACAAACATGAATCTATCCATGACCAGTGGAGCAAAAGCGGTCGCAGATGCGACTTCAGAAAACGTCGGCGATCTTGCCGCTACACTTTCAAAAGGACTATTGATGGGCGCACGTGGGAATTCTGGCGTCATTTTATCTCAATTATTCCGCGGTTTTTCTAAAGCTATCCCGACCGCAGAAACACTCACTGCACCAGAATTGGCTCAAGCCTTTACTCATGGAGTAGAAACCGCCTATAAAGCAGTCATGAAACCTGTGGAAGGAACCATCTTGACTGTGGCACGCATCGCAGCTGAATATGGCGAGAAAAAAGCACAAACTACCGATGATTGTATCGAAGTGATGAAAGCCGTGGTTCACGGTGCAAAACGTTCATTGGCGAAAACCCCAGATCTATTGCCCGTCTTAAAAGAAGTCGGCGTGGTAGATAGCGGCGGTCAAGGATTGTTGTTCATTTATGAAGGCTTCTTAAATGCGTTGACGGGTGAATACCCAGCCGATGAAATCTTCGAACCTTCCCCAGCGGCTATGGATGAAATGGTCAATGCCGAACATCATCGCAGCGTTCAAGGACACTTAGCGACAGAAGATATCACCTTTGGTTACTGTACAGAAATCATGGTGAAGATCGGTGAAGGTCCGACTGTAGATAGTGAATTTGATTATGAAACATTCCGTAATTACTTAAATGAGTTAGGGGATTCCTTATTAGTGGTCAACGACGATGAGATCATCAAAGTTCATGTCCATACGGAACATCCTGGCGAAGTCATGAATTATGGTCAAAAATTCGGCTCATTGGTGAAAATCAAAGTCGACAACATGCGTCTTCAGCATGAAACGATTTTGGAACACGACCAGCAAGGTGCAAAACCTGCACCAGTGAAACGTCCACGGACACCATTTGCGATCATCGCGATCGCGGCTGGCGAAGGCTTGAAAGAGTTGTTCACTAGCCTGGGTGCTTCATATGTCATCAGTGGCGGCCAAACGATGAACCCAAGTACGGAAGACATTTTGTTGGCGATCAATGAAGTTAATGCCGACCAAGTGATCGTTCTACCAAATAACAAAAACATCTTTATGGCTGCACAGCAAGCAGCGGAAGTTTCCGAAATTCCAGTAGCGGTTGTTGAAACACGGACGATCTCACAAGGGATGACAGCGATGCTGGCATTCCACGAGCAATCCACACTAGCTGAAAATCAGCAAGCTATGACCGATGTCTTAGCAAGTGTTGTCAGCGGATCAGTGACTCATGCGATCCGTAATACATCAATTGATGGCATCGAAATTACAGAAGGCGACTTCTTAGGAATGGTCGACGGCAAAATCGTTGTTTCTGTTCCTGATCGTTTCTCTGCTTCCATGACTACCTTAGAAAAAATGATCACAGAAGATACTGAGATCGTCACCATCATTATCGGTGAAGAAGGCAAAGCCAAAGAAGCA
The DNA here is from genome assembly GCF_051711225.1 of Enterococcus sp. DIV2449a. Classification (NCBI taxonomy): domain Bacteria; kingdom Bacillati; phylum Bacillota; class Bacilli; order Lactobacillales; family Enterococcaceae; genus Enterococcus; species Enterococcus sp. DIV2449a. Next base: position 271,530 of record NZ_JBIOME010000001.1, read on the forward strand.
GCGAAAATCGAAGAAGCGATCGTTGAACTGCATCCTGAGATCGAAGTAGAGATCCATCAAGGCGATCAGCCAGTTTATCCGTATCTTTTCTCAGCAGAATAAACAAATTAGGCGGCGGGGGCAAAAATCGTAGATGATTTTTGGCTCCGTCTTTTTCTATGAATGCAGGAATCTCTGCAATAAACAAAATCACTTTGGAAAAGGAGGGTACCTATGCTGAATCAGCCACTTACGGTATTAAAGGGTGTCGGAGAAAAACGCGCCCAAGACTTAGCGAGTTTAGGGATCGAAACCATTGAAGACCTGCTGAAGTATTATCCGTTTCGTTATGAAGACATTCAAGAACGGCAATTAGCGGAGATTCAAGACCAAGAAAAAGTAACGATCAAGGGGATCGTCGTTTCCCCGCCGGTCGTCAATCGCTTTGGCTATAAAAAAAGTCGGTTGCAATTTCGCATGATGCAAGACCACGATGTCTTTAATGTCTCCTTTTTCAATCAGCCTTATTTGAAGGATAAAGTAGAGGTTTCAGAAGAGATCGCCGTCTATGGCAAATGGGACGCCAAACGCAAAGGACTGACGGGAATGAAAATTCTCGGCAGCAAGAGCGCAGAAGACTTTGCCCCCATTTATCATGTCAATAAAGCCGTGCGTCAAAGTGTGTTGATCGAACTGATCAAACAGGCATTCCTTGATTTTGGTGATCAGATCACAGAGATCTTGCCTTTGTCATTGATCGAAAAATATCGCTTGTTGGATCGGAAATCCGCGATGTTTGCGATGCACTTTCCTAAAGATCCCCAAGAGAGTCATCAAGCGAAGCGTCGGGTGATTTTTGAAGAGTTCTTTTTGTTCCAAATGCAGATCCAAGGACTGAAGAAAAGCGAAAAAGCCGAGAAAAACGGCTTGGCGATCGATTATGATGTGCAACGCTTGAAAGAGTTTACTCGTAAACTGCCCTTTGAATTGACGAATGCGCAAAAGCGCGTGACCAATGAAATCTGCCATGACCTGAAAAGTCCGCAGCACATGCAGCGACTCTTGCAAGGAGATGTAGGAAGCGGGAAAACAGTCGTGGCGGCGATCGCCCTTTATGCCACGATGACGGCTGGCTTTCAGGGCGCACTGATGGTGCCGACTGAGATTTTGGCCCAGCAGCACCTAGAAAGCTTGAATCAGCTCTTTGACCCCTTAGAAGTGACCACCGCTCTTTTGACAGGCTCGACCAAACCAAAAGAACGGCGAGTCATCTTAGAACAATTAGCAGCCGGGGAGATCGACATCATCGTTGGGACCCATGCGCTGATTCAAGAAGGCGTGGACTTTGCACATCTTGGCTTAGTCATCACCGATGAACAACACCGTTTTGGAGTCAATCAGCGAAAAGTCTTACGGGAAAAAGGCTATCTGCCTGATGTGCTCTTTATGACCGCCACACCGATCCCTCGTACGTTAGCGATCACGGCTTATGGCGAAATGGATGTTTCGGTGATCGATGAAATGCCAGCAGGACGGATTCCTGTAGAGACTCGCTGGGTCCGTCCGCCGCAGTTTGAATCGATCTTAGAGTGGGCGCAAAAAGAATTGGCACAAGGGCATCAGATGTATGTCATCTGTCCTTTGATCGAGGAATCCGAAATGCTGGATGTCAAGAATGCCACGGAGATTTATGAGCAGCTGCAAAGTTACTTTTCTCCTACTTATCAAGTGGGAATGCTGCATGGGAAAATGAAGAATCAAGAAAAAGACAGCATCATGGAAGCTTTCAAAGAAAATCAACTGCAGATCTTGGTTTCCACGACGGTCATCGAAGTAGGGGTCAATGTCCCCAATGCGACAGTGATGCTGATCATTGACGCCGATCGCTTCGGGTTAGCCCAGCTTCATCAATTGCGTGGACGGGTAGGGCGCGGTGCCGATGCTTCTTACTGTATATTGATCGCAAACCCGAAGAATGAAACAGGGGTCGAGCGAATGAAGATCATGACAGAAACCACCAACGGCTTTGTAGTCAGCGAAAAAGATTTGCAGTTGCGAGGACCAGGAGAAGTCTTCGGCAATCGACAATCGGGCTTGCCAGAGTTTGCGGCTGCCGATTTGGTCGCAGATGCCCATATTCTAGAAGTGGCACAAGTCGAAGCTGCCCAGCTTTGGCAAAAAAATGGCTGGCAGCTGTTGCCAGAATTTTCGGCATTGGCGAACTATTTAGCAGCAAAAAAAGCAGACAAACAATTTTTTGATTAAAGAATATGCTATACTGATTGGGAAAATGAAGGGAGTGGCAGCGAGATGCGGATTGCTGTTGATGCAATGGGCGGAGACAACGCCCCAAAAGCGATCGTAGAAGGAGTCATGCTGGCAAAAAAAGACTTTCCAGAGATTGAATTCCTCCTTTACGGAAAAGAAAATGAAATCAAAAAATACATGACGGATGATAAAAATGTCACCATTATCCACACGGATGAAAAAATCAATAGTGATGATGAACCTGTCAAAGCGATCAGACGAAAAAAAACCGCCTCAATGGTCTTGGCAGCACAAGCGGTCAAAAATGGTGAGGCAGATGCGATTTTTTCAGCTGGAAATACTGGGGCCTTATTAGCGGCTGGTTTGTTTATCGTCGGTCGGATCAAAGGGATCGACCGTCCCGGATTGATGTCCACGATGCCAGTGATCGGCAAAGATGCTGGCTTTGACATGCTGGATCTAGGTGCCAATGCCGACAATAAACCAGAACATTTGGCAAACTATGCCGTCTTAGGGTCCTTTTATGCCCAAAAAGTTCGCGGGATCAATCGACCACGGGTCGGCTTGTTAAATAACGGAACGGAAGAAACCAAAGGCAGTGAATTAACGAAAAAAGCCTTTGAACTGCTTTCGCAAGACCCGACGATCCACTTTATCGGCAATGTCGAGGCTCGGGAATTATTGGATGGTGCAGCTGACGTCGTCGTGACAGATGGCTTTACTGGAAATGCTGTTTTGAAATCGATCGAAGGAACCGCCTTGAATTTGATGGCGCTGTTGAAACAATCGATTCTCGATTCTGGTGCCAAAGGGAAATTAGGCGCATTATTATTAAAAGATGCGTTGCGGAAAGTGAAAAATGAAATGGATTATGCGAAACACGGCGGTGCCGTATTGTTTGGTTTGAAAGCACCAGTCATCAAAACCCATGGTGCGACAGGACCAGAAGCGGTGGCGTACACCATCAAGCAGATCCATACGATGTTAGCGACAGATGTCGTGGCACAATTGGTCGCCCATTTTGAAGAAATGCCGACTGACAAAGACGAAACGCAATCATAATGCAATGATTGTAATGAAATTGCAAAAATATCTAGACAAAAAGCATAGAAAGCAGTACAATGTTTGTTAGCCATTCTATGTTTTGTGCAAACGCGTGGAGGTGAAGCCAGTTGACACGAGATGAAGTATTCAAGAAAGTTGCGGTCGTGATCGCCAATCATTTTGAAATTGACGCAGAGAACGTAACGGATACGATGAGCATTAAAGACGACTTGAACGCTGATTCGATCAGTGTGATGGAATTCGTCCTTGAACTAGAAGATGAATTTGGTACCGAGATTTCTGATGAAGATGCCGAGCAGATCGAAACAGTCGGTGGAGCGGTTGATTATATTTCAAGCCATCTTGCTTAAGACAGACATAAGAGCTAAGTCCTAGATGACTTAGCTCTTTCTTTCTCATAATTGATCCGCAGTGATTTTGAGCGGCTTTTCTTTGGTAGTGAAATCTAAAAAACGGTCGTTAAACCTGACATGACGGCGTTGAAAGCATAATGTAAATTTTCTGAAAATTCAGTGTATTAACTTTTCTGGGACTTGCATTATTGGTGGCATTTCTATATAATTATTAAGAATATATTATACAATGTTAAGAAAGCTTTTGGAAATGAAATGCATGTTCCTTCTTTTTTTACATTAAATTGCAAGACATCTTAGAAAGTAGAGAGGGGTATTCGATTGTCCAGAGATAATCAATTACTAGATGTTCAAAACCTTCACACAGGTTTTCGTATTAAAGACGATTACTATGACGCAGTAGATGGTATTTCTTTTACACTGGATCGCAATGAGATCTTAGCGATCGTAGGAGAATCTGGTTGCGGCAAGAGTACGTTAGCTACAACGATCATGGGGCTGCATGACCCAAACAACACGAAAATCACTGGAGAAATCTTATATAAAGATTTAAACTTGTCAAACTTAAACGAAACGCTGTACAACAAAATTCGCGGAAATGATATTGGGATGATTTTCCAAGATCCATTGTCTGCACTGAATCCTTTGATGCGGATCGAAGATCAAATCAAAGAAGGGTTATCCTACCATACGGATATGACCGCCGAACAGCGTCAAGCACGAGCATTAGAATTATTAGAACAAGTGGGGATTCCCAATCCACCGCGAGTAGGACGTCAATACCCTCATGAATTGTCTGGTGGGATGCGTCAGCGGGTCATCATTGCGATCGCGATTGCGTGTAAACCACCAATCATTATTGCGGATGAACCAACGACCGCGTTGGATGTGACGATCCAAGCACAGATCCTTGATCTACTAAAAGATTTGCAAGAAGAAACACAGACGGGGATCATTTTGATCACCCACGATTTAGGTGTCGTAGCAGAGATGGCCGACCGAGTAGCCGTGATGTACGGGGGTCAGTTTGTGGAAGTCGCAACAGCCGAAGAGTTGTTTGCCAATCCGAAACATCCATACACCCGCTCATTGCTTAACTCGATCCCTCAAGAAAATTCACAAGACAGTGAACTGCACGTGATCGAAGGCGTAGTTCCTTCATTGAAAAATATGCCACGGACGGGTTGTCGGTTTGCCGCACGGATTCCTTGGATTCCTGAAAGCGACCACGAAGCAAACCCAGTCTTGCATGAAGTAGCACCTGATCATTTGGTCCGTTGCACATGCTACAAGCATTTTCATTTTAGAGACGAAGAAGGAGAAGTGTAGATGACAGAATTAATTACAATTAAAGATCTGAAAGTCCACTATCCTATTCGCAGCGGATTTTTCAACCGCGTCACGGACCATGTGTATGCCGTTGACGGTGTGGACTTCATCATAGAAAAAGGAAAAACCTACGGATTGGTTGGTGAGTCTGGTTCTGGTAAATCCACGACGGGGAAAGCCATCGTTGGGTTAGAAAAAATCACCAGTGGCGAAATCATTTATGATGGGCAAGACGTGACCAAACGTTCCGTCCGCAAAAAAATGAACTACAACAAAGATGTCCAAATGATTTTCCAAGATTCAATGTCCAGCTTGAATCCTAAAAAACGCGTGGTAGACATTATCGCCGAACCATTACGCAACTTTGAACGCTTAAGCGATCAAGAAGAGAAAAAACGAGTGAAAAGCCTTCTGGATATCGTTGGGATGCCAGAAGATGCCCTATACAAATATCCTCACGAGTTCTCTGGTGGTCAACGTCAGCGGTTAGGGGTTGCCCGCGCGGTAGCATCCAATCCAAAACTAATCGTCGCCGATGAGCCGGTTTCAGCCCTTGACTTATCCGTTCAAGCGCAGGTGCTAAACTTTATGAAACGGATCCAGCAAGAATTTGGCTTAAGTTTCTTATTTATCTCTCATGACTTAGGGGTCGTAAAACACATGTGTGACAATATCGCCATCATGTACAAAGGCCGCTTCGTTGAGATCGGGACACGGGAAGACATCTATCAAGACCCGCGTCACATCTATACAAAACGTTTATTATCAGCGATTCCTCAAATCGACGTAAAAAATCGCGATGCTCACAAAGAAAACCGCCGCAAGGTCGAGTTGGAATATGTGACCCATCAAAAAGATTACTACGACGAAACTGGCAGAGTGTATGACTTGCGTAAAATCACCGAGTCGCACCAAGTCGCATTGAAAAACGGGGGTGCTGAATAATGTGGAAAACAATTCTACGTCGTTTGTTGTTGATGATCCCGCAAGTCATTATTTTGAGTATCTTGATTTTCTTGATCGCACAAGCAATGCCTGGGGATCCATTTACCGGTTTGATCAATCCAAACCAAGATCCAGCTGTTATTGAGCGGATGCGTGAAGCCGCTGGTTTGAATGACCCATGGTATACCCAGTATTTCCGTTGGATCGGAAATGCCTTAAAAGGGGACTTTGGTCAAAGTTTCATCTTTAAATTACCTGTTTCAACGTTATTAGCAGGACGTATCAGCAATACATTGTGGTTATCTTTATTGACGGTCATTTTGACTTACGTGATTGCCATTCCTTTAGGGATGTGGGCAGGACGTTACCAAAATTCATTGCTTGATAAAGTCGTCGTTGTTTACAACTTCTTCAGTTTCGCCGTACCGTTGTTTATCTTTGCGTTGATCGCATTGTTCATCTTCGGTTACCGATTGGCTTGGTTCCCAACGGGTGGTTCCGTTGCACCGGGGGTCAGCGGCATGGCTGAGTTTTGGAGTCGCTTGTATCACCTACTATTACCGGCGATCACTTCTGCATTATTAGGAACAGCAGTGACGATCCAATACTTGCGAAGTGAAGTCATTGATTCGAAATCATTGGATTTCGTTCGTACCGCTCGTTCAAAAGGGGTACCAACGAATAAAGTCTTCTCACGTCACGTTTTCCGTAATGCATCGTTGCCGATCGCATCACAAATGGGCTACGAGATCACTTCATTGATCGCAGGTTCTGTGGTCATTGAGAAAATCTTCGCTTACCCAGGTGTCGGAAAACTGTTTATCGATAGTATCGTCCAACGGGACTATGCCGTGATCACTTCACTGACATTGATCTTAGGACTAGCGACCTTGATCGGTACGCTGCTATCAGATATCATCATGAGTATTGTCGATCCAAGAATCAGAATCCAGTAATAGGAGGGGATAAATGTGTCTGAAAAGAAAGAAAAAGTACTAAAACAAGAGAGCATCCCGCCTATGGGATTAAAAATGATTTTTCGCGAATTCTTAAAAGATAAAATGGCGATCTTTTCATTAGTGTTGTTAGTCGCAGTTTTATTGTTCGTGTTTATCGGCTCAGCAGTTATCGACCAATCACAAGTGATGCGTGTCAGCATCCTTGATAAATACGCTGTACCTGGCGCGATTTCGCCAAACGGCGGCACCTACCTTTTAGGGGCGGATGAAGGTGGCCGTGATGTTTGGGGACAATTGATCATCGGTGCGCGTAACTCAATCTTGATTGGTTTTTCAATCACGATCATTACGTCGATCGTTGGGGTCGGACTAGGGATCATCTCAGGTTACTATGGTGGCATCATTGATAACATTTTGATGCGTATCGTTGACTTCGTTATGATTTTGCCGATCATGTTAATCATTATCGTTATCGTATCGATCGTACCTCGTTACAACGTTTGGACCTTTATATGGGTCATGAGTGCCTTTTACTGGGTCGGAAAAGCAAGGCTCTTCCGAAGTAAGACCCTTTCAGAAGGCCGTCGCGACTATGTTAGTGCATCGAAAACCCTTGGAACCAATGACTTTGTCATCATGTTCCGCGAAATTATGCCGAACCTTAGCTCATTGATCATCACCAACTTAACAATGAACTTTGCAGCGAATATCGGTATTGAAACGACACTAACATTCTTAGGTTTTGGTCTGCCGACCAATGTTCCAAGTTTGGGAACACTGATCGGATATGCCAGCAGCGGTGATGTGCTGGTCAACAGACAGTGGATCTGGTTACCCGCATCAATTCTAATTTTAGTCTTGATGTTGAGTATCAATTACGTTGGTCAAGCATTTAAGCGTTCAGCGGATGCGCGTCAACGACTAGGATAAACAAGGAGGATACAGGATGAAGAAAAATATTTTTGGTATGGTCACTCTTTTGTCAGTGTTAGCATTGGCAGCTTGTGGCAGCAACGGCGGCGGAACCGATTCTTCTGGTGGCGGCAGCAATGCAGCAAACGATACGGAAGATGTAAGCAACTTCCCAATCGAAGTTAGCAATGATGCAGAGGCAATCGAAGGTGGTACTTTGGATGTTGCAGTAGTGATGGATACGCAATTCCAAGGGTTGTTCCAAACAGAATTTTATCAAGATAACTATGATGCACAATTTATGTTGCCAAGTAATGAAAGTTTATTCGTCAATGACGCTGATTTCAAAATTGTTGACGGCGGGGCTGCAAACCTTGAGCTAGATGAAGACAACAACACAGCAACAATTACTTTACGCGACAACCTGAAATGGTCTGATGGCGAAGATGTTACGGCAGATGATATCATCTTCACTTACGAAGTAATTGGTAACAAAGATTATACTGGTATTCGTTATGATAGTAACTTTACTAACATTGTTGGTATGGAAGATTACCATGATGGTAAAGCTGATACTATTTCTGGTATCACCAAAGAAAGTGACAAAGTCGTTAAAATTCAATACAAAGAAGTTCACCCTGGTATGATGCAAGCAGGTGGTGGTATTTGGGCTTCAGCATTACCAAAACACGCCTTTGAAGGAATCGAAGTCAAAGATATGGAATCAAGCGATCAAGTTCGTAAAAATCCAATCGTCTTTGGACCTTATGTAATGTCAAATATCGTAGCTGGTGAATCCGTAGAGTACGTTCCAAACGAATACTATTATGGAGATAAGCCAAAACTAGATAAATTATCATTTAAAGCAGTTCCAACTTCATCTATTGTTGAAGCGATGAACGCAAAACAATATGATATGGCTTTATCAATGCCGACAGATACGTATCCTACTTATAAAGATACTGACGGTTATCAAATCTTAGGCCGAACAGATACTGCTTACACTTATTTAGGTTTCAAATTAGGTAAATGGAATGCCGATGAAGGAAAAGTTGAATACAATCCTGATTCAAAAATGGCTGACAAGTCATTGCGTCAAGCAATGGGTTATGCATTAGATAATGATGCTGTCGGAAGCCGTTTCTACAATGGCTTGCGTACAAATGCAACGACATTGATCCCACCAGTATTTGGCTCATTACACAATACAGATGTTGAAGGTTATACTTTAAACATCGACAAAGCAAATCAATTACTTGATGATGCTGGCTACAAAGATGTCGATGGCGATGGTATGCGTGAAGACAAAAATGGTGAGAAATTAACCATTAACTTTGCTTCAATGTCAGGTGGCGAAACAGCACAACCATTAGCAGATTACTACATCCAACAATGGAATGAAATCGGACTTGATGTACAATACACAACAGGTCGCTTGATCGACTTCCAAGCATTCTATGACAAATTGGAAAATGATGATCCTGAGATTGATGTTTATCAAGGTGCATGGAATACTGGTTATGACCCATCACCAATGGGCTTGTATGGACCTAACTCTGCGTTCAACTACACTCGTTTTGAATCAGAAGAAAATACGAAATTGCTAGAAGCAATCGATTCAAAAGGTTCTTTTGACGAAGCAAAACGTAAAGAAGCATTTGATGCATGGCAAGAATATGCTGCTGATGAAGCGTTTGTTATCCCAACACTTTACCGTAGTGCGGTGTTACCTGTATCAAATCGTGTCAAAGACTTCACATGGGCTTATGATGTGAATTACAATCCTTGGGCAACAATTTCAGTTACAGCTGAATCTCGTTAATCAATGATCGATGAAAAGACGTCCTTTCCAGGACGTCTTTTTTTCCTGTTTTTTTGCGGGTATCTGAGGAAAACAGGCTTTTTTATACAGGAGAAGATTAAGTAAATAAAATTTTATTACAGTCTTTCCAAGAATTTGGAGGAAACATTTCATAATTCGGCAAAAACCAGTATAATAGGGAAGTGTCGATAAACTAATGAAGGAATGTGACAAATGAATACACAATTAACGAAAGAACTAAAAGAAAAGTTTGATATTGTGTTCCATGATGTAGATCTGCTTGAACAAGCGTTTACGCATTCATCTTATGTGAATGAGCACCGCAACTTGCACTTGTCAGATAACGAACGTTTAGAGTTTTTGGGCGATGCTGTCTTAGAGTTGATCGTTTCACGGTATTTGTATCGTGAATTGCCAGATCTGCCCGAAGGTAAGCTGACGAAGCTACGGGCGGCAATCGTTCGCGAAGACAGTTTATCCATGTTTGCCAAAGATTGCCGATTCGATGAATACATTCGTCTAGGCAAAGGGGAAGAAAACTCTGGCGGTCGTAAACGACCTTCTTTGCTTTGTGATCTATTTGAAGCCTTTTTAGGTGCGTTATACTTGGACCAAGGACTGGAAAGTGTCAGCGGCTTTTTGACGAAAGTTGTCTTTCCAAAAGTAAAAGCAGGTGCTTTTTCCCATGAGATGGATCACAAGACCCGCTTGCAAGAAGTCTTGCAGCGTGGCGGCGATGTTTCCATCAATTATCGTTTGATCAAAGAAGCAGGCCCCGCCCATGAACGGATTTTTTGGACGGAAGTCTATTGCGATGATACCTTGATCGGAAAAGGACAAGGAAAATCGAAGAAATTATCAGAACAGGACGCCGCTGCGAATGCCTTGGCGGATCTTGAACAGTAAGAGAGGACTGGCGGAGTGTATTTAAAACGAATAGAGATTGCCGGCTTTAAATCCTTTGCCGACCGCACAGTCATTGATTTCGAACATCGAGTGACTGCAGTCGTCGGACCAAATGGCAGCGGCAAGAGCAATATTACCGAAGCGATTCGTTGGGTTTTAGGAGAACAATCTGCCAAAAATCTACGTGGTGGCAAAATGCCTGATGTTATTTTTGCAGGTTCTGACACCCGCAGAGCGCTAAATATAGCGGAAGTGACGATCGTTTTAGACAATAGCGATCATTACTTGCCGATGGATTACAGTGAGATCAGCGTGACTCGCCGCTTGAGAAGAACCGGCGAAAGCGACTTTTTCTTAAATAAACAAGCTTGCCGCTTAAAGGATATCCAAGAGCTGTTTATGGACTCTGGGTTGGGGAAAGAATCATTTTCGATCATTTCCCAAGGCAAGGTAGAAGCAATTTTCAGCAGCAAACCAGAAGACCGTCGTGGGATTTTTGAAGAAGCGGCGGGGGTATTGAAATACAAACAGCGGAAAAAGAAAGCCGAGCAAAAATTGTTTGAAACTGAAGACAATTTAAGCCGTCTACAAGATATCATTTATGAACTAGAAGATCAGTTGGTGCCTCTGGCAGCCCAAAGTGAAGCAGCCAACCGCTTTTTAGCGTTAAAAGAAAAATTGACGACGGTCGATGTGGCCTATGCGGTCTTAGAGATCACGAAAGCAAAAGAAGCGTGGGAGACAGCCAAAGCTCAACTGAGTACCTTTAACCAAGAACTGGCGCAGATTTCCGAAAAGATCAACCAAGGGGAACTGTCGCTACATTCTTTGCGGCAACAACGTACTGCTTTTGATGAAACGTTGGAGCGTTTGAATCAGCAGCTTTTAGAGGTCACCGAAGGACTGAAGCAAGCCGAAGGGCAAAAAGAAGTCTTGGATGAACGTTCAAAGCATACGCAAAAAAGCTCTGCCGAATACCAAGAAACTTTAGAGGAAGTCACAGAGCGGGTCACACTTTTAAATGAAGAAAAAACGGAACTGATCGGCTTGCTTTCACAAAAAAATCGTAGTGTGCAGGAAGTTGAAGCAGCGATGCTGGCGTGTCAGCAAGAGCAGGAAAAGTACCAACGTTCAGCAAAAGAAATCATTGAAGAGTTGCGTAGCCAATATGTTGAAGCCATGCAGGAGCAGGCAACGATTGGAAACGAATTGAAATACTTGGAGCGTCAATACCAACAAGAAGCCGCGAAAAATCAAACGGCGCTAAGCAAGCAGACGCAAATGAATACGTCGTTGAAAGAAAAGACGACGGAAGCGCAAATCGTGGAAGAGCAGCTGACGCAGGCTAAAGCGATTTTAGAAGAACAACGCAAGCAATACATCCATCTTCAAGAAAAAGCTCAGACCAACAAAAAACGCTTTGATGAAGAACAAAAGAAAATGTATCAGTTAATGAGTCAAGTGCAGCAGGTACGAGCGAAACAGCGCAGTCTGCAAGACATTCAAGAAAATTATAGCGGCTTTTATCAAGGCGTTCGCTTGATTTTGAAAAACAAACAGCAGATCAGCGGCATCGTTGGCGCAGTAGCGGAGTTGATCGATGTGCCGCAAGACTATACCGTGGCGATCGAGACCGCATTAGGCGCCGCTGCACAGCATGTCGTCGTTGAAAATGAGCGGGATGCGCGAGCAGCCATCACGTATTTGAAAGAAAATCGAGGGGGGCGTGCAACCTTCCTACCGCTGACGACCATCAAAGCCCGTCATTTGCCAGATTATGCCCGCAATCAAGCCAAGCAAGTGTCTGGCTTTATCGGCGTTGCCAGCGAATTGGTCCAGTCGCCCGAACACGTCCAAACGATTACGGATAACTTGTTAGGCAGTATCTTGATTGCCGAAGACTTGCAAAGTGCCAATGCGTTAGCACGGGCATTGAACTATAGCTATCGGGTCGTTTCCTTAGAAGGGGATGTCATGAATGCTGGCGGTTCCATGACGGGTGGCGCAACGAAGAAAAATGCCGGTAGTTTGTTTAGCCAAAGCAACGAGCTGCAACAATTGACGGCACAAGCGGCGCAACTGGATGAGCGGCTTTTAAAAACGGAAAAGCAAGTCCAGCATTTTGAAGCAGCGACCAAAGAAGCACAAGCAGCATTAGAAGAATTGCGGACGCAAGGAGAACAGGCTCGCATGACGGAGCATGAGCTGCAAAGCCGCTTACAAAATCTTGAGAATGACCTGAGCCGCTTGAAGCAAGAGCAGCAAGTGTTTGATTTTGAACATCGCGAAGTGCAAGCCTTCTTTGAGGAATATGATGAGAAGAAGACGAGCTTGGAAGAACAGCAAAAGAATATTGCAGCGCAATTGGCGAAAATCGACCAAGATATTCATCAAATGAATGCCGAAGAAGACTTGATCGAGGAAAAACGCCAAACCTTAGCACAAGAAAGTGCGCGCTTGCAGGCAGCTTTCGCAGTTCAAAAAGAACAAGTGGCGCATTTGCAGCAAAAAATTGCCGCTACGAATCAAGCATTAGAAGAAAACGAAGCGCGTCAACTCTCCTTAGAACGGCAGTTAGCTGCCTTGACAAGCAACGTCAGCGATCATGAGTTTTCAGAAGAAAGCATTCTTCAGCGAATTGAAACCTTCACAAAAACCAAGCAGCAGGTAACAGCGGAATTGACGGTGATTCGTGAACAACGTCAAGTCGTTCAACAAGAAATCGGCGCATTAGACGAAGCCCTGAGTGCTGAAAACTTAACGCAAAAAGAAAAGCTGTCAGAAAAAACCGAAGTTGAGATCGAAAAAAATCGCGCAGAATTGGTGATGGATAATCGTTTGTTGTATTTACAAGAAGAATACAATCTCACCTTTGAAAAGGCAGCGCAAGATTTCCCTGAAATCGAGGATGCAGAACAAGCCAAAGTCGACATTCAGGAACTAAAACAAGCGATCGAGCAAATTGGTCCAGTCAATTTAAATGCGATCGAACAATATGAGCAAGTCAATCAACGGCATTTGTTCTTGACGAGTCAGCGAGACGATCTGCTGTCGGCTAAAGCACAGCTGTTTGATACGATGTCTGAAATGGATGAAGAAGTCAAAACCCGTTTCGGCGAAGTCTTCGATGCGATCCGTTTGCAATTCAAACAAGTATTTCCTAATATGTTTGGCGGCGGTCATGCGGAATTAGTCTTAACAGATCCGAAAGATTTATTGAACACTGGGATCGAGATCGAAGCCCAACCACCGGGCAAGAAATTGCAAAACCTCAGCTTGCTATCAGGGGGCGAACGGGCACTGACTGCGATTGCGTTATTGTTTTCCATTATTCAAGTTCGTCCAGTACCGTTTTGTGTGCTTGACGAAGTGGAAGCAGCATTGGATGAAGCCAATGTCTCTCGTTTCGGTCATTACTTGAGTGCTTTCCAAAATGATACACAGTTTATCGTCGTAACTCACCGTAAAGGAACGATGGAGGCAGCAGATGTGTTGTATGGTGTGACCATGCAAGAATCTGGAGTGTCGAAGACCGTGTCCGTGCGCTTAGAAGAAGTGCGTGAAGGCGGTAGTTTTGCAGCAGATCAAGCATAGAGGAGGGATGATATGATTAAACTGATTGCGATCGATTTAGACGGAACGTTATTGAATGACAAAAAAGAAGTGACTCCTCGCAACAAAGAGGTACTTGCTCGTGCCAAAGCACAAGGCGTAAAAATCGTCATTTGTACGGGACGTCCATTACGGGCGATCCGTCCGTACTTAGAAGAATTATCGCTGAAAGAACCCGGCGACTATAGCATCACCTTTAACGGCGGTTTGGTTCAAAAAAATGAGACTGGCGAGATTATTGAAAAAGCAGCGATGCAGCTGGCAGATATCCATGAATTGGTTTCAGTAGCGGAAGACTTGAATTTGCCTCTAGACGTGGTTTCCGAAGAGATCGTCTTGAGTTTACCCACTTCAGCAGCGCATCCATCGATTTATGGCTCGTTAAATCCTTTATTGGATTGTCGTCCTTTTGCCGTAGCTGATCTTGATGAATCGATGCTCTATAATAAAGCGGTGATCGCCTACCATCAGGAAGTCTTGGATCCTAAGATCCCTGAGATTTCCTCAGAGATCCGCGAGAAATATGAAATCATCAAAAGCCGGAATAACCTGTTGGAATTTATGCCTAAAGGAATCACCAAAGCTTATGGTATCAGCCTATTGGCGCAAGATTTAGGGATCAAGCAAGAAGAAGTGATGGCGATCGGTGATGAAGAAAATGACTTGCCGATGATTCGCTATGCAGGGATTGGCGTAGCGATGGCCAATGCCGTGCCAATCATTAAAGAGGCAGCTGACGTTGTCACCGTTTCAAACCAAGAAGACGGTGTGGCAGCAGTGATTGAAGAATATGTCTTAAAAGGAGGTGCGTAAGATGGGATTTTTTGACAAAATCAAAAAAGCGCTGATTGGAGAAACCAAAGAAGCAGAGCAAGAAACCGACAAACCGTTAGTCGATGCTGACTCACCAGAGGCACAGCGTTCAGAAGAAAGCCAGCCAGCACAAACTCCTGCTGAACAAGGCGCTTCAGAACCAGTGGCACCAGCAGAAACCGCCGACTCCAGTGATTTGGAGGCAGAGCAAGAAACTGCGGAAGTGTCCCCGCAGCAAGAAGCAACGACAGCGAATAAAGGAGAAGAGGCACCAAGTATTCCAGAAGAAGTGGCTAAGAATATACCATCAGAGGAAGTACCAGCTTCTGAACCAATCCTTCAACCAGCGCCAGAAACGGAAAGTGTGCAGGATAAATACACCAAAGGATTGACGAAATCGCGGAAAACCTTTGGGCAACGGATGAACGAATTGTTTGCCAACTTCCGTACGGTGGACGAAGACTTCTTCGAAGAAGTGGAAGAAACGCTGATCGGCGCAGACGTCGGCTTTGATGCGGCGATGAAAATCGCGGATGCATTGAGGCAAGAAGTCAAACTACGTAATGTGAAGAAAACGGCAGATGTCCAAAATGTCATCATCGAAAAATTGGTTGACCTATATGGGGAAGCGGGTGTCGGTGAAGTCAACGAGTTGAATATGCAGTCGGGGTTGACCGTCATTTTATTTGTTGGCGTGAACGGTGTTGGAAAAACCACCAGTATCGGGAAATTAGCCCACCAATTCAAAGCCGAAGGCAAGAAAGTCTTATTGGCTGCAGCGGATACTTTCCGTGCCGGTGCCATCGATCAATTAGTGGTCTGGGGTGAACGGGCTGGTGTTGAAGTCGTTCGTGGCAATGCGGGAGGCGATCCTGCAGCAGTCGTGTTTGATGCGATGGAGCGCGCAAAACGAGAAAATGCTGACGTTTTATTAGTAGATACCGCGGGTCGTTTGCAAAACAAAGTCAATTTGATGAACGAACTAGAAAAAATCAAACGGATCATTCAACGAGTGGACCCAACGGCCCCTCATGAAGTCCTGCTCGTGTTGGATGCAACAACAGGTCAAAACGCGATGAATCAAGCAAAACAATTTAAAGAAACGACGGATGTTTCTGGTCTCGTCTTAACCAAACTTGATGGAACAGCTAAAGGGGGGATCGTCTTGGCGATCCGTAACGAGCTGCGGCTGCCCGTCAAATTAGTGGGACTCGGAGAAGGCATCAATGATTTAGAACCATTTGATCCAAATGAATTTGTCGTTGGCTTATTCAAAGGCTTGATCAAAGAATAAAAAAACAGAGCCCTGTGTTAGGTGATACACCTACACATGGCTCTCCTTTATTGTTGCTTTTGTGAGATCAAAGGGAAGAGAAAACGGGTCGTCGTCTCTTTCCACGAGCTTGACTTGTGACGTAAAGCTGAGAACACTTGGCGTGGCAAATGTGGGTACAGCGATGCACGACTTTGCCAAAAATCAGGAAAAGCAGTTTGAAGACTTCGTTTTCTTCTGCACTGTCTAAAAACTTTGGGAAGTATCAGGCAGAATACAACGAGTTCAACGGTAGGGAAAGATTATTTCTTAAGTTCCCCTTGGCGCTCAGTGATCATTTTTTCCAAGTTGTTCAATGTATCGATATCTTTATTGGTTTCGATAAAGTTCGTAATCAAATTCAATAAAGATTGATCAGACAATTCTGCTGCTAAGAAGTCTTCTTGGGTCACATTCGGAGAATACAACCGAGTCAAAACAGTACCGCTGTAGCCGATATCCGCTACTTTCAATAAGTCGTGGTTTTTTAGTTTACGTACGACTGCTTGAATGGTATTCTTGCTTAGATCTTGCTGTTGGACAGCAATGTCATTTGCAGAAAGAGGTTTGTCTGAATTCCAAAAGATATTCATGATTTGACGTTCGCGTTTGGTAAGATTAAGTGGCTTCATTCACTATTCTTCCTTTCAAAAAAGAGTAATATGGACATAATAATTTACTGTTCTATAAGCAGTATACTTTATTTTGAAGGTAAATATCAAATTTATTCAAGTATTTTATAAATTCTTGGTAATTTTAGTAAGAGATATTACAAGTGAGGAGCAAATTTCTGCATTTTTCACCAGTTTTCACTATAATAGATGGAAAGAAATAGCATTTGAGAAAAAATTTAGTAGAAGAACATAGAGGGCAGTCGAATGAAAATAAAAACATTGTTATCACATAAAGAGCTTTTTCCCTATTTATTGAAAGGACGCTACGGGATTGAGCGTGAAGCGCAGCGGGTGCGGCTCGATGGGACGTTTGCAGGTACCGATCATCCTAAAACGTTAGGCAATCGGCGCTTCCATCCGTATATCCAAACGGATTTTTCCGAAAACCAACTGGAACTGATTACGCCCGTCGCTGATTCCGTGGATGAATTGTTCCGTTTTTTAGGGGCTATTCATGATGTGGCGTATCGTTCGATGTCAGCAGAAGAAATGCTCTGGCCATTGAGTATGCCACCGGCTTTACCAGAAAAAGAAGAAGACATCGTCATTGCTAAATTAGACCAATTTGAAGATGTGCTCTACCGCCGCTATTTAGCCAAAACATATGGTCGCCGCAAGCAAATGGTCAGTGGGATTCATTTCAATTTCGAATTTGCGGAAGACTTTTTGCAGCAGCTGTATGCTTTGTCTGAAACGAAGGAAAGCTTCCAGACGTTTAAAACGGCACTTTATTTGAAAGTAACTCGCAATTATTTGCACTATCGCTGGTTTTTGACGTATTTCTTTGGGGCGACTCCTGCTTCAGAAGCCAATTATTTTACGACAGAAAACGGACCGCAAGAACCAGTCCGCAGTATTCGCAATAGCCGCTATGGGTACACGAATCACGAAGACGTCAAGGTATCTTACGCTTCGTTAGAGACCTATCTTGCAGATATTGCCAAATTAGTGGAGACGGGAAAGCTTTCAGAAGAAAAAGAATTTTATGCGCCAGTGCGTCTACGTGGGGGAAAACGGGTCGCAGATTTAGCCTCAGCGGGTATCCGTTATATTGAGTTAAGAAATATTGACATCGATCCCTTTGCCCGCTATGGGATTTCCAAAGAGCAAGTCGCATTCTTGCATTTCTTCTTATTGTTTTTAAGTACAAAAGAAGAAGGCAGCGATGCGGATGCGTGGATCGAAGAGGGCAATCAGAAAAATGATCAGGTCGCATTAGAACATCCGCTTGCACCTTTGACTTATCAGCAAGAAGCGCAAGCGCTGATTACTGAAATGATGGACTTTGCCCAAGCCCTTGAGCTGCCGCATCCACCATTTTTGGATCAGCTCTCAGAAATGCTGGCTGAACCAGAAAGAACCTTCGCGGGACGTCTTTTCTCAGCAAGTCAAGCAACCAGTCAAGCGCAGACAGCAACAGTGCTGGGACAAAAGTATCATCAAGCTGCTTGGGAAAAACCGTATCAATTAGCTGGCTTTCGAGCAATGGAATTGTCGACCCAGATTCTCTTGTTCGATGCGATCCAAAAAGGAATCGAAGTGACGGTACTGGATGAAACGGATCAATTCTTGAAATTAGCCGTGAAAGACCACATCGAATATGTTAAAAATGCCAATATGACCAGTAAGGATCAGTACATCGTCCCATTGATCATGGCGAATAAAACGGTCACTAAAAAAATCTTAGCCGAAAATGGCTTTCATGTACCAAGTGGCGCTGAGTTCGCTTCGGCAGAAGAAGCGATCGCGTTTTATCCTCAGATTGCCCACAGCGGGTTTGTGGTAAAACCGAAAACCACCAACTATGGGATCGGTATCTCGATTTTCAAAGAAGGTGCCTCTTTAGCGGATTATCAAGCGGCGGTCGCCATTGCCTTTGCGGAAGATGATTCGATCCTCGTTGAGACTTTTTTGTCAGGGACGGAATATCGGTTCTTCGTGATCGATGGGCGAGTCGATGCGATTTTACTACGTATCCCTGCCAATGTCGTGGGTGACGGCAAGCGCACGATCACGGAACTCGTCGCAGAGAAAAATCTTGATCCATTGCGCGGCACCCATCATCGGACCCCATTAGAGCTGATCCAATTAGGGGAACTGGAACAACTGATGTTAAAAGAGCAAGGGTATCAAGTGGATTCAGTACCCGAAGAGGGGCAGATCGTTTATTTGCGAGAAAACTCGAATATCAGTACTGGCGGTGATTCTATCGATGTGACGGATGACTTCAACGATGATTACAAACAAGTAGCAGTCGATGCGGTAGCCGCATTACAAGCATCTATCAGCGGAATCGATCTGATTATTCCAGATAAAACCAAGCCAGCCAATGAACCGGGGGCTTATGGAATCATTGAAGCCAATTTCAACCCAGCGATGCATATGCACGTTTATCCATACAGCGGGAAAGGCCGACGCTTAACTATGTCTGTTTTACGCCTGTTGTTCCCTGAAGTTTTCGAGAGCTGATGGAAGTACAAAAAGCAAAAAACTGCACACTTTGGAAGGAGAGTTCCTTTCAAAGTGTGCAGTTTTTTTATATCGTTGTTTGATTCCTGATCTGACAGTTAGCACAATAGTTAATTCCCTTGTTTTTTGTCTTTATTTATCAAAAAATATTTATTTTAATATGAATACTGGAAAAATAATTGTATTTTTGGTAATCTAAAGAGAGGGAGTTCTAGTTTTTTTATACGCGATTAAATAACTATCGTTTTTTGAAGAGCCGCTAAATTAGGTCAGCATGTATAAAAAAGATATGAACATAGATATTGTCTTTCAACTATGCTTTTACATATAACAAAATGGTTGGCATCAAAAAAGCGGCAAAGGCAGACGGGTTCTCTTATCTTTGTTATTGACAAAAGAAGTGCAAAGATTGTTTTCAATTGAATCAAAAATGAAAGTTCATCATAGGAAACGGAGTTGAATCGATACTCAATGTTCAAGTTATTTGGAAGTAAGGCAGGTATTATAGCCGAAACTGATTGTGGTTCGATGGGTGACTCCTAAACATAGGCGCATTGCTTTAAGAATTTGTGGAACGGTCCTTTGGCAGCATCTTATAGGTACACAAAGGATATGGATGATTTTTTCCGATCCCTGCGAATGTTTGACAGTGCTTTGTCGGTTCTTCATTCAGTGTGCAGGCTTTTTTCGTAGGCTTAAATCAATGGTTTTAGTGCTTCTAGCCGAGGAATCACTTTTTCTTTAGCCGCTCTTTTCTGTCTTTCAACGGGCTATGATTCACAAGAGCCCTTCTGCGTAGATAAGTATACTAAATTTATTATACAGATCCATCCTGAAATTTTAATCAGGTTATGGTGTGTAATAAGTTGAATATAATAGCATTACAAAAAAGGAGAGTACGGAATGAAAAAATTTAATGGTAAGATTGTTAAAACGTTGGCATTACTAGCAACAATTTTTACGGCTGGTGCGTTATCAAATCAAGTTTCGGCATCAGAAGAAACAGCATCCCCTATTTCCGCAAGCGTATGGGTTGCCAGAACACCCGAACAAATCAAAGCTGATATTACTGGGAATGAATATACGATTGTTTGGGGTGATACACTTAGCGCCATCAGTAAAGCGACAAATATTACGATCGAACGTCTAGCACAATGGAATAATATTTACAATATTGACTTGATTTATGCTGGCAACAAATTAGTGTTTGATGGAAATGTGGTTTCTCTAAAGGATGCAGAGGGGAATACGATTAGTCAAGCAGTGATTCAAGATACTGACAAAATTGATCCGACCAAACCAATTGGGGGAGGAAGCAATACAAATCCTGGAAACAGTAATAATGGATCAAATGTCTCTACAAAACCGACACCTCCAGCAACAGATAACGGATCAGGAGACGGATCAACAAAACCAACGCCGCCTGCAACAGATAATGGATCAGGAGATGGCTCCACAAAGCCAACACCACCAGCAACGGATAATGGTTCAGGTGGAGATAATGGTTCCACTAATCCACCAGTTGATCGAGAGTTTGAAGTGACAGTCGTTGCAGAAAATGAAGAAATTACACGCCTCCGTGTCGGACCATTCTTAACTACCGATGAAGTGGCGGCATGGTTGCTTGAAAACTATGTTGGCTTAGTTTCAGACCTACAAATCTATCTAGAAGGAAACTATATCTATATTGAGTTCAATATTCCGACACCTGATAATGGAGGCGCGACTGACCGTGAAATTGTAGTTGAAGTTGTCTATGAGAATTCATATTATACTCGTCTACGTGTCGGACCATTCCTAAGTAACGAGGAAGCTACTGCTTGGAAGCATGAAAATTATCCAGAAGTAGTTAAGGGGCATGAAGTTCATTTTGTAGGTGATTATATCTATATTGAATTTGTTGTATTTAATAAAGACGAAGACGACAAAGATGTAGACGGCGGAGATAACGGTTCCGGTGGCGGAGATACAGATGTAGATGGCGGTGAAAACGGTTCTGGTGGCGGTGACACAGATACCGATGGCGGCGAAGACGGCTCTGGTGGCGGAGATACAGATGTAGACGGTGGCGAAGACGGCTCTGGTGGCGGAGATACAGATGTGAATACTCCAGTCAATTTAGGAAACAGTGGTATTTTTGCAACTACCAGAGAGGAAGCAAATGCACAAGCATATGCATTATGGATACAAGGTCAATTTCTAGAGTATACGCGTTTTCTTATCTTTCCTGCCTTAAATGCCGCTGGCGATCAAATTGGCTACACAGTAAATTTCTACTAATGATTTTTAACAACAACTTCCGATAGTGACAATTACAACTTAAAACTAATAAAAACCAGTCAGAAACTGCCTCTGACTGGTTTTTATTTGAAGAAATCATGAGAGATACGTTATCGTCCTGCTTTATGGTTCGCTTCATTAGCAATCTATTATATCCAGTACTTTCTATCTGCAGGAAGTATCGTGAGCCTTTCTTTATCTTCTTATCCTTCAAAAGCAGCGATCTCAATCGTTTGTTTTGTTTCTTCCACCTTGAGACCCGTTCGGGCTTCCCACCATTGTTTCATTTCTTTTTCATACGTGGTAGGAAAACGTTGGATCAAGGTTAATAACGGTACGCCTTGAATCGAGGCGTAGGGAAAGTTTAAAACCAGATTGTACTTCAGTTCCGACAGGAGGCTATAATATTGAAACATCATAAAGTTCATTTCATTCTTATCCTCCAGCAGGAGTACTTTCGGAGCGCGATCCAGCATAAAACCCAAGCTGCGCATCATGAACAATACGCCATCTAGATGGCTGGATTCGATCGTGGGTGCCGTTTTTAACAAATCGATATGCAGATCCAAAGCATCAAGCAGTTCTTTCTTTAATGAAAGGTAGGGCGGTGTTGATTGTTCCATGATAGTTCCTCCTTTTAATGGAAAAGACGTTTCCAAAATGACGTTTTCTCTGGTTGTTCCTGCTCTTTATCCGATGGAGCGGCAGCTGCAGGGAATTTTTTTTCGATATCGATGACGTCTTCATTGACGGCTTCTTTCCCAGCAATCAGCAAGCCGATACTGTCTGGACCGGCATCTTGGGCATCGGAGACGATCCGAAATTCCATCTGTTGCTTGGTCAGTAAAGTGATGTAATCGGTCTGGATCGATTCTGGCAATTTTCCATTAAGCAGCACGAGCGCTCCTTGATAATCTGGTAAGGCGTTCAAGAGCGTTTTCTGGTTGTCCTTCTTCTTCATTTCTGTTACTGTCATACTAAGATAACACCGTTCACGAAACGTGCCTAAATACTTGCGCTGTTCATCTGGGTTGACGCGAGGCGTCCCATACATTCCTGTATCAAGGCGTTTTTCTAATTCGTCTGACATTGAAGTATCCTCCTCAAAGCGTTTACTTATGCTTATTATAGCATATCCAGCAAATAGCAAAAGAGGGGTGCGATCGTGAGAGAGTATTGACAGAAAGTAGGGATCCTATGACAACAAAAGAACGACATTTGCTATTGTTAGCAGAAAATCAACGGTTGGAGACACCGAGGCTGCTCTTGCGTCCTGTTTCCTTGGCGGATGCAGCGGACATGTTTGCCTATGCAAATGATGAAGAAACGACGACCTTCGTCTTTGCTAGACATGGGTCGGTTGAAGAAACAAAACTACGCATCGCCGAGTATTTTGTTGCTGCACCCTTAGGAAAATTTGCGATCGAAGAAAAAGACTCAGGAAAAATGATCGGGACCATCGATTTGCGGGTAGAATCAGAAAAAGAGATCGCTGAGCTCGGTTATACATTGAGTCGCGATTATTGGGGGCAAGGGATCATGCCAGAAGCGGCAATGGCACTGCTGCATTTCGGTTTTGAAACACTCGAATTGATTCGAATTTTTGCTCGACATGATGCCCGAAATCCCAAGTCTGGACGGGTCATGGAGAAAATTGGGATGAAATTGGAAGCAACGATCCCAGCTGCCCGCAAATCGGGTGAAGAAATCATCGATGAAGTCACGCGTGGCATCACCCTTGAGGAATGGAAAAAACCTATCATGTAAAGGAGGGCTCTCGTCATGGAACTGAACATTGAGCCAGCAGCAATTGAAAAAATAACCCCTTATGTGCAGCCAGATGATCGTCTCTACTTGGATTTTGAAGACGGCGTTGGTCCGTTTCCTGCAACGGAGATCACCTGCCGTTTGGACATCCATTTTCGCCTGATCATCGTGCCGCAAAGCTATCCAGAAGAAGGATTGGCGATCTACGACACCCCTTTAACGACACCCTTAGGCACGATTTGGTTGAAGCAAGGGGCTCAGGTGTATTTAGAAGAACAGACTCGGATGCAGGTGGAACCGACCTATCAACGGTTGCAATTGGTGGGAAATAGCGGGATCTTAGCTAACGATGTCCAATTGTTACGGATCGAAAAGCAGACGGCGGGCCGCTGAGATGGGCACGTTGGCGGTTATTAGCGACTTGCACGTCGATATCAACCAATTATTTGATCCCCATCTGCAGCTGATCGCTGATTATTTGCAGCAAAATCAGGTGACCCATCTGCATCTGGCAGGAGATGTGGCGAATAAAAAACAACGGCTATTAGACGTGGTCGCATTTTTTCAAAGTCGACAGGTGCCAACGACCTTTCACTGGGGCAATCATGAAATGGTGGACTTGACGGAACAAGAGATCGAGGCTTTCGATGATCCCGCCTTTCTTAATTTTCAGACGTATCGCTTATCAGAAAAAACACAGCTGTTGGGAATCAATGGCTGGTATGACTACCAATATTCTGATCTGACCAGTGAAGCTGAGATCTTGCGGCTGAAAAATTTGTTTTGGTATGACCGCATGATTCAACGAAAGGGATCGGATAAGGAGATCAGCCAAGCCATCAATGAGCGTTTAGCGGAAACATTGGCCCATTTGCCGCAAGACCAAGAAATTTTTCTTTCTACGCATTTTGTGCCCCAAGAAGCGTTTATTGTGCGGCAGACCGGCAAGTACGCCCGCTGGAACCACCTAAATGCGTTTTTGGGGTCGCCCGATTTTGGCGCAGTGATCGACCAGTACGCCAATGTGCGGGCAGTCGTCTTTGGGCATACCCATCGACGCTTTGAGAAAAAGGAGCTTGCGGGAACCAGCTACTATTGCCGTCCCTTCGGCTACTATTATGAATGGCAGTTGACCCGACGCTTCGTTTTGGAAAATCACTTAGCAGAAGCATATTCTCCAACGAAAGTTCGGACGCTGCTGCGAAACCATCATGAGGCATTTGAGGACTATAAAACGGCGCATCTTGTAGAGGAATTGGCGCAAGCGATCACGCTGCTGCCGTATTAGCGCAGCAAACGAGTCCTGCTTGTTTTCGTGATTGAATTTCCAAGCAATTTAAACCATTAGAAGAAACACACAAAGGAGAAAAATCATGACATTTGAAGAAATCTTACCAGAATTAAAAGCTGGCAAAAAAATCATTCGTGAAGGTTGGGGCGGCTTTGAACTTTATGTGACATTCGTTGAAGGCGAAGTGTACGACAATGCCCCAGTCACCCCTTACTTTTTGATCAAAACAGCAGACGAGGGATTCTCGAGTTTCGCACCGACTGTTTGCGACATTCTTGCGGAAGATTGGAAAATCGTGGAATGACGGCAGCGTGGATCGATGACAAAACGATTGTGTTTGTCACAGGGGCTGCTTCAGGTATCGGTAAAGCGCAAGCAGAGGTGTTTCTTGCAGAAGGCGCTCAAGTATTTGGTGTTGACTGCCAATCGTTTCCTGATACGCTTTTAGCCCAGCCCCGCTTTTTCGGCACATGTTGTGACTTAGCGGTGAAAGAAAATTGTCTTGCAGCGGTCCAAGCTTGTGTGACGCACTTTGGCGGTATCACGGTCTTGTTAAATACAGCAGGAAAGCTTGACGGCTATCATACGATCGCTGAGACGACGTCAATGGAGTGGGAGGAGATATTTCAAACCAATGTCTCCAGCATGTTTTATTTAACGAAAGAAATTTTGCCGCTGATGCAAGCCAATGGCGGCGGAACGATCATCAATATGGCGTCCATCGCTGGAATGGTCGCAGGTGGGGGCGGGATCGCCTATACAACCGCAAAACACGCGATCGTCGGGTTTACCAAACAGTTGGCATTGGATGTTGCAGATCAAGGGATCTCGGTGAAGGGCATCGCGCCCGGTGCGATTCAAACGCCGATGAATGCGGCTGATTTTGCGGGTGACGGGAAAATGGCGCAATGGGTGGCAGAAGAGACGCCAGTCAAGCGTTGGGCGCAACCAGAAGAAGTTGCAGCGCTGACCCTTTTTCTTGCCAGTCCGCAAGCTAGTTACTTGCAGGGGGCGATCGTGCCCATCGACGGTGGTTGGACCTTGAAATAACTAGCCTGAACCCATTAGAGGAGGACGCCAATGAAGGAACAAGCGATCCAGAACTTGTTTGCAAAAAATCGTGAATGTCGACAACTGCTTACGATCATTGAAGCGTTGCAGCTGTCGGATTGCTGGCTGTGTGCTGGGTACCTGCGGAATTATTTATGGGGGTTTCTCAGTGGGAAAATAGCGGAGGTGCCGCTGACCGATATTGATGTCGTGTTTTATGATCCGACTGTAAGCATAGAAGAAACAGCAGCGATCGAAGCGCAACTGCGCCGCTCGTTTCCCGAATTTCCTTGGGAGGTTCGAAACCAAGCGTTGATGCACCAACATAATTTTGCCGAGGAGCCGCCTTATACAAGTACCTTCGATGCTTTAACGAAGTTTCCAGAGCGTTGTACAGCGGTAGCGGCACGAATGAATCAAGGCAAGCTTGAATTGATGGCGCCTTTTGGCTGGCAGGATATTTGCAGTTTTCGGGTGCGTCCAACACCGCATTTTGCCCAAAATGAACAGTATCTTGCGGTTTATCGACAACGCCAAGCGATGAAGCAGTGGCAGAAAATTTGGCCGCAGCTCTCGATTGAAGAGGGGAAGAAATAAAAAAGAACACTCGCGTGATGCGGCGATTTTCAAAAGTTAGACGAGAAAGCTAACTGATGGGAATCGCTGCATATGACGCGAGTGTTTTTTATTAACGTAAAGCCAATGGTTGCGCCAAGCGGTTTCTTAAAAAGATACCTAGATAAGCTGCGGCAACGGCTTTGATGATCCCAGGGATAATAAACAGAACAAAGCCACCGTTAAAGGCAGCCGGCCATGCCATGCCCGTGCTCCATTTCAGCCACAATGTACCAAACAACAAAGTTGCCAGCGCACCGACAATATTGCCGATCACTGCTCCTGTGTAGCGAAACGCTGTTTTTTCTACGATCAATCCAGTAAGCAATCCATTAAAGAGGAAGCCGACTAAATAGCCACCAGTTGGTCCTAACAAAACACCGACACCGCTGGAAAAACCAGCGAAAACGGGCAAACCAATCAATCCTAACAGCAAGTAGATGATGATCGCCATCGTTCCAGTTCGCGTGCCGAGGAAAGTCACCGCCAGCCCGATCGCAAAGGTTTGTCCTGTCAATGGGATCAAACCTAATGGAATCGTCAGTTGGGAAAGACCAGCAATAATGATCGCAAATAAAGCGGCATGGATTTGTTCACGTAATGATAATTTCATCGAATCCTTCTCTCTAATAATAATTTCGTTAACCTAAAAATAAATTATTTGGTTAACGAAATTATAAACGGTGGTTTACCAAAAGTAAAGAAGAATCTTGTTTTTTTAGTGTTCTTTTTTTAAAAGGACAATCAAGTTCTTTGAGGAGAGGAAAGGGGCGATCTCTTCCAGCTCATCTGTTGAGAAGGGCAGTGCTTGAACGAGCCGGCAGATCGTTGCTTCTGTTAGAAACGGCAGCAGTTCTTCGATTTCATCATAAGCCAAGCGTTCTGATGCGGCAACGTTTGGCTGTTCCAGGGCAGTCAGCAGGAGTTCATCCAGATAAGGCGCAGGTAAAAAGGGCAGCAGTTCTTCAATCTCAGAAAAGCGGAAGTCAGGATTTTCAAGCCAGCCTTTGATTTCTCCCGCCAAAAAGTTGGGGGGTAAAAAGGGCGCCGCCTCTTCCCAAAAAGCCATGGAATAGTGCTTACCTTTCAGGAGCTCTTCTACTTGGGGCTTTTTCAAAAAAGGCAGGAGTTCTTCCAGTACCTCTTCTGGGATATTCTCGGCACCATTTAGCAGGTGCTGCAAGTCTGCGCTGGTCAAATGAGGTGCTAGCCTAGGCAATAAGTCTAAATCTAAAGAAGTTTCTTGAAACGGTTCTTCTTGAATCAACGCTGACAATTCTTGCGGTTTGATCAGCGGAGCTAGTTCGGCGATTTCTTCTGGCTGTGCGGTTCCTGCTTGATAATGTTGCACCGCAGCTGCTGGCTTCCCTAACAGCTCATCGATGGATAGGTCTAAAATCGCTGCTAGCTGCGGCAATTTTTCAATGTCCGGCAGTGAGTTGCCCCGCTCCCAATTACTGACCGCCTGATAGCTGACAAGTAACTGGTCGGCCAAGTTGCTTTGGGTCAGATTTTTTTCTTTGCGTTTGGCAGCGATCTGCTGACCGATTTTTCTCATGTTGAATTCACTCATAAATGAATTCCCCCTTTCATGCTCTAAGTATAGTTTCTCAAAAGGTGAAAACGCAATCAAGCTGTGATTGAGCAGGCAAATGCCGACTCAATCACAGCTTGAGTTTACGAATGGATCAACTGAAGGAGGTGTTCACCAAACGCTTGTGTCGTTAAACAGACCGCTTCTGGCATCAACTGCGCGAAGTCGGCAGTGACGTGTTGACTTTGCAAGGCTTGTTCAATGGCTTGTGTTAGGATTTGGGCTGCTTCTGGCCAGTTCAAATGTTCTAATAGCATGCACGCTGACAGCAGCAGCGAACAGGGATTGGCTTTGCCAAGTCCTGCGATATCCGGTGCTGTTCCGTGGGTAGCTTCAAAGATGGCTGCCCCAGTAGCGTAGTTGATATTGGCACCGGGGGCGATCCCGATGCCGCCGACTTGTGCAGCAAGTGCATCAGAAATGTAGTCGCCGTTCAAATTACAAGTGGCAATGACGTCGAATTTTTCTGGATACAAAAGGATCTGTTGTAAAAAGTTGTCTGCGATCACGTCGTTAACAACGATTTTCCCAGCCGCTTTTGCCGAGGCAAGAGCGGCTTCGGCTGCCTTTGAGCCGCTTTCTGCTTTGATTTTGTTGTATTGATTCATTGTAAAACACTGGTCGGTGTATGTGGTCTCTGCAAGCTGATAGCCCCAGTTTTTAAAGCCGCCTTCTGTAAATTTCATGATATTGCCTTTATGCACCAGTGTCACCGTGGGCCGCTTTTGAGCGATCGCATACTCAATGGCAGCAGCGATCAAGCGCTGACTGCCTTCTAAAGAGATCGGCTTGATGCCGATAGCGGCAGTTTTAGGAAAACGAATCGCCTTGACAGCAAAGTCTGCTTGCAATGTCTGGATCAGACGCTGCGTTGCGTCGTCGTCTTTGGCAAATTCGATGCCAGCATAAACATCTTCAGTATTTTCTCGAAAGATCACCATATCGGTTTTTTCTGGCTGCTTTAAAGGCGAAGGGACCCCTGTAAAATAGCGAACAGGTCTGACACAGGCATAAAGATCCAGCGTTTGCCGCAAGGTGACATTCAAGGAGCGAAAGCCCTCGCCAATTGGGGTAGTCAACGGTCCTTTTAAGGCGTATTGTTGAGCCTTGATCGTATCGATGGTTGCTTGCGGCAGCCATTCCCCCGTCTGTTCAAAGGCGGCTTCTCCAGCTAAAACTTCCAGCCATTCGATACGGCGTTGATTGTCATAGGCTTTATTTACAGCGGCATCAATCACAGGTTGCGCAGCCTGCCAAATCTCGGCACCGATGCCGTCTCCTGCAATGTAAGGAATGGTGATCGTCGTTACTTCATGGGTTGTTTGGTTAGGCATGGGCAGTTCCTCCTAATTCAGCTTTTTTTCGAATGACCATCGGTAAAATTCCTTGATGCTTCCAATAGCGAATATCTGCAGGGGCATCAAAGCGCAGGCGGGTCATAAAGGAGACAGTCCCTCCGTCGATCCGTTGCGCAGTGACTTCGATCAGCTGCTTGACCACTGGCTCTTCTGGCAAAGCGATCGAGAATGTTTCGCTGCCGTCCAAATCAAATGATGCAGCACTTTCACCAGCAAGATATTCAAGCGGAATGATCCCCATCATGACCAAGTTGCTGCGATGGATTCGTTCGAAGCTTTCTGCTAAGACGACTTTAACGCCTAACAATTGTGTTCCTTTGGCGGCCCAGTCGCGAGAAGAACCCATGCCATAATCTTTACCAGCTAAAATGATACAGCTTTGACCAGCTTTTTGGTAATTCATAGCTGCGTCAAATATCGACAGGGTTTCCCCTGTTGGAAAATAATGCGTGACACTGCCAGTACTGCCAGGCACTAGCTGGTTTTGCAGACGGATGTTGCCGAAAGTCCCCCGCATCATAATCTGATGATTGCCGCGTCGCGAACCAAAGGAGTTGAATTCACGATACGGAACTTCTTTTTCTTGTAAAAATTTTCCAGCTGCAGAATCCATACTGATGCTGCCAGCAGGAGAAATATGGTCAGTGGTGACGGAATTACCCAATTTTGCCAAGACTTTCAGATCAGCTAAGACATCTGGTTTAGGCAACTCTTTGGTCAATGTTTCAAAGTAGGGCGGATGAGCGATGTAAGTGGATTGCTCCTCCCATTCATAACATGCGCTCGTGGTGGTTTCGATCGCATTCCAGCGTTCATTGGCATCAAAAAGATGCTCATAGGCAGCGCGAAATGCTTCTGGTCCGACGTACTCTTGAACGTAAGCATTGACTTCTTCATTGCTAGGCCAAATATCAGACAAATACACCGGCTCGTCATTGACGATAGCTAACGGTTCTTTTGTGAGATCTTTGCGAATGCTGCCAGCGATGGCATAGGCAACAACTAATGGCGGTGAAGCCAAATAATTGGCTTTGATCTGTGGATGGATTCTTCCTTCAAAATTTCGATTGCCTGACAGAACCGATGCCGCCAGTAGATTGTCTGCCTCAATTGCTTCAGCGACCTGCGCTTCTAAAGGACCTGAATTTCCGATACAGGTGGTACAACCGTAGCCCACCAAATAAAAGCCGAGTTGCTCTAAATACGGCAGCAAACCACTGTTTTGCAAATAGGTGGTCACGATCTGGGAGCCAGGTGCAAGGGAGGTTTTGACCGTACGAGAGACGGTCAGACCTTTTTCAATGGCTTTTTTAGCCAATAAGCCTGCCGAGAGCATGACGAAGGGATTGCTCGTATTCGTACAGCTAGTGATCGCCGCCAAGACGATATCGCCGGTCACTAATTTGTCAGGTGCAGCATCTGACCAGGTAACGCTGGCTTCTTTTTGCCATTCGTCCTCTGAAAGACCAAAGCCCTTGGGACCGACGGCAGCCGTGACCGATTGTTCAAAATCCTGACGGACTGCTGGAAGCAAAATCCGATCTTGCGGGCGCTTGGGCCCTGCTAATGCTGGCTGAACTTCTGCTAGATCGATGGTGATCGTCTTAGTATAGGTTGGCACGATCGCTTCATCATAAAAGAAATGGTTGGCTTTGGCGTAAGCGGCAACGAGTTCGATCAGCTCGCTGGAGCGACCGGTCGTTGCTAAGTAGTTCAAGGTCTCTTGATCAATCGGACAAAAACCGCAAGTCGCACCATATTCGGGAGCCATGTTTGCTAACGTTGCTCGATCAGCTAAACTTAAATGACGATAGCCAGGACCGAAGTATTCGACAAATTTTCCGACCACTTTTTCGATCCGCAGCACTTCAGTTACTTTTAGTGCTAAATCGGTGGCGGTGGTACCTGCAGGCATCTCGTTGATAAATTTCACCCCGATGACTTCAGGCGTAGGGAAGAAAGAAGGTTCGCCAAGAATCGCAGCTTCCGCTTCAATACCGCCAACCCCCCAACCGAGAACCCCCAAGCCGTTGATCATCGTGGTGTGAGAATCGGTTCCTTGCAATGTATCAGGAAACAGCAGTCGTTGATCTTCGTGTGTTTTTTGCAAGATCACATCAGACAACGATTCGATGTTGACTTGATGAATGATCCCTGTTTCAGGTGGAACGACTTCGAAATTGTCGAAAGAACCTTGCGCCCATTTCAAGAATTGATAGCGTTCTGCATTGCGTTCAAATTCCCGCTCCGTATTAAAAGCGATCGCCCCAGGAGTACCGGCTTGATCGACTTGCACAGAGTGGTCGACGACGAGTGTGACGGGGATCTCAGGATTGATGTCTTCTGCGGCACCGCCTAAAGCGACCATCGCATCCCGCATGGCAGCCAAATCAACGACTGCGGGTACCCCAGTAAAGTCTTGCAAAACGACCCGCTCTGGTTTGAATGGCACGACACCAGTAGGGGTTTCTGCCTGCCAGTTCGCTAAAAATGGTAAATAATCCTCTGTAATTTCCTCGTCTTGATGACGAGCAACACTTTCCAATAAAACTCGAATGGAGTAGGGCAAGCGAGATAAATCAGCCCCTAAGTCTTGGGTGATTTTCGCTAAGTCAATATACGTGTATTGCGTATCCTTGACGGTGAGTTGAGATTGCCACTTCATAAGAATCCTCCTTTTTACGAAGATAAACGTACTTATTAGGAATAATTATACGTTGATAATTTAAAAAATCAATTAAATTTATGAAAAATATTTCATTTTATAAACATCGTGCTATAATGTGTGAAAGTTTGTTAAAAAGCAACGATTTTATAGGATGACTATTTTAACGATGTTTGTATACGGTTAAATAACATTGTAATCGATAGTTTGTAGAAAGATTGGAGGTAACATCACCGTGGAAAGATTAGAAAAGAAAGAGAAGATGTCCTATCTTGCATCGCAATGTCAGAAATACAATTTGATAGATGTGAATCTTTATTCAGAATATGATGTGAAACGTGGACTGAGGGATTTAAATGGCACGGGGGTCTTAGCAGGGCTTACGACGATCTCCACCATTTATCCAGAAAAAATCATTGCTGGTAAGCCAATTGAAGCTTGTGGCGAGCTGCGTTATCGCGGAATTGACATCAACGAGTTAGTTGCAGGGTTCGTCAATGAAAAACGCTTTGGCTTTGAAGAGGTTGCATATTTATTACTTTTCGGCGAACTGCCAAACAAAACAGAACTTGCGGCCTTTCATTGCCTATTAGCAGAAAAACGTACATTGCCGACCAATTTTGTTCGTGACGTCATTATGAAAGCACCTTCTTCTGATATCATGAATAGCTTATCTCGCAGTATCTTGACACTGGCAAGTTACGATCCACAAGCAGATGACATCAGCATTGAAAATGTATTGGAACAAAGTCTGATGCTGATCAGTGTCTTTCCGCTCTTGGCAATCTACGGCTATCATGCCTACAATCATTACAATCAAGGGGAGAGTATGTATATCCACCGACCGACCGAAGAGTTGAGTACAGCTGAAACGATTTTGACTATGCTACGTCCAACGAAAGAATATAGCTTCCAAGAAGCCCAAACATTGGATATGGCACTGGTTTTGCATATGGAACATGGCGGCGGGAATAATTCGACCTTTACGACACGAGTCGTTACCTCCAGTGGGACGGATACCTATTCAACGATTGCTGCAGCGCTAGGTTCTTTGAAAGGGCCTAAACACGGTGGTGCTAATATCAAAGTGACAGAAATGATGGGAGATTTGAAGCGTAACGTTGCTGACCTTACCGATGAACAGGCGATCCGCAGCTATTTGGAAGCAGTTTTAGATAAAGAAGCGTTTGACCGTAAAGGATTGATTTATGGCATGGGCCACGCGGTATACAGCGACAACGATCCCCGTGCGGCGATTTTTAAAAATTATGTGGCAAAACTGGCCCAAGAAAAAGGATCAGAAGCTTGGCAAGAATATCAATTGTATACGATGGTCGAACGTATTGCTCCTCAAGTCATCAATGAAAAGCGCAAAATCTACAAAGGAGTCAGTGCCAATATCGACTTTTTCAGCGGGTTTGTTTATAACATGTTGGATCTGCCAGAAGAACTGTATACACCAATGTTTGCTATCGCGCGGATCGTCGGCTGGTCCGCCCATCGGATCGAAGAGCTGGTCAACGCACAAAAAATCATGCGTCCCGCCTACAAAGAAGTGTCAAACGATCGGGAATATATCGATATAGAGTCAAGATAGATCAAAACAGCAGGGAGGAAGCTCGCTGCTGTTTTTGTTTTGGACACTCGAAAAGAGAAGGATTGAGCCTTTTTTTGCGTATTTTTACTAGAGAGAAAATGAATGGCTTGGATCATTCGTTCATTAGAAAATTCAAGTTTTTCTCGTTTTTCATATAGGAATGCAAAAATTGATTACAAAGTTTCTTGCATTTTTTGTATGATAGAGGGAGGAATAAAGGAGGAAAGTTCACGAATGAAAATAAAAAAATGGATGGCGATTGCCATTATTACCAGTCAATTTTCAACAATGCTGCCAGTATCGGCTGCGGCATCTGTTTTGACGAACGAGTCTACTGCAGGTCAAAATACAGCTGAGTCAAAGGTTCCGGGAGTGAACGGGCCAACCATGGGCTTGGTTCCTGAAGATGCCGCAACGGTACCAGGAGAAAACGGCGAAGTAGTTCCAGGAGAGTCAACACCTGCTCCTGAACAGCCAACACCAGAACCTTTGCCAGAACCAGAACCAACCCCGACACCAGAACCAACACCGGAACCAGAAGAGCCGACACCAAATCCTGATCCTGAGCCGAATCCAGAACCAGAACCAACACCTGAGCCGGCGCCAGAACCAGAAGAACCAGCACCAAATCCAGAACCAGAACCAGAGACAACACCAAATCCTGAGCCAGAATCAACACCAAGCCAGCCTTCGCCTGACATCAAAGAAGTACCGAATGTACCAGAGTTGACGGTAACGCCGCCGCAAGAAGATGAGCCAGCAAAATTTGAAGTCACGCCAGTCAAAGAAACGTGGGACTTTATTATGGAGATTGGAGAAGATGCTCGTAAAGTTGGACAAGAAGAAGATCTTTACGCATCGGTCATGATTGCCCAAGCGATTTTAGAGTCTGGCAGCGGAAGAAGCCGTCTGAGCCAGGAGCCTTTTTATAACTTATTTGGTATTAAGGGACTTTATGAAGGGAATGGGATTTCCTTCCAAACGCAAGAAGACGATGGTTCTGGTAATTTATACACAGTTCATGCCACTTTTCGCCAATATGACAGCATCGAATCTTCTTTGAAAGATTATGCGAAATTGTTGAAAGAAGGATTGGACCACAATCCGAATTTTTATAAAGGTGTTTGGAAATCAGAAACGGAATCTTATGAAGACGCCACGGAATATCTGACCGGACGTTATGCATCAGATACACAATACAATGAGAAGCTGAATGCGCTGATCGAAGCGTATGCACTGACGAGTTATGACAAAGAGAAACCAGAATTACCGACAGGAAGCGAAAAGATGATCTATCCTGTCAGCAATCCAGTTGTCTCCTCTGTCTTTGGTCCGCGAGGCAATGGGTTTCATAGTGGAGTGGACTTCGCCGCACCACAAGGAACGCCAATCATGGCTAGTCTTTCAGGAACGGTGATCCGCTCAGAATATCATTCTTCATGGGGAAATTATGTTGCCATTGAGCACAAAGATGGGCTGACGACATTGTATGCCCACAATCATCGCAATTTAGTGGAAGTCGGTCAAACGGTCGAACAAGGCGAGGTGATTGCTTCTATGGGAAGTACGGGGAACAGTACAGGCCCGCACTTGCATTTTGAAGTCAGTCTTTCACCAAGTTTAGCGCGACACCAACTGATTGATCCGTTGGAAGTTTTGTCAAAATAACACGAAAAAAAGAGAGCGTTGTAGATGCTTTCTTTTTTTTTGTCAAGAAAAACGAATCATTTCAGGAAAATTATGCTTTGAGATTTTTTTAGCGCATTCATTTTATCTTGCACGATAAATTTATTCCGAAAACAAGTGTTTTTCTTTGTAAAAAAAACAAAAAGAATTTATGCTAAAAAGGTAGGGAAAAAAATTCCCAAGAGGAATGTCCACTTTAGACAAGGTCGTGTATGCGACTTTGCGATGTCTCTAGTATCCTTTCTTATTTAACCAAGGAGTGTGAAAAATGACTGACGATCAGCAAACAACGAATGTGTCTAATGAAGCAGCGCAAGCAAGTCCACTGTCCTTTGAAGAGAAAGTCATTGAAACAATTGTTGGTGTCGCTTTGCAGTCAATTGATGGCTTGATTAGTGTAAATGGCAGATTTCTTTCAGATATGACCGAAAACCTTGAAGAACAGCCGCAAGTCGCTTCTGGCATTGATGTGGAAGTTGGCAAAGAAGAGGTTGCAGTTGACTTGGAAGTAATCGTGGCTTACGGCAAAGATATCCCCAAACTCTTTGCGCAAGTCCAAGAAGTGGTCTTAGAAGAAATTAGCCGCTTGACTTCTTTGAAAGTCAAAGAGATCAATATTCGAATCGCCGATATCGTCAAACAGGAAACGATCGATCAAATCGAAGGTTGAGCACCAAACAAAAAATCGAAGTACATCAAAGAGAAAGGAAGAATGAACAAATGATATCACTATATACAACACCCAGCTGTACGTCATGTCGTAAAGCCCGTGCATGGTTGACCGAAAATGAACTACCATTTAAAGAGAGAAACATTTTTAGCGATCCATTAAATAGTGATGAACTAATGGAGATTCTTTCTTTAACGAAAAATGGAACGGAAGACATTATATCTACTCGTTCGAAAGTGTACCAAAAGCTAGACATTGATTTAGAAGAGTTGAAGCTAGAGGAGCTGCTTTCATTGATCGAAAAATACCCGAACTTATTGAAACGACCAATTATCTTAGATGAGAACAAGCTCCAAGTGGGATACAATGAAGAAGACATTCGTAAATTCGTGCCACGAAACTTACGAAAGATCATTTTCAAACGACGTCAAACAGAGCTGCTCATGTTTAATTATCGCCAAAAGCAAGAAGAAGGCGAATCTGTTGCGAACTTTATCTAAAATAGGAACAAAACCGGCAAATGAATACAGCGATGTATCATTGTCGGTTTTTTTGGTATTTTTTAAGGGTCTTCTTAAAGGGATCCGTAAATCCGTTGAGTCCACAAAAAAACACGATTCCCAAAAGGAATCGTGTCGGTTGAAATCTTAAAGTTTTTGGTTGTAGAATTCAACGACTAGTGCTTCGTCAACTTCTGCAGACAATTCATCACGCTCAGGTAAACGAGTTAATGAACCTTCTAATTTTTCGCTATCAAAGCTTACAAATGACGCGCGGCCAGCTGTTGCTTCAACTGCTTCTTTGATTGTTGAGATGTTTTGTGATTTTTCACGAACGCTGATGACTTGTCCAACTTCAACGTGGTATGAAGGGATATCAACGCGTTTGCCATCAACTAAAACGTGACCGTGGTTTACTAATTGACGTGCTTGACGACGAGTAGTTGCTAAACCTAGACGGTAAACAACGTTATCTAAGCGTTGTTCTAGCAAGATCATGAAGTTAACACCGTGTTTACCTTCTTTGATTTTGCTTGCTTTGATAAACAATGTACGGAATTGACGTTCGTTCATGCCATACATATGACGCAATTTTTGTTTTTCAGTTAATTGCATGCCGTATTCTGATTTTTTGCCACGGCTGTTTGGTCCGTGTTGACCTGGAGCGTAAGGGCGACGTGCCAATTCTTTTCCAGTTTCTGATAAAGAAATTCCTAAACGACGAGAAATTTTCCATGATGGTCCTGTATAACGAGACATAATTTAGTTCCTCCAATAAAATAGTTTGGAGTAAAATAATCCGTTGAAAAATTCACATTCGTGCA
This sequence comes from Enterococcus sp. DIV2449a, assembly GCF_051711225.1. Lineage (NCBI taxonomy): Bacteria > Bacillati > Bacillota > Bacilli > Lactobacillales > Enterococcaceae > Enterococcus > Enterococcus sp. DIV2449a. The sequence goes on from NZ_JBIOME010000001.1 coordinate 308,845, forward strand.
GTTCGTTCTTCAATCTTCACCTTTGCAGCCGCGGTTACGCAATTGCACCCGAGGGGCAACGAACTGGTGACGAGCTGTTATTTTCCTGCTGCATTATTTTACACAAGGAATAGTATACGACAAACTAGGGGCAAAAGTCAAGATGGAGCTGGCTTTGGATTTGATGAAAACAAAGCTTGAAATTTTTCATTAATTACTTATATTTTCAAATATCTCTTTACAAATCAGCATTTCGTCATTAGAATATGGAAGTATTGTGCAAATTATAACGAAGTAAAATTTTTCATAAAAGGAGTAGAAAAATGAATCCAGTATCCCCATTATTTGAGAAGATCGATTCATCCATAGAAAAGAAAATCGATTTGATCAAGAGTAATTATTTGCGTTACGCTGTACGTGCGATGATGGCTTGTTTATTCTTGACCCTCGGAACAGCTATTGCTTTTGCGATCGCTATGAAAGGTGAATCAATGGTTCACGGGTTAGGAAAAATTTTGTATGCATTTATGTTTAGCTGGTCTTTAGTCATGATTCTTTATATGAACGCAGAATTAGGAACATCGAATATGTTGTATATGACTGTTGGGGTTTACCGTAAACGTCTAAGTATTCCTTTGGCATTGAAAATTTTGCTTACGTGTGTCTTATTCAACTTGATCGGCGGGGTGATCTTCGGCTCGATCGTTGCGCTAACCGGACCTTTTCAAGGGCTGACCGCAGACAACTTTATGCTGACCTCGATCACTGCAAAATTAGAAAAATCCACTATCCAAATTTTAGTGGAAGCGATGTTCGCTAATATCGTGGTAAACACAGCCGTGTTGGTAAGCATGCGGATGAAAGACGATGCTGGAAAAGTCGCAGCAATCATTTTCATCATCTTCATCTTTGCTTTCTTAGGCTTCGAACACGTCATCGCTAACTTCCCAGCGTTTACCTTAGCTTTCTGGGCTTCAGGGGGACACTTGGCAGGCATGACTGTCGGCAGTGTGATCCATAATTTAGTTTTTGCCTTTATTGGTAACTATATCGGCGGTGGCTTGGTCATGGGACTTGGCTATGCATGGTTGAACAACTCAAAATCGACCTATGTCGACTAATCAGAACCTACAAAAAGAAGCAGCGATGCTTCTTTTTTTCTTTTCTCTAACATTTCTCTAGGAAGAAGCTATCATCCCTTAACGGAGCGTTGAAATCAGCGGTCATTTGTGTTAAGAATAAGTATGTACGGTTTTTCTTGCTGTTTTTTGTAAAAATGACCGCAACCAAGACCAAAATCTTAGTTACTTCTTAATAGAAAGCGAGCCTTAACCTTTTATGAATCGGAAATTCTTTGCCTTTGATATTGATGGAACCTTGCTTGACTCGAACAAACAGCCACTAGACAGTACGCTAAAAGCCCTTGACCTTCTGCGAGATGCTGGCCATTTCGTGACCGTTGCCACTGGGCGCAGTCGTTTTCACGCCCAAGACATTATTCGTTCATTGTCCTTTGATAATTACATTTTATGTAATGGGGCAGCCGCCTTTCTTTCGCATCAGCAGGTGTATAAAAATTTGCTCGATGAAACGCAATTGGCTGCTTTCGTGGCAGAAGCCCAAGAGCTTGGGATCGATACGGCCTTTGTCGGGATGGATACAGCGAAACGAGCGTCTTCGTTGGATATTGCTAAAATGGAAGCAGCGATGCATTCCTTTGGTGCCCAACTTCCTGAGCTGGACATGGACTTTCCTGAAGAAAAAGAAGTCTATCAAGCATTGGCTTTTTACGGAAAAGAGTATGAGCATTTTTTTGACGAGAAATACAGCAAACTGCGTTTTGTACGTTGGCATGAAAACAGTGTGGATGTCGTTCCAAAAGAAGGCTCCAAAGCAGCAACGATCTTGTGTGTCGCAGAACAATTAGGGATAGCACAAGAAGATGTGATCTGTTTTGGTGATGGCCAAAACGATCGTGAAATGCTGACTGCCGCAGGTGTCGGTGTGGCAATGGGCAATGCGGTCCCTGAGATCCAACAAGTCGCAGATATGGTGACCGCTAGCAATGATGAAGATGGCATCTGGTTAGCCTTGAAAGAATTACAACTGATTTAAAAAGGAATCCTTTAGACATAGCACAGTCGATTTGCGGCATCTGTGCTATGTTTTTTTGTTTTTTCTCGGTCGCAAAGAAAATAAATTGGTACAATAGAAAAAAGGGGGAATGCAGCAAATGAAAATCGCATTGATTGCTCATGATCGAAAAAAGGATGTAATGGTAAAATTAGTGACTGCCTATCGAGAAATTTTAGCGCAGCATGAACTTTTCGCAACAGGAACTACGGGGAAGAGGATCGAAGAAGCAACCCAGTTGCCTGTCCACCGCTACAAATCAGGGCCGCTGGGAGGAGACCAGCAAATTGGCGCCATGATTTCGCAAGATGACTTGGACATGGTGATCTTTTTGCGCGATCCTTTAGCCGCACAACCCCATGAACCAGATGTAACGGCATTGATTCGCTTGTCAGACGTGTACGAGATTCCTTTAGCCACCAATATGGGAACGGCAGAGATCTTGCTGCGCGGCTTAGCAGCTGGCTTTGCTGATTTTCGACAAGTGATCCACGAAACGGACAATCGTCCCCTGTCGTTATAAAGATAGTAGAAGAATTGAAGAAAAAGGACGTGCAGAATTGAAAGCAATCTTAAAGGATTTTTTGACCTATGCAAAAATGAATACTCGCTCGGATGCCACGAGTCAGACCATCCCAACGACGCAGGGACAAGTTGAGTTGGCTCTTTTATTGAAAGATCAGTTGATCGAGATGGGATTAGCGGATGTTGCTTACTATGAAAAGAATAGTTTTGTGATCGGACGTCTACCTGGTAATCCTGAAAAAACGGCGATCGGCTTTATTGCCCATGTAGATACGGCAGATTTCGAAGCTGAAAATATTCAACCGCAGATCCATGAAAATTACGATGGCAAGGATGTTTGTTTAAATAAAGAAAAAGCCATTTATATGACAACTGCTGAATTTCCTAATCTCAAAGACTATGTCGGCGAAACGTTGATCACAACGGATGGAACGACCCTGCTGGGTGCAGATGATAAAGCTGGTATCGCAGAGATCATTGATGCGCTGCGGATCTTACAAACGATGGATGCGCATAAGCGTGGCGATGTCTGGGTCGCTTTTGGTCCGGACGAAGAGATCGGGACTGGCGCTGATCGCTTTGATGCGGCGGATTTTCCAGTAGCATTTGCTTACACGATGGACAGTGGTCGCGTGGGCCATATGGAGTATGAAACTTTTAATGCGGCTCGTATCGATATAACGATCGACGGTACGAGTGTGCATCCTGGGACTGCCTATGGTCGTTTGGTCAACGCCTTGAAAATCGCGCATCAAATCGATGATGCCTTACCAGCAGAGGAAGTTCCTGAACGCACCCGCGGGTATGAAGGCTTCTACCTGCTGCACAATTTGACGGGACATATTGGTCGAGCAGAAGTTTCTTATATCATTCGTGATCACGATCATACGCTTTTCGAACAGCGAAAAGCCAACATCGTGGGGATCATTGATGAACTGAACACAGCCTATGGGCAAGAACGTATCACCTATACGCTGTATGATCAATATTACAATATGGGGGATTTGATCAAGAAAGATCCCCGCAGTATCGAAGCTGCCCGAGCAGGGATGCAAGCGATTGGCGTGACGCCGATCGAAGCACCGTTTCGTGGCGGGACCGATGGCTCGAAAATCACCTATAAAGGGATCCCAACACCGAACTTATTTGTCGGCGGTGAAAACTTCCATGGCCAGTATGAATTTATTACCGTGGAAGCGATGGAAAAAGCCCGTGATTTGATCGTGGCGATCGTAGAACATGTAGGACAAGAGGACACCACTGTTTCCTAAGAGAATTAAGCGACACGCTAGACTGATGCGAAAGAGTCTAGCGTGTTTTTTTGTTCTGCTGCAGGGAAGAACCGCAAGTGAAAGAACCTTTTTTTTCTGGACCAAAACCCTTATAATAGAAAAGAAGCTAAAAGAGAAGAGGAAAAATGTGTGCGGGTATTATTCATTGGAGATGTAGTTGGTTCATTAGGAAGAGAAACGATCACGGAGTACCTTCCAAAATTAAAAAAGGCGTATCGGCCACAGGTGACGATCGCAAACGGCGAGAATGCGGCGGCGGGTCGTGGGATCACTGGTAAAATCTATAAGAAATTTTTGCAAGATGGTGTCGATGTCGTGACACTAGGCAATCATACATGGGACAACCGTGACATTTTTGAATTTATTGGCGATGCGAAGAAAATGATTCGTCCAGCCAATTTTCCAGAGGGAACACCGGGCGTCGGCATGGTATTTGTGAAAGTCAACACCATTGAATTAGCGGTAATCAACATGCAAGCTCGCTCGTTCATGGTAGACCTTGATGATCCGTTTCGCAAAATGGATGAACTGGTTGCGATTGCCCGCAAACGCACACCGTTTATCTTTGTGGATTTTCATGGGGAGACCACCAGCGAAAAACAAGCGATGGGCTGGTATTTGGATGGCCGTGTTTCGGCAGTCGTCGGCACGCATACCCACGTCCAGACCAATGATGCGCGGATTTTGCCCCAAGGAACGGCTTATTTGTCAGATGTCGGCATGACTGGTCCTTATGATGGGATCTTGGGGATGAAACGCGAACCAGTCATTGAAAAATTTTTGACGGCGTTGCCGCAACGGTTTGAAGTGATTGAAAAAGGCCGCAGTATTTTGTCGGCTTGCTTGCTTGAGATTGATGAAGCCACTGGTAAAGCAAAATCGATCCGTCCGATCCAAATCAGTGAAGATCGCCCGTTTACAGAATAGGAGAAGCATGGAAGAGCAATTAGCCAAGGAACCACACGTTGCCCAAGAGCTGGCTGCTTTGCAAAGGCTCTTGTCTGATCATCCGATCGTTCAAGAATTTCAAGAAATTCAAGCACGAGCCTTGCAAAACCAAGGGCTATTGGAGCTGGAAGAAGCGTTGAAGCAAGCGCAAAAAGAAATCGTTCAATTTGAGCATTATGAGAAACCCGAAGCAAAAAAAGCTGCCGAGCAGCGTTATGCGTCATTGACAAACGAATACGAGCAGCATCCTTTAGTGGTTGCTTATCGCCAAGCGTTACTGCAAGCAGATGAATTGCTGCAATATGTCACGACGGAGATCCAAAAGAAAATGAATAAAGCCATCGAGGAGGATGAAACCAATGCCTCAAAAAACTAAAAATACCCCGATGATGGAACAGTATTTAAGCATCAAGGCTCAGTACCAAGATGCTTTTTTATTCTATCGTTTAGGGGATTTCTATGAATTATTTAATGAGGATGCTGTCAAGGCAGCACAAATTTTAGAACTGACGTTAACCAGCCGCAACAAAAATGCGGAGGAACCGATCCCTATGTGTGGGGTGCCTTACCACGCTGCCAGCAATTACATCGACACCTTGATCGAGCAAGGCTACAAAGTAGCGATTTGTGAGCAAGTGGAAGATCCAAAAACCACCAAAGGAATGGTCAAACGCGAAGTCGTTCAACTGATCACGCCGGGAACGGTGATGGACAGCAAAGGCCTATCCGCCAAAGAAAACAACTTTTTGACAGCTGTTTTGCAGCAAGGGGAGCGTTTTGGCTTTGCCTATGTCGATCTAAGTACCGGTGAATTAAAAGCAGCGCAATTGGAAGATGAAGAAGCTGTCGTCAATGAGGCCGCCGCTCTGCAAACGAAAGAAGTCGTTTTGTGCAGCGAGATCCCTGAGTCATTGCAAACAACACTGACCAATCGCTTGAATGTCGTGTTTTCTAAGCAAGAAACGTTGGAAGAAAATGCCGAATTTCAATTTTTAACAGAACCTCTCTCCCAAGAGTTAGAAAAAGTAGTCACAGGGAAGTTGCTAAGTTATTTGGCGATCACCCAAAAACGCAGTTTAGCGCATATTCAACAAGCCGTGGAATATCAGCCCGATCATGCCTTGAAAATGGATCATTATTCCAAATTCAACTTAGAATTGACGCAGTCGATTCGAACTGGCAAAAAACAAGGGACTCTTTTGTGGTTGTTGGACGAGACAAAAACCGCAATGGGTGGCCGTTTGTTAAAGCAATGGTTAGACCGTCCCTTGATCCAGCCAAAGAAAATCACTGCCCGCCAAGAAATGGTCCAATCGTTACTGGACAGTTTCTTTGAGCGAGCAGATCTGCAAGAAGCGTTGACGAAAGTCTATGACATGGAACGCTTAGTCGGACGGGTCGCCTTCGGAAATGTCAATGGCCGCGATTTGCTGCAGTTGAAATCTTCTTTGGAGCAAGTGCCTCTGATCGCGCAATTGCTGCAAGGCATCAACCGTGGCGAGTGGAATGACTTGCTGCTGGAATTAACGCCCTTAGATGATTTGGTTGCACTGATCGAAGCTGCGATCGATGAAGATGCCCCGTTACAGATCACGGAAGGCAACATCATCAAAGACGGGTTCCATCAACAATTAGATGAATACCGTACAGCGATGCGTAACGGCAAGCAATGGCTGGCGGAATTAGAAGCCAACGAACGCCAAGCGACGGGAGTCAAAAACCTGAAAGTTGGGTTCAACCGCGTCTTTGGCTATTACATTGAGATCACGAAAGCCAATCTAGTGAATTTAGATACCTCTCGCTACGAGCGCAAGCAAACGTTAGCCAATGCGGAACGGTTTATTTCCCCCGAGTTGAAAAAACTGGAGACTTTGATTTTAGAAGCCGAAGAGAAATCGGTGGATTTGGAATACCGCCTGTTTCTTGACGTCCGTGAAGAAGTGAAAAAGAGTATCACCCGTCTGCAAAAGTTAGCCAAAGCCGTCAGTGCGGTCGATGTCTTACAAAGTTTCGCCACAGTTTCGGAACGCTACCAATACGTGCGGCCGACAGTAGCGAAAAAACGAGCGGTATCGATCATCGACGGCCGTCATCCTGTAGTGGAAAAAGTCCTTGGTCACCAAGAGTACATTCCGAATAGTATCGTGATGGATGAAGAAACAGAGATCTTGTTGATCACAGGACCAAATATGTCTGGGAAAAGTACGTACATGCGGCAGTTTGCCTTGCTAGTCATTATGGCGCAGATCGGCTGTTTCGTACCCGCACAATCTGCAGAGATGCCGATTTTTGATCGGATCTTTACTCGCATCGGTGCCAGCGATGACCTGATCGCCGGTCAAAGCACGTTTATGGTGGAGATGATGGAAGCCAACCAAGCGCTGCGTCATGCAACGCCTAACAGCTTGATTTTGTTTGATGAGTTAGGGCGTGGGACTGCGACCTATGATGGCATGGCATTGGCACAAGCTATCATTGAATATATCCACAAAGAAGTTCATGCCAAAACACTTTTCTCCACCCATTATCATGAGCTGACGGTGTTAGATGAGGAATTGGCGCACTTGCGCAATGTCCATGTTGGTGCCGTTGAAAAAGAAGGCGAAGTCGTCTTCTTGCATAAGATGATGGAAGGGCCCGCAGATAAAAGCTATGGGATCCATGTAGCCAAAATCGCTGGACTGCCAAGTGCACTCTTACAGCGCGCAGCCACGATCTTAAAAGCGCTGGAAGAACATGAACCGACGGTACAGCCAAAACCCGTCGTCGAAGAAAGTCAGCAGTTGTCGTTGTTTAGTGAAGTATCTACGGAAGAAATCGGCGTCATCGATCAGTTGAAGAAATTGAATCTGTTGGAAATGACCCCGATGGACGCTCTGAATACATTGTACGAGCTGCAAAAACGAATTTAGAAAGAAGGTCAGCAGATGGGAAAGATCCAAGAGTTATCCGAACGTCTGGCGAACCAAATCGCGGCAGGAGAAGTCGTTGAGCGACCGGCTTCTGTCGTCAAAGAATTAGTTGAAAACGCCGTGGATGCCGGCAGTACCCAAATCGATATTTTTATTGAAGAAGCGGGCTTGCGTAAAATCCAAGTCATCGATAATGGCGAAGGAATTGCAGAAGAGGATGTCTTGACTGCCTTTAAACGCCACGCCACCAGCAAAATCCACAATCGGGATGACTTGTTTCGAATACGTACCCTCGGGTTTCGCGGGGAGGCTTTGCCTAGTATCGCTTCGGTTTCGATCCTCTCGATTGAAACGGCAGTCAAAGGCGCCCAACAAGGCTCCTTTGTGCGCTTAAAAGGCGGCGCTGTTGAAGAGCATCTGCCTGCCAACTTGCGGCAAGGAACCAAGATCACTGTGGAAAACCTCTTTTACAATACACCGGCACGTTTGAAATATGTCAAGACGCTGCAAACGGAACTAGCGAACATCGGCGATATCGTCAATCGGATCGCCCTGAGCCACCCAGAAGTGGCTTTTCGTCTCGTTCATGAAGGCAATAAGATGTTGAGCACCACTGGAAGTGGGCAGTTAAAACAAACCATCGCAGGGATCTACGGGGTGGAAACCGCCAAAAAAATGATCGCGATCGATACTGAGGACCTCGACTTTAAAGTCACTGGCTTTGTGTCACTGCCAGAAGTCACCCGAGCCAGCCGCAACTATTTATCCACGATCATCAATGGTCGTTATATTCGCAATTTTGCTTTGAATAAAGCGATCGTTGCTGGTTACGGATCAAAATTGATGGTCGGTCGTTTTCCATTAGCTGTCCTTGAAATCAAAATGGACCCCTTATTAGTCGATGTCAACGTTCATCCGACTAAGCAAGAAGTTCGTTTGTCAAAAGAAGAAGAACTGACCAAGCTAATCAGTAAAGCCATCAATGAGGCGCTGCGGGAAATCAATTTGATTCCTAACGCCGCTGACAATCTGCGTTTCAAGAAAAAAGTGGCCGATCAGCCAAAAGCCCAGCAGCTTGGCTTGGAACTGAAGTCAGCAGGAAATTCGACTTCTGGGTTGTCTTATAATCGCGAAACAGGGAAATTTGAGGTGCAGGGCAACACTTATCAACAGACTGTGGATAACTCTGTGGAAAAACCTGTGGAGGAAGGTGGAAAACTTCCAGAAATGCCACAGGAATCTAGCGACAACCTGTTGGAAGAAACCGTGGAAACCTTTCGCAGTTTGGAAGAGACGCTGCCAAATAAGCCTGTCCGAAAACCATTTGTGGAAGGCCAGACGGAAACAAAAGCGTCGCTGCCAGAAGCGCCAGTCTTTCTCCCAGATGAGACGCCAGAGCTTACGGCGCAGGATCTGCAAAGTCAAGCGACTCTGCATCCTGAAATGCATGGGGATGACCGCAACTACCTAAAAACGGTCGAACGGTTGCTGGAAGAAGAACCAGCGAAGGAGCGTTTTCCCCAATTGGATTATTTTGGGCAGATGCATGGGACCTATTTGTTTGCCCAAAGCGAGGCGGGGCTATATATCGTCGACCAGCATGCGGCGCAAGAACGAATCAAATACGAGTATTACCGCGAAAAAATCGGCGAAGTGACCAATGACCTGCAAGAATTGTTGGTGCCGATCGTTTTGGATTATCCCAACAGCGATGCACTGCAATTACAAGAACAAAGCGACAAGCTGGCAGAAGTCGGGATCCATCTGGAATCTTTTGGGACCAATAGTTTCATCGTCCGAGCGCACCCGACTTGGTACCCTAGCGGTGAAGAAGAAGCCATCATCCGCGAAATGATCGATATGTTATTGACGACAGGAAGTGTCAGTGTCAAAAAGTTTCGTGAAGCAACCGCGATCATGATGAGCTGCAAACGATCCATCAAAGCCAATCACTATTTGAATGAAGCACAAGCTAGGATCTTGTTGCAAGATTTAGCGAAATGCGAGAATCCCTTCAACTGTCCCCATGGTCGTCCGGTGCTGATCCATTTCACCAACAGCGACATGGAGCGGATGTTCAAACGGATTCAAGATCCTCATCGAGCAAGGAGTGGCATGGAATGATTATTTTGGCTTCACAGTCGCCGCGGCGCAAAGAATTACTAGCAGAGTTAGTCTCGGAATTTGCGGTCATACCAGCAGATATCGACGAGTCGGTCCGACCAAACGAAGCTGCGATCCCTTATGTCCAACGGATGGCAGCAGAAAAAGCGGCGGCTATTGCGCAAACCTATCCTGAAGATCTGGTGATCGCGAGCGACACGACGGTCGTGGTGGGTGAAGAAATCTTAGGAAAGCCAGTCGACCGTAAAGATGCTCTGTCGATGTTGCGAAAAATGAGCGGACGTACCCATTGGGTGCATACCGCCGTCGTTTTGCAAAAAGGCAAACAGCAACGCCAAGCAGTGGTTTCGACGGAAGTTGTGTTTCGTCCTTTGACGGATCAAGAGATCGACAAGTATCTTGCCTTAGATGAGTACCAAGACAAAGCGGGCGCCTATGGGATCCAAGGGGCAGCCAAAATATTTGTCTCATCGATAAACGGCGATTTTTATACGATCGTAGGATTTCCTGTCGCTACGGTCTATCAGTTGTTGCAAGAGTTTACGGAGGAGGAATAAGGATGGATGTTTCTGGTAGTTGTCTTTGCGGCAAAGTCACGATCAACTTGACGGGAGTTGCGAAAGAAATCACGGTTTGTCATTGTAGTCTCTGTCAAAAATTTCACGGCGGACCGATGTTTGCTCTTGCGCCATGCGCTGAGGACCAGATGACTCTTCAAGGAGCGAAGTGGCTGCGACGTTACGATTCTTCTGAGTGGGCACAGCGAGGATTTTGCAGTCAATGCGGCTCGAGCCTGTTCTTTTACCTCAAAGAAGCACACACCTATTTTTTTGCGGCTGGGTTGTTTGGCAACATGCCAGAAGCTGTCTTAAGCGAAGAAATCTATACAAAAGATCAACCGCATTTCTACCATTTTGCGGAACCAACGACTCGTTGGCAAAAGCTACAAAACCCTTAAACAATTTGAGCAAGTCATTTTACATTCGCTAAGAAAAAAGGCATGATAGAGCATACAGGATGAGTCTAGAGGAAAAGCAGGTGAAAAAATGACAGATAAAAAAGAATTAAAAGAAAAATTGTCGCCAATCGAATATGCGGTGACCCAAGAAAATGCAACCGAACGCCCCTTTACTGGCGAGTATGATGATTTTTATGAAAAAGGGATCTATGTTGATATCGTCAACGGAGAACCATTGTTTGCTTCTACTGATAAATATGACGCAGGTTGTGGCTGGCCGTCCTTTTCGAAACCGATCAGTCGCCAAGATATTCAAGAAAAAGCCGATTTTTCTCACGGCATGCATCGGGTAGAAGTCCGCAGTAAAGAAGCTGACTCTCATTTAGGACATGTTTTTTCAGACGGTCCTCAGGACAAAGGCGGTTTGCGCTATTGTATCAACTCGGCAGCATTGAAGTTCATCCCTTTAGCAGAAATGGATGAAAAAGGCTATGGCGAATTCAAATCACTCGTTGAGTAAGTATTAGGAACTGTGTGCGAAAAAAAGACGCAGCAGCATGTCTCGTTTGAAAAAATGCGACTGAAACAACGGTTTTTCCTCCGTTTGTTTCCTGCTAAGCCTTTTCCTTCGTTCACAGTCCTTTTTTTGCCCTCTCGTCTGTGCTACAATAAAGGGAACATATGTACAGAAAGGAAAGCACATGTACGAATATATCATAGGAAAAGTAACGGATATCTTTCCGGCGTATATCGTCGTTGAGACCCATGGCATCGGCTATCAGATCGCTTTTGGCAATCCGTATTCATTTAGCGGCAAGTTGAACCAAGAAGTAAAAATCTATCTGCACCAAGTGATTCGTGAAGATGCTCATAGTCTCTACGGCTTTGCCACGATCGAAGGCAAGCAGTTGTTTTTAAAATTGATCAGTGTCTCAGGTATTGGACCAAAGAGTGCGTTAGCAATCATGGCCAATGAAGACCATACAGGGTTGATCACGGCAGTCGAAAATGGGGACGTCAATTATTTGACTAAGTTCCCAGGTGTCGGTAAAAAGACGGCGCAGCAAATGATCCTAGACTTGAAAGGCAAAGTGGCTGAACTGGTTGGAGAAGAAGCGATCGTTCCTCTAAGCGTAGCAACGACTGCTTTAGATGAAGCAATGGAAGCCTTGAAAGCATTGGGTTATAGCGAAAAAGAAGTCAAGAAAGCCGAAAAACAATTAGCGGCGAATACCACAAAATCGACGGATGAGTACTTGCGGGAAGCTCTCCGATTGATGATGAAAAAGTAAGGAGCAAGTAGACGATGGATGAACGAATTGTTTCGCCAGAAAGCACTGAACAAGAAGAGATCATCGAAAAATCCTTGCGTCCGCAAACCCTTGCCCAATATATCGGACAAGACAAAGTCAAGCAGGAGCTTTCGATTTATATCCAAGCGGCGAAAAATCGAGAAGAAGCGTTGGATCATGTCCTCTTATATGGTCCGCCAGGCTTAGGGAAAACAACGATGGCAATGGTGATCGCCAACGAGATGCAGGTCCAAATCAAGACGACCAGCGGTCCTGCGATCGAAAAACCAGGGGATTTGATTGCGATCTTGAATGAGCTACAGCCAGGGGATGTTCTGTTTATCGATGAGATCCATCGCTTGCCTCGTGTCGCCGAAGAAATGCTTTATTCGGCAATGGAAGATTTTTATGTAGATATCATGGTGGGGCAAGGGACAACGGCTCACCCGGTTCATTTTCCACTCCCGCCATTTACCTTAGTCGGCGCAACGACGCGGGCGGGGATGCTCTCGGCGCCGCTACGGGATCGCTTCGGGATCATTTCTCATATGCAATATTATGAAGACCATGATTTAAAAGAGATCGTGCAGCGGACTGCGTCGATTTTTGAAACGGATATCGTGGAAGAAGGGGCGATCGAAATCGCCCGCCGATCCCGAGGCACTCCACGGATCGCCAACCGGTTGCTTAAACGAGTTCGCGATTATGCGCAAGTGCAAGCGGATGGCTTGATCGATCGCGCCGTTGCTGATCAGGCATTGGCGCTTTTGGCAGTCGATCATGCTGGCTTGGATTATATCGATCAGAAATTGATCCGCACGATGATCGAATTGTATCAAGGCGGCCCGGTGGGATTAAGTACGATCGCTGTCAATATCGGGGAAGAAACCGAAACAGTGGAAGATATGTACGAACCGTTTTTGATCCAAAAAGGATTTTTGAAACGCACCTCGCGTGGGCGGATCGCAACGCCGTTAGCCTATGACCATTTTGGCTATCCGCAAAGAAGTGAATAGAACGAAGCAGCAATCAACGATAATTGCTGCTTTTTTGTGCTTTTGGTGAAACGTTTCTTTTTATTTTTTAATGATTTCTGAGAATCAATCGATGTTGAAAAAATACAGCGTTTGTGAAATTTGATTAGAAGGAAATATTTTGAAAAAGGATTTCTTCTGAAAAAGCTGATATGAAAGCTTTTTTATTTGTGAGGAACCCAACAAAATTTGTGAAAAAAGAAAAGCTGAAAAAATAATTGGAAAGGCTTGCATTTTCGATTGGCAGCGGATATAATCTTTTTGTAGAAACGTTTCACCAAAATGTGGAGATATAGGTAGTGTTGCGAGGATAGAAAGAAGGAGATTTTGTGTATGAGTAAACTGCAAAAGTTTTATAGTCAACGGCAGCTTCACTGGATGGTTTTTCCCGGCGTGGCATTTATGATCGTATTTAATTATATTCCGATCTACGGAATTATAATCGCTTTCAAAAACTATACGGTGATTGACACGATTTCATCAGCACCATGGGTCGGGTTAGAGAATTTCCGTATCATTATGAATGACAGTTTTTTCTGGGAAGCGGTTAGAAATACGTTAGCCATCAGCTTATTGAAATTAGGTTTAGGTTTTGCGATCCCGATTGTGTTAGCCATTATGATTTTTGAAATGCAAGATGGCCGCTTGAAGAAATTTATTCAAACGGTTTCATACATTCCCCATTTTTTCTCATGGATCGTGCTAGGTGGGATGATGATTTCTTGGCTGTCAACGAACGGCTTTATCAACCAAGTGCTGATGTCCGTAGGATTGATGGACAAAGGGGTCAATCATCTGTTGGATCCAAGCAAATATTGGTGGATCGCGGTCCTTTCTGATCTATGGAAAGAAGTCGGCTGGGGAACGATCCTTTACTTGGCAGGTATGTCGCGGATCGATCCAACGTTTTATGAAGCCGCACGAATCGATGGTGCCAGCAAGCTAAGACAGATTCGTTCGATCACATTGCCATTACTGACACCGATCATCTCCTTAAACTTGATTCTGAATGTGAGCGGTATCTTAGGGTCAAACCTAGATCAAACATTAGTTTTAATGAATTCACAGAACCAAAACCGTTCAGAAGTCATCAACTCCTTCGTTTATAAAATGGGGTTGACGCAAGGTGATTTCTCTTATGCAACTGCTGTCGGCTTGGGGATCGCGGTCATTTCCGTCATCTTATTGGTGATCACGGATCGAGTGACCCGCAAGTTGAACAACGGCAATTCAGTTATCTTATAGGAGGAAAAAACATGATCAAAAGAAAAGCAAAAGAAAACACGTGGTTTTACTTCTTCAATACCGTGATCTTGATTTTATTCTCATTGATGATCATCGTACCGATTTGGAATATCTTGGTTTCCTCCGTGTCTTCTAGTTCTGGATTAGCGGGCAACGGCCTCGTGTTATGGCCCAAAGGCTTTACCTGGGAAAACTATCGGAAAGTTTTTTCCGACGCAAGTATCCCCCGTGCCTTCTTGATCTCAGTGTTAAAAACGGTTCTTGGGGCTGCGACCCATACCTTGTTTTGTGCGATCGTGGCTTACGGATTGAGTAAATCACGCTTGGTCGGCCGCAACATCTATACAACGATGGGGGTCATCACCATGTACTTCAGTGGTGGGATGATTCCAACATACTTGCTGATTCGCTCGCTAGGATTACTGGATTCTTTCTGGGTCTACATTATTCCAGCCTTGTTCAGCTACTATGATGTCGTAATTTTAATGAACTTTTTCCGTGAGATTCCGCCTTCACTCGAAGAATCTGCGAAGATCGACGGTGCAAGTGAATTCCAAATCTTCTATAAAATCTTCTTACCATTAACGAAACCGGCCTTGGCAACCATCATCTTGTTCAACGGGGTTGGCCAATGGAACGATTTTATGACGACAAAACTGTATATCACAAAAGAGTATCTCTATCCGCTGCAAATGAAGATTTATGAAATCATCGTCCAATCCAACTTGAGTACGATGACTGAAAGCGGTAGTACCGACTTTATCGTCCAAGCAACGACCCGTGGGGTTCAGTTGGCTACGATCGTCATCACGACAGTGCCAATTTTAATTATATATCCATTGCTTCAAAAACACTTTATCGGCGGTATGATGGCCGGTGCAGTAAAAGAATAGAAAGAGGGATAGACATGAAAAAAGTAGTAGGCGGTTTATTGGCAGCATCAGCATTACTCAGCTTAGCAGCATGTGGCGGCAGCTCAGACAATGCCAGCAGTTCGGATTTTTCTATCAAAGATCGGTATGAGTTAGATGAAAAGACACCAGCATGGAAACTCGATACCAAAGAAGAACCAACCAAGATCACATGGTACATCAATTCAGACTGGACAGCTTTGCCATTTGGTGAAGATGTGACGACAGCCCAAATCAAAAAAGATTTGAACATTGATATTGAATTTATTTCAGGGGATGATTCGAAATTAAACGCTTTGATTTCAAGTGGTGATATGCCTGATATCGTGACGTTGATGGATAAAACCAGTCAAGCAGCCACAAAAGCTGATAGCTGGGCATACTCATTGAACGATTTAGCGGAACAATACGATCCGTATTTGATGAATGTCGTGACCGAAGATACCTTCAAATGGTTTGCTTTAGATGATGGCAAAACTTATGGCTATCCAAACTATTCCAACACAGCAGCAGACTACGAAAGCGGCAATATTCCCGTCAACGACAACTTTGTGATCCGTGAAGATGTCTATGAAGCATTAGGCAAACCAGATGTTTCAACTCCAGAAAACTATGTGAAAGTCATGAAAGAAATCAGCGAGAAATTCCCTGATTTGACACCAATGGGCTTCACAACGATCGGCGAAACAGCAGGACCATTCTTAGATAAATTGCAAGATTTCTTAGGTGTTCCATTAGAAGATGAAGATGGTGCGTTCTACGACCGTAATTTAGATGAAGAATATATCTCATGGTTGAAAACCTTCAATCAAGTGTATCGTGACGGCAACATCAGTGATGACAGCTTTACCGATGACGGTCCAACCTATGATGAAAAAGTAAAACAAGGGGACTATGCAACGATCTTAGTCGCAGGAACGAGCGGACAAGGTGGGAACTTCACTGAATTCATGAAAAACTCTGACACACGCTACATCGCAATCGATGGCCCTGCCAGCACGTCTGGTCGTGAAGCAACCTTGAACCAAACAGGAATCTCTGGCTGGTTGATCAACTACATCACAAAAGATGCGGCGGATCCAGCAAAAGTAACCCAACTCTTCACGTACTTGATCGATGAACCAGGACAAATTTTGACAAAATTCGGTGTTGAAGGCGTGACGTATGAATACAACGATGAAGGCAAAATCGATTACTTGCCAGAAATCAAAGAAATGGAACAAACCGACAACGAAGGCTACAACAAAAAATATGGTATCAGCCGTTTCAACTACTTTAATAATGACCGTGTCAATGCAATGAAAGTCAAAACCGAAAATGCGTTGACTCAAATGCAAGAGTGGGGCGAAGGCAAATTGTATCCACACTTTGTGATCGAAAATACGGATCCAGATGCTGGAACTGCTGAAGCACGTTCAAACACAGCCATCAAAACCAAAATCAACAGCACGATCATCTCATTGATCCGTTCAAAAGATGAAGGAACATTTGACAGCACACTAACCGACTTTGAAAGCTTCTTAGATTCAAACAACTGGGATGCAATCAAAGACATTAAAACTGAAAAAATGGCCGAAAACCGCGAACGACTAAAATAACCCCCATAGGAGAGGAAAGGAAGCCAAAAAAAAGACCTTTCCTCTCCTTTGCTTTGAAACACAGGTTTTGCGCGTACTTTGCGCAAAATCTGATGTTTCAAAGTACTAGGCGACTGCAGGGAGCGTAGTGACCAACCAAAGAAACACAGGTTTTGCGCGTACTTTGCGCAAAATCTGATGTTTCAAAGTACTAGGCGACTGCAGGGAGCGTAGTGACCGTACAAAGAATCACTGCAATTGGCTCACGTAGTGAGACATGCAAGCTGCAACCTGCAACCCAGAAAACTGTACGTTGAGAAACGACCCAAATTCACAAGAAGGCAAGAAACAAGTTTACGTAGCACCCGCAGCACAAATCAGCAAGTTTTGATTGGAGGATCATAATGAATCGACTATTTTCTTATGAAGGATGGTACTATCGGGTCTTTGCTTTTTTAGCAGATATGATCATTGTTAGTTTTCTCTTTATGATTCCAGCAATGACGCTGATTCTCGCAGGACCAGCATTGATCGCGCTGTATCAGACGATCGATCAATTGTACAAGGAACGGGATGTCCCGATTTGGCAGCGATACAAGCAAGCATTCTTAAGCAATCTCAAACGTGGGCTCTTCTTAGAAGGTCTTATTATTGCGTATGTCGCAGTCTTTGCTGGGTTGATCTATTCCTTGATGATGATTACACCTTACTTTGGCGTTTTAGCCGTGATCCTCGTTAGCTTGGCTGCGCTGTATCTCGTCGTGTTCGTTCTCTTGTACAGCTTGTTTGCCCAATCATTGCAAGAAACAGCAAAAGAAACGGCCTATGCGGTTCTTAGCAGTACGGCGAATGCGATCATTTTATTGGTGGTCCCAATCATTGTCTTTGTATTGTGCAGCAAAGTGAACCTATTCTTATTTGTTTGTTTAGGGATCTCAGGCTCAGCCTTTGTCCAAGTGTTGTTTTTCAATAAAGTATTAGCGAAGGGGGAAGAGACAAATGACTGAATCCACAGCGACGGATCGATCCTGTTTTTGGGCTTCGGTCCAACAAGAACTTGACACCCTTCCGCTAGCCTTTGAAAGAACCAAACAAGCGCCTTTGCTGAAAGGGATCGATTGTTTTACGATTTCTTTTCAAAGTCTTGGTAATGAAACGATCTATGGGCATCTGCTGCTGCCAGAACAAGCGGCAGATTGTCCAATCGTGATTGATTTTTTAGGCTATATGAATCATGTGCAAGAACCGTTCCAATTTGCTCATTGGTTATTGATCGGCTGCGGCTGTCTTGTCATCGACAATCGCGGACAAGGGGGACGCACGCAAGATCAGGTTCCCTATGAGACCACGCAGCATGAAGCACCTTTTGGACGCGGCATCTTGAAAAAAGAAGATTTTTATATGAAGCGATTGGTCGCAGATAGTTTGCGCACACTAGAAGTCCTTCAACAGATACCGGAAATCGATCCGCAGCGCATTATTTTAAGAGGCGGCTCACAAGGAGGCGGCATCGCCTTATTGGTCAACGCATTAACGAACGTCCCGATTTTTGCGACGTTTGCCGATGTCCCAAGCCACTCCAATCTTGTCCATCGGATCGAACAAAAAACAGGAAGTTACCAGGTGATTCAAGAGTATATTGAACAATTTCCAGAAACGCGGGAAACGATCTATCAAGTCATGAGTTATTTTGATTTGAAGTATTTTGCTCATCAGATAACTGGTCCTGTTTATACATCGGTCGGCAGTGCTGATCCCATCTGTCCCATGGAAGATTTCTTCGTTTCCTATAAAAAGATTCCTGGACCGAAAGAATTGCGTATTTACTTAAATAAAGGGCATGGTGGCGGCGAAGCGAAACAAATCCGTCGTGAAATGCAGCAAATCACAAAATTACTCAAAGGAAATGAATGCAGATGAAAGCAGCAACCTACAATCTACGAGTCGATACCGACTATGACCAAGAATGGCAATGGCACTATCGATCGGAGGCGGTCTGCTCCTTGATCGATTACTACGACTGGGATGTTCTGGCGATCCAAGAAGCTCGTCCCAGCCAATTTGCGGATTTAGCAAAGTTAGCGCAGTATGCTTCCGTCACGGCTGAACGTGACGGTGATGGCTTAGGCGAAGGCATCGGACTGTATTATCAAAAAGAGGCTTTCGAGTTATTAGATTCAGGTTCGTTTTGGTTGTCATTGACACCGACTGAACCAAGTATTCATCCAGAAGCTGCGTATTCACGCTTATGTGTTTGGGCAGTCTTGCAGGAAAAAAAGAATCCGCCGTTTCTTGCTATCACGACTCATTTAGATAATATTTCAGAAATGGCTCGTTTTGAAGGGATGAAAGTGATCCTTGAGCAGCTGGCAGATCAGATCGAACGCTATCCTGTATTGCTGATGGGCGACTTGAATGCGGAGCGAACGGAGCGGGTGCATCGGTACTTAGAGCAGCATTTTCAAAATGCCAAAGAACATGGACAAAAGCCGCATCATGGGCCAAAAGGCTCCTATCAAAATTTTATTTATACGTTACCATGGCAAGAACTAGAAGAAATTGATTATATCTATACGAAAGGCTTCACGGTGGTCAAAACCGCCTGTCTAACGGATTCTTGTGATCGTCGTTTTCCCTCCGATCATTTTCCTTTAGAAGCAGAAGTCCAATTTGAAGAAAGCAAAGGATGAATAAAAATGGAACAGCAGAAATTAACCGAACTACTTTCAGAAATGACCTTAGATGAAAAAATCGATCAGTTGCTGCAACTGGCAGCGGCTTTTTATTCAGATAAAGCAGAAGAGAAAACAGGTCCGATGGGCGACTTAGGACTGACACAAGAAAACATCAACAATGCGGGAACAACGCTAGGTGTTTCTGGTGCAAAAGAAGCGATCCGCGTCCAAAAAGAGTATATCGCCAATAACCGCTTGAATATCCCGACGATATTGATGGCGGACATCATTCACGGCTTTCGGACGATTTTCCCGATTCCATTAGGATTAGGTAGTTCATGGGATTTGGCAGCAGCGGAGAAAATGGCGGAAGTATCTGCCAAAGAAGCAGCTGTTTCTGGCTTGCATGTGACCTTTTCACCGATGGTGGACTTAGTAAGAGACCCACGCTGGGGCCGTGTCATGGAATCGACGGGGGAAGATCCTTACTTGAACAGTCGCTTCGCTGAAGCCTTCGTCAAAGGCTATCAAGGGGATGATCTGCGAACGGATTTCAACCGCGTGGCTGCTTGCGTCAAACATTTTGCGGCTTACGGTGCGGCTATCGGTGGTCGCGATTACAACACGGTCAATATGTCAGAACGCCAACTGCGAGAAAGTTATTTGCCAGGCTATAAAGCAGCCCTTGATGCTGGTGCCAAGCTGGTGATGACCTCCTTTAATACGGTAGACGGCATTCCAGCAACGGCCAATCGCTGGCTTTTCCGCGATGTTTTGCGAGAAGAATTCGGGTTTGAAGGCGTTGTGATCTCTGACTGGGCAGCAATCAAAGAAGTGATCGCTCATGGCGCAGCGGAGGATGAAAAACATGCCGCTGAACTAGCCATCAAAGCTGGGGTCGATATCGAGATGATGACGACTTGCTACACCGATAACTTGAAAGAGTTGATCGCAGAAGGCACCGTTGAGGAAGCCTTAGTCGATGAAGCGGTGCTAAGAATCTTGACCTTAAAAAATGAGCTGGGGCTATTTGAAAATCCATACCGCGGCGCTGATGAAGCCGCTGAAGCAGCCACTGTTTTGTCTCAAGAACACCGAGAGATCGCCAGCGATATCGCAAAGAAATCAATGGTGTTGTTGAAAAATGAAGGTGTCCTGCCGTTGCAGAAAACCGAAAAAGTCGCAATCGTAGGCCCAGGTGCTCACTCCCGTGATCTATTAGGGGCTTGGTCTTGGCAAGGGAAACAAGAAGAAGTAGTGACTTTAGTGGAGGGTGCCCAAGCCTTGGGTGCGGATCTGTTGATCGGTCAAGAGCCCTTTGATTATTTTGCACCGTCTGAAGCGGCGATCCAAGAAGCGATCGAATTAGTGAAGGCAGCCGATAAAGTGGTCCTAGCACTAGGAGAGCAGGAATGGATGAGCGGTGAAGCTGCCAGCCGCAGCGACATTCGTTTGCCGCAAGCCCAATTATCCTTGGTTGAAACCTTAAAAGAATACAACGAGCAATTGATCGTAACACTTTATAACGGTCGTCCTCTTGATTTGCAAGGTGTGGATGCAGCCAAAGCGATCGTCGAGGCTTGGTTCCCTGGAACCGAAGGCGGAAACGCACTTGCTCAGATCCTGTGGGGAGAATACAATCCAAGCGGTCGCTTGAGCATGTCATTCCCAGAAACCGTTGGACAAGTTCCTGTGTATTACAACGTTGACAATACCGGTCGTCCTTATGAAAGTGCACCGGATGAAAAATATGTCTCGAAATATTTGGATGTCTCCATTTATGCCAAATATCCATTTGGGTTTGGCTTGAGTTATAGCCCAGTTGCGTATTCTGCGGTGACGTTGGATCAGCCGACTATGACCAAAGATCAAACGGTCACGGCTTCCATCACTGTTACGAACCAAGGAACAGCAGCGGTCTGGGAAACGGTCCAATGCTACATTCGCGATTTAGTTGGTGAAGTGGTTCGCCCAGTGAAAGAACTGAAAGGCTTTAAGAAAATTTGGCTAGAGGCTGGCGAATCAGCAACCGTTCAATTTGAGATCACGGAAGAACTGCTGCGCTATGTCCACAGCAACCAACAAGTAAGCAGTGATCCAGGGAAATTCCACATCATGATTGGTGGGAACAGCCGAGACACCCAACAAACAACCCTGCAATTAGTTAGGTAAGATAGGAAGGTTTCTATGACGAAAAAAATAGTGATGAATAACGCAAATACGACCGTGACGTTTTTACCAAACGGTGATTTATATGAGATCCAAAGTCACGGTGTGATGATCAATCAGTTGATCGGAAATGCGCTAGATGGTAGTTTGAATCAAATCTATCTACGTCTGCGTGAGGCGGGGGAGTTGTCCTTTATTCCCTTGATCGGTTCAAATGCTAACAGTGCCTTTGCCTACTCAGAAAAACAGCTGACTTGGACTGGGACGTACCAGTCCATCGATTACCAAGTTGATTTCCAATTGGCACAAGATTGCTGGTTCTGGCGGGTTCAATTGAGTGGTTCTGGGGAAGCGGAACTGGTTTACGGGCAAGACCTTGGCAATGCCGCCAAAGGTGCTGTTCAATCCAATGAAGCCTATGTTTCGCAATATATCGACCATCATGTTAGCCATGATAAGGATCGCATCGTGCTTTCCTCGCGCCAAAATCAACCACAAAATGGTCAATTTCCATTGGTGGAACAGGGCAGCTTCCAAGCCTTAAAAGGCTTCTCGACGGATGGCTATCAATTTTTCGGTCGCAGCTACAAAGAAAAGAATCAACCAGCTGCACTTAGCCAAGAAACGTTAGCCAATGAAGTGTATCAATACGAATTTGCCTATACGGCACTGCAAACGCAATGGTTGACGGTAAGTGAGACGCCTACGGAAATCGTTTTTTACGCAGCGGTCAAAGCCAATCAAGCGACGGCAGTCAATGAACCGCAGTTTGCGCTTGAAACGCTGAAAGAAACTTATCAAGCCTTGTCCTTTGACTCGTTGCAAGCAACGGCGCAGCCACGAAAAAACTTCGGTCGACCGCTCACAGGGCTGACATTTTCCACAGAAGAAATCAACGAGCGGTTCCCGCAGCAAGAAGCAGTGGAAATCGTTGATAAGCAGCTTTATTCCTTTTTTACCCCTGACTATCACCATGTCGTGTTGAAGGAAAAAGAAGCACAGATGGAACGCTCCCATGGGCATATTTTGATGAGCGGACAAGAGTTGATCGTCGATCACCCCATTTTGAGCACGACTGTTTACATGACGGGGATGTTTAACTCCCAAATCGTATTAGGCAATACGAACATGAATAAATTGTTGAGTAATAGCCGCAACTCATTGAATCTGTTCAAACGTTCTGGTCAGCGGATCTATCTGAAAGACGGCGATCAATGGCGGATTTTAACGATGCCATCTGCTTTTGAAATGGGCTTGAATTCGGCGACGTGGTACTACAAAACAGCGGATGATGTCATCCAAGTAACGACCTTCACGAAAGCAAACGGACGCACGATCGCAACCACCATCACCAGTGAAGCAGGACGTGCCTACACCTGGGCCATCACCAATCAATTTGTGATGGGGATCGATGAAGCCGCACCGACTGCTACTGTTACGCAAGACCAGCAATTGCTCACCATCAAAGGAACAGCGGATTCACCGATTGCGGAAACTTATCCAGAATTGACGTATTATCTCCATGCAGCTCAACCTTTTGAACTGACCGATGAAGCAATCTTCAATGTGGCCGCTGCTGATAGCACGACCGTATTGACCTTTGCAGAACAGGCGACGGTTTCCTTCGTGATCCAAGGCACACTGACTGGTGAACCCTTTGTTTCCGAAACGTTAGATCGCCAGCAAGAAGACACTGCCTATACGGCCTTTGTCGATGATTTGTTGAATCAGTTTGAATTGAAACATTCGCAGGCGGACGTTACATCCTTCAATCACTTGGCACGTTGGTACACCCACAATATGCTTGTTCATTACCTGTCTCCTCATGGTCTTGAACAGTACGGTGGTGCTGCTTGGGGGACTCGAGACGTTTCCCAAGGACCGACTGAGTATTTCTTAGCACTTAATCGTCCTGAAATGGTGGCGTCCATCATCGAGCATTTGTTTGAAAATCAATTTGCAGATGACGGCAACTGGCCACAATGGTTTATGTTTGATCGCTATGAGAAACAAAAAGCCGATGAGAGCCACGGAGATGTGATCGTCTGGCCGATGAAAGTCGTTAGTGACTATCTCGAAAAAACCAAAGATTTCGCGATTTTGGAAAAAGAACTGCCTTATACGGATCGCGCGACCTTCCTGAAAACCAAGACCAAAGCTTCATTGTTTGATCATTTGAAAAAAGAAGTGGCGTATATCGAAGCGAACTTCTTGGAAGGAACGTACCTGTCTTGTTATGGCGATGGCGATTGGGATGACACCTTGCAGCCAAATAACAGTAAGTTGAAGAAACAAATGGCCAGCAGCTGGACCGTTGCCTTGACCTATGAAGTATTGAAAAAATTAGCCAGCCAGTTGCAGGCATTTGACCCAGAGTATGCCAAACATTTAACAGAACTGTCTAAGGGCATCAAACACGACTTTGAAAAATACATGTTAGCTGATGGCACGTTGCCAGGATTTGTCTATATGGAAGATAGCGAGCACGTGGAACTGATGGTCCATCCGACTGACAAGAAAACTGGTATCCAATACCGCTTGCTGCCGATGCAACAAAGCATGATCGGTGAGCTGTTATCTCCCGAACAAGCCGATCATCATGTGGCGATCATCAAGGAGCATTTGCAATTTCCAGATGGGGTGCGCTTGATGAATCGTCCAGCGACTTATGCGGGTGGTGTCAGCACCAATTTCAAGCGTGCAGAACAAGCAGCCAACTTTGGACGAGAAATCGGTTTGCAGTACGTTCACGCCCACATCCGCTTTACCGAAGCGATGGCGAAATTAGGTCGAGAAGAAGAGACTTGGCAAGCGCTTGGGGTCATCAATCCGATCCAGATCGCTCAACGGGTCGAAAACGCGGAGATTCGTCAAGCAAATGCGTATTTCAGCAGTTCTGATGGCGATTTCAAAACAAGGGTTGAAGCCCAAGAAAATTTTGGTAAACTTAAGGAGGCAGCAGTCGGCGTCAAAGGCGGCTGGCGCATCTATTCTAGTGGACCGGGGATCTATATGAATCAGTTGATCAGCAATGTGTTAGGCATTCGTACCTTTGTTGATCACGTTGAACTTGATCCCGTCTTGCCAGCGGAGCTAGCAGGGTTGACACTGACGTATCGACTCTTTGATCGGCCGGTCGAAATCGTCTATCATTCGGCAAGTACGCCGAAAGTATTGATCAACGGGGAAGAAATGTCCACTGAGTTTGCGGAAAATCGCTACCGTCAAGGTGCGCTTGTCCTGAAGAAAGCAGCACTTTGCGCCAAATTAAACGAAAACCAAACCAATACGATCGATATTTATCGTTAAGAAAGGAGAAGCCATGGTAGGAATCAAAGATATTGCCCAAAAAGCGGGTGTCTCCATATCCACCGTTTCGTATGCATTGAATGGCAGTCCAAAAGTGACCGAGGAAACCCGCGCGCGGATTCAAGCGATCGCAAACGAATTGAACTATGTTCCGAACATGGCTGCTCGCACACTGAAACGCAGACAAACCAACATCATCGGTGTTTATCTCGCCGATTATGCCGGAAGTTTTTATGGGGAATTGCTAGATGGTATCAAGAAAGGGCTGGAACTTTTCGGCTATGAAATGATCGTCTGCAGCGGCAAGAAGTCACACTTGTTTATTCCTGAGCGGATGGTGGACGGTGCCATCATTTTGGATTGGACGTTTCCAGCAAAGGAAATCGAGCAATACGCCCAACGAGGGCATCAAATCGTCGTGTTAGACCGTGTCTTGTCTCATGAAAACATCCATCAAGTCTTGTTAGACAATAAAGGAGGGGCTGTGCTGGCGATCGATCGCTTGATCGCTGGACAAAGCCAAAAAGTCTTCCTCTTAGCAGGGCCAGAAAAAGGCTACGACAGTCGGGAGCGCTTGGAAGCCAGTACGAAAGAATTGACGCGCTTTGGTATTCCTTATGAAGTCATTCCTGGTGACTTCACGGAACCTTCTGGTTATCGAGCGGCAAAACAGCTCTTAGCAAATGATCCCCAGTTTCCCATTGATATCTTTGCCTTCAATGATGAGATGGCGATCGGGGTCTACAAATATGTCCGCGAGACCGACTATCGCATCGGAAAAGAGATCCGCATCATCGGGTTTGATAACACGGAATTAGGCGCTTTTGTGCAGCCGCGCTTAGCGACGATCTCCTATTCGAAACATCGATGGGGCATGGTGGCAGCTGAGAAAATCGTACAATCGATCCAAGGGGATCCAGTGGCGGACGAGCATATTTATACCACTTTTGTGGATGGCGGATCATTTATTTAATTGATCCATTAAAGGAAAAAGAGTTGAAAAAGCCTCAAACAGAGAACACTGTTTGAGGCTTTTTTTGCGTTATTTCAAAAATAACTTTACTTATTTTATCAAAATCAGTGATTTATAAAAAAATAATAATTTTTATTTTGTTATTTTATATGCAATGGAATTTTTAAATAACGTTTTTTATTCATTTTTGATTATAACATTATCATTATCTACAGTCAGAAGATAGGAAGCGTTCTTTTAACTTATTATTTTAGGTCGTTAGAAAAGAGTTTTGTGCCGCTGAATTTTGTCAAATATTCTAACTTTTTATTTATTTTTCTCATCTTAATTTAATTATGAGTGTTGATTTATCCCTCGTTTTTTGTATGATTTATGAAAGAGAAAAGCAGTTTTTTGAAAAGAATCGATGATTCATCCTGATAATTTGCGCTTTTTTTCAATCGATGAGTAACAGATAGCTCTAAGATGTGGAAGTTACAAAAATCGGAATTATGAAAAATCAATTATAATCATAATTTTGAATGGAAGAAAAAAAGAATTATAATTCTCTTTCGCCAACTCGCTAAACTAAGAGTTGTAACACAGGGCGTGCACTGCGCGATACGTTTATTTTTTTAAGATAGGAGGGATAAAGTGAAACGGTTTTTAACAACTTTACTTGTTTTTCTACTAACATCAGGTCCGTGTTTTTCATATGCAATGGTAGTGGCACAAGCCGAAAGTGTTACAAAAACAAGTGAAGAACAAAGTATGTCTTCTTCTGACCCTGTCGTTTCATCGATCGACAGTCTGGAAGAGACGAACGAAACTGAAGTGCAAGCATCTAGTGAACCTGCTTCGACAGATTCGTCTACAGGAGCCACTGACACAGCTTCATCTGAAACAGAAGCTTCATCGGAAGCTGCAGAAGAAGTACAGGTGACCTTTCTGACAGACACGGAGCATCTATTTGCTACCGGGGAAACCCGCACTCAGATCAGCAAAAACAAAGGGGAAGCACTAAAAGAAAGTGAGTTGCCAGTTTTCGAAGATGATACTGCTTTTGAAGGCTGGTCGTTAGATGGCACGGTCTATACAAGTCAAGCGTTGACCGAATTGATTCTCACGGAGAACCAAACCTTAACTGCTGTTTTTAAACCGACGGTTAAGGCAAGAGCGGCGGACATCTCGTTGGCAGAGCAATCGATCAAAGAGATCATTGCAGAAGCCGATAAAACGAAAGTGATCGCTGTACCAAGCCCAGCTGGAGATGGATCAGCATATGCGGAATACACCAATAGTGCTGAAGGCATTCGTCAAGCGTTGTTTGATATGTATCAAAACGGCAATGGCCAAGAATTTGCTTTGTATGTTGGCTCGGGTGGATCGTTATCACTGCCAACGAATCTGACTTCAAAGACGATTCCAGCCACAGTCGATAATACGAACATGACTTTTTATGCGCTGCAAGGAAAAGTCAGCCGCTTGATCATCACAGGGCATAGTGATGATCCCATCACAGATGCAACAACGTTGACCACTGGGAGTCGCACGGTTGCACTTGGCACGGACATTTACTTCGGTTCTCATGTAGTGATTCGAAACCTCAACTATAGTGGTACGAGGATGTACATGAATGGGTATAGCCTTTCATTGAACGGTGGGTCCACCGGGAATGGTCTTGCGATTTATGGGGGAAGCAACAATGGCGACCTTTCGGGAAACCCAACAATCACATTGAATGCGACAGGTTCAGGAACTTGGAATATTTATGGGGGGAATCAAAACGGTGGTACATTGACCGGGAATACAGCAATTGTCGTAAATAATACAGTAGGTAATATCAGTACGATCGCTGGAGGTGCCAATATTGGTACGATTGATGGGAATACCAGTGTCACGATCAATCGTTTAAATGGCACATTAGGCAGTTATTATGGCGGTGGTCTTGGAACAAACGCTTCCAATACAGCCAATGTGACAGGCAATGTTGAAACGACGATTCAAACCACCAATGCAAGCTTCCGTTTAAGTACTTTTGCTGGTGGCGTTCAATATGGCAACATCAATGGAACGATCCGCAGTACGATCTCGGGTGCAGGCGGTTGGTCAGGGATATCCAATCGGTTTGTAGGCGGTTCATTTTATGGCAACATCGGCTCTGACCGTTCTAAGGATGCCATCGTGACCAACCTTGATGCCAGCAGCTATTCCACTGGACGGAGTGAATTTGAAGGTGGCAATCGGAATACTGGTACCATCACAGGAAACATCGTCAACACCGTGAAAGCCGGACCGAGTGCCAGCGTCGGCGGAATTGGTGATTTTAACGGCGGTGGGGGAAACAACGTTAGTACCTTGACTCAAAGTTCAATGGGGGCTTCGAATACGACGACGTATGACAATTATACTCCGGAACAACGAGCAGCACTGGCAGAAGCAGCGGCAAGTTTTAAAGTTTATGGCGATATCACTTCTCATCTAGTCAGCGGTTCCTTTTCAAACGGTGCGATTTATTCGACGGCAGCTGGTCGAGGCGGCTATGTTGAGGGAAATACGACGATTGAAGTTGGTACGATCACTTCGGATGGTAGTCCTGGGGGAGATGGGATTGCTTACACAGGATCCAGACCGACAAATCTAGATTACTCAACGAGCAATAAAACGAGAGGCTATTCATCTGGATGGGATATCGTTGGTGGCGGCGGTTATCCAGGAACAGCTTGGGATATCTATATTAAAGGGAATACCAAAACGATCTTGAATAACACGGTTGCTCGCTGGACCTACGGTGGTTCCTTCTCAGGTGTCATTGAGGGAAATTCTTCCAATACTTTGAACTCTGGGATCGTCGATACGCTAGAAGGAACAGGCTATACTGGACGCCGTGTTTACGGAGATGGACGAACGACCGTAAATAATGGGCAAGTAGACTGGTTTTTATCTGGTGGCGGCTGGGATGACTTATTAGTGACCGGCAATGTCGCAGTAACGGTTTATGATGGGGTGATCAATGCCTCACTCGGTGCCTCTTATGGTGTCGCTTCTTCCCACACCATTAACGGAAACTCAGATAATCGAGTGTTTGGCGGAAACTTCTCAGGTACTCCGCGTACAGGGTCTAATGGTTTTTCAGGCGGTGTTACGAACAATGGACGGTTATTAGGAAATGCCAGTTTGACATTGGATTTGAGAAATTACGATGGTGAGTTTGCCCTTCCTTCTGGAACGAACATCTCAGGCGGAAATCCGTTTAACAGTACGAATATCGTTGGGACCGACAGCTCCAATACGATTACATTGAACATATACACAAAGCCGGGGTCAGATGCACTGAATGGGGCGACGATCTATGGTGATGGCGGACGGACTGCTAGCAATACGAGAAGCGGCAAAATTTATATGAATATCCAGGCGGAAGGATCAAGTATCGGGAATTTATACACCACGTATTATTCCAATATTTCTTCCAGTCAAATTTTAAGAGATGTCGAGATGCGACTTCAAGGAGCCAAAAGTATCAATGGGATCTCAGGCGGAAACGCGTCAGATAATTTTACGAACACGATCGTAGCCAACAGCAGTAATCAAGTGAAGATGAACTTTGGTGAAAATGTCGATGGGACAGCTTCTTATCAAACTGATCCAATCGCTGTGACGGGTCTGGGGATCGTCAACTTTACCGAATTGAATGTGACAAACGGTATCAAGCTGATGGCCAATGGGGGAGACATCAAAAATGGCCGTTCAGCGACTGCTGCCAATCACGCAACGACCTATCATCAGTTCGGTGACATCCATCTTTCCAAAGATGCTGGTATCGGGATTACTTCCGCAACGAATTTGATTTCAGGGGCGAAGTTAACGGTAGAAGACAAAGGGACGATCGAGTCGCCGCCGGGAACGGGACGAATCAATCTGTCAGATTTCGCCACACCAGATACGGACAAAGATCACTTAATGTGGCTGAAAACGACGACCAATGATGCAGGTTCTCGAGTCAACAGTCAAGGAACGTGGTTTGGGGCGGTTAGTGCCTATCAAGTACTGACCATAAATCCAACTGCTGCTAATGCTGCAGCGATCACGCCAATCAATTTCAGTGGGATCGAAAAAGCGACTGGGAAAACCTTCATTGGGGACAACGATGTCACCAATGCAGCCAATGGGTACGGTATTGCGATACCAGGTTCGATCATTAACTACGAAGTCGAAACACCGGGAGTCGCGAATGGGATCGGTGCCATTAGTCACGATGTAACGGCAGTCAAAGAGAACAATACGCCGCTGACCTTGCAAGCATGGGGAACTGAGCAGGCGGGGACGCAGGTGCAAAAAGGGCGTTTATTGATTCCCTACACGGTAACGGAATTGCCAACATTGACGTTCACACCAGAAACCCAAACGTCCGGTTCATGGGTCTATGGGGGTCAAATCAAATCCAGCAAGCTGGATAGCACGGATCAGCAGTTGACGGAACAACCAGATTCAGAACCAGTTGATTGGACGAGTCCTGATGGGGAATATAGTTACGATATCAGCGTCCGCTACTCAAATAAGGCGGAAGTCCAAGCACGCAATGTGATCCTTACAGAGCAAGAGGCACAATCGCTGACCAAAGAACAAGCTGTGACTTATCTCGAAGCTAGTGGGCGTCCTTTCTTTAAGGATACACTGACAGATGAGGTCTTAGCTGCGATTCAAGAACCGTTAGAAACAGCGGTCTATCGCAAACAAGCGATCACTTTTTCCGTAGGGGAAAACGATCAGAATCAGGCAGAAACTACCGTGAATCTGGTGGTGGTCAAAAATGAAAGTGTCATTTCTGCTGATCGGCAATTTGCCGTCTATGCAAAAGATGTCCGTTTGACCTTACCAGAAGCAACGGCACTGACAGATGAAGCCGCTTTGGCAGACTATACCCAAGCAACCACGATTTTTGCAGATAATCGGGCAAATGTACCACCGACTGTCGATCCGCAAGCTTTTGCCGTGATCCAGCAAGCAACGGAAGCTGAGCTGTTGAAAAATGTGTCAACGGCTTACCATTATGAAGCAGGCAGTCAACGGGCAGAAAAAGTCGTCAATGTCGCAGTTGCCGGCGAGCTTATTTTAAGCAGTGTGCCAACAGACTTTGATTTTGGGCAGCAGAAAGTTGCCACAGAAACACAAGATTATTGGCCAACGATCACAGGCGAGCTAGCAGTGAAAGATACGAGAGGGTCCGAACGGAGTCCATGGCGCTTGACGGTCAAAGAGCAACAGCCATTAACGGATGGGACAGATCAATTAACCGATGTCTTCCGCTTTGTGACAAACGGTCAAGAACAGATGATAACCAGTGGGGAAATGATCATCGAGGAAACGGAATTGACAGAAAATGGCACATACGTCGTGAACCAGCACTGGGGCGAAAGTCAGAATGAAGGAATCAAGCTTACCGTTCCAGTCGAACAGCAAAAAGTCGGGGACTATCAAGGAACCTTGAGCTGGCAGCTAGTTTCGGCACCTGGCAACCCATAAAGGCAGGAAAATAAATGAAAAAAATCATGATCGGTATTATTGCTGGCTGTCTATTAATGTTTCCTCAGCTCGTTTCAGCAGCCGAAGCAGGTGCCTATGACAGCAATGGCATTACTTCCTTTTTCGGTGTCTATGAAGAACCAGTTGAGGAGCCAGAAGAGCCCGTAAAAGAACAGCCAGGGAATAAACAAGTAAATCAAAAAGGCAACAACATTCTGCCGGCAACAGGGTCGGATCACTTTAATAGCTATCAAAGCAGTGGTCTTGTCGTTTTGTTGGCAGCAGGAATCATTTTAATCAAAAGGAGAACAAAAAATGAAAAAACTTTTCTTGACGGCAGGCATTCTATTGATGAGCACTGCTCTGTTACCAACAACCGTTAATGCCGCTGAATACACCTCAAATGGAGCAATCACTTTTGAAGCGGACCCGAATCCAACCAATCCAGTTGATCCGACCGATCCAGAAAAACCAGTGGATCCCGTCGATCCAACCGATCCAGATGGACCAAACCCTGGAACAGCTGGACCATTATCGATCGATTTTGCTTCAAGTTTTCAATTTGGCAACCAACTGATCACTTCCGAAACAAAAGATTATTACGCACAGCTGCAAGAGTTCACAGCTGGCGCTGCTGGACCAAACTATGTGCAAGTAACAGATAAACGAGGAACGCAAGAAGGCTGGTCATTGAGCGTTGTGCAAAACGGACAATTCAAAACGGCTGATGACGAAGAACTAGTCGGGGCTTCATTATCGATCGCCTCAGGTGCAGCAACTTCGGTCACCGATATGCAGTATGCACCAACGGTTACGGCAAGTCATACCTTTGTACCCGATAGTGAAATCACATTGGTCAACGCACCTGTCGGAAAAGGAATGGGCACTTGGATCTACAAGTTTGGGAACGATGCAACGGAAGGGTCAACGGCAGTAAAATTAAATGTACCAGGCAGTTCCGTAAAATTAGCCAAAGAGTATCGGACGACATTGACTTGGAATTTAAAGAATGTCCCTGAAAGCAATTAAAATCACTGATTTTCAGTAAAACAGATAAAGGAGTGTCAAATAGAAATGAAAAAAACAGCATGGGTCTTTTTAAGTCTTGCCGTATTGGCAGCAGCGAGTGCGGCAACTGAGGTTTCAGCAGCTGAAGCGGCTTCTTACACCTCAAATGGGGCGGTTGATTTTATTCCAAATACCGATCCGACGAACCCAGTCAATCCAGAAAATCCAGATCCAGAAAACCCAGTCAATCCTGTGGATCCAACCGATCCAGATGGACCAAACCCTGGAACGAATGGACCATTATCGATCGATTATGCCTCTAGCTTAGATTTTGGTGTCAATAAAATCTCCAATAAAAACGAAGTCTATTATGCACGAGCACAAGGGTATTTGAATGACGATGACACAGTTTATACATTAAAAACTGCCAATTATGTTCAAGTAACGGATAATCGCGGTAGTAATGCTGGTTGGCGGTTGTCTGTGAAGCAAAATGGTCAATTCAAAAACGAATCGACGTTGAATCAAGAATTGACTGGTTCTGTCATTACCCTAACAAGTCCTGCCGTTAAATCAAATGCGATCGGCGTTACTGCTCCAGTGGCAGAAGCGACGATCATATTGGATGCAGCAGGTGCTGAATCAGTGGTGATGACCGCAGCAAATCAAACGGGTGCTGGAACATGGGTCAACGCTTGGGGAAGCGTTGAGACGGTCACTGAAATAGATAAGGATGGCCAAGAAGTACAAGCAGATGTTACCAAAGCGGTCGCACTTTCTGTACCCGGCAGCACACCAAAAGATGCCGTTAGCTACACGACTACACTAACTTGGGTATTATCAGATACACCAGGAACGGAAGGATAAGGAGTATAGACATGAAAAAAACACTAGCATTTCTCTCAGTATTAGGGCTAAGCTTCGCTGCTCCTGCGCTGGCACAAGCAGCGGACAGCGCAGAATACAATTCAAACGGACAGATCACTTTTGAACCAAATACAGACCCAACCAATCCAATCAGTCCAACAGACCCAGATCCAGAAAATCCGATCAAACCAGTTGACCCAACGGACCCAGATGGACCAAATCCAGGAACCAACGGACCGTTATCGATTGATTTTGCTTCAAGCCTTTACTTTGGTACGCAAAAAATCACCTCAAAAACAGAGATCTACCATGCGGAAACCCAAAAATACGTAGATTCAGCAAATGTGAATCAAGAAGGACCAAATTTTGTCCAAGTGACAGACAATCGGGGAACAGAGAGCGGTTGGACATTGAATGTTCGCCAAAATGGTCAGTTCAAAACAGCAGAAGATCAAGAATTGACCGCCGCGCAAATTCGTTTGACGAAGGGAACTGTAGTAACACCTTCCTTGTCACCAAAACCATCAAATGTAAGTTCAACGATCACATTGAATCCAAATGGTGCTCAATCCTTAGTGATGAGTGCCCAAGATGGCGAAGGGGCAGGGACCTATCTAATGAGCTGGGGCGATAGTTTAGCTGCAGCTATGGATAGCATTGAGTTGGAAGTTCCAGGCTCAACGACAAAATATGCCAGCCAATACAACACCACGTTTACTTGGTTACTGACAGACACACCAACAAACCCATAAGTACCAGCTTTCTCCTTGAACCCTTTCGTGGTTTAAGGAGAATACATAGAAAGAAGGGACATCCATCATGAAAAAAATCAACCAGCTTTTGGCGCTCCTATTCGCAAGTATTTTCTTTTTTGTACCAACGATAGGAACCGCTTCTGAATTTAACTTTGCCGTCAATCCCGTAATTCCAGAAAATCAAATCGATAAAGAAAAAACGTACTTTGACTTGAAAATGGCGCCGGGTACGGTACAAACCGTTGAAGTTCAATTGCGTAATGACACCGATCAAGAGGTCGTCATCGCACCAGTGATCGCTTCAGCTACCACAAACTTAAACGGAGTCGTGGAATATGGCGAAAACGACATCGAAGCGGACGAAACCTTGCCTTATGATATGGCTGATTTGATTGAAGTGGATGAAGAGATCACGATCCCCAAACAATCCCAAATCACCTTGCCCTTAAAGATCACCATGCCTTCAGAATCCTTTGAAGGGGTTATCGCAGGCGGATTGACCTTAAAAGAGACGACAGAGGAAACCGATACTGCTGACAGTGAAGAAGAGCAAGGGTTAGCTATCAAGAATGAGTATGCCTATGTCGTTGCGATTTTACTGCGTCAAAACACAACAGAAGTTTCACCGGATCTAAAACTGCTGGATGTTGGACCAGGTCAAGTCAACGCCCGAAATACTATCAATGTCACTCTTCAAAATCCTGAAGCAGCTTACTTGAATTCATTACGCCTGATCAATGAAGTGAAGAAAAAAGGTGATAGCGACGTCTTGTATTCTTCGGATACCTCACGAATGCAAATGGCACCTAATTCCAACTTCTCGTACCCAATCTCTTTAGAAGGACAACGTTTAGAAGCAGGGACCTACGTGTTGACTTCCGTTGCCTATGGTGGAAAAAGCGATGAAGGGCAATACAAAATTGAAAATGAAGAAGGCGAAGAAGAAAGCTATCTCTATAAATGGACCTTCGAAAAAGAATTTACAGTGACGGGAGAGGTCGCACGTGATCTTAATAAGAAGGATGTGACGATCGAAACAGATTACACATGGCTTTACTTCTTGATCGGCGGACTGTTGCTACTACTCGCCTTGCTGCTGCTTTTATGGTACCGACGAAAGAAAAAAAATGAAACGGATGAAGCGTGAGCACCTTGAGAAATGCTTGATCGATGGGTTGATCATCGTAGGTATTCTTTTGCTGGCACTGCCTTTTCTAAAAGAAAGCATCGTCAGTTGGCAATTACGCACCACGCAATTGACGATAGCCACCCAGCTGCCGGCAACGATCCCAGAAGAAACGATCCAAATGCCAGCTCTGTCAGATGTAATGGCGCCTCAGCCGACAACGATCACTGGGTACGGCTTTGTCGCAATCGAGGCGATCGATTTCCAGCAGCCGCTGTTGGTGGGACTAACGAATCAACAGCTGCTGAGAGGCGGCGTCGTGATGTTTCCCGAACGTTCGTTGAAAAATAGCAATTTTGTCGTTTTAGGGCATCATCTTGGGAGACAAAGTTTGTTATTTGGTCAATTGCTAGAAGCACAGGTGGGGATGGAAGTATCAGTGACCTATCTCGAGGAGAGTCAACAGTATATCATCACGGATAAAAAAATCGTAGACGAGTCGGACTTGTCGGTGCTAGAGGAAGAACAGACACCAAAATTGACCTTGATCACTTGTCCTACGCCTACTCGAACAGAAGAACGGTACGTGCTGACAGCAATTCCTGTTGAGCAGGCAACTGCCGATCATCCACAAAAACCAGCGGCGACAATCAGCACGCCGAAAGCAGCAAAAGTGATGGTTGAAAAACAAGAAACGGTATGGAAACAACAATCAATGAAAAATTGGTTTCTTTTATTTGTTATTTTATTTATAATTAGTGGATGTCTGCTGGGCGCCCATAAGTTGTTGGACCGTTCAGCGTCGTAGAAACATCATCAGAAGATGCGCTGATGATAAGGAGGGTGAATAAAATGAAACGCAGATTTGGCTTTGTCATTGGTGCGTGCATGATTATCGGAATGATCGATCTTGTTACAGAACAAGTCGTTTTTGCGACCATTTATAATCCGCTGGACCCCTCAGAAGAAATCGTCCCCACGGACCCACCAGAAGAAATACCAGAAAAAGTGGAGGAACCGCCAACTGAAATGGAAGAATCCAAAGAACAACCCGCGCCTGAACCAGAAACCGTTCCGAAAAAAGAGCCGGAGCGATCCTCACTGTCAGAAAGCAGTTTTTTGGAAAAGCAAAAACATTTTGCCCAACGAGTCATGCTGGAGGATGTCTTTGCGCCGGATCGTTTGAACGTCGATCTAGCACTGCCAGGAAATAATACAGATGGTGATGGCGATGATAAGCCTTCTTATCTTGCCAGCTTGTGCTACTTATTTTCAGGAAACGTCCTTTATGGCCAAAAAAACAATGGAGGCTTGAAAACGCATGTTTGTGACATTTTTGAATAAGGCGGACAAACGAAAATTGGTGATGCTGCAATATTTGGAAAACGCAGTCGCTCTTTCGGAAACGAAGGAAACATTGATGGATCAATTGACCATGTCAGAATTTTTGATCAACAAAACCGTTCAAGAATTGAATCTTGATTTTTATGAACTCGGATTGAACGAGGAATTTGAGATCGTGACCGATGGGACGGTCATTAAACTGAATGCCTCGGGGCTGGCAACTTCCGATACACTGCTGACCTATTATTTGGATCAAGCGTTGAAATTTTCCATGTTGAAAGAATGTTTTTTTGAGCAATTGTCTTCTTTATACGAATTTGCCACCAATCACTATTTAAGCCATAATCCCGTCTATAAAGAATTTAAACAGTTCAAACTGATCTTGAAAGAATATGATATTGAAGTGACGAAAGAATTTCAGCTGGTTGGGGAGGAAAGTGAGATCAGGGAATTTATTTTTCTCTTTTTTATGAAGGAATACTATCTGAATCATTCGCCTTTTCCAAAAGAAATCCTAGAAAAAGAAAAGACCTTTGATCGTTTTAATGAAAGCACCTGGCTTAAACCAGAACAGTCTGCTCGCATGCGGATTCGCAAGAAACATTATCTAGGAATCGTTTTGGCACGGATGACGAATGGTCATTACCTGCAAAACAGCGTGGAAAATGATTTAGTCTTGCCCAAACATCTCGTGATCATTGAGGAATTGAAACGCTGGCTGCAGGAGATTTTGACGATCACCGATCAAGAAGTGCTAGAGCGTGAAGCTCGAGATATTTTGTGCTTTTTGATCGTTGAGGGCTGGCTGATCGACAACAATAGCTACATCGATCAAGAACAAACCTATATCCAACAATTAAACGAGCATTTTATTCAAGCCGTCCAACAGCAGTTTTCCTTAACCGCGGACACGTTGGCACTTCTTCATGCTGAAACGACAACGATCCATTATCAGCTCTTGTCGTTTTCCTTTAGTTCTCGCTATGAATACCAATATATGGATGTGACGTATTTTCTTGAAACCTATCCAGAATATGCTGCCTTTTGCCGTAACTATCTGGAAGAAAGCCGCAACCGGCCGATCTTATGGAACAATAAAGAGTTTTTGTTTTTCAGGTACCGGATTCTGTTGATTTCCACGATTCCGCTAAAAGAGATTTTGGTTCCCTTGTATGTCTGCGTGGACTTTTCATTTGGCGATTCCTACAATCAGATGATCCAAAAGAATATCGAAAAAATCCTCGATTTAAATGTCCAATTCCAAAGTTACCCAGATGATCATACGCATCTGATTCTTTCAAACTTACCCTTTTATGGTACATTGGGGATCGACCATATCTTATGGCTGGCACCACCTAGACCCATCGACTGGGCCAATTTCACTGAAAAAGTCAGTGTGATTCGAAGAGAACAGTTTCAAACCAAAATGGCACAATGAGCAACCCGCCGTTTAACTATCGAAAGCAACGTCTGCCTCAAATGGAGGCAGGCGTTTTTTGTAGAAACCTGTCCTATTTAAAAAGCGCCCAGGAATCTATTGCTCTGATGAAGGTTTCGGGGAAGGTCTGTGAAAAAGGACCATTTGATAGGATTTTTTTTTGCAGGAAAATTTGGTATGATAGAAAGAGAAGAAAAAGAGGTGCCCTATGATGGATGGGAAACAAACGAAGGCTGTGATTGGCCAGACATTGATCACCCTTTGTGAGACCAAAGAAGTGAATAAAATCAGCGTACAGGAGATCGCCGAAAAGGCGCAAGTCAATCGGCAGACGTTTTACTACCATTTTCCTGATAAAAAAGCTTTGATCCAATGGATCTATCGGCAAGATGCCCTGATTTTTTTGACGACAGAAGATGTCTCCCTTGATAACTGGGAAGAAGCCGCCTTGCGCATGCTGAAAGCAATGAAACAAGCGCCGGCCTTTTACCGCAAATCACTGGCTTATGACCGCGAAATCTTAATGAACGGATTTCTACAGATCACAGAACCGCTTTTTCAGCGCTTGTTCTTGGAGGTCGATCAAGAGCAGCAATTGACGAAACAAGACATTCTATTTTATAGCCGGTTCTTTTCCTACGGCTGCGGAGGCATTTTGGAAAATTGGATTCACAACGACTTTCCAGAGACCCCCTTAGAGATTGCAACGCAATTGTTTCGTTTGGCGAAGGATGTGGAATTTTTTGGCCACCAAATCTATGAAAAAGAGGAGCAGTGAGCGATGACGAAAGTTTTATTTGTTTGTTTAGGTAATATTTGCCGTTCCCCCATGGCAGAAGCTATTTATAAAGCAGAAATAACAAAACGCAAATTGGATTGGCAGATCGATTCGGCAGCGACCAGCTCATGGGAAGTCGGACATTCTGCTCAT
Organism: Enterococcus sp. DIV2449a; assembly: GCF_051711225.1. NCBI lineage: Bacteria > Bacillati > Bacillota > Bacilli > Lactobacillales > Enterococcaceae > Enterococcus > Enterococcus sp. DIV2449a. Next base: position 347,872 of record NZ_JBIOME010000001.1, read on the forward strand.
CCCGGAACCAAAAAAAGATTGCGTCAAGCAGGCTTATCCAGCGAGGGACTCATTTCACGGCAGATCACAGAAGCAGACTTTGCCAAATTTGACTGGATCATCGGTATGGATCAAAGTAATGTTGAAACACTTCAAGCGCTGGCACCTGCCGATACCACCGCAAAGATTCGTTCGTATTTGAGTGTTGTTCCTGGCAAAGAAACCGCGGAAGTACCAGATCCTTATTATACAGGAGATTTCGAAGAGACCTATCAACTGCTACAAGAAGGAATTCCTTTTTGGCTAGAGGTTATTTCTTCTGAAAAATAAGGCGTGTTCGCTTGTATTTTACCAAAAATTTGCTAAAATAGAACCATGGAAATGCGAACGTATGTGTGGTTTTTATAAACTGCTGCAACGCGCAGAAAGGAATGTCCAATGGAAAAGAAACCATCGCCCATCAAACAATTGGGCAAACTCATTGTGATGACATCCACAACGTTGCTGGATACCTTTTTCAGTGATGATGCTGACAAGAAGAATCAGTCTGAAAAAGTCAAAGAAATCCAGCGAACGCTGCAAGAGGCAGCCGCTGCCAAGCACCTGGTCGTGCTGCAAGTAAAAACAGAGAAATTGGGTGGTTTTGAAACCGTTACCGGCTGGATCGTCGGCAAAACGGTAGCAAAAGAACAAGTTGTCTTGAAATTACAAAGCGACCGTCAGCAGCTGCGGATTATTCCCCTGCATCATGTGCTGAAAGTTAGCACCTTGAATACAAAACCTGGCTTGTAGACAAGCCTGTGCATAGCAAAAAAACCGCTGCGTCATTAGACACAGCGGTTTTTTTATTGCTGGTTAAGCGTGCTTGTTTTTGACTTCTGCGAGTCGCCAAGCGGTCATCACAGCGATCAGTTCGTAAGGGATCGGCTGTGCAAAATGAAACTGAACCGCCCCTTTACTGGTTTTGTAGGGTTGTAGGTCTTCTGTGAAGGCCGTGATCGCAGAAGGCGTGGGATAAAAGCCAAGATGCTGTTTGGCGCAGGCAAAATGCACGATATTTTCTCCCTGATGATAGGTAGGCATTTGATAACTGATTTTTTCAACCGCTTCAGGTAAAACGGCTTTGATGGTTTGACGGACCTTTCTTAAAATCGCTTGTCGTTCTGCTGGAGCTGTTGCAATGTATTGGTCAACTGTCGTAATGGCTTTTGTCATAGGACACCTCCTGCCTTTAGTATACGGCAAACCCCGTAAGAAAAAAAGGAGCCTGTCAGTGGGTAGCTGACAGGCAAGGAGTAAAAATGAAAAGTGTTAGTTAGGGTTGTTTGTTGGGTTATGTATACTATACTGTTCAAATATGAATTTTTTGTGGAGAAAAGATTGGAAAGTGTTTAAGTTTGCTGGCTGCGAAAAGAAGCAAAAAAAGACCCGTCGGTGGGTGGCCGACGGGAAGGAGTTAAAAATGAAAAAGTGTTAGTTAGGGTTGTTTGTTGGTATACATAGAGTATACGAGATAAATATGAATATTTTGTGACAAATCTTTTCGGAAGTTCTTAAGAAACCGTAACGGTTTGATTACAGAGAAAGGTTCTTTTCATCAAAACGGTTTTTCAAGGTACGATACAAATCAATGTATTGCCGATCATCTGCCGCATAATCCCAAATATAACTCATTTTTTCTGGTTTGAGTTTTTTCATCAACTGATTGGAACTAACGATGACATCATAGTTTTCTTGCTGGTTTAGATCATAAGGTTCTGCTGCTACGAAGGTCAAGTCATGTAAGAATTGATTCAATCCTTGAACGACTAAGAAATTGTCTTCTAACGCAACCCCTACCCGTAAACGATTCGAATAACGGATTTGATCATAAAACGGTAGCAGGGCGTGGGTATACATCGTTGCCATCTGCTCTTGGTTTTCATCGTTGATATAGTCCACCGCGGATTCTTCACGATAACTCGTTAAGAATTCATCGATTTTTTGCTGCAGCTGCTCTTCAGCAGACCCGCGATTGATCGATGGCGTCAGCAAGCGATAGATATTTGGAAACGGCTGACGGAAAACGTAGTTGCCGAAAGTCACATTGATTAAATTACCCACGACCAATGGCTCATCTAACAGGCCAGGTTGTGAAGCAAAGAAGGTTGCTTTCATCTCTGCTAACAAGTCTGCGACTAATGGATAAACTGGGTTTTGTTTGCTTGAAAAGAATTGCAAGGTTTGTTGCAACGCTTCTTCTTCAGGACTCAAATAGAATGGGAAGATTTGCGCCATCAAGTAAATAAACCCTGATTCGCCTTTTAATTGTTTGTCTGTCATTGAAACTTCAGGATCAACGACTTGTGTCAAACGCTCAAAATCGAAATATGGATTATTTTTCATTAGGAAATTGTACCGCTTGTCGTATTTGGCAAAATTTCCTTTTTTGATTCGTAAAAGAATCAAGGCGGCGAAATACTTCAACTCTAATCGGCCAAGATAAGAATGAGTCATTGGGAAGTACTCCGTGAATCGATCCACCATTTTTTCTGTCTCACTCTCAGCGATCGCAAATGGCCATTCTATTCCACGAGTACCTAACCAAATGATATTGAATAGGGAGAGCCGCACAAGACGCTCATCGCCCACCAAGTTTGATTCAGTGTACGTAAAGCGAAGCTGAAATTGCTTCAAATGTTTTTTTAGATGTTCAAATTTGCGAGACACCGTTGAACGACTGACATCGTATTTTGCACAAAAATCCGTGATCGTAGGATGGTCTTCATTCAGCATGTAAAGAACATATAAGAACGGAACGCTTTTATTCAATAAATAGAAGCGGTATTCATCGATCGTTACCGCGATATTCTGAGGCTGTAATTTACCGCCACGACCGAGTATCGACATATGATCCGGAGTTAACTCAGTTAGATCTTGGTCGATCTCAGTCAACTCTATAAAAGCTTGTTGGTAGCTTAACTCCATTTCCTTTGCCAATTGTGCGATTGGGTGGCTAGGGTTTTGCAGAGTCAGCATACGCCGGAATATTTTAAATTTAATTAATGTTTGCGGGTCCATCATAAGTTCTTCATAAAACATAGGTATCCTCCTTTGTGGATCTATTGTATCTTTTTTTTACGAAACTGTCAGTCTTTTTAATCAAAAAAATAGCCTACCCTTTAAAAAAAGGTAGGTTATTTTCATCTTTTTAACTAATTTAGGCTGAAACAGGGTCTTTTTTGAACCACGACCATAGCAAACCGATCAAAAATCCGATCGCAGCCGGTACGACCCACCCCATCCCGATTTGGAAGAAGGGCAGATATTCTGACGCAAAAGACAAGATTCCTTGCACGAAAGCGTTGTTGGTAATCAGTGCAGGACTTGCATTTAAACCGTCGATGATTGCAGCGATCAATGTGAAGTATGTCGTCATTCGGTAGACACTGGCACGATGATGAAACAAGGGACTGATGATCGCCAACAAAATCAACGTGATCGCCAGTGGATAGATAAACATCAAGACTGGAATAGAAAACTCGATGATATTGGTCAAGCCGACATTGGCGAAGATCGCTGGCAAGATACTTGTCAAAGCGATAAAGAACCCGTAGCTTTGCTTGGGAAACAATCCAGCAAAGGTTTCGGAAAAAGCCGTGATCAAACCAATGGCAGTTTTTAAACAAGCGGAGATAACGATCAAAGCCAACAGCAGACTGCCGACAGTGCCAAGGTAATGGTTGGCGATTTGTGCTAAAGCGATCCCCCCGTTTTCGCTGATAGGAAATTGCCCTAGACTTTTGGTTCCCATATAAGAAAGTAAGGTATAGATGATCCCCATCAACACGATACTGACAGAACCAGAAAGGATCGTGTCTTTTGCGACCGTCGTAGGTTTTTCAACCCCCATATTGCGAATCGTCGAGACGATGATGATCCCGAAGGCTAAAGATGCCAGCGCATCAAGGGTATTGTAACCGTTGGTGAAACCAGTAAAGAAAGCATCGCTTTGATAGCTAGGATAGATCGGCGCATCGCTGATGGTTCCTAGAGGTTGCCAAAAAGCAAAAAACAGCAAAACGCCTAGTAAGACCAGAAATAATGGATTCAAAAATTTCCCTACATAATCTAAGATTTTGCTTGGTTTACGAGAAAACCACCAGGCAGCGCCAAAGAAGAGGGCAGAAAACAACGCCAATAACCAAGTTTGCATGTCAGATGAAACATGGGGAGCGATCCCGATCTCATAAGAAGTGGTAGCCAAACGGGGCAAAGCAAAGAACGGCCCGATCACTAAATAAAGCAAAATCGTAAAAATAAGTGCGTAGCGTCGATTGATTCGAGAAGCTAATTCAAAAACACCGCTGCTCTGGGAAATCCCAATGGCGATCACCCCTAAAAACGGTAAGCCGATCCCTGTTACTAAAAAGCCAAGATTGGCCAAGCCGACATTCGCACCGGCTTCTTGTCCCATGTGGACTGGGAAAATCAGATTTCCCGCACCAAAGAAAAGACCAAAAAGCATTGATCCAACATACATATAATCCTTAAACTGTAACTTTTTTTCCATAAATGAAAGCTCCTATAATTCCTTAGTTTTAAAAAAAATAACAAAGTTTCTAACAAATAGCAATGGTTTTTTGTGATTTTTTGATAAATTCTGACAATTGTCGTTTAGAGAATAAAAAACACTTAGCATTAAATTCTTCCAAGCGTACTGAAAAAGGACGAAAAAGCTCGGAAGAAGACCGCTAAGTGTTTCAAGACAGAAAATTAATTCAACACACGGGAAAGGAATTCTTTGGTGCGCTGTTCTTTTGGATGAATAAAGATATCTTCAGGTGTCCCTTGTTCGGCAATGACACCTTGATCCATAAAGATGACACGATCAGATACTTCTTTGGCAAAGCCCATTTCGTGGGTAACGATCACCATCGTCAAACCAGTATGAGCTAACGTATTCATGGTCTTCAACACTTCACCGACCATTTCTGGATCCAGCGCAGAAGTCGGTTCATCAAACAACATGACATCTGGATTCATCGATAAGGCGCGGGCAATGGCTACCCGTTGTTTTTGTCCGCCTGAAAGCTGGGAAGGCTTGGCGTTGGCATATTGAGCCATACCGACTTGCTCCAGATTTTCTTTAGCAGTCGCTTCTGCTTCTTTGCGATCACGTTTCAAAACAGTGACTTGTCCCGTCACGCAGTTTTCTAATACATTCATATTGTTGAATAGGTTAAAGGATTGGAAAACCATTCCTAGATGTGTACGGTATTTCGGCAAGTCATAGCCTTTTTCCAGCACATTTTCACCTAAGTAGATGATTTGCCCACTGGTTGGTTTTTCTAACAAGTTGATGCAGCGAAGAAGTGTGGATTTTCCTGAACCAGAAGAACCGATGATCGTGACAACTTCTCCTTTATTAACAGACAAACTGATATCTTTTAAGACTTCGTTGTCGCCAAAACTCTTTTTTAAATGGTCAATTTCAATGATTGCTGACATGTTCTTCCTCCTTATTCGTTCGGGTTGATGTCTTCTAATTTGACATACGCACTGGGACCATCCATTTTGCGTTCAACAAAGCGCAAGATCTGGGTGGCACTGATGGTCAAGACTAAGTAGATCACACCGATGATCGCAAATGTTTGGAAGTATTGGAAGTTCGTTCCAGCGGCTGATGTACCTTGGAAGAAGAGGTCCGCAACACTGATGACACTTAAGACAGCAGTATCTTTGATATTGATAATGATCTCATTTCCGGTAGCTGGTAAAATATTGCGCATTACTTGCGGCAACACGACTTTGATCATGGTTTGCCAATGGGTCATTCCGATGGCTTGAGCTGCTTCAAATTGACCGTCATCTACAGCAAAAATCCCTCCACGAACGATTTCAGACATGTAGGCACCCGTATTGATAGAAACGATCAGCACAGCTGCCAGCGTGCGATTCATGGAGACACCAAAGGCTAGAGCCGTTCCGTAGAAAATAACCATTGCCTGAACCATCATTGGGGTACCGCGGAAAACTTCGATATAGATGGTCAGCAGGCCGTTGACGATTCGTTGGAAGAAACGTCCTACTGGATTTTCTGAAAGCGGCAGTGTCCGGAAGATACCGACTAAAAGACCGATGATTAATCCGATGATCGTTGAAAGGATCGCGATGAATAAGGTCAAGCCAGCGCCTCGTAAAAAGAGCATGCCGTAATCATCAATGATTTTTTTGAAATCAGCGATCAGACCTTGATCCGCCGTTTCTCCGCTGGCATCTGCAGGCTGATCTAAGACTGCTTGATCCATCAGGGAAACCCGTTCTTCTTCAGAGATTCCTGCAAGGATCTCATTGACTTTTTCAACATCGGGATCGCCTTTGCGCATTCCGACTGCTACTTGGACGTCTTCTGGATTGGTTTCAAAACCTGCTCCTTCATCGAACTCGACCATCTTCAAATCAGGATTTGCTCCGACGGCAGTGACGCCTTCTGGTCGTTCGCTGACGTAGCCGTCAATGATGCCCGAAGCTAAAGCAACGCGCATGGAGGAGAAGTCCCGCATGGCTTGTTCTTTTTGGACCTCAGGGATTTGATCAATGACCGTATAATGGAAGGTATTCAGCTGAGCAGTGATTTTTGCCCCCGAAAGATCGGCGAGGCTTTTGGCATCGGCGAATGCTCCATCTTTACGTACTACGACCACCAAGTCGGATTCATAGTAAGGATCGGTAAAATCAATTTGCTCGCGGCGTTCGGCCGTTGGTGACATACCAGCGATGACGGCATCGATAGTCCCCGCCTGTAAAGCTGGCGGCAGACCGTCCCATTGGGTTTTAACGATCACTAATTCCTTGCCTAAACCTTCAGCGATTCGTTTGGCGATCTGGACATCGTAACCGCCGGCAAACGCCGAGCCTTCTTCCCCAGAAATCGGCACGGCACCATTGGCGTCCGTCGTTTGCGTCCAGTTGAAGGGGGCATAGCCTGCCTCCATACCGACACGGAATTGTTCCGCAGGCGTTTGGTCATCCGCTTGCACGGTTAGGGGCAGCTGAATGAGGGTTAGACAGAGGGCGAAGACCGCCCAGATCCAATTATTTTTTTTCATTTTATCTCTTTCCTTTCACGAGTTGGACAAGCAGGTAAGGATGAAAAAGCAAAAAAACAGCCGTACTCCATGATTGGAAAACGGCTGTTGACAGGTCATCGTCGACAAACCTTTCACAAAACATAGCGCAACTTAGACAAGCTAAGACAGTCCGCAAATTGTTCATTTGCGGCCCAACAAAATCGATGCAAGCAAAACCGATCTTGTTTCGGCGATGTTCCCTAGCTCTGCTGTAAACGTGTTGCTTCACTCAGCAGGATTAATGAACCTCGCGACCTCTACCTAAATGTTAAAGGGTACTCGTATTTAATTTGATTCTTCTCAGAGTTTAGAAGAAAAGCACCCAAATGTCAATTCTTTTTAACAAAAAAACGACCATTTCCCTATTTTTATCAAAGAGAAAGCGGATCGTTTTTACGAGTGTCTATTGGAACCCTTAAGCGACTTTCGCTTTTGGTTCACGGCCTAAAACAGCTTGGATGACTGTCAAGCCAAGCAATAAGCCAAGTGCTAGATAGATGAGGCTTGAGTATTGTGTAACGCCCCAATCTTGTCCTAAGGTACGGTAAACCACAAGGACGATGGCTTGAATGATTGCTGTGATGACATTTAAAAAGCCGAATGCCCATAAATTGCCATTTTCTTTACGTGCTAAATAGAAGATAGAGAAATATAAGCTGACTGCCAACCAACCGAAACTGATAATGATCATTGCCCAATAAATAATAGCTGCTACCAATGTATTTCACCTCACTTTGATTCGTGACTAGTTTACCACGTTTTTTGTTCCTTGTCATGAAGGAATCTCTTTCTTTGTGAGGCAAAAAACAAAGCGCAAAAGCAGTAATGAAAAGATCGTCTGCTACATTTGCTATTGGTGGGTTTGCTGAAAAAGGGATGATTTTTCTCACTGGGGCTATTTTCAGCTGTGTATAATAGAAATAAGTTGTTTTTTGCAAAAGAATACGAGTTAAGAATCAATTAATAATTAGTTAATAGCTGATTTAGATCTGCTTGCTAGAATGATCACAGAAGCAAGCAAGGAGGAAGTAGAAATGGAAAATGTTCTTAAAATCAAAGGATTAAACAAGCGTTACGGCAAACAGCTGGCGCTGCATGATGTCGATCTAACGATCGCCAAAGGAGATATTTATGGATTGGTAGGGAGAAATGGTGCTGGGAAGACGACCTTACTAAAAGCGATCGTGCAGTTGATCCAACCCACCAGTGGCAGTCTGCAGTTGTTTGGTGTTGAAGGCGGCAAAGCGTACATCCAGATGCTGAAACGGGTCGGTAATGTGATTGAGACCCCAGTCGCATACGACCAATTGACCGCAGAACAAAATTTGAACTATTATTGCAAAATTAGCGGAGTGGTGGAACCTGATGCCGTTAGTAAAGCACTGGCGTTTGTTGGTTTGACCAATGTCGGCAACAAGAAATACCGTGATTTTTCTTTAGGGATGAAACAAAAATTGGGCTTAGCGATTGCTTTATTGAATCAGCCAGATTTTCTAATTTTAGATGAACCGATCAATGGCTTGGATCCTGTCGCGATCGTTGAATTTCGAGAGCTGCTTTTACGATTGAATCAAGAACGCGGCATGACGATTTTGATCTCCAGCCATATTTTAGAAGAGCTGTACTTAGTGGCTACACGCTTTGGAGTCATTAGTGAGGGGCGTCTGATCAAAGAGATGACCAAACACGAATTCGATCTGATGGCGAAACGGTTTATTCAATTAGAAGTCGATGATGTAGCCACAGCTAGCCGCTTACTGGACAGTCAACTGATTTCTGAATATAAAGTTGTCAGTGACCACAAGATCCACATCTACCAAGAAAATGTATTGATTCGTGATCTAATCCGTCAATTGGTTTATGAAGGGATCGCTATCGACCAGATTTCTTTTGAAGGGGAAAACCTAGAGTCGTATTTCAAAGAGTTAGTGACAAGTGAAGGGGGAAATTAAGATGTTGAATTTTATTCGAGCAGATTTGTATCGTTTATCTAAAAGTAAAAGTTTTTGGATCACAGAAGGAATTATTTTATTGTTGGTGATTTTAGCGGTTGTTTCAAATGGTGACGTGGGAGTCACCCTGGGAGATAGTACGCAAACCACAGGCAGCCTTGCCGAAATGACGGGCTTTCTTGCGATCCAGACCAGCCTGTCTTCCATGCTATTGTATTATTCACTGCCGTTAGTGATGCAAGTTTTAGGGAGTGAGTACACGAAAGGGACGATGAAGAATATCATTACCGTCGGTGTTTCTAAACCCGCCTATCTCTTTGGAAAATTCTTGGTGTATGCGTTGGTACTTGTCTTGCAAATTTTGGCTATTTGCTTAGTGAGCTTTGTTGCGGGAACGATCATTGGCGGTACCGGCTTTGAAGACATCTCTCAGCTAGAAAACTTAGTGTATTATTTCGCTGGCTTTGTATTGATCTTACTGGCTACCTCATCTTTTGCCTTGTTGGTGTTGTATTTGACCAAAAATACAGCAGTCAGCGTGTTGGCGACGATCTTTATTCCGATGGGCTTTGCGATTGCACGTTTTTCTTTGCCAACCTGGAAATTCTTAGAATACTTGGATTTCCAAGGCGGATTAGAGATGGTGACTATGACCACTTTCAAAACGTGGGAAATGGTTCAACCAATTTTTGTTGGGAGTCTGATTAGTTTGTTGCTTTGTCTTTTGGCTGCACATCTGGTGTTTAAGAGACAAGAATTATAAAGAAAAGAAAAACGTCCAACAGGACCGACCGCAAAAGGTCAGACTGTTGGGCGTTTTTGTCCGTGTAGCCAGTGTTTAATGGGACTTAGCAGACTGCTGCCAAGACAAAGTCAAACGAAACGTCTCTTCGGTTGTATCCAGTTGAATCTCGCCAGCTAATGCATGAGTCAATGCCGCGATGATATACAGACCAAGTCCAGCTTGCTGTTTGTGCCGTGAAAGGTCTTCCGTATAAAAGCGGTGAGTCAATTTTTCTGGATGCTGGATCGGTGTCCTCAGCTGATTTTCCTGTTGGAAAACGATGCGATCTCCTTGTTGTTTCAAGCGGATCGTTCCCGTTTCATTGCCATGTTCCAGCAGATTACCAAGGACATTTTGAAAAATACGCTGCCAACTTTTTTTATCTGAAATGATCATGATATTGGGTTGGATCGCAACCGTCAGTGATAAATGGTTTTCCTCAAAAGAAGGATAGAGCTGGAGCAGTTCCTCCTCCAGCAAACGAGAAAGATCGAATTCTTCTAAGGTCAAAGCCAGTTGATTGTCTTTGAGGCGATGATAGGTCAATAACTGTTCCAGATGATTTTCGACTTTTTCTAGGTTACTGCTGACTTTTTCCAATAGCTGCAGCTGTTGGTTGTTGAGGGTCGTATCGGCTTGCAGCAGTTGTGTGTAGCCGCTGGCGACCGTTAAAGGGGTGCGCAAGTCGTGAGAGATATTTTGAATGGCTTGTTCCAATTGCTGGTTTTCTTGCAGCATTTGATAGTGTTGCTGCTTATTTTTTCTAAGTATCTGATTGTTTAACAAGGCGATCGCTTTTAAAGCGGGCACTCGGGTCTGCAAATGGATCTCTTGATTTGTTTCGATTTCGCTGATTCTTGCTAATTGTTGGTGGTACTTTTTCAGATCATACAGTAAAAATAGCCAGTAACCGATCAATAAAGCAACGATCAAGGCAGCGAAAAACTGAAGTATATGCATGGGGTTCCTCCTTTTTAAGCTAACTTGATGCCGATGCCCCAGACAGTATCGATATACGCTTCCTCTGGATCGAGTGTTTTGATTTTGCTGCGTAAATGGCTGATATGGACATTGATCGTGTTTTCTTCACCGTAATAGGGTTCTTGCCAAACAGCTTCATAGAGCATTTCTTTCGTATAAACTTTTTTGGGGTTGGCTAAGAGCAGGGAAAAAATCTCAAACTCCTTTTTCTTTAACTGAACCGTTGCTTCTCCTCGTTGCAGCTGAAACGAGTCAGGCAACAGTTGAATGTTTTTATACGAGAGGCTGCTGGCAACAGGAGGGGCTTGTTTATTTGTGCGCAACTGAACAATGATACGGGCTTTTAATTCTTCGACATTGAAGGGTTTGGTCAAGTAATCATTGGCACCCGCCAGCAAAAGGGTGGAAACATCGGCTGGTTCATCTAAGGCAGTCAAGATAATGACGGGGACCGTGGAGGTTTGGCGAATCTCTTGCAAGACTTGTGTCCCATCTTTACCAGGGAGCATTCGATCTAGCAAAATCAAGTCGAAAGCATCTTGCTGAAAAAGTAGCAGACCTTCCGTGCCGGAATAGGCTTGCTGGACAGTATAGTCAGCTGCTAAAATAGTAGCCAACATTTCGCTGATCTCATTGTTGTCTTCGATAATCAAAATTTTCATTTGGTTTTCCCATTCTCCTTGCATTTGTTGCATCTATTATAAGCAATTCCGCACGAAAAAGCATTAGTTGCTTTTAAAAAAGAAAATGGCTGATTTTTCGCAAAAACGGTTCTTTTTCGGTTAGAATAAGAGAAAAGCCATAAAGGAAGTTAGAACGATGAAGGTATCTATTGAGCAAGCAATCGCAGCGGTCACCGCCGCATCATCCGTGACCTTTTTGACGGGTGCCGGTGTTTCGACCCCATCGGGCATTCCTGATTACCGTTCCTTAAAAGGGGTCTATCAAGGAGTGGCACAGCCAGAGTATTTGTTAAGTCATGACTGTTTAGAAAACGAACCGGAAACATTTTATCAATTCGTCAAGCACCTCTACCATCCTCAAGCACAGCCTAATATCATTCATCAAAAAATGGCTGAGCTGCAAGCGAAGAAAACCGTCTGGGTCGTTTCGCAAAACATCGATGGCTTGCATGAAAAAGCAGGCAGTCACCAAAGAATCGATTTTCACGGCTCTTTGTACAACTGTTATTGCCGAAAATGCGGCAATCAGGTACCTTGGCAAGCGTATTTGCAAGATTGGCACCATGCAGGGTGCGGTGGTCAGATTCGGCCAGCGATCGTGCTTTACGGGGAAGGATTTACTGATGAAACCATTGAAGGAGCCATTCAAGCCGTTGCTCAAGCCGACCTGACGGTGGTCGTGGGGACTTCGCTGCAAGTCTATCCTTTTGCAGGGCTAGTCGATTACAGCCAGCAGGTGTTGGTCATCAATAAGGAACCATTGGCGATCCCGAATGAATATGGCATGTTGACCGCAGCAGCCGAAACGTTTTTCCAGAAAATTGAATGAAGGAGTTTATGATATGACACAACGTACCGAAAAAGAGAAAATGATTGCTGGCGAATTGTACTTTTCCCCAGATCCAGAATTGGTGGCAGATCGAAAATATGCCCGTGAACAAATGAACCTGATCAACCAAGAAACTGATACAAAAATCAAAGAGCAGTTACTAAAAGAAACTTTCGGCTCTGTGACTGGTCGAATCTATATCGAACCGAATGTCCGTTTTGATTATGGCTACAATATTTCTGTCGGCAAAAACTTCTATGCTAACTACGACTGTGTGTTACTAGATGTTTGCCCGATTACCTTTGGTGACAATTGTATGCTGGCGCCCAATGTTCGGTTGTTTACGGCGACTCATCCATTACATCCGGTCAAACGAAACAGCGGCTTAGAATTAGGGGCACCGATCGTGATTGGCGATAACGCGTGGATCGGTGGCGCGGCCACGATTTTGCCAGGGGTCCGCTTAGGCAACAATGTCGTGGTAGGCGCTGGCAGTGTCGTTACCAAATCATTCCCCGACAATGTCGTGCTGGCGGGAAATCCAGCACGGGTCATCAAGACGATCGACTTAGAAGAAGAAAACAACCAGCAAGATCCCTTGGCTGTTCAGCGGGCAGCGATCGATGACATTGATTGGCAACTCACGCATCTTTTGGAAAAACGTATGAGCACGGTCAACGAAATCGTACAATTGAAGAAAAGCAGTCAATTGCCAGTATTAGATGAAAATCGTGAAGAGAAAGTGCTGGAAAACATTCGGCAGGCGATTTCTAATCAAGCCTATGAAGAAACGATTTTGGCTATGTTTCAATCAATTATGAACCACTCAAAAACCTATCAAGAGAATCAATTGGAGGAATGAGTATGGATGGAGGAACACGTCGAGAAAACATTTTAGCGGCATTGAAGCAAGCGGACAAAGCGATCAGTGCCAGCAAACTGGCAGAATCCCTCGGAGTCAGCCGTCAAATCATCGTTGGGGATATTGCCTTATTGCGAGCAGCTGGTGAAGCGATTGTGGCTACGGCTCGCGGCTATCGTCTGCAAGCGCTGTTGGATGAGGCAGGACATGTAAGTAAGCTAGCAGTGCAGCATCGACCTGAACAAACGGAAGAAGAATTGCGCATCTTTGTCGCTTGTGGTGTGGAAGTGGTCGATGTCATCGTTGAGCATGAGATCTATGGAGAGATCACTGGCAATTTGCAGATTCAAACAGACCAAGACGTGACTGATTTCATCAACAAAACCAAACATGCAGAAGCCCGCTTGCTCTCAGATTTAACCAATGGGGTACACTTGCATACGTTGCGCTACACCGATCCTGCGGCTCTGGAAAAAGCCAAACAACAGTTAGCAGAAAAAGGCATGCTCTATCAAAATTGAGGCGTAAACCATTCTGGCAAGGACGCTTTGCGGAAGTCTTGGCAAATCCTCAGATGAAAAAATTGTGATTTTTTGTTGACAAGGCGTTCATTTTCCAGTAAAGTACTCTTCAACAAGAATAATGAATCTGTTGAGAAGGAAAGTAACCGCGGATACTTCAAAGAGAGACTCTGGTTGGTGGAAAGAGTCAAGTCAGAAGCGATGAAAAATGGCCTTGGAGGATTGATTGTCGATAAGTAGGCAATCACGGATGCGCACTACCGTTACAAAGTGCACCAATCTCTAGCACGACTAGACGTTGGGTTGAGGGAAGGGAAACCTTCTAAACAAAAGGTGGTAACACGAGTATTCGTCCTTTTACTAGCAAACGCTGGTAAAAGGACTTTTTTTATACCCAAAATCAAATAGCACCACACACGAAGAATTGGTAAGTACAAAAGCACGTTTTTTCAACAGAGAGCTTCGGTAGCTGAAAAGAAGCATCAAACGACTTTTAGAAAATGGCCAAGGAGTGATTCGTTCCGAGCAGTAGTTTGCAAGGCGACGACGGTAGCGACCGTTATCTGGCTAGAGTATGATCGTACTCGAAAAGGAGCTGTATGCGAGTGCAGCTTAAACTGAGGTGGTAACACGCAAAAAGGCGTCCTCAAACAAGTCACAGGTGACTTGTTTGAGGATGCCTTTTTTTATTGAAAAAGACAAGAACTAGGGGGAAGACGATGATTTCATTAAAAGACATATCAGTAACATTCAATCAACCAAAGAAACCCGCGATCCAAGCGGTCAAAAACGTATCGATCGAGATCGACAAAGGGGACGTTTACGGCATCGTGGGCTACTCAGGCGCCGGGAAAAGTACACTCGTCCGTGTGATCAACTTATTGCAGCGCCCAAGTAGCGGCAGCGTCGTCGTCAATGGTACCGAGCTGACCACGCTTTCTGCTAAAGCCCTGCGAGAAAAACGGAAAACGATCGGAATGATCTTTCAGCACTTCAACTTGATGGACAGCCGCAATGTTTTTGATAACGTGGATTTCTCCTTAAAATATGGGGGACGGTCCAAACAGGAACGTCATCAAAAAGTAACCGAGCTGTTAGCATTGGTGGGATTGGAAGAAAAAGCCCAAGCGTTTCCTAGCCAACTATCTGGAGGACAAAAACAGCGGGTCGCGATTGCCAGAGCGTTAGCGAATGATCCAGAGATCTTGCTTTGTGATGAAGCAACCAGCGCCCTTGATCCGAAAACGACCTTACAGATATTGGCTTTGTTGAAAAAATTAAATCGAACCCTCGGCTTGACCATCGTGATCATTACTCATGAGATGCAAGTCGTCAAAGAAATCTGCAACAAAGTGGCAGTGATGGAAGACGGCGAAGTCATCGAGCAAGGTTCAAGCGTTCAGATTTTCAGTCAACCAGAAAAACCATTGACCAAAGATTTCATCCGAACGGCGACGCACATCGACCAGGCCTTAGAAACGATCCTTGGCAGTTCGAAGTTTTCTTCCTTGGCACCAAATGAATGGCTGGTGGAGCTGTCCTACGTTGGCGATCAAACCAATGAACCACTGATCGCCCAATTGTACAGCCGCTACAAAGTGACCACCAATATTCTTTACGGCAACGTGGAGATCTTGCAAGAAGTGCCGATCGGCAGCTTAGTCGTTAGCTTATCTGGCGAATACCATCAGCGTAAACATGCCTTAGAATACTTGAAGGCTCAAGGAGTTTACACCAATATTTTAAAAGAAAATCATGCAGAACCATTAAACAATGTGATTAAAGGAGGATTTTAAATGGCTGCCTTATTAGAAAGATATTTTCCCAATGTTGTTGCGATCCAAGATGAATTTGTGACAGCAACGATCCAAACCTTGTATATGGTTTTTTGGACCTCTTTGATTGCGGGCATCTTAGGTATCTTGTTAGGGATCGTCTTGGTAGTAACTCGACCGAATGGGATTTTAGAAAATCGACCGCTCTTTGAATTTCTCGATAAAGTCATCAATGTGGTCCGCTCGATCCCCTTTATTATCTTATTGACGTTACTAGGAACCTTTACCCGATTCCTTGTTGGAACGACCATCGGCGAAACAGCAGCATTGGTTCCTCTGATTGCTGGGATCATCCCCTTCTTTGCTCGGCAGATCGAGATCGCCTTGCTAGAAGTTGACCCCGGTGTCGTAGAAGCAGCTGAAGCGATGGGCACCAGTCCTTTCGGTATCATTTTTCGGGTCTATTTACCAGAAGGCGTGGCGGGAATCATTCGGGTCTCTGCATTGACCGTGATCAATGTGATCGGATTGACCGCCATGGCAGGAGCTGTTGGCGCTGGTGGTTTAGGCAACTTAGCCATCACCCGCGGGTACAACCGATTCCAGACCGATGTCACGATCATGGCGACCTTGATCATCTTGGTATTCGTTTTTATCAGTCAATTTGTCAGCAACCTACTCATTAAACGAGTATCACACTGACCACCACTTACGTACAAATAAAAAATCAAGCAAGTTTATGGAGGAAGCAAAAATGAAAAAAATCGTACAATCAATCGTCTTAGGGGCAGCATTATTATTTATTACAGGATGCGGAAACAATGGCAGTGCCGCAGCCAATGACCAAGAAGAAGTGACGGTGAAATTAGGGGTGATCGGGGCGGACACCGACGTTTGGGATGATGTCAAGGATCGTTTGAAAGACGAAGGCATCAATTTAGAATATGTCCAATTCTCTGATTACAATCAACCCAATGCAGCTTTAGCTGATGGTTCCATCGACCTTAATTCATTCCAACACCAATTTTTCTTGGACAACTATAATGAAGAATTTGGTACTGATCTCGTATCGATCGGCAATACAGTCAATGCGCCATTAGGCATTTATTCCGACAAAGTGACGGATGTCAACGATTTGGCGGAAGGAGCTAAAGTTGCGATCCCTAATGATGTGACCAATGGTGGTCGGGCATTGCTTTTATTACAATCAGCTGGATTGATCAAAGTGGATGAAGCAGCCGGACAAACACCAACGGTCGCGGATATTACAGAAAACCGTTTGAACTTAGAAATTTCAGAACTTGATGCAGCGCAAACCGCCCGGGCACTTTCGGATGTCGATGTTTCGGTCATCAATAGCGGCATGGCGGTGGATGCAGGATTTGTACCAACCGAAGATGCGATCTTTTTAGAGCCTGTTGATGAAACGGCCCGTCCTTACGTCAACATCATTGCCGCCCGTAAAGAAGAGGAAGACAATAAAGTTTACCAAAAAGTGGTCGCTGCTTACCAAACAGAGGATACGAAAAAAGTCATCGAGGAAACGTCAAAAGGATCAAGCGTTCCTGCTTGGGAAACCTTTGGGGCAAAATAAGCACCATGTAATTTGATAAAAAAACTGAAAAAGCATGTATAAAAAGGAGAGATTTGATTATGACAACAGCAACTATTACGAAAGCAGCCATCAAACCATTTATCCAAGAGCGTTTAGCCGCTTATCAAGCCTTGGCATTAGATATCCACAATCACCCAGAAGTCAGCAACTATGAGTTTTATTCAGCCGATGCCCTGATCGCCCAATTAGAAAAAGAAGGCTTTGCTGTCAAAAAGGATGTGGCAGGCCATCGCACCGGCTTTGATGCCCGCTATGTCAGTGGGAAACCGGGTCCGACGATTGCCTTTTTAGCCGAGTATGATGCGTTACCTGGCATCGGTCATGCCTGCGGACACAATCTCTTCGGGACTTATTCCGTCTTAGCTGCCAGTGCTCTGCAACCTTTCATCGATGAGCTAGGCGGGGAGATTCGAGTCTATGGGACGCCAGGAGAAGAAGGTGGAGAAAATGGTTCCGCTAAAGGCAGTTTTGTCCGTGAAGGGTTCTTCGATGATGTCGATGCCGCTCTTTGTGTCCATCCAGCCCATCGCTATGGCAAAACGACGGCTTCATTAGCCAATGATCCAGTGGATATCAAGTTCTATGGTCGGGCTTCCCATGCGGCAGCTGCACCAGAAAAAGGCATCAACGCGTTAGAAGCATTGCTGCAAGTCTTTAACGGGATCAATGGGTTGCGCCTGCACTTACCAAAAGACGTCAATATTCATGGTGTGATCACCGATGGCGGCGTGGCAGCCAATGTCGTGCCAGAATATGCAGCCGGTCGTTTTTATTTACGAGCTGCCAATCGAGCAACCTTGAATGATGTCTACGAGAAAGTCGAAAACATCGTAAAAGGAGCCGCTTTAGCTACGGGAGCGACCTATGAATTTGGTTTGTTCCAAAACTCCGTCGACGATGTGATCGTGACACCAAGTTTTGATGAGATCTTCTTCGCCCATGCCCAAGAAGCGGGCGTACCTGCCGATGAGATCGATACGGAAGCCAAAACAAGCCTTGGTTCGTCTGATGTCGGCAATGTCAGTCAAGTGATCCCGACGATCCAACCCACCGTTTCGATTTCAGATGACTACATTGCGGGTCATTCGGAAGAATTCAAAGCCGCTGCCAAGAGTGAAAAAGGCTTGCAATCGATCGCCATCGCGGCGGAACTTTTAGCGCTGACGGCATTAGACCTTTTTGAGCAGCCAGCGTTATTAGAAAAAATCAAAGCCGATCATCAAGAAAGCCTAGCGAAAGGCAATTAATGCCAAAACCGTGAAGGAAGATAGTCAATAGTATAGAAAAAAAGTCTCTGCCGCAAAATGTCGGTAGAGACTTTTTAGTTAGTCGATGACTAAAATGCCTTCTTTCAATGAAAAAGGATTTTGTTGATTGATATGATCGTAGAACATGACCCCGTTCAAATGATCGATCTCATGCTGAACGACGATCGCAGGATAGTTCTTCAAACGAACTTTTTTCTTTTTGCCGTTGATGTCGTAATAGCTGATCGTAATCCGGGCATGGCGTACCACGTAGCCAGGGACTTCACGGTCCACGGACAGACAGCCTTCGCCTTCACCCAAACAAGCTTCTTGCACGGAATGACTTAGAATTTTGGGATTGTATAGAACATCTTTAAAATCAGGTTCAGTTTTTTCTGGGTCGCTGCTAGGGACGAGGACCGCTGTGATTCGTTTTGAAATATCTAATTGAGGAGCTGCTAGACCAACGCCGCCTCTTAATTCAAGTTCTTCTGCCTTGACTGGGTCTTGGCTGTTTTCTAAAAAGGTCATCATTTCTTTTCCTAGTGCGATATCTTCTTCGCTCAAAGGAAAAGGTACTTCTTTTGCTACTTCACGCAAGGTTGGATTGCCTTCGCGAATAATATCATCCATTATAATCATTGATGATGTGATTCCTCCTACTATGTAAAAATGACGAAAGCAAGTTTCGTTCCTAATAAAGTGTACCATAAGTGTAGAAAGAAGGGCATAAGAAAGTTTAAACGGTAAAGCTTTCTTATTAAATGAAACGATATTTCTATATTAATTATTTATTTATGAAATATAGTTGCGAATGGGAAAAGAATCAGTTATAATGCTTTTATAGAAAACGGTATCACGAAAGTGACCCACCAAGGAGGCAAAGAGATGTTCGGCTTTTCTGTATTTATGAACGAAGACTTGACGGCAGCAGAACTTGAGCAGATGACTGCGATGGCATCAGGCTTTAAAGGGATTTTCACCTCCATGCACATACCAGAAGATGATCGCAGTACTTATCGGCAGCGTTTGACGGACTTGGGAGGTTTCGCAAAAGACCATCAGCTGTCTTTAATGGTAGATATTTCTGGAAACGCATTAGCAGAAGCGGGCTTTTCCATCGACAATCTGGCGGAACTAAGGGAGATCGGTGTCACTGGTTTACGAATGGATTATGCGATCGACAATCAGCAAATCGCAGCATTTTCAAAAGAAATGACCATCAGTTTGAATGCCAGTACATTGACGGAAAAAGACATTCGAGAGCTGCAGGCGTATGGAGCCGATTTTACTCGTTTGGAAGCTTGGCACAATTATTACCCCCGACCAGAAACGGGACTGGATGTTGGCTGGTTTCAGGAGAAGAACCGCTGGTTGAAAGCACAAGGCTTTTTCGTCCAAGCCTTTGTTCCAGGGGATGCCAAGAAACGCGGACCGTTATTTCAAGGATTACCCACACTGGAAAGACACCGCAACTGGTCGCCTTTTGCCGCAGCGATCGACTTATTGGCAACTGGCTCAGTCGATGCTGTTTACATTGGCGATGGCATGGTTTCTGAAAAAAGTGCCCAGCAGTTTGCGACGTATCTGCAAGAAGCGCGGATCGTTTTGCGGGTCAAAGATCTTGGTTCCACTTACTTTGAACACGTCTTAGGGAATCACCAAAATCGTTACGATGAAGCTCGAGATGTCTTGCGCAGCGCCGATGCCCGTTTCAATGCGATTCCAGAAGTCAAACCTGAACTTAGTCAAGAGCGGCCAGTGGGTGCTGTGACGATCGATAACCAAGAGTACTTGCGCTATATGGGAGAGATTCAGGTGTGCAAACGACCTTTGCCGGCAGACCCCAAAGTCAACCTCGCCGCTCAGGTGATACCAGCCGATCTGCCGTTGATCCAACAAATCAAAGCAGGGATGCGATTTAAATTAGAAAGAGATGATTCCGATGAATAAAATCAATTTAGACAAATTAACGACCGAACGACGCAATAGTGAAACGAGCAATTTAGATGAAATGACGATTTTAGAAGCGTGTCAAAAAATGAACCAAGAAGATCAAAAAGTTGCCTATGCGGTGGAAAAAGAAATTCCTAGTATTGAAAAAGTGATTGAACAAACCATCGTCGCTTTTAAAAAGGGCGGACGCTTGATTTATCTTGGCGCTGGGACGAGTGGTCGATTAGGCGTCTTGGATGCGGCCGAATGTGTCCCAACCTTTGGGGTATCACCTGAGATGGTGGTCGGTCTGATCGCCGGTGGCGAAGAAGCGATGACGGTCGCTGTCGAAGGAGCAGAAGACTCCTTAACGCTAGGCAAACAAGACCTTGTCGATTTGAAGTTGAACCAAAATGATATGGTGATCGGGATCGCTGCCAGTGGCAGAACCCCTTACGTGATCGGGGCGCTTGACTATGCCAATGAGCTCGGTGCCACAACGGCTACGATCGCTTGTAATAAAGACGCGGAGATCTCTCAGCATGCCAGCTTTCCAATCGAGGTCGATTGTGGACCAGAATTTCTGACAGGTTCGACTCGTTTGAAATCTGGGACTGCCCAAAAACTGATTTTGAATATGATCTCGACGTTATCGATGGTAGGGATCGGCAAAGTCTACAATAATTTGATGGTCGACGTGAAAGCGACCAACGAAAAATTGGTGGAACGCTCAAAACGGATCATCATGCAGGCGACTGAAGCTGATTATGAAACAGCCGCCGCGGCATTTGAAGAAGCAGATCAGAATGTCAAATTGGCGATCGTGATGCTGTTGACTGATAGCACGAAAGACGAAGCACAAGCAAAACTTGCCACGGCACAAGGGTTTGTCAAAACGGCGTTAGGAGGAGAAAAGTAATGGCAAAAGAAACACTGACGGTAGAAGAGTTAGCGGAGAAGATTTTTCAAGAAGCCGGCGGAATGGACAACGTAGAAACAGTCAATCACTGTATGACTCGCGTACGAATGACCGTCCGCGACCACGATAAGGTCGATCAACAAGGGTTAAAAGAGATTCCCGGTGTGATGGGTGTCGTCAATGACGAGCAGCTGCAAGTCATTATCGGACCAGGGAAAGTCAACAAAGTAGCCAATGCAATGGTGGCAAAAGCTGGTGTTGATTTAGGGCAAGAGATCCCACCGCAAAAATCAGGCAAAGAGGCGTTATCAGAAAAAACGGCAGAGATGAAAGCAGCCCAAAAAGCCAAACAAAAATCATCACCATTAAAGTCGCTGTTGAAAGATATTTCTAATATCTTTGTTCCAATGATTCCAGCCTTCGTTGGTGCAGGACTCGTCGCAGGGATCGCTTCTGTCCTGACCAATATGATCACGGCTGGCCGATTAGATGGAGATACTTGGAATTATTATGTCATGATTTTAAACGTCCTCAGAAATGGGATGTTCACCTATTTAGCGATCTTTACTGGGGTCAATGCAGCGCAGGTCTTTAAAGCCAATCCAACCCTTGGTGGCGTGATCGGTTCGATCATCTTGCTGACAGGTATGAACCCAGAAGCCCCGATCCAAAACTTGTTCACTGGCGAAGCTTTAGCTGCCAACCAAGGAGGGATCATCGGTGTGATCTTCGCTGTATGGCTTTTGGCGAAATTAGAGGCAGTGCTGCATCGAGTGATTCCTGAAGCGATCGATATTATCGTGACCCCGACGTTGTGTTTGCTGATCATCGGTTTGACGGAGATTTTCTTGATCATGCCATTGGCAGGTCTGATCTCTGACAGCTTAGTCGGTTCGATCACTTGGGTCTTGAACGTGGGCGGTGCTTTCTCTGGGTTTGTCTTAGGGGCGGCCTTCCTACCAATGGTCATGTTTGGTTTGCATCAAATTTTGACCCCGATCCACATTCAAATGATCGAAGCAACAGGCAGCACGCAATTATTACCGATCTTAGCCATGGCTGGTGCTGGTCAAGTCGGTGCAGCTTTAGCCTTATGGGTACGACTACGTAAAGACAAAGAGCTTTCTGAAATGATCAAAGGTGCATTGCCAGTTGGGATCTTAGGCATCGGCGAACCATTGATCTACGGAGTGACGTTGCCATTAGGTCGACCATTTATCACTGCTTGTATTGGTGGTGGGATCGGTGGTGCGGTCATTGGCGCTTTGACAAATATCGGCGCAACGGCGATTGGACCATCAGGGCTAGCTTTGATCCCCTTGATTGCCAACGGCCGTTGGATGGGCTATATTTTCGGCTTGTTAGCAGGCTATGCTGGCGGCTTCGTTGCCACCTACTTCTTTGGGATTCCGAAAGATCGCTTAGAAGCAGTCAAAGAAAGCGAGGCAGAAGAAGCAAAACCAGCTGCAACCGTTACTGTGCAACCGCAACCAAAACAAACGAGTGAAACGCCTGCAAAGGAAACGACAGCAACTCCATCAAAAGAAACGATCGATACCCCTTTATACGCAGTAGCCACAGGCACGACAAAAGCGATCAGTGCATCAAGTGATCCGGTATTTTCGCAAAAAATGATGGGCGACGGGTATTTCGTCTTGCCAGACAATGGTGCGATCTATGCACCAGCAGCAGGAACCGTCACGACGATTTTTCCCACGAAACATGCATTGGGGATCAAGACTGCCAGCGGGCTAGAGATTCTGCTGCACATGGGTGTTGACACCGTCGAATTGCAAGGAGCACCTTTTGAGATCCTGGTGGAGGAAGGCCAAGCCGTGACACCAGCTACCCAAGTTGCCCAAGTCGATTTGGCACAGTTGACGGCTAAAGGCAAAGCTTCTGAGATGCTTGTCATTATCACCAATATGGACCAAGCAGCCAACGCTGAACTGTTACCGATCGCGGAAACAAACGCAGGTCAAGCAGTCATGCATGTGGCAACGATAAAATAATGGTAAAACCTCTATCTGATAAAGATGGAGGTTTTTTTTAAGAAGTTACTAAATTGATTGCGGAAACGAGGCCTTTATGTTACAGTTTCGTTACAAAGGGAGAAATCCCATTCGAGGAGGCAATGACGATGAAAAAAATAATTTGGTTCGGACTGATGTCGCTGGCATTTTCACCAATGATGGTTCATGCAGATGAAACGGCTACGAGTGGAAGTGACAATCCGGTTGCCGTTAGCGAGACGCTTTCATCAGAAGGGCAAACAGACAGTGAGCAGATTCAAAATTCTGCCCAAGAAAGTACAGATGAAAATCAAGAAACGGATCAATCCGCTACTTCAGAAACTACAGCTGACGAGAATCAAGAGCCAGTCGATTCCGAAGCCGTTATTGCCTCGATCCAAGCAGAGACAGGGACGCAAAACGTCAATGAGATCAACACGTTAGCCGATGAACCTAGTTCGCTGCGTAGCGCCTTAACCCAAGGGATCACTGAAGGAAGTGTGACCGCATTTACCCAAGAACAGTTGGACCAGTTGACAGATGAAGAATTGACCAATGGCAATCGTCTGGCGCTACGTTATTCCAGTGATGCGATGGGCTTTGATATTGCTTACTTAGCAAAAATCATCGGTGCCTTGTTTGTCGATCAGACGTTATCCTGGGAAGCCATTGAGCCGCAATTGGCTTTTGATGCAAATAGCTACGCCAGTTTTGCTGACTTGATTCCTGTTGTGGATCAGCTGCAGGAATATTTACGGGTCGTCTATCCAGCAGACGGAGTCTTTTTACATTTGAATCAAGCCGTTTCCAACGAATGGATGATCTCAATTTTGACCAATTTAAATCAGATGGAACAAGAGATGCAAGTCGATCCAGGTGCCTTTGTCCCAGGACGGATCTCGTATATCATTCAAGCGGCAAATGATTCCATGTATCTGCCTACAGGCACGCAAACGAGTACGACTGAAGAAGCGACCGCAACATCGACGAGTGCTCAAGAAACAGCGACAACGACTTCTTCGAAAGAGGCCAACGCTACTGCCGATGGTGAAAAAACATTACCTAAAACCAATGAAGCGCCAAGCTATACCTTACTGATCGCAGGTGTTATCCTGCTGCTGATCGTTTTCTTGATTCTATGGCGCCGCAAGAAAAAATGATTGTTATTTATAATCGTCAGAATGAAAAAATAGCAACCTTCGTTTTCCATCAGGGAAACGAAGGTTTTTTGTTTTCAGAAATTTCATTGGTTATTTCTTTTCAAATAACGCCCTTTATAAAAAGACCAGAATCGATTCCTTCATAAAAAAGTCAAATTTAAATTCTTGCATTCTCTGGTGAGGGGTGTATAATGACACAGTGTCATATGACAACGTGTCATATCGAGAGCTGTGATTTATTTTAAATTAGAAAGGAGTTGCTTGTGATGCCGACCGATACATTTTTTCACTTGCCGCCAGAAAAACAAAAGCGCATCTTAAATGCGGCGAAAAAAGAATTCTCAAGCCTGCCGCTGAAAGACGCCTCGATCGCCAACATCATCAAAGATGCCGAGATTCCTCGCGGGAGTTTTTACCAATACTTCGAAAACAAAGAAGATCTTTATTACTATTATTTCCATACGTTGAAAAAAAATAGTCAGCGAGATCTGCTGAAATCGATCCAACATGAAAACGGGGATCTGTTTGCGGGGTTCGAATGGTACTTTTCACGGATGATCGCCGAGGTTTTCAAAGGCAAAAACGCAAACTTTTACCGCAATTTATTTATGAGTATGGATTATCGTTCCTTCCATAAAGTCGTGCCAGAGATGCAGCACAAGATGCATCAAGAAAACAAAGCCGATCGGCAGAAGCAGCAAGCCATCTTTTTGTCAGAGGTCGACAAAGATTTATTGAAAGTCAAAGACGACCATGAGTTGAAAATGCTGATCCAGCTGCTGATGCATACCGTCTTTTCGACGATTGCCGAAGCCTATCGCCAATCAGCGTTTGATCCAGACTATGATCCTGCCGAAGCGATCGCTGATTTCAACAGTAAAGTCCGCTGGTTAAGAGAGGGCGCAAAAAAAGAAAGAGGGGAAACCTATGATTAAGCTGATAAAACGCGTATCCGTCATTTCCATAATCATGGCAGTGGTGTTTATGGTGATCCAAGTCGTTTCTGATTTGTATCTACCGACATTGACTTCCAATATTATCAACAATGGGGTGGCGACAGGCGACATTGATTACATTTGGAAAACCGGCTTTTACATGATCGGCTTTTCATTGATCAGTATCATCGCCGCTTTAGGAAATACGTATTTCGCAACAAGAGAATCACAAAAATTAGGACAAAAACTACGTTCGGACATTTACCAAAAAGTTGAGAATTTTTCTTCTCGATCTTTTGATAAATTTGGGACCGCATCATTGATTACAAGAACCACCAACGACGTCAACCAAATTCAAATGGTGACGCAAATGTTTTTACGTATGATGATCAATGCACCGATCACACTGATTGGGGCGAGTTTCTTGGCCTATCAAAAAGATGCCCAATTAACACGAATCTTTTTAGTCGTTATTCCTATCATGCTAGTATTGGTCGGCGGTATTATGTATTTTGCCGTTCCTTTATTCAAAAGTATGCAAAAGAAAACCGACCGTTTGAACTTAGTCTTTCGTGAAGGCTTGACGGGGGTCCGCGTTATTCGGGCATTTGACAAGACGGATTATGAAGCGAATCGCTTTGATGAAGCCAACAAAGATTACACCCACACCGCGATTAAAGTAAACACCATCGTGGCATTGATGATGCCATTGATGACGTTGATCATGAGTGGGACGAACATTGCCATCACATGGTTTGGGGGACATTATATTGCCGAAATGACCTTAGAAGTCGGAAACTTGATTGCGTTTATGACCTATGCAATGCAAATTTTGATCAGCTTTATGATGCTGTCCATGATCTTCGTGATGGTGCCAAGAGCCCAAGCATCAGCTGACCGGATCAACGAAGTCTTAAATGAAGAAGATGAAATTCTCGATCCAAAAACACCAGCGACATTGAGCTTACAAGGGGACCAAGCAACCTTGGCCTTTGACCATGTGGCGTATCGCTACCAAGGCGCTGAGAAATTGGCGTTGGAAGATATCGATTTTCAAGCAAAATCTGGTGATTTTGTTGCCATCATCGGTGGGACGGGCTCAGGGAAAACGACCTTAGTCAATCTCTTGCCTCGTTTGTACGATGTGGAGTCTGGTGCAATCAAAATCAATGGGGTCAATATTGCAGAAGTCACCCAGCACAATCTACGAGAAGTCGTGGGCTTTGTTCCGCAAAAAGCGGTACTGTTTTCTGGTACCATTCGTGAAAATATGAAATACGGAAAACCCGATGCATCAGATGAAGAAATCTGGCAAGCAATAGAGATCGCCCAAGCCAAAGATTTTGTCTCCGAACTGGCAGATGGCTTAGATAGCCGTGTAGAACAAGGCGGCGGCAACTTCTCTGGTGGACAACGTCAACGTTTAGCGATCGCTCGTGCGTTAGTGAAACAAGCAGATGTCTATGTCTTTGATGATTCCTTCTCCGCACTGGACTTCAAAACCGATGCTAACTTACGAGCAGCGCTGAAACGCGACATGCAAGACAGCATTATGGTCGTGGTTGCCCAACGGGTCAGCACCGTCATGGATGCCGATACGATCTTAGTATTGGATGAAGGAAAACTCGTAGGAAAAGGGACCCATGAATCATTAATGGCAGACAATGAAACCTACCAAGAAATCGTTTCTTCACAATTGAGAGAGGAGGATCTTGCATGAGTGAAAAGAAAACAACAACACAACACCGTGGCGGACCAATGGGCGGCGGTCCAGGCCGTAACATCGGTGCCAAAGGACCAAAACCAAAAAACTTTTGGGGGACGGTCAAACGGCTTTTCGGGTACATGTCGAAACGCTCCATCGCTATCATCGCCGTCTTCGTTTTAGCGATCGCAGCCGTGATCTTCCAAATCCAAACACCGAAAATTTTAGGGGAAGCGACCACTGAAATTTTTAAAGGTGTCATGATCGGTGCGCAGCAGATGCAAGCCGGCCAACAGGTAACAGAATTTCCTATCGATTTTGAGAAAGTTGGTCAAATCATTTTGATCGCGATCGGCATGTATGTGATTTCAGCCGTCTTCAACTTTCTACAACAGTTTATTATGACCCGTGTCTCGCAACGGACGGTTTATGAGCTGCGTCGTGACTTAGATGAAAAAATGAACCGCTTGCCGATCTCTTACTATGATACTCACTCAAATGGGGATATCATGTCACGGGCGATCAATGATATGGATAATATCGCAAGTACCCTGCAACAAAACTTGACCCAATTTATTACGAGTGTCGTGACCTTTATCGGGGTTTTGTGGATGATGTTGACGATCAGTTGGCAACTGACTTTGGTTGCTTTAGCAACGGTTCCTTTAAGCTTGATCGTCGTGATGATCGTCGCACCAAAATCGCAAAAATTCTTTGCGGCACAACAAAAAAGTTTAGGATTGCTCAATGACCAAGTCGAAGAAACTTACGGCGGTCATACCGTTGTCAAAACCTTCAACCATGAAGCCGCCGATCAAGTCGTTTTTGAAGAAGAAAATGACCGTCTGTATTCCGCTGGTTGGAAAGCCCAATTTATTTCAGCGATCATTATGCCCTTGATGAACTTCATTAAAAACTTAGGCTATGTCTTCGTGGCTGTCCTTGGTGGGATCAAAGTGGCGAATGGGAACATGACGTTAGGGGATGTGCAAGCATTCTTGCAATACACCAATCAATTCTCTCAACCAATCACTCAAATCGCTAGCTTACTAAACACCATCCAATCAACCGTTGCATCTGCCGAACGGGTCTTTGAAGTCTTGGATGAAGAAGAAATGACTGATGAGCCTTCTGGATTGCCAGTGGAAGACAGTGAATACAAAGTTCGTTTCGATCATGTTCAATTTGGATATGCGCCAGACAAATTATTGATGACCGATTTTAATCTGGATGTTAAAGCTGGTGAGATGGTGGCTATCGTAGGACCTACCGGCGCTGGGAAAACCACGCTGATCAATCTCTTGGAACGTTTTTATGATGTTTCTGGCGGTAGCATTCGTTACGATGGCAAAGATACCCGAGACTTGACTCGTGATGAGTTGCGTAGTAATATCTCGATGGTGCTGCAAGATACGTGGTTGTTTACTGGTTCCATCTATGACAACATTCATTATGGAAATGAAAAAGCAACCAAAGAGCAAGTGATCGCTGCGGCGAAAGCTGCCCATGTGGATGATTTTGTTCGCAAATTGCCAGAAGGCTATGATACGGTCTTGAATGAAGAAGCCAGCAACATCTCCCAAGGTCAACGTCAGCTGATCACGATCGCCCGCGCCTTCTTAGCGGATCCCGACGTTTTGATTTTGGATGAAGCAACTTCTAGTGTCGATACGCGGACGGAAATCTTGATCCAAAAAGCAATGGGTCGTTTGTTAGAAAATCGGACCAGCTTTGTGGTTGCTCACCGTCTCTCTACGATTCGTGATGCTGACAATATCATCGTGATGAATCACGGGTCCATTGTTGAGACTGGAAATCATGAGGAATTGATGGCACAAAACGGTTTCTATGCAGACCTGTATAACAGTCAATTTTCAGAAGAAGTGGCGTGATCCACTGTTTGTAATGAAAGAAATTCTTCCCCAAATGATGATAAACAGACCGCCAAAGGTTGACTGAAAGAAAGCAGTGATTGTCACTGCTTTCTTTTTTTTATGAATTTTTATCGCTTTAATTTAAATATTTATTGCAATTAACTGGATTAAAATGTATATTAATACATAATTTCGAATAATCCAAGACAAGGAGTGAAACCAATGAGTCATCTTTTTCCTAATTACAGCCGTTTACCCATCGATATCCAGCAAGGCAACGGCAGCTATGTGGTAGATTCGCAAGGCAACCAATATTTAGATTTAACAAGCGGCATCGGGGTCGTTAATCTCGGTTATGGGCATCCCAAAGTGCAAGCCGCATTGATGACACAAGCAGAGCAGATTTGGCATGTGCCGAATTTGTATGACAGCCAGTTGCAAGAAGAAGTTGCCCAAAAGCTGACCCAAAATCAAAAGAGCGCTTCAGACGAGCCGTATCTGGCTTATTTTTGCAATAGTGGCGCTGAGGCGAACGAAGCTGCTTTAAAGTTGGCTCGCAAAGCGACTGGCCGCAGCAAAGTCATTAGTTTTGAACAATCTTTCCATGGTCGGACCTTTGGGGCGATGTCTTTGACTGGGCAAAGTAGTATCCATGATGGGTTTGGACCGTTAGTACCAGAGATGGTGTATGTACCCTTTAATGACCTTGAGGCATTGCAAGCCGTTTTAGATGAGCAGACGGCAGCCGTGTTTTTAGAATTGATCCAAGGCGAAGGCGGTGTGATCCCTGCTGAGGTGGCGTGGGTCCAAGCGGTGGCAGCCCTTTGTCAGGAGTTGGGGGTACTACTGGTGGTGGATGAGATCCAAACCGGGATGGGACGGACAGGAACACTGTTTGCTTTTGAAGGATATGGCATTGAACCTGATCTTTTTACCGTAGCAAAAGGGCTTGGTAACGGGATCCCTGTCGGAGCGATGCTAGGCAAAAGCCATTTGCAAACGGCTTTTGGACCCGGTAGTCACGGTTCGACCTTTGGTGGCAATAAATTAGCGATGGCTGCTGCTAGTGCCGTTTGCAGTGTGTTGCAAGAAGAGGACATTCAAGTCAATGTTCAATTGCGCCAGCAGCAGTTTCTCGACGGATTGCAAGGACTATCTAAGGTGCAGGCGATTCGTGGGAAAGGATTGATGATCGGTATCGAATTAGCCGATTCGGAAAGCTTGCAATCCGTGTTGACCCAACTGCGGAACCAAGGCCTCCTCGCATTAAAAGCGGGAACCAAGGTTTTGCGCTTGCTGCCGCCCTTAACGATCTCGCAAGAGGAAACGACAGCAGCCTTGGCGATTTTGCAAGCTGTCTTAGCATAATTGCATAAAAATAGATTTTTGGGCTTTTTTTCTTATAAAAACCGAATAATAGCGAATTTATTTTGAATATTTTTATAAATAATCATTGACAGAGCGATGGGAGTTTCTTATAATCTTAAGTAAATTCTTTTGAGGAGTGACGTGTTTGAAGGCAGCAATCGTTGGTGTAACAGGGTATACCGGAATTGAATTGATTCGTTTGATCCAGCAACATCCCCAATTGGAGGTGGGCACCTTGCATAGTCATTCTATGCATGAAAATTCATCTGTTTTGTATCCTCATTTAATTGGACTGACAGAGCGGCTGATCGAACCTTTTGATGCAGAAAAAATCCAAAAGGAAAATCAACTCGTGTTTTTTGCGACTCCTGCTGGAATCAGCAAAGAACTCGCAGCGACTTTTGTCGCAAATGACTTTCCAGTGATTGACCTTTCTGGTGATCTGCGATTGAAGGATCGGGATAGCTATCAAAAATGGTATCACCAAGAAGCTGCACCTGCCGAGTTGTTGGCACAAGCGACCTATTCGCTGCCTGAGTTTGCAACGACTCCTGGCAATTTGATCGCCAATCCAGGCTGTTATGCGACTGCTGCCATTTTAGCTGCTGCGCCGTTGGTTCAGCAAAAACTATTCAGCGGTACGTTGATTTTTGATGGCAAGTCGGGTTTGTCGGGTGCTGGTAAGAAATTGACGGACAGCAGTCACTTTGCAACCGCTGCGGATAACATGACGATGTATAAGCCAAATCAGCATCAGCATATTCCTGAGATCATGCAGCAGTTTCAGCAATGGGATCAGGCAATGCCGCCGATCCAATTTTCTACCAGCTTACTGCCTGTCAAAAGAGGGATCTTTATGACGCTTTATGCGCCTATCAAAGACGCGATTTCGCAAGAGGACATCTATGAGCAGTACGTAAAAACGTATCAAGACCATCCGTTTGTCCGAGTGCAACCGTTAGGAAAGCTGCCCGAGCTGCGGCAAGTGACGGGAACGAATTTTTGTGACATTGGCATATGTTTCAATCCGCTGACCCAAGTGTTGACCGTTGTCGCAGTGATCGATAATTTAGGCAAAGGGGCTGCTGGCCAAGCGATCCAAAACTTCAATCGATGGGCAAAGATACCAGAAACGACTGGTCTTATGCAAGCACCGTTATATCCATAAAATAGCCAACAGACGCGTGAGGATACTCGTGTCAGCCAGTGGGAAATCCGCAAAAAGGTGGCAGTAGGAGGAAAGAAAATGAAAGAAATCGAAGGAACGATCGCAACCCCCAAAGGTTTTTTTGCCGATGGTCTGCATTGCGGTCTGAAGAAAGAGAAAGTCGATCTTGGTTGGATCGTCTCTGAAGTGCCAGCCAGTGCTGCGGCAGTCTTTACCACCAATCAAGTACAAGCGGCACCCATTCTCGTTACAAAGGAAAAAATGCAAGCAGGCACCTTGCAAGGCGTGATCGTCAATGCGGGCAATGCCAATGCTTGTACCGGGGAGCAAGGTTTAAAAGATGCACAAGAGATGGCAGAATTGGCAGCAGCCCAGCTGCATACGAGTCCCGAAGCCTTTGCGGTAGCCTCCACCGGGATCATTGGTAAGAGCTTACCGATGGAAAAAATCACTGCAGGGATTCAGCAACTAAACAGGCAAGGGGATGCCCACCGATTTCAAAGAGCGATTTTGACGACGGATCTGACTGAAAAAAGCAGTGTCATCCAATCAACGATCGCTGACAAAACGGTGACTGTTGCGGGCTGTGCCAAAGGGTCTGGTATGATCCATCCCAATATGGCTACGATGCTGGCCTTTGTTACGACGGATGCGGCGATCGCTCCAGCACTCTTGCAAGCACTGCTGAAAGAATTAACCGACGTTACCTTCAATCAAATCACGGTCGATGGCGATACATCCACCAATGATATGGTGTTAGTTTTAGCCAACGGGTTAGCCAAAAATCCAACGATTGAAGCTGACACGCCAGCTTATCATGAGTTTAAAGGGATGCTCAAAGCAGTTCTGACCGCACTAGCCAAAGCAGTTGCAAAGGACGGAGAAGGCGCCAGCAAATTGATCGAAGCTCACACGAGTGGAGCTGTGACCGATGAAGCAGCCCGAATGATCAGCAAAACCATCGTTGGTTCGCCACTGGTCAAAACAGCCCTCTTTGGCAAAGACCCGAACTGGGGGCGTATCTTATGTGCAGTGGGCTATAGTGGGCAGCCGATCGACCCAGCAACGGTATCGATTGCATTAGCCGACATTCCCGTCTTTGTCCAAGGGACACCGGTAGCTTTTGACGAAACCATCATGCAAGAACAGTTGGCGGAAAATGAAGTCAAAGTCGCTGTCGAGCTGAAAGAAGGGACAGGCGTTGGCACCGCTTGGGGCTGTGATCTGACGTATGACTATGTGAAAATCAACGCACTATATCATACCTGAAAGAAATCAGGTACTAGACAAAAAGGAGCGAGTAGATGGAAACGATCGTAGTAAAAATCGGCGGTGTCGCCTCAGACAATTTAACCCCGTCATTCTTTGAGACGATAGCAGACTGGCAAGCTGCGGGCAAAAAAGTAGTCATCGTCCATGGCGGCGGTCACTACATCTCAGAAATGATGGAGAAAATGGCGTTGACAGTCACGATCAAAGACGGCCTGCGGGTGACCGACCCCCAGACGCTTGAAGTAACTAGAATGGTCCTTTTGGGACAAGTTCAACCGCTGATCACGACCGCTTTCCAGCAAGCTGGGTTCCATGCCGTAGGACTGAATGCTGGCTGTGATCAACTGATTCAAGGAGAAGTCATTAATGAAGAAAAATTAGGACAGGTGGGGAAGGTTCAACAAATCAACGCTGCTTTCCTGCAGCTCTTGACAGAGAAAAAACATGTCCCGATCCTAGCACCGCTAGGAATTACCCCAGAGGGGCAATGGCTGAACATCAATGCCGATGAAGTAGCGTGTCAGGTTGCTGCCAGTTTACAAGCCGAAAAACTATATTTGTTGACGGATGTCCCTGGGATCAAGCAAGAAAGCCAGTGGTTATCGGCTGTTTCTTTTGAAGAGATCCCCCGTTTGATCACCGAAGAAGTAGTCACAGGCGGCATGCTGCCAAAACTAAAAAGTGCGCAGAAAGCCTTGAAAGCAGGGGTAGCTGCCGTTTGTATCACCGATCGAATCGATCGTTTAGGAACCCAGATCCTCGCGGCAAGTCCAGCCGCAGCTGTCTGTAGCTGAAGCCATTAGCAACACCCAAATGCCTCTTCTCTACTCATAAAAATGCAAAATTCTGACTTTTCTGTGCTTTTCTTCTTATTTTCTCTAAAAAAAGAATAAAATAGGTAGGGATTTCATTTGCTAGAATTTCGTTTTATCAGTACAATGAGTACATATGTAAGTAGGGGGAGAAACAATGACAGATTTCTTATTGGGGAGCAGTACGAAGTTGCTGACTGTTGCAATCCGGGTAAAAGACCGCGATCAAGCGATTGCCTTTTATCGGGATGTACTTGGTTTTGAGTTGAAAAGAGAAGAAAATGAATTGGCCATCTTTGGTCTAAAAGGATTAGATAGAGAAGTTTTATGGTTGGAAGAAAGCCCGCGTGCCAACGATCACTTCGGCGAGATCAAAAAAATGCAGCGCATCGTCTTAGCCGTATCCTCATTAGAAGAAGCGGCAACTATCGCGAGCAATGCCCAACAAAAAGCGATTGCTTTCGAAGAAGCTCGTTATGAAGCGAATCAATTAGGCTTTATTATAGCTGATCCAGAAGGGAACAAAATTGAAGTCTTATTTACAGCACCCGCAGGAACTGCGGTACCAAAAGACGAAGCAGAATTGATCAAAGCGGCACCTGCAAAAGCGGCTGGCTTATCAAAAGAAGCTCATTTTGGCAAGCTGTATTTAAACGTCAGTGATCTAGCCAAAGAGCAGCTTTTCTTAGAAGAAAGCTTAGGCTTGAAAACAAAAGAAGCCGAAACGAAGGAATTTATCCTCAATGATGGTGACTTCCAAGTCGGCTTGACTGAAGCACAAGGTGGTACGATCGATTTGCCGACCCATGAGGTGCTTGGCTTAGACTTCTTGAAAATCTCCATCAGTCAAGAAGATATCGATACATTGGAAAAGCACTTGTCTGAGAAGAACCAAGAGTTCTTCATCGACAAAAAACGGAAGTTGTTGACGACCTACGATGCGATCGGTATCGAATGGTGGTTTATCGTTAAAAAATAATAGGTTATGAAAGAAAAAGCAGAGAGGACGATTCTCTGCTTTTTCTTTTTTTTGTCAAAAAAAGAAACTTTTGTTTTTATTTCGCACGAAAGAGTGCAAAAACCTGTTACATCGATTTGAAGACCAATCATTGAAAAAACGGTAGTTTATCTGTATTAGCAGAGCAGGTCCAATCTATTTGATTTTTCTTGTTTTGTTATTTAATAGTTTGGGTACTTGTTTTAAAACTTAATATAATAGCCATTATGATTCAAAAAACCTAAACATTATATTGAATTGTGGTTATTCTTAATTTATAATAAAAAAGAATCGAGATTCGATGGCTCTGGACGCAGAGATTGTTCGTTGTTTATTTTGTATGCGGTTTCTATTGTGGGTGCGACAAGGTGGAATTGGGAAGACAAGGAGTAGATGTGATGGAAAAAAAGTGGATACAGCGATATTTTGCTCAGTGGGATCTGCAGATGATGGTACTGCCTGCGATCTTACTGGTAGGCATTTTTAGTTATATCCCAATGTACGGGATTTTGATGGCGTTTCAACAGTACAATATTTTTGAAGGTATGACAGGCAGTCCATGGATCGGCTTTGATAATTTTCGGCGCTTTTTTAGTGAACCACGTTTTTGGGAAATTTTACGGAATACCATTATGATCAGTGTGCTAAAGATTGCTATTTGTTTTCCAGCACCGATTTTGTTGGCATTGATGCTTAACGAGGTCAAGAACGTTGCCTTCAAGCGTGTGGTGCAGACGATTACTTATCTCCCACACTTTTTATCATGGGTGATCGTGGCGGGATTTACGATGTCGATTTTATCGATGGATAACGGTAGCTTAAATATTGCTTTGGAGAGTTTAAACCTGATCGATGAACCAATCAACTTTTTATCGA
Organism: Enterococcus sp. DIV2449a; assembly: GCF_051711225.1. Classification (NCBI taxonomy): domain Bacteria; kingdom Bacillati; phylum Bacillota; class Bacilli; order Lactobacillales; family Enterococcaceae; genus Enterococcus; species Enterococcus sp. DIV2449a. Next base: position 383,245 of record NZ_JBIOME010000001.1, read on the forward strand.
TCCCTCGCTATTTCTGGACGATCATCGTTACGACAAATCTTTGGAAATCGATTGGCTTTGGCTCGATCGTCTATATGGCAGCCATTGCTGGGATCGATCCGCAACTGTACGAAGCAGCATCACTAGATGGCGCAACGAAATTTCAGCAAGTCTTTTTGATCACTCTGCCTTCGATCGTTCCAATCATTACGATTTTTCTCATTTTGGAGATCGGCAACTTATTGAATGCGGGCTTTGAAGATTTGCTTTTACTGGGGAGCAATCCAGCTCTTAGAAATGTGGCGGATGTCATTGATACCTATGTGTATCGGGTAGGGATCAGCAACTCTCAATATTCATACGCAACAGCTGTTGGTTTGTTCAAAGCAGTCATTAGTGTCACTCTTTTGAGCGGAGCAAACTTTTTCGCACGCAAAGTGGGTCACAGCTTATGGTAATCAGCAGAGGAGGAAATGAACAATGAAGAAAAATTGGGGCGACCAAGCGATGATGATTTTTATTTACCTCTTCTTGATAACGCTTGCATTCTTGACGTTTTATCCCTTCTGGAATTCGCTGGTGATTTCCTTTAATTCTGGACGTGACACGGTGACTGGTGGGATCACGTTTTGGCCAAGAGAATTCACGTTGGAAAACTATCAGATCGTCTTTCAAGATCAGCGCTTGATGAATGCCTTTTTCATCAGTGTCTTACGGACAGTGATCGGGACGTTTTCATCGATCATGCTGACAGCGATGGCAGCATATGGAATGTCAAAAAGAGAACTGATGGGGCGAAAATTTATTACGATTTTTTTCATCCTCACGATGTTCTTCAGCGGCGGCTTGATTCCAACCTTTTTAGTGGTACGTTCACTTGGACTGATGGATTCTTTTTGGGTAATGATCATTCCTGGTCTGATCAGTGTTTGGAATATGATCATCTTCCGTACGTTCTTTCAGCAACTGCCGAAAGGATTGGAGGATTCAGCGAAAATTGATGGTTGTGGGTATTGGGGCACGTTTTTCCGAATCATTTTGCCGTTATCAGGTCCAGTCATTGCCACTTTGTCGCTATTTACCGCCGTTGGGCATTGGAATGATTGGTTTATGCCAAGCATCTACATTACTTCAGATCATCTCATTCCCTTGCAGACCTTTTTGCAACGAGTCTTGAATTCGAATACGGTGAGTTCGCAAATGAGTCAAATCGATTCTGGCTCAGCAGCACGTTTGGCGGAAATGACTGGTGTCACTGGCAAGTCCTTATCAATGGCAATTATGATGGTGGCGACTTTGCCGATCGTAATGGTTTATCCGTTTGTCCAAAAGTATTTTGTAAAAGGTGTATTGATTGGCTCGTTGAAAGATTAGCAGAGCAGGAGGAACTCTCTTGATTAGAGGGGAGAAGGAACGAAACGTTGAAAGGGGATAAAAGAATGAAAGCAAAGGTATTAAAAAGCGTGCTGTCAGTGACTGCGATGAGTCTCTTACTGGCTGCTTGCGGCAGTGAGTCAGGGACAAAAGAAAGTGATGGGGCGGCAGCGAATGACCGTGACAGTTCGGAGGTCTTTGAATTAGGTAGTGAACCGTTGGAGATCACGATGTTTGGTAATTATGATTGGTACACGATGGATCGTTGGGGAGATGATCCAGCAACTGCTGCTATCAAAGAACTGACCAAGGTAGATATTCGTGCAATCGATGGTGGCGGGAATGCAGCACAGCGGCTAAGCACAATGATCGCTGGCGATGATCTACCTGATTTTATTTGGCTTGATCGAGGGTCGGATGTGGAACGGCTGCGAGAAGCGGGTGCCTTAGTGCCATTTGATGATTACTTGGATAAGTATCCAAACTTGAAAGAATGGGCGGGAGAAGACATCCTGAACATGCTTCGTTCAGAAGACGGCAAACTTTATCAGTTTCCCAACTGGTATAGCTCGGAGCCTTTCGGGAATGCCGGTTATGTCGTCAATAAAGAGATCCATGATGCTTTAGGAGTGCCAGAATTGAAAACAACAGAGGATCTTTATGAGTATTTGAAAGAAGTTCAAACAGAGTTTCCTGATGTCATTCCATTTGAAACAGATGTCAGTGGACAAGGGATCAATGTCTTGTACTCCGCATTTGCAGAAGGGCGTTCACCAGCAGATATCCGCATTCGCGCTGTTCCTGAAGGCGACGTATTGACCTCGATCTTTGCCAATGAAAACTACGTAGAATCGATTGAATATGCGTCAAGACTGTACCGTGAGCGCTTGATGACCCAAGATACCTTGACCCAAGATGCAGATATGGTGGCAGAAAAAGTAACCAGTGGTCGTGTAGCTGTCTATGCGGCTGCCAGCCCGTCCAACTATGCTCGCGATGCCCATTACATCTTGCAAGAACAAAATCCAGATGCGGGGTATTTCTATATCGAGCCGATTGCAAAACCAGGACTAGACCCTGACAATATTTTCCCAGGTTCCTATGAAATGCTAGGGTGGAATGTCAGTGTCATTACTAGAAATGCAGAAGACCCAGAAAAAGTCTTTGCCTTCTTAGACTGGTTGACTGGACCGTTGGGCCAATCGATCTTGATGTTTGGTCCAGAAGGCCAGTATTGGGATGGCTTTGACGAAGAAGGCTATACGCAATTTACGGATGCCTATGCAGAAGACAGTGCAGGCGTTTCAGAGATTGAGCAAGCAACATCAAGTTTCCAATGGAACGGCAACTCCGCCTTTTTAGACAATACCAAAACAAAATTTGAGTTAAATCTTCCAGAAGATCAAATGAACTGGGCAACGAAATGGCAGCATGCCATCACTTGGGATACGCAAAAAGACGACACGGAATTTGCGGCGATCAACCCGATGCCAGACTCACCAGAAGGAATTATTCAGCAACGGATCAACGATATTTTTGAAGAAGCCAATGCTTCAGCGATCTTTGCTGACAGCGATGAAGAAGTGCGTGCCATCTTTGCTGAGGCGGAAGCCCAAGCACAAGCAGCGGGCTATCAAGAGTTGCTGGATTATCAAACAGAGAAATGGCAGCAAAATCTACAAAACTTAGCCCGCTAGAGGGTAAATCAGCTGATTAGAGAAAGGAGGCGGACTGATGGGAAATGAACGATGGTATCGTTGGTATGGTGCCAGTCAAGCGATAGCTAGTATGTTGCTTTTGAATGGCTACTGGTTACTGTTCAATCTGCCCGTTCTATTGCTAGCTTTGGGGCTGATTTTCCCCAGCTCTCCTCGTCAGTTTCTTTTCTCTTTGGTTGGTTTGATCATTAGTTTTCCTAGCATTCTTTTGCCAGCGACCTTTGCTTTATTTGGGGTCATGCGGCGTTGGTTGTACTATCAAGAACCACGTCAGGCCATCGGAGGGACCTTTTGGCGGCTCTATCGGGAAAATTATCGGCGCAGTTTTGCCGCAGGCCTCTTTTTCGGTAGTCTCGCTTTGCTGCTGTTAGGCTCTTATCGCCAAATCGATTCCTTTCAGTTGCCCTTATTGGCTGTCGGCTATTTGTTTTTAAGTATCATTTTACTCGTGTGGTTGCTGTATTTTATCTGCGACAGTGTGCATTTGGCGGCACCCATGCGGCTCGCCTTGATCAAAAGCTTTTTCATCATCTTTTGGGTACCGTTGCAGACACTGATGTTGCTAGGGCTGTTGAGTGGCCTCGCTTTACTGCTCGTCTTGATCAATCCCTTACTCGCGGGATTGATCGTAGGGGGACTAGGTAGCCAATGTGCGTGTTACAGTTACTTGAGAATCATCCAAAAGGCGCAAGCAAAAGCTGCACCAGTCGACGAGTAATCTATGTAATACTGATTAGAAAAAAATCTGAAAACTATCCTTAATGGGTAGTTTTTTTCATTGGCGAAAAGTGCTAAAGTTAGAAGCAAGACAAGCCTGAAAGGAGCGAGTATGGAACGATGACAATGTACCCAAAAACAGTACAGCTCATTCAAGAAAAAATGCCGACCGTTTTCCCAGGAGCGGTGCTGCGTTTTATCGCTGGTGAAACCCAAGAGACCCATATATTCGGACAGGCAGCGCTTCTTCCGAAAACCGAACCTATGACGAAAGATCATTTGTTTGATTTAGCCTCATTGACGAAAGTCGTTTGTACAACGAGTGTTCTGTTAAAATTGTGGGATCAAGGAAAAATCGAGATGGAGGCGCCGCTTGCTCGTTGGTTGCCAGCGTTTAAAGACGATCGGGTAACGATCAAGCACTTGCTGACGCATACGGCAGCCATCAACACGTGGATTCCTCATCGAGACCAGTTGGATGCTGCTGCCTTGCGCAAGGCGTATTTGCAGCTTGAAAGCAGTGATACGATCGGTCAAACGGTCAACTATACGGATACTGGGACGATTTTGCTGGGCTTTTTATTGGAGGAGCTGTATCAAAAACCAGTGACCGAGATTTTTCAAGAAGAAGTCTTGACGCCTTTAGGCATGAAGAACAGCGGCTTTCCGCCTTTTCCTCCTTCACAGCTGCCATTGATCGTGCCTACCCAGCAGCAGCCAGACGGCAGTATCCTTAGAGGAATCACCCATGACCCAAAAGCACGAGTGCTGGGAAACCATGCCGGCAACGCCGGGTTGTTTTCTACCGTGGATGATTTGACGCTGTTCGTTCAACTGTTATTGGCAAATGGTCAGCAGCAAGGTGCGCCGTTTTTCTCAGAAAAAGTGATGCAGGCGCTGGCTCAGAGGCAGACGCCTGAAAGCACAAAGCCCCGCACCTATGGCTGGGACTTATTGGGTGCGCCGTACCAATTATTTCATACAGGCTATACAGGCACGTTTCTCGCAGTAGATATCCCTAACAAAAAAGCGTTTATTTTCTTATCGAATCGGGTCCATCCAGTGGATCATCGAGAAAGCTACTTGGGTCATCGTGACGAAATCCTGCAATGTTACTTAAAAGAATCTGCCGAATAAGCGGATTCATGCTATAATATGCACGAACAACTAGAGAGGGGAACAATTATGGAACCATTGTTTATGAAACCTGTTTTTCAAGAAAAAATCTGGGGCGGCAGTCGCCTGCATTCTGTTTTTGGTTTTGATTTACCGAGTGACAAGATCGGTGAAGATTGGGCGATCAGTGCGCATCCTCATGGGGTGAGCGTCATTGAAAATGGTCCGTTTAAAGGCAAAACATTGGCGGATCTTTGGCAAGACCATCAAGAACTGTTTGGACATTCAGACGAACCAGTCTTTCCATTATTAATTAAAATTCTAGATGCGGAAGATGATCTATCCGTTCAGGTCCATCCTGATGACACGTATGGGCTAGCCCATGAAGGGGAATTAGGGAAAACGGAATGCTGGTACATTATTGATGCCGAACCAGGTGCGGAAATCATTTATGGCCACCACGCACAAACCAAAGAAGAACTTGCGGAAATGATCGAAGCGGGTCGTTGGGATGATTTGTTAACAAAAGTCCCTGTGAAAAAAGGCGATTTCTTCTACGTGCCAAGTGGAACGATCCATGCCATTGGGAAAGGGATCATGATCTTAGAAACCCAACAAAGCTCGGATACGACTTATCGGGTGTACGACTATGATCGTACTGATGATCAAGGACAAACACGGGAGCTGCATATCCAACAATCAATCGATGTGACGACGATTCCTGCACGGACGCCAGAATTATCGATCCGTGAAGTCAAACAAGGACAATCAGCAGTCGTTACCTATCTTGAAACGCCATTTTTCAATGTGTATGAATGGGAAGTACGTGGGAAATTATCTTTGGCACAAAAGGCCGATTATACCTTGATGACCGTGATCGATGGGTATGGGCAGTTGATGATCGACGGTCATTCCTATGAACTAAAAATGGGCACGAGCTGCATTTTGCCAAACCCGATCAAGAAATGGGAATTGGTTGGTGAATTGACTGTCATTGCCTCTGAACCTGGAAAAAAATAAAACGATCAGTAAGTGACGTGATTCGCACAAGCAAAACAGCACACGTTCCTGATTTTTCGTAAGGCTGAACGCGTTCAGCTGCCTGTCATCATTGGCGATTTTTCCGCTTTTGACTGACAGGTTTTTTCGTATGGACACTCACGATAGACGTCTGAGGAAGATTTGTTATAATGGCAGTAATGAAGGATAGGTGAAAAGAATGGTTTACTTAGATCATGCAGCAACGACACCGCTGCACCCAGAAGTGATCAAAGTGATGAGTGAGACGATGCAGACATTTTTTGGCAATCCATCAAGCATTCATCATTATGGTCGAGATGCCCACACCCAATTAGAATTGGCTCGTCAAGCGATCGCTCAGCAGCTAGGGGTCAAGGAACATGAGATCATTTTTAACAGTGGAGGTACCGAAAGCGATAATACAGCGATCATCGGTACAGCCCTTAGCAAACAAGCACAAGGCAAACATATCATTACGACCCAGATCGAACATCCGGCGGTCATTGAGAGTATGCGCTATTTAGAAGGCTTAGGCTTTGAGGTGACCTATTTGCCAGTAGATCAAAAGGGGCAATTGGCCGTCAGTGAAGTTGAGGCTGCCTTACGTCCCGATACGATTTTAGTATCCATAATGACGGCAAACAATGAAACGGGCAATTTGTTGCCGATTGCAGAAATTGGCGCACTTTTACGGGAGCATCCCGCCGTTTTTCATACCGATGCTGTGCAAGCTTATGGCAAGATCCCGCTTGAAATCAATGAAAATAGCATTGATCTCCTAAGCATTTCGGCTCACAAAATCAACGGACCAAAAGGGATCGGCTTTTTGTATAAACGAGATGGCTTGTCGCTACCTGCGCTACTCCATGGTGGCGAACAAGAAGAAAAACGGCGAGCAGGGACGGAAAACTTAGCAGCCATCATGGGAATGGCCAAAGCAGCTTCTTTGCATACCCCCGAAGCGCAGCAAGCAGCGGCGGAACAATATCAAACGTTTGCCGATGTACTGATGGAGACCTTAGCAGCACAAGGCATCGATGTTCAGTTGAATGGTGACCCAGCACACAAATTGCCGCATATTTTGAATCTGCGTTTCCCAGGGGTCAGCAGTGACTTGTTACTGATGAAATTGGACTTAAAAGGGGCCGCCATCTCGACAGGCAGCGCTTGTACGGCGGGCAATGTGGAACCCTCCCATGTGCTAGAAGCGATGGTGGGCAAAGAGCATCCAGCTATCCGGGAATCGGTCAGAGTCAGCTTTGGCTATGGCAACACATTGGCGGAAATCGAAGCATTTGCTCAGCTATTAGCAGAAACTGTCTTAGCAACGAAAAAGTAGGAGAACAGCTAGCAATCTCGCTGAAAACTATTTATAATGAAAGAAATGATGTTAAAGAGGTGAAGAACATGGCATTTGAAACAACAGCAACCGTTTTAGGCGCAGCAACCCAATACCGCATTGCTCCTGAAGCAAAAAAATATACGTTGCGGGACAATGGCTTTACAGAAACGAACGGCGGCAACTTCCAATTGATTCGTGGCCTTGAAGCAACACCCCAAAGCAAAGAAGGCTTTAAATTAAAAATCACTGTTGCAAAAGATCTGCAAACCTTCAAGATGTCGATCACGACAGCCAATGGATTAAAAGCAGTCAATATTTTCAAAGATGAACAGCACAAAATGCTGCAAGAAAAATTTTACTTTTTAATGGATGGTTTTATCAGCCGCGGGTTGTTTGTCAAAGCGTAAGCTTTTGTCAAAAGCAGCTATACCGTTCAAAGGGCAAGAAGTGTGTCACTCCGCCAAACAGGCAAGGGATTGATACACTTCTTTTGTATCTTTGCCGGTTTCTTTTTATACTAAAGAAAACAAACCTAAGCCGTTCTCAGAAAGTGGATACGTTGAGACGAGAAAGAAGGAATCCAGATGAAACGAACCTTAAACAAGCAATCCGTGTTAGCCGTTGGAATGGGGACTTGGCATATGGGGGATGACCCTGCTAAGGAAAAAGCCGAGATCGATGCGCTGCAAGCGGGCATCAAAGCCGGAGCGGCTGTCATCGATACCGCAGAAATGTACGGCGAGGGAAACGCAGAAACGCTAGTTGGCAAGGCGATCCAGCCCTTTACACGAGGGGATCTTTATTTGATTTCAAAAGCTTATCCCTGGAATGCCTCCGCAGATGAATTGCCGAAAGCTTTAGACCGTAGCTTAGCGCGTTTAGGCACCGACTATCTTGATCTGTATCTGCTCCACTGGCGAGGAGATGTGCCGTTAGCAGAAACAGTTGACGCACTAGAAGCTGCCAAAGCCTCTGGAAAGATTCGTGCATGGGGCGTCTCTAATTTTGACGTGGCAGATATGGAGGAGCTGTTGCGGTTAGAAAACGGCGATCAATGTGCCGCCAACCAAGTACTCTATAATTTAGGTGCCCGGGGGATCGAATACGATCTTTTGCCTTGGCAGGCAGAGGCTGAGATTCCGGTGATTGCCTACTCACCAATTGCTCAAGGCGATCGGCTAGGGCACCACTTCAAAAATGATGAAGTGTTGAAAGAGCTGGCAGAAGCCAAAGGCTGCACGATTTTTCAGCTGCTTTTGGCATGGACCCTTCGACAACCCCACGTCTTAGCGATCCCCCAAACCAGTGACTCGCTGCATATGCTGCAGAACATTGAAGCTGCCAAAATCGTTTTTTCCAAAAGCGAATTGGCGACAATCGATGCACGTTTTCCGGAGCCAACGAAAAAGCAGCCGCTAGCGATGATTTGAAGACCCTAATCACAGAAAAAAGCAGTAAAGTAAGGAGCGACTATGAAATTTTTTACGTCTGATACCCATTATTTTCATGCAGCCTTGCTCGGGGACAATGACTTTGCCCCACGCCCCTTTGAGACAGTGACGCAAATGCATGAAACGATGATCGCTAGCTGGAATGAGGTGGTTGCGGATAAAGATGTCGTTTATCATTTAGGGGATGTCGCGATGCACCCTGCTTATGAAGCAGGTTTTCCAGAAATTGCGGCGCTGTTAGCACAGCTGCAGGGCAAAATCGTTTTTATCAAAGGCAATCATGATACCCGGGCTTTCTTTGCGTACTTGCGCAAGCATGATCCTGGTTGTTTGGGAGCCCAAAAGTATGCGTTTGAAGATGTTGGTGTCTTGCTGAAGTTTGCTCATCAGCAATTTTTACTAACCCATTATCCTATGCTGCTGGGGATCACCAAAAACAGCCGCAATCTGCATGGGCATATCCATCATCATAGTGTACCAATCGCTGAGAATCTCAACGTAGGAGTCGATGCACCGGAATTGGCGTTTCTGCCGCAGCCGCGTCCCTTCGGTCGACCAGTTTCCGAAAATGAACTGGCGGTGCTACATCATGCAAAGCAACAAGAACTTGCCAAGCTAGCTCGTTAACAGATAACAAGAAAAGCAAGCATCCAAACAGATTCGGGTGGCTTGCTTTTTTTGTGATGACTTTGACAGCAAGCTTTGATTAAGGAAATTTTTTTGATAAAAATAAACTTTATATGTAAAAAATAATCGATTCCAAGAGTTATTATTTGATGGATATTTAAGAAATGTGTATTCTTTAAGTAGAAAGCAGTAAAGGAGGTTGCCAATGCGTAAGATTTCTAAAGTGATTTTTATCATCGGATTACTTTTACTCTTACTTGTCTTTTATTTTGGGATCATCGCCAATCAGCAAGCGGCTTCATTGCCTGTTTACTTGATTCCTTTGGATGAATATCCTTGGGTCGGATCTTCCATGAGTATGCTGCTCTTTTGGTTATCTGTTGGCTTTGCTATTTTTACAGTGATCGCACTCTTTGTCGTTTTGTTTTATCCAAAACGCTCAGACCGCTTGATCATTCCCCATAAGACAGGCGATTTAGTGATTCAGAAGAAGGCGTTAGAGCATTTTGTGCTCGAGCGGGTGAAACAAGCAGATTTCATCCATCAGCCATCGGTAAAAATCAAAATCGTCAAGAATAAAGTAGCGGTAAAAATCGATGGAGAAATGAAACAAACAGCAGCCATCCCGCAAAAACAAGAAGCTTTGGTTGGTGAGATCAGCAGCAGTCTGCAGCAGCTTTTCGGTATCGAAAGCAATATCCAAACGGAAGTTGTTTTAAAAGATACGCAAGAAACGCCAGCAGCCCATGACCAACCGCGTGTAGTTTAGGAGGAACAGGTATGAGTGAATGGTTCTACCACTATAAGATCCCGCTTATCTTTGCAGGTTTCGGTTTGATCCTAGCGATCCTGTTTCTAACGATCGGCTTTTTGAAAACCATACTGCTGGTGCTATTTACGGCACTAGGTACGTATCTGGGATTTTATCTCAAAGAAGTCGGATTCTTTGAACAATTTCAAAGACCGCGCCGTTAACTTTGGTAACATTATTAGTTTAATTTATATCAAGATTATAGTAGGAGGAATGTACGATGGAAAACCAAACAAAACCAACAACAGGTGTTAAAGGAGAATTAACTTACGAAGATAAAGTGATTCAAAAAATCGTAGGCATTGCATTAGAATCTGTAGACGGACTCTTAACAGTCGATGGCGGTTTCTTCTCAAATATTGCAGGTAAATTAGTCAACACCGATGATGTGACTTCAGGGATCAACGTTGAAGTTGGGAAAAAACAAGTGGCAGTCGATCTTGATATCGTTGCAGAATATGGCAGCGACATGACCACGATCTACGACCAAATCAAAGAGGTTGTTTCAACACAAGTCAACAAAATGACGAATTTAGAAGTCATCGAAGTAAACGTGAATGTAGCAGATGTCAAAACACGTGAACAATTCGAAAAAGACTCTGAAACAGTTCAAGACAAAGTAAGCAGTGCGGCAGAAACAACTGGCGACTTTGCGTCAAAACAAACACGTAAAGCCAAAGGTGCCTTCAACCGGACAACGACGCGTATTCAAGAAAACAACGAACCACGCGTTCAATAATAGTAAGATAAGCAAAAGACTAGCTTCGGCTAGTCTTTTTTTGTCGCTTCAGCCGATCAGAACATCAAAGCCAAAATCTCCAATAATGGATTCCTTCTGCTTGAAAGACATCGTTAGGATAGCTTTTCTCATAATGGGCTTTTTCGGGGGAATCATTAGGATCGAATACTTGAACATTTCCTTCTTTGTTCAAAGCCAATACCATGATATGTCCTGAGGTCGTAAAGGTTCCTGCTTGAACCGAGACCACAACGGGGATGCCTTGTGTCATTTTCTCATAGGCAGCCGCAAAGGAACTTCCTAAATCGGCGAATTGGTAACCAAAAGCTTCGGCAAACTGAGGAAAGATTTGCCAACTCGTTCCTTGTTTGGGAAGATAAAATTGATCGTCAGCCCACTTTAATAGTTTGTCAGGATTCGACGGATGATCCGTCCAAAAAGAATCGATCATCGCTAAAGAAGCAATAGCGCACCCGTTTGCTGCAAACGTATTTTGCGTTTCTCCATATCCATATGTGTCATTGCCCCAGCGTTGATCGGTTTGTACAATCAACGGCACTTGCTGCGTGTCTGCCATCGCTTGTTGAATCGCTTGATTGGCTTGGTGAGTGAACTCTTTCGAGACAAGCGCTGTCTGATCAAACGCAGCATCCCTGACCTGATCAATCACGTAATGAATGACAAAAACACCACCGATGAGAAAAAGCAGCAGTGCAAGGCTCTTTCTTTTCTTTCCGTCGTTTCTCCTAGTTTTCGATATCCCTGTGTGTGATCTCATGAAATGCCCCTCCTCGTAAAGTAGTATCTAAAAGAAGTATAGTCTTTTTCTGATAGCGGCATTTCTACATTTCCTGAAGAATTCCATACGATTTTATGACAAACGACCGTTTAAATGGTAAAATGCGGCTTCTTAGCATTCGCTTATCTAGTTGTCTTTGAACAATGGGAGTCGTTTGGACGGCTGTCGATAAGATACACAAAAAGCAGCGCTTCTTCTATTGGGCTGAATGGGGGAATAACGGACAGCGGGTTTCCTCCAGATGACTTTTCTAAAAATGATTTTGCCCCTAGTGATTTATTACGCCAAGAACAGCAGTAATAAAAGGACGGCTGTGGATCGAATGAAAGAAGAACTTATCTAGTAACAAGGAATTTATAAGAAAAGACAGCAAACAGTGAACTTTTTTGTGTTTTGTTGTATAATGCAAATTACTGAAAAGTTGCGACCTTCAAATCGTAGATGATTTCAGAATCTATAATTGAAATGATGGTGAAACGATCATGTCTAACGAAAACACCCGTGTGGTGGTTGGAATGAGTGGCGGGGTAGACTCGTCAGTAACAGCACTTTTGCTGAAAGAACAAGGGTATGATGTTGTCGGGATCTTTATGAAAAATTGGGATGATACCGATGAAAACGGTGTTTGTACCGCAACAGAAGACTACAAAGACGTAGCCAAAGTGGCTGCGCAAATCGGGATTCCTTATTATTCAGTGAATTTCGAAAAAGAATATTGGGACCGTGTATTTGAATATTTTCTTGCAGAATACCGTGCCGGACGGACGCCAAATCCAGATGTCATGTGTAACAAGGAAATCAAGTTCAAAGCCTTTTTGGATTATGCGATGGATCTTGGTGCCGACTATGTAGCAACTGGCCATTATGCGCAAGTGACTGTTGATGAAAACGGCGTAACTCATATGTTGCGAGGCGTGGATAACAACAAAGATCAAACGTATTTCTTAAGCCAATTGTCACAAGAACAATTGAGCAAAACCATGTTCCCACTAGGCGGCATGGAAAAATCAGAAGTACGAGCGATCGCTGAACGGGCAGGTCTAGCAACAGCCAAGAAAAAAGATTCCACGGGTGTCTGCTTTATCGGAGAAAAGAATTTCAAACAATTTTTGAGTAATTACTTGCCAGCGAAAAAAGGCAATATGGTTACATTAGATGGCGAAGTCAAAGGACAACACGATGGCTTGATGTACTACACCATCGGACAACGTCAAGGCTTAGGCATTGGCGGCGGCGGTGCCACTCAAGAACCATGGTTTGTAGTAGGCAAAGACTTGGCGACCAACACTTTGTATGTGGGGCAAGGATTCCATCACCCCGCATTGTATGCAGATCGCTTGGAAGCAAGCCAAATCCACTTTACTACAGAACAAGACCGCGGCACGGAATTTTCATGCACAGCAAAATTCCGCTACCGTCAACAAGATGTACCGGTAACGGTGCGTCTATTAGATGGAGATCGAGCAGAAGTGATTTTTGACGAACCAGTACGCGCCATCACTCCTGGACAAGCAGTCGTTTTTTATGACGGGATGGAATGCTTGGGCGGCGGTTTGATCGATGCAGCCTACAAAGAAGCCAAAGAATTACAATATGTTTAACCACTAACACAATCAGCCCTAGTTAAGAACACTGAACCAATCAGTTGCACTTAGCTAGGGCTTTTTATAAATCAATTCGAAAAACCGATTAGAGCGAGCGCTTTCCATTTTAAAAAAATAGTCAAATTATGCTATAATTTAGATAGAAAATGAATGTTTTTGATGTATTGGCATTTTTAAAAGAAAGGAGGAGGAGCATGAATCGTACCAAAGCCAATCTCATGAAATGGGGGTTTGTCGTTAGTGTCGTAGGGGTGGTGATGCTTCATCAGACTCAGGTCATTTCAAGCCAAATCAACCATCTTGCCTTAGCCGTACTATTGGGTTTAGCCGGGTATTTGCTTGTTTTTAAAAAGTTCTACTTTTTGTCCTCTCAAATTGCGGGGCATTCCGATCAGTATAATCAAGCAGAAGTCAAGTGGGGCAAAATTGCGGGAGTGGTCGCCTTCTGTATTGCGCTGATCAATTTGATTTTGGTCTTTGTGTGAGTGAGGCGGAAAAAAAGCCGCCAAAAGAAATATTTGGCGGAAAATGGTTTACTTTGGTCATGATCGATCATCAAATTCGGCTTGGTGTGCTTGAAAAAAGCGGTAATACTGCTGGACACTAGCTAACTGGGTCCACTTCCGAACATCGACGGGCGTTTGATCCAAATCATAGATTTTGGCTTCCTTTAAAGACAAAACGAAAGGACTATGGGTAGCAATAATGAACTGACACTGTTCATAGCGAACAAAATCTTCCAGTAACTGCACCAGTTCCAGCTGACGCTCAGCAGAAAGAGAATTTTCTGGTTCATCTAATAAGTAAAGGCTGTTGGGACGAATCTTTTCTTGAAAGAAGCGAAAGGCACTTTCACCATTGGAATATTCTCGGACATTGTCGATCAAGTGCTTGCGGGTGAATTTGGACTGTGTGTTGGATCGTGCAAGATTGATTTTCTTCAATTCATGGTAATCGTCAAAACCCGTGAAACGAAAGTCTGCATACTTTGCTTGGTAGTATTCTTGGAATACTTCTTCTCGGCGATGATCGATCCCTTGATTCAAGTTTCGAATAGCCAGCATGTAATCAAAGACATCATCGCTGGTCAAAAGTACTTTTTCTTGCGGTTCGTCGATGCTGTCAGTAGTACAGTAGGCTAAGTAGTCCTCGAAAAAATTCGAGCGATTATACGCAGCAAAGCGCTGCGCGTGGATCTTTTCGGCAATCACGTTCAATGCGGTGGTTTTGCCAGAACCATTGCCGCCATATAAGATCGTGACCGGTTCAAAATCGATCTGCTGAAAAAGGCGGGCACTGAGAATCTGAAAAGGGTAGTAAGAATCATAAACGGTTCGTTTGATGGAAAGGAAAAAATCAAACTCGGTCTCTTGATCGGGAAAAGTGATTTGTTCGAGATACATGGGGCACCTCCTGGCAATTTCGTGGTTGTCATTATTGTAGCATATCCATCGCAGACAAATTTTTTTTTACGAGGTTAAAATAAATCTTGTTTGATATTTTTTTAATCTTTTGATGTTATATTCACAACAGGAAACATCTGTGCTAGACTATAGGGGCATAGAAATGATGTAATCTTAAACAACCGATAAATCGTACAAAAAAACGAGGGTTTAATGAATTTTTAAAGCAATGTTTAAATGCTGAAACTTATTCCTTGCAAGTTTAAGTAAAAGTGACTAATATGAGGAAGGAATCGTGAAAGGAGCAATGGAATGTATCAAGTAGTAGTCATGTATGGGGACAATGAACCGTGGTGGTTTTTTGAGGGATGGCAGTCAGATATTCAAGAGGCGTTCACATTTGCAACTTTCAGCGAGGCGCAGTCATTTTATGAACAAAAATGGCAAGAAATCAGAGAAGAGTATTCGTACATAAATGCAAAATCAAACTTTATGACGGCTTTTTGGAATGAAGAAGACGAACGCTGGTGCGAAGAATGCGACGATTACCTCCAACAATATATTGGACTGGCATTGCTTAAAGAATATCAGCAAGTCGTCGATGAAAGCAGGAAAGATTTTTATGAAACAACTAATTCTAGCGGAAAAGCCAAGCGTTGCCAAAGACCTCAGCAAAGTTTTGGGCTGTGAGCAAAAACATAAAAATTATTACGAAGGACCCAAGGCGATCGTTACTTGGGCCCTTGGTCATTTATTGGGCTTGAAAATGCCTGAAGATTTAAACAAAGAGTGGGCATCATGGCAGATGGAAACGTTACCGATGATCCCTAAGTCCATCGGGATCAAGCCGTTGCCAAAAACCGGTCATCAACTAAAAGCCATCAAACAGTTGGCTCAAAGAAAAGATGTCGGGGAAGTCGTGATCGCTACCGATGCGGGAAGAGAAGGGGAGCTAGTCGCTCGCTGGATTTTGGAGTGGGTTCGTTTTGACAAACCAGTCAAACGTTTGTGGATTTCTTCGCAAACCTCTAAAGCCATCAAAGAAGGCTTTGCAAAATTGCAGTCAGCCAAGCACTACGACAATCTTTACTACTCCGCCCTTGCGCGGGCAAAAGCCGACTGGCTGGTAGGGTTGAATGTCACCCGGGCGTTGACGGTCAAATATCAAGACAATCTTAGTGCGGGTCGGGTCCAAACCCCTACCTTAGCTTTGGTGCGCAGTCAGGAAATGCAGATCGAGAGTTTCCGTCCGCAAACCTATCATGTGATTACCCTAAACGTAGGCGATGCCAAGGCTCGCCTGCAGCAAAAAAATCCCTATCAACTAAAAGAACGCAGCGACGCCGAAGCATTGGTCAAGCAAATGAGTCAACAAAATGGTCGCGTGACAGCGATCGAAGAAAAGGTCAAAACAGAAAGTGCACCATTGCCTTATGATTTGACCGAGATCCAACGAGAAGCCAATCAGCGTTATGGGTTTTCAGCCAAGAAGACCTTGTCGCTTGTTCAAAGCTTGTATGAAACCCATAAAATCGTCACTTACCCAAGGACGGATTCCAAGTATTTGACCAATGATATGAAGGCAACCATGAAGGAACGCCTGCAGGCAGTTGCGGATTTTGCCCCAGAAGTCAAAGGATACTTGAAAAATGGCGGACAAGTGGTGCAACAAGCTGTCTTCAATGATAAAAAAGTTACCGATCACCATGCCCTATTGCCAACGGAACAGCGGGCACGGTATGAAAAATTAACTACCGATGAACAACGGATCTATCAAATGATCGTTAGTCGTTTCTTAATGCTCTTTGCGAAACCCCATAAAAAGCAGCAGCAGAAAGTGACCGTGACCTTTGGTTCAGAAACCTTTGTATTCAACCGCAATACCGTGTTAGAAGCGGGATGGAAAACGACTTCTGAAGAAGAAACCAGTGATGTGGCTTGGCAAAAAGGCAGTACAGTCAAGCCTGAGTTTACCATCCAGAAAGAGTTGACTACACCACCGAAACCGTTGAATGAAGGAACTCTTTTAGGCAAAATGGAAAAACACAGTCTTGGTACGCCGGCAACCCGTGCGGAGATCATTGAAAAGCTGATCAAATCTGAGCTGATGGAGCGGACCCCAAGCGGCTTGCAAGTATCGCCAAAAGGCAAGCAGCTGTTAGTCTTAGTCAATCCATCCTTGGTGACACCAGAATTGACGGAAAAATGGGAGAAGGAGCTGGAAGCCATTGCGAAAGGCACCTATTCTGCCCAAACCTTCCTCGCACAAATCGAAGCAGACACAAAACAACTGGTCAAAGAAATCAAGCAAAGCGAAAGCAAGTACCAAGATTTCTCATTGACCCAAAAACGGTGTCCCGAATGCGGCGAACCCTTGCGGGAGAAAAATACCCGTGATGGCAAGATCTATGTTTGCTCCAGTGGGACCTGCAAGTACCGTCGTCGGAAAGACCCGAAAGTTTCAAACCGACGCTGCCCGCAATGCCACCGAAAGATGGAGATCATTGAAGGCAAAAACGGCGCCTATTTCCGCTGTAAATTCGATGGGACCACCGAAAAAATGGCGGATAAAAAGGAACGCAGCAAAAAGCTGTCGAAACACGAAGAACGCCGCTTGATGAACAAAATCAATCAAGAAGAACCGCAAGAAAGCCCATTAGCAGCTGCTTTAAAAGCTGCGATGGAGAAGAAATAACTGCATGAGGTAGAAAATGAAAAAGAGTGAGGACGATTTTGCTGTCCCTCACTCTTTTTTTGCATCCCTTCACTCATTTAGGCATTTTTTTGACGATATTCTTTCGGTGAGATTTTTTCTTTCTTCTTGAACAAAAAGGAAAAATAATTTGGGTCATTGTAGCCAACATCAAAGGCGATCTCAGATAGCCGTAGATTGGTCGTTAACAGCAGTTCCTTAGCTAAGGTCAACCGTTGCTCGGTCAAGTATTCGATAAACGTAGAATCAGTGGCTTGCGAGAAGATGGTGCTGAAATGTGCTGGACTCAAATGAACTTTTTCAGCAACTACATTTAAGGAAATATTGGGATCAGAAAAGTGCTCACTAATAAAGGCTTTGGCTTGATTGATGACACTTTGATATTTCGCCATTGCAGGATTGATGGGTTGTTTGGTCAATAGCGGCAACAGTTCTGCCAGAGTCGTTTGATAGTTCTCTGGCTCATGGGTCAATGCCGCTAGATAGTCTAAGTCATGGGCGTGCTGAACGATCTGGGGCAGCGAATGACTGTCTTTTTTCTTCAACAATGCCAGCAGTTCGACTAAGACGAACAAACGGTACATTTGCGTTCGCTCAACGGTTCCTTGAGGCGCCATCAATTCAGCGATCAGCTCAGGGATCGTCTGTTTCCCAGCATTTGCCAGCCGTGAAGCAAGGTCGGTTTTGAAAGGATTGGTGGGGGACAGTTCCCCTTCGCGAATGTCGTCTTCATAGCTGATGATTTTTTCCTTGCGGATGCTGCCATAGGTTTTTAGCATATCACGAGCTTTCTGATAAGAAAGAGAGATACCCGAGAAGCGATCTGCTACCGGTCCGATCGCCACTGCTACTTCTTCCCCAGAACCATGAACGAGGCTTTGAGCGATCTGATAGGCTTTTTCTAAAACTTGTTCTCGGTCATGGTCAAAAAGCAAAAACTTGATGAAGCGGCTAGAAACACTGGAGAACAAGACGGCATCGTCTTGTTCATAGGCTTTGGTCAGCTGCTGGCTAAAGCGAGTGTAGTCAGAAAAGCTTTGATTGAAGGGGGTTTTTGCTAAGAGCACACAAAACTGTTTACCTGAAAAGCGCCGGCCCAGTTCTTCTGCTTGCAAAAAGGCTTCTGAGATCGTGATCTTTTGTTTAAAGAGGTGATTCAGAAAGTGATTCTTTTTGATTTCCATTTCGAATAAATCGTCTTCTTTGGATAATTGCTGATGAGTGGCTTGTTGTTCATCTAAGTGTTGAACGACGGTTTTGATGGCTTGTTCTAATTCTTCGTTTTTGATGGGCTTGAGCAAGTAATCGTCTGCTTGCAGCTGCAGTGCCGTTTTTGCATAGTCAAAATCATCAAAGCCGCTAACGAAAATAATGCGAACTTGCGGCAATAATTTCTTGGCTTCTTTCGCAAAGACCAAGCCGTCCATAAACGGCATTTTGATATCACTGATAATAATATCAGGACGCAGATCAAGGATCGAAGCCAGCGCCAATTCGCCATCTGCTGCTTCATCGCTATAAACGATCGGGTATTGTTTGGCGAGAGTCATGATTTGGTGGCGCAAACTATCGCGAATCAGATGTTCATCTTCAACTATGAACACTTTGTACATGGTTGGGTTCCTCCCTTTTTGGTACTGTGACGTTAATCGTGGTGCCTTCTTGGTATTGACTGTGGATCGTCAGTTGCGCTTCGCTGCCGTAGTTCAGCTGGAGACGGCGATAGACGTTATATAGGCCATAGCCGCTCTCAGAGGCGGGATCAGTGGTTTCTTTAAGGTTACGACGAATCTCCTGCAAACGCTCAGGGTCGATCCCAACACCGTTGTCACTGATGGTCATTTGAATCTGCTGAGGCAATTCTGACACTGTGATTCGAATCATGCCGACACGACGGACAAACTTGGTGCCATGATATACGGCGTTTTCAACAAGGGGCTGCAGGACCATTTTCAAAACCTGTAGTTCTGGACTGACGGTTTGATCTTCAATGGTGTAAGACAGCATCCTGCCATAGCGGATCTGCAAAATCTTCAAGTAATCGTCCACATGCCGCAATTCTTTTTCCAGCGGAATCCAGTCTTGCCCTTTGCTTAAGGAAATGCGGAAAAAATCTGACAGCGCATAGGTCATTTCGGTTGCTTGCTCGTAACGGGCAGCTTCAATCAATGAAACGATCGCATCTAAACTATTATAGATGAAATGTGGAGTGATCTGGGCTTGTAAGACCCGCACCTCACTTTGGGCTAAGTGATACTGCTTCAAGGCATTTTCTTCCAAGAGCCGAGTCAAGTCATCTGCCATTCGATTCAAGCTACTCGTCAGAGTCCGCAGCTCTGGGGTTTCGGGCAGTTCTGCTCGGTAGCTCAAATGTCCTTGGGATAGTTCATTGGAAAGGTCTAACAACCGATCCAGCGGGTATTGCAGATTGTCACGAACAAAGCGGCGGTTTTTATTGATGATCGCAAAGATGATCAAAAGCAACACGACCTGAAAAAGGATCAGCAGCAACACGGATTGGACCAGTTCGTGATTGGTTTGGCTGGCTAAGCTGATCTCTACCCCGACAAACTGCTGCAAAATATCGGATAGCAAATCGATCACCGAATCCACTTGGATCATGACGTATTGGTTTTGTTCCACCGGTTCATCGTTGAGAATATTATCGATCAACTGTTGCTGATAGGTTTCTAAAGAATCGAGCGTCCGAAAGGCGACTGCTAAAATATTGAGCTCTTTGGCAGTGCTGGTATTTTCTTGAATGTGCTGCAGATCGCTCCTTAGTTCATCGATCACATTGGTTTCTTGGACTTGTGCGACGGTTTTTTGACCAAAGACTAAATCCCACATTTCTTCCAAGACAATGGCATCGACTTTTTCCGATAATTGATTGGCTTCTTCAATATTGTTGATGGTGTTTTGGTAAATAAAAATCTGCCGCGAGTAAAAGACACTGCTTACTACGAGGGGGATAAAGGCGACCAGGATCATCAGTTTGTTGGTCTGCTGGAAGATGCCCTTGATACTTTTTGTTTTCATCTTCATCTCCTCAATAATTTCTCGGTGGAATCTGATCAAAGTCCATATCACTGGAAAAAACTGTTTCATGGACATAGATTTCACGAGGAATGGCATCGGCGCCGCGAGCCAAGTAGCGCGAGATGGCATTTTTGACGAACACACCAGCATCTGGGTTGCATTCAACGACACAATTGACGATCCCTTGCTTCAATTTGTCGATCATTTCTTTTTGGGCATCGATCGATACGATCACCAAATCTTTTCCTGGCTCAATATCGGTTTTTTCGAGGGCTTCAAGAGCGCCAAGAGTCATCTCGTCATTGTGACTGAACAAGACATCGATCTGCTCCATTTTGCCTTCTGCGATGTATTGTTCAATGACTTCTTTGCCTTTGCGGCGAATGAAGTCACCATTTAGCTCATCTTTGACTTGGATCGTTACATTGTTGTGGGCATAATCACGCTTGATGGTTTCTCGGAACCCTTCTGAGCGCAAATACGTCGGAGAAGTAGCATCCAGTCCCGTCAATTCTAAAACATTGATCGTTTCATTTTGATGTTCTTTATAATAATTGCTGACGTAGAGACCTGCACGATTGCCCTCGGCTTTGAAGCTTGGCCCGATATGAGTCAGAAACAAGGAGGGATCGCTGACGTTGACATGACGGTCCACCACGAAAACGGGAATCCCCGCTTGCGCAGCTTCTTCCAAAATCGGTTCCCAATTGTTTTCCTGAATCGGGGTAAAGACGATGGCATCGACTTGATACACGATAAAACTGCGGATATCTTGAATCTGACGTTCTTGATTCATATAGCCGTTACGATAGAGCACTTCATAGCCTTCCTTCTCTAATTCAGTGCGAATCGATTCGGTGTGGCGCTTGCGCCAGCTGCTTTCTGTTCCCGATTGAGAAAAACCGATCACGATACTTTCTTCCGATGTTTCAGCGGTCGTTTCTTTGACTGCTTGGCAACCAGCCAAGAAAGACAAACACAACCAAAGGAGTAACCCAATTTTTATATTCCTCATTTTTTTCACCTCTATGGTCTATTCTACTAAAAAATACGGAAGCGCTTTATACAAAATATCAAATCAAATAAAAACCAAGGAAATCTTAAAAAATCCAAGATTACAAAAAGAAAAGGGGGCAACTGAGTCTTTTTTTCTCAAGAAATCCAAGAAACCTCGAAAAAATCTAAATGTAAGCGATTCCTTAACTGGCTATACTGAGAATGTAAGAAAAAGACATGGAGGGATCACAATGAAAGGTACTTTTGGTAAATTGGTCGTCCTAGCATCCACCTTATTGGTTGGCGGATTGTTAGCAGCTTGTGGAAATGGATCAGACAGCGGGGCAAACGGTGACGGAGACAAAGGATTTGTTGGGATCGCGATGCCGACCAAATCGGCAGAACGGTGGATCGCAGATGGCGACAACATGGTAGAAGAATTAGAGAAGCTCGGCTATAAAACTGACCTGCAATATGGAGAAGACAAAGTAGAAAACCAAGTGGCACAAATTGAGAATATGATCACCAAAGGCGTTGATACTTTAGTGATCGCCTCGATCGATGGTTCGGCACTGACAGACGTGTTGGAAAAAGCCCATAACGAAGATATCACAGTCATCGCCTATGACCGTTTACTGATGAACTCGGAATACGTCGATTATTATGCCACCTTTGATAATTTTGGAGTCGGCGTGCTGCAAGCGTCTTATATTGAAGACAAATTGGGTCTCAAAGACGGTGAAGGACCATTTAACATTGAATTATTCGGCGGCTCTCCAGATGATAACAATGCACTGATCAATTATAATGGGGTCCTTTCGGTCTTCCAACAATACTTTGACAGCGGACAGCTAGTCGTTCCTTCTGGTCAAACCAACTTTAACCAAATCGCTACTTTGCGTTGGGATGGTTCAACTGCGCAAGCTCGGATGGACAACTTGTTGAGTGCCAACTATACGGATCAAACATTGGATGCCGTTCTTTCACCTTATGATCCAATCAGCCTAGGAATCATTTCATCGCTTAAAGGCGTTGGCTATGGTTCTTCCGATAAACCACTACCTGTGATTACCGGTCAAGATGCGACGGTGGCAGGGGTGAAATCGATCATCGCGGGCGAACAGACCCAAACGATTTTCAAAGATACACGGGTGTTGGCGAAAAACACGATCGAAATGATCGAAGCCATCACCAATGGCGAGGAAGTGCCAGTCAACGATACGGAAACCTATGACAATGGCGTCAAAGTCGTACCAACCTACTTGTCAAATCCCGTTTCTGTGGATAGCGACAACTACAAAGAAGAACTGATCGATACCGATTACTATACAGAAGAAGAGCTAGGCATTTAAGCAAGAAGCGCTGATCCAGCGAGAAAAGATACATGGTTTCCCCGAAAGCAGTAGGGAAGAACGAATCATCCCCAATATTCGTTCTTTCCGCTTTTCTTACAAAGGCAGCGCACCACTTTTACATAAAAAGGAAAAGGGTGAAAGAACATGGCAGATAATATTTTGATGATGAAAGGCATCGTCAAAGAGTTTTCAGGGGTTCGCGCCCTTGATAACGTCAACCTCTCGATCGAGCGAGGAGAGATCCACGCACTGTGTGGAGAAAATGGCGCTGGCAAGTCCACGCTGATGAATGTCTTAAGCGGACTCTATCCTTACGGCAGCTATGACGGAGAGATCTATTATGAAGGGGAGTTATGCAAGTTCAAAGATTTGCGGGACAGTGAGGACAAAGGAATCGTTATTATTCATCAAGAGTTAGCATTAAGTCCTTACCTGTCGATCAAAGAAAATATCTTTCTAGGAAACGAACAAGCCAAACACGGCATCATTGATTGGGATCTGACCGAAAAGAAAACAGACAACCTCTTAAAGATCGTTGGCTTGAAATTAGACCCGAATACGCTGGTTTCACAAATCGGTGTCGGGCATCAACAGCTGGTGGAAATTGCCAAAGCATTTTCAAAATCCGTTCGATTGTTGATTTTAGATGAGCCAACCGCGGCGTTGAATGAAGAAGAAAGCGCCAATCTGTTAGAGCTGATCAAAGAGTTCCGCAACCAAGGGATCACCTCGATCATCATCTCTCACAAGTTGAATGAAATCGTCAATGTGGCGGATCGCATCACGATTTTACGTGACGGGCAAACGATCGAGACGCTGAGTGGTGCCGAAATCTCTGAAGAGCGCATCATTCGCGGCATGGTTGGGCGAGATTTGACCAATCGCTACCCCGAGCGGAACCCCACTATTGGTGAACCGTTTTTTGAAGTCAAAAATTGGACGGTCCATCATCCAATCGACCATACCCGTGTGGTGAATGAGAATTTGAACTTGATGATCCGCAAAGGAGAGATCATCGGCATCGCTGGTTTGATGGGTGCGGGACGGACTGAGTTTGCCATGAGTGTCTTCGGTCATTCCTACGGCAGTTCGATTTCGGGGGAAGTCTATAAAGACGGCCAACCGATTTCTGTCAAAGACGTGCCAACCGCCATCAAAAATGGGTTAGCCTATGTGTCGGAAGATCGAAAAGCGCTGGGCTTGAATCTGCTGATGGATATTCGCGAGAATACCACCATTGCTAGTCTTGCCAAAATCAGCCGCCAAGGGGTCATCGATAAAGAAAAAGAAGTCACGATGGCTGAAGAATTCCGCAAAAAAATGCGGACGAAAACCAATTCGATCTATCAAAACGTCGGCAGCTTGAGCGGCGGGAATCAGCAAAAGGTCGTTTTGGCAAAATGGCTGATGACCACACCAGACATCTTATTTTTAGATGAACCGACCCGTGGGATCGATGTCGGGGCGAAATACGAAATCTATACGATCATCGAAGAGATGGCAGCAGCTGGCAAAGCCATTTGCATCATCTCCTCGGAGCTGCCAGAACTATTAGGCATGTGTGACCGAATCTATACGATGAACGAAGGCCGCTTCACTGGCGAGGTCCTGCGGGAAGAGGCGGACCAAGAACGATTGATGAATCTAATGACATTAGAAGAGAGTGGGGTTTGAGATGGAAACAACCAATAAATTAAAAAAAGAACGCAGCCATTCGCTGAAAGAAAAGGCACTGGAAATCTTTAGCAAATACAGTATGATCATTATTTTAGCAGTGCTGCTGGTGGCCTTTCAGCTCATGACCGACGGGATTTTCTGGCGGCCGCTGAATATCACCAATCTCGTGTTGCAAAACAGTCATATTCTCGTTTTGGCAGCTGGTATGCTCTTGGTCGTCTTGTTAGGACATGTTGATTTATCCGTAGGGTCCGTGATGGCGTTTGTCGGTGCGATTGCAGGCGTCTTAATGGTCAATAACGGCATCAGTCCTTGGCTGGCAGTGCCTCTTTGCTTACTGATGGGCGCAGTGATCGGTGCTTGGCAAGGCTTCTGGGTCGCGTATGTCGGTATCCCAGCATTTATCGTGACCTTGTCTGGTTTACTGATGTTTCGAGGACTGACCCAAGTCGTCTTAGGTGGTCAATCATTGGCGCCGTTTCCCAAGGCATTCCAACAAATTTCTACTGGGTATTTGCCAGATATTGCAGGCGGTCAGATCCATTTACTTTCCATGATTTTAGGTGTAGTGATCACGGGCATCCTGATTTTAGGCCAATGGCGGACCCGTGAGCGTCGCAAAAAAAATCTTTTTGAAGTGGAATCAATGGCAGCATTTGCCTTTAAAGCCGTCTTTACTGCGGTCGTATTTCTCGGCGCTACCTATATCTTTGCCTCTTATCAAGGGTATCCGATCATTTTGATCGTCTTAGGGGTGATCGTGGCTGCTTATGGCTTTTTGACTAACAAAACCGTTGCTGGTCGTCAAATCTATGCAACCGGCGGCAACAAAAAAGCAGCCGAACTTTCTGGGATCAAGACGAAGAAAATCACCTTCTGGGTCTTCGTGAACATGGGGATGATGGCAGCTTTGGCGGGCTTGGTTTTAGCCGCTCGGTTGAACGCAGCCACCCCGCAAGCAGGAACGTCAATGGAATTAGATGCAATGGCCGCAGTGTATTTCGGCGGTGCTTCCACCTCAGGCGGTATTGGTACTGTGATGGGCGCGATCGTTGGTGGGCTCGTGATGGGTGTCTTAAACAATGGGATGTCGATCTTAGGAGTCGGTGTCGATTGGCAGCAAGCCATCAAAGGGTTGATTTTGCTGCTGGCCGTCGTGTTGGATATCTACAATAAGAAAAAGAAAATATCGTAGGAGGGCCTGTTTATGGAGGAACAAGCACAAAAGACGATTTTATTGATTTGTACCGCAGGTATCACTACGGGTCTCTTAGTGAAAAATATGCAGCGAGCTGCAGATGAAAAAGGATTAGCCGTGCATATCTATTCGGCACCAGCCATCATTGCTGAACAGATCCTGCAGCAGCAGACTGTCGATGCCTTGCTGATCGGTCCGCAGTCGAAGTACGAAGTCAATCGATTGAAAGACTTTCTCATGGTCAAAGCGGTGCCTTATAAATTGATCAAAGAAACAGATTACGAGTTGTTAGATGGCGAAGCTATCCTTGCAGACAGCCTGACCCTCTTGCAAAACGATCGCTAACCAGCAGCTTGGCAAAAAGCTAGGTGGTCAGCAGTTGAATAGGCTCCCCAGAGTAGTGCTTGTCATCCCCCACAAGCACTACTCTTTTTGCGGTGCTTTTCTACCTACACTAGCCAAGAAAGCCCCTCTTAAGCAGCAATGCGTGGCAAGCCCGTTGGTTCGTTTTCTCGTGTTTAGGACATCGCATCATAGACAAACAAAAGAGAAGTTGAGGGGGAAGAGGACGAAGCTGACACCACGCGTATGCTGTCTAAAGGCAAGTGATGGGCGAGTGTCGCCCTCAAAGCATCGTGGCTGTGGGCGGTAGGAGGGGGGAAATGAGCTGATTACACCGCCTCTGGTTTCTCGTTCGTAACTAAGCGTTTCGGGTTCTACAATATTTAGTGTTGGTGGAAAATCTACGGATTTTCTACTGACACTTTTTTTGTAAAAAAAGATAGAAAAAGAGATAGCCTAACTGGTAGAATTTAGTCGACTAAAACAAAACCACACCAAGAAAGGATATCTCCATGGATCATTGTACTAGAAACTTGTTAGGTTTAACAGATGAAAATTTATTCTTCGAAGAAGAATGGTTAGAGACTATAGAAGAAGAGGGGTTTCGCACCAATCTTATCCATGCCAAACTTAGCTATATACCAAGCCATTGCCGTAAATGTGGTATCAAAAATGAAGGACGAATCATCAAGAATGGCTCACATAAAACAAAAGTCCAACTTTTGCCTTATCGAGACATCAAAACAGAATTACGCTTGGTACGTACGCGCTTTTACTGTAAAGAATGTCAGTCGACATTCAACGCTCAGACCAATTTGGTGGATGAAAACTGCTATCTTTCAAAGGAATTAAAGGTTCAAATTGCCTTGGAACTGGCGAAGAATACAACAAGAAAAGAAATTGCCGATCGCTATTTTGTCTCTGACGTAACCGTTCTGCGTGTCCTGCACACCTGTTTAAAAACGTATCATCCTCGTTTTGATACATTACCTTCGGTCCTTTGTTTTGACGAGTTCAAATCGATGAAGTCCTGCAGTGGAAAAATGAGTTTTGTCTTTATGAATGGGCAGACCCAGCAATTAATCGGTGTATTGGAGAATCGTCGCCTGGCTTTCTTAAAACCATATTTCCTTAAATTCACTCGAAAAGCACGAGCGAACGTGAAATACGTCGTGATGGATATGAATGCCCCTTATTTTGAACTTGTAAAGGCGGTCTTCCCAAACGCCAAAATCGTGACCGATCGCTTTCACATTGTCCAACAAATCACTCGTGCGTTAAATCAGTTGCGAATTAAAACAATGAATAGCTTTCAAAAAACGGAACCGACAAAGTATCGACGATTGAAGCGATTCTGGAAATTACTCCTTAAACATGCCTATGATCTGGATAGTTCCAATTATCAATATGATCGATCCTTTCGTAGACCAATGACGCAAAAAGCGATCGTCGATGAGCTTTTGAGTTATGACGAGCAATTAACAAGGGCTTACGAGACCTGTCAGCTCCTCCTCTATCACTTTAAACACAAGGACAGCCAAAGCTTTTTCGATACGATCAACAGCTTAGATCAACGCCTCCCACAATGGTTTTGTAAGAAGCTGACGTTTTTAAATAAATACAAATTAGGGATTCAATATGCTTTAAAAACCAGGTATAGTAATGGTGCATTAGAAGGAACAAACAACAAGATAAAAGTGATAAAACGAGTAGCCTACGGCTATCGAAATTTCCATAACTTTCGAGCAAGAATTTATCTCATTCAAGGCTTGATCTTCCAAGTAAAACAAAAACCAGTTAAGCACTCTGCCTAACTGGTTATGACTAAATTTTCAGTTGTATCTTTCTCTACCAACACTAAATGTCGAAGAGCCGCGTTTCGTAGGAAACACAACGAAACCCAAAAACAGACAGTCTGCTGACTGTCTGTTTTTAGGGGATACAAATAAGGAATAAAAGTGGATATTAGTTAAATGCGACTGCCTAGGGGGCAAATCCGAGAACAGTGCATGGTAACTACAAATTAAGGAAGTGTGATGACATTTTCTGAATCTTTGTCGAAGAAGTGTGCTTTGTTGATGTTGAAAGCCAAATCAACTGTTTCACCTGGACGGTGGAAGTCACGAGCATCAACTTTCGAGATAAATTCAGTCGCACCTACGCGTGTATAAAGCATCGTTTCTGCACCTAATAATTCAGATACGACTACTTCGGCACGTACAGTTGCTTCAGGAGAAGCTTCCAATGCGATTTGTTCACTGTGAATATCTTCTGGACGAATACCAAAAACTAATTGTTTGCCTTCATACCCTTTTTCCACAAGAATCTTGTTCTTGCCTTCAGGAATACGTAAGTTCAAGCTTTGTCCATCAGAGATCATACCGTTTTTCAACGTAACATTGAAGAAGTTCATTGCTGGTGAACCGATAAAGCCGGCAACGAAAATATTTTTCGGTGTATTGTAGACTTCTTTTGGTGAACCGATTTGTTGAATGAAGCCATCTTTCATGATAACGATCCGGTCAGCCATGGTCATCGCTTCTGTTTGGTCATGGGTTACATAGATCGTCGTTGTTTCTAAACGTTGGTGTAATTTTGCGATTTCCGCACGCATGGCAACCCGCAATTTCGCATCTAAGTTTGACAACGGCTCATCCATCAAGAAGACTTTGGCATCACGGACGATGGCACGGCCTAGGGCAACCCGTTGACGCTGACCACCTGAAAGGGCAGCTGGTTTACGATCTAAGTATTCTGTCAATCCTAAGATCTCAGCGGCATTTTCTACCCGTTTTTTAATTTCTTCTTTGTCGTATTTACGCAATTTCAAACCAAATGCCATGTTGTTGAAAACAGTCATATGGGGATACAATGCGTAGTTCTGGAAAACCATCGCGATGTCGCGGTCTTTTGGGGCCACATCGTTCATTACTTTTCCACCGATGCTCAATTCGCCTTCAGAAATATCTTCTAAACCAGCGATCATTCGAAGCGTTGTTGATTTTCCGCAACCAGAAGGTCCAACGAAAACGATGAATTCGCGATCTGCGATATCTAAATTAAAATCAGTTACCGAATATGCATCATTATTATCATATTTTTTGTGGATATTTTTTAAGGCCATTTCTACCATTGGGATTACCTCTTTCCATTTAGTTTACATGAACATCATAAATGAAAACGCTTCGAAGGTGCAACGGAAACATGCACAAGAAAAAAACGTTTTCTTGTGCATGTTGTTTAATTGCTCTGATGGGTGAACTGATCGATCAATAAATAGCAAAGCAGCAGATCATCCATATTTTTTAAATTTAAGCGCGTCAGTGTTTGAAACTTATCGATCTTATATAGGAGAGAATTCCGATGCATGAACAGTTCTTTGGCTGTGGAGCTTGCATTGCCTTGATTGCGCCACAGGGATTGAATGATCGTTTCGGTCTCTTCTTCAAACCAATCTAGATACAAGGTACGAAACAAGGAAATATACTCGGAAAAGCCGTTGCGAAAAAGAGAGAAGACCACTTTGGGCAGATCCATACTTTTACTGGTGGTTTTCGTTTTTAACTCATTTTTGAACAGGGTAGACTCACTTGCCCATAAGGTAGTGAAATCGTGGCGCGGATGATGGAAGGGACCGACGAACAGCTGAGAATAGCAGTCGAAATCCATATCCAAAGCGACGAATAAGCCGTCGAGATCTTCGATGGGCAAATTGGCACCATCTTGTTTTTCTACGATCACTGCATGGTCTTCGGTGAGGAAAAAAAGATCCACCACGCTAGGGAGCATTTGCTGAATCTCTGCGAGCCATTCGGATTGCAAAGAGTCGATGGTTCGGGTGAAATGAACTTGCAGCAGGCGAATCCACTCTGGCTCTTGAACGGGCTGATGTTCAAATAAAATCGGATACCATGGATGGTTTCGGTTATCGATTTCTGGTTGCAAAGAGCCGTTTCCCAGTTGGATCAGCAATTTTTCACTGTCACTTAATTGGTCAGTTGGCAGCCAAATATATTTTTTGCCGAAGGCGATGGATTCGATATCCTTCGTTGTGGCAACTTTGTCATGCAACGTTGCCTGGGGGAAACGTGCTTTGATGTCATTAAAAGAAAAAATGAGAAAGACCTCCTTTGAGATACTCTACGTATTCTTCATTTAGTATAGCATGTTCTAAAAAAACCGTTCAAAATTTTCCCAGGAAAAAAGCACAGCCCTTCACCGAAAGCTCTGCCTTCTCATGGCAGGAGGGCGGCATTTTTCTCCGAAGCGATTGCTTCTATAATCCTAACAGTTGTTTTTTCTTGAATGCAAATTCTTCTTCAGTCAAAATTCCTTCGTCGACCAACACTTTTAGTTCGCGTAGTTCAGCAATGAGCGCTTCCGTCGGCTTCGCAGCTGGTGGTGGCGATGGGTTCGTTAACGGGACCGACCGCTCCCGAGGGAAGTTGGTGAGGTAGCGCTGTATGATCCGAGCAATCACCAGGTCTTTTTCGGCAAAGCAAAGAGAGTGATTCGGTTCCATTCGTCTGAAGGAATGGGTTTCTCTGATCGCTCCGCCGCCAATATACAATTCTAAAAAGCCATTGCCTTTCCAAAGACCTGATTCAGCAACTTCTTTCAAATTGACACTGGTAATTTGGGGAATCTGCAGAACCTGTTTCGCTTTCTTCTTGTAATCGATGATTGTGAGGGTATCTTCTGAAATGACCCAAGCATCACGATAATGATAGGAAAGTAATTTGATTTTTCCAGCCTCTTCATCTACGTAACTTTTGGCTGATTGCCCACCAAGTGCTGTCAAATGATCCGTTAAAAATTCATAGGCTTTTTGGGCATCGATTCGATTGGTGAAATAGAGCAATTGAGAATTACCTGGTACCTGCAGTCGGAGGTAGTCCACTAAGAGACCTTTGCCTATATGTAATTCCACATCGGCAATTTTTGCCATGGGGATTTTTTCATCTGGGATTTTTGGATGGGTGTTGTTTATCCAGACGCCTTTTTTCGTAATGAGCCAACGACAGCTGGCATCATGTCTGCGATTTTCTCGATATTTTTTTGAATACAAAATAATGGGTTCCTCGTAGGTTTCATTAGGTGTTCTCGTCAAAATACTTACCTCCTTAAACGTAATAAGCAACATTTTATTCAATTATACAACAAATAGTGTTTTGATTCGTTTTATTCTGATGAAAATAATGGGGATTTATCATTTACCTTCTTTTCGTTAGGTTTTTTTAGAAAAAAAGCCATAGCAGCAATTGACACGGAAGCGGTTTCTTGGTATCTTAGATGTACGGACAACTTTTGAAAGATGGGATTAAAATGGCGAATAAGTACGAACAACTTGCGGATATCTTAAGAGAAAAGATCCGCTTAGGCACCTATCAAGAAGGCGATGCGATCCCTTCAGAAGCAACCTTACAGGAAGAATTTCATTATAGCCGTCACACGGTACGCCAAGCGATCGCTGTTTTGGTCAATGAAGGCTATTTAAGAAAAGAACGGGGCTCAGGCACCTACGTTTCAAAACCTGAGACTGTCAATCATAAAAACCGCAAAACGATTGGGATCATCATGACCTATTTGTCTGATTATATTTTCCCTTCGATCATGCGCGGCGTGGAGCAGACATTGCGGGAGCAAGGCTATTCACTGCTTCTAGGATCAACCAACAATGACCATGAGCAAGAAAGAGCGTGCTTGCAGCAAATGATGGATCAAGGGGTAGACGGGTTGATCGTTGAGCCAACGAAGAGCAGCCAGTACAACCCGAATCTTGCCTATTATGTCGCCCTCCAAGAAGCCGGGATTCCTCTCGTCATGATCAATGCCTATTACGAAGAACTAGACTTGCCGCATATTTGTGTCAACGATACACGTTCTGGGTTTTTAGCAACCAATTATTTATTAGAACAACAGCATCAGCAGTTGATGATGATCACGAAAATCGATGACTTACAAGGGAAATATCGGATGAAAGGGTTTGTCAAAGCATTGACCCAAGCCAAGCGGACGTTTGCAGCAGAAGACGTCTTGACGTATACGACCGAGACGAAAGAAGCCGTTATTGAACAAGCGATCCAGCGCTTGACGGCTGCCGATAATCAAGTCACAGGCATCGTTTGTTACAACGATGAGATCGCGCATCGCTTGATTCAAGCATTGACGGCTGCTGGGAAGAACGTTCCTACTGATTTTTCGATCGTGGGTAACGATGACTCGCCTCTTAGCACCTTGTCCACACCGACGATCACCACACTGACTCACCCGAAAGAAGCGATGGGGGAATTGGCGGCACAATGGATCACTACAGGTAAGGCAACAGAAGCGCAACGCTTTTATTTTGAACCGGAGCTGATCGTTCGCGGTTCAGTCAATAACCAAAAAGGAGAATAAGAAGATGACGCAACAAGTAAGGCAAGCAATTATTGACGGGCGCACGTCTCTTGGGATCGAGCTAGGCTCGACACGGATCAAAGCTGTCTTGATCGATGAGCAGTTTCAGACGATCGCTTCAGGTAGCTTTGAATGGGAAAATCAATTGGAGCAAGGGATTTGGACCTACTCACTAGAGGCGATTTGGCAAGGACTGCAAGCCAGCTACCAAGAGTTGGCGCACAACATCCAACAGCAATTTGAGGTACCTTTGACGACGATCGGCAGTATCGGTTTTTCTGCAATGATGCACGGCTATATGGCTTTTGATCAGCAAGGCACGCTGTTGGTACCTTTTCGGACATGGCGCAATGCGATCACGGAAGAAGCAGAAAAAGCCTTGACGGCATTGTTCCAATACAACATCCCGCAGCGTTGGAGTATCGCGCATTTGTATCAAGCGATTTTGAATCAAGAAGCCCACGTCCCAGAGGTTGCTTTTTTCACTACCTTAGCCGGCTACGTCCATTGGCAGCTGACAGGGGAAAAAGTTATCGGAATCGGCGATGCATCAGGGATGTTCCCAATCGACAGTACGACAAAAAACTATGATGCGAATATGCTGCAGCAATTTGATGCACAAATCAGCAGTCTAGGGTATCCTTGGCAGATCAAAGACCTTTTGCCGCAAGTGTTGACAGCAGGCGAACCAGCCGGCACATTGACGGCAGAAGGCGCAAAAAAACTCGACCCAACTGGTACTTTGCAAGCTGGCATCCCGTTATGTCCGCCAGAAGGCGATGCGGGCACTGGCATGGTTGCCACGAATAGTGTGGCACAGCGAAGCGGGAATGTTTCAGCCGGGACGTCGGCTTTTGCCATGATCGTCTTAGAAGAACCCTTAACTAAAGTGTATCCAGAGATCGATTTGGTCACGACGCCTTCTGGTGATTTGGTGGGGATGGTCCATACGAATAACTGTACCTCGGAGATCAATGCCTGGGTCAAAATTTTCCGCGAATTTGCCGACGCAGCTGGAATGAAACTTTCCACGGAAGAATTGTTTGCGACCTTATTCAACGAAGCATTGAAAGGGGATTCAGAATGTGGCGGGATGCTTTCTTATGGCTATTATTCTGGTGAAAATATCACTAAGATCCCTGAAGGACGGCCGCTTTTCGTCCGATCGCCAGAGAGTTCTTTTACTTTAGCAAATTTCATGCGCTTACATCTGTTTAGTGCCTTTGGTGCGATGAAGATCGGGATGAAGATTCTGGAAGCCGAAGACGTCGCCATTGATCGAATCGTTGGTCACGGGGGGATCTTCAAAACGCCAGAAGTTGCCCAACGTGTCTTGGCAGCTGTCATGGAAGCCCCAGTCACGGTCATGGAAACGGCTGGTGAAGGCGGCGCCTGGGGGATCGCCCTTTTAGCAGCATACCTTCGCCGTCACACGCCAGAACAATCCTTGGCAGCATTCTTAGCAGATCAAGTATTTAAAAATGACCACGGCGTGACGTTAGCCCCGACAGAAGCCGACATTCAGGGGTTCACCGTCTTTACTCAACGTTACCAAGCAGGGTTGCCGATCGAGCAAGCGGCAATCGATGCGTTGATTTAAAAAGAAAGAAGGGAATTTTGTGTTAGAAGGATTAAAAGAAGAAGTCTTTCAGGCCAATTTGGCATTGCCGAAGCAAGGATTGATCAAATACACCTGGGGCAATGTGTCAGCAGTGGATCGCCAACAGCAGTTGTTTGTCATCAAACCTAGCGGTGTTGACTATGAAACCATGCAAGCCAGTGATATGGTGGTTTGTGATTTTGAGGGCAACGTAGTGGAAGGAGCGAAAAATCCTTCCTCCGATACGCCAACGCATGCCGTTTTATACAAAGCATTTCCAGAAATTGGTGGGATCGTCCATACCCATTCTACTTGGGCGACGAGCTGGGCTCAGGCAGGACTCGATCTGCCAGCGATGGGCACGACCCATGCCGATACGTTTTATGGGGCAGTCCCCTGTGCCCGCTTTTTGACGCAAGCCGAGATCGATGAAGGCTATGAAGCACAAACAGGACAGGTGATCGTCGAAACCTTTAAGGAACGCGGCATCACGCCAGAAGAAATTCCTGGTGTCTTGCTTCACGGTCATGGACCGTTTACCTGGGGCAAAACGGCGGATGCGGCGGTGATGAACGCAGTGGTCTTAGAAGAAGTCGCTAAGATGAATTTTATCACGCGCCAGCTGAACAGTTACGCACCCGAATTGCCGCAGCGGGTCTTAGACAAACATTATTTACGCAAACATGGAGAAAATGCCTATTACGGGCAAAAATAACGAAAAAGGAGCAAGCAGAATGTTAGAAATCGGGAAAAAAGAATTTTGGTTCGTCGTAGGATCACAGCACTTATATGGAGAAGAAGCATTACAAGAAGTACGGGACCATGCAGAAGAAATGGTCAAAAGCTTAAATGACAGCTCAAAGCTGCCTTATCCAGTCGTTTTACAAGAACTCGCTGTTACTGCCGATACGATTACGAAAATCATGAAAGAAGTCAACTATCGGGATGAAGTCGCTGGGGTGATCACCTGGATGCACACCTTCTCACCAGCAAAAATGTGGATTCGCGGCACGAAATTATTACAAAAACCATTGCTGCACCTTGCCACGCAGTACAATGAACAAATTCCATGGGAAACCATCGATATGGACTTTATGAACTTGAACCAAGCGGCTCATGGTGACCGAGAATACGGATTTATCAATGCCCGTTTGAAAAAGCAAAACAAAATCGTTGTCGGTTATTGGAAAAATGAAGCCATCCAAAAAGAAATTGCTGCTTGGATGGACGTGGCAGTCGGTTACAATGAAAGCTTCCAAATCAAAGTCGCTCGTTTTGGCGACAACATGCGTAACGTTGGGGTGACGGAAGGCGACAAAGTCGAAGCACAGATCCAATTTGGCTGGACCGTTGATTATTTTGGGATCGGTGATTTGGTACAAGTTGTCGATGCGGTGACTGACGAAGAAATCGATGCACTCTTTGAAGAATACAGCCAGCTGTATGATTTCGATTATGGCGATTACGACAAAGAAGAGTGGGCACGTCATGTCAAAGCCCAAGCCAAACAAGAAATCGGTCTGCGCCGCTTCCTTGAAGCAGGCGGCTATACGGCATTTACCACGAACTTTGAAGACCTGTATGGTATGCAGCAGTTGCCTGGTTTAGCTGTACAACGTTTGATGGCAGAAGGCTATGGGTTTGCTGGTGAAGGGGACTGGAAAACCGCCGCTATTGACCGCTTGATGAAAATCATGGCCCACAATAAAGCGACTGGCTTTATGGAAGACTATACCTATGAGCTGACACCAGGAAAAGAAGCCATCTTGCAATCCCACATGATGGAAGTCGATCCAGTATTAGCAGCCAACAAACCAAAAATCGTGGTTTCGCCATTGTCGATGGGGGATCGTGAAGACCCAGCCCGACTCGTCTTTGACGGCCAAGGCGGCGAAGGTGTCGTGGTTTCGATGGCCGACTTTGGCACCCACTACAAATTATTGATCAATGAAGTCGATGCCTTTGAGCCAACTGAAGAAGCACCAAAACTACCGGTTGCACGAGTAATGTGGACACCAAAACCAAACTTCCACGATGGCGTCAAACAATGGATCGAAACAGGCGGTGGCCATCACACCGTTGTCTCACTTGTCTTAAATTCTGACCAGATCGAAACATGGGCGAAGCTTGTAGGATTAGAATACGTAACGATCAAATAAGTACCCGATCACAAAAGAAACCGTTGGCGATAGTCGGCGGTTTCTTTGCGTTTTTCTTAAGCTTTCTTGCCTTCTGGCTGCAAAGTGCGGATAAGCAGACCCCTGAAAGCACCAGCAATCAGCAAAATTGACTTTTAAATATAGGGGGCATAGACTTTTATGTAAGAGTGGAACAATGGACTAAAAGGAGGAGCACAATGAAGACAACCTATGATACACCAGAGTACTATCAGAAAATGAACGCTTGGTGGCGAGCAGCCAACTACCTTTCCGTTGGTCAGATCTATTTGAAAGACAATCCCTTATTGCGCCGCCCCATCGAAGAAAAAGATTTAAAAGTGAATCCAATTGGTCACTGGGGAACGATCGCAGGACAAAATTTTATTTACACCCATCTCAATCGCGTCATCAATAAGTACGACTTAAACATGTTTTATATCGAAGGACCAGGCCATGGCGGACAAGTCATGGTTGCGAATGCTTATTTAGACGGCAGCTACAGCGAGATCTATCCAAAAGCCACCCAAGACGAAGTAGGGATGAAACATCTATTCAAAACCTTCTCTTTCCCAGGTGGGATCGCTTCTCATGCGGCACCTGAAACGCCAGGTTCGATCCATGAAGGCGGCGAGCTAGGCTATTCCATCGCCCACGCTACCGGAGCTATTTTAGACAATCCCGATGTCATTGCAGCAGTAGTGGTCGGTGATGGCGAAGCCGAAACCGGACCATTAGCGGGCAGCTGGTTTTCAAACACCTTTATCAATCCAGTCAATGATGGCGCAATTTTGCCTATCTTGCATTTGAATGGCGCCAAAATTGCCAACCCAACGATTTTGGCTCGTAAAAGCGACCAAGATCTCACGAAATATTTTGAAGGCATGGGTTGGACCCCTTATTTCGTAGAAGGGGACGATCCAGAAGCCGTTCATCCGCAATTGGCACAGAAAATGGATCAAGCCATCGAACAGATCCACGCGATCCAAGCAGAAGCCCGCAAAGGTTCTGCGGAAGAAGCCGCTATGCCTCATTGGCCTGTTTTGATCGTTCGCACACCAAAAGGCTGGACTGGACCGAAAGTCTGGGATGGCGAGCCGATTGAAGGGGGCTTCCGTGCCCACCAAGTGCCAATCCCTGTCAATGCGAAACATATGGAACACGTGGATGCTTTGACGGATTGGCTGCAGTCTTATCGTCCAGAAGAGCTTTTTGACGAAAACGGCCGCATCAAAGCTGAGATTCAAGAATTGGCACCAAAAGGAGAGCAGCGGATGGCGGTCAACCCAATCACCAATGGGGGGATCGATCCGCAACCGCTACGCTTGCCAGATTGGCAAGCACATGCCATTGCGATCGAGACACCAGGGGAAACGACTGCCCAAGACATGATGGTCTTTGGGAAATTTGCTCGTGACATCATCAAAGAAAATCCTGACAACTTCCGCATTTTTGGCCCAGATGAAGCCAAATCCAATCGGTTGAACCATGTGTTTGAAGTCACGGACCGCCAATGGTTGGAGCCAAAACATCCTGATTATGATGAATGGCTGTCTTCAGTGGGCCGTGTGATTGATTCACAATTATCAGAGCATCAAGCAGAAGGCTTCTTGGAAGGCTATGTGCTGACGGGACGTCATGGCTTCTTTGCCAGCTACGAGTCATTCTTAAGAGTCGTTGATTCTATGATCACGCAACACTTCAAATGGTTACGAAAAGCCCATGATCTTGACTGGCGCAACCCGTACCCCTCATTGAATTTGATCGCTTCATCAACGGTCTTCCAACAAGACCATAATGGGTACACCCACCAAGATCCAGGGATCATGACCCATATTGCAGAGAAAAAAGCCGACTTTGTGCGGGTCTACTTACCAGCCGATGCCAATAGCTTGATGGCTGTCATGGCAGAAACGCTCGCTTCTGAAGAAAAGATCAATCTAGTGGTCTCTTCAAAACACCCACGTCCGCAGTTTTATTCGGCGGATGAAGCGAAAGTGCTTGTCAAAGATGGCTTGAAAGTCATCGACTGGGCATCGACAGATGAAGGACAAGAACCCGATATTGTGATCGCAGCTGCTGGGACGGAACCGAATTTGGAAGCTTTAGCTGCTGTTTCGTTGCTGATTGAAGCCTTCCCAGAGTTGAAAGTCCGCTTCATCAATGTGGTCGATCTATTGAAATTGCGTCGTCCAGAAGTCGATCCTCGTGGGTTGAGCGATGAAGCATTCGAAGCCTACTTTACGAAAGACAAACCGATCGTGTTTGCTTTCCACGGATATGAAGGACTGATTCGCGATATCTTCTTTGGCCGTCGCAACCAACAGCTTCATATTCATGGGTACCGAGAAAATGGCGACATCACGACACCGTTTGATATGCGGATCCTTTCTGAATTGGATCGCTTCCACTTAGCCAAAGACGCCGCCGAATGGGTCTATGGAGAAAAAGCAACGGACTTTGCCCAAAAAATGGCAGACACCGTTGCGTATCACCATGACTTTATTCGAGAAAACGGCTATGATATCGCCGAAGTCGAAGAGTGGGAATGGAAACCATTGCGTTGATTTATTCTTCACAACATCAGCGAAAGATAATTTAAGAACAAAATAAGTACAAAACGATCCGCAACAGGGTCGGGACACCTTACTAAGGAAGCCCGACCGACTGTCTGCGGATCGTTTTTTTTAAAAGACGTCGAAACCGTAACTTTTGATATGCTGCTTCAACAAGGCGAGATAGTCCAAGGCCATCTCGCTCAGTTCCATTTTCTTGTGTTTGAGGTAACCTAGGGTCATCGCATCATCGACTTCCAAAGGGATCGCAACGATTTTTTCATCATTCAGCTCACTGCTGATGATCCCAGAGCTGATGGTATAGCCGTTGAGACCCACCATCAAATTGAAGATCGTGGCACGATCGCTGATGCGGATGTGTTTTTTGCGCTGTAAAGTGCTTAAGATCTCTTCAGAAAAGTAGAAGGAATTGGTTTCCCCTTGTTCGTACGACAGATAGGTATATGGTTCCAAATCAGCTAATGTGATGCTTTTTTTCTGAGTCAGGGGATTTTCTCGGCCGATGAAGACGTGGGGTTTGGCTTCAAATAAAGGAATGAATTGCAGGTCTTTTTCGTGGATCAAACGGGTCAAGACTGTCGTGTTGAAATCATTCAGATAAATGACCCCCAATTCGCTCTTAAACGTCTGGATATCATCCAGCACATTTTGTGTCTGGGTCTCTCGCAAGGTGAATTGAAATTCATCTTCCCCTAACTGTTTGACCAGCTCCACGAAGGCGTGGACGACGAAGGCATAGTGTTGTGCGGAAACACTGAAAACATGCTTGCGATGGCTGTCTTTGCGAAAGCGTTCGTCCAAGAGATTGACTTGGTCTAAAACATTTCGAGCATAGTTGAGAAAGGAACGGCCATCATCGGTCAAGGTCACCCCTAATTTACTGCGGTAAAACAGCTGCAGATCATACTCTTTTTCCAACTCTTTCATGGCTTGAGAGAGGGAGGGCTGACTGATGAAAAGCTGTTTGGCGGCTTCATTGAAAGAGCCAGTTTCTACGATTTTTTCCAAATATTCAAGCTGCTGGATACGCATGGGATACAACCTCCTTTTTATGTTGTAGGTATTGCCTATGGAATATATAAGTTTATAAGTATTATCTATAGTATAAGATGTTTGCTAGAATAAATCTAACAATTTTGAAAACTTTGTATAGGAGGAATGGATATGGCAACAGACAAATTTCAGCTTGTGGGGTCATTGTTACGACCACAAGATTTATTGGACTACAAAAATCAAATCGAGCATCGGGAGGATATCCGCTACCCGTTTTATGATGCGTTTCCTGGCTACCAAGAAACGGAAGCAAAAGCGATCGCTGACATCATTGCAGCGCAAAAAGAACACGGCATCACAGTCATCACAGACGGCGAACACGGCCGCTCAATGTGGCACCTGGATTTTCTCTGGGGATTAAAAGGCGTTGAGCGCTATATCTCCGATCATGGGTATGCCTTTGAAGATTTGGACGGTGGACATTTTGAGACACGTAAAGACATCGGCATCCGAATCACAGAACCATTATCTGGCAAAAACCATCATTACTTGACGTTGTTTAAAGAAACCAAACGCCAAGCTGGCGACCTGCCAGTCAAAATCACCGTCTGGGGGGCTGCCCACGCCTTTACCGAGCTGACTGTCTTTAACGACCTCGTTGGTGAAGGTCAGGTGTATCCAACGAAAGAAGCCTTGCGGGAAGGGCTGCTTAACGCCTACAAAGAATTCTTGCAGGAATACCGAGAAGCCGGTGGTGAAATCGTTCAGTTCGATGATTGTTTATGGGAATTATTTGCCGAAGACAATGACAAGAGCTTCTTCACCCAAGGCAATGACGGCTTAGAAGCGTTAGCCGATGAATTCGTGGCGATCAACAACGAAGTCGCTGACTACGCCCACGAATTAGGATTAAAAGTCTGGACCCACAATTGTCGCGGCAATTACCAAAGCCGCGCGGCAGCCAGCGGTACTTACAAAGCGATCGCCGAAAAATTCTTGCGTGATCAGCATTATGACCGCTTTTTCCTAGAGTGGGACGATGACCGTGCCGGTGATATCTCGGCTTTAGAAGCGCTGAAAGATCGTCCAGAAGTGGAAGTTGTCTTAGGCTTATTATCCAGCAAAACCGCCACATTAGACGATGAAGAGCGAGTGATCGCTTTATTAGACAAAGCCAGCCAAATCATTCCTAAGGAGCGGCTTTATCTTTCTCATCAATGCGGCTTTGCCTCTTGTGACTGCGGCAATGAGCTTTCGACTGAACAGCAATGGGCAAAAATCAAGCAAGGACAAGCCTTAGCTGAAGCGTACTTCGGTTAAGCAGTTGCGTCTTCTTTTCCCTGAATCTTCCCCTCGAAACCGGTACATTTGACAAAGTTTCGAAAATTTCAGAAAAAATGTTTGACATTTTCTTTAAGAGCGAGTAAAGTAAGACACAACTTAATGAAACAGACATCGAAAAGAAGAGTAGCAAGGCTTGCTGTTTGAAGAGAGTCTCTGGTTGGTGCAAAGAGATAACGCATGGTTGTGAAACACATCTTGGAGTCGTTTTTCCGAAAGAAAAGTAGGAGAGACCGGGTTTGCCCGTTACAGCAGCAGTCATTGATTGATGACTTTCTGAGTTCAGTTGCTGTGAAGCACTGATAAACAAAGGTGGAACCGCGTTGATAACGTCCTTTAGCTGTAATGGCTAGGGGACGTTTTTTTTCTCTTTTTTGCATCTCACCGAAAACCGAAAGTGGAAGGATCACAAGGACTGCACGAGGCCTTTTCCTGTGAAGGAAAGGCAAATTGAGGTGGAACCACGTATCAAGCGTCCTCTGGCAAATGCCAGTGTGCGCTTTTTTTGTTTTTCTTTTTTAGAAAAATGAAACTTGCCAGTTGCCCCTCACCAGCCAACGCCCAGCGTCACATAAGCGTCGGAGCAAACTGTCGCTAAGCTGTATCGCTGCTAATCGAAATTGAAACCTATCAAGGAGGAAGTCACCATGTTTGAGTATTTAGTCAATGTTATGCCCCAACTGATTTCAGGAACTGGAATCACCGTTAAATTGTTCGCACTGACCTTAATCGGGTCCATTCCCTTAGGGATCTTGTTGGCCTTTGTTTTAGCCAGTCGCCTGCGTATTTTGAAATTGATCGTGCAAGTCTACGTTTGGTTGATGCGAGGAACGCCTTTATTGCTACAGCTGATCTTCGTATTCTACGGTCTGCCGATCTTAGGGATCGTCTTTGACCGCTTTGAAGCAGCCTTGATCGCCTTTATTATCAATTACGCTGCTTATTTTGCCGAGATTTTTCGTGGAGGGATCCAATCGATTCCAGCAGGACAATACGAAGCCGCGAAAGTCTTGCGTTTGTCCCCGATCCAAACGATCCAAAAAATCATCATCCCACAAGTCGTCAAGATCACCCTGCCATCTGTCGGCAATGAAGTCATCAATCTTGTCAAAGACACATCCCTCGTCTACATCTTAGGATTGTCAGACGTGATGCGAATCGGGAAAATCGCCATGGAGCGAGACAGTACCTTGCTTCCGTTAGTTGGGGTCGGCTTGATCTACTTGGTGATGACGGGCGTCTTTACGTTATTGTTAAAACAAATCGAGACCAAACTGGACTATTACCGTTAGGAGGAACCACATATGTTAGAACTAAAACAAGTATCAAAGTCATTTGGCGCAAAAAAAGTCATCGATCAGCTAGACTTGACGATCGATGACGGCAGTATCTTAGCGGTGGTCGGTCCTTCCGGTGGTGGGAAAACCACCTTGCTTCGGACACTGGCTGGTTTAGAAACGATCGATTCTGGAAGCTTTTTACTGGATGGCAAAGCCTTTGATCCCACCGACACAAAAGAACAAGAACAAGTCGTCGGTGTCGTCTTCCAAGACTTCCAATTGTTTCCGCACTTGTCAGTTTTTGAAAACATCACTTTGGCGCCAAAAATGGTGCTAAAACAAGACAAGGCCGCGTATACAGCAAAAGCCGAACAGTTGGCAGAAAAACTAGGGTTAAGTGACCTACTAGTCCAATATCCCTTCCAATTGTCCGGGGGGCAGCGGCAACGGGTGGCTATCGCACGAGCGATGGCGATGAATCCCAAAGTGTTGGCCTATGACGAGCCTACCAGCGCCTTAGATCCAGGCTTGAGACAGCAAGTCGAACAGCTGATCTTGGATCTGAAAAAAGAAGGAGTGACCCAGATCGTGGTGACCCATGATTTGGTTTTTGCCGAAAATATCGGCGATCAATTATTAAAAGTAGCAGGAGAATAAGGGGGAGAACAAAATGAAAAAATTACTATTGACGGGAATCGCAGCAGCAAGTGTATTTTTATTAGGGGCGTGTGGCAGCAGCAATGACACCACAACCAGTGCCGCTGACAAAGAAGAAGTGATCGTCGGCCTAGACGATACCTTTGTACCGATGGGCTTTAAAGACGACCAAGGCAACATCGTTGGGTTTGATGTGGATTTAGCCACAGCGATTTTGGATCTAACAGGAACCAAAGTCAAATTTCAACCAATCGATTGGTCCATGAAAGAAACCGAATTAAGCAATGGCACCATCGATATGATCTGGAACGGGTATACCAAAACCGCAGCTCGTGAAGAAAAAGTATTGTTTACAGATACTTATATGGAAAACAAACAAGTCTTGGTCACAGCAAAAACCAGCGGCATTACTAGCTTTGATGATATGGAGGGCAAAGTCTTAGGCGCCCAAGAAGGATCTTCTGGTTATGAGACCTTCAACAACCAACCGGAAGTTCTGAAGGATCTCGTAGACGGCAATGACGCAACCTTGTATGCCAGCTTTAATGAAGCCTTTATCGATCTAGAAAACGGTCGGATCGACGGTCTTTTGATCGACCGCGTCTACGCAGAATATTATTTGACTCAAACAGGCAAAACCGATGACTTCAACGAAATCGAAAGCCCCTTTGAAGCAGAAGATTTTGCTGTAGGTGTGCGTAAAGACGATCAAGCCATGGCAGATAAAATCAATGATGGCTTGAAAGAATTGCAAGACAATGGCACCTTTGCTGAAATCTCTGAAAAGTGGTTTGGCGAAGACGTTACACCAAACTAAAACAAGTCAACAAGATACACTGGCTGCTTAGCAGCTGGTGTTTTTTTATACATTCATTTCTTTTGCGTATTTAAGGAAAGAAGGAACGATTGAAGTATATACTTGTGTATACATAGGCGTGCTCATGTTATAATGATCGATAGTAAGGAAAATCCGATAAAGAGGGGGGAGCCGAGTGGAACATTATAAAGAGACAGCTCATTTGATTAAGTGGGGCAACGGACAGGGGGTTCGCTTGTCTAAGAAAATGATTCGGAAATTGGATCTCCAGGTAGGTTCTGAACTAGAAATGGAACTGGCAGAAGAAGTCAATGGCAAAAAACAGTTAGTTATTACAGAAAAGCAGTCAGTAGGAGCGTTGTCCCCAGAGGAGAAACTTCGTTTAGTCGATTCTTTGCAAGGCATTTTAGCAGATTCATTTGAAACACCTGACGTTGTGGACATCAAAAAAGTAAGAAACGAACGGCGTAGGAAAAAATATCTGGGAGAATAAAATAAGCATGACCAAATACAAAGCCAAACGAGTCGTGATTGACACCAATGTGATCCTTGACTATTTATTAGGAAGAGGGTCTAAAAGCCATCAAGAAGCCATCAAACAGATATACAACAGTTCCATTTATGGACTTTGCGAGGGCGTGATTACGGCAAGTACCTTAACGGATCTTTTCTATATTCTCGATGGAGCAGCAGGAGTCGATGCTCGGAGGGAAGTCAAAAAACTGATCCAAGTGCATACCGTCTTAACAGTTACGGAAGCAGATTGCCTTCAGGCGCTTGATTCAACAATGACAGATTTTGGGGATGCTGTTTTAGCAGCTTGT
Source organism: Enterococcus sp. DIV2449a (assembly GCF_051711225.1). Lineage (NCBI taxonomy): Bacteria > Bacillati > Bacillota > Bacilli > Lactobacillales > Enterococcaceae > Enterococcus > Enterococcus sp. DIV2449a. The sequence goes on from NZ_JBIOME010000001.1 coordinate 427,908, forward strand.
GCGAAGCGAAATCAAATCGACAGTCTAGTAACGACCAATACAGCTGATTTTGAATCATCGGGACTGATTGTCTATACAGTCGCTGAATTTGTGCAGCAGCTAAAAAGAGGATGATCACTGCTATATCTGGCAGACATCCTCTTTTTTCCTTAAATTCCAACAGCTAACCAAAATTTCTCACAGGAAAACTTTTGTTCGCCTTCTTTTTTCGTTATAATAGGGAAAGATGAAAAGAGGGATAGAAATGGCGCAAAAAAAAAGCGCAAAGAAACGCAAAACAAAAAAACAACAAAAACAGCAAGAGAAATTAATGCTGGTCGGCGTCGGCCTGCTCTTTGTCTTGTTTTCGATATTTGGCTTTTTCCATTTAGGTTTTTTAGGAACCTTGATTGCCAACGGGTTTCGGATCGTTGGCGGAAACACGTACCAATTTTTGAGTGTTGCCCTAGCCGCTTATGGTGTCTGGTTAGCGATCAAAACGACCGATGCTCGCTTTAAGAGTATTCGGCGAGTGATTGGCTGTGTATTGGTGTATTTTGGTTTACTGATCATCCTCCATGCGCAAATCTTTAGTAATGTGGTGGGAGAACAAGCCAATATCTTCCAAACGACGTGGATGACGCTGTTAGGCGATATTCGGCGCAGCCAAGTGACCCAAAATGTCGGGGGCGGAATGATTGGCGCCATGCTCTATGGGGCGACCTATTTTCTTGTTTCCCAGATCGGCAGCTACATCATCGCTGTTTTACTCATGCTGATTGGGGTGTTCTTGTTCAGCCAAATGAGCAGCCACGAGTTAGTCGAGCACCTGCAAGCAGCTGGTGACAAGCTGCAGCGGTTGTTAGAAGGCTCTCCAGAAAAGCAAGCCGAACGAGAAGCCCGCAAAGCGGAACGAGCAGCAGAGAAACAAGCTGCGAAAGAAGCCAAAAAAGAAGCCGAACGAGCAGCAGTCATGGCGGAGATCAAAGAAAAGAATCAAGTCCGACCAATGACAGAAGACGAAAAATCAGCAAAAGAACAACAGATGCAAGCGCCAGCTGATTTTGAACCAGAGCAGCTGAGCTTTGTACCCATCGACCACTTCCAGGAATTGCCGCAAGCGGCGGGACCAGAGGCCGCTCAAGCACCACATCCAGCAGGAAACAAACCGGGACCAAGCAAAAAGGTCAATGAAGACGGAGAGATCCTTGATGATGATGGTGAAGTGTTGGAATTTGAGATTTCCGAAGAAGCTGAAAATCGTGATTATGAATTGCCTTCAGCGCAATTACTCGATTCGATCCCTTCAACGGATCAAAGCAGCGAGTACAAAAAGATCGAACAAAATATCGGTGTGTTAGAAACCACCTTCCAAAGCTTCGGTGTTGACGCAAAAGTCGTCAAAGCCAGCTTAGGTCCAGCAGTAACCAAATTCGAAGTTCAACCAGCAGTAGGGGTCAAAGTCAGCAAAATCGTCGGGTTGACCGACGATATCGCCTTGGCCTTAGCTGCAAAAGATGTGCGGATGGAAGCGCCGATCCCAGGGAAATCATTGATTGGGATCGAAGTTCCAAACAGTGCAGTCAGCATGGTTTCATTCCGAGAAGTGATCGAAGCCCAACCGGATCATCCAGATAAATTATTAGAAGTACCTTTAGGACGCGATATTTCTGGCCGTGTCCAAACGGCAGACTTAACGAAAATGCCCCATCTCTTGATTGCTGGATCGACCGGGAGCGGGAAGTCCGTAGCCATCAACGGCATCATCACCAGTATTTTGATGCGGGCAAAACCCCATGAAGTCAAACTGATGATGATCGACCCGAAAATGGTTGAATTAAATGTTTACAATGGGATTCCCCATCTCTTGACACCTGTCGTGACCAATCCCCGCAAAGCGGCGCAAGCGTTGCAAAAAGTGGTCAAGGAAATGGAAGAGCGCTACGAAAAATTTGCGGCAACTGGGGTCCGAAACATTACTGGCTACAACGATTTAGTGATCAATAAGAATTTAGAAGACGGCGAAAATCGTCCGATCTTGCCATTCATTGTAGTGATCGTCGATGAGTTAGCCGACTTGATGATGGTTGCCAGCAACGAAGTCGAAGATGCCATCATTCGTTTGGCGCAAATGGCACGGGCAGCAGGTATCCATATGATCCTAGCAACGCAACGACCAAGTGTGGATGTCATTACAGGGATCATCAAAGCCAATGTTCCATCACGGATGGCCTTTGCGGTTTCCAGCGGTGTCGATTCGCGGACCATCATTGATGGGAACGGAGCCGAAAAACTGCTGGGACGCGGCGACATGCTGTATCTGCCGATGGGTGAGAACAAACCGATTCGGGTTCAAGGGGCCTTTATCTCCGACAAAGAAGTCGAACGAGTGGTTGAATTCGTGACCGATCAGCAAGAAGCCAATTATGAAGAAAAGATGATGGTCACTGAGGAAGAAACGAGTACTGGCAGCAGCGGACAACCGCAAGATGAGCTATTCGAAGATGCCAAAGCCCTTGTGGTGGAAATGCAGACCGCCAGCGTTTCTCTCTTGCAGCGACGTTTTCGCATCGGCTATAACCGAGCGGCTCGGTTAGTGGATGAATTAGAAGATCAAGGCGTCGTTGGCCCTTCTGAAGGCAGCAAGCCGCGGAAAGTCTTGATCGAGCCGCAACCAGAAGACATTCCTACCTTTGATGAATAAGGAGAACAAGACCAATCCAATGAGAGAAAGGCGAGATAGCAATGAAACGCAAACACATTCTTTACCGTGATGTTGCCGATAAGCTCAAAGAAGACATCATGTCGGGTCGCTACCCGATTGGTTCATTTTTACCGACGGAAACAGAATTGGAAGCCACCTTCAATGTCAGCAAGATCACTGTCCGCAAAGCCATCGAATTGTTAGCGGCAGATGAGTATGTGGAAAAACGCAGCGGACGTGGGACGACGGTTTTAAGCAATCGCCCTTATAACAAGCTGTCAAAAGGCACGACGTTTAGCCAATTGCTTGAAAAGACTGGCAAGGAATACACGAAGAAAAACCTCAGCTATGAATTAGTCGAACTTGCGCCTGAGCACCCGGCGTATTCCTTGATGGGCAAAGAAGTCATGCGTTTACGTCGCATGTATTATTTTGACCACCAACCCTTTATTTACTATGAGTACCATTTGCCAAAGCAGCTAAAGGGTACCTCCATCGAGGTCTTTGAAGAAAAATCATTGTATCGCCTATTGGATGAACATCGAATGATCATCGATCGCTTTCAAGATGCGTTCGTGGCAACGACCTTGACCGAAGAGCAACAGAAGTTTATGATCACGCCAGAGGTCGCTGCCTTGAAACGAACCCGTTATTCGTATGATCTACAAGGAGAAGTGGTAGAATATACAGAAGGGATCTATAACACCGCCTTGCATCCGTATATGATCGAGTTTGAAGCCTAGTCATTGATTAGGCTTTTTTAGCAAAAAGTGGTACCAAAATCAGAAGTGGAGCGTGAAAACTATGAGAAAAATCGCCTTTTTAGGAGCCGGTAACATGGCCAAAGCCATCATCAACGGCTTGATTGCAGCAAACCTGTATGAACCAGCAGAGATCTTGGTTTATAACCATCGCTACGAGCCGACTTTGGCACAATTAGAAAAAGAAACCGGGATCACTGGGACAACTAAGCTAGCAGATGTCACCGAAAAAGCGGAGATCCTCGTCTTAGCAGTTAAACCTTTTGTCTTTCCCCGCTTGCTTGCTGATTTAAAAGACGGCTTGACCAAGGAGCATTTACTAGTATCTATTGCCGCGGGTGTGACGATCGCGCAAATGGAAGAAATCATCGGTGCGCACAAAATCGTGCGGGTCATGCCAAATACCCCTGCACTGGTGGGGGAAGGGATGTCTTCTATCAGTCCCAACGGTCAAGTGACGGAAGCCGAAGCCAACGAAGTCAAACAGCTTTTTGAAAGCCTGGGCAAAGCCGAGCAAGTACCAGAAAGCATGATCGATGCAGTCATTGGTGTCAGCGGTTCTTCACCAGCCTACACGTATTTGTTCATCGAAGCTTTGGCAGATGGAGCAGTGGCAGAAGGAATGCCGCGTCCGATGGCGTATGAATTTGCTGCTCAAGCGGTATTAGGCGCAGCGAAGATGGTATTAGAGACGAAGGAACACCCAGGCGTCTTAAAGGATCGTGTCAGCTCGCCAGGGGGCACAACGATCCAAGCAGTTAAAACCTTAGAAGAAAATGGCTTTCGTGCGGCTGTCATCAAAGCAGTGCAAGCAGCTGCTGACAAAAGTCGGAAGATGTCTTGATCCCCAGTGAGTGAGGAAAAAATCTTAGCAAAACGAAGGAGCGTTTATGAAAGAACTTTTGATTTTTGATTTTGATGGATTGTTAGTCGATACTGAAAGAGTCTATTTTGATGGGTGGTTGGCGCTATTTAAAAAGTATGAGCTTCCGATTACAGCCGCTGATATTTTTGGTTGGCGTGGTCAAAGCTGGCAACAGACTGCCACTAAATTAGCCGACCTCGTAGGCGGTCAGCAGCGGGTGCAGGAATTACGAGCAGAACGGGAAGTCTATATTGCCCAGCAAATAACCGATGGCACCTTCAAAACCAAACCCTATGCGAAAGAAACCATCGCCTTGGCTCGTGAGAAAGGCTTCCAAACGGCATTAGCCACCTCGACGATGAAAAAAAGAGCCTCTGAATTGTTGACGCATTTCGATTTGTTGCAGGCCTTTGACTATCAGACCTTCGGCGATGATGTCTCCGCCCATAAGCCTGATCCAGCACCGTACTTGCTGACTTTAGAAAAAGCGCAAGTCGCAGCAGAAAAAGCTTTAGTCATGGAAGATTCTCTTGTGGGAGCAACAGCCGCGACACGTGCGGGCATCGATGTCGTGCTGATTCCCGATCAAAGCTTTGATCAAGTCTATTCCCCAGAGGAAAAAGCAGATCTTCAGTTATATGGCGAAGCTACTTCATTGAAGTATGTGTATGAGTTATTGGCAAAGGATCAACTGAAATAATGCCTAAAAAAGCTTCCTTTTTCGTTGCAGAAAAAGGAAGCTTTTTTTGTATAGGAAAGGCCTGTAAAAAAACAGAACAAAGGATATGAGTGGTGTGTTTTTCGCCATCATGGTAAAGTTAAAGAAAGTTTAACAATAAGCGAAAAAAAACAAAAAGTAAAGGGGTTTCATTTTGACAAAAACGTCCATTTGTCAAAAGGACTTTTCTTGGTCGATCCTAGCCGTTGGCGGCAGGGGAAAAACATGGTAAATTATCCTTCGACGAAGAACTAGTGGGGGAAGAAAAAAATGAATAAACTAAAGAATGTTTTCTATTTATATAAACTGGACTGGAAACGAATTTTCAGCAATCCAATCTCTGCATTTTTGATCATTGCCTTAATGATTTTACCCTCGCTTTATGCGTGGTTCAATATCAAAGCCCTCTGGGACCCATACGGCAACACCAGTGAATTGCCGATCGCCGTTTACAGTGCGGATAAAGGGGCAGAATTTCAAGACAAGCACATCGATATCGGTGATGAAGTCATCGACACCCTCCATAAAAACAAGCAGTTGGGCTGGCGCTTCTTGGATTCAAAAGAGGACTTAGTAGAAGGGGTCAAGTCAGGAAAATATTACGCGGGTATTTACCTACCAGCGGATTTTTCAGATGATCTGATCAGCTTTACCAGTGGAAAAATCGAAAAACCGACCATCGAGTATTATAGCAACCAAAAAATCAATGCCATCGCACCAAAAATCACCGATAAAGGAGCCAGCAGCCTTCAAGAAGAGATCTCACAAAACTTTATTGAAACCGCCAGCTCCACGTTGATAAAAGTCTTCAATGAAATCGGCTATGACATTGATTCCAACTTAGTCAGCATCAACAAAGTCAAATCGATGATCTTAGACACCGATGACAATTTGGCTACGATCGATGGCTATACGAAAGAGATCGTCACCTTGCACGATAAGTTTCCAGAAATCAAAGAAAAGATCGCAAAAGCCGAAGAATTCACCGATTATATCCCACAAGTGGATGCCATGGGGGAAAAACTGATCGGCTTAAACGATAAGCTGCCTGCATTGAAGAAAGAAGCCAGCATCATTTTGACCTTGCAAGAAAAGATCCCAGAGATCCAAAATGCTGGCAAACAATTGAAGATGATCGACGATGATTTCGATGACATTGCCAGCACTATGACGGATGGCATCGACACCGCCAAGCAAGGACTGCAAGTCATTGAACAAGTGCAAGCCGCTTTACCACAGATCGAACAACTAGGCGACCAAGCCGCCAGCTTCGCCACCGCGACCAAAGATGGGGCGCAACAATTGCAAGATGCCCTGCCAAGTATTTCTAGCAGTGTGAAGGTGACGATTGAGTCGATCAGTCAAGTGGCAACCACCACAGCCGGTCTAACAAGTACGATTCGCCAAGCGCTGGCTGACAATGAACTAACAGATGAAGAGCGTCAAGCAATCAGTGCAACGATCACTGACTTTCAAAAGAACATCCAACAACAACAAGCAGCCTTGGATTCCTTGATTGCCTTTTTAACCAATATTCAGAATTCTGGCAGTAACGCCGACCTAGAAGGTATCATTGCACAACTAAGCAATGCCAAAACAACGTTAGGTGTTTTATCTGACCGCTTATCGCAATTGAATAACCTTGTTCAAAATGGGTCTGTTGATGAAATTACAGCGTATCTCGATCAAGTTACAGCAGCTGCTCAAAACGTTGCCAATCTCATGAACAGCATCAATGTTGATTCAATCACCACCACCATCAACGACATTCTAACCAAACTAATCGAAACCATCACCACCGCCGAAGATGTCTTGAAAAAAGCCCAAGAGATCGATTTTGACTCGTTGCTGTCTTCCACCAAATCAGTGGTCAGCAATGCCGTGACGATTTTGGAAAAATACCAAAAAGAATTGCCTGCCATCAAGCAAGAATTGCACGATGCCAATACGATGCTGAATGGTCACATGGATGAAATCGTCAATGCCATCAACAAAGGAGCCGACCTGTACAACAACGAATTGCCAGTGGTCGAAGAAAAATTAGGGCTGGCCGTAAACTTCTTGCAAAACGATTGGCCAACTATCAAATCAGAAATCAGCTCTACGATGGCAATGGTGGATGAAAAACTACCAGAAGTTGAAAAAGCCTTGGATGCGGCCGTTGATTTGATCAATAACGATTGGCCAAGTATCAAAGCAGGCATCCACAAAGCCGCTGATGCGATCCGAGCAGGCGAAAATGAAGTCGATCTCGGGGAAGTCATCAAATTATTGAAACTTGATGCCACCGATGAAGCCGACTTCTTCAAACAACCAGTGGAATTAAAAAGCAATGAAATCTATCCAATCGCCAACAATGGTTCAGCTAGCACACCGTTTTATACCGCATTGTGTTTGTGGGTAGGGGCATTATTGTTGTCAAGTGTCGCTACAACGGAGTATCATTTAGAGAAGAAAGACAAAAAACGCTTTACCCAACGTGAAACCTTTGTGGCACGAATGCTGACGTTCTTGACGATGGCAGTCGCCCAAAGTTTGATCGTGACCCTAGGAAATATGTTTTTATTAGGCGTTGATGTCCACAATCCAGTGTACAGTGTCTTCTTCGCATTACTCGTCGGACTCGCCTTTATGATGATCGTTTACGTACTGGCAGGACTGTTCGGCAACCTCGGGAAAGGGATCGCCATCATCATTTTGGTTCTCTCCATCTCAGGTGGGGGAGGAAACTACCCGATCCAAGTTTCTGGGAAGTTCTTCCAATTCATTAATCCGCTGCTGCCATTTACCCATGCAGTCAATCTGTTAAGAGAATCAGCTGGCGGGATCTATTGGCCAAATGCCGTACCACAATTGGTTATTTTAACGATTTTGTTCCTGGTCTTTGGGATCGTCGGTACCTACGCGTATCCTTATCTAGTCAACTCTACGAAGAAATTAAGCGACATTTCAAAAGAAAGTCATTTCTTCCACTAACATCGAAAAGCAGAAAGAGCATTTGTTCTTTCTGCTTTTGTGCCATCACGTGAAATTTCTAATAATCAAAAGAGGGAAAAAGGGTCGTTTTTTCATCTGATTTTCATTGACTTTTCGCGGTTACAAGAGTAGCATACAGTCTTGATAATTCAATATTTGTGTGGATATCGTTACAAGTTTAACGAAGGATTTTTTCATGAAAAGGAGTGTAGAAAAAGTGGAGTATTTGAAACGTTTGTTGGTCGGACGTCCATTGAAATCCGCAGAGAATGATGAACAAAAACTGAGCCGGACGGCGGCCCTTGCGTTGCTATCTTCTGATGCTTTGTCTTCGATTGCTTATGGGACAGAGCAGATCGTTGTCGTATTAGTGGCACTTTCCGCTGCTGCTATCTGGTATTCATTACCGATCGCTGCTTTTGTTATTATTCTTTTGATTTCATTGACCTTGTCTTACCGTCAGATCATTCATGCATACCCTCACGGTGGTGGGGCGTATGTAGTAAGTAGTGAAAATTTAGGGAAAAATGCGGGCCTGATTGCCGGCGGCTCACTGTTGATCGATTATATGCTGACAGTAGCAGTATCCGTCTCAGCAGGGGCAGAAGCCATCACTTCTGCTGTGCCAGCGTTGTTCGGCCATCAAGTGGCGATTTCTGTCGTGATCGTGCTCTTGATCATGATGATGAATCTGCGAGGGCTGCGAGAATCAGCTAGCTTCTTAATGATTCCTGTCTACACCTTTATCGCAGTGATCACAGTCTTGATCGTGGTCGGCTTGTACAACATCGTAACTGGTGCGCAACCGTTGAATGCAACCGCACTGCCAGGAGCTGTCGTACCTGGGGTATCCGTAGCCTTGATCTTACGGGCTTTCTCATCAGGTTCCTCTTCTTTGACGGGGGTCGAAGCGATCAGTAACGCGGTGCCATTTTTCAAAAAACCACGGGCGAAAAATGCAGCTGCGACCTTGACGATCATGGCTGCGATCTTAGGGTTCTTCTTCGTCGGTATCACTTTTATCAACTATTGGTACGGTATCGTACCAGAAGCAGAAGTGACCGTCCTATCTCAAATCGGCTCTGCTGTTTTTGGTCATGGGTTTATGTACTACGTTTTGCAATTTGCCACAGCGCTGATTTTAGCAGTTGCCGCAAATACAGGATTTTCCGCCTTCCCCGTGTTGGCGTATAACTTAGCCAAAGACAAATATATGCCACACATGTATCAAGACCGTGGGGATCGTCTCGGCTACTCAAACGGGATCATCACCTTAGCTGCTGGTTCCATCGTCCTATTGTTTATCTTCCAAGGATCGACCGAGCGTTTGATTCCGTTGTATTCCATCGGGGTATTCATTCCTTTTGCACTATCCCAAAGCGGAATGGTCGTCAAATGGAAAAAAGAAGGCAAAGGCTGGTTCTTTAAATCGATCGCCAACATCATTGGGGCTTTGATTTCTTTTGCGATCATTGCCATCTTGTTCGTGTATCGCTTAGGCGATATTTGGCCATTCTTCATTATCATGCCGATCCTCTTGTATATCTTTTACAAGATCCATGATCATTATAAAAAAGTCGCAGAACAGCTGCGATTGGAAAAACAAGAAGCACTGCATGTTTATGAAGGAAATACCGTGATCGTTCTCGTCGGAAATGTTACCCGAGTAAATATCGGCGCATTGAACTATGCCCAATCGATTGGTGATTATGTCGTGGCGATGCACGTCTCGTTGGATGAAGATGTGAAGAAAGAAAAAGAGATCGAACAAGAATTTAAGCAAAAATTCCCAGACGTGCGTTTCTCCGTCGTTCATTCTTCGTATCGTTCGATTGAAAATCCCATCTTGCGTTATGTGGATCTAGTCAGCCGCAATGCAGCCAAACACAATTACACAACGACCGTCATCATTCCACAGTTTGTCCCAAGACGTCGCTGGCAAAATATTTTGCACAACCAAACAAGCCTGCGCTTGCGTTTCAGACTCTCTTGGCGTGAGAACATCATTGTAAGTACGTACAGTTACCATTTGAAGAAATAACAAAAACGCTAGTTTAGCGACCTGATTCCCAAAAGAAATGTTTGGGTCAGCCGCTAAGACTAGCGTTTTTTTTTTAGCTATAAAACATTTTCAGTTTGATGTCCTGATCGTAATTCCCAAACCCCTTGCCAAAGAGGGTACAACCGCCGACATGCTCGGCATCTTCTTTGACTTCCACTTTTAAGTGCCACGTATCTTCGTAGGCAGGTATATCCTTGATCGTAATGTCGGAAAGAGGAACACCTTCCATGTAGGTTCCGTGATCCATGATGCGGATCGTCTTCAATAACCCGTACTGATTGAGATTGTCTGGATACCAATCCGGTGTATACTTGCCGCGAATATCTGCAAAATCCCCTGGGCTAGTCCATGTACCAAGCTCCACACCATTTAAGCTGAAGGTGATGTCTGACGGCCAGTTGTTATTGGAAAAAGGAAATTCAGACGAAACTTCCATTGAAATCTCCATCATTTCAAGTTTTTCTTCTCTTGCTAAGAAGTTTGGCGATTGGTATTCAACAAATCCTTTCGTAAACCACAAGATGCGGGCATCCATTCGTCGGGGATCCATGAAAAACTTCGGTTCATCCACCATTCCCACAAAATCAGCTGAAGTAGCAAGCCCGCACGTTGGTTCTACCGAATAATTTGTATAATGACCGATCGGTATCGCCGTTTCTTTCGTATCAAAGGCATTGAAGATTTTCTCAGGAAAGTTGATATCGATATGATCCACTCTCAAACTGGAAATCTTTTTTTGCCCCACACGCTCTGTTTTGATGATTTTGGCTTCTTCTAATTTTTTGATGTGCATCGTAATGATGGCGCTGCTTAAGCCCAACTCCTGTGCCAACTCTTTGACATTCATCTTGTTTTTAGCCAGCAATTGAATGATTTTGATTCGCACGTTACTGGCAAGTGCCTCATAGACAGGCAATGCTTCTTGATTGATTTCTAATTGCATCGTGTCACCTCCGCTTAAACTGTTTGATTTACTTGAATGTTAACATATTTGCTAATTTGTGTAAATAGCGTTGTTTATTTCGTTAGTTATTAATATATTTATTAATTAATATAGATATTATCCTAAATAAATTAATCAAAATATTGTTGACAGCGATTACAAATCAAGTTATGATTTATTTGTAAATTGAAAGTGTTTGCAAACATCAATTTCTATGTTTTGTTTTTGTGAATTGTTTATAGGCTTCTTTATAGGAAATATCTTAGGTGTTAGGAATTATTATGAGCAGTTAGTAAGATTTTTTTTAAGAGATGTCAATGAACAAATGTGATAACGTACCTGCAAATATCTATAAAACTTGAGAGGATGGAAAAGATGAACATCAAAAAGGTTATTTTTTCGGGAGCAGTTCTAGGTTTAAGTAGTTTGGTATTAGGGGCCTGCGGAAACAGTAATAATAGTTCAGGTGATGATAGCGGAAGTAAAGAAATTACGTTTATGTTTCGAGGCGGCGAGGACGAGAAGAAAGCCTATGAAACAGCAATTAAACAATTTGAGGAAGAAAATGATGTAAGCGTTAAGATTATCGCCACAGATGCTGATCAATATGCAACAAAGCTGCAAGCGGCAATCTCAGGCGGTAATATGCCCGATGTTTTCTATGTAGAACAAAGCAATCTAATGGCTTACGTTGATAATGGTGTTTTGCTAGATATTACGGATGAAATTGAGAATTCAGATTTTGATCTTTCAAACATTTGGGAATATGGGGTAAACAGTTATCGGTATGATGGTGAAAAAGTTGGTAGCGGTGCTTTGTATGGATTACCAAAAGATGTTGGACCATTTGCTTTAGGATATAACAAAGACATGTTTAAAGAAGCTGGTATTGATTTGCCAGATACAGATACGCCTTATACATGGGATGAATTCGTTGAAGTATCTAAACAGTTGACGAAGGATTCTGATGGAGATGGAAATCTTGACCAATGGGCAACAGGATTTAACGTAAACTGGAGTTTACAAGCTTTTGTTTGGAGTAACGGAGCAGATTGGATCAACGAAGCCAAAGATACCGTTACAGTCGATACACCAGAATTTGCGGAAGCATTGCAATGGTTTGCGGATCTGCAAAATGTGCATGAACTCACCCCTTCAATTTCTGATGCCCAAACATTGGATACGTATCAAAGATGGATGAATGGTGAGATTGCTTTCTTCCCTGTAGGACCTTGGGATATGAGTACGTATGCAGGATTAGATTTTGAGTATGACTTGATGCCTTGGCCAGCAGGCTCTACAGGCGAATCAGCAACGTATATCGGTTCTTTAGGAATTGGTGTTGCCAGCAAAACCAAACATCCAGAAGAAGCAGTGAAATTAGTTGAGTATTTAAGTGCATCTGAAGAAGGACAACAACAATTAGTAGACGCACAGATTCAAATTCCTAACCTGATTGATATGGCTGAAGAATGGGCTTCTGATACGGACAGTGTACCTAATAATAAACAAGAATTTATTGACATCGTCCAAGATTATGGTCGCGCTTTGCCAGTAGCAACAACCTACAATGCAGAATGGTACGATGAATTCTTTATCAATATCCAACCTGTGTTAGATGGAGATCAAACGGCAGCGGATTATTTAAAAGAAGTTCAACCTAAGATGCAAGAAAAACTAGACTCAGCGATTCGCCAACAAGAAACAGCAAGATAGACTCACTGGGGTCACATATCTATGTGACCCCAAAGATTTTTATGGAGGGACGCGTAATGGAACAAGTGGAAATAAAAAAAACAAAAAATAAAAATAGTCTTTATGCAAAAGAGCACAAAGTTGCTTTCTTGTTCGTTCTACTTCCAGTTTTAGGATTTATTTTGTTTTCATTGATACCTTTGGGCTATTCGGTTTATGCTGCCTTTACAGATTGGAACGGTCTAGGGCAAATGAATTTTATCGGTTTTGAGAACTTTCAGAAGCTTTTTAGAGATGAGTACTTCTATAAGACGATGTTTAATACCGTCTTTTTGATGTTAGGGATCCCAATCGGTTTGATTTTGTCATTTATGCTGGCATCAGCACTGAGCAGAGGAATTAAAGGAACGACGATTTTCCGAACGATCTATTATATTCCAGTTATCTCATCATTAGCAGCCATTTCGATTTTGTGGCAATGGGCTTACAATGGTGATTTTGGTTTAGTCAATCAGGTCTTGGATATCTTCGGTATCAGCGGCCCCAACTGGTTGCAAAACCCATCAACAGTCAAACCGGCAATTATTATTATGTCTGTTTGGAAGGGATTGGGCTATTCTATGCTCTTGTACTTGGCAGCGATTCAAAGTGTACCAAAAACCTTTTATGAAGCAGCAGAATTAGATGGTGCTTCTTCTTTTCAAAAGTTTCGCAATATCACTTGGCCGATGGTTAGACCAGTCACTTTCTTTTTAGTCGTTACGAATATTATCGGCGGCTCACAAATCTTTACGGAAATAAACATTATGACACCAACTGGCGGACCACAATATAGCAGTGCTACGGTCGTTTGGTATATCTGGCAAAAAGCTTTCAGAAATTGGCAAATGGGTTATGCAAGCAGTATGGCGTTGATTCTAGCAGTATTGGTTTTTGTGATAACAGCATTCCAATTCTATATGAACAATCGTTCAAGCTATAAATTAGATTAGGAGGGAAAAGAATGAAAAAACTGAAAATAAGCAACGTACTCATTATTTTAATTCTCTCCCTTGGAGCAGTTATTATGGTGGGGCCGTTACTTTGGATGATCTCAACATCGCTAAAAGACCGAGCTGGCGTCTTCCAGCTGCCACCTCAATGGATTCCAGACCCAGTACAATTTGATGCGTACAAACGTTTATCTGAGCTGGACACTTTGTTCTCAGGGATTAAAAATACAGTGATCGTTTCACTTTCTGTGACTGTTGTAGGTACTCTGACATCCAGTTTAGCCGCCTTCTCATTTGCCAAATTACGGATGCCGCATAAAGATGCGCTATTTCTAATCCTTTTAGCCGCTTTGATGATTCCTTATCCAGCGGTGATGATCCCGCAATTTATGATGTTTTCCCAAATTGGCTGGGTTGATACGTTATTACCATTGATCATCCCAGGAATGTTTGGAAATATCACGATGATTTTCTTTTTACGACAATATTTATCTAATATTCCTGATTCGATCGTTGAGGCGGCGAAAATTGATGGTGCGGGCTATTTACAAACCTTTATCCAATTGATTTTTCCGTTGATTCGTCCAGCGGTTGCTGCTCAATTTATTTTATGGTTTATGGGCGCTTGGAATGACTACTTAGCACCCTTGATCTACTTGAATAGTCCAGAAAAACAAACATTGCAAGTAGTGATCGCAAACTTAAATGCCGCCTATGCAATTCAAACGGATTATCCGTTGATTATGGCAGCTTCCGTTGTTTCATTACTTCCGGTTTTGATCGTATTTATTATTTTCCAAAAGCAAATTATTGAATCAGTTGCACTTTCTGGAATGAAAGGGTGAGTAGATGTTTCTAAAAGCAATGAACTGGCTAAATGCATTGGTACTTCTGATAGAACTAAATATTTTGTGGCTTCTAGGTATTTTAGCTGGTTTTTTTGTGGTCGGCTTTGTTCCCAGTACTGTTGCTGTCTTAACGATTCTAAATAAAGAGGATCTATTTACAGGCTATTACTCTTATATAGAAGTATTGACTTTATTTTGGAAAAACTATGTGTCAGCCATTCGCTTATACAAATGGCGGGTCTTTATATTTCCACTTGTTCTAGGCATTCTCTATTTGGAATTGCTGATTGTGCAGCAAAGTGATCTAATGAGAGCATTTTTCCAATGGCCACTTTTGTTTTTGTTCAGTTATGTGATTTTAGTATTGATCAATTTATCCTTAGTCACTCGATTGAGTAAAGATAAGTGGCGGAAAAAAGCCGTTTTTTCATTGACGAGTCCATTTTTGTTACCAAAAGAATCGTTTCTTTGTCTTTTGATGGTTCTCACATTTTCAATTGTTAGCATGGCGTATCATTGGTTCTTTTTTGTCGCAATTTCAATCTTTTTGTACAGTGCCAGCAAGTGCTTGTTGTCAGGCTATAGCAAGAAAGGATTGTTAAAATCATGATCAAAAAATTTCTTTTCTCGTGTGTTCCTCTAATGGTTCTTTTATCTGGCTGTACTGCTTCTGCAGTTGAAGAAGTCTTGTCCCCTCCTGAGTTTGCCGATGTTAGTGTCCATGACCCATCGGTGATCAAAGCGGATGATACGTTTTATATTATTGGATCACATATGCAATTTGCCAAGTCTCAGGATTTGATGAAGTGGGAGCAGATATCTAATTCAGTATCTGAAGATACACTATTTGAGAATATTCGAGAAGAATTGGCAGAAGAGTTTGAGTACGCACAGACAGATACGTTATGGGCTAGTGATATCCAACAGTTTAAGAATGGAAAATACTATTTGTACTATTGTTTGTGTCAAGGAACTTCACCGCTCTCCGTAATGGGAGTGGCGGTATCTGACTCTATTGAAGGTCCTTATGAAAAAGTCGAATCTTTTCTTTATTCAGGAACCTCTCCGCAGTTTGGTGAAGCGTACAATGCAGCGATTCATCCAAATGCGATCGATCCTCATGTTTTTTATGACAATGAAGGAAAACTATGGATGGTCTACGGATCATACTCAGGTGGGATTTTTATCCTAGAAATGGATGATGAAACGGGTTTGCCTAAAGATCGAAATTCATACGGAACACATTTGATGGGCGGAAATCACAGTCGCATCGAAGCACCATACATTCAGTATAATCAAGAAAATGGCTACTATTACTTGTTCACTTCATTTGGTGGGCTAGATGCAGACGGTGGATACAACCTTCGAGTCGCGCGGTCAAAGAATCCCGATGGTCCTTATGAAGACAGCCAAGGAAATCCAATGGCTGAGGTAAAAGGGAAATTTGGAACGGTTTTTGATGACGCAAGTATTCAAGACTTCGGAACTAAAATTATGGGGAACTTCCTATATACCGAAAATACGAGCAATGAAGGGGTTGGCTATGTTTCGCCAGGTCACAACTCGACCTATTATGATGAAGAAACCAATCAATATTACTTGATTTTCCATACACGTTTTCCAAATAGCGGAGAATACCATTCTGTGAGAGTCCATCAAATGTTTTTCACAGAAGCAGGCTGGCCGGTTGTTTCTCCATTGAGATACAGTGAAGAAACGATTGCTGACTATACAAAGAATCAAGTTACGGGTGCCTATACGCTGATTTCCTTTGACAAGTTTTTAACGGATGATTTGAAAGAACCACAGGAAATTACAGTTGAAAAAAATGGCACGATCAAAGGTGATCGCACTGGAACATGGGAACTAGCAGAAAAGAATAGTCAAGAAGATTCAAGTGTGGTTATCGATGACACTGTTTATAAAGGGAAGTTTCTTTCCGGCTGGGATGAAAATCAGCAAAAGCAAGTAATGACATTTACAGGTACCTCAGAAGCAGGAGTACCATTATTTATTGTTAGGAATGAGGAGTAAGGTATGGCAAAAGCAAATGCAGAGACAATACAAAATCCAATCGTGTATGAACGAGCAGACCCTTGGGTATATTTACATTCCGATGGTTACTATTATTTTACAGGTTCAGTTCCTGGGTATCAGTCGATTGAACTTAGACGAGCGAAAAGCCTCAATGAACTGGAAGATGCGGAAAGAAAGACGGTTTGGCAGGCACATGAGTCGGGACCAATGAGTGAATTGATTTGGGCGCCAGAAATTCATTTTATCGCTGATAAGTGGTATATCTATTTTGCCGCGAGTGATAATGAAGAGATCAGAAATGAAAATCATCATCATCGAATGTTCGTGATCGAAAATAATGCAAGTGACCCTTTTGAAGGGGAATGGGAAGAAAAAGGACAGGTCATCACGCAATTTGAAAGTTTTAGTTTAGATGCAACGGTGTTTGAACATCAGGAGAAACTTTATTATGTTTGGGCGCAACAAGATCCAAGAATTCCAGGAAACTCTAATCTTTATCTATCAGAAATGGAAAATCCATGGACACTAAAAGGAAAGCAGCTTTTACTATCGATTCCTGAATACCCTTGGGAACAGATTGGTTTCATGGTGAATGAGGGACCAGCCGTGCTTAAACGAAATGGTAAGATTTTTATCACTTATTCTGGCAGTGCTACAGATGAAAATTACGCTATGGGATTATTGTGGACAGACGAAAATAGTGATTTATTGAATGGATTTTCTTGGCACAAATCCCAAGAGCCAGTCTTTCAAACGTCAGAACGGAATTCTCAATATGGACCCGGGCATAACTCTTTTACAAAAGGGGCAGATGGTGAGGACATTTTAGTTTATCATGCAAGACCAGAAAAAAATCAGGCAGGCGATCCTCTGGCAAACCCGAATCGACATGCAGTTGCACAACCATTCACTTGGGATGAAAAAGGATTCCCAGTTTTTGGCGAGCCGGTCGCAAACAATAAATTAGAGATGAAGGTGAACTGATTGACGATCAACATTCAAAACACAAAATCAGGAACAACGATCAGCAAATATATCTACGGTCATTTTGCAGAGCATCTAGGCCGTTGTATCTATGAAGGATTATACGTTGGAGAAGATTCGCAGATCCCAAATAAAAATGGGATGCGGATCGATGTGGTTGAAGCACTGAAAAACATTCAAATCCCTGTGCTGCGTTGGCCAGGCGGCTGCTTTGCCGATGAATACCATTGGAAAGACGGAATTGGACCTAAAGAAAACCGCAAAACGATGGTCAACACTCACTGGGGCGGCGTGACTGAAAACAATCATTTCGGGACCCATGAATTTTTTGAATTGATCAAGCAGCTGGAATGTGACGCGTATGTCAACGGCAATGTCGGCAGCGGAACGGTGCAAGAAATGTCGGAATGGGTGGAATACATCACGATGGATGGCATTTCTCCGATGGCTGATCTTCGCAGAGAAAATGGCCATGAAGATGCGTGGGAAATGAAATTCTTTGGCGTAGGAAACGAAAACTGGGGCTGCGGCGGCAATATGCGGCCAGAGTACTATGCGGATCTGTATCGCCGCTATCAAACCTATGTCCGCCAATACGGTGACAAAAAAATCTACAAAGTTGCTGGCGGAGCGAATGTCGCAGACTATCATTGGACAGAAACGCTGATGAAAAACGCCCATTGGTTGATGGACGGCCTAAGCTTGCACTATTACGTTCATCCGCAGGGCTGGGAAGAAAAAGGTAGCGCCTTGGAATTTGATGAGGCAGAGTGGCAAGTGACCTGTGAAAAAGCAGCCTACATGGATGAATTATTGACCCGCCACAGCGCGATCATGGACCAGTATGACCCAGAACAGCGTGTGGGAATCATTGTTGATGAATGGGGTACTTGGTTCTCAGCAGAACCTGGGACGAATCCAGGCTTCTTATACCAACAAAATACGATTCGTGATGCCATGGTCGCAGCGATCACCTTGAATATTTTCCATAAACATGCCAAGCGAGTGCATATGGCAAATATCGCACAAACCGTCAACGTCCTGCAAGCGATGATTTTGACAGATGGCGAACAAATGGTGAAAACCCCAAGCTATCATGTCTTTGATTTGTACAAAGTCCATCAAGATGCTGAAACCATTGATAGCCATGGAACTAGCAGTGATACCATTACGTATACGATTTCGAAAAAAGAGGATACGATCCATCTATCAGTTTGTAATTTTGCTACCCAAGGCACGGAAGAATTAACCTTCTCCCTGGAAACAGCGATCAATGAAGTGAAAGAAGCTCGTTATATCGTGGGGGACAAAATGAACGCACACAATGATTTTGATCATCCTGAAGATGTGGTGATCCAAGACTTCACCGCTTACGATGTTGAAGAGAACAAAGTCAGCTTGCGGGTGCCAGCAATGAGTGTTCTAACGATCTCATTGACAGTCTGATCCCATGACTTGTAAAGGATGCGAAGTGAAAGATGCTGCAGTAGCAGCACAGGAAGACATTGAATCCTTGATTGCAGAACAACTTTCTTTAGAAAGCGACTTGGCTTCGCGGGAGATCGTCAGTAGGAGAATCGCTGTTTGTGAGACTTGTCCATTGCGATTGAATCATACCTGTACCAAATGCGGCTGCTTTTATCGGTTTCGCGCAAATTTAGCTAAGAAAAACTGTCCTGCTGGAATGTGGGAACAAACAGGACAGCTCGTCAAGTAGCTGTCCTGTTTTTATAAAATAGCATAAATTAATTAGGAGATGAGGGAAGACATGACAGCGATCAATGGGGTTCATGATCCTACGATTATTGAACATGAAGGCACCTTTTATTTATATTCAACGGACACACAACAGCCCAAAACGGCTGGTGTACCAATTCGTCGTTCAAAAGATTTGATCCATTGGCAATTTGAGAAACAGGCATTGTCAGAAATGCCTGAACCAGCAGTAAAATGGAGCAAAGCTCAAGGACTATGGGCACCGGAAGTTATCCGCTACAAGGACGAATTCCGTATGTATTATTCTGCTTCGACATTCGGCAGTACCACTTCTTTTATCGGCTTAGCTACAGCATCAGATCCTTTGGGTCCTTGGGAAGATCAAGGAGAGGTTGTTAAAACCAATGCAACTCTTGCACAGCATAACGCGATTGATGCCAATATTGCTTTTGACCGCTCGGGTGAGCAGTGGTTTGTCTATGGTTCTTTCTTTGGCGGAATCTATATTGCTCCATTGAACAAAGAAACTGGAAAACTTCAAGAAAAGAGCTATGGCCAACGGATTGCTTTTCGTCCGAAAACAGTTGATACTGCTATTGAAGGCCCATTTATCTATTATCATCCTGAAACCGATTATTATTATTTGTTTGTTTCTTTCGACTCCCTTAACGATTCGTATAATATCCGTGTCGCCCGAGCAAAAGAAATTACAGGGCCATATCTGGACTGGCATGGTACGGCCATGACGGATCAAGAAAAGACGCCAACCGAAGTAGGGACTAAACTGTTAGGCAGTTATCAGTTCTCAGAAGAACCAGTTGTATACGCTCCTGGTCATAACTCGATCTTTACGCAATCCAATAAAGAAAGCTTCGTTGTGCATCATGCACGGAGAAAACCATTCAGTGACCAATTCCATTTACAAATACGTAAACTCTATTGGCTGGAATCAGGCTGGCCAGTAATCTCTGCTTCAATCTATCAAGGAAGTGTTTCACGAATGCCAGAGCAGGAAACTCTGTTAGGAAAGTGGGAAATCATCCAATTTGATCATGAATCTCAAGTTATATCTTCTCAACTGCAAGAAATAACAGCATTAAAAAAAGAAGGACGAAGTTACTTGTGGGGAGAAAACGAATTTGTCCCATATTATGAGTACATCGACCAAAAAGAAAGGTTGTTTTTATCTGGAATCAATGATCAAGGCGTTGCGTTTCTTGGTCGAAAAGTGTACGAAGAATAAAAAACAAGCAGCACAATGAGTAGGTTCCATTGTGCTGCTTGTAAACGTATGCTGCTGCCCTTTTTACTAAATACTGCCTTTTAATAATCTGACACCATGAGTAGGAACCTCAGCATCGGCAATTGTTTGTTCTTTTTGTTGCCATAACTCAGTGCCGCTTTTAATTGGTAGTAAAGCAGCGATCGATTTTGGGATGGTTTGCGTTTGATCAGAAACATTGAAAATGGCATAGTAGACGGCTGTGTCGCTCAACGCCTCCCAAATGATCCACTCTTGATCACGATAGAACTCTTTTTTCGTATGGATTCTTCGATACATTTCTAAGACTTCAGTATTCGTCAATAAACGTAACGTAAAGGGATCGATGTCTGGTAAAGTACCACCGAACATCAATGGAGATTGGAAGATCGTCCATAAACTCATCAATAAGTGTTGCTCGTCTTCCGTAAAACGTGTCCAGCTATCACCACCGCCACCATCAACTGCCCGAATGCCGATATGACCCAACGGCAGCATATCACAGTCAGGCCAGTTACCTGGACGGACGAAAGGTGCCCACTCTGCTGCTCGGTCAAACATGGCGTAAAGGGCGTCCCAATGATCCCAAAAGTCATCCGTCAAGCGCCACATATTGGCATGATTTTGAAAGAAACTGCCATTTTTGAGGGCAGCTGGTCCGGGAGACAAAGAAAGGACGATCTCTCGACCGGATCGATCGATCGCACGGCGAATCGCTTTGATTTCTGCTTTATGGGCATCACCGTAAATTTTCGAATCGCCGATATCATCCACCTTTATAAAGTCAACACCCCAAGAAGCATATAATTCGAGCAAAGAATCATAATAAAGCTGTCCTTCAGGCAATGAAACATCGACCCCATACATATCGGAATTCCAAGGGCAGATTGAATTCATAGCAATGTCCCGTGCCCGTTTATCCGTTCCTTTGATCGGCGTATTTTGATGAACTGCTTGTCGTGGAATGCCGCGCATGATATGGATACCAAACTTCAGCCCTTTTTGATGCAGATAGTCACCAAGTTTTTTGAAACCAGCGCCATCTTTTGCTGAAGGGAAACGGTTCTCAGCAGGAATCAAGCGAGAATAGTCGTCCATACACAACGGATAAAAATCATTGTACCTTGTAGACTTTGCTTCTGGTTCGCTCCATTGAATATCCACGACGACATACTCCCAACCATAAGCTTTCAAATGCTCTGCCATAAAATCAGCATGGGCGATCACTTCTGCTTCGGTTACAGAAGCGCCATAGCAGTCCCAAGAATTCCATCCCATTGGGGGTGTTTGTGCAAAATGTAAAAAAGACATCGATTTCCTTCTAGTACGTTTTTCTTATAGTATAGTAAGCAATAAAAAAGAGAGGGAAAGTTTTGTCTACTAGCAATAAAAAAGAAAGAAATCGTCAACGAATGAAAAAGGAGTTGGTTAATGGTGTTTCCACAAGAAAAAAATTATGCGAAGATTACAGCATACTATAGTGTTGCCCTTGAGCGTTTTTCCATGGATCCACATCAACACCCAGCGTGTGAGATCATGTTTGTGACCAAAGGGAAGTGTAAGCTAAAGGTGCAAGATCAAGTAATTGTTCTGGAAAGGAATGATTTCGTTTTCATAAATGCGTTTGTGGAACACGCCTTAGTCGTTGAAGGAGATTCCTGCACCTTACTGAATATTGAATTTCTTCTGAGTGAGACACCGTCCGCCCTTTGTGTTCGTGATGTTTTTGCATACATTAAAGGAAATGTACAATTGAATGAGCCTTACGCGAAAAGTCGCGATGTCCGCCAATTTGGACAAGCGATCAAGTCATTGCTGCAGCTGCTAATGATCGATGATACTCAAGAGCAACCGTCTGCTGAACGGCAATTTACGATCGAGCTCTTGTTTAAGCGGATGTTGATGGAATTAGCCTTTTCATTACGTACGAAAGAAACCAAACGGGGCAATTGCTATGTGAACGCTGCGGTCAACTATATTCAACAGCATTTTGATGAAGATATTCAAGTCTCCCAAATCGCAGCGGCTGTGGGGATTACGAAAGCCTACTTGCATAAACTCTTTCATGAGCAACTGGGAGTGACGGTCAACCATTTTCTCACTAGTGAGCGTCTGAAGCAGGCAGCATTTTTACTAAGCAATAGTCAGCTGCCAATCGTCGAAATTGCCGCTCAAGCAGGATTCAACAGCAGGCAGCACTTTACCAATACCTTTAAACAGAAAAAAGGCATGAGTCCTAAAGCCTACCAGCTCTTATATAAGCAAACGATCAAAGAAGAGGCAGGGCAACATATCACAGGAGATGATCCGGCCTTTTTATTAATGAAGTAAATATGAAACGAATGATCAAACATAAAAAAGTAAAAGAACAGGAGAACGTAATGAAAGAATTCGCATTAAACAAGATCCAGCTTACGGACGAGTTTTGGCAAGGATACCAAGAGCTTGTTCGCAAAGAAACGATTCCTTACCAATACCAAGTCCTAAATGATGAAATCGATGTAGATGTTCAAGCAGAACGGGAAGATCCCAATTTGCCAGCTGGGAAAAGCCATGCATTGGCGAATTTTCGCATCGCTGCAGGGCAAATGGAAGGGGAACATTTTGGCTGGTTTTTCCAAGATAGTGATGTCTACAAATGGATCGAGTCGGCTGGGTATAGCTTGTTGAATACTAGCGATCCGCAATTGGAAAAGACAGTAGATGAAGTGGTTGACTTAGTTGCTGCTGCGCAAGAAGCGGACGGCTACTTAAATACCTTCTTTCAATTGACCCGACCGAAGTTAAAATACCGTCAGCTGTATTTCAGTCATGAACTTTATTGTGCCGGGCATCTAGTCGAAGCGGCTATCGCTTATGATCAAGCAACAGGCAAGGATAAATTACTGACCGTGGCAGAGAAAAATATCGCCAATATTTGCACGTATTTTGGGCGGGAGCCTGGAAAAATTCAAGGTGCTGATGGCCATCAAGAGATCGAATTGGCTCTGGTGCGTTTGTATGAATACACTGGTAAACAAACCTATTTGACATTAGCTGATTTCTTTCTTGAAGTACGTGGGGAAGATCCTGCCTTTTACGAAAAAGAAATTTTGAAAAACCAAGCGGATGGCTTATCAGATGAAACACCAAGGGTAGACCTCACCTATTTACAAGCCTACGATCAACCTAAAAAGCAGCATGAAGCCAAAGGTCATGCGGTACGAATGCTATATATGGCAAGCGGGATGGCAAAAGTCGCCCAGCATACCCAAAATCAAGCATTAAGCGACGCTTGCGAAGCGATCTGGGAAGACATCTCCTGTAAGAAAATGTATGTGACCGGTGGCGTCGGCTCAACCGTTCACGGGGAAGCCTTTGTCGGTCCCTATGATTTGCCAAATGATACGATGTATTGTGAAACTTGTGCAGCCATTGCATTGGTCCAATTTTCTTTTGAGCTGTTCAAACTAACCAATGAACCAAAATATTTAGCGACGATGGAACGAGCGTTGTATAATAGCGTCCTTTCTGGTGCGGCAATTGACGGTAAACACTTTTTCTACGTGAATCCTTTGGAGGTCAATCCCCAACGAGATCAAGAAAATCCTGGCAAAGGTCACGTCAAAGCCCAACGACCCGATTGGCTCGGTTGTGCGTGTTGTCCGCCCAATTTTGCACGGATGGTCGCTTCGCTGCAGCGCTTGGTTTACACTTGCGATCAAGAGAAGCTTTACGTGAATTTATTTGTAGCAAGCCGTTTAGAAGAACCTGATCAATTTACGTTTGAACAAACGGGCGGGTTTCCTTTTACAGAGGACCTCACGATTCGCTATCAAGGCATTCCAAAGACGCTCATCATCCACAAACCTAACGGACTAAGTAAGTTTCAAATCGATAGTGAACACGAATGGCAGGAGACGAACGAGGCAATCATCTTTGAGGCAGTCGAAAACGTGACGGCCAATATCCGTTTTGAACAACCATTGCAAATCTTGCGTGCGAATCCTCAAGTTATTCAAGACATCAATCAAGTCGCATTGCAACGTGGCCCATTCGTGTATTGCATAGAAGAAGCCGACAATGGTCAAGCACTCTGGCATTGCCGCATCGACCCACAGGCGCTGGAGGCGACCTTTTCGAAAGAGGATACGTTGTTGCCAACTACTTTACGCTTGGCGATCAAAGGCTACCAAAGCGAAGAATGGTCGGGAACAACCCTTTACGAAGAACGAGCGGAAACGGTCATACCTCGTACGTGGCAACTGATCCCATACCATTTATGGGGCAATCGGGGCATAGGCGAAATGCGCGTTTGGCTGCCCACATTGTAATAAACTTCAAGAAAAAGCCTCTGTATTTGTTTATCGAACACAGAGGCTTTTTCAAATCATTTGCTCTTAAGTAATTAAGTATCTTTCAACAAAATCGATAAAGGGATAGAAATGAAACCTAATAAACCAGTTGTTAAATTAGAATTGATCGTCTATCATAATAACTTTTTATGTTTCATATATATTAAAAGAGATAAGAATTATTGGATGACTTTGAAAACTTACAGCATACTTAAGTAATTTAAAACTTCAAGGAAGCTTTAAAAGTAATATTATAGGTAAGACGAGCGAGCGACAAAAAAAGTAAAAAAACATTTTTATTACATATGTAATTCATTGTTATGTTAATGTACGTTTTTTGGTTCTATCAACTTAAAATTAAATAGTTTTTTAGTTAGCTATTAACAAAAGCTGTATATATAATGGTAAAATAAAGTTTGTGAGTTTCATAATATTTGTAAATGAAAGAAGTGAGGAGTATGCTGTCTAAAATACAAAATACATTATTGATTCGAATCGTTGCTGCATTAGATGACAATCATTTAAACCAATTAATAAAAATAGTTCCCAAAAAAAGTCAAGGAATGGTTTCTTTAAAAGAAACAAGTCCCAAAAGATTGCGAGATTTGTCTATAAAAGGTCTTTTGAAAAATAACTATTATATCTATAAGTTTTTATCGGGTGAGGGTTTTAATGACATTGTGGATAAATATAGCAAAAAATTTTCTTATTTATCTTTAGATAGTATGGATGATTTAATCAATGAAATGAACCATAACAAGGGGATTAATTATCCTGAGTTCTTGCTTTATTTAATAAAAAATAAGAATAAAGAAGAGTTGGATAATTTTTTTAAAAATGATGAAATTAATATTGAGATTATAGAAGAAAAAATCAAGTCATTAATTGAGGATGATGTGGTTTTATCAGATGCTGAAGAAAATAGTAAACAACAACAGGATGAAAAAGCTGAAATAAATAAGTTAAGTAAAGAAAATGATGATTTAAAAAAAGAAGTACTCAGAATTAAAGGAAAGAAAACAAAACTAGAAAATGAGATAAATAAACTGAACCAAAAGATTCAAAAATTAAATAATAAATATGATAGCAGAAAAAAAAAATCTGACAATGATATAAAAATAAAAATTGATCAGATGAAAAACTCTTTTCAAGGAGAAATTGATAAGCAAAGAGATGAATTGAAACAGAACGAGTTAACTATATCTGTTTTGGAGAATGAAAATAAAGAACTGAAAAATAAAAATAATGATTTAGAGAAAAGAAATGAAAGCCTGAGTTACGAAGTCAAGAAGCTTAATTTGAATTTGAATAAAAAAAAGGTAATAGTACTAGGAAAGTTGTCCGAATCAATTACAGAAGCTTATCCTAATTATTTTTTTGTTCAAATATCGAAAGAGGAACTGGATATAAATAGAATTAGAGAAGAACTATCTAAGCAATATGAAAAAGTTTTCTTACTCTCATATCAGATTTCAACTAAGATGACGAGAGAAATAAAGCGACATTTTCCTGAAAAAAAAATTATTTATATTAATACAATTGATGATTTTGAATTGGAGGATTAAATCAAATGCGTTATGGGAAACAAGATTATGAAATTATAGGGTACTTAGAGGATGGATTAAATAATATTAAATTTGATAAAAATGAATACATGTATATTTGGCTAACTCCCCTCTCTGATTTTCCAAATAGTATTACAGACGATATCGATAAAATTCAAATATATGCAACTGAGCTCAGAAAATTTGATTTTGCTGATGATGGATTATACCAGGATAGGGCTGAAAGAGCTGAACGCTTAGCGGAATTTTTGTCTGATTCATTGCTAATCTGTACGCCTGAGATTATAAGAAACGATGAAAACGGGCAAACTTTTTGCCGAGGATCTAACGTGACATTAGTAGCTAAAAATGAGGGATTCACGGATAGTTATGTCAAGTTTCTATCTCTCCCTGTTTTCGACAAGGATTCTTTTAAATCTTCTATTAATTCAAAGGACTCTTTTAAATGGCATTTTTATAACGAGAAATTGGTAGGGAGACTTTTTCAGTACTCTAAGGATGCTGACGACTATCCACAGTATGTTTTATGGAAAGAGGATGAGGATAACCATACTCTTTTTGGAGAAATAACTGGTCAAAACTATTCAACATATGGTGTTCAATATAGTGTGAACAAAAAAAGTAAACATTATATTGAACTTTCATCTCCAGAAGATGATGATTGGTTTGATTCTGAGCATTTACAAGAGAATGTTGTTTTCATACCAGCAGATATTCTTGAAAAGAAGATGGGAGAAATAGAAAGGTTAATTCAAATTTCGGATGAAGAGATTAGTTTGACTAAAGAAGAATTTCTGAGACGTATAGATAATGGTGACTGGAAAAAAATGAGCGCTACATCTGAACTTGAGGGTTTGACTACTTTTTCCAATAATAGTTTTCTTGGTAAGCAGGAAAGCAATGATAAAGCCATTATCTCGGATAGAATAACTGATAACAATGATCCGAAGAGTGGAAGTTCGGATAATGAAAAATCAGAGGAATTACAATTTATTGATCGTTTTGAATTTGTTGCAGAAAAGCAATTTCATTTGCATTATGACAAGAAAGATTTAATAAATTTTCATGCTGCTATGAAAGGTGATAGCTTAGTAATACTAGCTGGTTTAAGTGGTACTGGAAAAACTCAATTAATTCATACTTATGCAAAAGCACTGAACATTGGTGAAAGCCAATTGAGATTTATTTCAGTACGTCCATTTTGGGAAGATGATTCCGATTTGTTAGGGTATGCTGATACAGTCAATTCAGTATATCGTCCTGGAGATAGCGGACTTTTGGACATATTAATTGATGCATCAAAAAGTCCAGATAATTTGTATATGGTTTGTTTTGATGAAATGAACTTAGCAAGAGTTGAACATTATTTTTCTCAATTTTTATCTGTACTAGAACTATCTCCTGAAAATAGAAGATTGAAGTTATATAACTCTGAGCTAGAAAAGCGCCTATATAATTCGGCTTATTATCCACCAGAAATCATAATAGGTCCGAACGTTCTGTTTGTTGGCACTATTAATACAGATGAGTCAACACATCAGTTCTCAGATAAGGTTTTGGATCGTTCAAATATTATTTCATTAAAAGTGGTTCCTTTTAATAATGTTTTAAACCTTGATCAAATAGATGATACAAATAAGCCTAAAAATGTACGAGCAATAAAGTATGATAAATACAAATCATTTAAAAAATCTAATATTAATAATGCTTTGAAAAAAGCTGAAAAGGATATGTTATGGGAAATCCATCTCGAAATGAATAGCCATGATAAAAATGTAGGAATTGGTTGGAGAATTTTGAAACAAATAGATGACTATCTTCAAAACATTCCAGAAGAATCTGAACTAACAAGGAATGAGGCAATAGATTATCAGCTGGTTCAAAGAATTTTAACTAAAATCCGCGGGTCAGAAGAACAGCTAGCTGATATGTTGGGTGTTTGGAATAAGGCATCTAACTCTTATGAAATTGGTTCTCTTGAAAAAATATTGGATAAAAATACTGGTAGTTCTTCATTTGAATTTTCTCGGCATGCAATTCATCAAAAAGCGAAGGAGTTGAGCTTACATGGGTTTACCATTTAAAGTTCAACTGTTAACCAAAGGTTATGATTCACTACTCAACTTCTATTCTATGGATGAGGCAATTGATTTTAAATCTAAAACTATTCCTAAAATAAAAGAATTTCAAGAGCTAAAATTTATTTTTTCAAGTACTAACATTGAAGATAGATTGTATTTGAAAGAAATAGATGATTTCGAAATTGATGGAAGATTTGAAGATGAAAATAAAAATCTTTATTTTCCGCCTTCAAACAGAACAATCTCAATATTTGATTACGATTCAAACCAAAATGTTCCTTTAATTCCAGGATACTATTACTTCGAAATTATAAGTTGTAATCAAATCTTTTATTCTGTTATCCAAATAATTCCCAAAGATCTTACATTGGGTGAATGGCATGTAATGCGAGAGGAAATCGAGGAATCAGTAAAAGGGCTGTCCACTGAATTTATTAAACGTAAAGAAAGTACTATAAAAGATTCCTTTAACTCTGGTCAGAAAACTGCATCAATGATTGAAAAAATCGAAAAATTATGTGAGGATATTCCTAAAGTTTTGGTTGCATTGGATAGTTTAAAGAAAGAAGCTAAATTTTTTATTGCAAAAGAATATTCTTGGAAGCCTAATGGAAGTAAAACACTTATTGACATGAGAACACTTCAAATGATGCAACGTCATCCTGAAAAAAAAGGGCAAATATATTCTCCAAAAAGAATTTTAGAATACGACATACCAGAGAATCAATGGATAAAGTTTATATTGAATCATTTTATAAGATTTACTAAATTGGCTATAGATTATATAGAAAGAATTCATCAATTGTTAGATGACGAAAATGAAACTGTGGAAAAATTTAATCACAGTAAGCCCACTAAGACTGTGGCTTACACTTATAATAGGTTATTAAGCCAAAAAGAATCTCTTGACGAAGATAAAAACAGACTTCGCTCATTTTATATATATATAAGCGAGTTTTTGGAAGCTAAATATTTTTCGAATGTTTCAGATAGGCATCCTAAGTTTGTTCCTAAATCACTTATCTTATCACCAAAATATAACGCAGTTTATAAAATGTATCTGAATAATATAAGAAATAATGACAATGTTCATTTTGATAGAAATTATCGATACTATTGGAAAAAAACTGATCTTTTATATGAAATATGGACATATATAAAAACTGTTAACGCACTTATCGATCTTGAGTTTGAACCTGTGTCAGGATGGATATTCGATTGTTACTCTTATAATGAAGCTTTACCGTTTTTAACAGATGGGACAAAAGTAGTTATGAAGAGAGGGACTGTTGAAATAAGGGTACTATTTAATGAGACGTTAAGGAATAAATCATTTAATAATACACTTGACAATCCTATTAAAACCTATTCTAGTAGGAACAAACCAGATATTAGAATAGATATCTTTGATTCCAGTTCCTATACAGGAAGCATTATATTAGATGCAAAGTATAAACGCTTATATAATATTGTATCGAGTAGCCGTAGTCGTTCGCAAATAGATCAGTTGATGGCTTATAGAAATGATACTTCATCAAACATTATTGATTTCAATGATATTTTGTTAAGACAACTAAGAGTAGTTCAAGCCGTTTTTGCAATTTACCCTTTAAGAGATGGGAATACAAGTGCTCCTAAATTTTATGATAATGATAATTTAATATTCAGTGAGCTTCGTCCTAATTTTGGGTACGAGGATTTTAGAAATAGTTTAAAAAAACAAATCGAAGACCGTATTGCTATTCATGAATCATTAAGCAAGTAGATGTGCAGACGTTAGTATTATTAATAGTGGATTAAGCAAGCATAAAAGCTATTCAGTGTTAAACAGAATCTGGAATCAAGCTAAATTTATTCATTTTTTTCGTTAAAATATCATGGAAAAGGGACTCTTTTAGGAGGCTCTTTTTTTTCTAAACCTAACCTTCTTGGATTTGTTGCATGATTTCTTTAATTTGTTCCTATATTCTTATCTTTGAAAGCGTTATCGTTTTAGTGTAGGAATGTTGGCGGGTTTATGTAAAACAAGGAGGAAGAAGTGTGACAAGGATAATCAGTAAAGTTGGCGCATCTTTGTTGGTATTGGCAGCGGCAACGGCCATCGGCGGCTGCACCCAAAGTGAGGCGAAGACAACTGGAAAAGTCGTTTACCAAGAAACAGCCAAAAGTACGTTGGAAAAAGCGATGGACAATCAACCGGAGTCGTCTTATTGGTTCCCAGAGGATTTGTTGGCATGGTCTTTTGAAAAAGATCCAGATGCGAAATACAATACCAGCGTTGTTCCATTAGCGCAGCGGGCAGCTAAAGAGACGTTGCCGAAGATGAATGACACGCAAACGGCAGAAACCAAAGTCGTGGCGCTTTCGATCATGAATAGCAGTACGAGCGGCAATGCACCACGAGGGATCAATACCTTTGATGCCAATGTCTTTTCTTATTGGCAATACATCGATCAATTGGTTTATTGGGGCGGCTCTTCTGGCGAAGGGATCATCGTACCACCAAGTCCTGATGTGACAGATGCTGCTCATAGGAATGGCGTGCCGGTTTTAGGAACGATCTTCTTTCCGCAAACTGCCCATGGTGGGAAGTTGGAATGGCTAGATACGTTTTTAGCTAAGGATGAGGACGGCAATTTTCCGATCGTAGAAAAAATGATCGAAGTTGCCAATACGTATGGCTTTGATGGCTGGTTCATCAATCAAGAAACCGATACAGCGGTCACCAGTTTTGATGATGCAGCGGAAGGTGTCGAACAATCGGGGGCTGATGGTAAAGGACTAAATGAAAGCCACGCCAAAGCGATGCAAGAACTAATCGCCCAATTCAAAGAACAAGCCGACGAGCATTTAGAGATCATGTGGTATGATTCCATGACGAGTGATGGGAAAATGGATTGGCAAAACGCTTTGACGGATAAGAACAAAGCCTATTTGGTGGATGCAGAGATGAACCCATTGGCAGATAGTATGTTCTTGAATTTCTGGTGGACCACTGACAAACTGGCGGACAAAGAGCTGTTGAAGGCCTCCAATGAAAAAGCCCGTGAAATCGGCGTCGATCCTTACGATCTTTTTGCTGGGATCGATGTACAAGAAAATGGCTATTCAACGCCTGTGCGCTGGGATCTGTTTACGGATGAAAAAGGCGTTCCTTATACCTCATTGGGCCTGTATGTGCCTAGCTGGACCTATTCTTCTGCTAGTACGCCGGATGATTTCCAAAGCAAAGAGAATGCTTTTTGGGTCAATAACACGGGCGATCCTCGGGAAAGCCAGCTGCCAGAAGCGACAGAGTGGCCTGGAATCTCCACGTATGCCCTGGAACAGACCGCTATCACAGAGCTGCCTTTTGTGACGAATTTTAGTCTGGGGAATGGCTACAACTATTTTATCGACGGAGAAAAAGTGTCCAGCCGCAATTGGAACAACCGAAGCTTGCAAGCTGTTTTGCCGACCTATCGTTGGGTCTTTGACCACGGAAAAGACAATGATTTAGCTGTATCAATCAATTATGCGGATGCCTATAATGGCGGAAATGCACTGAAACTACGTGGACAGATGACAAAAGGTAGTACCAGTCACATGGCATTGTATCAGACAGCAGTTCCTGTGACGAAAAAGACGAAGCTGACGACGACTGTCAAAGCAACGGTACCGACAGCTCTTGATTTGGTCGTGACCTTAGCCGATGGTTCGACACAAACGATCAAAGGAGACAAAGAGGTCGCAACAGACTGGACGACGATCACTTACTCATTGAAAGACATCAAAGGGGAAGTGACAGCGATCGGTTATGACATAACCACGAAAGAAACCAGTGATGTCTATGAATTGAATTTAGGGCAATTAACGATCGGAGATCAGAAAGCGGAGAAATTCGCTGCCGAAGCATTGACGGTTGAGGATGTGCTCTTTGATGAAGAAGAGGGCAACTATGCGGGTGTCCGTTTAACGTGGGAAGCTGCCAAGGACAAGACAGCTGCGGTTTATGAGGTCTACCAATTGAACGATGACGGCTCACGCTCTTTCTTAGCAGCTACGCCAGCAACCAACCACTATTTGAATGCCGTTGAACGACCAAAAGGAACGAAAACCAAGTTCGCGGTGGTGGCAGTGGATCGCTATGGTAATCGTGGCAAGCTATCCGATACGGTGGAGATCACTTGGCCAAACAATCAGCTGCCAAAAGCAGCCTTTACAGCCTCTAAAACCTTAGCGGCACCGGGGGAAACGATCACCTTCACGAATACCTCATCTGCGAATGCCGAAGCATTTGAATGGACGTTTGAAGGCGGCGATATCACCAGCAGTACAGAAGAAAATCCCCAAGTGACCTATTCGGAACCAGGTACCTACAAAGTCACGCTTGTTGCCAAAAACGAAGCAGGAGAGACCCCTCTGGAAATGGCGGGATTGATCACGATTTCTGCTGATGCGCCGAAAGAGTTGCTGCTGCTTTCAAAAGATGCCGAAGCAACTGCTTCATCGTTTGTCAATGATGCCGAAGCACCAGCTTTTGCCCTCGATGGTGATTTGAGTACGAAGTGGTGTGCGACAGGCAATGCGCCTCATGAGTTGATGATCGATCTCGGTCGACCGCAAACGGTCAGTGAAGTACGCCTCGCCCATGCGGAAGCTGGTGGAGAAGGCCCAGACATGAATACGCGGGCGTATACGGTGCTCGTCAGTGAAGATAGCAAAGACTATGAGCCAGTTTCACGAACGTTGAAAAATGAAGCGGGCAATAGCACCAATACGTTTGCCGTCAAGAAGGTGCAATATGTAAAAATCAGTATTGATAAACCAACACAAGGAGCAGACTCAGCAGCCCGAATCTATGAAGTCGAAGTATATGGAATGGATAAATAGCGAAAAAGAGCAGGGCGTTAACCCTAAGAAGGGAAGCGGCTGAAGCGATACTTTCCTGAAAAATGACCGAACCAAAAAAGCCGTTGCGACCAATAAATGGTCACAACGGTTTTTGCTTTTTCCAAATAAGTTTAGCGTGAAGTACGGCTGGCTGGATCTAAGCGGCGTTCAATAAAGCTCAATCCAAGATCCGTAATGATCGCCATCAAGGCAGTTGGTAAAGCACCGGCTAAGATAATCGATGCACCATCCGTCGCATTGGTTCCACGGATGATGATGTCCCCCAGTCCACCAGCACCAACGAAAGCGCCAATAGCGGTGATACCGATCGCCACGACTAAGGCGTTTCGAATCCCTGCCATGATCACCGAAACAGACAATGGCAATTCGATCATATACAATCGCTGCCAGCTAGTCATCCCCATCCCTTTGCCGACATCTAACGTATTGCGGTCGACTTGGCGCATGCCGGTATAGGTATTTTTGATGATCGGTAACAAAGAATAAAGGAAAATCGTTAAAATCACGACATTCACACCTAAGCCCATGCCGATCATTAAAATCGAGATCATCGCTAAAGATGGAATCGTCTGGATGATATTGGCGAAACGAATCACCCAATCTGCCAAACGCATTTTTTTAGAAATCAAGATCCCGATTGGAATCCCGACGATCGAGGCAAAAAGTACCCCGTAGATTGAAATCAAGAAGTGACGAATGAACTGAGCAAAAACATAGCCGCCATTTTCTTGAAAATAGAAAAGAAATTGTTGGAATAAATTCATGTCTGCCATTTCGTCACTCTCCTTCGAAGTAATTATTTTCTTCTAAGAAACGTTCGGCAACTACCGTTGGTTCTAGAAGGTCATTATCCACTTGGTAATTCAATTCTTGCATTTTTTCGGTATCGATTTTGCCTGCTAATTTGTTCAGGGCATCGCCAATTTCAGGTGTTTCTTTCAACAATTTGTCATCGACGATCGGTGCGGCATCATAAGGTGGGAAGAAGTTTAGATCGTCTTCTAGCATCACGAGATCGTAACTGCCGATCCGGCCGTCGGTTGAGTACCCTAAAACGATATCCATTTTTCCGTTATCAACAGCATCATAGACGAGACCGATCTGCATCGGTAGGATATTTTGGAAAGAGAACCCATAGGCTTTTTGGAAGCCATCGTACCCATCGCCGACCCGTGTGATCCACGCGGTATCGACCCCTGCAACCAATTGATCTGCGACATCTTTCAAGTCACTGACTTTTTCCAATCCGTATTCTTCGGCAGTATCTTTTCTGACAAGAAAGACATATGTGTTATCAAAGCCGTAAGAAGGGAACCAAGTCTGTT
Source organism: Enterococcus sp. DIV2449a (assembly GCF_051711225.1). NCBI lineage: Bacteria > Bacillati > Bacillota > Bacilli > Lactobacillales > Enterococcaceae > Enterococcus > Enterococcus sp. DIV2449a. The sequence goes on from NZ_JBIOME010000001.1 coordinate 462,647, forward strand.
GGTACCGTTGCTCAAATTCTGATTTGACTTTGTCAAAGGCGGCTTGCGGATCAGATTCTGGCTCCAACCCTAACGTCGTGGTCAAGTCAGTTCCTGTGTAGCGGGCAGCTGAGATCGACGCATCGCCATTCATCATCGCTTGGTGATTGATGGTCGTTGTTGCTAAGTTGTTAATGACGGTTGTGTTTTTATCCGTATAGTGTTCGACCATACCTGCAACCACTGCGCCAAGAATTTGGGCTTCGGAAGTGATCCCACCTGTGATCGCCACGGTATTCTCATCAGAAGTCGAGGCTAAACCAGGAAAGGAACAGCCGGACAGTAAAGCGACACTTAAGGAAAACAACAGCGCTAATTTTGAAGTTTTTTTCATTACGCATCCCCCCTTAAGGCAGCTGGTGTCAGTTTGTTTTCTAACAAACCCAGTAACCAGTCAGCTAATAAAGCAAAGATCGTCACTGGAATCGTCCCAGCAAAAATCAAAGGCGGTTGGTAGTTGTTTAGTCCGCTAAAGATCAAATCACCAAGTCCGCCGGCACCAATGTAAGAAGCCAAGGTAGCCCAAGCTAAAACATACACGGCCGATAAGCGGATCCCTGCCATGATCGTTGGGATCGCTAGAGGTAATTCCACACTGATGATCGACTGCAAGTTGGTCATCCCCATCCCTTTGGCAACATCGCGGTAATTCCAATCGACTTTTTTCATTCCAATGTAGGTATTTCGCAAAATCGGCAACAAGGAATAAATGAAAAGAGCGACGATAGCAGGGACTTTTCCGACACCTAAAATCGGGATCATCAATGCCAATAGTGCCAAAGAAGGCACGGTTTGCAACGCACTGGTGATGCCGATCACGACCGTTGCTGCTTTGGGGAAACGGGTCAAGATCACACCAATCGGTACAGCAACAAGAATCCCTAAGAGCAAAGCAGCAAAGGAGATATACAAATGTTCGAGACTTTTGGTGACCAATTGGCCGCCATATTCATTAAAGAAGCTTTGCATGCGCTAGACCTCCTCAGTTTCTTCAGGTTTCGCCGACTCAATGGCTTCCATGATCGATGGCTCATCGCCCCAAATCACGTCATAAACGATATCAACTAAGGAAGCACGGGTCAAAATCCCGACTAAATGTTTGTCGGCATCTACTACCGGCACATATTTTAAGCCGCGTTTTAAAATGCGTTGCAAGGTATCCCGCAACAAGGCGGTTTCACGAACGAAAAAGACATCTTTGTTCAAGATATCGCCGACACTAGTAACTTTGCCACGGTTGCGGTCGATGGATTCGACATCGATGTAGCCTTTTAGCACGTTGCTATTGTCGGTAACCAGCAAGGTATCGACCCGTTTTTCTCGCATCAAGTGAATCGCTTCTTGTAAGGATTTTTCTGGTGTGATAGCGATCGGGGTATTCAACATCACGTCTTTAACTGGCGTCGTGTCAGGTTTTGCTTGCAACAAGCGGTCTTCACCGATCAATTCTTCCACAAACGGTGTTGCTGGGTGTTGCAGAATATTTTCTGGTGTATCAAATTGAATGACTTTTCCTTCACTCATGATCACGATGCGGCTAGCAAGTTTCAATGCTTCATCCATATCGTGGGTAACGAAGACGACGGTTTTTCCAAGCCGTTCTTGCAAGTCTTTGACCAAATCTTGTAGAGAATCACGAGTGATTGGGTCTAGTGCGCCAAAAGGCTCATCCATTAAGATGACATCTTGGTCAGCTGCCAAGGCACGGACAACACCGATCCGTTGCTGTTGGCCCCCAGATAATTCGTTGGGGTAGCGGTCGAGCATTTCTCGCGGCAATTCCACCAAATCGATCATGCGCTCGGCAGTTTTGTTGCGTTCTTCTTGGCTGACTTTTAACAATTTTTGAACCAATGTAATGTTTTCCCGAATCGTCATGTGAGGCATTAAACCGATGCTTTGGATCACATAGCCGATTTGACGGCGTAATTCCACTGGGTTGATCTCTGTAACGCTTTTTCCATTGATCAAGATTTTTCCTTTAGAAGGATCCGTCATACGGTTGATCATCCGCATACAAGTCGTCTTTCCGCTACCACTTGTCCCGATGAAGCAAATGAATTCGCCTTTTTCAAAGGAAAGATTCACATCTTCAACAGCGACTTTACCACCTTTGTAAATTTTGGATACCTGCTGAAACTCAATCATGATGTCACCTCTATTTTTATTTAAGCAATCTGAATAATGGCTTAGAATCTGTACTAAGTATGCCGAAAAGTCCCTTGTTATTCAAATAATCTGCCCATTTTTTTCAGAATTGTATAGACAAAACCGAAAATAGCGCCAGAAGCAAGTCCAAATTAAGGAGCGATGCATAGGGAATAGAAACGGCGAAGATCCCCCGTTATTTTTCATTGGGAAAAAGGGGGTTTTTCTGCAGAACGCCTTGGCAGCAGTCTCTTTATTTTTTTCTAAGAAAGGGCAGAATAAAAAGCTGTTTTTTCAATTTTTATAAAAACATGCTAGAATAGAGAAGAATTTAGGGAAAGAGAGGAACAACATGCTTACAACTGAAGATTTTGATTTTGAATTACCGGAAGAACTGATCGCCCAAACGCCATTAAGCGATCGCTCAAGTTCCCGTTTATTAGTGGTTGACCGTGAGACTGGCAAATTTGAGGACAAGCACTTCTATAACATCATTGATGAATTGGCACCAGGGGATGCTTTGGTGATGAATGATACGCGGGTATTACCAGCTCGTATCTATGGCGAAAAACAAGAAACAGGTGCCCATTTGGAAATCCTTTTACTGAATAATATTGAAGGGGATACGTGGGAAACCTTGATCAAGCCAGCCAAAAGAGCCAAAGTCGGCACGAAGATCACCTTTGGTGACGGACGATTAGAGGCAGTGGTGGAAGAAGAGCTCGATCACGGCGGCCGGATCATTCGTTTTCAATACAAAGGAATCTTTTTAGAGATTCTGGAATCACTTGGCGAAATGCCGTTACCGCCTTACATCAAAGAACGGCTTGAAGACCCAGACCGCTATCAAACGGTTTATGCCAAAGAAAACGGCTCAGCTGCCGCACCAACTGCCGGCTTGCATTTTACCCCAGAATTGCTAGAGCAGATCGCAGCAAAAGGCGTCAAGCTGGTTTATCTGACTTTGCACGTTGGTTTAGGAACGTTTCGTCCAGTCAGTGTCGATAATATCGCTGATCATGAGATGCACAGCGAATTTTACCGTTTGACAGAAGAAGCTGCCGCTCAATTGAACGAGGTTCGGGCAAATGGCGGCAAGATCGTTGCAGTCGGAACGACTTCGATCCGTACGTTAGAAACCATTGGGACTAAGTTTGATGGGCAAATCAAAGCCGATAGTGGGTGGACGAGTATTTTTATCACGCCAGGCTATCAGTTTAAAATCGTGGAAGCTTTTTCTACCAACTTCCATTTACCAAAATCAACCTTAGTGATGTTAGTTAGTGCCTTTGCAGGACGCGACCTAACACTTTCTGCCTACCAGCATGCCATCGATGAGCGGTATCGCTTCTTTAGCTTTGGCGATGCGATGTTCTTAAAATAAACAAAAAAACTGAGCGACGTAAGCGGCTCTTTAAGTTGAAACAATTTCTCAACTTTTAGAACTGCTTTTTTGTCGCCCAGCTTACTACTAGAGGAAGGTATAAGTGGTGGTCGCTTTTTGTGGTCCATGCAAAGCAATGTTTCTCGAAAATTTGTTTTCATTTACAAACTTACACATGTTTCGTGTATTCCGATACAAAATGAGACGTATCATTTTTCGATATGGAAATGTTCGATCCTTGTTACGTTTTTCTTCTTGTTACTTTACACGTTTGGTACTAGGTGAAACTTGTACGTTCAACAACTTTTAGTAGATTGAGTTTGCGATATTTACGAAAACCACCAACAGAGTTGCTACCTTCCTTACACGTATACTATAACACGAAACGGAAGCGTTTGCAAAAGAAAAAGGTCGTTTTCCTCAAAAAAAAAGACCGGCGAACCGATCTTTTAAGCAAGTGCTCGTTTAGGCAGATTGTCATAAAACGCTGCTTTGGTTGCACTGATGTAAGGTGTCAGCCATAAGTAGCCGATTCCTGCAGTCATGATGGCCAAAATGTGCCAGCCGATGAAGCTCAGATCAAGGATGAACAGTTGACCTTTGTAGCCTCTCATTAAATGACGGCTACCTGTGATGCAGCTGAGAAAATCTGGTCGCATGCCCGTTTCTTCATAAGTATCATAAAAGACAAAATATGCTTGAGAATAAGAATAAGCTTTGATGATCCCAGGAATGATAAACAGGAATGTCCACAACGTCGTGAAGATAGTCGACAAAATATAAATGACGATGATCCCTAACACGAAAGCACCACTGAAGCCACGAAAGACATCAGAAAAGGGTTGGATCGACTGTTTTTTACCGCGTAAAAGATCAAGGAAAGTCCAAGAGATCCCAGCACCGAATAAGGCAGAAAATAGACCGCTGATCAAACCGCCGCCGCCACTGCCACCACTGCCGCCAGCGGAATTGACTGCATCGGTAGAACCAAGATCATTGAACATACCGCTTTGATACAATGGAATAACAGTAAGGACGATAATGACGAATGCGATAGCGATCGAGATCAAAGTCGGTACAATACACATCAAAACACTGTCTTTCCAGCGGCCTCTCAGGATTGCTTTTGCTTCTGCTTTTAGTTCTCTATTTGATTTCATTTCAAAAAACCTCCCTTCAATATAAATAACATGATAGCAAACTTTCGCTAAATCTTCAAAAAAAAGTAATAGATGTTTCGCATGACTAGGAGAAAATACTCTTAGTTTCTTTAAACTTCCTTGCAAAATGTAAGGGCAACCCTTATCATAGATAGCGTTGCACAGTTAATCGAGTATAGAGAGAAAGTAGGGAAATGAATGACGGAACCAGCCATTCGTTATCGTCTGATAAAGAAAGAAAAGCATACCGGTGCCCGTTTAGGCGAACTGATCACGCCTCACGGAACCTTTCCAACGCCAATGTTCATGCCAGTCGGCACATTAGCAACGGTCAAAACCCTTGCCCCTGAAGAATTGAAAGAAATGGGTGCAGGCGTCATTTTAAGCAATACCTATCACTTGTGGTTACGTCCAGGAGAAGACATTGTTGCAGAAGCAGGCGGCTTACATAAATTTATGAATTGGGATCAACCGATCTTAACAGATTCAGGTGGTTTCCAAGTCTTTTCATTAGCCGAAATGCGCAACATCGTCGAAGAAGGTGTCCATTTCAAAAACCATTTGAATGGGTCGAAAATGTTTTTATCTCCTGAAAAAGCGATTGATATCCAAAACAAATTAGGGTCAGATATCATGATGAGTTTTGATGAGTGTCCGCCATTTGATGAAAGCTATGACTACGTCAAAAAATCGGTGGAACGGACGTCTCGCTGGGCGGAGCGTGGCTTGAAAGCCCATGCCAATCCAGATCGGCAAGGCTTGTTTGGGATCATTCAAGGTGCAGGATTTGAAGACTTGCGCAAGCAAAGTGCCCAAGACTTGATCAGTATGGACTTCCCAGGGTATTCCATCGGCGGCCTGTCAGTTGGCGAACCAAAAGCGGAAATGAATCGCGTGTTGGAATTTACAACTCCTTGGATTCCAGAAAACAAACCACGTTACCTGATGGGCGTTGGGGCAGCTGACTCCTTGATCGATGGCGTGATTCGCGGTGTCGATATGTTCGACTGCGTTTTACCAACACGGATCGCAAGAAACGGTACCTGTATGACTTCAAAAGGTCGTTTAGTCGTGAAAAATGCACAATATGCCCGTGACTTTCGACCAATTGACGAGAAGTGTGATTGCTATACATGTAAAAACTATTCTCGTGCGTACATCCGCCACTTGATCAAATGTGATGAAACCTTTGGTATGCGTTTGACGTCTTACCACAATGTCTACTTCTTATTGAATCTGATGAAAAATGTCCGTCAAGCCATCATGGATGACAACTTGTTGGAGTTCCGTGAGCATTTTATTGAAGAGTATGGGTTCAACAAGGAAAATGCGAGGAATTTCTAACATTCTCTACTAAAATGGTGGGAATAATAGAGGAATTCTGATAAAGTATCTTATAGGAAAGAAAATAAATCGAGGTGAAAAAAATGGCACAATCTTTACCAATGCTCTTTATGCTGGTTGCTTTAGTGGCAATGTGGTTCTTTATGAGTCGTTCACAAAAGAAACAACAGCAAGAGCGTAAAAATCTTTTAGAAAATATGAAAGCTGGCGATGAAGTCGTAACCATCGGCGGACTCCACGGCGTTCTTTCTGAAGTCAACACAGAAAAAAGTACCGTGATCATCGACTGTGAAGGAATTTTCTTAGAGTTTGATCGTTCAGCGATCCGCACAGTGAAACCCGGAACTGTTGCATCCGTTGAGACACAAATCGAACCAGCTGATGTCGAAGACGCAACGAGCATCCAAGACGAAACCAAAGAATAAGCACAAACGCACCGTCGCTTTCTCAGAAGCGATGGTGCATTTTTTTAGTAGTCGGACAGTTTCTAAAGTAAAACAAGCACCGCAGCAAAACAGAGATCGCTCGTTTTGCTGCGGTGCTTTGATTGCCTTCGTTACTCGATCGGAATCAGTTTCTTTGACGCTTGTTTGCCTTGGTCTTTTGGCAACGTCAATTTCAAAATTCCTTCAGCGTAAGAGGCTTTGATTTCATCCTCTTTGACGTTTTCTAACAGGTATTGCCGCCGAACGCTTGTCAAGCTGCGCTCGCTGCGAACCAGACGTCCTTTTTCATCTTCGGTCGCATGATCCGTCTGGTGTTGTCCCGTAATCGTTAAAACCCCATTTTCATAGGTTACTTGAATATTTTCTTTAGGGATGCCAGGCAGTTCTGCTTCAACGAGAAATTCCTTGTCATTCTCGTGAATATCGGTTTTGATCAGGTTCGATTTAAACCCATCAAAAAAACTGCGGCCAAAATCTTCAAAGAAATCAAAAGGTGTCATACTGTATGAATCTGAGCGGCGTGGCACAATCTCATGTGTCATAAGAATCATCCTTTCTTTATTCTTTTGTTTTTACACTTTTTATTTTATTCATTTTTTAGCGAATTTCAAGTGATTTACTCGCTTTAAAAAAATCTTAAAAAACCTTTGATACCAACGTTTTTCTCCTTGATTTTGGCGTGTTTTTACCTTGCTTCGTTCCTGTTTTCCCCCTCATTTCGCCTGCTTTTTCTGCGTGACAGTATATACTTAATGATATATACTAAAAGCGAAGTGGAGGAGGAAAAACATGGCACGTTATAGAAAACGAATGCTTGTTGCTTTGATCTATGCATTGCTGTCGTAGATTGCCCTAAATCTCTTTTGGCTGCCGGGAAATATTTATGCGAGTGGGATCACTGGTTTGTCGCAATTGTTGTCGCAGCTTTTAGATGAGCAGTTGAATCTGCAGCTTTCGATCCCGCTTTTGGTGCTTTTTTTTAATGCGCCATTGTTAGCGGTTGCTTGGGTCAAAATCGATCGAGAATTTACCATCATGACGGTTTGTACCGTCGTCCTGTCTTCTGTTATGATGAAGGTGGTACCGGTCATTGCTTTAACGACCGATCCGGTGATCTGTGCCGTGTTTGGCGGATTGCTGCACGGGGTGTCGGTGGGCTTGACATTGAACGACGATTTTTCAACGGGTGGGCTTGACATTTTAGGGATTTTAGTGAAAAAAGCCACTGGTAGAAGTATCGGCAGTTTCTTTATAGGCTTCAATGTCAGTTTGCAGCTAGCAGCTGGGCTGATCTTTGGCTGGCCTTATGCTTTTTATAGTGCCATTTCCTTCTTCATCAGTGGGCGGATGGTCGACTACGTCAACCTGAAGCAGCGGCGTGTGCAGCTGCTGGTCGTTACAGAAAAAGCAGAACCCGTCATTACGACGTTGCAATGTGCCTTGCAGCGAGGCATCACGGTCATCAACGATGTCGAAGGTGGATTTGATCATCAACAGAAAAAACTATTATTACTTGTCATTTCCCATAGAGAACTCAAGACTGTCGAAGGCATGATCCAAGGAATCGATGAACAAGCGTTTGTCAGTGTTTCTTCTGGCGTCAGTGCCAATCGATCGTTTTATGAATGGTAGCAAAGTGAAAGAAAGTAGGAGAGACGTTGAAAAAACAAGCAGTATTTCAAGAAGTTGCCCAGCAGATTGCGCAACGGGTTCATGAAGGTACGTACGTGACGAGCCAAAAGCTTCCTTCCGATTATGATTTAGCAGAGGAATTTCAGTGCAGCCGTTTAACGGTGCGCAAAGCCATCGATCTATTGATTGGCCAGAATTTGTTAGTGAAAGAAAAAGGCAAAGGAACCTATGTCATGAAACAGCCCAAGATCCAAAGCGGCTCTGGCGGGCTCCAAAGTTTTACCGAGACCGCCAAAATCCAAGGGAAAAAGACCCGTACGGAAGTTTTGCATATCGAAACCGTCAAAGAGCTCCCGATAGAGATTGGTCAGCTGTTTGGCGATTACGCTAAGGAACCAATCGTTTATTTGGTGCGCTTGCGTTACTTTGATGATGAGCCGATGACGGTGGAAAATCTTTACGTACTGAAACGCTATCTGCAAGAAGACACCGCAGAACTCACGAAAGCTCAATTAGAGTCGTCTTTGTATCAAGTCATTGAAGCCAACATCGAGATTGGTTATTCCCATCAAGAGGTGGAAGCTGTGAAAAGTCCGGCCGATATTGCGAAACTTTTACAGGTGCCTCAAGAGGAACCGATGCTTTTGGTCCATTCGATGACCTATTCCGCATCAGCCAAACCGATCTTATACGATACATCCTATTACCGAGCAGACAAATATACCTTCAAAAATACATTAGTGCGTCAAAAATAAAATCAATCCTCTAGAGGTGAAGACAATGGATCCACTCACAGCAAGTATTGAAGCCAATTGGTCAGAATTTCTCACGCTTTTGAGCGAGGTGATGCAGATCGCAAGCGTCAAAGGTGAGCCGGCGCCTCATGCGCCTTATGGCACAGGACCACGAGAAGTGTTAGCATACGTCATGGAAAAAAGCGCAGCATACGGGTTTCAAACAACGGTCATCGATGATGCGATCGGCTATGCCCATTGGGGACCAACGGATACCGACTATATCGGTGTGTTAGGACACTTGGATGTCGTCTCGGCAGGTTCTGGCTGGAGCTACCCACCGTTTGCACTAACTGAAAAAGACGGCAACTTTTATGGCCGAGGGGTCTTAGATAACAAAGGCCCGATCATCAGCTGTTTGTTTGCCATGAAAGTATTGAAAGACCTTGGTCATCAACCGCAATTACCGTTGCGGATCATTTTCGGTACAGATGAAGAAAGCGGCATGTCGGATATCCCGCATTATCTAGCGGTTGAGCAGCCACCGCGTTTTGGTTTTACGCCAGACTGCAAGTATCCAGTGGTTTACGGCGAACGGGGTGTCGTCAATGTGCAACTTGATTTTCCATTGCCCGTCCAAGAACAGCAGCTGTTAGCTGCGTTTTCTGGCGATCAATTCCGCGATCATGTGCCAGACCACCTGTCGGTAACCGTAGGCAGCCAGTCCTTTGAAGCACTAGGCAAACGCTCCCCTAGCAATGCCCCTGAGCTAGGGGACAATGCCATTACAAAACTTGCGCAGCAAGCGGCACCGCAACTGGCGGCGACACCGTCATTGCAAGCAGCTTTGCAGTGGATCACCCAAAGTTTTCACCAGCAGCACTATGGCGAAGGCATTGATTTGGTACTAGAAGATGCTGATTCAGGAAAATTGATCTTGACCCCTGTGGTTCTCCAAAAATCCGCCAGTGGACTAGCGTTAGAAGTGGCCTTCCGCTATCCTGTATCGGTAACGGAGGAACAAGTGCTCGCTGGGGTGCAAAAGGCATTGCCAAAAGGGGCAAGCCTTACGATCCTTCGCAGCATTCCAGGGTTCTGCCGATCAAAAGATGCCCCCGAAATCCAAAAGCTATCGACAATCTATCACCAAGTAACGGGCAATGATCCAACCCCCGTGACGACTACAGGAGCAACCTACGCCCGCAAGATGCCAAACATCCTTGCTTTTGGTCCGTCTTTTCCAGGGCAAAAAGGGATCGCTCATAACCAAGATGAGTACATGGCGGTTGCCGATCTACGGACGAATCTTGAAATTTATTTGCGCAGCTTACAAGCACTGACAAAATAAGCGAAGACACGAACGAAGAAGAGTTTTCCAATTTTTTTGAGAAACTCTTTTTTTAGTATAGACATAGTAGTATATACCGTATAGAATATACTTGAAAGCGCTATGAAAAATGGAGGGATATTTATGTGGGGAATGATTGCTACATGGCGGATGGCACACGATGGCGTGCTCGCTGCTAAAGCAATATTAGAGCAACAAGGCTCCTGCCAAGATGCAGTAGAAACAGCCATTAAAGCAGTGGAAGATTATCCATTTTATAAATCGGTGGGGTATGGCGGACTGCCCAACGAAGAAGGCGTGTTGGAAATGGACGCTGCCTTCATGGATGGTGATACCTTCAAAATTGGTGCCGTCGCTGGGATCGTCGATGTGGAAAATCCTATTTCCGTGGCACGCAGCCTAAGTGAGGAGAAATTCAATAGTTTTCGGATCGGCCAAGGAGCGGTCGCTTATGCGCTTGCCGAAGGATTCCAGCCCAAAGAGATGCTGACACCGCGAGCCAAAACCATTTGGGAAAAGCGCAAAGCAGAGATCGCTGCCAACAACCTCGATCCCTATGACGGCCACGATACAGTGGGAGTAGTTGCGCTGGATGAACACCAAAGCATGGCAGCAGGAACCTCTAGTTCTGGTTTATTTATGAAAAAAAGCGGTCGTGTTGGCGATTCACCTTTGTCTGGATCTGGTTTTTATGTGGATAGTGAAATCGGCGGTGCCGCTGCCACAGGGTTAGGGGAAGACTTGATGAAAGGCTGCCTTTCCTACGAAATCGTCCGTTTGATGGGAGAAGGGCTAGCACCGCAAGAAGCATGTGATCAAGCCGTTTACGACTTTGAAGCGCGATTGAAGAAGCGCTATGGCAAAGCCGGCGCCTTCTCGCTGATTGCCTTAGATAAACAGGGGCGCTGGGGCGTGGCAACCAATGTAGAATTTACCTTTAGTGTCGCAACCACCAATCAAGCGCCAGCTATTTTTATGGCAACGCCAGGACCTGAGCAGACAACCATGATCGAGCCTATTACGAAAGAATGGTTGGAAGCGTATGAAGAACGAATCAAAGCGCCGGTCTAACAACCGCGATTGAGAAAAACAAACATTGGAGGAATGGATATGGCAACGAAAAAAATCTATTTGTTTTGTGAAGCTGGAATGTCAACGAGTATCATGGTCAATAAAATGATGGAAGTCGTCAAAAAGCACAACATGCCTTTGACGATCGAAGCATTCCCTGCGATCCATGCAGAAGAAAAAGTCGAACAAGAAAAACCAGTCGCTATTTTGTTAGGTCCACAAGTACGACACTTAGATAGCAAAATGAAAGCAACTTTCGAGCCAATGGGGATTCCAGTCGGCACGATCGCGACAGAAGCATACGGCATGATGGATGGCGAACGAGCGTTGAAAGATGCCTTAAGCTTGATCAAAAAAGCCAAAGCAAAGTAATAAAAGTGTTGGAGTAACAGGGGACTACGTGTTATCTGCCAGATAGCACGCAGATGGGAGGAAGAAAAATGCAGAAATTTTTAAACTGGTTAGAAAAAGTGTTAACACCGATGGCAAAGACGATCGGTGAAAACAAATACTTGATTGCGATTCGTGATGGTTTCTTATTATCCACACCGTTGTTGATCGTGGGTTCACTCTTTTTAGTCTTGACCAATTTTCCGATTCCAAATTGGAACGAGATGATGAGCAGTTTGCTGGGAGACAACTGGGCAACGATGTTGAATATGCCAGCAACAGCCAGCTTTGACATTATGACGATTTTAGCCGTTGGTGGGATCGGGTATAGTTTGGCAAAACAGTTTAAAGTTGATGCCATGCAAGCAGCCATTATTTCACTCGTTTCTTTTTTTATCGTGACACCATTTACGACCGTTTTCACACCAGAAGGCTCTACGGAAGTATATGAAGTTGGCAGCCTGCCATTACGATGGATGGGTTCTAGCGGTTTGTTCTTAGGGATGGTTGTTGCCTTGATTTCCACCAGAATGTTCGTTGCGTTATTACGCAAAGGGTGGACGATCAAAATGCCTGACGGTGTTCCCCCAACTGTGGTGAAATCCTTTGAGGCGTTGATTCCCAGCTTTGTGATCGTGACGGTCTTTATGATCGCCAACTGGTTAGCCAACTTGACGTCTTATGGCAATCTCCAAGAGATCCTCTTTAAGTTCTTACAGACACCGTTGTTAAGTTTAGGAAATACTTTAGGTGCCATGATCATAGCCTACCTATTTTTGCATTTTTTCTGGTTCTTTGGGATCAATGGTTCCAGTGTGGTCGGCGCTGTCTTCAACCCTATCTTACGAGCATTATCTATTGAAAATTTAGATGCTTTCAAGAATGGCGCAGAAATTCCTAACATCATCACCGGTCAATTTCAAGACATGTTCGCGACCTTTGGTGGGGGCGGTTCGACATTATCTTTGATTTTAGTCATGATCTTAGTCTGTAAAAGCCAACGGGTCAAAAAACTATCACAGTTATCGTTAATCCCAGGTATTTTCGGGATCAATGAACCCATCATCTTTGGGTTACCGATCGTCTTGAATCCAGTTCTGCTGATTCCTTTTGCTTTAGTGCCAACGATCAATATTATTATCTCTTACTTCTGTATGGATCTTGGGTTAGTCAACTATACCAATGGAATTCAACTGCCATGGACCACGCCACCGATTATTTCTGGTTTCTTAGTCAGTGGTTGGCAAGCGTCCGTGTTACAAGTCTTGTTGATCCTCTTAGGAATGGCTATTTATTATCCGTTTATCAAAGTCTTAGATAATCAATATCTAAAAGAAGAAGCGGATACCGTTGAACAAGAAGAAGAGGAAATCAATTTTGATGATTTCGATTTTGATGATCTATAAGAAAAGAGGCACCGCTCATGAAAAAAATAATTTTGATTCTCAATCATGTCACTGCAGGGATGGGAAGTGATGAAAATGCTCAGTTGCCGCCAAGCGGCAAAAAAGCTGCCCTTGGTCCAGGTCGAACCTTGAATCCACTTTTTCAAGAGCAAGACGCACAAATCGTTGCAACGCTTTATTGTGGTGACCAATATTATCACGAGCATCAAGAAGAAGTGAATAAAAAATTTGTGGGGTTTGCTAAAAAATTTGACGCCGATGCCGTTCTTTGCGGACCTGCGATGCATTATCCTAATTTTGGCGAAATGGCAGCAGGATTGACGAAAGTATTCAATGCACAAGGAATTCCAGGGGCTGCAGCGATGTCAGAGGAAAACCCAGCAGTGGCAATCTATGCCAAAGACATCTATATCTTGAAGATGCCGAAAAAAGGCGGAATCGGATTGAATGATTCCTACAAAAAGATGGCGCACGTTGTTTCCCAGCTTGCCCACGGGAAGCCTCTAACAGAAGCAGACCAAGAGGATTTGTTTTAAAGAGAAAGACGATCAGCGATGGCTGGTCGTTTTTTTGTCCTCAAAGGTCACTTTGAGCAATGTAAAATACTAGAGGGAAGAAATTGTTTTTAAATGTGAGCAGTAATCCAGTGTAATTTATAGATTGTTCAATCAAACACATGGCATTTTTCTTAATGAAAACCGAAACTTTTGTCCACTTCTTTTCTTCAAAAGGTTTTGTAAACGGTTAAATATCAGTGAATAAAATAAACTGTGAAAAAAATCACAAAAACTATTTACAAACGAAAAAAGATGTTGTATGATCTGTATGTGAAGTAGTTAACAAACAAAACATGTTTAAAAACTAGGAGGACATACAATGGCTAAGACATTGGAAAAAGAAGTGACAATCGACGTACAAGCAATGATCGACGATTTAGCAACGAAGGCAAATGTGGCGTTAAAAGAAATGGAAAGCTTTGATCAAGAAAAAGTGGACCACATTGTTCATGAAATGGCAATGGCAGCATTAGACAAACATATGCCTTTAGCTAAAATGGCAGTAGAAGAAACTGGACGTGGTATCTATGAAGATAAAGCGATCAAAAACATGTACGCTTCAGAATATATTTGGAACAGTATCAAACATGACAAAACAGTCGGCGTGATCAATGAAGACAAACAAAAAGGCTTGATTGAAATCGCTGAACCAGTTGGTGTCGTTTGTGGGGTAACACCAACAACCAACCCAACATCTACAACGATCTTTAAAGCGATGATCGCTTTGAAAACACGTAACCCGATCGTTTTTGCTTTCCACCCATCTGCACAAAAATGTTCAGCAGAAGCTGCACGTATCGTTCGTGATGCAGCCATCGCTGCTGGGGCACCTGAAAACTGTGTGCAATGGATCGAACATCCATCAATCGAAGCGACTGGCTTATTGATGAACCACCCAGGAATTGCGATCGTATTAGCAACTGGTGGCGCTGGCATGGTCAAAGCAGCATACTCAACTGGTAAACCTGCATTAGGTGTTGGACCAGGGAACGTACCTGCTTATATCGAAAAAACAGCGAAAGTGAAACGAGCAGTCAATGACTTGATCGTATCAAAAACTTTTGATAACGGAATGATCTGTGCCTCTGAACAAGCAGTGATCGTTGATAAAGAAGTCTATGCCTCTGTGAAAGCAGAATTTGAAGCACATCAAGTCTATGTTGTAAAAGCAAAAGAATTACAAAAACTTGAAGATGCCGTGATGAACGAAGGGAAATATGCCGTAAATCCAGCAATCGTTGGACATTCAGCAATGGAAATCGCGAAATTAGCAGGCATCAACGTACCAGAAGGAACAAAATTATTGATCGCTGAACTTGACGGTGTCGGTGCTGATTACCCACTATCAAGAGAAAAACTTTCTCCAGTTTTAGCAATGATCAAAGCAAACAACACAGAAGACGCGTTCGAAAAATGTGAAGCAATGCTTGATTTAGGCGGATTAGGCCATACAGCGGTGATCCACACTGAAAACGAAGACTTGCAATTAGCATTCGGCCTACGCATGAAAGCTTGCCGTATCTTAGTTAACACACCATCTGCAGAAGGTGGTATCGGAAATATCTACAACGAAATGATTCCATCATTGACACTTGGTTGTGGTTCATACGGGAAAAATTCTGTATCACGAAATGTTTCTGCTGTGAACTTGATCAACGTGAAAACTGTAGCGAAACGGAGAAATAATATGCAATGGTTTAAATTGCCACCAAAAATCTTCTTTGAAAAGAACTCTCTAATGTACTTGGAGAAAATGGAAAACGTTGAACGTGTCATGATCGTTTGTGACCCTGGTATGGTTCAATTCGGCTATTGCGATACGGTTCGTGAAGTACTTGCTCGTCGTAAAAATGACGTGAAAATCGAAGTCTTCTCTGACGTAGAACCAAACCCATCAACAAACACCGTTTACGCTGGAACAAAAATGATGGTTGATTTCAAACCAGATACAGTGATCGCCCTTGGTGGTGGATCAGCAATGGATGCTGCCAAAGGCATGTGGATGTTCTATGAGCACCCAGATACTTCATTCTTCGGCGCGAAACAAAAATTCTTAGATATCCGTAAACGGACATACAAGATCGACAAACCAGAAAAAACGCAATTCGTTTGTATCCCAACAACGTCTGGTACTGGTTCTGAAGTAACACCATTTGCGGTTATCACTGACAGTGAAACACACGTGAAGTACCCATTAGCTGATTACGCATTGACACCAGATGTTGCAATCGTTGACCCTCAATTCGTAATGTCAGTACCTGCTTCTGTTACAGCAGACACTGGAATGGACGTTTTGACTCATGCGATCGAATCTTATGTGTCAGTAATGGCATCTGATTACACTCGTGGATTGAGCTTACAAGCAATCAAGTTAGTCTTTGACTACTTAGAAAAATCAGTGAAAACACCTGATATGGAATCTCGCGAAAAAATGCATAATGCCTCAACAATGGCAGGTATGGCCTTCGCCAATGCATTCCTAGGTATTTGCCACTCTGTAGCTCACAAAATCGGTGGTGAATATGGTATTCCTCACGGACGTACAAATGCGATTCTTTTACCGCACATTATCCGTTACAATGCCAAAGACCCACAAAAACATGCAATGTTCCCTAAATATGACTTCTTCCGTGCCGATACAGATTACGCAGACATTGCGAAATTCTTAGGCCTTAAAGGCAAAACAACGGCTGAATTGGTTGAAGCATTGGCAACAGCTGTTTACGAATTAGGACAATCTGTGGGTATCGACATGAGCTTGAAAGCGCAAGGCGTCACTCAACAAACACTAGATACAACAGTTGATCGCATGGCTGAATTGGCTTACGAAGACCAATGTACAACAGCAAATCCAAAAGAACCACTAATCTCTGAATTGAAACAAATCATCGTTGATGCCTATAACGGCTAAACAATGAATCAAGAACACCCAGCGGTATCTTAGCTGCCGCAGGGTGTTCTTTTGTCGTCTCTTTTTTTGAAAAACAAGCTGGCAGTTGCCGCTTCCTTGCCCAGATCAGTTAAGAATGCGAAAATTAGCAATTGAACAGGGGGGTGGATCATAAAAAAGGAGTGGATTTCTCCACTCCGTAAAAGTCTCGTTTTTTCAGGATGTCACCAAGGCTGCTGCTTTTTTTGCTAAAACAGATACGCTCGTTACTTGCTGACGTTTTTCTTCAAGCGTAGCATCTGGAAGCTTTGTTTTTCCAAGACGACACGCAAAATGCCGTCATTCAATTCCGCTGTTTTTCCATTGACGGGCACAACGTTGTTCGGGGTTGCTTCGGTATTGGCGGCATGCAAGTCTGGGTGGTGCAAGACTTGATGGGTAGCGATTTGCAATGAATCATATTGACGCAAGTCGCAAGTGAATTCGTTGGCATCCTGCAAATCCTTATTTACTAAGAAAAAGGTCAAATAGTCATCTTCGTTTTCGATCGCAATGGCATCCACATAAGAAGCTTTTCCGTGGCTGCTATCGAAATCAGCTCCTCGAAGGATGCTATGCAACACGTGACCGCGACCATAGTTGCTGATCATTTCATAGGGATAAAAAATCGTTTGTTTCCAAGCGGCAGTATCGGAAGTCATGATCGGTGCGATCACGTTGACCAGCTGTGCCATGCAGGCGATTTTAACGCGATCTGCGTGTTGAAGCATCGTGATCATCATGCTTGCGACGAGTAACGCATCTTCAAAGTGATAGACGTCTTCTAATTGTGGTGGGTGTTGACTCCAAGGTTCAATTTTTTGATCCTGTTCATTTGAGTGATACCAGATGTTCCATTCGTCGAAGGAAATATTGATCGTCTTCTTACTTCGGCGTTTGGCTTTCACTGCATCACAGATTGCTGCGACTTGACTGATGAACTGATCCATTGCGACATTGCTTGCTAGATAATCTTGGCTATCGCCGTTACGGTTACCATAATATTGGTGCATGGAAATGTAGTCGACTTGATCGTAACAATGACTTAATACTGTATCTTCCCACATGCCAAAGGTCGGCATCGTGAGAGAAGAACTACCGCAAGCGACGGTTTCGATCGTTGGGTCCATCAAACGCATCGCTTTGCCAGCTTCTTCTGCGAGACGGCCATATTCATCGGCTGTCTTATGTCCTTCTTGCCAAGGACCGTCCATTTCATTTCCTAGACACCAAAGTTTGATGTCATGAGGATCGGCCACCCCATGGGCACGACGGAGGTCACTATAATAGCTGCCGCCTTTTAAATTGGTGTATTCGATCAAGTTTTTCGCTGCTTCGATTCCTCGTGTCCCAAGATTGATCGCCATCATCGGTGCCGTATTGACTTGTTTGGTCCAATCCATAAATTCGTTTAAGCCGAACTGATTGCTTTCGATTACCCGCCAGGCCAAATCGATTTTTGCTGGCCGTTGCTCTTTAGGGCCGACGCTATCTTCCCATTTATACCCAGAGACGAAATTGCCTCCTGGGTAACGGACGATCGGCACATTCAACTGCTTGATCAAGGCAGCGACATCTTGACGAAAGCCTTGCTCATCGGCAAAAGGACTTTCTGGTTGATAGATCCCTTCGTACACACAGCGCCCTAAGTGCTCCACAAAAGAGCCGTAGATCCGTTCGTCGACTGGTGCCAAAATAAAGTGTTTGTCTAAATACATCGTAGTTTTCTTCAATTTTGCAACCCCTTTCTTTTCTTTCATTGTAGCGATAGTCTATGAAAATAAACACTACATTCTGTCTTATTCTATTGACGTTTTGTCCGTTTTCTTTATACTAAAGGCAAGTAGGAAGGAGTGAGAAGTTGAACGTAACCTATTCAGGATTTCAAATGCACAATGCTGTTTCCGATCATATTTATCGCCCCTCTGGCTTAAAGCATTATCTTTTCGTGTTGACGTTGTCTCCAATGGTTTTCACTTTTGAAGATGGTCATCAAGAAACTAGTGAAAAAGGTAGCTGCATTCTTTTTCCTCCAACCGTCTATCAAGATTATCGTGGCAAAGAAGATTTTTTTAATAGCTTTGTTGAGTTTCAAACGGATCAAGTGATCGAAGAAACCTATGCGATCCCTTGTAACCAACTGTTCCAGCCGAAAAATATTCAACAAATCAACAAATTGATCCAAAAGATCAATCATGAATCCTTGTTGCCACAACGACACACGAAAGAATTGATCGCGGCGTATATGACAAATCTATTGGTCTTACTTGAACGCAATTTTGAAGAAAGCATCCCGCAACCACAAAACGAACACTATCAACTGTTTCAAGCGATGCGGTTGAAAATGTTAGTCAATTGCGAACAGCAATGGGATTTTTACCAGTTTAGCCGAGAGCTTTCCATCGGTAAAAGCCAATTCTATAAGCTCTATCAACAATTTTTTCATACCACGCCCAAAGAAGATTTATTGCAAGCTCGGTTTCAAAAGTTTTTTTATTTACGCAGTAACGAAACACTAACGATTCGAGAGGCGGCGTTTCAATCTGGGTTCCAAAACATCAACCATTTTAATCGGCTCTTTGCGAAGCGCTATGGCTGCGCACCGACAAAGTACCAACAGGAGCAATAGGCAGGTCTGATCGGTAAAAACGCAGAAAAAAGTCCGACGAATTCTTGACGGATGAAAGAGAAAACGGGACAATGTCATTAGGAGGTGGCATATGGATACAGAAACGATTGTAAGCGAACTTTCTAAACGTTCAAGTGAATTGGAAGCGCTACAAAGAAAATTGAGTCAAAGTCAATTAATGAATAATGAAGCGGCACAAACGTTTATTTTTGACTTAAAGGATTATTTAGATAGCTTAAAGCTCGTAACGGATTTAGTACCGTCAGCGGCAACTACAGCAGCGGAAGTTGACCAGTTGTCGTACGTCTTAGGTGAACAAAATCAAAGCATCCAGCAGCTGCTGGTTATTTTGGAAGAAGCCGAAGCAAATGACGACCAGCGCTTTTTCGGCAAAAGTGCGGGAGAAGTGCGGCGGATGATTGGCAGTCTGTCTGGGATCCTGGAACTAAACGGTCTGTTGCTGCAAGACAATCGTGGCTTTCAGCAAGTCGTGAAGGAAACTGGACCGCTTCACGTGACTGAAACAAAGGAAGTCCCTGAGAAAAAAGGGTTTCTCCAAAAGCTTTTTGGGAAATAAGCACTGATCGTCGATCACAATACGTGTACTTGTATCTCAAACGGTTCTCCACAACGCGTGAAGAACCGTTTAAGGAGACGACTTTTCTAGGAGAAAGGGGGGCTTGAAGATGGCAGAAACAGTCACACTTCAACCGATTACGGAAGAAATGATTGCTGAACTTTGGTCGATCAGCTATGGGCCTAAGGCAGATTTAGAATGGAAAAAATGGGACGGACCGTATTTCCAAGACCCCGTGTTGACGTGGGAAGAATTTCGAACGGGGTTTGGTGCTAGCTGCATCGACAACCCGTTACGTAAAGTGATCAGCTATCAAGGAAGAATCGTAGGGATCGCGACCGCTTATTGGGAAGACAATACCTTGCAGCAGTGGTTGGAATTCGGGATAGCCATCTATGATGCTTCCCTTTGGAATCAAGGGATTGGCAGCCAAGCAATTCGCCAGTGGATCAATGAGTTGTTTGAATCACAGCCTCATATCCAGCGTGTTGGTTATACCACGTGGTCGGGCAATCACCGCATGATGAAACTAGGAGAAAAGCTAGGGATGACCAAAGAAGCCCAGATCCGCAAAGTCCGTTTCTGGGAAGGCACCTATTATGATTCCATCAAGTATGGCATCTTGCGAGAAGAATGGGCACAGCAGAAGTGAAGGTAGGGGATGCGAGATTTTTTCGTGTCCTCTTTTGTTGTTGATGATTTATCAGATGCATTTTGCGTATAGTAAAGTACCTAGTAAAAAAGGGGCTGATCTCCTAGCTGTATTTTGTAATTACAGTAATTACGTGGTAAAATAGACTATAAATGTTATGAAGGAAAGGTGATTGTTTTGGATACAGTGAAAACAAGAAAGCAAGGAAATGCGGTAATGGTCACGCTAGCAAGTAAGTTTGAGATTCCTGCTGGTAAGACCTACTTTATCAGCAAAGAAAACGATGGTACGATTTCCTTGATTCCTAAGATCGATGATTATTTTTTAGCTGCGAAAGAGAAAGAATTTGTTGATGAAGAAGATATGCTAGCTGCTGATTTTATTGTTGAAGGCAGGCAGCTTGATGAATAGACTCGAACAAGGGACTCTTGTATTTATTGATTTTGATCCCTCGAAAGGGAGTGAAATCAAAAAGCGCAGGCCTGCTTTAGTCATCAGCAGGGATGAGTACAGTTACACTTCAAATTTGATCATTGTTTGTCCAATAACGAGTACAGATAGGAAGCGTCCTTACTTTGTCGATATTCAACACGATAAATTGAAACCTGGGAGTAAAGTAAATACAAAGCAAGTTTATACGCTAGATTATTCCGAGCGTGGCGGTAGAAAGATTGAAATTTTAGGGAAACTATCAAAAAAAGAAATGATTAACGTTGCACAGCATTTTATGATGAACTTTAATTTTCCATTATAGTTAAAAAAACAGCAGGATGGAAAAAGTGAAGGACCCTCACAAAAAACGAGTGAGGGTCCTTCACTTTGATTTCCTAAGAATACAAGGTTTCAACAATAGAGAAAAGAAGATAGTTGAAAGATAAAAGTAAAATTTCAAAAATAGTCGACTTTCTGAACAATAACCATGTACTATCTCTATGTAATACTTTATAATAATTCCAATGTACAGATTAGAAATATTTTAAAAAAGTCGGGAATAGCGTTTGAAGTTCATTCTCAATTAGTCTAAAATAGTGAGAAAGAAAAGATACTGGAGGGAAAGAAATGTCAGTTTTAGAAATTAAAAATCTACACGTCCAAATCGAAGATAAAAAGATCTTAAAAGGCGTTGACTTAGTGTTAAAAACTGGAGAGATCCATGCCATCATGGGACCAAACGGTACAGGGAAATCAACCTTGTCCGCTGCCATCATGGGTAACCCGAATTATGAAGTGACAGAAGGGGAAATTTTGTTCGACGGCGAAAATGTCTTGGAAATGGAAGTGGATGAGCGAGCTCGTTTAGGTCTGTTCTTGGCGATGCAATACCCAAGCGAAATTCCAGGCATCACCAATGCAGAATTCATGCGCGCAGCGATCAATGCCAAACGTGACGAAGACGACAAAATCTCTGTCATGGATTTCTTGAAAAAATTAGATGAAAAAATGGATTTATTGAATATGCCAGAAGAAATGGCGGAACGCTATCTGAATGAAGGCTTCTCTGGTGGAGAAAAGAAACGAAATGAAATCTTACAATTGTTGATGCTAGATCCAACCTTTGCGATTTTGGATGAGATCGACTCTGGTCTAGATATTGATGCCTTGAAAGTCGTAGCAAAAGGCGTCAATGAAATGCGCGGCGAAGGCTTTGGCGCTTTGATCATCACCCATTACCAACGTCTGTTAAACTACATCACACCAGACGTGGTTCATATCATGATGGAAGGCCGTGTCGTGATGACCGGTTCGGCAGATTTAGCCAAACGCCTAGAAGCAGAAGGCTATGCTGGGATCAGTAAAGAGTTAGGGATCGACTACAAAGAAGAAGAAGCGTAAGGAGGCAAGGTAAATGGCAAAATTACAGGATTATCTTGAACAAGTCAACGTTTTTTCAGCGTTAAAAGAAGAACCTGAATGGATGTTGGAATTACGCCAAGCAGCCCTTGCGAAAGTGGATGAACTTGCGTTTCCAAAAATCGAGCGGGTGCGTTACGAGCGTTGGCCATTGTTCAATATCGACGAACAAGCACTTGCTGGTGAAAAAGAATTTGCAGGCTTCATCGATCCAACCTTACCTGCAAGTGAATCTAAGGAGACAGGTGCTGGCTTGGTTCCCGCCTTTGACGCGATGG
Source organism: Enterococcus sp. DIV2449a (assembly GCF_051711225.1). Classification (NCBI taxonomy): domain Bacteria; kingdom Bacillati; phylum Bacillota; class Bacilli; order Lactobacillales; family Enterococcaceae; genus Enterococcus; species Enterococcus sp. DIV2449a. The sequence goes on from NZ_JBIOME010000001.1 coordinate 485,222, forward strand.
ATAACCATCCGACCCTCGTTCAGTTCGATGACACCACCATCTTTGAGCAATTACCGCAAGAGCTGATTGACAAAGGCGTGATCTTCACCGACTTGTTTACAGCAATGAAAGAAGTACCAGAGTTGGTCAATCAATACTACATGACCAAAGCAGTGCCAATGGATGAAGACAAAATGACCGCAGCACATGCGGCGTTTATGAATAGCGGCATGTTCTTGTATGTACCAAAAAACGTGGTGATCGAAGAACCCCTTGAAGCGATTTTCTATCACAATGGCAATAGTCAAGCGCATTTCTTCAAACACATTTTGATCGTTGCTGATGAGCACAGTGAGTTCAGCTACTTGGAACGTTTCCAAACCAAAGGCGACCAAGCGAAAAAACTGTCTGGCAATATCGTAGTGGAAGTGATCGCCAAAGCAGGTGCGAAGGTCAAATTCTCTGCGATTGATCAGTTAGGTGTCAACATCACTACGTACATGAATCGTCGCGGCTACGTATTACGAGATGCGATGGTAGATTGGGCAATTGGAGTCATGAATGACGGCGACGTCGTGGCGGACTTTGATTCTGATCTTGTAGGCGAAGGCGCGCATTCGGAAGTCAAAGCGGTCGCCATCAGTGCTGGGCGTCAAACACAAGGAATCGACACTCGCGTCACCAACAAAGCACCGCATTCCATTGGCCATATCCTGCAACACGGCGTCATTAGAGAACGCGGCGTCTTAACCTTTAACGGTATCGGACACATTTTAAAAGGAGCAAAAGGGGCGGACGCGCAACAAGAAAGTCGTGTCTTGATGCTTTCTGACCAAGCCCGTGGCGATGCCAACCCAATCCTTTTGATCGATGAGCACGAAGTAACCGCCGGACACGCAGCCAGTGTGGGACGGGTCGATCCAGAAGAAATGTACTACTTGATGAGTCGTGGGCTGCGCAAAGCAGAAGCGGAACGTTTGGTGATTCGTGGCTTCTTGGGCTCCGTCTTGACCGCGATCCCAGTCAAAGAAGTGCAACAAGAATTGGTTGCCGTTATCGAAGGGAAGTTACTCGCATGATCGATGCCCAAAAAGTGAAACAAGCGTTTCCCATCTTGGATCAGCTCGTAAATGACGAACCATTGGTCTACCTCGACAATGCTGCCACTACGCAAAAGCCAGAGGCGGTGCTGCAGGCGATCACCGATTATTACCATCAAGACAATGCCAACGTTCATCGTGGGGTCCATACCCTCGCAGAACGGGCGACCCATTCCTATGAAGGCGCACGGGAAAAAGTGCGCAGCTTTATCCATGCGAATGAAACGGCGGAAGTGCTGTTTACTCGAGGGACGACCACTGGTTTAAATTGGGTCTCCCGCAGCTACGGCGACCGTTTTGTCAATGAAGGCGATGAAATCGTGATTTCCTATATGGAACATCATTCCAATATCATCCCTTGGCAACAATTAGCAGCCCGAAAAAAAGCTACCTTGAAATATATCCAGCTGACGCCAGAAGGCACCTTGGACATGGAAGATGCCAAGAAACAGATCACTGAAAAAACCGCTATCGTTTCGATCGCTCATGTTTCCAATGTTTTAGGCGTGATCAATCCGATTGCGGAGCTAACCAAATTGGCGCATCAGCACCAAGCCGTCATGGTGGTGGATGGTGCTCAGGCTGTTCCACATATGACAGTTGATGTCCAAGCACTGGATTGTGATTTCTATGCCTTTTCTGGCCATAAAATGTGCGGACCAACTGGCATCGGTGTCTTGTACGGCAAGCGGCAATGGCTGGATCAGATGGAGCCCGTCGAATTTGGTGGGGAAATGATCGATTTTGTCCATCTGCAAGAAAGCACGTGGAAAGAACTGCCGTGGAAATTTGAAGCTGGTACACCAAATATTGCCGGTGCGATCGGTTTAGGTGCAGCGGTGGATTACTTAACAGAAATCGGCTTAGAAAACATCCACGCCCATGAAGCAGACTTAGCTGCTTACGTTTTGCCAAAACTGCAAGCCATTGAAGGCTTGACCATCTATGGCCCCCAAGAAGCAGCAAAACGCACGGGAGTGATCGCCTTTAATCTAGCTGGCATCCATCCTCATGATGTTGCCACCGCTTTAGACATGGAGGGCATCGCGGTACGGGCAGGTCATCATTGTGCCCAACCCCTCTTGAGCTATTTGCAAGTCCCAGCGACTGCACGGGCCAGCTTTTACCTGTATAATACAAGAGAGGACGCCGATCGACTGGTTGACGCCATCAAGCTGACGAAGGAGTTTTTCCAACATGGCACTAACGAAATTAGATAATTTGTATCGACAAGTCATTCTGGATCATTCCAGCCACCCACATCATCGGGGCACCTTGGATGATTCAACGTACAAAGTCGAATTGAATAACCCTACCTGTGGCGACGTGATCCACTTGGAGCTCGCTGTCGAAGGAGACACCATCAAAGACATCGCGTTTACTGGCGAAGGCTGTTCCATCAGTACCGCCAGTGCATCCATGATGGGGGATGCGATTATCGGTAAGACACTAGCAGAAGCTGGTGAGCTATCAGGCTTGTTTTCTGAACTCGTCCAAGGAAATGACATTCCTCAAAGCGATCGCTTAGGCGATGCTTCCATGCTTGGGGGGGTGGCGAAGTTTCCTGCACGCATCAAGTGTGCGACTTTAGCTTGGAAAGCATTAGAAAAAGCCATTGCTGCCGACAGTACACAAGCATCTGTCAGTCACAGCCACGCCAATGAATCTGACACTGAAGAAACGAGCGAATAGACAACCGCACTACAAAAGGAGTGAGAACCATGGGTGTACCCGAATTAGAAGAATATAAATTTGGCTTCCACGATGACGTGCAGCCTGTTTTTAGTACCGGCGAAGGATTGACCGAAGACATCGTCCGTGAAATCTCACGGGTCAAGCAAGAGCCAGAATGGATGCTTGAGTTCCGCTTGAAGTCTCTTGAAGCCTTCAACAAGATGCCCATGCAAAACTGGGGCCCAGACCTGTCTGACATCGATTTTGATGCCATCAAATATTACCAAAAACCAAGTGATCGTCCTGCCCGTGATTGGGATGACGTACCAGAAAAAATCAAAGAGACCTTTGAGCGCATTGGTATTCCAGAAGCCGAGCGGGCATACCTGGCCGGCGCTTCTGCCCAATACGAATCAGAAGTCGTTTACCACAACATGAAAGAAGAGTTTGAAAAACTTGGCATCGTCTTTACCGATACCGATTCAGCCTTGAAGGAATACCCTGAGCTGTTCAAACAATACTTTTCAAAATTAGTCCCACCAACCGATAACAAGCTTGCTGCTTTAAACTCAGCCGTTTGGTCAGGTGGTACCTTTATCTATGTACCAAAAGGCGTTCGTGTCGATGTGCCATTACAAACCTATTTCCGAATCAATGCCGAAAATACCGGTCAGTTCGAACGCACATTGATCATCGTTGACGAAGGCGCCAGCGTCCATTACGTCGAAGGTTGTACCGCCCCAACCTATTCAAGCAATAGTTTGCACGCAGCCATCGTTGAAATTTTTACCCTAAAAGACGCTTACTGCCGCTACACCACCATTCAAAACTGGTCAGACAACGTCTACAACCTAGTAACCAAACGGGCAAAAGCCTTAGAAGGTGCTACCGTTGAATGGATCGATGGCAACTTAGGTGCAAAAACAACCATGAAATACCCAAGTGTGTATCTTGATGGCAAAGGCGCACGGGGCACGATGCTTTCCATTGCCTTTGCAGGTGCCAACCAAATCCAAGATACTGGTGCAAAAATGATCCATAACGCACCAAACACCTCCAGCTCCATCGTCTCAAAATCAATTTCTAAAGACGGCGGTGCAGTAAACTACCGTGGACAAGTCACCTTCGGCAAGAAGAGCGCAGGCTCTATCTCCCATATCGAGTGTGACACTATCATCATGGATGACCTATCGAAATCCGATACCATCCCATTCAATGAGATCCACAACAGCCAGGTGTCCCTAGAACACGAAGCCAAAGTCTCCAAAATCTCAGAAGAACAACTGTACTACCTAATGAGCCGCGGCCTCTCCGAAAGCGAAGCAACCGAAATGATCGTCATGGGATTCGTCGAACCATTCACCAAAGAATTACCGATGGAATACGCAGTCGAATTGAACCGGTTGATTAGTTATGAGATGGAAGGCAGTGTAGGTTAAACCTGTTATAGGAGCTAGAACCCTTGATATATAAGGATTCTAGCTTTTTTAGTTTACCTTGATAACAGAAACGACCAGCTTTTGACCAGCTTTTTTACTGATGTGCCATCATATCAGCAAACTCTTGACCAGTTTTCTTAGGTGCGTTGTTTGTAATGTGTGCATAGATGTCTAACGTCACTTTACTATTTTCATGCCCTAATCGTTGTTGAACTACCTTAACAGATTCTCCAGCTTCTAATAGCAAACTAGCATGGGTATGTCTGAACCCATGAGGCGTAATACGAGGTAAGTTATACTTTTTCAAAATATATCTTAACCAATCATTCACAGTGTTTGGAATGTATAGCGTGTTTTTAAGTGTTGTAAAAACATATTGCTCTTCTGAGCTCGTATTATAGCCTAGTTTAAGATATTCAGTTCTTTGTTGCATCTTCCAGTCATTTAAGATTGCTAAAGTCCCTTTATCAAGAGAAATCGTTCTTCTTGAGGCTTTGGTTTTAGGCGTTTGGATTATGATATTCTTATGTTCATCAATCGCAACTGTTTTGTTAACATGCAGTTCCTTATTAAACATATCAATATCTTTCCACTGTAATGCAAGAACTTCGCTTTTTCTCATCCCAGTATATGCTAGTAATCTGAAGAAAGCATATTGCTTAGTGTTTCCAAAGTCCTTGAATGCATTTAGCAAGGTATTCAATTCATCCTTAGTATAGAACTTTCGTTTTTCCTCATACTCTTTATGCTTAGGACGCATTGTTTTTCTCATAGGGTTACTATCAATATATTCCATAGAAACGCCATAGGCTAAAATTTGTCCAGTCTGTTTTCGAATAGAATCCCACATCTTATATTTTGCATGCCATTTGCTTAAGACTTTCTGGCAGTATGGGACAGAAATATCCGTTAACTTCAACTTACCAAACTCAGGTAGTATTTGATTTTTAGCAAACCTAACAGATATAGCTACTGTCGAAGGTTTAACACTTGATCGTTGATGGGTTATCCATTCTTCATACAAGTCCTCGAAAGTCATATCAGAAGCTTTCTTCTTGACCCCGTACTTTATCTCGTATGCTAGTTCATCAAGTGATTTTTTTGCATCTTGCCTAGTTTTAAAGCCTCTACGTGTGGTATTTACTTTTTCTCCAGTTCGTGGATCAGTGGCTACATGTCCTTTGAACATCCATGCTACTTGACCGTTATTCTTTTTGTACTTTGATATTTTTGCCATTTTCTTTCCTCCTAGATATCGGTCAATAGATATAGTCTATTGGGAGCAATAGTAGGAGTAAATCTAAATTTTAGTTTCTGTTTATTTTAAGATGTTACGCTTAGTATCGCTCCATCTTATACACCTCCATTATTCTGATTTGTAATTGCTTCTAAATATTGATTAAGACCTAATAGCTGTCCATCAGTTAGTAACGTATTTTTAAAAAGTACTTTGTTTTCCTTTTTGACACCTTTATTAATTATTTTTGAAAGACTGATATTATTGATAGAAGTTACTGGCTCTATTTTAGTATTAGAGGGTGTCTTATTATCTTGGTATTGCTTTGTACGCAACTCTATTGCATCTAAAAATTCTCCAAGATGATTATGAAAATTAGTTTTATCAAAAGTAATATATACATCTCTGAAAGCATAAGCTTCGGGAATGCCAATGGCTTCTATTTGTTCATTTGATATTATTTCTTGGGAATTATTACCTGTTGGTATAGTATATTTATCTAGTAATTCATTTAAAACAGATAAATTAATTAGTGTTCTTAATGTTACGCCTAAACTATTTGCAATCTTTATGAGAGTGCTTAATGAAGGAGTACGTTTATTGGTTTCTAAACTACCTATATATGAGCGGTCGACTCCGATTGCTTCTGCTAGGTCTGCTTGGGTATACTTTATTTTACCCTTTCTTAGGTATTTTATTGCAAATCCAAATTCCATGTTATCAGCCCCTTCTTCTCTATAATCATATAATATCATAAATTCTACTTTGAGTCAACAAATATTTTTTTATGTATACTTTGTGTTTACAAAAATGCGAATTTGTGGTATACTATATTTAGAAACAATTTAAAGAAGCTTACAGCACAGACTTTCAATGCTTCTTGTCTAATTAAAGGTTTTTTACTTTATTTTGATGAGAGGGGGGAGTCTGTGTTTTTTTCTGTGGAAGGATTTGAAGAAACCATAGCAAACGTGATTGCTAAAGAGTTTGAACAACAAATATGGAAATTAAGTATTGAGAATAATCAAACAGGATGGTTAAGCCTAAAACAGGCATGCGAATATGTTGCTGTTTCTAGAGGGACACTTGAAAAATGGATAAGTGAATATGGTTTGAGTGTCAGCATAATAGAAGGTACCAAAAGAATAAAAAAATCAGATCTAGATGAATTTATGCTTAGTAAACAGTGTTGATTATGTCTTACAAATATCTTTATTTATTACTAGTAAGAGAAATTAAAACAAAACTATTAAAAATTATAGGGGGATAAGTATGAAAACTAAATATACAAAGCAGGTAGAAGATAAAGTAGTAAAGCAAATGGATAGACTTTTAATTAGTTATAGAAAGGAATATCTTTTCCAAGTGAGAAAAGGAGAAAATGTTGAATTTCTGACAACTATTGACAACAAGGTTCAGTTAAACGAGTGGAAAGTTAGAAAGCATTTAAATGGAGAATACACATTAGGAATAAAATTAGGTTCTGGTGGCTTGACTAAATTCTTGTGTTTTGATGTCGATATTATAGATGAGGATGACAGAAGATGGACAACTATAGAATTGATAGAAATGCTTCATTCTTATTATGGTATTCCTATGAGAGACATTCATGTTTGGTATTCAGGATTAAAGGGGTATCATGTTGATCTTTATTTTGATGGATTTATTCGAGAACAGGAGCTTGAAAACTTCTATTATGAAGTCCTTTCCCAGATGGGAGAAACAATTCATCGCATTGAAAGAAGACCTACTACAGGACTTGGCGTCAAATTACCTTTGGGTATTCATTTGAAAACAGAAGAATTTTGTTACTATGTTGACAATCGGACGCTGGAACCATTGCCTATAGATTATTTTTTGTCTATAGAACCCCAGTCTTTGAATGAGTTCAAAGAAAATGTCCTGAGCGATTGTTCAACTATGACTAGAAATCGATTAACAACTAACAAGAAAAAGAACGTACATCGTAAAAATATCAGTATGAAGAAGCATAATAACCAAAGTGTTTATACTTACGTAAAAAAAATTCTTGAAGATGGATACTTGTCAGAACCAAGTAGTAGGAACTATTTTACGTTCCACGCATCTCGCATCCTAAAGCATCAGGGAAATGACAAAGAGGCTACGTACCAAGTGGTCTTCAATGTAATCCAAAATACGTTTGAAAACTCTGAGACAAGAAAATTCTTAGATCAAAGATGGAACTTGCGAGAATTGAAAGATGAAACACAGCGTGTAATTGAGACAGTTTATGATGGGGATTATTCGTTTACCATGAAGTCTAGTAATGTTACTTTTTACAGACAAGAGTTAGATGTTATCTTATCTATCCAAAGAAAAAATCTAAGATATCTTCTTTTTAGTTTACTGTGTCATTCAAAAAAATATAGTGGCAGTGATGGAGTATTTTATTGTACTCACGCAACTTTAGCTGACATGGGCAATGATAGCAATACTGGAAGAAGTGCTAAGAACATCAGATCACTAGAGAAAATGGGCTTTGTTAAAGTGATATCTTCCAGAGTATTTAAGGGAGGAAATTGGCTTCCTAACTACTATAAGATAACTTTAGGAGAACTGGGTATTGTTGAGGGTAAGGGGATTACGTACAATTCTGATGAGCCTCTTAATCTAGTGAAGGTAATGAATGACCTATATAGTAAAGAAGAGTTAACTAAAATTGAAACTACTGGTGATAGGTTTATTTACCAGTTTAATATAGAGAACAAAAAACACCCTTCCTAATCGGATGGGTGTTTCTATTTGAACTCATTGCGTTCCATTTCTTGCCTCTTTAATAACCTCATATATTCTAAGGTTTTAACCTTATCTTCGGATGATAAGGAGCGATACAAAGCGTTGAAATCGTCATCTGCTATCTCTGTTTGCCTGTCAATAAAATGGCTTAGAGGGACTCCCAGAGCCTCTGAGAGTGCTTGTAAATTTTCAGTTCTAGGTTCAGTAACTTCGTTTTCCCAACGAGCAATAGCCTGCTGAGAGGCATGGATTTTCTGAGCAAGTTGTTTTTGAGTCCAACCTAATTTTTTTCTGTTTTCTCGTATAGTTTTAGCATATTGCTTCATTTAGTCTATCCCTCCGATACTTATACTATACAACGAACTGTTGTTTATTCCTGTTGAAAATGATGTTTAATCACATATAATTGTTGAAATACTACAAAATGATGTATATAATGTTTGTGAGGAGGAAGAAGATTATGAGAGAGAAAAGAAGACTTAGTTTGTACAGAGAAGCAAAAGGGTATTCTCAAATTGAAATAGCTGAGAAAATGTGTGTCACTCAGCAGTCAATTAGCTCATGGGAAACTGGTAGGACAGTACCTAAACCTTACCAAATGAAACTATTATCGCAAGTGTTAGAAGTTGATATGGATGAGCTCTTTTATGATATTTTTAATATAAATAGGGAGGAAAAAACAAATGTATTGTAGAAATTGTGGAAGTCAAATGGAGGAATCAGCAAAGTTTTGCCCATCTTGTGGCGCATCTCAGGAAAATAAGGAGTTATACACAGAACAAATAAGCCCTAAGATAGAAAAATCGCTCAGTGAAGTTAAAATCCAGATTAGTAAGGGAAAGCAAAGTGGAAATCTGTATAAGATTGCTGGGTGGATTTCAGTTGCCATCTCACTCCTATTTATTCCTGTATTATTTGGTGCTATTGGAGTTATTATGGGGTATTTGTATAGAGAGCATGATGAAAAGCATGGAACTATTTTAATGATTGCAGGTGTAGCAGGTGGTATTCTAGGAACGCTTCTGGGCTTATCATCTGGATATTGAGGAGGTTTAAAGATGACAAAAATATTAGGTGGGATAGGTCTTATTTTTTTCGCAATTGCAATAAGAAAGCTTCTCAAAACGCACCATCACCCAAAGGATAGAAGAAAAATACTGATAGTGGGGGGCTTGCTATTATTAGGTTGTTTTTCAATGTTATTTAGTTCGGAGGGGCTATCAGAAAAAGAATACGTACAAGAAGTTGTGAATATAGTAGTTGATAGTGACGTGAAAATCAAGCAGACAGATGTCTATTCTGATGAAGATATGCAGGATACAGCAGACTATTTAGGTAAACAAATGAAAAAATTGAAAAACATCAGACCTACAAGTACTTTACCTAAAGAGATTAAGGATTCTCATGAAACTCTTTATGAGGGCATAGATAAAATAAGAACAGGGATATTGGAGCAAGATATCGAAAAAATTCAAGCAGGGCAAACGATTGTTTCTATGTCAACTGTGCTTTACAATGATTATATAGAAAAAAATCCAGATAAGTTTGATAGGGAGTAACAAAATGAAAAAAGCATTGGTGTTATTAGCACTACTACCCACTATTTTGATGGCGTCCTGTCAAAATAAAGAAGAACAGCCTACCTCATCTACCTATAGTGAAACTACTGACAGACTTAGTTCTGTAAAAGAGAGCTCTGTCAGTAATTCTTCAACAGAAGATAAGATAGTTAACGAAATGTTATGGAATGATGACAAAGATAAAAAGCTTAATGACTTTATGGATACTTGGGGACAAACAATGAATCAGACGTATAAACAATACAGTCCTAATAATAATGTTGATTTATACGGCTTACAACTCCCTGACTCGGTTCTTAATAACAATAAGTGGCAGGCGGTTATTGGGAACACGCCAATAGTTTTAAACTGGTCAGAAAGTGGTGAGGAAGAATCAGGTTACTCTTTAGTAGCTGTTTATTCGGATGCAGAGGCACAAGATTATTTATCGAAGCATGTTTATTTCTTTACCATTAATTCAGGAGTACCCAAAGTGTTAATAACTAGTCAGAATCAAGGGAATCCGAATAATTACTTATACTTTAAAGAAACAGAGAATAAAGAGCTTAGAGATGGTTTTAGTAATATTGTGGATAGTAGTGTAACTTTTGATGATGTTAAATCAAATTTTAACAAAGATGAGCAACTCAGCTACTTTATCAGTAACTATGGTCAATTGCCTTATAAAGGTTATCTAACGACCGAAAATGATGGCAACGGTACAAGGATTACTTATTATGTTGATGAGTCTATTCCAAATGATAAGCAAGCTATATCAGAAGCAATTGAACATCTGAAAGCAATTAGTCTATCTGTTCAACAGAAGGTGGGAGAGGGAGTAACAGTAAGCTTAAAAGAGCCACTGGAAACGGAGTACACCCTTACTCTAATTGATGGACAACCAACTCAAGCTAATCATATCTTCGGTAGAATCATACAAGGAATTGAATAGGATAGCTACCCCCGTTGTTATTTGACCATACTAAGGGTACCCTTTAAATGAGCTACAGTGCTCACTTGGAGTACTCTTTTTTTGACTTTTGTAAAAGGTTAATAAATTTTGATACATGAAACGAAATGAAATAAAGCTTTATAAACATTGATATACAAGGGTTTCTATGTTTCATATGTAAATGAAACGAAAAATAGTTTTTGGCTGAAAATCCTTAAAAAGTATTACATAGTTGTGGAAGTTATTGCAGATGAAACAGACCTACAAGTATTACAGAAGCACCGAATACTATATATAGACGATGAAATGAAAGTACATGCTGTATATAGTTAAGAACTAATGTTCTTATTTTCTGTCGGGTGTATTACTAACTCAGAATGCATTTTCAAGTGCTATATTTGACATTTAAGAGCTTTCATTGTGGATGAGGTGTTATTTGGTGTTAAGTCAATTAAAAGGCTTAAAAGGTGTGATTAGAGGGTTTTAAATACGCGTGATATTGACAGCGGTTTCTCATGGTGGTATCATTTAAAATGAAGGAAAAGAAAAAGCCAGCAGACGGGCATCTACTGGTTTGAGGATGGGTAATGATAAAAATTATTTTTTATTTCCAAACAATTAAAAATTTAACTTATGAAATTGTATCAAAAAAGAAAAAATATGTAAATAATTATTTTTGAATGATACTAAAATAATTGGAGTGATTAATGATTTAGTAACTAAGCCTCCTCTTTTTCTTACAAAAATATGGAGATGACTATATGATCAACTATTTAACAACGAGAAAGTTTAATTCATTTCAAGATGAAATGACCCTCGCAACAAAGTCAGAAGTAATGAGATTGTTGGATGCTGAAGAAATTTCATTATCTATAAAAGACACAATGGCTTACATAACTGAGGATGAATGTAATGTAAAGGGTTCAAAGAAGGTTATTGACATTTTTACCGAGATAAAAAATAAAAAAAGTGATATGTTAATTCCTGTTGAAGACATTGTTTTACAAGGCTTTGATGACAAGAATTTAATTCTATCTTTTAAAGATAAGGAAAGTGAAGAGATTGTTTTTACAGCAACAGGAATTTATTCATTCACTAATGATTTTTTAGACCAACTGTTTAGTTTGGATAAATTTGCAAGCTATTGTTTTAAAAATAACGAAAAGGATTTAATAAGGGAAACAATTGAGTACCTTTTAGAAAATACATCAAATAAAATAAAACAATATAGATTTATAGATGGCAGTGGAGTTCATAAAGATAAGCTTTTTTTAAGAGCAGTAACTTCTAAATCTTACAAAAATTATGACAACAATGAGGTATTATATTTAGCTTTAAATGCAATGCACAGATATTCAAAAAAAACAGCAAATAAGGTTTATATTGAGAATGCGATAATAACTGATTCTAGCTTAGATATGACTATGAAGGTGGAAAATCGAATACCAATTGGTAAAGATTATTCAGTGGAAATTGGAGTGAATGTATCAAATAGTGAGATAAAAGAAGGGGCAGTTCTCTTTGAGTTTATTTATACTATATTTGATAAGAATGGTAATAGTTCTACAGCGATAGGTGATAGTGTTGTTAAAATTCAACATAATAATGTTTCAAAAACAGTTAAGGAACGGTTAGCCCATCTTAATGAGCTGGATAAACATTCAGAAAATGTTTTAGAAGGAATAAATGCAACCAAATTAGCTAAAAAGTTAAATGAAGATGAGTTGTATGTGATTTTTGAAAAATTTTCTAAGTCAAAAACCTTAAGTGCTGGAGCTAAAACAAAACTGTCAAATTTACAAAGAGATGAAATTGTAAATAACACTTTAACTATAATAGAACTATTTGGAAAATTAGAACAGTTAGAAACTACAATAGATGATAGAATTTTCATTCAAAAAAAATTAGGTGAATTTCTGCATAAGGGGTTTTAATAAGAAAACGAGTTAATCAAGTGAATTAACTCGTTTTTTAATGCTCCCAATAACATATCTAAATTGACCAGATTTTGACCCTCCTAATTTGACAATCAATGATAATTATTGACTCATTGAACTACTGTGAATCAACTTAATTGTTTAGTTTGACACTCAATGACACTGGTTAAGAAGTCGATTCCAATATGGAAGGCAGTGTAGGTTAAAACCTAACTATAGGCTAAGAACGTTGATATTATAGCGTTCTTGGCTTTTTATTTGCCTTCAATCTCATAAATACTATCCGAAAAACTATCTATTTGTCAGAAACCTAAATAGTTTGCTAACTTCTGACTGGTGTTTTCTGCTTGTTGTGGTGTAACGTGGCTATAAATGTTCATGGTTGTTTTTACGTCTTTATGACCTAAGCGCTTCTGAACCTCATTAATCGTTGCGCCAGCTTCAAACATAAGCGAACAAGCAGTATGTCGAAAACCATGAGGACTTATTCTTTTTAGAGTTAAGCCTTCTTTTTCTGCTTTGTCATAAATCCAATCAAGCCAATCGTTTACTACTTGCGGATAATATAAATCATTACTCATATTACTAAACATGAGCTGCTTTGCCTTTGAAGTATTAAACCCAAGTTTGAAATAATCTTCTTTTTGAATACTGAACCATTTTTGTAAAATTCGTATCGTTTCATCATCTAAGCTGATGGTGCGGTATGAATTTTTTGTTTTTGGTGTCTGTAAAACAACTTGATCGTATTCATCAATGGCTATCGTTTTACCTATTGTTAGTGTCTTGTTGAATATGTTCAAGTCTTTAATATAAAGCCCCAACGCTTCTGATTTACGCATGCCAGTAATAGCAAGTAAACGGAAGAAGGCATAGTATTTATAGTTGTCAAGTGTTTTAACGAATGTCATAAACTCGTGTAATTCATCTTTACTATAAAAGTTAGGTTTCTTTTCCTCTTCCTTTTTGCGTGGTAGAATCGTCTTTTTCATAGGGTTACTTTCCATTAATTCCATAGATACGCCATAATTCATGACCTGAGCAGTAGCACGTCTTATATAGTGGTATTGCTTGTATTTGTCGTGCCATTCGTTCACACATTTTTGACAAAAAGAAACGGTTATTTGGTCTAGTTTTAACTTGCCGAATTTTGGCAATACATGACCTTCAATAAACCGTCTATTGGTGGCTACTGTAGAAGATTTAACACTTTTGCGGTGTTGTTCCAACCAATCGTCATACAGCTCTTGGAATGTGATTGTACGCTTCTTTTTAGAACCTTTTAGAATGCTTGCTTTCAATTTATCAAACTCAAGACTTGCTTCTGCCTTGGTGTCAAAACCCTTACGAGTGGTGACAATCTTTTTTTCTGTAATAGGATCAGTAGCAACATATCCACTGAATAACCATTTTCTTTTATTGTTTTTATCTTTATATTGTTCAAATTTTGCCAATATTATTCCCTCCTGGTACTGCTGGGGGCAAGTGGTGGAGGTTAGTTAGTCGGCTAATCTATTTATAGTGTTTAGAAACAAAGCTTTATCTTCTTCGTCTAATGTCTTTCCATTAATCACGATTGTTTCGCCGTCAAAAAGTTCTTCTCGGGTATCAATATGAATAGTTTTTTCGGTGACTTTGTTGTAATAATATTCTTGGCGTAAAGAAGATAAGTAAAAGTATTTATCGTCACTTGATAGTTTGGAAATATCACTTTTAATCGAGAATAATTCGCACAAACGATAATGTATCAAAAGCTGCTCTAGTACGTCGCCCGAAAGTCTGTAAGATAACGATTTAATTTCCCTGTCTGTGTAATTATTAACTAAATTGTAGATCTCAAAATCTTCGAGAACTTTCCCATTTTTGAAAACTTCTGGAATTGTGTCGCTTGATATGCTGTTCACAGAGATAATATATTTTAATAGTTTTGATGGGCTTTTAAATCTGCTAAAATCAATTACTTCTTTCTTTCCGCCATAAAGGTAATCAATCTTTTCTCCTGTTAGAAGGTAATAAGTAGAAACGTTGCCTATTTCAGCTATTTTTTTTAGTCTGTCATTGTTTGGAACGCTTATTCCTCTTTCCCATCTAGAAATTATACTTTGAGCGACAGGTTCATCTGGAGAAAGCATTTCACCAAACTCAACCATAGTCTTATTTAGAGTTATCCTGATGTTTCTAATTCTAGTACCTATTTTTTCTTTTTCTTCTGGATTAAACACTCTTTTTTTCAGTTTTTCCCCCTCCTTTGTTTGCAGTATATCATATCCAGCGAAAAAAATATACGTGAATATACTTGATTTTTTTGGGTAATAGTTTAATATACAAACATAGACGTGAATATACGTTTAATTTTTTATTTTAGTAATACGCAAATATACGTATGAAAGGAGGCCGAAAGATGAAGTTAGAAGTAGATTTGACTCCCGTATTCGAAGAGCGTTTTGAAGAAGTTGCTAATCGCGTAGAGAAGGAAATAAAGCAGCGTGAAGCGGAGAAACGGATTTTCCCAGAATGGATGGACTTAGAAACGACTTGTGATTATTTACAAGTATCACGATCCAATCTATCTAAATTCATTAAAGAGCTAGATTTTCCAGTATCCGTTATCAATCAAACAAAACGTTGTAATCGGAAAAAGGTTGATGAGTGGATGGCGCAATTTGAAATTTAATTAATCGCTGGGGGCAAATTGGAAAGTAAGTTAGTCAAATGGTAGTCTCAATAGGATTTTTAGAGGAGGATAGAAATGCTGAAATTAGTTTGGATACCTAAGAAGTACAAGAATTTTTCTGTACGTGAAATTGTAGAAGAAGCAGAAAGTATTTTGAAAGAGTGTAAAGAAGCCGAAAAAGAGAATGCACAACTTTACGCTGATCTAATTGTTCTTCAAAATCAAATAGCTAATTTAACCGAAGAACAAGCAAGAAAAAATTTAGCGGTCATGATCCCATGGCTAGAAAGTCAGTTTCCAAGTTTAAAAGAAGTGGAGTAAAAAAACTATGGATGGAGAAAAGAAAAAAGCCTTTGCTGTAAAGATTCTTGACGGAATCAGCAAAAGGCAAACAAGTAGGTAATATACCTATATTCTTTTCTCTAGTATATCACAATTAGAGAATGGAGCGCACTAAATATGGAAAATATTTTAGGAATTGAAAATTTAGTTACTGATGCATTTAATGTTGACTTTGCTTTGAAGGGGTTTAAAGCTTTTTTTGACAATCAAATGTCGATGCAAGGAACTATTACTACAGAAGATTTAAACATGGCAAATGCATTGCTAGTATCTATTTTGGAGTTATCAGGAAGACATGCATCTGATACCGAGGCGTACGCAATCAAATTGGAACAAGGAGGATCTAACCATGAATGAAAAGAAATTGCTATCCAGTTCCAAGAACCTTGCAGCACGAGTAAATGACTTAAAAATCATCGAACGTCTTATAGAGAATATCGAATATTCACGAGTAACTGAAGATACATTTTCTTTAAACAAACAATTGGGAACGGGAGTGCTCGATGAAATAGGTGAAGCTTTAGAAAATATCCGAGGGCAAATACAAGCTGTCTCCGATGAAATTTATCCAGTATAGGAGGGGTATAAATGATGGAAATAACTAATAAATATATTGGGAACATGAATGTAGTTAGATACACGCCTGGAGAGTTTGACTTAGAAATGGGATTCGTTCTTCCTCATATAAAGAAAGTTTTCGTCCAAATTGGTGGAAAGCTTGATGACGATTCTGCACTTCACAAATGGCTTGCTGAAGTAGAACCAAAAAATCAGTAAGCGGAGGTGCTTCGAATGATTTATATAGGAAAAGTGCGGCCATCCATTATGGAACCACCAATTGATAAAAGCATTATTCAATTCTTTTCAGAATATACACCGATTAAAGTCAATGTTTCTGATGATCCTGAAGAACAGAAGAAATTAAAAACGATTGTAATTGATGGGTTCATAGCTGGTGAAATGAAGGCCTTGATACGAAAAAATGAAAATTTAATCAATCGAGATTGCCTAATTTTAGATTTAGATGATGTGACCGTATCTGAAATTGATTTGATAGCTGCCATCAAACAAAAACTAGCCAAGTTTGCTTATGTTCTTTATCCAAGTGTTAGTCATGGGTTAAAAGGCGTACGCTATCGGTTAGTTATTCCACTGGATAAACCAGTGAATGAACAAGAATACAAGCTACTGATTTACTTCTTTTCAAATAAGATACTGGATGGCATTATTCACACTGCGGATCAATCAAACCTCACTTGGTCGCAAATACAGTTACTACCAGTGTTGACACAATATACTAAGCAAGAACAAATTATTGTCCATGGCGGAGAAAAATTATTTCCCATATCTGATGGCTTAGATGCCGCAAAACGTTGGCTGAAAGACTACAAACAAGACACAGGAGGCGTAACTTCAAGAAAATTGTACAAAAACACAAGCCAATTCAAAAAAGGCGGGTCAAGATATAGGAATACAACTACTGAACTTTTCGAAAGCATTGTATGCGGATGTGAAGAAGGAAACCGCAACAATCGCATTGCTCAAATCACAGGAGGTTTGCTAGCAAGAGCGGTAGACGTAAAGGCGGTATTCGAATTAGTTAAAGTCGCCAATCGATACTTTTCAGAACCGCTATCTGAAAAAGAAGTGGAGGAAACATTTTATTCGATAGCAAAGAAGGAGTTGGGAGCCAATTGAGTGAAATTATTGAGTTACAAGAATTACAAAAAAAGAGCATTGGCGAAGAAAAGAAACTGCCTTCTTGGATTTACACAGATGAAAAAGGAAACACTAAAGTAAATGCTTCTAAGTTAGGTTATGAAATTATGAACGAGATTCCAATGATCCGAACAAATGGTTTGCTCTACGGTGCGAGGTTTGATAAAAAAACAGGATCATGGCGAATTGATAGTTTAAGCGATTTTTTAGACGGTTATATCACTGACAAATTGGAATCTTTCAATAAGTGGAGTCAGCAAAAACTAGGCGAAACAAAAAAGTTTATCATGATTAAGATTTTTGACCCGACTATGAAAGAAAATCCCTTTAACAATAGCAAGCCGTATCTGGCCAATTTTAAAAATGGAACTTACAACATTAAAACTGGTGAACTGAAACCGCACGATACTAAAGACTATATTCTCCAAAGTCATGATTATGTTGTAGATCCGAAATCAAATTTGAAGCCAGAGAAGGCAATCGAATGGCTGCGAGATTTGACTGGTGATGAAAAAAGCGCACAGCATTTAATGGAAATCATAGGATACTGTTTCTATCGGAGTTATGCACCTTTTCAAACGATAACGATTTTGCAAGGGAGCGGCGAGAATGGTAAATCCACTTTCTTAGATTTTCTAACAAAAGTCATCGGAAAGGACAATACCAGCAATATGACGCTGCAAGAATTAGGGAACAAACAGAATCGTTTTGCTGGTGCCAACCTATTTCAGAAAGAAGCCAATCTGTTTGCGGATGTTGATTCCGAGTTTCTCAAGTCAACAGGATTACTCAAAGCCCTAACTGGTGGGGATCGTTTATCTGCTGAGTTTAAAGGAAAAGATCACTTTATGTTTGTGAATTTTGCGAAGTTGATATTTTCAGCGAATGAGTTGCCAGCGTTCAATGACTTCACACACGGTTTTGAGAGGCGCTTATATGTAGTTCCTTTTGATTGCGTGATAGACGAAAGCTTTAAAACTAAGCACGACTTAAATGCCATCGAGAAAGAGATTCCACTATTCGCCACCTATTGCATAAGTATGTTTAAAGAAGCGCTAGACCGCAAAGAACTGACTGTATCAGACAAGATGAATCAAGCAAAAGATAAATGGTTGAAAGAATCCAACCATATTATGAGGTTCATTGAAGAAAAATGCAGCATTGATATGGAATCCAGCGAAGGTGATTCTTCTAAAACAATTTACGAAGAATATCAAAAATTCTGTTATCAAGAAAGTTTACATGAATTGTCACAACCTAAGTTTAGCAAGCAACTTGAGAAGATGGGGATTTATAAGAAGCAGACACGAGTTAAAAGTATCAAAGCAAGAAGGTACATTCATTTGTTTTTAAAAAGTGTATGTGAAGAATAAGAGTGTACCCTTGCAAGAAGTTGAATTATTACGGGACAGTGGGGACACCTACTATAAACATTGTTATTACAAGGGTTGGTAATGACTTAAAGAAATATTTTCCTTAAATATAGTTGGGGCAATGCTTGGGGCAAATTCAATGTCCCGACCTATGTCCCAGATAAAAAGTTTTTTAGAATACCAAACTAAAGTATGAAACATTGATATATCAACGCTTTTAGTAGGTGCCCCAGATGTCACAAGTATTTTTAATTTCTATTGAGGGTACACTGTTGTTGCAATCGAGAGTGCAACTGAAGAAGGCAGGAGTGAAAACACTGAAAACCAATAAAAATGAAAGAAAATACCCAATTTTAATCGCTTATGATACAGGATCACAATATGCAGTTTGGTGTCCGTATTGTTCGAAATGGCATTTTCACGGAAAGAAAGATGGAATGAGGGTGGCGCATTGCATTAACCCACACTCACCGTTTAAAAAAACTGGTTATATTATCAAGCTGGCCACAAGAAACGATTTGGATTTCAAAAGTCATAATCTCTATCCAAATGACTATCCAATGTTTGAAGAAAATTAAAAAAATGAGCGGAGGCATGTAATGGAAGAACTTACGATTATTGAACAATCGGTACTTGAATTAATCCCAAGAGGGTTTGAAAGGAAAATCAAAGTACCAGATATATGCTCTATTATTGATCTGGACGAACGAGACGTAAAAGCAGTTATTCAAATGCTGCGAGCCAAAGGAGTGCCTATTGTTTCTGTCAGAGGATACGAAGGTGGCATGTTC
Organism: Enterococcus sp. DIV2449a; assembly: GCF_051711225.1. NCBI lineage: Bacteria > Bacillati > Bacillota > Bacilli > Lactobacillales > Enterococcaceae > Enterococcus > Enterococcus sp. DIV2449a. Next base: position 504,755 of record NZ_JBIOME010000001.1, read on the forward strand.
ATTGCTACTAATGAAGACGAACGGACTATTGGCCTTCAAGCGTTTAGAAACCAATTTAAGAGCATGGAGCAAACAATCACGAATATTGAACAAGCAGATCTAAAAAACTGGCAAGAAACAATAAAAATTGCTAACTAAGGAGATGGAACGATGAACACAGATAAAGTATACATTGACAAACCAACGAAAACGGTAGAACTTACACTACCAGAATATGGGGAAATTATCCTGATTGTAAAAGATGGTCAAGTAGTCAGATATGAGACGAAAACAACAAATAAATTAGAGTGAAAAAGTGTTTTAAAAGCTGATATATCAACGTTTTATAAAGATTTTATCGCTCAAATATGGTATAATAAAGACAACTTAATAATAATATCTGATTAGGAAGAACCAACGGATATGAGACGAAAAAAGCCAGTAATATGGCAGACGTCTCGTGTCCGTTTTTTATTATTAGTTGTCCTTTGAAAACTGTATACTGCGGTTGCTGAAAAAGCCGTCCTAGATGATGACAATCCCAAGCTAGACCAACGATCAAAGCCGCAACATAATAGAATACTGTTTTTTAGGAGGGAAGCATGGATAGTGAATACAATTTAAACCGCTACTTGAACATAGAGGCTTATATCAGAAAGCTGGAACAAGAAAAACGATTAATCAGGCAAGAGCTTTATTGCCAAAGCCTATGCACAGGAATTGCCTATGATGAAATTGCTATCCATGCAAAAGCTCCCAAGATTGATTATTTAGTAGCAGATAACGTCGAAGCGTGTATGCTCATTGACAAGCGGATAGAGCGTTGGAAGTTTAGGCATAAGCATTTTATGTACTTCTTAAATGAATTGCCTATAACTGAACGTGAGAGCCTTTTAAAAGGGGTTGAAAGCCCATCTTTGAAACAGAAAGCACTCGATGAAATATACGAGATAGAAACAGCTATGGCGTTCAGATATGAATGGGAAGTGCCGCAAGAAAGGGTTGAACTAACGGACGATTTATTTTCGAATATTGCACTAATGGCGGAGGTGTTTGGATAGTGGTTTATGATTATGACATTCGCCCAAAATGGATACTCACTCAATGGAAGGCCTTTGTGGTAAATAGAAATCATTTAAAAGAGGGGAATACAGCAGGATATGCTCGTTTGCTATTTACTGCTTTAAAAGAGCTGCCAAAAGAAGATGTTTTAATTCTTTCTGAGAAGTATTACGAAACTGAACAAGGTGCCAACTTTAGTTATATGCATAACGGTTATCGAACTTATATACCTATAACAGATAAAGTATTGGCTGACCGAAGAGGAATATCTGTTCTTGAATATCGAAAAATCAGGAGCAAGTCAGAGGCGAAATTACAGGCTATTATCAATCGGCTGAGAAAAGAGTTTATCGAAATTGATGCTGACGAACTAGAGGAATACATTCTAGGCGTTGGGACTATTTATTTAAAGGATTACAAAATCATTAGCGGCAATCGTGCGGATCCAGATTCTTATATCTTTACGCAAGATAGATCCAAAGCGAAAAGATTCAAACAGGACTCTACACAGGGGAACCAGCTAAAGATGTACCTTCGATTAAAGAAAATGGAACCTCGAGACGAGTATATAAAGTTTATTGATATATGGTTTGACTGATTAAGCAGAAAGGAAAGTGTAAATGACTATTGTAGAGATTATGAAGACACGCAAAATCAAACAGAAACATTTGTGCGAAGTCACAGGTCTAAGTCCTGAACAAGTGGAGAATGCTCTAAATGAGGATCGGGATGGACTGTTATCTGATAAGAAGAAGTTGGTTTTGCTTAAAGGCATTTGTACCGCTGAGTTTAAACGCAAAGCAACGCTCACCTTGGTAGCAAAGAACACAAATGGGTTAGATCCTGATACTCGTAAGAAAGTAGAGGAGTTGGCAAATGAAAACAGAAGATGATTTCTTTAGCTATAGAGAATGGGAGAAATACCTTGAAGAACAACAAATGAAGCAAGAGCTGGAAGGAAATCCAGATGCTATTAAAAAGCTATCGCTGGCTGAATTAAATAAGCTGATCGAGGAAGACAGTACAAATGAAATTGCCATCGAGCGCCGCAGAGATTTGTTGGCTCAATATAAGAAAGAACGAGTAACACAGATCAAAGAACCTAAGAAAACAGTAGTAAGTAAACTCAAAGAAAAAATCAAGGGAGCGAATCAAGAATGACAGTAGAGTACACAGTAACCACACCAGAGGTAAAAGAATTAAAAGAGATCGATATCAATATCAATGAGTTGGAGAAAGAGTTAGATAGTCTGGTTGAAAAGAGAGACAAGAAAGCTTCAGCAAAAGGAAAGTATAGCTTAGAGACATTCAAGGCTAACAAAGAAGCAAATAAGGATATTGAAGATCTTGAGAAGGTGATTGCCGAGGCGTACCAAGAACGTGCAGAGATCACCAATAGTATCTATCTTAATTATATCAATCAGTTGAAAAATGAAACCAACCGGAAAGAAGCAGCGCTATTGTCTGAAGCAAAAGAACTATTTGACAACAAAGGATTCGCTGAAGTAACTGCTTTATTGGGAACAGAAACTACTAGACTGTTACAATTAAATGATCAGTTAATCAAATCGCATAACAGCTCAATGAAACAACTTGTAGATGTATTGGGCATTAAGAACAAAAACATATTGGATAATGTTAAACGAGAATACTACAAAGGAGGATGGGGCTACGCCTCAGTGTTGGGTTCTTATTTCCATGATGTTAAACGATCAGTGAGTAACTACTTAGATGAAATCATTAGACTGAATGGCATGCCAGATAATAAATTTGAAATTAAAAAATAAATTAAATGAGTAACGGTGTGGGATTGATTTATCCCCCCGTTATTTTTATAAAAAATAAATCGGTTAGGAATCGGGGATGGAACTCCGAAAAACACACAGGACCATACACGGGAGGGGGGGCAAACATTGAAAAAGAAAGCAAAAGAAGCACGAATAGCGGCTGAGAAAGAAAGACTAACAACATTGATGGACGGAGTACCCAGTAGTAGCGCTGAAGTAGTCAAAGGTTTGATTGAGCGAGTTTCATTTATGAATGTTACTTTGTCAGAACTCGAAGAAGACATCAATAAAAATGGATCAATTGAACTTTTCAAGAATGGCAGCCAAGAATTTTATAAAGAATCAGCTTCAGTCAAGACATATAACACGATGATCAATAGATATACTGCCGCTGTTAAAGAATTGCTTAGATTGGTAGTCGAGAATGATAAAACAAAAATAGGAAGTCCAGAAGTAGACGAATTTATGAACTTTCTAACAACCAGAGAATGATCGGGGGATGAAAATGGATAGATTAGAATATTTGAGGGATAAGGCAGATAACATTTGGTATCAACACACATTAAAAACAGACTTGGGAAACTCTCTTGATTCAATTTTAAATTACAAAGAATTACTTCGAAAGTTAAAAGCGATCGAGCGAGATTTAAGGCTGATCCAGAAGAAGAACAGTTCTAATCGAGAGTATATTAAAAGCTATTTTTCTTTGCTTTCTAAAAGAATGGAAATTTGTGCGTTCCTAATAAATGAATTTCAAGATAGAGATGAAGTAGATGGTGTGAAATACGATAAATTAATACAAGAAATGAAGAATAGGCAAGACGAATTTCTTGCGATCAGAAGACAGAAAATGCAAAGGAGATGAGAGTAGAATATGGCAGGAAGTGTAAGAGAAACCGATGTTGTCTTGAATTTCAAGACGAATGGAGAAGTCAATTATTCTAAAACAATCAAGGGGATCAATCGTGAAATGAACTTAGCAGTAACTGAATTCAACAATCAGATGTCTGCTATGGATAAAAATGCGACTGCAACTGAGAAGTTGACAGTTACCAAAAAGAAATTAGAAACCCAGTTGACGCTTGCTGAAAAGCGAACTCAACTTTTGCGAGAACAATATGAAAAATCAGTAGAAGAAACTGGTAAGTACTCAGCAGAATCTGAAAAACTTTATAAGAAGATGCTTGAATCCGAAACGGGACAAAATAAATTAAAGGCCGCTTTGGATGAAACGAATGAAGCACTAAAAAAACAAGGCGATGTATCTATTGATACAGCCAAAAAGTTACAAAAAATCGAAGAAGCTGGCGAAAAGGTTTCAAATGTCGGCAAGAAGATGTCAGTAGGGGTAACAGCGCCGATTATGGCTGCTGGGGCTGCTGGTTTAGCTGCATTCTCAGAAGTTGATGAAGCTATGGACACTATTATACAAAAGACAGGCGCAACAGGCGATGTTGCTGATCGTTTGTCTACCTCGTTTGAAAACGTTGGCTCAAATACTCACTTAGAACTACAAACAGTCGGAGAAGCAATTGGTGAAGTCAATACTCAATTTGGATTCATGGACAAAAAACTTGAAGATTCAACAGACTACCTATTGAAATATGCCGATATCAATAATACTGATGTCTCGCAAGCAGCAATTTATGCTAGACAATCAATCGAAGCTTATGAACTATCCTACGATGATTTAAACGATGTATTGGATGTTACTACCAAAACTTCCCAGAACACAGGGCAATCAGTTGATGACCTTATGAAGAAGGCGATTGATGGTGCACCTCAAATCAAACAATTAGGATTGAGTTTCGATGAAGGGGTGACCTTAATTGGTAAATTTGAGCAAGCTGGGGTTGACTCAAGCACAATGTTAAGCAAGATGTCTAAAGCTTCAGTTGTTTACGCCAAAGACAATCTATCGTTACAAGACGGATTAAAGGGAACAATCGATTCAATACTGAATGCAAAAGACGAAACAGAAGCTTTGAGAATTGCTAATGAAGTATTTGGGAAAGGTTCAGATAAAATGGTTGATGCAATCAAACGAGGAACGTTCACCTTGGATGATTTAGCAAAAGTAGCAAAAGAAAGTGGCGGTGCAGTGGCTGATACATTTGCAGAAACGGAAGATCCTATTGACGCTGCTAATCGTGCGATGAATAATGCGAAGTTTGCTTTAGCAGATGTCGGCGAATCCGTCCAAATAAGCTTATTGCCTTTCTTTGAAATGGCGATTGATGCTTTGAAGAGTTTCAAAGGCTGGTGGGATTCTCTGGATCAAGGTACTAAGAACTGGATTATTACACTCGCTGGTATAGCTGCAGTAATCGGACCAGCTTTGGTTGTCATAGGAACGCTTATGAGTTCCGTTACTAAGATTACCACTGGGGTAAAAGATCTGGCCACTGTGTGGAGTGGGCTAGGCAAATTATTCGGATTATCTGGTGGATGGTTTGCCGTAGCTGTAATAGCAATAGCCGCATTAGTCGCTGGGCTAGTTTGGGCTTATAACAATGTTGAATGGTTTAGGAACGGTGTGAATGCATTTTTCCAAGGTGTTTCTGATATAGCGGTAGAAGTATTTAATTTTATGGGCGGATACATTAGCAATATTTTTGGAGGAATCATACAAAATTTCCAAAACTTTTTCGATGCAGGTAAGAGAATTTTCACCGGATTTATAGATTTTATAACTGGAATATTTACAGGTGATTGGGAACGCGCTTGGAACGGTGTTGTAAACATTTTCGGTGGTATCTTTGATGGAATTGCAGCCATGGCAAAAGCACCTTTTAATGGAATGATTGGATTAATCAATGCTTTTCTGGGTGGTCTTAATAGCATTAAAATTCCGAAATGGGTTCCTGGCGTAGGCGGCAAAAGCTTTAGCATTTCCACTTTGCCTTATTTGGCAGATGGCGGTCATGTACTGAATGGGCAAGCGATCGTTGGTGAAGCTGGACCAGAATTGCTTACTAATAAGAACGGTAAGACAACTGTTACTCCGTTATCAGACGAAGAAAAACGCAAAGGCATTGGTGGTAAAGTACAGCCTTCTAAAGTGGAACAACATATCCACATTGGCAATGTCGATGCGAATAACCCAAGCGAATTAAATAAAATGAACCGTAAATTTTACCGTGCAAGCAAACAAGCACTTGAAGGCGTAGGAGGATAAATATAAGGCACCTAGCTTATCGGCTGGGTGTCTTTTTGTGTTATGCTTGGAATATCTTATACTAGGAGGGTGAAAATGAAAGTCATATTAGCAAGAACAATTGAATTGCCGCAAGCTTGGATGGCTAAAGACGAAGCAATAGTTTATTTCGGTTACCGTCTTCATAAGCCGTTGTTTCAGAAACTACTAAAAGAGTTTAAAGAACACAAAGATTACAAAGATGGATACAGATTAGTCACTTCTAATCTGCCAATTATCAATATTCAATTATTTGATAAGTTTCTGATTTGGCGAGAAAAAAATAAATATAAGATTAATAAGTGAGAAGTTATACTCAACCTTCTGTATCAACAATATAACGTATGATTCTACAACCTATAAAGTACCATTATTTGATGTTAATTTTTTTAAATTATTATAAACAAGAGCTTATTAACTTAAAGTTGCTATTGTATTATTGAATCCTTAATGTATATAATAAAGAAAAGAAGCTTAAGGGGAGTTTTAGTTGCTTGTTTATAATGAGTGTCATCACGGGACTTCTTACGAAAACTATTTAAGTATTATCTCATCGAGGAAATTTCAAAATAAATATAGAAGTAATCACTGGCTAGGCCAAGGAACATATTTTTTCGTTGAAGATTTCGATAAAGCAAGCTGGTTTGTAAGAGCGAGTTCAAGTAAAGAATTAATTGGGAAAAAGAAATGTGTTATTACAGCAAGTATTCAAATTGAGAAAAGTTGTCTTCTAAATTTAGATACCGAGAGTGATAGAGCGAGTTTGAATGAATTTAAAAAGCAACTATCAAAAGAAAGAGTAAGAGCCAAAAAAAGAGATAAGGCTGAAGACAATGTTAATTATAAAGATAACGCTGAATTGAGATGTTTTATTATTGATTTGTATATAGGTTATAAGAAAATTCAAGCTGTGAAGTATACTTTTACAGATGATAAAGTTAAATACAAAGATTTAAACGCAAACTTAACAGATTATGATAGGATTCAAAATACAGGAACCCAATTAAATATAGTTGATCAATCTATTATTAATTTTGATGATTTAATAGTACAATGTATATAAGGAAGGAGCGATAATTATGGTTTTAGACAGAGAACGATTAAAAGATGTCTTGGATAAAATGGGGTATGACGTTGAATTCGATTCGGACACGCCAGGATTAGTTGTTGGGAATTCAATAACTGATTGGAATAATGTTCCTTTGGTTACCGATTCGCTCGAATTAACTTTAGATAAAAAAATAAAAACTAAGAATTTATTTTTAAAAGGAAAAAATAATCTTATGGAGAATTTTGCAATTAATCCTAAAAATACAAAATATAAAACGGATTTTAAATCTGTAGGCACCTATACATCTGTTAAAGGATTGGCTGCATAATGGCGAGTATTAGTTTTGATAGTTATGTGCTGAGCGAACTTAGTTACAAAGTAAATCCCAACTATAATAATGATTTAAAAGAAATTGATGTTACGCCTGATTTAGATTTTGGAATTAATATATCCAAAGAAAACTCTAAAATTGCTACGAAGTTAAATGTGACTCTAGGAAGTCTTACTGAAGAAGATGCCGGGTTTATGTTAACGGTAAATATTTTCGGTATATTTTCTTATGATTCTGAAGAAATTGAAAGTTATGATATTGGCTTTGAAACTTTCATTAAAGAAAGTACAATTTCTATTTTATGGTCTTTCATTCGTCCTTTTGTTTCTGATTTAATTTTAAGAGGGAACAAATTTCCAAACTATATCTTACCTGTTATCAATGTTGCGAAACTTGTTAAAGATAATGATGTTCCGATAACTTATGAATAATAAGATAAAACCTCTTTTTACGAAGGGGTTTTTATTAATTGTTAAAGATAATCTTCAAAGGTAGCTATTTTCGATACTGGGTAATAATAATTTGTCCTTCTTCATATTTAATCTAATTGGCGTTGATGAATAAAATTGTAAGTGCTAATGTAAGTGTATGTACTTACATTTATACTATGCTACTGATATCTCATATCTTATAAAACCTGTTAAACCGCTGTTAATTGTACTTAATCACGACTACTAAAAATCATTATTTTATATGGAAGGTAAAAAGTAAAAAGAACCACTCCCGGGGAGGAGTGGCACAATTAGATAAAAAAGTTTTTCAAATTTCATGCTGGTCAAAAAAAGTTATATACTTCTCTAAAAGTTTAAAATCCTGTTCCAAATTTTTTCTAATGATTATCTGATCTCCCAAAAACGATTTTCGAGATGTACGTGCTATCTTGTGATAAACATCATTTTCAATTAAATAGTCTAATTCTTCATTAATTTTCTCGAGGTTGCTTTGATCAGACGAAGATTGAAAGTATCGTATCGAATAGTATTCTAGGTGTCTTGCGCTGTTAATGACTTTTCTATAATGTAGTTTATCAACTTTCATAGAATCACCTCTAATACAAATTTACATCATTCTTAACTTTCTATCAATATGTTTAATTAATAAAATGCAGATTTTAATCCTATAAATAATATAAATGGGTAAAATTTTAAAGTTAAGAACATATATAAGAGATTTCTAATTAATAATTTCTATTACGTTGAAATAGTGATAAAATAAACAAGAAGAGTAGTTAGGCGCACTTCCCCAAGTTTTCACCGCCTAACTACTCTTCTTAAAGTATTGCACGCAATTACTAATTTATAGCATAAACTAAATTACTGCAAGTAATATGATTATATTTATGTACAAGCTCGCCTTAGCAAGTCATTTGTTTACCAAGGAAATTTGATGAAGATAAGAAGAAAAAAATTATAGAACAATTGATTGCCCCCAGCTAAAAAAGCTATCTAAAAACTATCTATTTGTAAAAATAGTTGTGAATATATGGATTTTAGAAGATAACTTTTAGAGATTTTTTGTTGATATAACAGCATTTGTGCGTATTAAGATAGAAAATCGTTAAATGGAAGGGTCTGTGGGGTAATAGGGATACACCATTACATTCAAAGCTTCATTGACTTGATTAGTATGTTACTGTTTTCCACAAAATAATATGACAAAAAGGAGTACTCTTAGGAGTGCTCCTTTTTGTCGTTTTTTATTGGTAAAAAAGTGTGAGCATAGGGGAAATCTGCATAGAAAAACCGCACCATGACTATCTTTCGCAGCTCACAGGAAGATTACAATATTTTTTGGTTACTACGACTTCGACACTTATACTAATTCTTCAGCATATACGGTCATTTCATTCAACTTGTTTATTCGTTATTCTACTATCAATTTTCTTACAAAAAAGCTTCGTGATTAATTTAAAACACAAACGAGTCAAAATACGGTTGTCTAATTTATGTGTATAAACGGAAAAACATTCCTCATCACTTGCTGGTAATTCAGATGAATGAATTGGGTTAATCATTTTGTTAATAGAAGAAATAGTGGAATTGATTGAAATAAAAAGTGACCAATATGGATCAGTCACCCTCATTACAAACTATTAAATGTAAAATCACTTCTGAATTTAGTAGGAACAAATTCGATAATAGAGTAAGTAGCAATACCATGAATTAAAAATGGATCTTCTTTGATAATAGATTGTGCCTCATCTTTGGAGGACAAACGTGCTAATATGATTCCTCCTGTTCTAGGATTTTTACGTCCAGAGCAGATAAAATGACCTGAATCATAGTTTTTTTGTAGATATTGATTATGTGGGGGAAGAAATTTTTCTACTTGGCTTAAATCTTTTTGATAGGTCAATTCTAAAATAAATAAATTCTTCATGTTGGGGAATCCTCCATATTTTACCTTATGCCTGTTTTGCTTTTCAGACAATAGTTTTTACTGAATGCTATCACTTATATTCAAAGATGTTGAGTTAATTACCCTGCTCTTTAAGTATACGATCAACAAATGACATGTTTTTTTACATATCGGGCCTAACAAGAAGATTATACCAAAAGAATTTTAAACCAGTTATCGATATTTTGAATAATGTACAGAAGGGTTCGATCAGCTATTCACCCAATTTGTTGCAACAAAAAATAGCTAAACGAGTAGTAAGTAAAAGGCAGTTTACTAATGCGAGGTCATGATCATCCATGTGATACCATATTTATCTTCGACCATACCATAGAGCGAGGCCCAGAACACTGGTGCAAGAGGGTCAATCACTTTTCCGTCTATCGAGAGGCTATTGAAAATAGTAGTAACTTCATCAGCAGATTCTTTCACAAGACAAAAGGAGAAAAAATCATTTGCTGGTCTTTTAGTCTGCCGTCTGTCATCATGATCCTCTGACCGTCGATGATGATTTCTGAGTCCATAATGAAATCATCAGACATCTCAGGATCTAATCCTGAATCTACAGGTGCTTCACTCGCATAAACGATTGACTTAATTTGAGCATCTAACGCCTCTTGATAAAATTTTATTGCATTTTCACAATTTCCTTGAAAACTTATAGCTGGGATAAGCATACAAAAATTCTCCTTTTTACTGATAGTATCACAAAGAAGTTACTCGCTTCTTTCAGTTTTTTCGTAGGAATCGGAAAATTTTGAATTGGTTATCCAAAAAAGGAGCAGAATACGTCGCTGCAATTAAATGACAAAATAATGTCTTGGAAAAATCTCAGTAGGTTTTTCTACGTTATATTTGATGGTCATTGTATTGCCCACACCATATCTCATTGGAACAGGAATACTATTTTCTGAGATATAATATTTTCCATCAATGAAGTAGCTAAAAGTTGCAAGTTTTGAATTGCGAAAATCCATCAGGTCGGGAAGAACAGTAGTGAATGCGACAATATTTCCCACGACTTCCTTTTTTTCAATTTTACCCATAGCTAATCACGCTCCTACTATAATTTTTATAGTGACAATTATAACATGCAGGAGTGTGCGTTAGGTGACATCAATGTCAATAATTCTTAATTTAAGTTCAAATAAACTGTTTAATCATTAGATAAGTATGTAAATATGATGATTAACTTGATTTTGTCTAGTCAAATGAGTATTTTCTGAATTTGTCTGATAAATGGTAGCAGAATATGTACAAATTAGTTTTTACTGTTGTCATAGCATCGCTGGCTAAAGTAAATTTTTCATCGATAGAGGTAAATAACTACAAGTTAATCACCTCAAATAAAAATATAATATGAAGTGATCTAGATTATAGAAAACAAAGATGTGAAAATAAAACAGTGAAATAAGTACTATAGTTAGAATTAATCTTTTCATCAATCATTGAATGAGGGAGAACAACAAAAAATCTGAGATAGAATAAAGTTCATTCTATCTCAGATTTGTTTTTGCACAATTTATAAGCCTATGGTGAAAAAGGGCTACTTTTTTTGCTGTGCATGATCGAAATATTTATATTTCGCCTTTTTCATCTATCAAGGAATACCTAGAAAATCAAAATGTTAAGGCTTTGAATTTTTTGGATAGCAATTCTAAAGACTCAGTCTTTTTTGAAAAACATTCCTACTACAGTCACTATGAACATAAGTCCGAAGGTAAGCAAGAAGTCCCTGAACGCTTCGTTTAGTGGTGTTCTCAAGAATATAGTTGAGATTAAAAAATATCCGATTGGAAGAATTGCCGCTATAACAACACATATAAGTATAAAACCAATTATTTTTTTCATAAATCTATATTACCGCTTTTATCCCACATTTTCCAGCACTGAAAATAATTTGAGCTGGAATTCCACCAGGGACTAATTTTCCTAATATTTTTTTCAAAGCAGCTGTTCCTAATTTTTTTCCTAAGGTCTTAATGATTACTTCAGACGCTTTCTTCCATGCTTTACTAGCTATTAAATTTTTTACCTGAGGCGTGAAAATTTGTTTTGCAATATCTAAACCTACAATTTTTTCAAATTCTTTTTTCATACAATCAACAAAGTTTGCTTTTCTTAATTGAGGTTGTTGCTGACCAAAATCTCTTTCTAACATATCATAGAATTCATTATTACCATATTTTTCTCTCATAACAGTCAAGTTGATCTGAACAATATTTCCTTCACGCTCCGTCACAGCAGCGTGTTCATATATAAATTCTAAATCCTCTGCGTATTGATTAATAAGTTCTTGTTCGATTGCTTCTGTTTCCACAGAAGTATTGATCTCGTTTGCAGCTACAATTTGTAATGTTCCAAAAAAGGGCGAAATTACTATGAAAAGTGAAGCGATAAAACAAGCGATCTTTGATTTTTTCAGAAACGACATATTGAACCTTCTTTCTTGTTTTTTTTGTTAGTTAAACAACAAAAAAATAGTAATACATAAATTAAAATATAACAATAATAATTTATATTAATGGTATTAAATTATCTGATTGCTTTAACGATGAAGAGGACACAAAAATATTGATTACATCTAAAACTTTTACAAGTCGAAAGTGTAACCAACTGACAGTAGGAAAATAAGCTGTATGGCGGGTGTTTTTATTTAATTGCTTGATGAAGATACGCTTCATATCAGGAAGTCTGCCGTTATATTTTGTTTATATATGAACCTGATTTTATTGTATTTTTTATAAATTTATTCATAATCTAAAATTTTCATATAAGCGAAATTTACTGGTAAAGGGTCGATTTCCTCTCTTATTTTTAATAGATAATCCACGGAATGCTTCAACTTATATAGTTAAACGTTAGATATCGTGCATAATGATGGAAGGTATGAAAAAATACTCATTTTGAAATTGGGTAGATACTTTTCTCTATCTAACTTGGATTAATGATCTTCTATTGAGTCCCGATTAGTATAAATATTTTTGTGGAAAAAAAGTTAATATAACTAAGAGAAAGGACAAAGCCGCAGTATTTGATTAGCCATCACCATCAAGTGGACAGGGAATGGTTCAAATACTACGGCTTTTTTTAGGATGAATTTCATTAGTATCAATTTAATATTCTTGAATCAGTATTACTTCTCCGCATTTTCTTTAAAGTAGTCATCAATGTAATCCTTAATTTTTTCAAAGTCCTTAGTCAGAAAAAATTTTGAAGGAACTTTTATGATAGGGAGGTTATTTTCATTATCAAAAGGAGCGAATGGCTCAGGAAGGACCAAGTAATCAACAGTATCTTTATCTCTCAGATAATTGATTGAAACATCGTAAAACGGTGAAAAATAGTCTTTGAGGCTTGTGTCTCTTTGATAAAGAACACCTGGAGTTAATGGTGTGTAAGATAATCCATTGCTCAAAACTAAGACAAAACAAATTCTTTTCATAAAAAATCACCTTTCCTTTCGATTAAATACTAGCGTCATCTCAACAGTCAAGGATTCGTTATTCATTTGGTAAATCCATTTTAATAGACACATGGATAAAAAAGTAGTGAGCAATAGAAAAATAATTCAGTTGTTGGGTAGAAGGGAACCAACAATCACAAGTTGTTTCTTTAAAAAACAAGAGATAGGAAAATACCAAGAACAATTGTGGTTAAGATTTCTAGAGCTCTTTCCAGAAACAAATTGTTGCTTTTTAAAAATATTGTTTACTTTTTATAAGGGAACCAAAATGACTGGTTTGCGTAGTCTGGCGGGTACACGAGATCTAAAATACCACTGATAAACAGTAATGGAATTGCTTCGAAAATATTGTCATGGACGGCTAAATAAATATAGTATGTTAACAAAGAAATTTGAGCGATCCGTAGATATCTTAGGCTGGTAACTGTATGGTTCATCAAATCATCCTTTCGTAAATGATTATCGCATATTGAATGATTTAGTCAAATTAAAATTATAAAATATTTATTTATTTTAATATTGAAAAATAAATTCTTTTAATTTAATAAACAATTTATAAATATCCTAAACAGAGGATGTTTAATGAATTGTCAAAGGGGATTTTCAGCTATTTATTTTAGAACGTCTTAGAGAGTTTTCGTTTGAAAAGAGTTTCAGGATAATAAGTTAGTCTATTAAATCATTAGCAAAGTATGCACGTTGGACGAAATTAGTAGATTAATCAATAGCGATTTTTTAGATAATGGTTATTTTGCTAAAACAAAAAATTACCAATTTTGTCTTTAATGCTTTAAGAGCAAAATATGCAGTGATATACTAAAATAAATAAACTTAATGGAATAGACACTAAACGGAGACTCTAAAAAATGACCAACCAACTAATCATAGAAGATCATCATTTCAAGAAAGGTGAGCTATCTAGCATAACGACGGCATATATCGATCAGTACCCAGTCGTTTACATACTCTACAACCGAAATGAAAAGAAAAGACCTGTTGCGTACATTGGTCAAACGGTTCAAGTGAACAAACGATTGAAGCAGCATTTGAATAACTCTAAGCGCAGAGAAATTAAAGAAGTCTTGCTGATTGGACATGAAAAATTCAATCAATCAGCGACCTACAATATCGAAACCAATTTGATCAATCACTTCATTGGGGATGAGCAGTTTCAGTTGCAAAACGTCAGTCAAACAAGACAGGTGCAGATGCATCAGTATTATGAAAAAGAGTATTATGATGAAGTGGTCTTCCAAGAGTTATGGGAAGAATTGCAAAGACGGCAATTGGCGAAGCACTCAATCGATACGATTCGCAACAAAGATGTATATAAATTATCTCCTTTTAAAGAACTGACGCCAGAACAGTTAGATATAAAACTTGAAATCATTGAGTACTGTAAACAAGCGATTCAGCAGGATGAAACACAAAAAGTCTTGATGATTGAAGGAGAAGCTGGAACGGGAAAGAGCGTCCTATTGGCATCTCTCTATAACACCCTTCAAGACTATACAAAGTCAGAGTCTGTATTAAAAGGCACCGATAACTTTTTGCTGGTCAACCATTCAGAGATGTTAAAAACCTATCATACAATGGCAGAAAGCTTGCCGAATTTAAAAAAGAATCATATGTTAAAGCCAACTTCCTTTATTAATAAAACAGATAATCAGAAGTTGCACCCAGACATCGTTATTGTGGATGAAGCCCATTTGCTTTTAACGAAGAAAGACAGCTATAACAGTTTTAACTATGAAAACCAACTAGAAGAGATTATCAAGCGAGCAAAAATCACGATTTGCATTTTTGATCCGAAGCAAGTATTGAAAATCAAAAGTTACTGGGATCAGGACAAACTGGATCAGTTTCAGAAAAGGTACAATGCTTCTCGCTTTAAGCTAAAAGATCAATTAAGAATGAAAAGTAGTCCACAAATAATTCAATGGATCGATGATATCGTAGAAAAACGTGTAACACAGATTCCAGAATCAACAGCATCTTTTGAGCTTAAGATTATGGAAACCCATGATGAGTTGAAGAATAAAATCTTTTCTCTCGATAAAAAGGAAGGTCTGTCACGGATCATCTCGACATTTGATTATGTTCATAAGAAAGACGGAGCTTCATATCTTGTAGATCCTGGTGGGATCAACCTGCCCTGGAATACGACCGATACGAGGCGAACATGGGCGGAGCGACCAGATACAATCAGTGAAGTCGGGTCAATATACACCGTCCAAGGCTTTGATTTAAACAATGTAGGAGTCGTCATTGGTCCTTCCGTTGATTACGATCCAGAGACCGACCAGCTTATCATCGATATCGATAAATATGAGGACAAAGGGGCGTTTACGGGACGTGACGATATGAACCAAGAATTGACGAAGAAAGCCAAAGAAACGATCATCCTTAATTCATTGAATGTATTAATGAAACGAGCAATCAAAGGGCTTTACATCTATGCAATCAATCCCAATCTCCGCCAAAAACTCATAGCCCTACAAAACGAAAGGAGCCAGTCCAACCATGCAAAACCAACCCTCTTCAATGGAACGGATCAATAAATTCCGAGATGATCGCAATTGGCGACAATTCCATAATGAAAAAGATCTAGCTATTTCTATCTCCATCGAAGCCGCCGAATTGTTGGAGATTTTTCAATGGAAAACACCTAAAGAAGCCACTCAAGATTTCGAACATTTAAAAGAAGAAATTGCGGATGTTCTGATTTATTCTTATATGCTGGCAGACAATTTGGGGCTTGATATTGATGAGATCATCAAAGAAAAGCTGGAAAAAAACAACATGAAGTATCCGGTGAAAGAAAGTAAAGATTCGAAAAAGAAGTATAATGAATTGTGACAAAAAGAAGCAAGGACGTTGCAAGTTCTTGCTTCTTTTTTTTGATGGAATAGGAGCAACAACGGCTTTCTGAATTCATCAGTGATTGGTTACGAACGTCAAAAATCTGTCATAATAGAAAAAGTTGAAGATAACTTCAAATTGGTTACAATTTTTCGGAAATTTGAAGTTAACTTCAAATAAGCCCAATTTTTTATAAAAAACGAAGTTAGACCTACTGTCTGCAAGAGCAAAAACAAGATTATCCTATCCGAAAATGAAGGTAAGGTCATCGGGAAAAAATCGGCAACAATGAAGGTCATTTTCTATCAAAAATATTTCTCCCCAAAAACCTAAAAAACCTATTGCCCCCCAAGCTCACTTACTGTATAGTAAACAAGAATATTTCATGAAAATAACCAAAAATAACTAATTAAAAAGACTTTGTTATTGAAAATTGCGATTAAACGATGCCGCAAACGGAATGTAAGAAGGAGAAAACAATGACGTATCTAACAAACAATCTTGTGAATTGCATGATCACTTTAGGGTTTATCTTCATCCATCTATCTTCAAATGTTATCTCATCCAGAAAACTAAACGTGCAATACATGAGCTCCTTTGCCGCTGGTGTAGGGATCTCCTATGCGATCGTTCATCTATTGCCCCATTTGGCGTATTTTCAAACGGTGTTGATCGATGAATTTGGCTGGAATTCGGGGATTTTTTATAGTCATGGGGTCTATGGCATCGTTTTGTTTGGCTTAGTCTTCAGTTACGTGATCTACAAAATCGATGAGCGGACGTTTATGGTGTTAGAAAAGAAAGACATCACCAGTGCCAAAAACGCCTTTTTTTGGTCGGATATCGCTTTTCATGTGATCTACAATATCATGATCGGCTATATCGTGATTGCCAATACGCTATCAGAGCGTTTTTACATTTTGACCTACTTTATTGCCTTTGGTTTGCACTTTCTCATGAACGATTGGCTGCTCTATCACCATCATGGTGCCCTCTATAACAAATATGGCCGCTTTGTGCTTTCCTTCAGTATTTTCGCGGGAGCTGCATTCTCCCTCTTTGTATCATTGCCCTACTATTTGGTGGTCATCATTGAAGCCTTGATCACCGGCGCTTTGCTGGTGAATATCATCAAATTTGAGTTACCTAATGAAGGGGAAGGCAGTATTCGTGGATTATTGGTAGGCACGATCTGCTCTGGAATTTTGTTTGTATTTGTCTAGCGCGAAAAGGAGGACTGAATCATGGATGATTCGGTCCTCCTTTTTTTATAAATACGCAAAGTAATTACTATTTTCTGTTTCAATCAAACAAATCACAATAGTTTTTTATTTTTTTGACCATTATTTACAATTTTGTTACGATGTTCGCTTGCTTTTCCCAAAAACATTCTATAAAATGTAAGCGAATAGAAACCAAAAAAATAGGCACCTCGTATCTCTGCGCCAACAGATTTACGAGGCCCTGATCAGTCACAACCTTTAGACAGATGACCAATCAAGTTGCCATAGTTGATCGCCAAAGGCATCAACGTGTTTATTGTACCCGATTTCCTTGTCGATTTCTAGTAGATTTAGGCAGGTTTTTGGGCAAAAACCGTGGGATGCTGGACGCTTATTTTGCTATGCCAAAGGCATTGGACAATCTTGTCCAATGCCTTTTTTGTCGTTTGAAACGGTTCATGCGCAGAATCGTTTGCGGCAAATAACAGGTGTGAAGATCAGTTGAGGACAGTCGCATGGAAAATAGGCAGTCATAGTTGAGAAATCCAATGCCATGCGTTCTTACTGTGTTCATAGAAATAGCGTTCTGGCGATCAGCACTTCAATCCTAGGTTCTTGAAGGTGGCAAGCCTTGGTTTCTATTCACACTTCGAAAAGATACCTGAACGCACTCTTTCAGCGTTCTTTTAAGGTTAAGGAGGAAGCTTATGAAGGATTCGTTAAAGAAATTTATGGAAGAAAAAATGCTGCCATGGGGAATGAAAATTGGCGGTGAAAAGCATCTAGTTGCCATCCGTGATGGACTTGTCACCACGATGCCTTTGATTATTATCGGTTTCATTTTTGTTATTTTATCTAACGTTCCATGGGAAGGCTTTAACCTATTTGTTACTAGTATTTTTGGCGGGGAATGGCGCAGCAAATTAGACTTTGTCGTACAAGTGACCTTTGGTGTGATGGCGCTGTTCAATTCCTTTGCTATTGCGTATAGTTTAGCAACCACTTACCGCGTCAGCGGTTTATCTGCCGGTGTATTGGCAGCCTCAGTTTTTCTTTTAGTCACTCCGATTGAAGATGGCGGCATTCAAATGTCTTATCTTGGTAGCCGCGGGCTGATCGTAGCAATCATCACTAGTCTAATCACGGCGGAGATTTTCCGATTATTCGTACAAAAGAATATCGTGATTCGCATGCCAGAAAACGTTCCCCCGGCGGTCAGTCGCTCCTTTATTGCATTGATCCCCTCATTCTTTTGCCTCTCGCTTTTCTGGGTGATTCGTTTATTAGTGGAATCATTCGGCAACACGAATGTTCATGATCTGCTGTACAGCCTTGTGGGACAACCATTGTCTATCATTGGCGGAGGCTTTGTAGGCGGTCTGTTTGCCATTATGTTTACGTCATTGTTTTGGTCAGTGGGTATCCACGGGTGGGACTTGGTCTTGAGCGTCTTGCAGCCGACATGGATTCAAATGATCGATGAGAATCGAATCGCTTTTCAAAACGGCGAAACGATTCCGCATATCATCAATTATACCTTTATGAATACCTTTGTCTGGATTGGCGGTAGTGGGGTGATTTTGGGCTTAGCGATCTTGCTATTAGTCAGAAGTAAAAGCAAGTATTTAAAAGAGTTGGGGAAACTCGGATTTCCATCAACGGTTTTCAATGTCAATGAACCCATCATGTTTGGATTGCCCGTTGTCATGAATCCATTGATTTTGTTCCCTTATATTCTGACGCCGGTCGTTTGCTATATCATCTCGTATACGACTGTTGCCATGGGGATCGTCCAACCTGCCGTCGTTTTGGTGCCCTGGTCGATGCCGCCAATCATCGGCGGTTATCTAGCCACAGGCGGACATATTTCGGGGGCAATCTTACAACTGGTGAATCTGACGGTTTCTATCGCCATCTATTATCCATTCTTCAAAATGCTGGATAATCGGACATTAGCCAGTGAACTCGGTTCAGAAAGTGAGGAGTAAATGGAGACAAAACGATTATTGAATTGCACGGCAGCTGATTTTAAATCATTTGATAAAGACCAGCTATTGGAAAGTATCCGAGGAAGTGCGGGGCGGACGATCGTAGCAGAAAATGATGTCCAAATCGATCCGATGTCTAGAGGAATCACCAATGCTGAATTCGTCGCTGCATTTGGGGCGGATTTGATTTTGCTGAACCTATTTGATTGCGAAAACGGCGCTATCAAAGGATTACCGACAACGGATGACCCCATTCGCTTTTTGCAATGCTTAACGGGGCGGCCTATTGGAGTCAATCTTGAGCCTGTCGACGATTGTGCGGAGCAGATGGAACAGCTGACAACTATCGCTACTGGGCGTTTGGCAACAAAGAAAAACATGGCTCGTGCAGAAGCACTTGGATTTGATTTTATCTGTCTGACAGGAAATCCTTCCACTGGCGTTTCAAATAAAGAGATTACAGCGGCAATCAAACAAGCAAGAGCCGTTTTCTCTGGGATCATTATTGCTGGAAAAATGCACGGAGCTGGTGTCAATGAACCCGTGTTAGATGAAGAAATTGCGTCTGCGTTCATTCAAGCTGGAGCCGATGTTATTCTTGTACCCATCGCGGGCACGATTCCTGGGCTGAGTGAACAACATATGAGTGATCTAGTGGCCTTTATCCACCAAAAAGAGAAGTTGGTCATGGGCACCATTGGCACTACACAAGAAGGTGCAGATACAGGTACGATCCGTGCCTTGGCATTGACTAGCAAACGTGCCGGCTGCGACCTTCATCATATCGGAGATGCAGGTTTTTCTGGGACCGCTGATCCCGAGAACATCTTGCAACTATCCATCGCCATCAGAGGCAAGCGCCATACCTATCACCGAATGGCCGTCTCAGTGAATAGGTAGGTGGAACAAATGGGCACATGCCTATGAAATGCAAGAAGTGTTAGAAGAATTTTTCGTTGAATGTTGAATAATGAAGTAAGACCGAAACAGAGAGTGAGTTCTTTGTTTCGGTTTTTTTATAGTGAGTTTTAATGCGTGATCAAGAATTCGCAACAATTGTGGTGAGTAGGAAAAAAATTAGGAAATATATTTTAAAATTGGTGTGATTATTCTTTGGTATGTCGGATCATAGAGTTGAAGGTTATGCTCTTTAAGACATATTTTGACGGCATGTATCTATTGTTGTATAATGTATATACAAATTCATTTGTATATACATTGGGAGGGTAGAAATTGAAAAAAACAAAAAAATATAAAGTCAGAAGATCTGGTAATAGTGATATTACAACGATACCTGCAGAAGTAAAGGAGTATATCGGTGTTCAGACCGGTGAATCAATCAGTTATGTTTTTGAACGGGATGGATCTGTAAAAATGATTAAAGCGGTTGAAGAAGTTTCTATTGATTCAATCGTAGATTCAGTCATGGATCAATACGACAAAGCTTTAAAAGACTTGGTTGACTTATGATTTTTTTGACGGCGGCAGATGTGATCAGAATCAATGCGAAAGTAATTGTACAGTATTCTAAAGGAGAAATGATTGGTGTAAAAGATGCAAGTGCGTTGGATATGGCAATAAATCAACCTTCACAAGCTGTGTTTGGCAAAGAATTATATCCGACAATTTTTGATAAGGCATCAATTTTAGCAATTAACTTAGTAAAAAGACACCCTTTCCATAATGGTAATAAACGGACCGCTTTAGTTTCTATGATTACTTTTTTACAGCTTAATGGATATGTGACAAATTTTTCTCAAGATGAAGCGGTCCATTTTATTCTGACTATTACTACTAGTAAAAAAGAGTTTAACGATTTAAAAGAAGAGGTGGCAAGCTACTTACAAGATTCTAATCGCGTAAGGCCTAACTTTTAAGTAAAGTGTGCAAAGAAACATTTCAATTAATTGATGGTTGTTTCGTAATCAAACGGAATTGTTCGCTTAAAGGTTAGTAGCTAATCATTACTTTTCGTTAAACACATCGACGCGAAAGCAGATCAAATCCTTATAAAAAGGGATTTGGTCTGTTTTCGTCTTTTCTATTCGCCACTTGCGCCACGCGTTTTTTATTCAATAGTTATTCTTCTAACCCTCGGTTCATCTATCAATCGAAAAATCGCATAAGCCCCCACCATTGCTATTCCAGCATTCAGAACAAAACATAAAATAAACATAGTTTTTTTTCAAAATTCCGAGAAACAGCGAGAATGTTTGTGCTATAATGGTCGCTCACTGAAAAAATTCAACAGAATCTGGGAGGGTATAGCATGCAGGAATACATTACGATCCACAACGCCAGGCAGAACAATTTGAAGGGCTTTGACTTGAAGATTCCCAAAAGAAAAATCACGATTTTCACGGGTATCTCTGGTTCAGGCAAGTCATCGATCGTCTTTGACACGATCGCACAAGAAGCTGGGCGACAGCTGAATGAGAACTTTTCGAAATTTGTCCGCAACTTTTTGCCAAAATATAGCCAGCCCGATGCGGATGCCATCGACAATCTTTCGATGGCGGTAGTAGTTGATCAAAGCCGTTTAGGCGGCAATTCCCGCTCCACATTAGGGACGATCACGGATATCAATCCCTTGATCCGCTTGCTTTTTTCTCGTCTTGGTCAACCGTATTTAGGTCCTGCATGGAATTTCTCCTTCAATGACCCTCATGGGATGTGTCCCACTTGCGAAGGGATTGGGCGCATCGTCGGCTTAGATTTAGAAAAGGCACTGGATCTTGAAAAGTCCTTAAACGAAGGGGCGATCCTGCTTCCTGGCTACAAAGTCGGCTCTTGGCTGCTGAAGTCTTTCACCAACACGGGCTTTTTTGACAATGACAAGCCGTTGAAAGAATATAGCGAAGAAGAAATGAATCGCTTTTTGTATGCCCAAGGAGAAAAAATCGATTCCTTGTATATGGAAGGGATGAGTTCCACCTATGAAGGCTTAGTCGCTCGTTTTAATCGCTCCAATATCAAAGGTGGCAATGAAAGCTCCGCTGCTACCCAGAAGAAAATCGCTTCTTTCATGAATGAGCAGAAGTGTCCTGACTGTC
Source organism: Enterococcus sp. DIV2449a (assembly GCF_051711225.1). Taxonomy (NCBI): domain Bacteria; kingdom Bacillati; phylum Bacillota; class Bacilli; order Lactobacillales; family Enterococcaceae; genus Enterococcus; species Enterococcus sp. DIV2449a. The sequence continues at coordinate 527,150 of NZ_JBIOME010000001.1, forward strand.
AGGGAAAACGATTCAACCCACAAGTACTCGCGTGCAAAATCGCGGGCTATTCGATTGCGGACTTTTTGGCGATGCAAGTGGATGAACTATTGACGGTTCTTCAAGAAATCTCGGAGGAGAGTGTCCAACCACTGCTTCAAAACATCCAAGCGAGAATCACTGATCTAATCAATATCGGGTTGGATTATGTTTCCTTAGACCGTGAAACGACGACCCTTTCTGGTGGGGAAAGTCAGCGGGTAAAAATGGTCAAACACTTGTCTTCTAGCTTGAACGATGTGATCTACATTTTTGATGAACCGAGTATTGGGCTGCATCCAAGGGATGTCCATCGATTGAATGAATTGTTAGTCAAACTACGGGACAAAGGAAACACCGTCATCGTAGTGGAGCATGATCCAGATGTCATTAAAGCAGCTGACCATATTATCGATGTTGGTCCTAAAGCGGGGAAAAATGGCGGCTGTATTACCTACGAAGGAACCTTTGAAGGATTGCTGCGCTCAGATACACTGACTGGCAAAGCATTTGGACAGATGGTGGACTTTAAAGAAGCACCTCGCCAGAGTCATCAGGTTATCGAAACGAAAAAATCGACGCTGCATAACTTGAAAAATACAGCACTGCGGGTGCCATTAGGAGTATTTACAGTGGTGACCGGTGTCGCTGGTTCTGGAAAGAGTAGTTTAGTGAATGGGGTTTTTGCTAAAGAATACCCTGAAGCCATTACGATCGATCAATCAGCGGTGGCGGGAAATATCCGCTCCAATCCAGCGACCTATTCTGGGATTATGAATGACATTCGGAAGTTATTTTCGCAAGAAAACCAGGTCTCAGCAGGTCTTTTTTCCTACAATTCCGAAGGCGCCTGTGAAACGTGTAAGGGCCACGGGACCATCAAGATGGAGCTGTCCTTTATGGATTCCGTTGAGGTTTTGTGTCAGGCCTGCGGCGGCAAACGTTTTAAAGAAGAAGTCTACCAGTATCGCTTGAAAGGCAAGTCGATCGATGAAGTCCTTGCCATGAGCATCACAGAAGCGGTGGAATTCTTTGAGGAAAAAGCGATTCAAAGAAAACTAAAACAGATTTTGGCTGTGGGACTAGGATACATGACCCTTGGACAGCCATTGAATACCTTGTCTGGTGGTGAATGCCAACGACTGAAGTTAGCAAAAGAATTAAGCAAAAAAGGCAATATCTACATTATGGATGAACCAACGACCGGATTGCACATGGCAGACATCAAGAGCATTTTGGCGATCATCGAACGGCTAGTGGAAAAAGGCAACACGGTGATCGTGATCGAACACAACCTTGAGGTCATGAAAGCAGCGGATTGGCTGATCGATGTCGGCATTGATGGCGGGATTCGCGGTGGCGAAGTGTTGTACGAAGGGATTCCAGAAAAACTGATCGAGTGCCAGTCCTCGATTACAGCCCAGTATTTATTTTAATGAGAAAACCAAAATAGCCGCAAGCAGCTCTTTCATCGAGCGCTGCTTGCGGCTTTTTTTCTTTTTCCTCCAGCAAAAAAGAATATGATAAGTCTAAAAAATGAATTTCTCCTCGTTATTTCTTTCATTTTTAGCAGGTTTTTTGATTAAAAATATACAAATTTGAGTATATAATTACCAAATAGTGTGCTATTTATGTAATAGTATAGAAAAGAATTTCTTGAAAAAAAGGAGTGGGATGAATGAGAGAGTTGCAATTGGCCTTCATCAGCAACCGTACGACTGCGCGCTTGTTTCGGCTGCTGAGTACGATTGAGCGAGACCGTGTGTTCACGATTGGCGACTTAGCAGAGCGCAATCAGGTGACGCAACGAACGATTGCCAATGATATCAAATACATGAAAGAATATTTTGGGGACAGTATTGCCCTCGTTTCGGGCAATAGCGGGTTTGTTTTCGAAGAGAAAAAGCCAGCAGACTATCAAAAAAGAAAGCAAAGCTTGTTAAAAAATGAATGCTTATTTGAAATTATCGGGAATATTTTCCATGGCAAACTATCTAAGGTGGATGAGCTGGCACATCATTATCATTTTTCAGAGAGTACGTTTCGGCGTCTACTCAATCAGCGAAACCCTATTTTAAAAAGCTATGGCTTGCAGTGGGCATCTAATCCCTTAACGATTGAAGGAAGTGAAGCCAACTTGCGTAAGTTTTTCAAAGATTTTTATTACGAAGGTGCGGAAACGATCTATACGTTGGTTCCAGATCAAGCCTTGCATGACTTGATCTTAGGTCAATTGGAGGACAAGTTCGGCTATTATGAAATCGGATCTGGGGCAACTCCCGCAGCGTTTTACTACACATTTTATATTGCCATCAAGCGTGCGAGCCTCGGCTATCGTATCACTATGCCGAAAGAACTGGTTAGACAGGCGTATAAAGGGAACAGTTTTTCCAAGCTATACGCACTGAAGGAAGGCATTGAAAAAATCTATCAGGTTCAGCTGCCCAAAGAAGAATTCGCTTGGATCTACTTAGTCACCTTGTGCAAGCGAACCTTGGATCAAGAAGAACGAGAGGAAAAATTTTACCAACAATTTCATCAAGGCGAAGCCATCACAACTGTGACGGACTTGTTTCTTCAAAACCATGAGGTGCCCCAAGCACAAGCCAAAACGGTTGCGACTTTTTTACGTTCTTTCTTTTTATCGAGAAAAATTAACCATGCGATTGCGCCGGTTTTGAACAAGGAAATGGATGATATCAAAGAGGTGATCATGCGTTCCAACAGTGAGAGTTACCAAAAGAACTTACAATTTCTTAAGGAGCAGAGCAAAAAACTCTCTTTGTCTACTACCTACTTAGAAGACATCTGTGTCAGTTTAACGATTTATAGCGAGCTGATTTTCGATTATTATGCACCAGCAAAAACCATTTATTTTCTCTTAGAAGGGGATCATTTTGTGTGCCAGCATATCCAAACAAGAGCGATCCAGCGATTTGGCAGCAAGCATAAATTGACGTTTGTTCAACTGCAATATTTAACAAAACATACGCTTCATGCTGCCCATATCGATTTGATCGTGACCAATTACAATCGCTACCTCGTTGATTATAAAGTCAAAACAGATTACTTATTGTTGAAATCTCTCCCGGATGATCGCGATTGGGAACACCTCGAAAGGAAAATAAATCCCTATCAAAAACCGCTCTTTTAAACCAATTGCTGTGCTGTTCACGCGTTTAAATAGGTATGTTATTTATTCATCTATTTCAGGTGTTTATGAAAATAATGATTTTCCTTTGAGAAACGACCACGCTATTCTTAGTTTAGTAAGCAACACGCGTGTCATACTTACAAATAGTTTGTCCCAATAACCTTCGTTTTTGAGAATACAGAACTCGTATGTAGTTATTATTTTATGAAAACTTAATCTAACAACTTTCTCCAGACATTTGATTCATCAAAATGTCTTTTTTTGTCGTTCCCTCAAAAACGAAGAATATTGAGACAGCTTTGCGTGAAAAAGCAAGGAGCTATTCCCTAGTTTTCAGCTTTCTTAACGCAACAAAGACTTGAAGAAAGGAGGATATGATGAAATTACTTACATTGTTTTCTGCCGTATTACTACTGAGCAGCACGGGCGTCAACACGACGATGGCGTTCCAGCAAGTTGCTTATGCAGAAACAGAGTCACTTTCTGAAGGGACGCAACAATCTTCTGGGGAGGAAACCAATAATTCTGCTGATCAATCGGAAACGCAAGAGTCAACCGAGCAAAGCAGCGAGGAACAAACAACCTCATCGGAAGCCACCGATGATTCAACGACCGCTAGCCAAGAAGAAGCAGAGGAAAATGAAGCACTGTCCGAAGCAGAAACGCCAGATAGCTCAGAAGATGAAGCGGAGCCAGAAGCTGAGAACGAGCAAGTCGAAAGGTTTGATGCTGAAGCTTCAGCGGTCGCATTGACTGTAGCAAGTGAGGCGCAATTGCGGGCAATTTTACTTGGGGAATCCTTCACCGATGAAGAGGGCACGGAGTATCGTTACGAAGAAATCGCCAATGAGCAATCGCTAGTGCTTACTTTTGCCAGCAACTTGGCATTAACTGGGCCAATCAGTGGGATCCAACGGATGAACGTTACCTTTCGTAGTCAAGAAACACCTGTGATCGTTTCGCAGACGGCGGCAGAGAACCTGATGCAGTTTGCGGCACCTGTTCAACTGACTTGGCAAGGGGTGCAGCAACAAGGCATCCAGTCAGCGCAAGGGCTGGCTCAAACAACTGGGGCATCAACGATTACTTTTGAAGATACCCAACTGGAGCTGACCACTACCGCAGGACGCGTGGTGAATAACAACCAAGCACATCTTCATTTCAAAGGAACCAATGTGGTGACGACAGCGACGTCTTCCATTCCAACGTTATTCATGGCTGAAGGACTCTTTGTCGAAGGGCAATTGACGGTCAATCATCGCTCATCAAATGCCACACCAATCTTTGAAATGAATCAAGTAGCAGTCGCTAGCCAAGCTGAAATTTCTGTCACCCGAAGTACCAACAGCAATACTGGCACCGTCTTTCATATGACAGGTACCGCAGCAAGCCTTGATTTTGGTCAAGGAAGTATGACCACGATTCGCCAATCTGGTGCGATGGTCTCCTTGCCAAATGCCAATCAAGATAGCCGATTGACGTTAGCTACAGGGGCAACTCTGGACGTCGGCACAGGACAAGGGCTTTCTGGGAACTCCACCAGTACGTTAGGAGAGATACGGTTACAAGCAGGTAGTCAGTTAAAGCTATCTGAGTATGGAACAGTCAGTACGACACCCGCCATCAATGTCGGACGCCGCTTCATCGTTGAAAATAGTACCGCAGACCAACCTACCATCATCGAGGGAACGCGGACGGGCACAACGACCGGGGCATTTATTCATGTTCGTTCTTCAGAAGCAGAAGTTCGCTTTGGTGCGTTCACCCAAATGAATGTGAATCAAACCGGTCCAGTACTAACCGCTTCTTTAGCAGATGTCTTCGTTGGAGAAAACACTCGGATCGATGCTGCGACCGGCAATGGCTTTACTGGTAGCACCATGGTCAAGAGTTTTCGGATGGAAGATAATAGTCATATTGAATTGCAAGAACGGACAAGCAATAATTCAAATGTCCAACGGTTCTTTGTCCGAGATTCCTTTGTCACAGGCAACGATGTCACCTTGAATGCGAAACGACAAGTGACGACTGGTGACGCTGCTTTCATGCAATTACAAGCGGCGAATGCTCGTTTTATTTCAGGCGATAATAATCAAATGACCATTTCGCAGCGAGGAGCCATCTTCACTGGTTCAGCCACCACAAGTGAGCTGCACTTTGGGAAAGAAAATACCATCCAGCTCACCTCTGGGCGAGGATTAACAGGGAGTACCGGATCTACACGAAGGATGGTGGTGGGCGAAGAAACAAAAATTTTTGTATATGAACATGGCACAAATGATAACCAGCATTTTGTTCGCTTGCGTGATGAACTAAAACTGGAAGCTGGTGCGGAATTGCATATCCAGCGAACATCTACCCGAACAGCGGAAGCCATTCGGCTGACCCGCGCCAACTCTCAGTTTACGATGGAGGAAAGAAGCAAACTGTCTGTCGAAGTCCGTGGGATCGCCTTTTATGGAACCACGACAACGAATGTCTATGTGGGTGACAATGCTGAAATAGATTCGAAAGCTAGTTACGGCTTTACAGGTCGACGAACGATTCGTTCGTTTGTTACTGGGAAAGAAGCAAAAATCAGTCACACTGAGGCAACCAGTGGAAACCTGACTGTGGCAACGGGCTTATCAGATTCGCCTTTTCGAGTGAGCCATACCTTTACACTGGGAGAAGATGCAGAATTTACTCTTCTACGTGAGCGCAATCGAAATGATGCTGGTGCGATTCGAATCAATAATACGAGTGGTGTAGCTACTTTGAAAAAAGGCGCAAAGATGTCCATTCAACAAGTCGGTGGTGCTTTCTATGCTCCTCGAGGTGCAAGTTTTGTGATGGAAGAGGGGGCATCCTTTTATGCCAATACCTCCAATGGCTTCAACTCAAGTACCCGTCGCTTTAGTCAAATGTCGATCGGGAAAAATGCCGATTTCCACCTGACAGATGCCGCTATGACCGTCAATCGCTCCACAAGTCGACCAATGATCGACATTGCCAATACGATCACAGTAGGAGAAGATGCCCAATTTCTGGTAGAGACAGAAGTCAATCGAAGCGAACTTATCTTTTTTAGAAATTCGCGGGCCAACTTGAATATCAGTGGTGTACAACGATTCGAATTGGTTCACCCGACGACACGAGCGGGAAACAGCCGTACCACTTTGCAACGCTTGATTCGCTCAGGAACCAATACGAATGCGAATGGGTTGAGTATCGATTTTGATAATCAGAAAGTGTCTCTTTGGACAACCACTGGGGAAGCACCAACAGAAGAATTCATCAATGTTTCTGGTACGTTGCGTATCAATCGCAATAGCGGATCGAATCCCTCGTGGGGGTCTTTCAATGTCGAGTCGCGTTCTCGCTACTTGAGTGTTCAGAATGCGGATGGGTCGCTAGAATCTTTAAATGGTGTCGACTTTGCTGCAGCAATCAGCGGAAATAACTACCGTCGTTTGGTTTTTTCAGAACCAGAAGGCCTCGTTGCCCGAATCGATGCATTGAGTGATCAGTCGACTGAAATCACTGGTTCTATGTACGAGGATACCGATGTCACAGTGATCACCTATACCAATAATGACGGAGAACTCGTTGAATTAGACAAAAACTCTGAACGAATCGAATGGGGCGACTATCGTGATGAAAATCAGCTGTATCGCTATTTCCGTATTCCACTAAGAGAAAATGAACGATTGGAAACCGAGACAGAAGTGTCGATCTTCTTATCAAAACCTTCGATTGAGACCTATGTCGATGTCACAGCTCGTCAAACCGTTATCAAAGGGGTAGACCTTGAAGCGTACAATATCACCTTAGATCGTTATAAGATCAACGAGTTACCTACAAAAGAGGCATTGGATGCTTTGATCCTTCAAGAAAGCCGAGCACAAGCCGCAAACGTCTTGACGGAAGCGGATATGACGGATGATTTTCGCATCGTAGAAACGGATCTTACACAAGAAGTGGACGAAGACGGTAGCTACTTTGCTGTTCTTGAGGTGGGGAATAAAGCCTACCAGATGACTATCGGTATCGATGTGACATCGAAACTGGAGCATATGCGAGTGACGATCCCGACCAAAATGGTCTTCGAATCCTTGTACAACACAGCGGAATCGAATCGTAATTTTGAAAGCCAAACGTATGAGATCCGCAATCAATCGCCACTTGCCGTGGATACCTACGTCAATCAACTGGCGATCGATGATAGTGCCAGTATTGTCTTATTAGAAGCGGGAGAAGATCCTCTCGACTATGCCGAAAGTGAAAGTGAAGAAGAAGACCCAACCCTGACCTATGACGACATCTCAACCCCGCTGTTGCGATTGAATCTAAAAACGGAAGAAACACAGATCCAACTCTATGAAGCGATGGAGGAACAACACTTGGTTCGCCTAGAAGAAAGAAGCCGCGTGCCGATTTCCTTAACGGGGGACTTCTATGGAGACTATCCCCAATGGATCGTTGATACAGAAGCCGACCAAGGTGGGTACTATGAAGACTTGCTCGTACCGAAGTATCGCATCGTCTTACGCTTTGTCCCACGAGATTAAAGAAAAAAGATCGTACCAAACGTGAAGGAGGTGAATCCATTGGAGCAAACGAATCAAACCGAAACGAAGGATCGACGGAAATGGATCTTGTGGTTGTTGCTGTTGCTAGTACTTATCGGTGGGATCGGGTACTACTTTTACCAATCAAAAACAGCAGTCCCTTTGATCAGTGCCGACCTGTTGCCAGAATCTGGCGATGCCACCGATCAGCGGGTTTCTGAACGAGCGCAGGAGATTGCGGATGCGAATTATTTCACGCTGCAAATCAATCCAGAAGCCATTTTTGAAGATGGTCAAAGCACAGGATCCATCGAGATCGTCAATCCGGGCACCAATGTGTACCCAATCGCCGTGGATATCTCTTTACTGTCGAGCGGGGAAGTCATCTATTCTTCCGGTGCGATCTATCCAAACCAATTTGTTGAAAATGTCGCCTTGGCGACACCGTTGGCAAAAGGGGAATATCCCGCGAAAGCCACAATCAATATTTACGACCCTGAAAGCAAAGAAAAACAAGGGGTCACTGAAGCTGAATTAACGATTATCGTTAAGAATTAAAAAAAAAGGAAAAGTGAGGAAATAAAAATGAAAAAATTTGTAGCAGCCATTCTAAGTACAGCAACAATCGCAGGAGTAATCGCCAGCGGCACCACCGCTTTTGCGACACAAACCATTGACGGACGTGAAGGCGATACGTCAGGAGATGTCCAAGTAAACGGGATCATCGGATCATTCGATAACACAACCCCTGGACCAAATCCCGACGATTTGAACCAATGGATCAATGTGACGATTCCAACGACTGCTTTGTTCTATACAACAGAAGAGTCAAGCCACAAAGAGATCGTTTCACCTAGCTACACTGTGACAAATAACTCAGCAGTTGGTGTGATCGCTTCTGTTGCGGGTGTCGATACACCATTGAATATGGATGAAGTAGACTTGTTAAACGTAAATGGTATCGAGTTGTTTGAAAACGGCACACCAACCGTAGCAGAAACAGAATTATTTACCCTTGAAGGCAACCAAGGTACGAATGAAGGCACGTTTGCGTTCACTGGTGAAGCAACACCGACCGATGCATCAGAAGAATCAAATCCAAGTTTCAAATTGGTCTTGAGCTTTGCGCCGGATGTAGAGGAAGACTAAGAATTGAAATCCCAGTAAAGAAGGGATCTATCGTATGAAAAAACGAAAACGAATCGTTCTTTTCGTCGCTGTGTTACTGACTCTGACTGTCTGGGATCTATCGGAAACCAGCGTCGTAGAGGCGACGACAGGGCAAGTCTCTGTGACCGGTCGAATCGGTGAAACGGTGACGCAAGAGGAAGAAGCAGACGATGACAATAAGAAAACGATCGTAGCAGATGGTTCTCAAATCGGACAAGGAAAATTACCACAAACAGGTTCATCAAACACAAGCAGTTTGATCATTCTTGGGTATACACTCCTAGTACTGTTTGTCGTCGCAGTAACAAGAAAAAAGAAACACGGTGAAAGCGTCGCTCCTTAACTATAGGCATCGCTAGAAGCGTATAGGAGAAACTGTGGGGAAAACTTGCAGTTTCTCTTTTTTTGATGAAAGATTTAACAAAAAATGGACCAAAAGAAGAAACCGTACTTAGTGATACCACAAACGCTGCATAAGTGAGGTCAGTGATAGTTTTGAAAGAAGGATACAGAAGATGAAAATCAAGAAAGAAGCGTTTGAAAGAACCATCATAAATAGTGAATACATCGGGTACTATACCCATCTGCTGAGTGCAGATACTTGCCCGTATCACCAAGGAAAGCAACTCGATACCATGCGTTACTTACTAGAAAACGATCGTATAGAAGAAATAAAAGCCAGTGCTCGCTATTTATTTCCTTTACGTAAATATAAATTACCCAGCAACCTGCAAAAAGAGTATCAATTATTGGAAGAAAGTGTTTCCTTTATCTCAAGCTTAAACACCCATCTGCTGATTCCTCAAGCAGCCATTGAGCAAAGTCTTTCAATCAAGGCAGAAAATGGAGCAAAAGATCAAAAAGAGCATTACAAGCAGCTGGTTAGAGGATTGCTGGATATTCTGCATTGACGCCTGTGCCTGGGGGCTTTTTCAGCAACTAGAAAAAATAGTGAATGAATAACTAGAAGAACAAGCTGAGCTTAGGAAGAAAATAACGGGGCTTGTTCCCCTAAAAGAAAGGAGTAAAAAAGCATGACGGTATTTACTTCAAAAACAGAATACCTTGATGGATTTCAAAAGAAATTTGCGGAGTCACGCCGCGCCAATGGCGCTTTAGCGGCGTATGTTGAAAAGCAATTGGCCCTCCTTGATGAATTGGTAGCAGCCATTTCACCAGAAACATTTTGGGCGATCACCCCAGATATTTTGGGCATCGACGCCAAACTGGTCTTAGTCACAGAAATGATGCGATTCGACGATTTTTCCGACAATGAGATCATTCGAATCGTTGAAAATGATTACCGCTTTTATCTAAAAGAGCTGTGTGGTTACAATCTAGGAACAAAAGCGAAACATTCTCTGGTTTTCAATGTGAGATGAACAGTAAAATGAGTGAACTTTAGGGAATAGAGGCCTCAAAGGGCTTTTCAAACAATCCTGCAAAATCACAAAGCAATCGTATAAGCCATTTCATTTAAGTAATCATTGACTCTACCCCTAGGGGTGGGGTTATTCTTGTTTTAGGAGGGAAATAGAATGAGAATAAGTGAAGTGGCAAAACGGGCAGAGCTGACAAAAAAAGCTGTTTTATATTATTGTGAGCAAGGCTTACTTTTCCCAAAAATTCTAGAAAATGGCTACCGTTCCTTCTCTGAAGCAGATGTTATACGGTTGCAGACGATTGGCTTATATCGAAAACTAGGGTTGAGCGTTGCGGAAATCAAAGCATATTGCGCGCATCCAGAGTATTTGAAACAAATCATTCAGGAAAGGAAACAAGCAGCCCGAAAATTAGAAGAAACGATCCAGCTCTTGGACGCGCTCGCTGATGGAAGACCAATAGAGGAACTGGCAGAAGAAATCGGATCCCTAGACAAGAAAAAGACGATCATGACAAAGCTATTCGAATTGTTTCCTAGTAATTACGGGCGTTTGATTGGATTTCACTTTTCTTGCTATTTAGACGAACCAATTGAAACAAAGGAGCAGCAACAAGCTTTTCAAGAAATCGTGGAATTTTTGGATACTACAGATCCGTTCGTTTTATCAGAAGAATTGACGCTTTTTTTGGAAGAACACACGCCTTCGTTTACGAAAGAACAAGTAGAGGAAATGCGCGTGTTTAAAGAACAAAGTCTTAGTAATTACAGTGACTTTGTCAAAAACAATAAAGAGACAATCCAAGCATACCATGCTTTTAAAGCAAGTCCTGCATATCTCGATTCACCATTAAAAGAGATCGAAGAGCAGATGAAGCATTTTTACCAATCAAGTGGTTATTATGAAAAATTTATTCCTGCTATGAGGCGAGTAAGTCCTTCTTATGAAGCCTATTACCAAAAGCTGTTAGCAGCAGATGAGATGGAACAAAAACATCTAAAATGAAAAGAAAGCGAAACACCACTGGAACGTATCCTGTAGAGTGTTTCGCTTTCTTTGATTTCTGTGTGTGGGATGGATTGAGTAAAGCAATGTTCCTATCGTTTCTTCCCCTGTTTGGATAAAATCTCTGTTGGAATGATTGAATTGAGTTCAGGAAAATCACCGTTAAAACGATGCCGAATCAGCAAAAATTCTGCAAATAAAATTATTTGTGTTATATTTGAAGGGCATCTGTTCATTTTTTTAATAATCGTTTATTTTTAATCGCGTATAGTGAGAAAAATAAACGACGCGATGGCTATTTTTTTCGCTTTAATTGATCAGCTGGGGCAGGTTTGTCCAAATAAAACCCTTGTTGAAGAAAAATCTCTTCTTCAAGTAGGTACTCATGGATATCCGAGGTTTCGACCCCTTCGACAATAAATTGGATTTTACGATTGCTGGCTATATTTCGCCAGAAGTCGATCAAAAAGAAAATCTCTTTTTGGGACAGCACTCGCAACGAGATAGGCGAAAATTTGATCACATCGATTTTATCCAGCATCGGTGCAATATTTGTCAGTGAATGAATGCCTGTCCCTACATCATCCAATGCGACAGAAAAGCGCATCTTTTTTATTTGGTTGATTTTGTTCATAAGAAAGGACTTGGGATCACAGGCGATAGAAGGTTCTGTATCGTCTTCGGTGATCTCGATCAAAATACGATCATGGTAGGGAGCTAAATCAGCTAACATCAAAAAGGTTTCTGGGTAGCTGAGTTGTTGCGGGTGGATATTGAGACTGATTTTTGTTTCTTCGTTCGGATGAAGCAAGCTGAAAATTTCATTTCGATACCACTGCAGTAAACGAGTATGTAATTTTTTGTATTTGATCACTTGCTGGAAGAAGGAAAGGGGAAACCTATTTCTTTCGGTACTTCTCAATAATAATTCGTAGCCAATCACTTTCTGACTGTCTGCTTTCATTTGAAAGATAGGCTGGGCATCAAAATATAATTGGGGAAATATCGATAAGAGTTCTTGTTCTATTTTCTCAGACATTGGTTTCTGCTCCTTTCTGGGGTCGCTTTATTTTTGGTTTCATGAAGTGCAGGAAAAAAGCTTATTTCGTGCGCTGCATCGTTAAAGAATCGAGCCTTTCAAAATCATGGGCGAACGATTTTAAAGAAAAATCTATGAAAGAAAGAAGGAGTAGTGTGTTTGTCCATCTGATTTATGCTGCGATCTATTCTGTGTTAGTCGTGAGCTTGCTCATTTCGTATGATTTGTTTATCAAGAACTTCAAAGAATTGAATTTACGCCTGTCGTTTAAAATTCTTATTGGTATTGTTTTGTTTATTTCGCAAGTCTACTTTATTATATCATTTTCTTTGAACAGTATCGGTTATGTTGCGTATGAATATACGATTCCAATCTTTATTTATTATTTTGGCATTCTCAAAGAAAAAATCTATCTGGTTGGGTTAGTACCCGTCATTTTGCTGACCTTTTTTGCTTTGATCAATAAATTTGAATGGGAAGCCATGCTCTTTATTATCGGATTAAATTACATCATTTTAATCGTTACGGGCTTATTAAAGAAAAGATTTTATGGACAACCAAATCACACGGCATTTTACCTATTTTCGATTTTCGTTACGGTTGTCTCGCCGATGCTCAACGCCTTGCTTTTTTATCGCCGCGAAATTAGCGTTTGGGATGTAGTGTCTTTAGGCATTGGATCTGTGGGGATCGTTTCTTTATGGAAGTATTATTTGCAGAATCAAAAAAATTTCCTGGAAAAAATTAACACAAAAATCATTGAACGCAATTATGATGAGTTGACCAAGGTGAAAAATTTCCGCAGTCTGAACGAGGATATTTCAAAGCTGGCGCTACTTGAGAAGGACCAGCTCGTCGTGGTGATGATGGATTTAGATCATTTTAAGCGCATCAATGATCACCATGGACATCAAATCGGCAATCAAGCCCTATCCTTCTTTTCGGAAAAACTGATGACGTTTCTCTACCAGAAAAGTCCTTCCCATTTAGTCGAAGTCTATCGATATGGCGGCGAAGAATTTTTAGTCCTATTTAAAGAGAATACTTCTGATGCTGTGAAAAAAATTATTGAAGAATTCCATTTGTTTTTAAGCAATGAACAGTTGAAATTAGAAACCGCCCAACTGACCCTTTACTTTTCGGCAGGGATTTCAGAAGCAGCCTCTGTGTTAGACATTTCAGAAACCTTTTACCAAGCAGATCAAGCATTGTACGAAGCCAAAAGGAAGGGCAGAAACCGCACGATTATTTTTTCTTGAGACGTTTGCTTTTCTAAAGAAGGTTTCGCAGTCTTTTCTCAAGTAGATCGGGTGTTGTAGGAAACCAAAAGGAAAGACAAGGTCGTATGATTTTTTTAGACGAATATTTTTCAGAAGAAGTTTTAATAAAGAGACAAGGTTCGCAGGCTTCTTTGTCCAGCGTCGTAGCTTTTTCAAAAGGAAGAGAGGAAGCAATCTGGTAAGTATAACGGTTTACCGATTATCTTGAGAGGTTAATTGAAGGGAAAAAACAAGTAGAGTGCTTTTTAAGAAGTGGGAAGAAACCACTTCTTTTTTTGCACCAAGCATTGGGCAGTCGCGCTTGGCAGCATCGACTTGGTTTTCTGGCGTGTTTACAGTCTTTAAAAGCAATGGTATATTTATTTGATAAGTAAATAAAATTATTTTGTACCTGTGCGTAACGATTACTGACTAAGGAGACTTCCCCATGAAACCAATTCGACGAATACTGTACCAAAGTGTTTTGTACGTAGCTATTCCTTTGATCGTGAGTCTACTGATTGGCTACCTAGCCAAATGCTCACTCCTGATTCCTGCCTCCATTATTTATGGCGTTCTTTTAGTGTTTATGATCCCTTCCGACAGCTTTTTATCAAGCAGCGTGGACTACCAAACGAAAAGCATGAATCCAAGTTTTCGTCCTCCGCCATTAAAGAGAAGGTTTGAAAGTGCGCCAGAGATGATCAATTTCCTCTTCGTTTTAACGGCACTGGTTTTGTGTTTGCTGCTCTTATTGGTTGGGTGAAGGGAATTCATAGAAATCATGTACTAAGAAGAATGACAAAAAGAAGAGGAGAACAGCGATGAAATTACTCAAACAAATCAATTTGATGGATGATAAAAAAACAATAAAGAGATTGAATCTCGCGGCGATTCCTAGTTTTATTTTTTTCTATGTGTTCTTTACACTCTTTGTCTTAGGTGGTCATGGGTCAAATGCTGAAACTTCGTTTATTTTCGATCTTTTGATCTTAATGGTTGCATATTTTATTCTCATCATTATTCATGAATTGATCCATGGTGCCTTCTTCAAGCTTTTTGACCCTAAAGGGAAGGTAAAGTTTGGGTTCAAAAATGGCGTAGCATATGCCACGAGTCCCCATTCCTTTTATTCAAAAGGGAAATTTGCCATCATTTTATTGGCGCCATTCCTTGGCATTTCTGTGGGTCTCTTTCTATTTTATTTATTTGGCTGGTTGACGGCATCTCTTTTTACCTTGATTGCTGCCGCACATGCCGCTTCTTGTGTGGGAGACTTTTACTTTCTTTTTCTGATTGTTAAAGCACCAGCGAACAGTTGTGTAGAAGATACTGAAGTGGGGCTGAATATTTATCAAGGAGAGTAGTTTATTTTTCAATTGATCTTGTCAAAATCAAAGAGCAAGAAAATGTATGCTAGAAAATCTCTTACAAAAAAACAAACACCTCAAAAGTGTTTGTTTTTTTTATAGGACTGTTTATAAAAAACGTATATAGCAAGAAGACTGTTCGGCCGACAAAAAGACAACTTGTTTTAAACGACCGTTTTCTTATTAGCGCTTTACCGATACAACGGTAAGCTGCCAGCGACTTTATTGATACTCTTTTTCTTGCCTTTTAAACAAAGACCAAAATAAGCCAGTGTTTCTGTGGGAATCGTCTCAAGCGTCTGGCGGTATTGTTCATAAGAATTGGTGGTCTGAGCAACGTCGGAAAAATCAATGATGGTTACTTCTGGATCTGCTTGTTGACTGATCGATTCACGAATGGTCTGCAACTGTTCCTTGTTCGTTTTTAAGATAGGAATGGGAAAGTTGACAATGCCAAGGTGTTTTCTGCCTGTGGAATCGTAAATATCCTCTCCGATTCCTTCGGGAAACAATTTGCCTAAGGTTGCGCCTAAAATTGCTGCAGTATTTGCAACTAAGCCAATCGGTAATTGTTCATCGATAATCATGACACATTTTTCTTGGTTATTCATACGTTCTCACTCCATCTTCTTGGTAAATTGTTTGGTAAGCTTTCGGGGTGACCCCAATCAAGCTTTTAAAGATACGGGTAAAATGACTTTGGTCACTAAAACCTGTCAGAAAAGCGACTTCTGCAATTGCTTCTTGTGCTTCTAGTCTTTTCTTGGCAGCACTGATGCGCACCGTACTTAAATATTGAAACGGCGACAGCCCATACGCTTTGGTAAACTGCCGAATCAAGACGTACTGATTCATTCCAAGAACGTCACTTAATTCACTCAAGGACAATTTTTCGGCATAATGTTGATCGATATAGGCTTTTGCCGTTGTGGCTTTATTTGACACCGGGTCCGTTTGTTCGTGGGTGAAATCCGCATACTGAACAAGCAGGTCGTGAAGCAGACAAGTAAAGCGTTCTTGCTTTTCAAACTCATCACCGCGATCCGACAGCAGCAGCTGATGCACTGCATGAAATTCCTCTTTTTCTTTCACTTGGCGAATGACCGGTTCAGGAAAGTGGGGCGTCAATTGAGTGTTAAAAATTTTTTGTACTTGTACCGCCATGTTCTCCGGGGTTAAGTGGATATTACGGTAAACCAGCTTCTCCTCCGTGAGTTGCTGGCAGCGGTGGGCAGCCTTTGGTGGAATCAAAATCAAGTCGCCTGCTTCAACGATATAGCAGGTATTTTGACAGGTGAATTGACGCGTCCCAGCTTCCATCAAGCCAATCACATAATATTCGTGCCAATGGTTAGGAAACTCCTGCTGGATGCCGTTAAATAATAAAGCTTCTACACCAAGGGTGCTATCTTGAATGATTTTTCGTTCATTTCTCATCTGCATTCTCCTTTTTGTTACTATAACAAAAGTGGTTTTTGGTGAATAGAATGATATTGACTTTTGACTATTTTTCTTGATGGAAGACACTTGGTTGGGACTGAGAAAAGGGGCTGGAGAAGGTCGGAAAAGAGTGGATCAGGCTTGAAGAGAGAACAGCGGGTTATTTTGACGAATTTATGGAATGAATCACAGCAGATGGACCATGCGCCGTGAAAAAATAATGATAAATCCTTGGCATTTGAAAGTTTTATTGATGGAAGTATGGTACCATTTGACTGCAGTAAAGTTTGTGACGGTGGCTATCTTTGAAAGGTGGTGGTGCTTATGAATGTAAGTACTAACTCTTCAGAAAGGAGAAGCCTTTTTGTCCACAGCGGAAGCAATCGGGCTAATGATCAGTTTTGGTACATTTACCGCCATGCTGATCTTTGGTATCCTAGCCGCAGTGAAAAATGACAAAAAAAAATAACCGTCAACTTTAGCAGGAAAACGGTTATTTTTTAAGTTAATAAACCTGTCGCCGTCTTAAATGGCGCTGCAGAGGGGTTGTGGCCACAACTCCTCTTTACATAGTTAGTATAGCAAGAAGAGAGTGATTTTTCAACTTTAACAAGGATATTTTCAAACAAAATCGATAAGCGACATAGGCAAAACCTTATTCTCAATTGGAATAAGGTGTTCGATGTAGTCATTTTGGAGAAGTGTTCGAACATCTAAAAACGAATGCAATGTTTAAAGAAAAGGGAAGCATGATTATCGAAACTAGCGGCTAATAAGTTCCAGATAAATTCTGGTACATTTATTGCCATGCTGCTCTTTCGTATCCTAGCCACAGTGAAAAATGACAAAAAAATAACCGTCGACTTTAGCAGGGAAACGGTTATTTTTTTACTAACAAAACCCTGTCGCCTTCTTAAAAGGTGCGAAAGAGGAGTTGTGGCAACAGGTTTCTTCTATACAGATCACTATCGATCATATTCGTGAATGCTAATCTACCAGTCGCTCGAGATCGTAGGAAAAACCGTTTTGCTTACTTAGTTCCTTGTAAAACAAGCCGCTTTTCTTTATTGTACGTTTCTGTGTGGCTAAATCTAAAGAAACTAAGCCGTAGCGGTTTTTATATGCATTGATCCATGACCAACAATCAATGAATGTCCATAGATGGTATCCTTTTATATTACAGCCATCTTGAATTGCTTTCCATAAATAGGCGAGATGGTCTTGGATAAATTCAATGCGATAGTCATCAATCACCTGTCCATTTTCATCCATGAACCGTTCTTCATTAGCAACACCCATACCGTTTTCTGAGATAAAGGATTCAATATTTCCGTAGTTATTTTTGATGTCCATACATAAATCATAAATTCCTTTTTCATAGATTTCCCATCCACGATATTCATTCATTCGACGGCCAGGCATAATATGCGGTTCAAAGAACCATTCTGGTAAGAATGGACTTTCTAGATTAACGGCAGAAGTTCTTGCTTTGACACGGCGTGGTTCATAGTAGTTTAGACCAAGTATCTGTGCGGTATTCTCTTCAATAATTTTTAGGTCTGTGTCATTGAAATCAACGGGTAATTGGTCATATTCCTCCAGCAACGAGACTAGTTTTTCTGGAAATACTCCTTTGACCATGGGATCTAAGAAACTACGAGTATAAAAAAGATCCGCAATTTCTGCTGCTTTTTTATCTGCTGAATTTTGGCTTCTTGGGAAAGTCGGACTCAAATTGAGAATTACTCCGATTTTGCTAGATAGCTGGTATTTTTTAAAAGTTTGAATGGCTTTTGCATGAGCTAATATGGTAAAGAACGCTGCTTGAGCACCACGCTTAAAATCAATGAGATTTGGATAGTGAAAATCTTCTAAATAAGAGCCCAAGATTGGCCCCAAAGGTTCGTTAAAGGTGAACCAATGATAAACTAAGTCGCCAAACGCTAGAAAACAGGTATCAGCAAAATTTACATAAGCATCAACAACTTCACGTGATTCCCATCCCCCTTTATCTTGTAATTTTGCGGGCATATCAAAATGATAGAGATTCGCCAAAACTTTGATATTATTATTTTTCATTTCGGTAAAAAGATCTCGATAATAGGCTATCGCTTTCTCGTTTGGTTTACCAACCCCATCATTTGGAAACATTCGTGCCCATGAGATAGACACACGAAATGAATTGTGCCCCGTTTGTTTCATCAATTGAATATCTTCGTGGTAACGATGGATATGGTCTGTCGTAATACTAGGTCCAATTCGTTTATAAAAACGATGAGGTTCTTCGTGAAACCACCGATCCCATACGGTCTCTGCTTTTCCTGTTTCTCCACGCCCTTCAGATTGTTCTGCTGACCAAGCGGAGCCCCACCAAAAGTCATCTGGAAATGTTAACTGAGTTTGTCTTGACATTATCGTTTCCTCCTGTTCGTTTTTAATAGTGTAACATTGCTTTTAGTATAAATAAATACTTTTTATTAAAAATATATATCTTTTCGTGATGGTATGTTTTTAGCTGTAAAAAGACAATTTTTTATGTTAAAGTATAAGTAATAGAGATGAGTATGAGGGAGTAAGTTATGAAGAAACAGCCAAAATATATGGAGGTTTATACGGAGGTAAAGAAAAAAATTGCCAATGGAACCTATCAAATCGGCGAAAAATTACCTACAGGCGATGAACTTGCGCATGAGTATCAAACAAGTAAGCTCACTGTGAAGAAAGGTATTGATATGCTAGTATCAGAGGGAGTTTTACGAACACGTAGTGGATTCGGAACGGAAGTTCTACGCAGACCAATTGATAATTCGAAAGTGTTTGGACCAAATGAAGGTCTTTTTGATTTAGTAGGGGAAGAACATGTGACTTCTGAAATCCATACGTTCTCAATTGAGTTGCCATCGAATGAAGTGGCAGAAATTTTAGAAATAAATCAAAAAGAGTATGTCTATAATATTATTAGAAGTCGTTTTATTGATGAACAACCGTATTCTATTGAGCAAACGTTTATGCCACTTTCTGTTATACCGGGGTTAGAACCAAAGCATTTGAAACGTTCTGTATATGGCTACATTACAAATGAGCTTGGTCTAGAGATTAAATCTTCCCATATTTGGATCAAAGGTGATGTGGCAAATGACTTCGATGCGGAAATTCTTTCTGTAAAACCAGGCGAGTTTATGATAGAGGTAGACAAAGTGGTGTCATTGTCATCTGGTGTACCGTTTGAATATTCTCTTTCGAGACATTTATACAAAGATTTTATTTTTGAAGCAGTTTTTGTTGAGAAGTGAAGACCAACGAATTTCGTTGGTCTTTTTTTGATTTTTAAAAAAGATATATAATTTTAAATAAAGATATTTACTTTTTTAAAAAGCTGGTGTATGATCATCCCATAAGCAATCGCTTACAACTAAAAAAGGAGACTGATCGGGATTATGAGTAAAAAAGATGCTATTTTTGAAAAGTTCGGAATAATAGCCACAAGGCTAGGGAACCAGATTCATCTTCGAACACTAAGGGATGCTTTCGCCACTTTTATGCCTTTTATGATGTTGGCGGGATTTGTTACATTGATCAACTATGTTATTTTAGAGCCAACAGGATTTATGGGAAATATCATTGATCCAGCAACATTAACGACGATTCAAGAAATCGGGACTTCCATCAGTAATGGAACGCTAAGTATAACGACGCTATTAGTTGTTGCGGCAGTTTCTTATCATATGTGTGTTAGCAGAAATTATACAAATCATATTGCTGCTGTTCTAGTCGCTATTTCAACGTTTATTGTTCTCACCCCTATGATGACGATGTTTACACCAGAAGGAAGTCAAGAAGCGCTGGAGGTAGGCGGGGTTATTCCCGTCACTCATACTGGTGCGTCAGGAATGTTCGTTGGAATTTTTGTGGGCTTAGCTGCTACGGAACTCTTTATTAAGTTATCAAATAACAAAAAGTTACAAATTCAGTTGTCAGGAAATATCCCACCAGCTGTGTTGAAGTCATTTAACGTCCTTATTCCAATCATGATTACCGTGACTACCTTCGCAATTGGTTCATTTGCTGTCAATCAATTATTCAATATGGATGTTAATTCGTTGATTACTACTCTAATCACTGGACCTTTAAGTAGGGTAACGACAGGTTTACCAGGGTTCCTCTTAATTACCTCAATTGCAAATCTATTTTTCGGGTTTGGAATTCATCAAGCAGTGATATCAGGTTCACTTCTCGATCCGTTCTTAATTCAAAATATGCAAGAGAATATGGCTGCTTATGCGAATAGGGAAGATATTCCACATATCATAAACATGGCATTTAAAGATACGTTTGCTGTTATGGGAGGATCAGGAAATACTATTGCTTTGCTAATTGCTATTTTTATCTTTAGTCGTCGTAAAGACTACAAAGACTTTGCAAAATTATCCGTAACTCCTGCACTATTTAATATCAGTGAACCGATCATTTTTGGTTTACCAATTGTTTTCAATATTAGTTTGATTATTCCATTTGTATTGGCGCCGATTTTTTCCCTAACAGTTGCATATTTTGCAACAGCTGTTGGTTTAATCAATCATGTTGTCGTGCAGATACCTTGGACCACTCCTCCTGTCATATCTGGATTTTTAGCAACTGGTGGCGATTGGCGAGCATCAGTCTTGCAAATTGCGATCATTGCTGTGAGTGTTTTTATCTACTTACCATTTTTACGTATCGATGAAAAAGTTACCTCAACAATAGGGAATGAAGAGGCAAATGATTGAGAAGAGGAAACTTCACAAGATTTTTTGAAGTCTTCTCAAACCAAAGGTAAGAGAAACAAATAAATTGAACAAATCTATATATCAAAAAGAGACCACATAGATACATGTGAGTCTCTTTTTTTTGTGGGAATATCGATCGGTGAACTTGTGAATAGAGGGAAAGAATTACCTGAAGAATTTTTTTTTACAAATCTATTGAGTTTCCATTCTATTTCTCACGGTTTTCGCTAACTTTTCAATAATGTACATTGCCGGTATCTGTGTTGTAATATCAGCTTCATTAATTTTTTCTAGCGAAATATTATAGGTTATTGCAATATCAGCTAATTTAGAAAGTGTTGAATTAGAGCTGCTGGTAATTCCTATTACTGAGCTTTCTGATAGATTCAAATGATTTAAATATTGAATGATTTCTGTGGTCTCGCCCGAAACGGATAAAGCGACGATACACATTTTTTTTGCTAACTCAGTGGATAGGTAATTAATAGGGTAATTACTAGGATCTTCAATGCGAATCGCCATGTTAAATAGTGACGAGAAATAAAGAGAACCATATTCAGCAACAACATTTGAGGAGCCTACGCCAATAAAAATAATCAGCTCTTTTTCCATCAATAAGTGAACTGCCTCATCAAATTTATCTTCAAAGAATTTGTCTTGTGTCCGTGCTAAAAAATTCAAGAGTTCACTCTCAAAATCAAGTGTTTTTACCTCTTTTTCTTCTTTAAGAGATTCGAGATACGCACTGAGGTAAATTTTAAATTCAGAAAAACCGGTACAGCGAAATTTTTTACAAAAGCGTAGTACGCTGGCAGTACTCGTATGACTTTTCTCAGCTAATTCACGAATACTCATGGAAGCAACTGCATTTACGTCTGAAATTATTGCTTTATATACTTCAATATCCGTTTCATTTAAGTCTGGTTGATAGTCAAGAAACAACATAGTAATCCCCTCCTGTTACAAATTGTAACAGGATTGTAACCGGTGTCAATCTTTTGCTTTTGTAACCGTTTACTTAAAGGCGGTATTTATGGAGATAAAAATAATCTATACTGACCATGTAGTTAAGTTAAAGGAGTGTTTCAGGATGGATAAAGGAATAAAAATTGCAACAATTGGCGGTGGATCAAGTTATACACCAGAATTGATAGAAGGATTTATTAAACGATATGCTGAATTACCGATTTCAGAATTATGGCTTGTGGATATTGAACAAGGAAGAGAGAAATTAGAAATTGTTGGGGAACTTGCTAAACGTATGGTAAAAAAAGCGGAACTTCCAATGAAAATTTATATGACTCTTGATCGTGAAGCGGCATTAAAGGATGCGGACTTCGTTACGACCCAATTTCGTGTAGGTCTTTTGGAAGCGCGAGCGAAAGACGAGAGAATCCCTTTAACATATGACACGATTGGACAAGAAACGAATGGTCCAGGAGGGCTTTTTAAAGGATTACGCACGATTCCCGTTATCTTAGAAATAGTGAAAGACATGGAGCGTCTTTGCCCAGAAGCATGGCTGATCAACTTTACTAATCCAGCTGGCATGGTGACAGAAGCTGTCTTACGCCATAGCAATATGCGTAGAGTAGTAGGTTTGTGTAATGGACCAATTGGAATAGAACGTGGCATTGCAGAAACATTAAAAGTACCCAAAGAAGAATTATATGTTGAATTTACTGGACTAAATCATATGGTTTTTGCGAAAAAGATTTATCATAAAGGGATTGATGTGACCCAAAAAGTACTTACATTGATGACGCAAGATGCTGGTGATGCAGTTGGTCTGAAAAATATTGCTGATTTAGAATGGGAACCAGATTTTTTCCGAACACTTGGCATGATTCCCATCGGCTATTTAAGGTATTACTATCAAACAGCCACTATGTTGTCTGAGCAAAAACAATCAGCAGAAAAAGAAGGAACTCGTGCAGAAGTTGTGCAGAAAATCGAACATGAATTGTTTGAACTTTATAAAGATGAACATCTAGCAATCAAACCACCTCAATTATCAGAACGTGGGGGCGCTTATTATAGTGAAGCAGCATGTAATTTAATTAATTCCATCTATAATGACAAACGTGATATTCAAACGGTCAATACAAGAAATAATGGAGCCATCAGTGATATCGATTGTGATTCAGCGGTTGAAGTAAATTGTTTGATTACAAAACAAGGACCGATCCCTTTGACTACAGGTGAATTACCTATTCCTATCAAAGGGCTAGTTCAACAAATTAAGTCTTTTGAACGTATAGCGGCCCAAGCAGCTGTTACGGGAGACTATAACACTGCTTTATTAGCGATGACGATCAATCCCTTAGTTCCAAGTGATAGGACAGCAAAGCAACTACTTGATGAAATGCTTTTGGCACACAAAGAATATCTGCCGAATTTTTTTAAAGGAGAATGACAATGAATATAAAATACTATGTTGAGGCAAATTACCAGGAAGTCAGTAAGATCTGTGCAAAACTCATTTTAGATGTCTTGAAAGAAAAGCCAAATGGGTTATATTGCTTTGCAGGTGGTGATACACCCGTAGGAACGCTTAACATCATTGCAGAAGCAGCAATCAATAAAGAAATAGATTTATCCCAGGCAAAGTTTATTGAACTAGATGAATGGGTTGGAATCGATCCGAAAAATGAAGGCAGTTGTATATCCTATTTGAAAAGAAACTTATTCAATCGGGTTCCTATTGACCTAAAGCAACTTCACACATTTGATCCTTTAGCCGATGATTTAAATGAGGAATGCAAAAAAGCTGATAAATTTATCGAGGAGAATGGAGGATTAACACTGAGTTTGCTTGGGGTTGGAGTAAATGGTCACTTAGGTTTTAATGAGCCTGGTTCGTCCTTCGAAGATAAAGCTCATATAGTGAACTTAGACGAATCAACCCAAAGTGTTGGGAAAAAATATTTTTCAGACGAGAAAGTTGATCGTACGAAAGGAATTACGTTAGGGATAGGACAATTATTACAATCTGGAACAATGATCGTACAAGCTAGTGGAGCAAAAAAGAAATCTGCGATACAACAATTTCTAAGCGGTACGATTACAAAAGAGTGTCCAGTTACTTCTCTATGGTTGCACAAAGATCCTGTGTTGGTGGTTGATAAGGAAGTCGTGAACTAAAAGGAGGAAAAACGATGCAGGTCATTGAGAACAAGGTATTGCCTATATTGCTGAAAATAGGCAATAGTAAACACTTAGTTGCTATAAGAAATGGGATTTCCATGACGATTCCTTTTACTATTGTTGGAAGTATCTTCCTAATCATTGGTAACTTTCCAATACAGTCATGGATGGATTTTGTGTCAAATTGGGGGCCGCAGTTGAATGCACCAGTCAATGTTACGTTCGGAATCCTTGGACTGATATCTGCAATTGGCATAGGCTATCATTTAGGAAAAGAGTTTGGTGTTGATGCTATTTCTAATTCGATGCTCACAACTATCGGCTTTCTTCTAGCAACATTAAACGATGACTGGACGATAAATTTGGCTAATTTTGGTGCTAGTGGTATGTTTACCGCGATCATTGTTGGGGTATTTGTCACTCATGCTTTTAAATGGTTTGTCACTCATAATATTGTAATAAAAATGCCAGAAGGTGTGCCGCCCACTGTAGCAACTTCTTTTGCAACGTTAATCCCAGGAGCATTTATTCTGACCGTTATATGGATCGTCAGAACTTTATTAGGGGTTGATATCAATGAAATCATTACTATTGTTTTCCAACCTTTAATGCAAGGGATGGGAACACTCCCAGGCATGCTGCTATACACACTTCTCGTTTGTTTGCTATGGATATGTGGAATCCACGGAGACAATGTTTTGTCTGGAATTGCGACCCCTGTTTTCCTAAGTTATCTTGCTGATAATACGGCAGCTTTTCAAAGTGGTGTAGAAGTTCCTCATGTTTTTGCCGATGGATTTTGGATTGTCTTTATGTGTTTAGGCGGAACTGGAGCAACACTAGGTCTAGTGTTAAATATGCTCCATTCCAGAAGTAAGATGTATAAGTCGATTGGACGATTATCATTGCCGTCAGCTATTTTTTGTATCAATGAACCGGTTATTTTTGGTTTGCCTATTGTGATGAATCCTGTAATGCTTATTCCCTTTATAGCAACGCCTATGGTCCTATGTATCGGTACGTATATCCTAATGAATATTGGTATAGTAGGACCGATTGTTATTCAAGTTCCATGGACTATTCCTCCTATTATTGGTCCTTATTTAGCTACTAATGGTAGTATTGGAGCAGCTGTTTGGTCTGTTGTATCAATTGCTATCTCATATTTTATTTATATGCCATTTTTCAAAATATTGGAAAAGCAGCAAGTAAAAAACGAAGCCGCAAAGACACAGGAAACGGAAACAACGATTCCTGTTAGTATAAGTGAGTAGATAGAAAAAGCTTATTTTCCATCATTCATTAAGATAAGTCTTTTAGGTATCAGAAAATAACTTTAAAAAAGTATATTGGAAAAATGACGATTGCTTTTAATGATTCTGATAGTTTCAATAATAAAACAACAAATAGCATCAGTATCTAAGCGAATCAGTAAATGATTCGCTTTTTTTAATGTTGTATTTTTTATCCATTTGTTTCTATCAACAAAACCTTCTCGGATACTATATTGGATGTTATGGTAATCCTTGAAATCACCTCTTCGGTCCATCGTTAAAAAAAAAACGAAGTTTCAGTTGTACCGAGAAATGATGGCGATTTCATTTTGTGCAAGCTATAGTTTAGGTGGGGGTAGCAAATATGATTCATTTCAAATTGACGTATCTGTTTTCAGAACCAAATGTTGAGGCGTTTCTTGATTTGACGAAGTGGAGGGATGAGGATTTTTTGGCGGAGATTGCCAAAATCAATCAAATCACTGAACAGCGGTTGAATCAACGAATCATGATTCATGAGGGAGAAGTTTTGATTCCTTCACTGATTCAACGAAAATGGCCGGAAATTCTTTTCGATGTCCAGAAGAATACGTTGTTTTTTTCGGAAGAAGAGCGGCGGTCCATGATTTATCTTCTGACTTTTTCAGCAGTGAAAGATTTATCCGTCTATCAGTTTCAAGAGCTGTTCTATGTCAGTAAAAATACGATTTTGAAGGATGTAAAGGGGATCAGAGAGGAACTTGCAGCTTTCAAGATTCAACTATTGTACTCTCGAAAATATGGCTTTTATCTAGAGGGAGAGGAATATCAGATTCGCGCTCTTGCCTTTCGAAAGGTCAGCACGTTATCCAATACGAAAAACGGGAACTTGCTCTTATTTGAGGGAATCTATGAGCAGGATAAAACGATCTATGTTCAAATCAGAGATCGTTTGTCCGCAACACTGACTGATTTCAATCTGGTGATCGTTCCGAGTCGCTTCGAAGAAATGCTTTATTTTCTTAATTATCTATCCTTTCGGATGGCAGAAACGGCTGTTTCTTTAGCGGAGACAGAAATACCGCTGCTCCAGTCGCTGCATGTCCATCAAGTCAGTCAGCAGTTTTTAGCAGAATTTCCTGACATCAAAGATCGGAAAACAGAAGAACTTTATGTAACGATCCTGTTGAAAACGATTCTGCAAGGAGATATCGAAGATACTTCATTAGAGTTTTTATTGGAATGTGCCAGTAAGATCATTCATGAAATGGAACGGCTGGCAGCTATCGAGTTTGTGGACTATCGCACCCTTTTGATGAACACATTCTATCATCTTGTCCCAGCGTATTTTCGAATCCGCTACGGTTTTCCACTGGAGAATGTACTGATTGAAGAAATCAAGCTGCAATACAATGAGTTGTTTGAACTGACGAGACGAGCACTGGGTTCTTTAGAAGACTTAGTCGGCACGATCCCTGATGAAGAAATCGGTTATTTTACGATTTTGTTTGGTGGAGAAATCAGTAAACAAAAGGCCAAACGTGATTACTTCCAACTGAATGCATTAGTCGTTTGTCCAAGTGGCATCAGTTCATCCTTGATTTTGGAATCAGAGTTAAAGGAACTGTTTCCCCAGATCCATTTTTTGCCGGCTCGTTCGATCGAAGAGTACGAAAATGTTCGGTTTAATGAAGAGATTGATCTGATTTTTTCCAGTGCGCCGATCAAAACCAAACGACCCTGTTATGTGATCAATCCGATTATGACACCCATTGAGAAGGATGAACTGGTTAAAAACGTACAAGCGGCATTTTTCCCTTCAAAAACTGGATTGCATTCCATTGACGATGTGTTAGAAGTGATTTTGCCCTATGTTGATTTAAAAGCAGGAATCAGTAAGCAAAAGCTGAGAAAAATTTTGCAAAGAAAAATCAATCGAGAATTGAATAGAAGGGAAGACCAACGTCCGATGTTATCAGATTTATTAACAGCAGAAACCATCCAATTTACCGAGGTGCCGCTGACTTGGCAAGAAGCCATTCGAGCAGCTGCTGCGCCATTAAAAAAGACCAATAAAATTGAGGAGCAGTATATTACCGCCATGATCAATAAAGTGGTGGATCACGGTCCTTTTATCCATATTGGAAAAGGCATCGCTTTGCCTCATGCACGTCCAGAAGATGGGGTCAATGCCATCGGGATGTCGTTATTAAAAGTCAAAGAACCAGTGCTTTTGAATGATGATCCGCAACACCCCATTCACGTGTTTATATGTTTGGCGGCGGTTGACAATGAACTCCATCTAAAAGCGTTAGCGAGTTTAACTAAAATTTTGTCGAATAATGAAAAACTAACTGCGTTACTTTCCGCAACCAATGCGGATCAAATAATTGAAGTGATTAGAGAAGGAGAAGATGAAAAATGAAATTTGCAGCAGTGTGTGGGTCAGGATTAGGATCAAGTTTTATGGTGGAGATGAATATCAATTCTGTTTTAAATGAACTGGGTGTCTCAGGCGTGGAAGTGTCCCATTATGATTTAGGAAGTGCTGCACCCGATATGGCGGATGTTTTCTTTGTTGGTGGCGATTTAGCCGATAGTGCGCAGCATCTGGGTGAGATCGTGGTGTTAGACAGTATTATCGATCTCGATGAATTGAAGCAAAAGGTTCAAGCCGTTTGTCAGGAAAAAGGATTACTATAAAAAGGAGTAGACAGTCATGAACGAATTTTTAGATATTCTTGTTGATATCGCGAGTACCCCAGCGATCTTAGTTGCGCTGATCGCTGTTTTGGGGAATGTACTGCAGAAAAAAGACATTGCCACGATCGTCAAAGGGGGCATCAAAACCTTTGTTGGGTTTCTCGTGGTCACTGCCGGGGCTGGGGTGATCGAAAGCTCTCTGGCGCCATTTGGGGAGATGTTCCAAGCAGCCTTTAACATGCAAGGGGTCGTCCCAAATAACGAAGCGATCGTTGCGCTGGCGTTGACGACTTACGGCACCTATACCGCACTTATTATGTTAGCCGGAATGGCCTTCAATATTTTGATTGCCCGTATCACTCGCTTTAAATACATTTATTTGACTGGGCATGCCACGTTGTATATGGCTTGCATGATTGCGGTGATTTTGAGCGTTACTGGAATGAATACTTTTAATCTAGTTTTATTTGGCGGCTTAGCGTTAGGGATCTGTAACACGATTTTCCCAGCGATCGCACAACCGTTTACTCGAGAAATTACTAAAAATGATTCCGTCGCATTGGGGCATACGGGGAACTTCGGCTACGCATTGAGCGGGTTGATTGGGAAATACGTCGGCAATAAGGAAAAATCCACAGAAGACATTAATTTTCCGAAAGGCCTGTCTTTCTTGCGGGACTCTACTGTTAGTATCACGATTACGATGGCTGTTGTATACGTGATCGTAGCAATTTTTGCTGGGAGTGAATTTATTACAGAAAATCTTAGCAATGGCACGAACTCGATCATTTATTCGTTGCAGCAAGCCGGTTCGTTTGCCGCTGGTGTCTTTGTGATTTTAGCTGGTGTCCGTCTGATTTTGGCAGAAATCGTACCAGCCTTTAAAGGGATTTCCGAAAAGCTTGTTCCTAATGCGATTCCTGCATTGGATTGCCCAATCGTCTTTCCTTATGCGCCAAATGCTGTTCTGATTGGTTTTCTAAGCAGCTTTGTCGGTGGAATCGTTAGTTTGATCATCATGGTCTTCACAGGAACAACCGTTATTATTCCAGGTGTCGTGCCCCATTTCTTCTGTGGCGCAACGGCAGGTGTTTACGGCAATGCAACGGGTGGTGTGCGAGGCGCCGTGATTGGTTCCTTTATTCATGGGATCATTATCAGCTTCATGCCGATCTTGTTGATGCCAGTCATGGGGGATCTTGGGTTCCAAGGATCAACTTTCTCTGATACCGACTATGGGGTTGCAGGGATCTTCCTAGGAAACCTGGCCAATATGGGCGGTCAAATCGCCATCTTCTCAGGGATAATTGCGGTAGTCGCGGTCTTGATCGGATTGACGATTTTCAAGAAAAACAGTCGGGCAAAATCTGTTTCTGAATAAATAGAGGATGGAGGGATAAATAGTGGCAATCAGTGAACAAAAATACCACGAGCTTGAAGAATTAGCGGCAAAGATTCGTTTAGATACCCTTTGCAGCATCAAGAAAATGGGACAAGGCCATCTGGGCGGCTCCTTTTCAATTGTTGAATTATTGGCCGTTTTGTACGGCAAACAGCTGCGAATCAATCCACAAGATCCACAGTGGGCGGATCGTGACCGACTCGTCTTGTCAAAAGGGCATGCTGGCGCCGCCTTGTATAGTGCATTAGCAAATACGGGCTATTTTGATCGGTCGTGGTTATGGACGATCAATGAGGGCGGCACGAGACTGCCTTCCCATCCGGATCGCTGGAAAACGCCGGGGGTTGATGCCACCACAGGTTCACTGGGGCAGGGAACTTCCATGGCTGCTGGGATCGCGACAGGCCTGCGCTTGGCAGGCAAGGACAATTTTGTTTATTTGATCGTTGGAGATGGTGAACTAAATGAAGGACAGTGCTGGGAAGCCTTCCAATACATTGCCCACTTTAAACTGAATCACTGTATCGTCATTATTGATGACAACAAAAAACAGCTAGATGGGCCAACCAAAGACATTCTTGATCCCTTTGACATCCAGCAGAAGATGACTGCTTTTGGCTTTTATACAGAAAAAGTTCCAGGGGCAGACATGCAAGCCATTGATGAGGCAATCGAGCGCTGCAAAGCAATCGAAGATCAAGCGGTTTGCATTGTCTTGGACAGCGTGAAAGGACAAGGCGTTCCTTTCTTTGAAGAACTAGATGCCAATCACTCCGTGAAGTTTACCACGGATGAGATCAATCAAGCGGCAGAAGCGGCAATCAAAGAATTGACGATAAAAATCGAAGGAGGACTCTAAGGCATGTTTACATTAAGCAAAACCACTGCTGCTGGTAAAGAGCTACGAACATGTGTCGTTGACACATTAGTGGAACTCATGGATGAAAATAACCAGCTAGTTGCGTTAGATGCCGACCTTGGTTCTGCCAGCGGCTGGACAGCGATTGCCAACAAACATCCCCAACGCTTTATCAACATGGGGATCGCGGAAGCCAATATGGTTGGTGTCGCAGCTGGCTTGAGTTTAACTGGTTATACACCTTTTATCCACACCTTTGGGCCATTTGCGACGCGTCGGGTATTCGATCAGCTGTTTATTTCTGGCGGCTATGGCGGCAATACGATCAATATTTACGGTTCTGATCCAGGGTTTGCAGTCGGGCACAACGGCGGCACCCATACGACATGGGAAGATGTGGCTTTGATGCGAATGATTCCCCAATCGGTCGTCTGCGATGCAGCGGATGAAGTCCAAATGGCGTGGATCATAAAAACCTTTAGCCAATTAT
The DNA here is from genome assembly GCF_051711225.1 of Enterococcus sp. DIV2449a. Classification (NCBI taxonomy): domain Bacteria; kingdom Bacillati; phylum Bacillota; class Bacilli; order Lactobacillales; family Enterococcaceae; genus Enterococcus; species Enterococcus sp. DIV2449a. Next base: position 558,157 of record NZ_JBIOME010000001.1, read on the forward strand.
CAGGCATTCATTACGTACGAGGCAATCGGAAAGCGGTTCCGATGATTTATGAAAAAGGCTCGACCTTTGAACTAGGAAAAGGCAACATTTTAAGACCAGGCGATGAACTGTTGTTGATTGCCAGCGGACAATTGGTTTCTGAAACACTGCAAGTGGCAGAAGAATTAGCAGAAAAAGGAATCAGCTGCGAAGTGATCGACATGTTTACCATCAAACCAATCGATAAAGAATTGATCCTCCGCGAAGTTCAGGGGAAACGGCAAGTCATCACCATCGAAAATCATTCTATTACCGGTGGACTAGGAAGTGCCGTCGCCGAAGTGCTTGCTGAAACAGGCAGTGCTGTCCCCTTAAAACGTATTGGTGTCAACGAACGATTCGGTCAAGTCGGCACACCCGATTTCCTGCAAAAAGAATATGGCTTAGATGCTGCTTCAATCAAGCAGCAAATAGTCGAGGGGAAGGTCAAGGGATAGAAAAAGGAAGCATCAGCGAATCAATGGTTGATGCTTCCTTTTCATTCCTTTCAGATCTTGTAAAAAAAGCGTCAAACAGCGTGTCAGTCCTGCTGTTTGACGCTTTTTTATGAACTAAGACAAAAACCAGCGCCGTAAGTTTTCTGCTTCGGTTAATGGAAAATAGAACAGCTTACTTTCGGTGAGAGTATCTTCGGTTTTGATGGTTAGCTGTGACTTGCCAAGCCCTCTTTTGTGCTGCCAATGCGTGGTGGTGACAGTGAAATCTTGGATTTTATTTTTCTTCAGATAAGCGGTCACCTTCGTAAGACCGCGGATCGTTTGGCACAACAATACGTGGTTATCTAAAAATTGATAGCCTTGTATTTTGCCTCGCCAGATGCTTGATAACACGAAGGAGCCAAAGAACACGAAGAAAATCAGCGCTAACCACCAGAAAAAGAAGGCAGAGATTCCTACAGCAAGCAGTCCGATCAGCAGCGGCCAACGGCAGAAGTACCAAAAGTTGGGTCGTGGATTTTTCACTAGAGCGGTTTGTTGAAACGACCATTCGGGTAAAAAGCGGGTCAATGTTTCGGTCAGCTGCGCCTCTTTCAAAATGGGGAACAGATAGACCGTATCATCGCTTTCTGACGAACTGCCAGCAGCCAGCAGTAATTTGACGGAGCTTAGATGAAAGATTCTTCGATAAAGGTTTTGTTCGACACTCAGCCCTTGGATCCTAGCGAGGGGAATCGTTTGGTGTCGTTTAGAAAACAAGCCCTGCGTGATCAGCAGCTGTTGTTGGTTCGTTTCCACCGTAAAGCCATAATAACGGAAAAGATTTCTGGCGATCGCAAGGAAGAAAAACAAAATCAGCAGCCCGAGTAAAATTGCAGCACCTAATAAAAGGCCAAGTTGCTGCAATTCCGATGCATAGGCAAAGAGATTGGGAATGTTGTCGATCACGTTGTAGCCGATGACTAGAACCAAGGTGAAAACAGAAAAATCAGTGAGAGAAAACAAGAAAATCTCCTTGAATTTCAAAGTGAATGTTTCTAGCGGCGGCTTGGCTGACTTCTCAGCTGAAAACGCAGCGTAATCGTCGGTTGGTTCTTCTCTACTAGTTGTTTGGGCAGTCGGCTGTTGTGGTGTCGCAGCCGCCTTTTTTGACGCTTCGATAGAGGCAATGAGAGCCAGCGGCAATGCGGGGAAAAGAATTTCGGCTTCGCCACTCGAACTTGCGGCGCTTTCCAACTTCACTTCAGCTAGTTTAAACGGACGTAAATAAAAGTAATGATTCTCTTGAATCGTTTGGATGCGTTCAAATGGCAAAATCGTTTGTTTTTGGATAAAGAGTCCTTTGTTGACTAGTACACTCGTTTGATCGATTTGAAAGGTAAAGCGGACGTAAGACAGTACCGCAAAAATCAGACAGACCAGTAAAAATAGCAGAATGCCGCCCAGAATCATCGGAAAAGAAGGGGCGTCGTTGAATAATTTGAATACAAGCAGAAATGCTAGTACCAGAAAATTTTTGCAATTTTTGAACCAATAAAGACCGATACACAGCAACGGCAGTCGTTGTTTTTCATAGATCATCTTTGACCACCTCGACTAAATTCATGATGGTTTCTCGCAAGCGTTCGGCTTGTGCCACTGGCAAGCCTTCAATGGTGTGGTTGGTGGCAGCCGTATGGATCTGTAAGGAGACTAAAGCGTATTTTCGCAAAAAGATCCCTTGGTCCGTTTCGATGTGCTGGATTCGACGGATCGGAATATACGTGGTGCTGCGAAATAGATAGCCACGTTGAATAGCGATATCCTTTTCTTGGATCTCGTAGCGATGGAATTTGTAACGGTAGTTCATTAGCACAAAAGAAAGCAGATGGCTGATCAAAGTCAGCGCCAATAAGCTTGACCAAAGGGCGAACACCCAGAAATGAAGCCAGTTTTGCATGGATAAAAACCAAAAAGAAGCAGCGAAAAGTAAACTGAAAATGATTAGTGAAGTAATTGTCCGCAACCGCCAAACACGGATGATGGTCTGAGGCATTTGTTCATTTAATAAGGGATAATCCAAGGGAAACGTCCTCTCTATAAAAAAATGTCTAATAAGTATAAATATAATGGTGCAGTGTAAGAAAAACAAGAGGCAAGGGAGAATTCAGAAAGGACAGCTGGCTCGATTGCGAAAAGATATGTGAGAAATCTTCTTATAAAACAAGGAAGAACTGTCGTCTAATAACCTAAAAAAAAAACCGTCTTAGATGACGGTCCTAGGGGGATCACATTCAGATGCTTTCGTTTAAAACAACCAATCATTGGTTAAAAAAACTTGGATTACAGTGATCGCTTAGAAATACCTTATGAGTAAAACGAGAAATTCTCTCTTTATCTCAGTCTTTATTTATCGAATAGTACGAACGATTTTTTCGGACTTCATTGAAAATGAAGAGAACAAAAAGCAAGGTAAGGAGGGCACATACTATCCTAATTATTGACGAATCACCGATTTCTTCAAGCAGCAGGTAGAGCACAAGACCCAAAGACAAAACATAAACACCTGTCCAAAAGGTGCATTTGCTCATTGATTTTGAGATTGCCTGACTATCTGCTTGTGCTTTTTGGTTTTCAGTCAAATCATTGTATCCAGCTATCAAGAAGCCCCATTTTTGTTTGCGAAACTGAACACTACACAAAAAGCATCCGAGAGCAAATGCAACGACCAAAAGATAAATCAACCAATACAAGTTTCCTCACTCCTTTCTTATCGTTCAAGAACGATCGTTAGGTTTCGTGTTTCAACATCAGTTAATCAGCTAAACGTCGAACCATCGTAATATCTGTTTCCAAATAGCCCATTTTTTTGTATAGCTGATACGCAGACTGATTATGGGCAAAAACGTGCAAGCCGATTTCAATGATGCCTTGCTGGATCGCCCACTTTTCTAAAGCCTGTAACGCTTTGGTGCCATAGCCTTTTCCTCGCTGGTCTTCCTCGATGATAAAGTCATAGATGAAGGCTTTCTGGGCAGCTGTGTTGACCCAAATCACCCCGATCGGTTCACTAAAATCAGCTGCAAATAAAGAAAACAAGTGATTGTTTTCGGTGGCAGTCCCTTGAGGAAGTAAAGAAGCAAAGCTTTCTTTGGCTAGGGCGAGGGCCTCGTCTTTGGCCCATGTGCCTGCTTGGACTTTGTCATTGGCGTATTCGAAAACTGCATTGGTTAAGTAGGCAGCATAGTCGCTGTCTTTCATTGGGATTAAGTTCATCTATTTCTCCTTTTGTCCTTTTCGGCTCTTCTTAACCTACAGAATGATTGTAGGCAATGAGAAACAAAGACATTTGATATGAAACGGTTTGTTTCCCCTTCAGTTGAGACGCTCTGACAGCGGGTCTCGTCGTTGAAACAAAAACAGGTCATCCGGTGCAAACTGGTGTCGTGCATCGCAGGTATAGCCTCGTAGCCAGTCAATCCCATCGATGCGGCGAACGTAGAATCCTTTGGGGAAATCGTCGGTTTTTTCCAAAGGCACAGAAGCGATCGTGATTGCGGCAGCTGGCGCTTTTCCTTGGGATTTCAATCCGGTACTATTTGCCAGTTGGCGATAGCCCAGACGAAAGTGTAAGGCCATTTCCAAGGTACAACAAGTCAATCCATAAGGAGGCGCAGCTGCAAAAATCTCCGTCAAAGAGCCGCCTTGGGGGAGTCCCAGTTCTTTAAGGGGAACAATCACACAAGCAGCACGCTGTTTATCGGCACTGAAGGAGAGCTGGGGATGGCGCAAGAGCTGGTTGGCATACGCGTTTAAGTGAATCTGATTTTCTTCCAACTGCTGGCAAAGGCGGTTTAGCGAAACCCCGCCATACTGTACGATCACTTCTTTCAAAATCAAACACTCCTTTCAATAGGGATCCTTTTCTTAAACAAATCAATTCGCACCCTCGTTCTTGGACAAATTGGCATAAATCGCAGCAACTTCTTCTTGGTAACGATTCTTTAGTCGAGGGGGACTTAAAATGCGTAGGCTTTTTCCAAAAGAGAACAAATAGGGCACTACCCAGCTTTCCTCGGGCAAATCAACGGTAACGACAGCAGTGCCTTCCTCCGTCAAAGTAATATCCTGATGATCGAACTCATCATATACCCGATAAAGAACGTCGGCTTGAAAGAATAGACGCGCAGGATAGGTGTCAACAGTCAACTCAATGGCAGAATCAGGCGCAGTGACTGGGAAAAAATGCTGGTCAGTGACGTAGACCTGACTCATGCGGCTGATTTTAAATGTCCGAAAGGCATTCTTTTGCTGGTCGAAGGCTTGCAGATACCAAGCTTGCGAGCGAAAAAGCAGTTTATAAGGCTGGCAGATGCGTTTTTGCAGTCCCTGTTTACTGATATAGTCAAAGGTGATCACGTGGTTTGTTAAAATACTCTTTTTTAATAAATCAAACGTGTCGTTGCCGTTTTCTCGCCGATGCCAAGTGGAAAAATCCACTTCTAGCCAATCAGCATCGGGCTGCTTAAACAAGGATTGCAGTTTTGCCAGCGATTGCCCACTGATCTGTGGCGTCAGCTGGCGAATCCCTTTCAACGCCAAAAGCAGGTTTTTCCGTTCTTCCTCTGATAATAACACTTTATCCAACATAAAACTGCTTAACAAATAAACGCCGCCATTTCGACCCGTTTCGGTATAGATGGGCACGCCAATACTGCTTAGGGTATTGATATCTCTGGTGATGGTGCGAGTCGAGACTTCAAATTGTTTGGCTAATTCAGAAGTGGTTGCTTTTTCATGATTCAACAGGTGGTAGATAAGGCCGAATAGGCGTGTCGTGCTCACTTGGTTTACTCCTTTTATAAAAAGATGATAAAACACTGACACAAGGTGTCTAGGTTTCTATCGTATCATAAAGACAAAGAAGGAGGAACTCCAATGAAATTTTCGATAATGGCAACGGAAAGAACCAATAATTTTACTGATCCAGCGATTCAAGCAAAAATCACTGGCTTATGGGAGAAAAACAGCGAGGCGGTCAAGAAAGCCGCAGAAAAAGGAACGGTCATCGCTTGCGTTTACCACGAGTATGAGTCAAACTATCAAGGAGACTATGCCGTTTCGCTTTGTTTCGAAGAAACGGAGCAAGCAGACTTTGATACAGAAAAATATACTTGGAAAAAGTATCCGATCGATCGGCGCGATGCGCAGGGCATTTTGACTACTTGGCGTCAAATCTGGTCTGAGGAAGAAAACCAGCAGCTGCAGCGCAAGTATTCCTTTGATTTTGAACAGTATGCACCAGACGGCGAGGTGACGATTTTTATCGCCATTGCTGAAAGCGACAAAGAGCAGCTATTTTCCTGAATAGGAGGACAAACAATGAGACAATATGAAAGCAAAGCAGCGCTGATCCAAGAGATCGCAGAACGTTACCAAAAATTTCGCCAAGAATTTGATGAAATTCCTGAAGCCTTGCGAAATCAACGGATAGCAAGTGTCGACAAGACCCCTTCAGAAAACTTGTCTTACCAAATCGGCTGGGTCAGTTTGTTATTGTCATGGGAAGCACAGGAACAGCAAGGGATGAGCTTTCACTCACCTGCTGACGGGTACAAATGGAACAACCTTGGCGGATTGTATCAATCTTTTTATCAGACATACGGCAGTTTGACCTTAGCACAGCAACAAGAGCTCTTAGACCAAAAAGTGACGGCCCTTTGCCAGTGGATCGAGGGCTTATCCGATCAGGAATTGTTTGAAGCAAGGCAGCGGGATTGGGCAACCACCAAAGCACAGTGGCCAGTCTATAAGTGGATCCATATCAATACAGTAGCACCCTTTACCAATTTCCGAACGAAAATCCGAAAATGGAAAAAGGAAGCACTGCATTGATCAATAAAAGAAGCAAGCTGGTTGAGCGTTTTTAGCAACTGAGGGAACAGCTGACTTAAAGAATTGTTAAACAGTTGATCTGTGAAGGTCAGCTGTTTTTTTGTTTTGTGTCATCGCAAGAAACCACCTGGAAAGCCTATGCTAGCTTATTGTCTAGTCGGTTCAGTTTAAGGAATAAACTGTTATTTTAATTCCTAAAGTGACGCGAAGGTGACAAAAATGAAACGCCAATTCGTAAAAGGGTATGCTATATTTTAAACAGTACTTGTTTTTTTACAGAAAAAAAGCGGGGAGTCGATGGCGTATCTTACGCAATCGACGCCAATTGTTTTTATAGAAAAAACACAAAACCATTCCCAAGTCTGATGCAAGTTTGCTGAATATTCAGCAAAATAAAAGTAAATGACTAAGAATAGAAAGGGTGAGGATCATCGAAAACAACCAAACCATTGGCTTGACGTCAGGAGAAGTCAAGGCGCGGGTGCAGCGCGGTCAAGTCAATAAGACAAAAAAGGATACGACGAATACGTACCCGAAAATCCTTTTTACTAATATCTTTACCTTTTTCAATTTGATCAACTGTGTCCTATTCTTTCTCGTCTGTTTGACGGGTTCTTATCAAAACGGCTTGTTCGTTTTTGTTGTCTTCAGCAATGTGATCATCAATCTCTTTCAAGAAGTTCGTTCCAAACGAACGCTGGATAAGCTGGCATTGCTAAAAGTTGCCAAAGCCGATGTTTATCGGGATGGCAAGCTAGAGAATTTGCCGATCCACAAACTCGTAATGGATGATGTGTTACGACTGAAAAGCGGGGATCAAGTGCCGACGGATGCCAAAGTTATTCAAGGATCTTTAGAGGTCAATGAATCCTTGCTGACTGGTGAAATGGATACGATCTACAAGCAGCCAGCAGACGAGTTGTTTTCTGGCAGTTTTATCACTGCTGGCGAAGCGTTATGCCAAGTGATCCACGTAGGCGCTGACAACTATATCGCAAAAATCAACAAAGAAGCCAAAACCATCAAACGACAAAAATACTTGATCCAAGGCAGTCTAAACAAAATCATTCGTTGGATCAGTCTGATTTTGGTCCCATTATGTACCCTCTTGTTCGTTAAACAGTTCTATTTTTCTCATGCAACTTTCAACACCGCCATCTTACGGACGGTGGCGGCAGCTGTGGGAATGTTCCCCGAAGGTTTGTTTTTATTGACGAGTGTCACGTTGACCATCAGTGCCGTCTATCTGGCGCGCAAAAAAGTGATGGTGCAGGAATTGAACTGCATTGATGCCTTGGCACGGGTCGATGTTCTTTGCTTAGATAAAACGGGCACGATCACCGAAGGCAAGATGACGGTGGAAAAGACGATTTCCTTTCAATCGGACACACCGTTGGCAGAAATCACTGGTAACTTAATGGCGCAGCTACCCGATCAGAACCCAACGGCAATGGCGCTGCGAACCTTTTTCCCAGAAAAAACGACGTACCAGATGCAGCAAGTCGTCCCTTTTTCATCAGATCGTAAATTCAGTTGCGTCACGTTTGAAGGACAAGGTACTTATTTCATCGGAGCTGCGTCGATTTTACTGGGAACCAACCATGAAGCTGTTTTAAAACAGGAAAGGCAGCTGGCAGAAGAAGGCTACCGTGTGATCGTTTTGGCTCACAGTACGCAAGGCTATGAGGAGGCAGGACTGCCGACGGATATTGAACCGTTAGGATTTTATTTACTGTCAGACACGATCCGTGAAGATGCCAAAGAGACCTTGGAGTATTTTCGTTCACAGGCAATCCAATGCAAGATCATCTCTGGCGATGATCCAGTGACAGTCAGTCAAATCGCGAAAAAAGTCAATCTACCAGGAGCAGCTGATTTTATCGATGTGTCAAAATTAACTGCGACCGAATTAAAAGAAGCTGTCAGCAACTATCAGATTTTTGGTCGAGTGACGCCGCAACAAAAGAAAGAAATGGTGCTCTACTTGAAAGAACAAGGGCATACCGTCGCAATGACTGGCGATGGCGTCAACGATGTTTTGGCGCTAAAAGAAGCCGACTGCTCGATCGCAATGGCTTCTGGTGTTGATGCTGCGCGTCAAGTGTCAAATCTGGTTCTTTTGGAAAATCAATTTGATGCTTTGCCATCGGTCATGGATGAAGGCCGCCGAGTGATCAATAACATTACCCGCTCAGGTTCATTGGTGCTAGTGCAAGTCTTATTTTCCATCATGATCACCATGGGGACGTTGTTATCAGGAACGACCTATCCTTTTGAGCCGATCCAATTAACGATCATCAATGCCTGCTTTGTCGGCATTCCGACCTTCTTTTTAAACTTTGAACCAGACTTCAATCGGATCAAAGGGGACTTTATGACGACGATTTTCAAAAATGCTTTTCCAACAGCCTTGACGATTACGGTAGGAACTTTGCTGATCATCAACTTTGGCTATTGGTTCAACAGCAGCAGTAAAGCTCTATCGATCATGAGCATTATTTTTACTGCTTGGAACTATCGCTTGATCCAGAAAAAAGTCTATCCAGCGATCAACAGCTATCGAACGATGATTTTTTTCAGCACTCAGATCTTGTACTTTGCTGCTTTGATCGTCGGTCGCGACCTCTTTAACCTAGGCAATACCAGCTATCTCAACCTCATTCTCTTGATTGCCTTGTTGAATTTTTCCGCCTACATGCAACGCTTTGCGGATAAGGGCATCGAGCTGCTGATGCGAAGATATACGAAGAAACGAGCGCTGCAGAAAGTGCAAAACTAATAGAACAAGCCTGAAATGATGGATACCACTCATTTCAGGCTTATTTTTTTGCAAAGAGGAGCTTTAAGCAATCATATTATCAAGACTGAACCTGTGAAAGGGAATCCTTGTCTAGGGGAGCTTGATTCAATGCACGTTTGCCGATATTGGTTACTAAGACGATTAGACTAATGATCACGCAAGCAATTCCACCGAATAAGAAGGCTTGTTCACCGGGATTAATCGTTAACCAACTTAGGATGATTGGTGAAAAAATACCGCCCAGTGAGTTCAAAAATTGGAACACGGACATAGCAATTGCAATCTCAAAAGGCCGTGCCTTCAAAGAGATATAGTAAGGAATGGTGGCCATAACCATAGCCATAGCAAATCCTGATAGAATAGCGCCGATAGACATGGTCAATACCGTTGAAGAAAAACGGCTGATCAAAAACGTCAAAGCTAACGATAGAAATCCTAATGCAAGTGTTTTATCTTTTGTCACGCGATTGATGTATTTCAAACTGAAGCCGGCAATGAACCCACCGACCGTTCCAATTGCATTGACTAATCCAGTCGTACTTGTACCGCCAATTTCTTTATGATTGATCAAAATAGAGAGATTACTTGGATAAATTGTGTAAATAAATGACATGAAAAATGAGAGCCCTGCAATAACAAAAATCAGTTTACTCATTGATTTTAAAACATCAATAGGAGCTAAGGCGGGCTGGCTCTTTTTATCAGCCGCCGTTTTTTGAATAATTTTATCCATAGGCAGATTAATTAGCAATAATAAGAAGATCAGGATGGTTATTAGAAAAATGTAGTAGGTATTCTGCCAATTTGATGCCCCTAACAACCCGCCACCCAGCATCATTACGACGGAGCCTAGCGAAGTAATTGCTGTTCCGATACCCATTAAGCCGGCTCGTTCTTCTCCTTCAAAGTACTCTGAGAGCAACATAGGACTGAGTGTATTCATAAAACCAATCCCAATGCCCAAAATAAGCGCAAACCCCAATAGGAGATTGATGCTTGAATGAAAGAAGATAGGGACTAATCCTCCAATAGCTGTTAAAAGAATTCCGAAGAGAGCTAAGATTTTTTTTGGGCATTTCATCGCTAATACTCCTACGAATAGTGTGGTAATCAAAGACCCTAAACTAGGGATCGTACCGATCATTTGAATCTTCGCAATCGGTTCATTAGGAAAATCAGCAATAATGGCACTGTAAGCATTCGTCACAACTAAGGCACTCATACTCATAAAACTTAGACTAATGATGCCGATTTTTAACCTCAATTTACTCATATATTTTCTCTCCTTTAATCGTTAAATGATGTTCGCCAGATGTTAAAACTTTTGAGCTCTCTCCATATTGGAAGACTGCGGTTGTATTCTGTGGCACACATAAATGGAATTGGTCATTGCTTCGTTCGATCTCAATGTCACCATATGCCGTTGTATAGTTCAAGTGATAACTTGGGATCACGTTTTGCTCAAGCGGTGAAATTGTAAAAGAAGTAAAACCAGGTTCTGTTACTTGCAATCCTGCCAAACGTCTCACTAGCCAATCCCCAACACAACCAAATGCATAGTGGTTGAAAGAAAAATTACAGACTGTACCATCAGGTTGAATCGATGCCCATGATTCCCAAATCGTCGTTGCCCCATGTTTGACTTCGTAAAGCCAAGAAGGGCATTCCTCTTGTAGTAAGAGCTTCAGTGCCAATTCTTGATAGCCATAATCACAAAGAACGTCAAGGAGATAAGGGATGGATAAAAACCCAGTGTCTAAGCAATAATTGTTTGCAATAATCAGTTCGGATAGTCTTGCTGCTGCAGCTTTTGCCGCTGTTTCATCTAAAAGACCAAACGCGAGTGCGATCACATAGCTTCCTTGAAAATCAGCGGTAAGGTGATCATCGTGCCAGTAATATTTCTGAAAAGCAGCTTTTACCTTATGACTAAAATCATTCCAATCTTCTTCCTCTTCATCCAGTAGCTGGCTGATTTGAGCAAAAAGTTGAGACGAGTGTGCTAGAAAAGCCGTACCGAAAAGGTCTTTCGTGACGAATGCCGTTTCCATCGGACCTTTCGCATCTTCTCCGATCATAAAGCTAGGAAACATCCAGTCACCAAAATGAAACTTTGTATCCCATAAATATTGTTTGTCATCCTTCTTGTCTGCAGCTGCGCTTTTTCGACTAAAGGAGAGCCAACGCTTCATTGCTTGATAATTCTCGGCTAAAATTTCTAACTTGCCATACCGTTGATACAATGTCCAAGGAAGTAAGACGATTGCGTCACCCCAACCAGCAGAAGACAAAGAACCAGTAAGTGACTCTCCTTCAAAATAATCTCGTGGGGCAGGGGTATAGTCGACGATTTGTCCATCTACTTGTTGCTCCAATCGAACGTTGTCTAGCCAACGCCCTAAGAAGTCATAAACATCCATAAAGAAAGTTGCTGTGGGTCCGAACACTTGAATGTCACCTGTCCAGCCGACCCGTTCCCGTTGCGGACAATCTGTTGGAATCGATAGCATATTCCCTTTTTGACTCCATTGAATATTCTCAATCAGCTGATTTATTTTTTGATTGGATGTAGTAAAAGAGCCGGTTGCTTTCATATCAGAATAAATCGCATATGCCCAAACAGACTGTTTATCAGGCAGGACGTCAAGCCCGTCAATTTTGATGTAGCGAAATCCGTGAAAGGTAAAATCAGGCTCTAGGCAGGCTTCACGTCCGTTGCCAATAAATACATCTTTTTGGTCTTTGTTTCTTCCAACGATATTATTGAAAAAATGCCCCTCCCGATCGAGCACTTCGCTATGCTCAATGGTGATTTCCTGTCCATCAGCCAATGGAATCTGTAACTGGACGCGACCTGCGATCACTTGGCCGAAGTCTACGATCACAGCGTCCTTTTCCCACCAAACACTCTTTGCTGCAAGCTTTTCTTGGCGTTTGACTTGCGGTCCTCTTTGAGGAGTCAAATGATCGAAGCCATAATCTGCTTTTGACACTTTCGTAAATCCAGTTAAGTCAAAATCGGTTTCCCAGTTTTCCTTTTCTAAACGCAAATCTTGTTTTTCACCAATAAAAAGATCACTGTAGACATATTTGCCATGGCTGCTAAAAAAATCTTCGTCTGTCACAATGGTTTCATACGTATCGTCGGTATAGTAGATTTCGATTTCTCCTAAGATACCTAGTCGATCACCGAATTGAGCACTGCCGCCGCTGACACTGACCCTGCCGGCGTACCAACCGTCAGCTAACGTAACTGACCAAACATTTTTTTCTTTTAACAAGTGAGTCACATCATATGTCTGGTATTGAAGATACTGCGTGTAAGAGGTATAATCTGGCGCAAATAAGGCTTCTGATACAGCTTGCCCGTTGATTTTTGCTTGGTAGATGCCGTGTGCCGTCATCGTAAGGGATGCTTGTTTGATAGACTTGTTTTCAACAGTGAATATCTTTTTCAAATAATGTGGTGGGAGTAACCTTTCTTCGGGAGGATCCTGCACAACTTTTTTTCCTGAAAACATATCCGCCAAACTGAATGGTGGTTCTTTTCGAGTTGGCTCTTGCTGCGGTTCGATCCAAGTCGCTTGCCATTTTTTTGTCATAAACTGTCCTTCTTTCTTTCAACATTTGCCCTAAATGAAGCTTGCAATTCTTCTAATGGCTTGTTAGTATTACTACTAAGTTTTTGATACCTAAATTGTAAGCGCTATTCTTTTTTGTGTCTTAGCTATTATTGCCAACCCGATTAGTAAAAAAAGACATTGGAGGATTTCACAATGGCGACACTAACGATTCTTGAAAAAGCATTAAAAGAAGTTTATTTGGCTTGCCCAGAATTAGAACTCCAGGTACCGTTTCATGACAAAGTAATTCCCAAAAATTTAGCCTCAAGCAAACGGTTGATCCTAGAACAAATTTTCTCGGAATTCAGACCAGAACTCTCGGAGCACTACTTGATCGAAGAAGATGCTGACATTCAAGTGATTAGACACATTCGCTATTTACCGGCAAATTACCATGCACATGAATTTTTTGAAATGATTTATGTATTAAATGGTAGCTGTTATAATTTTTTTGAAAATCAGACCTATGAATTGAAAAAAGGGGATGTTGTGATCATTGCACCAAGGACTACCCATGCTATTAGTGGATTTACCGATGATTTAGAAGCTTTCAATATTTTGATTCGTAAAAGTACATTCAATGCTTCTTTTTTCGGTTTATTAGAGGATAAGGATATTTTATCGCACTTCTTTTTAAATGCACTTTACGAAAACAGCAAGCGATTTCTTTATTTTCATACGAAGCCAGCTGCTGATTTATCAGAAGGAATTTTATTGATGACAGAAGAAATCAATAAAACGGATGGTTATTCTCAAAGAATGTTGAAGAATATTCTTGATACTTTTTTTATCAGGCTTTTAAGGGGATTACAAACCAATCAAGTCAGCCTAGATACTGAAGCGGGAGAGGAGTCAGAAATAATCGATATGCTTCAATATTTGCAGAATCATTTTGCAGAAGTATCAATTGCCGACTTATCTAAGAAGTTCAACTATAGCCAGCGACAAATTGCACGTATTCTAAAAAATAAAACTGGTAAAACTTTTTCACAATTGATATTGGAAATGAAAATCAGCAAAGCCAAAGTCTATTTAAAACAAACCAACTTACCCATCCAAGAAATTGCTGAACTCGTCGGTTATAGCGATTTGAGTAATTTTTATCGCTATTTTTTTAAAGTAACGGGTTGTTCGCCAAAGCAGTTTAGAGAAATGAATTGAGCGCTTATCAAAGAGAACTGCTCTTCTAGAGATGTTGAGCAGTTTTTTCGTATGCTAGGTAGTAGTTAAAGAAAAATAATGTGGGCAATAGTCTTGCTATGAAACTCGTTTCATACCGTACAATCAATCAAGAGACCTTTTCAGAAAATTGTCGAAAGTGGAACAACTAATTTTCTATGGTAGACTTAGGTCATTAGCAAAACAATCAGATAGGAATGAAAGAAATGGCAACGATTCGCGATATAGCAAAAATTACTGGTTTTTCGATCACGACGGTCTCTCGTGTGATCAATGGCCATCCTTATGTTGATGAGCAAAAGCGAGCAGCGATTTTGGCGGTGATGGAAGAACTGGATTACAAACCGAATAAAATCGCCCAAAAACTTAGCTCGGGGAAAACCTATAATATTGGAGTCATCGTACCGTTTGTCAATCACGCCTTCTTTGATGGAATTTTAAATGGCATCATGGAAGAAGCCTTTGCCCAAAAATACAAGGTGACGTTGCTTCCGACCAATTTTGATCGGAAGCTGGAGCTAGAATATCTAGAAGAATTCGCTGCAAAGGGATTTGACGGCTTGATCGTCATCACCCGCGCAAATCATATAGAGACATTTTATCCCTACATGGAAAAAGGACCGATTGTTTTTTGTGAAAATTCGACCGGTACTGCCGTTCCTTTCGTTGCGATCGACTTGGTCGGCTCTGTGACAGCCAGTATCAATTATTTGAAAGAACAAGGTGTAAAACGCTTGGGACTGACGCTAGGGCGCAGCAAACGCCTCAGCTGCAATTCAGTCAACACGATCGCAAAAGCCAAGGAGCTGTTTCCTACTTTTTCTGAAGCGGATATTTATTGGGATTGCATCAAAGCACAAGATGGGATTCCCGCAGCCGCATTTTTTAAGGAACGAGGAATCGATGGGGTGATCACAAATGGGGACGAGATCGCAGCGATGATCTTAAATCAATACTCCCACGGGACAGCACCCATCGTGATTGGGCAAGAAAACCTGCTCATCAGTCATATGCTGCACTTTTCTTCCGTTGAGTTTCATCTGGATCAATGCGGCAAAGAAGCCTTTCGCTTGTTTCAAGAAAGAAAACAAGAGCAGATCATTCTGCCTTACGAACTTATTATTCGTGAATAATCATCGTTATAAAAAAACACACCTTTTCGTCGAGAGGTGTGTTTTTGCCTGCTTTTTAAAGGGAATTTGAGGAAGGAAAATAAAAAAATAAAGAAAAAATCAATTTTGAATGCTTGCTTTTCACAGAGTAAAGGGCTACCATTGGTCTGTGGCTTTTTCGCCACAAAATAGGAAACGTATCAGACAAGAGTACTTGGGGAAGATTCTCTTGGGGGAAGCCTGATACGTTTCCTTTTGTTCATTCTAACACTATTTATATATAAAGTAGAGAGATATTGAGTAGATAAATAAAAATACTACTGTAATTGATGAATAGGAAAAAGGCAATCTCACAGACGAGTATCTCTGGAGCGATTTCCTACAACATGCTGGATGGCAAATTGCTCCATCATGTTTTGATTAATTACAAAGCATCAACTAACTAATTGTGTGGCACCAACTAGAAAATTACATAGCTTAGCAACACCTGTTTCAGCTGTTTCTTTGATTAGAACAGTTGCAGTATTTTCGTAAACATGAATCACACTAACTTCTTGTAAACCGGTAAAGCCAATAACATTTGCCTGATAGTTTTGACCAGGGAACACTTGGTATTTTTCCATGTTTTTATCTCCTTCATTATTCTTATTTCAAAAGAATAATAATTAAAATTTAAGAAAAAGTAAAGTGAAACGATTTTTCATTCAAAAACACAGCTCTTTGGCGTTTGTCTCGAGTAGTTTCGATCTTTTTCTGCAATTTTTCATTATTTTTTTCAATAAATATGCGGTGGCTTATTGAACTTTATTCAAGAATATGTGCCTCTTTTTTTAGCAGCAACCACAGATTTCATCTAAACGAATGGGAGAAAACAGCAGCTGAATTGTTTGTTTTGTACCGGATTGGGGCTTATAATAAAAATAGGAAGAAGGATCGACGTCACCGCTTCCTAAATCAATTGAAAAGGGCGTGGAAGTTATGGAAAACGTATACCGAAATAACTTTGTCAAAAGAACTATTCAACTGATGTTTGCACCAAAAAAAATCAGAAAGCGTCCACCAGAACAATGGATCAAAATGCCTACCGACCGAGGTATTCGGAGAAAGGACGCGTGATCCAGCATCTCGCAGCTATGCGTGAAATAGTATTTGAAGAGAAAAGAACGTTAGGAAGTCCCGAACGCGGGACTTCCTTTTTTGTGTCAGTGACATTGGGAATTTAACGAGAAAGTAGTTGCCAGCAGGTTCTCTTGTGAAGGGCTCCTTTCAGAAAAGGATATAAAAGGAAGCTTGCACTTTTCCTAGCGCTCAATAGACGAACGGAAGAAATCAATAGATAGCAGTGTTAGTGGATAAAGGATCGAAAGGATTCTTTCCAGCTGTTTTCAATTTTAAATTGGGTTTTCCAAAAAGTATGATATTCAAAGTGGCGTTAGTCTACCTACGTTATCAGAATGGATGATTGATAAAAGAAGGGGAATATAAAAGCCACTTTTTTCGCACATAGATTCTGTTAAAATAAACTTAGAGGTTCAAACCTGTAAAATAATCTTATAATTTTTAAAGAAGGTGAAAGCATGGACTACCCAGAAATCGCAGGTCATTTCCAGACAACATCCTTTGATCCCCAACCGTTTGTGCAAACGGCGATCGATGATCGAAAGGTAAGAGAGAGGCTAGTGGAGAATATCGTTGATGGTCAAAATCATATCAATGAGTATTTTAATAGTTATTTGATCATTAAAGAAGTAGCCGTTAAAAACCCTGAGCTGATTTATGATGAATGGGAACGGATCTGGGCATTGCATACCCATAAAAACTCCTATCATCGGTGGATCGCTCATGATTTGATCACTCAACTTTTGGTGATTGATCATGAAGACAAGTTTGAAGGGATCAAGCAAGAGTATGTACTGCTGCCAAAAGAAGAAAAAATCAGTAATTACAAGAAGATGTCTGAAAATATCCAAAAGGCTATGAAGCTCAAAGACCTCAGCAAAGAAATTTCACTGTTATGGAAAATTAAGTACATGTGATGAATGAACGGATAATCAGGTTGATGGTATTGCTTTCTATTAGCTAAATCATAGAAACAACAGGCTATCTTTTTGTGATTGAAAAAAGAGCAGATGTATCAGTAGCAAGCAGCGATTACGAAGTTTAAAAAATTGATATCTCTGATTTTTTTAGCCTGTAGTTGACTCATTATCCGATACTGAGCGCGCGTATTTCAACATGTCGCTGTATGAAATAACAGGGAAATCTCCCTTAAGTCCTTGTAAGAAGCCAAGTGAAACTTTATACTAGAATGTAATACTTATTCAAAAAAAGGACAAATAAAATGAGGACATGAGCTTTTATGAAGAAATATTGTAAGGAAAATGTGCTAGAAGCGGCGATGACGCGTCTGGAATATATTTTTGATACCTTTCCCCATGTGTATTTCTCTTTCAGTGGCGGAAAAGATAGCGGGGCCATGATTCAGTTGGCTGACCAAGTCGCACAGAAAAAAAAGAAAACTTTTGATCTGCTGATTTTAGATATCGAAGCAAATTATGACGCTACGAGAACGTTCATGGAAAAAATCAAAGCGTTACCAAGTATCAATCAAACCTTCCACTTCTGTTTGCCCTTTTACGAGGACAACAATACCAGCGTCTTTCAGCCACAATGGTTGATGTGGGATGAACAAGAACGTGAGAAGTGGGTACAACCGATGCCAAAAGATGCGATTTCACTTGCTGATTTGGATGAATCATTGATGGAAATCTATCAGAGTGCAAATATGAACCCTGATAAGTTTTTACGAAACTTTGCTCATTGGTACGCAAGCTATCATCAGTTTGAGCCGGTTGCTTGTGGTGTGGGGATACGAACCCAGGAAAGTCTGTATCGGTATCGATCGATCACATCGCCAAAGTATAACTTTCGGAAGCAATGCTGGATCAAACGGCAAGTAGCAGATTCAATGGTCGTTAATTTTTACCCAATCTATGATTGGAAAACCGAAGATGTGTGGGGAGCCTATGCCCATTTTGACTGGCCGATCAATGGCTTTTATGAAAAGTTGTATGATCATGGCGTTCCGATCCATCAAATGCGGATCTGTCAGCCTTACGGTATGCAGCAACGAAAAGGCTTGTACCAATATGCTTTGGTGGAACCGGAAACGTGGGAACGCGTCGTAAATCGTGTGTCAGGAGCCAATTTTGGTCGATTGTATGCCCAGACAGGATTGCTGGCGCATTACAATACGAGAAAGCCCAGTCATATGACTTGGCAAGAGTATGCGGTCTTTTTACTGGAATCAATTGGACTTTATTCAAAGAAATTACAGGATCATTATTACCGCAAAATCACGATCTTGATTGATCATTATCGAGAAAAGCATGGGATCGAAGTGGAAGATATACCCGATGTGACCAAACGTAAGGACTGGCTGAAAAACGAAGTACTCTGGCATGACTGGAAAGGGATCGCTCGTGTGTTAGAAAAAAATGATTTTTCTTTGAGTACGCGACAATATAGTTTGACGAAAAAAGATGAGTCTGAATTGTATGAGTTGGCGGTCGATTTTGGGGCGGCTTTGGGGATCGAGCATTTACCCAAGTATCAGTTAAAAAAATTGAATGCCAAATACGAGTATTTAACGAAAAAAATCACCTAACGATGGACGAGTGCGTCCTTAGAGAGGAAGGGTTTTGTGAACGAACGATTGGTTTTATTTTTTCCACCGTATAAGAAAAGCCAATTCTATCAATTGATGGGGGCTTTTTTTGCAGAACGGGTGTATCAGCAGCAATTTCCGTACTTGGTCAATGATGAGAACTGCTACTGGTACGTGATTCTTGATGACGAAAAACGGGTGACTGCTTTTTCTTATTATGAAAAAGGCGCCAATAAAGTGGAGCTAGGGGAATTTTATGAAAAAGATCCAGCCGCTCAATTTAAAAAGTTTCTTTTACGGAAGATGCTGGTGGATATCAGCCGCAACTACCCAGAAGCAGAGATTCTCGCTTCTAGTAACCAGCCTAGTGAAATTGCACTTTTGGAGTCAAAAGGGTTTGCGGTTTATCGACAAACAAAAAATTATTCATTTCTAAAAAGGAGTGTAGTACCTCATGAGCGATATCGATTTTCCAGTGTTAGCGGCGAAGCTGATCCCAGTCAGCAAGATTCACGCGAATACGTATAACCCCAACACCGTGGCTGCTCCAGAAATGGATCTACTGGAACTGTCGATTCGAGAAGATGGCTTTACCCAGCCATTGGTTTGTTACCACGATAAGGAGCAAGACAAGTATATTTTGATCGATGGGTTTCATCGGTACATCGTAGCAAAAGACCGCTTGGAATTGCCAAGTGTTCCGGTCACGGTGATCGATAAGCCATTTGAGAATCGCATTGCTTCAACGATTCGCCACAATCGAGCACGTGGTACCCATGGTATCGAGAAGATGGGAAACATCGTGCAGCAGTTGGTAGCTAACGAGTGGTCGGATGAACGAATTGCCAAGGAATTGGGGATGGACCGCGAAGAGGTCTTTCGCTTTAAGCAGCGTTCAGGTTTGAAAAGTGCCTTTTCTAACCATGAATTCAGCAAGTCTTGGATTGAGTTTGAAAAAAGATACTACAAAGGCAAAAAAGAGACCTGAGAGGTTGAAAAAACTATTTAAAAAAGCTATCTATTAGAAGATAGCGATTCGTTAATAATTCTTTTTAAATTTTGAATAGGTGTTTTTTACAACGATAATGATCAAATTGACCACCATCGACAAGCAAAGCGTCCCTAAGAGAATAGCTAGGATCACACCTAATGCGTCTCTTAGAAAGCTGAAGATCGCTTCAATGATAAACATGGTTTTTCCTCCTTTTCTCATCGTCTATTTTTTCTGACAATTGCAAAAACAGCTTCCTTGAGCAATAACTACCCAAAGACTTTGCCCTGCGGGGTACAAGCCTCAGTTTCTTGAGAACTCGTCGCTTCAAAATTGAGTATACTTTGTAAATAATGAAAAAACGTTTCTATTTTTTACAATCGGAGAAAAAATCGGAAATGTTAAGAATAACGACATGTTTTCTGATTTTCCTTCGGTTTACATGAATAATCGTATCAGGTTGCATAAAAAAAGTAAAATGATAACAAAAAATCGAATCGAGAGAAAAGATACTATCTTGTAACTTTATAACCGTAAGCGAATTTAAAAGCCTTGCTGCACCACGTCTTTAATATGTAAAGACGTGGTGCAGCTCTTTTGTTACCCGCTGTGACGAGGGTTACAAAATGATTGCCATCATTTTCTGGAAAAAGCATAATTGCATAAAAATCAATGCGGATTAAAACCGTTTTATAACAAAGATAGTAAGCGCATTTTTAGCTCGACGACAAAATTTTTTGTGATGCTGGGAGAAAGCATCAGTGGATGTTTTGACAATAAGCCGATCGACATGTGGGGATCAGGTAAAGGAAGCGAGACGATTTTTACTCGAGCATGAGTTTGCTCAATGATGGAACGAGGGATCAGACTGCAGTATCCAGTTCGTTCGATCAAGTAAGGAATCGTACTGATATTGCTGACAGACTCCCAATGGATCGAAGGAACCTGATTGTCAAGATAGCTTTCAATTTTTGTGCGAGCTGGACAATCAGACTTGGAACGATAGAGATGGCTCCCTTCAAGGTCGGCTAGCTTATTGATGATTAATGGGTTTGAGATTGAGGTAATGCAGCAAAGCTCTTCTTGAAACAATTCCTCGTAGGCAAAATGTTTCTCGTGAGGAAGTGAGCATAAGGCGAAATCAATTCGGTTTTCATTTAGTGCATTGGCTAATTCCAGTGTTGAGCCCACGATGATCTCGAAGTTTATTTTTGGATAGTGCTGCGAAAAATCGTGAAGCAGTGCAGGCAAAACCAAAATGTCATAGGGTTGAAGGATGCCCATCCGCAACGAATACTCGACCGTATGGGAAGCATTGATCAACTGTTCTTTGACCCGCTCCCAGTGGGCAATCAGTTCGGGTACTTCCTGTTTCAACAATTCGCCTTCCAAGGTCAATACATTGCTTTTTCCTTCCAAAAATAACGCTACTTCTAATTCGTCTTCTAACTTTTTGATATGGTTCGTAACGGTCGACTGGGCATAGTTTAGTTTGGCGGCAGCTCTAGTAAACGTACCTTCCTCGACGATTGTTTTGAAGGATTGCAGCTCCTTGATAAAATCCACGTTTGTTCCCCTCTCTTTTTACCTATTATACAAAAAAGGAGCGGGGAGAAAATTTCTTTTTTTTCTAGTAAATAAAAAAATTAGATACAAAAGTTATTTAAAACATGCAGTCTGTTATGACCGTATGTTTCTTTGCTTTTAAAATAACGAATTTCACATTTGTGGCTAAGGATATCCGCTAAAATTTCATTTATTAAAAAATCCACGAAGCAGGCCAACTTTTCAGGGATTACGAACAGCACATAAAAACAAGACAGGGGCTTTCTCCGCTGCGCTTGAATGGAAAAGCGTTTATTAGGAGAGGAATCTTGCAAAAAAGGTCTGATTTTTTTCTGATGTGAAAAAAATAGACACGCTAAGAGAAAAGAAAAATGGATACTTAGGAAAGGGTCAAAATAGCAAACCGCGCAATGAAAAACTGGCGGCGCTTCCTTCAAGAAGGCCGTCAGTTTCCTTAGGTCAACGAATCGGTGTGATTCTTGGCTGAATCAGCTGTTCAATCGTTTTGTGGATGATCGTCCAGTCCGAAAGGGTGGGGACATTTGAAATGCGTAGTTGCTGAAATTTGGTGTTGCTTTTCAGATGCAAGTCAAAATTGCTGACGATCAAATCTATTTCCCGATGGATCAATTCTTGTTCATCAGGAGCCACTTCAAAAAAGTAACTGATTTCTGTATGGTCGTTTTTAAATAATTCCGTTGATGCAGCTAAGAAAGCATCTAATCCAGCACCGCCTTGAAAAGCAAAGGCTACTTTGAGGTGTTTTTTCAGCTGGGGATTAGGCGCTAACTCGCTTAACAAAGTCAATGTGACTGCGATATGTTCCAAGTGAGTAAAGGAAAAGAAGCGGCTTTGATCGTTGAAAGGTTTCAACCACTCATTCCAAGCAAGGTAATCCGTCTTGAATGTCGTTTCAACAAAGGCTTTGATCTGCGGATCAGCAAACTCATAATTGGCAGAAATCATCGTCAGCAGGCGAAGATTCACGAGATACGCGATGATCTTGTGGGCGGCTGCAGGTGGAATAGCGACGCCAGATTTCTCTAAAAAGGCAGCCGCTTCTGCAATAATTTCTGGTCTTTCTGTATGGTGAAAAATGTAATCCGCATCGCTTTCGCCGTTGATGTCCATCGTACTATAGGAAAGACAATGGAGCGCATTGACAAAGATCCAAAGCAGTTCTTGTTGCGGCAAGTGGATGATTCGGTATTTTTTCAAGTAATGTTCGTTTAATATTTCTGAGAAAATAGCGAAGCGTTCTTTCTCCAATAGATTGCGTTCTAAAGACGGCGGCAAGGTCAAAAAGTAAGAATAGCGCCACCTACGCTTGGCGATACTTAGCCACAGAGCAAGTCGGTAATGGCTGTAATGCAAATCTTTCGTGTTGGCTTCCTTGGCTTTTTGGACCAGCAGGCGGGCATCCGCGGGACTATCCTTATCTAAAATCGTGCTATCGCCATAAGCAGAAAAAAAGACGAACAGACAAAATCGGATGTCCGCTTCGGTACCAATAAAGTCAAGATGATTCGTGGCAATAGTTACAGAATAGGTTTGCAACGACTTGTTCATGTAGCTGATCGTCCGTAAAAGATGACTGCGAGAATAACCGAATTCAATCGTTGCTCGGTGAATAGAGTATTTTTTATTATCAATAATACTCGTCATGATTTTAAACTCCAGCGTTTCCATCCCCAGGTATTGGATGGCAGAATTGATGGAAGCGTTCGGCGCATAAGCGATCGAGACGATGTTCGTTTCTGAGAGTGTGATCTTGACCAGGTCTTTTGGCAAACTGTCACTTAAAATACTCAGCTCTTTGGTAACTGTAGGCAAAGATAGCCCTAGTAATGTCGCCAATTCTTGTGGATGATACCCTGTCGGTGCAGCATTTAGCACTTGTAAGATTTTTACTTGTCGAGAAAATGCTTTGTCCCGATGCAAGTTGATAGATAAATTTTCTAACATTGAAGTCACCACCTATCCATTGAAATTACGCTCGTTTTAAGTAAATTATATAATACTCTGCGCCAATCAAGAAGTCTTATCCCTTGAAAATTGGCGGATTTCATGTTAATGGTGCGCCGCATGTTTCATCGAGTGTGATACAGTCATTGAAAACAGCTTTTTAGAAAAAACAACCTTGCCAGTTGCAGACCTAAAACGCTTGGATAGATTGGTCCAAAGATAAGTGTGAATAACGTTGGGGAAAAGAAAAAGGAGAAAAAATGAAAATGAAAAAACGCGTAGTTATAAGTAAGAGCGCTTTAGTAGGGATGCTGATTTTAGGGACAACCTTTCCAAGCACATGGCCGATCGCTCAGGCAACAGAAACACAACAAACAGAGCAGCAAACACCATCCATAGACTCATCGGTTCCCTTGCTGGCAGATTCAACAGGAAGCATGGACTCAGGAGAAAAGACAGATTCCCAAGAAGGAAATGCTGACGTCGTATCTTCCGAAACAACCGCAAGTGAAGTGGTGACCACCCCTTCAAACCCAGAAACAAATCAATCTAACGCATCTGATACTGCAGAAAAAACTCAAATTTCAGTTACTGCCCCATCTGCTGAAACCATTGTAGAATCTACGGATAGTCAACCTTTCGCTGCAGAATCAACGAAGAGTATCGAGAGTTTCAACTACGATCTGACTGTAGAATATGATCCGATCAAGTATAAAGCACTGGTTTTGGATTTGCCAATCCCGGAAAAATACGCACACCAAACACTATACCAAGACCCGCAGCTGACAGAAGATTTTTATGTCTACAAAACGGATAAGGTATACATGCTGGTGGGGCTATGGTATACAAGTGAAGTGACTGGTACCAATCAATTAAATATATCTTGGACAAGCTTCACAGGTTTTACGATCAACTATTACGGTTTAACAGCGGTTTTAGAATATACCGACGTTAACGGAAACCTTTTGTTCACGGCGACATATAATGTTCGCTTTACGAATAGCCATTTGACGGTTAAATATGTGGATGAATCAGGGATGGAAATCTATCCTTCTCAAACCATCCATAATAGCACCAATGAACCCTATAATGTCTCTACAAGTGCGTTTATTCCAGAAATTCCAGGGTACGTTCTTGATACCAATCAACTACCGACGAATGCAAAAGGGAATTTTCCTCGAGGCGAAGCGACAGTGACCTACGTCTATCAAAAAGCACCAACGGATTTCACAGCGCTATCCGTGAAAGATACCACGATTTATGAACAGGATACATGGTCAGCGGCGGATAATTTTGAACAAGCAGTCTCAAAAGAAGGAAAAATACTGACTTACGAGGAATTCCTCGCTGAGGGCGGCAGTGTGTCTGGGCAAGTCGATACTAGTCAAGCGGGTACTTATACAATCAGCTACCACTTAAACAATGTAAGCAAAGAAGCAACGGTCCTCGTCAAACCTCGATTCACTGCGATTACTGTTCACGATTCTTCGTTGTACGTCGGCGAAAATTGGTCCCCAGAAGATAACTTCGACCAAGCCGTCGATCGGGACAACCATCCAGTTGCTTTTGCCGATGTGAGCGTTGACGGAAGCGTGGATACCAAGAAAGCGGGGACCTATGAGGTAGTGTATCGTTATGATGGGATAGAAAGCAAAGCCATTATCACCGTCAAAGCCGATCAAACCAACGTGACTGCCCATGATAGCGAGTTGTACACAGGGGAAAACTGGACAGCCAGAGACAACTTCGATAGTGCAACGGATCGGGATGGTAAACCTGTTGAATTTGGGGATATCACTGTTACAGGCAAAGCAGATACAACAAAAGCTGGCGAATATGTGGTTATTTACAGCTATAACGGAATAGAAAGCAAAGCCCTTGTTACCGTCAAGGCGGATCAAACGACAGTCAAAGTCCACAATAGCGAGTTGTATACAGGAGAAAACTGGACAGCCAAGGACAACTTCGATAGCGCAACGGATCGAGATGGTAAACCTGTTGCTTTTGAGGATATCACTGTTACAGGGACTGTCGATACAACGCAAGCAGGCAAGTACGAGGTCACTTACAGCTATCACGGTGTAGAAAGCAAAGCCATTATCACCGTCAAAGCCGATCAAACGACAGTTAAAGTTCACGATAGCGAGTTGTACACAGGGGAACAATGGGAAGCCAAGGACAACTTCGATAGTGCAACAGATAGAGACGGTTCATCTGTTGATTTTGGGGATATCACTGTCACGGGGACTGTCGATACAACGCAAGCAGGCAAGTATGAAGTCATTTACGGCTATCATGGCGTAGAAAGCAAAGCCATTATCACCGTCAAAGCCGATCAAACGACAGTTAAAGTTCACGATAGCGAGTTGTACACAGGGGAACAATGGGAAGCCAAGGACAACTTCGACAGCGCAACGGATCGGGATGGTAAACCTGTTGATTTTGGGGATATCACTGTTACAGGCAAAGCAGATACAACAAAAGCTGGCGAATACGTGGTCATTTACAGCTATCACGGTTTAAAAAGCAAAGCCACTATCACCGTAAAAGCGGATCAAACGTCCCTGAAAGTTCACGATTCAACGATCAAGCAAGGCGATGAATGGCTACCAGAAACAAACATTGATTCTGCCATCGATCGTGATGGCAAAGAAGTAGCCTTTTCAGAAGTAGAAGTCAACGGCACAGTGAACAACAACATAGTCGGTCAGTACACGGTCTCCTACCATTACGGAGCAGTGATTGCCTATGCCGTGATTACTGTACAAGCAAAAGTCAGCGAAGCGCCTAACGAAACACCTGAAGAAACGCCAACAGAAGTACCAGAAGAAAATCGTCCGGAAAGTGAGTCGCCTGTGACTGAAATCCCTGAAACTGAAGCGTCTGATCCAATAATAGAAGAACCGATCAAGACACGTCCTGAGACAGAGACGTCAGAAACAAACGATCAAGAGAGAAACGGAAAACGGCCATCAGAACAATCAGACAAACTCTCAGCAACGGAACAGAAAGCACGGATCAAAGCAAGCAAACAATCCACTGCTAAGCAACTGCCAAAAACAGGAGAAACAAGCAGTGTCTTGCTAAGTGTGACAGGTATCTTATTCTTAATCGGCGGACTGGTGTTCTTGTTCCGTAAGAAATCATGGAGAAAACAACAATAGGATCAACAGAAGAGCTAGCAGAATAAAACATACAGGACGAACAAGCTGGATGAATCGCTTATAAGAGAGAAAAAAATCGATCTTTAAGCCATCACAAACATCAGCAATGTTCGTCCTGTTTTTTATATAGTGAGCAGCCGAAAGTACGAAGTTCAACCAGCACGTGTATTTATGAAATGACCTCATCCTTCTCCAGACTAAGATAGCGATAAAAAGTCGAGCGCTTTAAGCCTGTTTGGGCACAGATATCCACAACGGCTTTTCCTTCCTTTTGATAAAGGTGCAATGCGTGTTGGATCAGTGCGGGATCGATTCGTGGACGACCGCCAATATTTCCTCTAGCACGCGCGGATTCTAAGCCTTCTTTGGTCCTCTCAACGATGATGTCTCGTTCGAATTGGCTAAAGGCTTGGAAAACAGTCATCATTAATTTTCCTTGAGGGGTTTGTGTATCAAAATTTTCTTTGATACTGATGACTTTTACCCCTTTCTTTTCAAAAAAGTAGACGAGATCAATCAGGTCTTTGGTACTTCTTCCTAGCCGCGAGAAACTTTCAATAATGATTTTATCGTTTTCTTTCACTCGTTTTTTTAGTTTATTTAATTCAGGACGATTTGCGCGTACACCACTGATCTTTTCAGTATAAATTTTGTTGCATTCATACCGGTCAAGTAAATCCAATTGACGAGAGAGATCCTGTTGTCTTGTGGATACACGGGCGTATCCATAAACCATATTTGTCATACAAATTCCTCCAGTTGCACAAAAAGAGTCTACATAGAGAATACCTTGTTTGTTCACTTAAGTACATATTCTAACACCAACTTAAGTAAATTTGGGAAATAGGAAGGTTTTTTATAGACGCAAATATTGTACTATAGAAAAGAAACCAGTCGGTGAAGGAGAAACACGGAGGGCAAAATGAGAGAATTGCAGTTAAATTTTATGCTAAACAAAACGACCGTTCGATGGCTTCAAATGTTAAATACCTTTGAGCGAGAACGGACTTGTTCCATCGCAAGTTTAGCCAACAAGCTTGATGTGACCCAACGGACGATCAGCTCTGACATCAAGGAATTGAAAACCTATCTGCAGGAGGCAGCGGAATTTACTCTTGAAGCCAATGGCTATCATTTTAGGGAAACTGATCCGAAAAGATACTTGTCTCAAAAAAAGGAGCTTGTTGCAGAAGAAGGCATGTATCAAATCGTGGAAGCCATTTTCCACGGGGAATTCTGTTCGGTTGAAGAGTGGGCGCAGCGCTTATATGTATCAGAAAGTACGATGCGTCGTTATTTGAATACCGCTTCTGCGACGTTACGAAAGTATCATTTAGAGTGGATCTTGCAACCGGTGAATTTGAGTGGATCAGAAGCCAATATTCGCAAGTTTTTTAAAGATTTTTATTATGAATCAGATGTCACGCCGCATACGCTCTTGCCCCCCAAAGAACTGATCGCGTTAGTCAGTGATGCCTTCTCAAAAATTCCCACAGCGCTGGCGAATACAGGCGTTTCTCCGAGTGATTTTTATTATAGTTTGTATATTACGATCAAGCGCTATCAACTGGGAAAGACTGTTCAGATTCCTCGATCGTTGGCAGCAATCGTCGAAACGCATGAGGCGTTTGCGATAATGAAGAACTTAGCGCCTAAAATCGAAGCGCTATACCGAGTAAGACTACCGCAACAAGAAATGATGTGGCTTTATTTAGTGACCGTGATGAAACGAACTTTGACCGAGCCTGAAAAAGAGCAGCAATTCGTTGCAGCGTTTGGGCTGTATCCTGAACTCGAAGAACTGAGTCAGCGCTTCGTGCAAGAATGGGGCATTTCCTTTCAAGAGCCTCAACAGGTCCAGACGATGATCCACGCCTTTTTCCTGTCAAAGAAAATCAATGAGCAGCTGGCGCCCGTTTTAAATCACTTGCTAACAGAAGTAAAAACTGAAGCGCAAAAGCATGGTTCTGCTGCTTATCAAAAAAATCTGGCATTTATGAAGCAGCACCAAGCGATTCTAGGGGTCAAACAGGAGTATCTGTCAGATGTTTGTGCGGCACTGACCCTTTACAGTGAAGCAATCAGGGAGCTTTATGCTCAAAAAGTCAAACGGATCGCGTTGATAATAGAAGGTGATCTCTATGCCTGTCACACGATTCGTGCGCGCTTCTTGCGTTATGTCAGCAATGATCATCGGGTATTTTTTCAAAAAATCAATGAATTGACGAGCGATTATTTGAAGGAAAACGCCATTGATCTTGTGGTCACGAATTATAGTGAATATTTATCAGAGTTCATCTTATCGACTGATTCTCTTTTACTCAAAGCAATCCTCGATCATCAAGATTGGCTAAGAGTGATTGAAAAAATCGATCCTCAGTTAGGGCAAGCGTTAAGCGTTCCCACAGCCTAATCCACGTGTTGCAACACAGCATGACGAGGACATGGGTGGATAGATCAAAGAGAAAAGCCGCAACCGTTACGATCGACGGGTGCGGCTTTTATTCGTTTGTCTAATAAAAAAGGGAGTTATCTGAAAATATGCCCACTATTCCTGAATACCAAAAGATTGGGTTATTTTGGTGAAAGAACAGCCTACGCGAAAATAATTAGTTGGCATTTACTAGTTTATCAAAAATCGCTTCAAAGGTTTTGAACGTATCACTGTCTAACTGACACAGCCATAAAAGGTAGCTTTTTTCTTTGAATGTCCATTCGATTGAAGGGTAAGAGGCAATCAAGGCTTGGTATTTCTCTCGTTGTTCACTGGTAGCTAATAACCAGCGCTTCTCAAAAATCTTTTTCTCTTCCATTTTTTATCTATCCCCCATAAAGAAACGTTGCCTGAAACTTCACTAACGGGCAACGTAAATCTAATGATATGCAGATCTACGTTTAGTATACCAAAGAAAAATGAATTTTTTTAGAAGATGTGTAAAATTACATATAATTTCTTTTATTTTGCTTTTTTCTGACATTTTTTATAGAAAAGAAGCATTCTGTTGAAGATAACTGTTGATAAAAATGTTTCAGACAATGCTAAGAATGAGTAGGCAAAAACAATGTATCCATCGTATTGAGTCAAGTGGTTACAGGTAATAACAAAAATGGACGATCCTTTTTAAATCATAAGGAATCGTCTTTTTTTATAACGCTTTTTTTTTGCACAAACTTTCAAAATGCCTTATTTGAAAAGAAAATGAAAATCAATTTATTCACACAGGTTTGCAAATCTTGATTTATTGCTCGATGAGCAACCGTGTTAAATTTAACCTCGATTAAAACAATAAAATTTCGTCAAAAAAACATCTTTTTTTAGAGCTCATCTATGATATTTAGTGAGTTTCTATCGAATAGGTTGTTCCAATAAGGTCTAAGACAGATTTTTTTTAAGGGAGTAAGAAAGGACGCGTGATAAAAGTGAAATGAATCTTTAACGTACGAAAGAATAGAGAAGCAGGGGTGACTTATGAATAACTAATTTAGTGATGAAGTCACAGGTTTGTTAATGATCAGTCATCGGACAATGTTCTCCATTCTAGCAGCGGTGATTGGCTCAGAAGAAAATGCGAAGTCATTCTATGACAAACTACCTGATGAGGAAGGATGAATTCGTACAAGCATCATTAACCGGAGAACATGAAGAAATACAACGATAGAAAGATATATAGGTTGAGTTGGAAGGGAAAATAAAATGAAAAACAATTTTAAATTGAAAGCAACAGGTTTATTACTCGTTTGCCAAATGACTTTATCATCATTACTAGTGGTAGCGATGGCACAAGAGCACGAGGATTTGGAAGAAAATTATAACATAGAAAAACTAGTGGATGGGTTAGAAGAGAAGCAGCCAGAGGCAGCAAAACAAGCTGAAAATGAACCAGTCGATCCACAAGAACAACATTTAGCACCAGATGATACCCAAAAGTCAGAAGCTAGGGATATGACGGACACAAACGCATTATCTGAACAAGTACTACAGATGAATACTCAAGGAAGCCCCATCTATTCTTTGAAGGGTCTTAACAAAAGAGAAACACTCAATACAACTGGAAGTAGTGCTTATATTTTTAATGTATGGATAGAGGAAGATGCGAATGGGTTACCTGTATTCAATCATGATATCAGTAAGCATTTCATAAATTATGGCGCGAGGGTTACATTTAGCAATGGACAGTCGGCTCAGACATTTAAAAATGCTGCGACAGGCTCCCATATGATTTGGCAAGTAAATTTAAATGACCAATTGAGACCGAGACGTGGTGATACTTATACGATCAGAGATCTTAATCCATCAGGTAATCCGATCCATGCGGCAGCTACCGGCGTCTTGATGGAAGATCGCTATTATGAAGATGATCGCCAATTCGGGCAAAGTGTCTATGATCTTTTTGTAGGGGATACTTTTGAGCAACTACAAGAAGGTGTAACACAGCAAACAATTGCATCAACAAGAAGTAACTTAGAGGAACAAATGTTTCCTAGTGAAGAGAAGCAAAGATTGATTGAGGGGCTGGATTTCTTGGAAGAGTTCATCTGCCAAGACGATCTTTTTTAATTGTTCGGAGACAACGACAGTTTCTCCCGCTTGATGACGCTCAAGGATAATATACAACCAATAACTGATATACCAAAATGAAGCTGTATTATTGGTTTTGCCGCGTATATTGCGAAAAAAATCTAAGACGATATTTTGCACAGCGATGGTTGGACGTACCGTATGAGGCGTAGCATCCGACTCATAATAAAAGGCATGGAAAAATTTGCGAATATCCGCTTCTGATCCGATCAGACGGAAATTCTTATGATCAACAGATAACTGAAAGGGCTTCAGGGCTTTTTCAAAAAGTGTCAAATAGCGTAAAAGGGAACTCTCAGAAAGATAAAAATAGTCTGCCCATTCGGAAACTGTCCGATATTCTCCCTTAAACAGATGCTCAAGAATAACGAATAACGGTTCATTCTGAAGGAGCGCTCGTTTTCGTTCCAGATATTCTTTCGGTAGTAATTCATGAAGAGAATAGCCATTCGACGTGGATTCGATCATTAGCGTACTTCCAAAGTAGTTCCGTAGCCCCTCCATATCATAAATGATCGTGCGCCGCGAACTCTGGACAGCTTTTGACAACTCACGATTCGAAAGGGTCTTATGCCGTTCCAAAAGATTCAATAGTTTCAACCAACGATTGGTGGTCGTAGAAGTAATAAACGTCATCTGAAAATTTTTCATTCGTAACACTCCCATACGGTCTGTTTGATGGATCATCGCTCACGTCTGATTATGGAATATGGATACGGGCAAGGCAAGGGAAAGGTTTTTAGATTTAAATTATCGAAATGGGCGCAGAGTATAAGGAGAATTTCACCAATTCAACTTTGCTTTCCCTAGCTTTCATTGTATATTTAGGTGAAAGCGTATTTAGGAGGTAGCACGAATGGAAAATAAAGGAACCTCAGTCAGAAGTCTTTTGTTGCGCTATTTAAATAATCAGAAAAAACAAGACAATAATTACTTTATTGCACAGGCGATTCTAAGAAGTTTTTCGAAAATCCCTAAGATGACCATTTATGAACTCGCAGAAGAATGCTTTGTGTCGACTGCAGCGATTTCGCGATTCATTCGAATTTTGGCTTTTTCATCTTATACGGAATTCAAACAAGCGGTTGAAAAAGAGATCGATATCGTCAGCGATTATTCCAAAAAAGTGATCCAGCCCGTGGAACAAAGGGAGAAATTTCTGGACGAATTCACCTCAAATCTTTTGATCAATTTGAGGTACGCCAAAGAACATCTCTCGATTTCAGAACTTGAAACAGTGGTCTCTGCGATCTATGAAACAGAAAACGTTGCTGTGTTTGGCTTAGAATTTGCTGCTTTTATGGGACAGCATTTGCAAAGCAAATTAGCAAGCATGGATAAAATTATTCGGATTGGTTTTACAGTGGAAGAGCAATTAAAAATTGTGGAAGAAAGCTCGCCAGATAGCTTGGTTTTGATTTTTTCGATGGAGGGTGGTTTCTTTTACTTTAGTGAAAAAGTGATTGCAGCATTGAAGAAAAAGGGAATCAAAATTATCGTCTTTACGTTTAAGCATTCTCCAATCATTGAGCGAAGTGCAGACCAAATTATCCTCTGTGGAGAGATCAACGAAAACACCGAAGGACGGATTGCTATTCTATACACGATGGAGTTACTGATTTATATGTATATGAAAAAGTTCTATTTGCCTCAATAGTTTCATATTTTGAAACAAGACCTTTGGATTTGAAACCAGAGGTCTTGTTTTGTTGTCGTTAGAATTAATTCTGAATGGTATCGTTCTCTTATAAGGGAAAGGTGGAAGGAACAATGGTTAAAAAAGATTTTTATTGGGGGGCATCAACCTCAGCATTTCAAGTAGAAGGAGGCTTTGGTGAAGGTGGAAAAGGGATTGCAACAACAGATGTGCGTCACGTACCGGAGGGAATTGCAGATTCGAAGATCGCGTCCGATCACTATCATCATCTAAGCGAAGACATTGAATTAATGGCAGACTTAGGGATCGATCTCTATCGTTTTTCGTTCAATTGGACACGTGTCATGGGTGATGGTGATCAGCCGAATCAAGAAGGCATCGATTTTTATAATCGTTTGATTGATGGGTGTCTTGAAAAAGGAATCACACCTTTTCCTACCCTCTATCATTTTGAAATGCCGCAAGCATTGGTAACCAAATTTGGCGGATGGAAATCAAGAAAATGTATTGATTACTTTGTTGCTTATGCAAAAGTTTGCTTTCAGCATTTCGGTGATCGAGTCAAGTTGTGGGGAACGATCAACGAGCAATTGATCGTCACAGCAGCTTCTGATTTAAATGGCAATCACGAAACGGATGCAGATGAAAAAATGAAGCAGATGTATCAAATGAGTTACAATATGTCGCTAGCTGAGAAAAAGACAATTCAAGTTTTTCGAAAAATCGTAAGAGATGGGAAAATTGGACCGGTGTGCTCTATGCAAGTTGTTTATCCTGAAACACCTTCGCCAAGGAACATCTTAGCAGCTAAGAACGCCGAAGACTTTTTACAAAATTGTTTTCTCGACATGTCAGTATTCGGCGAGTACCCGAAAAGCTACTGCAATTATTTGAATGAGAAAGGTTGGTATCCAGAAACGGAACCAGCTGATCAAGAAATTTTGAAGAAGAATAAACCAGATCTTATAGGGATAAACTATTACTGTAGTACCTGTATACGTGCCGTTGAACCGGGAGAAGATACAAGCAAACTACCACCATTTTATCGAAATGAGCGATTTACCTTAGGGAACAATCCTTATTTAACGAAGACGAAATGGATGGAATTTGGTATTGACCCTGTAGGATTATATATAGGTATGCGGTCGATTTATGAAAAATACCATTTACCAATGATGGTGACTGAAAACGGTTTAGCGTATTCTGATCGTATTGAAGATGGGCAAATTCACGATGTCTATCGTATTGATTACTTAGAACAGCATATTAAGCAATGTGAGCGTTTTATGGAGGAAGGATATCCTTTATTGGGTTATAGTCCTTGGTCACTACTTGATCTGGTTAGTTCACACCAAGGGTTTAAAAAGCGATATGGTTTGATTTTTGTTGATCGCACAGATGAAGATCCAAAAGAATGTCGACGAATTCCCAAAGACAGTTACTATTGGTACCAAAATAAAATAAAAAACACTAAAAAGGGGTAAGAAAAATGAATGCATTTATCCACTTTATGGAAAAAAGATTTATTCCCGTTGCGAATAAAATTTCTTCGAATCGCTATTTAAAAAGTGTGAGTACAGGTTCGATGTCATTACTAGGCGTTATTATGTTAGGTGCCATCTTTACAGTTATTTCTAGTTTAAGCTGGGAACCGTATCAAAACTTTCTATCAGTGACCAACATTGGGACAGTAATGAATTATATTCCAGCTTACACAATTGATTTATTAGGTTTGTATATGGCATTTAGTATTGCCTACTGTGGAGCAGGAATATTCGGGATCAAAGAACAAGCCTTGGGGACGGGGTTCATCTCATTGGTATGTTTCCTGTTATTAACGCCACTCACTGAAAATCCCGAAGCAAGAGCTTCATTTTTAAGTACCAATTATTTAGGCGCGCGCGGGGTCTTCGTGGCAATTTTCGTTTCACTGATCACGATTCAACTGATGAAATTGTTTGTGGAAAAAAATATTACGATCAAAATGCCCGATGGGGTGCCAGAAATGGTGACCAAGTCATTTACTTCTTTAATTCCAGCAGTTGTGATTGCGTCACTTTTTGGAATTGTTAAATTTGGTTTTAGCGTAACTAGTTATAATTCAGCGACAGATTTTGTTTATACATTGCTTCAAGAACCATTGCAGCGATTGACGGGTTCCTTAACTGCCTTTTTGATTCTTATTTTGATCTCGAATCTCTTATGGTTTTTCGGGATTCATGGTTCAATGACCGTATTGCCGATTCTCATGCCGATTTTCTTGGGTTATCTTGCAGACAATAGTGCTGCTGTGGCGGCGGGAGAAGCAGTCCCTCATGCCATTAATTTTGGGTTATACGATTTGGCATGTTTAGGGGGGAGCGGTGCAACGATTGGTTTAGTGACTGACATGTTTTTATTTTCCAAGAGTAAGCGCTACAAATCATTTTCAAAAATCGTATTTCCAAGCGGTCTTTTTGGTGTAAATGAACCAGTTGTCTTTGGAATGCCGGTAATGTTGAATGTGATGCTTTTGATTCCGTTCTTATTGACGCCATTAGTGATCACTTCTCTTGGGTACGCATTGATTTCTATGGGAATCATTACCGCACCGATTGGCATCCTAGGGGCGGGCTCGTTACCTCCGCTGATCCACGGCATCGTTCAAGGGAGTCTCTCTTTTGGTATCTATCAACTATTTGCAGTTGCTATTTCTATGGCTATCTATTACCCGTTCTTTAAAACCTTAGATAATCAAGCAGTTCAAGAAGAACGTTTAGCACAAGAACAAGCTGGATAAGAAACTCGCACAGGATTTACAGTTAACCATAATAACAACAAACGAGCGCAAGAGTGAAGTGATTCTTGCGCTCGTCGTCTGTGAAACTATCGATTGGAGGACAACTCAGTGAGAGAGACAAGAGAAACACTTTTCAAATTTACAGAGACAAGGAAAAAACAAATTCAGAAGATCGTAGAAAACATGTCAGTTATGGAAAAAATTGGTCAGCTTTTTTTCGTGATTGGACAATCAGGTTCTGTAAAGGAATTGACGGCTTTTATTAAGAAATACCAACCGGGTGGAATGATGTATCGCCCCGACAATGCTGAAAAATTGAAGGATCAGCTAAGAGCAGTCCAAGATGCTAGCACAATACCGTTATTTCTTTCAGCAAATTTAGAGTCAGGTGGGAATGGTATTCTTACGGAAGGGACATGGGTCGGTAATCCTATGCAGATCGCCGCTACAGATTGCACCGAAAATGCCTATTACTTAGGAAAAATTGCTGGGCTGGAAGCGGCTCGAATTGGTATTAATATGGCTTTTTCACCGATTGTCGATATTGATTATAACTTCAAGAACCCAATCACGAATACTCGCACATTTGGAAGTGATCAAAAACGAATTATTCGCATGGCTCAAGCGCAGATAGACGGTTTTTCTGAGAGTAACATCATTCCAGTGATCAAGCATTTTCCTGGGGACGGTGTTGATGAAAGGGATCAACATTTACTGAGTTCGATCAATTCACTCTCCGCGAATGAGTGGATGGAATCGTATGGGACTATTTATCGCCAGTTTATTGAAAAAAACGTCAGCTGTATCATGGTGGGACACATTTATCAGCCTGCGTGGGAGCGAAAACTTTCACCAACTATCAGAGAAACCGAATTGATGCCTGCTTCTTGCTCGAAACTTCTAGTTAACGGGTTACTAAGAGATACACTGGGCTTCAATGGTTTGGCTATCACTGATGCAACACCAATGGTCGGTTACACGACGATCATGCCTCATAGAGAGCGACTCGTTGCTTCAATCAATGCAGGAATCGATATGTTGCTTTTTAATAAAAATATTGATGAAGATTATGAAGTGATCGCATCTGCTGTAAAAGAGGGAAGCATTCGTATGGAACGTTTGGATGAAGCAGTCGCACGAATTTTAGCAGACAAGATGTACCATGGTTTATTTACTGAAGTAAGGGAAGAGACAGTCAATAGTACTCCTAAAAGTGTCATCGATCGTACTGAATATCAGTGGGTAACGAAAAAAATTGCTGATGAGTCGATTACATTGGTCAAAGACAGAGAAAGACACTTACCACTCACCCCACAACGATACCCTCGAATCCGTCTCGTTATTTTGGGTGATTCTGACGACGGTGGATTTAAAGAGGGAGGACGAGTGGGTCCGCTTTTTAAAGCTGGATTAGAAGCTGCTGGATTTGAAGTCAACCTTTTCGATAATCAACAATTGGATTTCCAAGAGGTTTTCGAGGCAGGGGTTGAGGATCTTGGAAATAAATTTGATTTGGCATTGTATGTTGCTAATGTTGAGACCGCCAGCAATCAGACAACAGTTCGTTTGGATTGGAATCATTTGATGGCCGCAAATGCTCCCTGGTATGAAAAGGATCTCCCTACCATTTTTGTTTCTACTGCCAATCCCTATCACTTATTTGACATCCCTTATGTTTCAACTTTTATCAATGCGTATACAGGAAATCCAGAAACAGTGGAGGCTGTAATCCAGAAATTGCTAGGGAAAGAACCGTTTAAAGGTAAGAGCCCGATCGATCCATTTTGTGGGGACTTTTTAGCTAGAGCAAAATAACTTTTATAAGAAGGAGGAGAAAAAATGAGACAAAATCGATTACTGAATGATGGCTGGCAATTTCACTTAGGTGAGATAGAAGAGCCAATGAAAACAGTCAGAAAAGCCGCAGC
Source organism: Enterococcus sp. DIV2449a (assembly GCF_051711225.1). NCBI lineage: Bacteria > Bacillati > Bacillota > Bacilli > Lactobacillales > Enterococcaceae > Enterococcus > Enterococcus sp. DIV2449a. The sequence goes on from NZ_JBIOME010000001.1 coordinate 595,517, forward strand.
TATCGGTGGCTTGGCAGCTCCGCTTGAAAATGAAGCGGGGGATACTGTTTTGATAGGTGCTGGTGGAGAACATTTTCTACGGCTGATTGCTCAAGGTGATCGTGAAAAAGGCTTGAGAATGTTGGCGAACACTGCTTTGGAAAGTGAACTTGACGAAGATTGGGTATCTGTTGATCTCCCTCATGATTGGAAAAATGAACTTCCGTATGTTAATGATCCCGATTTACTGATGAGTGGATCAAAGCCAGATGGCATTGCCTATTACCGTAAGACTTTTGCGTTAACTCTAGATGAAGTGAACGAAAAGCAAGTGACTCTCCACTTTATGGGCGTCATGCGTATGGCATCTGTCTGGTTTAATGGTGTATTTCTAGGTGATCATTACAGTGGATACTCTGATTTTTCTTTTGATGTCTCTGAACTGATACGCATCGGCTCAGAGGGAGTGAATGTGGTGTTGATCAAAGTGGATACGACGAAAGGCGCGGAAGGCTGGTGGTATGAGGGAGCAGGTATATATAAGGATGTATATTTAGAAATAAAACCAAAGCTTCAGATTGTGGCAGAAGCATCGTTTATCGAAACAACTGAAATAAACCAGCAGGAAGCGCTCCTTAAAATCACCATTGGTCTTGCTAACCATTATTTTGAGAAAAAACAAAAGATAACGATCAAAAGTCAGGTGGCTGATCAACAAAATATCCATGAGTGTAACGTAGATCCTTTGGCGACAACAGAATGGAGTTATTGCCAAAAAATCTGCGCGCCTCAGCTATGGTCTCTCGAGAATCCACATCTATACCAAGCTACTTTTCAACTATTTGATGGCGAGAACCAAATCGATGACTATCAGCTTTGTTTTGGTATTAGGACAGTCGCATATACTACGAAAGGTTTTCTGCTTAATGGGGAACGTAAAGAATTAAGAGGGGTCTGTGAGCATCAAGACTTTGGTGGTCTAGGTGTCGCATTACCAAAAGATATTTTACGGTATAAGCTGTTGAAAATGAAAGAAATGGGGGTAAACGCCTATCGCAGTGCACATCACTTTGCTTCCAAAGATCTCCTTGAATTATGTGATGAATTAGGTATCATCGTTATGAACGAGAACCGCATCTTGGAATCTGGTGAGTGGCGGACAAATGAGCTGGTAAAAATGGTGAAGCAAACACGTAATCATCCTTCTCTTTGTTTTTGGTCCCTTTGTAATGAAGAGGTGATTGGTCATACGCCGCTTGCTTACCGAATGGCACAAAAATTAGCAGCTGTGATCCGAACCCATACTTCGCAAAGTCTCATTGTTTCAGCGGAATTACTTAATCCTGCTGGTCAGGTGGATGCTTCTTATATGCGTATTTTTGATGTGAACGGGGTCAATTATCCTGAGTCTGCTGTAAATGGGACAGGTTTAGTTGCTGTAAAGGAAAAGTATCCGCTATTTTCATATCTTAGTACGGAAAGTGCTTCTTACTTTTCGACAAGAGGGGTCTATCAAGATAACAGCGAAAAATGTCATACTTCAAACTTTGGTTCTCTTTATTCTATGGTCTTACCTGGGAAACGAAAGCCTGAAGAGCCAGGAACCGGTGGTACGGCTAAACCGAAAGAAGTACTGCGTTACTTAGAAGAACATGCCTATATGGGAGGTGTCTTCTTGTGGACATTTATGGATTACTACGGTGAGCCAGCACCGTTTCACTGGCCTGGAATCAGTTCTCAATTTGGAATTACAGATACGGTCGGATTTGAAAAGGATTCTTTTTATTATTATCAATCAAGGTGGACTGAAACACCAATGGTTCATGTGTTTCCTCACTGGAACAAAGAAGGGTTAACAATTGACCAAGGGGTTACGGAGGTGAGGACTTTTTCTAATTGTCATACTGTTGAGTTGTTTCTGAACGGGAAGAGTTTTGGAAAGAAAAAAAATGATAAAGATGGCCTATCTTGGCATATTCCTTATGAACCAGGTTGTTTAAAAGCCATTGGTGTCAAAGAGGAACAAACAATTGAAGCAACTCGAAAAACAAGCGGTCCGACTGATTCTGTCACAGTTAAAGAACGATTCTGTGGAGCGGACTACTCTCTATTTGAGATCCAAGGAATCGATTCAGAAGGGATCGAGGTGCCAACTGCAGACGAACTTGTAGCGGTTTTGGTAAAAAATGGAACAATCCTCGGACTTGCTAATGGCGATCCCGCAGATCTAGACGGGTATAATTGCCAAGAGAAAAAACTTTTTTCAGGAAAATTAATGGCAATCATAAAAAAAGAACCAGGAAAAGTACCGCTTATCCAAGCAGCACTAAAAAAAGTTGAGTAAAAGAGAAGCAATTGAAGGTAATAGTAGTTAGCCTTGGTGCTCACAGATTTTTACGGAAAAAGAAAAAAGCCGACCCACAACCTCGACAGTTTATAAAGTCATAGGTTGGTGGTTCGGCTTTTTCATCAAGCTGTTGCAAACTGGCTGTTATATAGTTGGGCGTAAAGGGAATCTTGTGCCAGCAATTGAGTATGGGAGCCTTTTTCGACGACGGAGCCGTCTTTCATCACTAGAATCAAGTCAGCGTTTTTGATGGTAGAAAGACGATGGGCGATGATAAAGCTGGTTCGTCCTTGGGTCAAACGATCCATCGCCGTTTGGATCATTTGTTCCGTCCGCGTGTCGACACTGGAGGTGGCTTCATCAAGGATCAGGATCGTTGGGTCTGCTAAAATCGCCCGAGCGATCGTCAATAATTGTTGTTGTCCTTGTGACAGTTCGCTTTCGGAACCAATGACGGTATCGTAACCGTTGGGCAGGGTCCGCACAAAGTGGTCGCATTGGGCGGCTTTCGCGGCAGCCAAGATGTCTTCCCGAGTGGCATCGGGATTGCCATAAGCGATATTTTCAGCAATGGTTCCTTGGAACAGCCATGTATCTTGCAGCACCATACCGAATTTTTTCCGTACTGCCGGTGCCGAAAAGGACATCATGTCTTGATCGTCCAGCAAGATCTTCCCACCATTCAATGGATAAAAGCGCATCAAAAGATAGATCATGGTGGTTTTTCCAGCACCTGTTGGTCCGACGATCGCGACCGTTTGTTTTGGTTTGACGGAAAATTCGACGTTTTCCATCAAGAGTTTTTCCTTGCTGTAGCCAAAGGAGACGTGTTGAAAATCGATTTTTCCTTTGATGTTTTGTGGAACTGGCAGTTGTTGGGTCGCAGTTTCTTCTTCAGGATAATCAAGGATCTCAAAAATTCGTTCGAGAGATGCTAAGGCACTTTGCAAGGTGTTCATAATATAAGAGGCTTGCGTGATCGGTTCAGACACTTGGTTGATGTATTGCAGATAGGCTTGTACGAGACCAATGGATAATTGCCCTTGCAACACCATTAGACCACCAACGACGGCGCTTAAGATAAAGCCGATTTGATTGATAAAGAGCACGAATGGATTGATAGCTGCACTGACGAACTGTGCTTTCCGAAAGGCTTTAAATTGGGCTTCACTCAATTCCGCCATTTCCGCTTCAACGGCAACTTGTTGGTTGTAGGATTTGATCAGCGGATTTGCGGTATAAAACTCTTCCGCACGACTGCTAACTGCACCTAATGTTTCTTGGTTTTTGGTAAAGTAGCTCAAGTTTTTTCGTGCGAGAACGGTGGTCACAAAAGCACTCAAAAGCAACATCAGAACCACGCCGATCGTCAGTAATGGGCTGAGATAAAGCATAGCGATCAAGCCGAAGGTAATGCTGATGGTTGCGGTGATCAACTGCATCAAACCGACTTGTAAGACTTCGGATACTTTATCTAAATCGAGAATCACTCGGCTTAAAATATCGCCAGTATGATGTTTGTCGTAAAAACTGATAGGCAGGCGATTGAATTTGTCACTGATTTGTTTGCGTAAAGTCAAGGTCAGGGTTTCACTGACACTGGCCATCGTATACTCTTGCAGCAAGGAAAAGAGACTAATCAAAAGCCACGTTCCCGCTAAAAGGACGACTGGACCTAAAATACTTTGCCAAAAATCATTGATCTGCCAGCCTTCTTGTTGAAACAAGGCAATCAGATTATCCAGTCCACGCCCCAAGATCAAAGGGGCGATGGACATTAGTAAGGAAAAGAACAAGGCGGAAGCGATAATCAGTAGAAAGCGGGCTTTTTGTTCCATCAGCAAACGCAGCAAGCGTCGGCTTGTATGTTTCATGTTTTTTGGGGTATCCATTGTTTGTTTACTCATCCTTCATTCCTCCCATTCCTTGAGATGAGGCAAACTCTTGATAAGTTTGGCAATTGCGTAATAATTCTTCGTGGGTTCCTTTACCGACCATCTTGCCGTTATCCAAGACAATGATTTGATCGGCATTTTTGACGGTCGATACCCGCTGAGCCACGATAATGACGGCGGCATCTTTCGTGTATTCTTTCAATGCACGCCGCAAGTTGGCGTCTGTTTGATAATCCAAAGCAGAAAAGCTGTCGTCAAAGAAGTAGATTTCTGCTGGCTTTGTCAGCGCTCGGGCAATACTCAATCGTTGCTTTTGACCGCCAGAGAAATTGCTGCCTTTTTGAGCAACTGGACTTTCATAACCTTCAGGCAAGCCTTCAATAAATGACTTGGCTTGAGCAACTTCAGCGGCTTTTGCCATCGCCTCATGGGTTGCTGGACGATTGCCGAAACGCAAGGTTTCTTGAATCGTGCCGCTAAGCAAGAGCGCTTTTTGCGGGACATAACTAATTTAGTCCCGTAATTCGGCTTGTGAGATCTCTTTGATGTTGCGGCCAAAAAGCGTGATCGAACCAGCAGTCACATCTTTGAAACGCAACAGCGCTTTGGCGATGTTGCTTTTGCCAGAACCAGTTCCACCAACGATCGCTGTCGTTTTGCCTCGATGGATCTCGAAGCTGATATCTTCTAAGACAGGTTCTTCGGCACCTTCATACGTAAACTGCACGTGATTGAAAGCTGCGATCGTTTCTGACACGGCGGTCTTGTTTAAGGTTTGGTCACCGTCGATCAAATCAATTGGTTCTTCCAAAACTTCTGTGATCCGTTGCAAGGAAGTCAAGCCTTTAGGCACCATCACGATCACCATCGCTGCCATAGTCAAAAACCAGAGACTCAGGATCGTGTATTCGATGATGGCAGTAATACTACCAATAGCAAGGTGGCCCTGCAGACTTTGATAGCCGCCGTAGACAAGGATAGTCGAAATCGAGAGTCCCATTACTAAATTGACGGTCGGATTCAAGACAGCAAAGAGGCGATTGACTTGGATCATGGTTTTCGCATATTCCGTCAGTGTTTGATCTGTCCGTTCTTTTTCGTAAGCAGCTTTGTCGAATGCTCGAATCACCCGAGCGCCAGTAAAGGTTTCTCGTAAGATCCGCATCATGTTATCGACTAGTTTTTGCGTGATTTGTGATAATGGGATCGCTTTGCGAATCACTCCATAAGCGATCATTGAAAAACATAGGATCGCTACGATTGGGACCCAAATCATCCGTAAAGAGACGGTGCCGGTTAGAAAAATTGAAGCAGCGACGATCATTGGGGCTGGCAAAATCATTTGCAGCGCCATCATCAAAATTTGTTGGATGTTGTTGATGTCGCTGGTGGTACGTGCCAGCAATGTGGGCGTACCATAGCCATCAACGGCGGATACAGAGAGTTCTTGTGTTTTTTTGAAAAGGCGCATCCGCAAAAAATGCCCGAATTTTCCTGAAAGGTGGGCAGATAAATAACTACCGCCTACAGAGACGATCACGGTGCCGATGGCAATGGCAAACATCCACCAGCCATTGTGCCAAATGGCTGTCGTGTCGACTTTCAAGATCCCTTCATCAATGATTTTTGCCAAAAAATACGGCAACAAGAGTGTGCCGAAGGATTGGACCAGCATCAAAAGAAATAAACTGAAAAAGAAGCGTCGTTCTTCTTTATAAAATAACTGTAATTGTTTCATGATTTCCCTCCAAAAATGTCGTTCTATGGTAGAATAAACTGTAACGTTACGCTACAGTCAAGCAAGGAGTGAAATTTTTTTGAAAAAACAATTGACCATCAGTGAGATGTCCGCTTATGCTGGCGTGAGTCGGCGCACATTGATTTATTACGATCAGATCGATTTGTTCAAACCGCAATCGATTGGTGAAAACGGCTATCGCTACTACGGCTTTGAACAATGCCTTGAGTTAGACGTGATTCTGCTCTTGCGTTCTTTAGACATGCCCTTGCAAGACATTCGACAATTTTTGAAAAACCGCAACCCTGAATACACGCAAAAGGAACTTGTGGAACGGCGAGGAGAAGTTCGTACCAAAATCGCTGCGCTGCAAGAATTGGAACGAACCTTCGATCGCTACATCCAGCGCTATGAAAAAGTACAGAAAGCCGATTTTGAGACCTTTACGATAGCGCACCACGAAGCAGAGGCGTTTATCGTTTCCGAAGAGATCGCTGGCGATGATCCAGAATCTGCTTATCAAGTGTACGCCCGTTTTTATCCGCTAGTGGATTATAAAGATGCTTTCAGTGGCTACCCCATCGGCTTTTTAAGTGCTGGAACGACATTAGAGGATCAGACCTTTCACGCATCGCCTTATCGGGCACTGATCTTGATTCCACAAGATCGGCTGCATCTCTATCCTGAAAAGCTGATCATCACGCGTCCTACTGGCACGTATGTGTCTGGGTTTGTCAGTGAGGGAGAGGAACAAATTGCTGCTTTTACCCATCGCATCCAATCCTTTCTAAAAGAGAATCATTTAAAGATCGATGGCGATGTTTGGGAATTGTTATGGCAAGATGAAGTCTTTACCGCCCAAAAAGAATTGCAGATATTTGAAGTGATGGTTCCAGTGAAGCCCGAGTAATGGACGAGGCACGCGTATCTGTAGGAACCGAAAATCAAGATACGCAATCGCAATGGTTGTTGCGGGCTTTTCAATGGAAGCAAAATAGAAGCAAAGGAGATGGACGAAGCCAGATCTTATCCCTACAAAGAGCCCTGGGAAGCGTTGAAATTCCCATTTTCCTTTTTTCTCGTTATACTTGAAAGAACAGATGAGAAAAAAGGGGAAATTTTAATGAAAAAAGAAACAGGATTACGCTCGCTTTATGCGTTGATTGGTGTCGCCATTTTAGGATTCGGGGCGGCATTGCTGCGGGTCGGCGGAGTAGGGCTAGACCCATACACAGCTGCCAATATCGGTGTCGGCGAGCTACTAGGGTTATCCCTTGGGGTCTATCAATTGATGATCAATATCGCTGTCCTAGTATTGATTTTTATCTTTGGCCGTCGCCATATCGGCATCGGGACGGTCATCAATATGGTGCTGACAGGATTTTTCATCGACTTTTATACCAATGTTTTTGATTGGTTATCCGTCGGTCCCAATAACTGGTGGCAGCAAGGCTTGTTCTTGTTGATCGGGATTATCTTCTTTACCTTCGGTGCTTCGTTTTATATGTCAGCGAATTTGGGCAGCGCCCCCTATGACGCGATCGCCCCAACCATCGTCGATCAGACGAAAGCCAACTATCGAGTGGTGCGGGTGATTCAAGACGTTGCCTTTGCCTTGATTGGGCTCTTCACAGGCGGGCCTATTGGAATCGGAACCTTCATCAGTGCCTTTTTAGTGGGCCCACTGATCAAATTCTGGGACAACCGTGTCTCTCAGCCATTCATCGAAAGCAGTGTCAAAAAAGCGATTTTTAAATAAAAAAGGTCTGCAGCAAAGAGAAGTCGAAGCGATTTAGTCGCCCACTTCACTCAGCTGCAGTTTTTTTGCCATTTGATCAAGGAATTCTTGCATAATTGCTTCTCAGTCGCTAGAATAAAAAAGCCGAGGAGGGGTAAGTATGCAATTACCAACACCATTTATTGAAAAATACCAACGGTTGCTAGGAGAAGAAGCACCAGCTTTTTTTACCGCTTTAACCGATAATCAGCCAGTCAAAGGCTTTCGCTTGAATGTTGCTAAGCCGCACGCACAAGCGATGCTGGCAAAATATGGGCCAGCCGCTGTACCTGCCCCCTATGCAGAAGCTGCTTATATTGGCGAAGTCAAAGGCCGTTCGCTGCTCCATCAAGCTGGCTATGTCTATAGCCAAGAACCTAGTGCGATGATCGTAGCAACGATCGCAGCCGCTCAACCAGGGGAGCTGGTCTTAGATTTATGTGCGGCACCAGGGGGCAAAACAACGCAGCTGGCAAGCCAGTTACAAGGAAAAGGACTGCTTGTAGCAAATGAGATTTTCCCCAAGCGTGCCAAAATCCTATCAGAAAATGTGGAGCGTTGGGGCTTTGCGAATGTAGTCGTCACCAATCAGGCACCGCAAGAATTGAGCCGCCATTTTCCTCAGTTTTTTGACAAGATCGTGGTGGACGCCCCATGTTCTGGTGAAGGGATGTTTCGTAAAGATCCCGTCGCCTTAGAAGAATGGCAAGCAGAAACACCTGATCAGTGTGCGATCAGACAAAAAGACATTTTGGCACAAGCCGTTACGATGCTAAAACCGGGGGGGCAGCTGATCTATTCCACCTGTACCTTTGCCCCAGAAGAAAACGAAGCGATGATGGCTTGGTTAATGGAGGAGTACCCCTTCACGATCGAAGCGATCGACTTGGACAATGTATCTCATGGGCGCAGGGAGTGGGGAGCTGCACCTGGGATTGAGAAAACCATCCGCTTATGGCCGCATTTAAACCAAGGAGAAGGTCATTTCGCTGCGAAATTGACCTCGCTAGCAGAAGCAGCGCCAGTGAAAAAGAAGAAAAAAGGCAAAGGAGCGACAGCCAAGAGTCCATTGGATGCAGCGACTCAAAAGTTGTGGCAAGCCTTTCGCAAGGAGTTTCCTTTTTTACAGGCACTGAATGCGACGCCTCAGCTGCTAGGAGAAAACCTCTGGCTCGTTCCTGAAGAAATGCCTTCTTTAAAAGGGATCAAGTTTATGCGCCCAGGTTTGCACGTCGGCGTCGTTAAGAAGAATCGGATCGAGCCAAGTTATGCGTTGGCATTGGCGATCCATGCAGAAGAAGGGGCACCGACAGTGCCAATCACTTTGCCGCAATGGCAGCATTATGTGGCAGGTGAAACCTTGAGCGTGCCAGGAAATGCTGGATGGGTGATTTTGACAGTCGATGAGATCCCAGTCGGTTTTGGAAAACAAGTCCAAGGAACCGTGAAAAACTTCTTTCCTAAAGGATTAAGATTCAAAGCGATTTAAACGAAATAGTGTTTTTATTTCAGTCCTCGTGCTATGATGGAAGTAGCAAAATAAGGGAGCTGATCGATATGAAAACATCATCAAAAGTAACGATTGGATTAAGCATTGCAGCGATCGCTGGGATCACTACTGCCGTCGTTGTATCAGACAAAGTATTCAATAAAGTACGCTTCGCTTGCAACCGACACAAAGTAAAGAAATTTGTCGATGACAAATTCAACGGCAATGAAAAATTGCTGGATGTCGTAGACGGCTTGTCCGACAATGAATTGGATTCGTTGTTAGGTGTGATGAAAAAAGTCAATGAGGGCCGCAACAAAATCTCTGTTTACGGAGACAACATCAAAGATTCGACAGAACATGTCAAAGACAAGTTGACGAGCTTTGTTGATTCCGTCTTTTAAGCCAATCATTCCATTTGAAACTCGCAGGGACATCGGTCTTTGCGAGTTTTTCTCGTCTTTCTAAGCGTTTTTCGTTATACTAACAAGGAAATGCACGAAATGGTGCGAGGTAGAGGAGTGAGAGTGAAGTCGTGGAAAAAACAAGTACCTTGACTGCCGAGGAAAAAGCCTTCTTTATGGAAGAAGCAATCAAAGAAGCCCGAAAAGCAGAAGGGTTGGCAGAAGTACCGATCGGTGCTGTCGTCGTCTTGGATGATAAAATCATTGGTCGTGGACACAATCTACGAGAAACGCAGCAGCAAGCTGCAGCGCATGCGGAGATGTTTGCGATCGAAGAAGCCTGTCGCACTGTTGGAAGTTGGCGCTTAGAACAAGCGCAGCTGTTTGTGACCTTGGAACCATGCCCGATGTGTAGTGGGGCGATGTTATTGGCACGGGTGGAAGAAGTGTATTTTGGTGCCTACGATCCCAAAGGCGGCACTGCTGGTACATTGATGAATTTATTGGAAGATGAGCGCTTCAACCATTGGTCCTATGTGGAAGGCGGCATTTTAGAAGAAGCATGCGGCCAGCTGCTAACAGATTTTTTCCGAGCATTACGAGAAAAGAAAAAACAAAAAAAGGCTGGCAATCTCTAACGAAATACGTTATACTAAGTTTTGCCGAAAGGCTAGGACAATGGAGGTCTTGTGAAGCGTGTCAGATCCGGAAGGAAGCAGCACTAAGCAGGATTCTCCATGTGTCTGATTGAAAAACTGCCTGCTATTGAAGAAAGCAGTAGTACTAATTGAATCGATGATCATTCAAACCTGAGACAGACTGTCTTAGGTTTTTTTATTTTTGAAATTCTTTGTGACACCAAGGACTATTCTAATTGTATTCTGCTTTAAATCTAGGCAATCGATAGCAGCTCTCAGAGGGTTAAGTTGTATTTTTGATACAAAGGCTTTATTCCTGTTTAGAACCTTACTCTGATAACTTTTGCGTTGGCGATTTTTATACTCTCAAAAAATCAGTAGTTCTGACGAACTGAAACATGGATTACCTGCTCTCGATATTCGATAGAATCTTCGTTTCAAGAACTCTTTATTTTCGCTTCAACGAATTGCCACCGTCATGTTATCGATAGAACTTTCCAAAAATAACCAGAAAAAATCACTTTCCTTTTTACAGTCAGAAAAGTGATTTTTTCTTTTGAACAACTGTCACTGCAGCTGGTTCTTTTTTACAAAAAGTCACCATTCTTTTCCAAGCATTCCAATGGTTTCCCAGAGATTTTATGCTATGCTTATTTTGTAGAGACTTCCGTCGTCTTTCTACTGGCAACCCTTGATGCCAATAGAAATGGATAGTGATTTCAGGCGACGTATTTGAAAAGAGGCGCACAATGGAAAAAATTACGATTATCCATACCAACGATCTGCATTCCCACCTAGAACATTGGCCGAAGATGCGGCGTTATTTGGATCAAAGAAAACGAGAAGCGGATACGACCGAAGAGACAGTGATCGCAGTCGACTTAGGCGACTTTGTCGATCGCTGGCATCCTTTGACAGAAGCAACTGACGGCAAGGGGAATGTCGATTTGATGAATCAAGGACATTACGATGCGGTGACGATTGGGAACAATGAAGGGGTCGGCAATCCCAAAGAGGTCTTGCAGCATTTATATGACCAAGCAGAATTTCCTGTCATTTTAGGCAATTTATTTGATAAACAGGATTTACGTCCGCCGAAGTGGGCACAAGAATACAAAATCATGGAAAGCAATCAAGGCGCCAAAATCGGCCTGATCGCTTTTACAGCACCGTTTCCGCTGACATATGCCCCAAACGGCTGGGACATTCGCGAACCCTTGGAGATTTTGCCTTCATTGGTGCAGCATTTGCGCCCCGAGGTCGATCTGTTGGTCTTGATGAGCCATCTAGGCATCAATGCTGATCGCCAGATTGCGAGGGACTTTCCAGAACTAGATGTTATATTAGGTTCCCACACGCACCATTTGTTTGAAAAGGGCGAAGTCATCAATGGGGTTCAAATTGGGGCAGCTGGCAAGTTTGGTTTTAACATTGGCGAAGTCGAAGTGGTCTTAGATGATCACCACCGACCGATCAAGCATCGCGCCCGTGTGATTCCGACGGATTCGTTGGTGGCTTTTCCGCAAGATGAGGAAGAGATCGCCGAATATCTATCGATCGGCCATCGCTTGCTGCGGGCAAATCAGGTGGCAGAAATTCCAGCAGCGTTTACGAGGGATTGGCAAAGTGAACATTCCTTGGTTCGGGAGGCGCTTTTGGCATTATGTGCCAAAGGACAGACGGATGCCGCCATCTTAAATACGGGGCTATTCTTAGATGATTTGCCACAAGGGCGGGTCGATCAAGATCAGCTGCACACGATTTTACCCCATCCGATGCATTTGATACGGGTGACGCTGCAAGGCGCGGATGTCATTCGATTGGTCTTAGAGATGGAAAAAAATCGCAACTTTTTGCGCAATTTCCCAATTATGGGAATGGGTTTTCGAGGGGAGATTTTTGGCGAACTGGTTTATGAAGGCATCCGCTTTGATGAAAAAAACCACCAAGTATTGTGGAAACAAGAGCCCGTCGATCCTGCTCAAAGCTACACGTTGACCCTTGTGGATCACTACTTGTTTATTCCGTTTTTCCCGACGATCGAGATTGCTGGAACCGTTGAGTTTCTTTTTCCAGACTTTATTCGCACAGTGGTCGGTGATTACCTGAGTCAGAAATACCCCATCCAGTAGTTCGTCACTCCTCCAGCTGGATTTTGCGAAAAAACCGCGACTATCATTGGGGAATAAAACAAGGTATAATAAACAACAGGTGGTGAAAAAATGACCGAAAAACAAACGATCACAGATGAAATGACATCTGTACTAGAAGAAATTATTGAAGAACCAGCGAAACAACCGCAAAAAGGCGAGTTGGTGACTTTGTTAAATGATGAAGAATTAATGATTGGCAATCGACAATACAAATTGGTCATGGATTATCGTGAAGGCTTCAATCCAGAAAAGCTTGGCGAGCGTTACAGTGAAGTGTTGGCACGTTATGATTATATCGTAGGCGATTGGGGTTATGAGCAGCTGCGTTTGAAAGGTTTTTTTGAAAAAGATAACCGCAAAGCATTACCTGATCAGCGCATCGACATGTTGGAAGACTATTTGTATGAGTATTGCAACTTCGGTTGTGCCTATTTCGTGATCCAACGAGTTGGCGGCAAAAAAGAAAAAAGTACCTCCCGCCGACGCAAGAAAAAGCCAACCCAAAACAATCAAAATCAAAACGCACAACAAAACGCCCATATAGAAGAAAAGCGTGACACCGTACCGCAGAAAAAAAGCAAACCAACGATCAAAAATCGTAAACCAAAAGAAAAGAACGTCAAAAAAACCGAGACAACCACGGTGAAAAAAGGCAAAAAAGAGTTTACGATTCGACAAAGGGAAGAATAAGATGAAATATAAAGGCTATTTGATTGATTTAGACGGCACGATTTATTTAGGAAAAGCGCCGATCCCTGCTGGGAAACGCTTCGTAGAGTCCTTACAAGAAAAAGGACTGCCCTATTTATTTGTGACCAATAATACGACCCGCAGTCCTGAAGTCGTGGCGCAGCGATTAGCGGATGAATTTTCGATCCATGTGGCACCAGAAACGATCTATACCGCAAGCTTGGCGACAATCGATTTTATGAAAGACCATGGCAAAGGCCGCAAAGTATTTGTGATCGGCGAAGCGGGGTTGATCGATTTGATTTTAGCTGCTGGGTTTGAGTGGGAGGAAACCAACCCAGATTATGTCGTGGTTGGCTTAGACAACCACGTGACCTATGAAAAATTTGTTCTAGCAACGTTAGCGATCCAAAAAGGAGCAACCTTTATCGGGACCAATCCCGACAAAAATATCCCAACGGAAAGAGGTTTATTACCTGGTGCAGGTTCACTGATCGCAATGGTGGAGACTGCCACCCAAACGCAACCGATCTTTATTGGCAAACCAGAAGCCATCATTATGGAAAAAGCGGTGGCACACATCGGCTTATCAAAAGAAGAGGTCTTGATGGTGGGGGACAATTACGAAACTGATATTCGCTCGGGGATCCAAAACGGGATCGATTCTTTGCTCGTATTATCTGGCTTTACCCCGAAAGCGGCAGTTCCGACATTACCAGTAGCACCAACCTATGTGGTGGATTCTTTAGATGAGTGGGATTTTGAACAATGAAAAAACAAGTGTGGCTTGAACGCTTAGGATTTGTCTGCTTGTTTTTGTTTTTGGTCAGTCTAGCGATCACCCTAACGATCAATTTTCGACCGTTATATTGGTTTGATGTCGATCACTTGAATCTGCTGGATTATACCTCGCTAACAAGAGAAGAGTTGTTGAAGAACTATGGCTTATTGTTAGATTTTCTAAACAATCCCTTTGCAAGTACGCTCGCCTTGCCAGATTTTCCAATGTCTGAAGCTGGCGCTGGGCATTTTTACGATGTGAAACAGTTGTTTCTATTAAATTATGCCGTCATGATCGTCACTTTGCTGCCCAGTATCTGGTTCGTCAATCGGTTACGGCAAAAACAACAGCAATGGCGCTTGATTCGTCCCTTTCAATGGGGGATGATTTTGCCGCTGATTTTCGGGTTTTTGATGGCTGTCGGCTTTGACCGCTTTTTCGTTACGTTCCATGAGATTTTCTTCAGTAACGACGATTGGCTGTTTAATCCAGCCACCGATCCGATCATCAACGTGCTGCCAGAAACGTTTTTCATGCATTGCTTTATTCTCTTTTTCGTCTTGATTGAAGTCTTCTTTTTTGCCTTCTATTGGTGGGGCAAACGAGGCTTGAAAAAAACAGCATAATGAAAAAAAGACCAACGATCCCCTTCCTTTGAGGTGTAGTGACCCCAAAAAGTTAGACTTTTATGGAGTGGAGAAATCCACTCCTTTTTTGTACGATAAAATTAACAGTTAGACAGCTGTTTTTACAGCTTCTCGAAACTGAACCGGACTTCGCCAATTTAATTTCTTTTTGATGCGTTTATGGTTGTAATAATAGATATATTGGTCAATTTTTGTTTTCAATTCATCTAAACTCCGATAGACTTCTCCATGAAAAATCTCTTGCTTTAATAAACCAAAGAAGTTTTCCATAGGTGAGTTATCTAAACAATTCCCTTTACGAGACATACTCTGGAAGATTTTATGCTGCTTCAATTTATTCTTATAAGCATTCATTTGATAGGCCCATCCTTGATCTGAATGGAAGGTTCTACGAAATGGACAATCATTTGTCATATGGATTGCTTCTTCTAATCCTTCCATTATGGCTAGTGCGTTTGGTTTTTCAGAAATCCGATAAGATAGAATTTCACTATTGTAGAAATCCATGAAAGGATCTAAATACAGCTTTTTCTGACGAACGACACCTGTGGTGTCTACTTCATAATACTTAAACTCTGTGGTATCAGTTGTAATTTTTTGGTGACAGATATTTGTATAAAACCGACGATGAATACGATTTTTGGCGACAGTGCCAACCTTCCCACGATAAGAATTGTACCGTCGAGATTTTCGAGTGTAAGACTTTACTTCGATACCTAGTTTTTTTATCAGACGTTGAATCTTCTTTTTATTGACATGAATCCCTTGATTCTCTAATTCTTTTTTTAGTCGCAGACAGCCATAATCTTTATGCTCTTTGCGAATTTCAAGCATTTTTTCTTCAATTTCTTGGTCTGGGTTTGGTCTGTCAAACCGTTTCTGCCAATACATATAGGTTGCTTTAGGAAATTTCAATGTTTCAAGAAGCTCAACTAGTTTGAATGATCCTCGGAGGCTGGCGATGATTCGTGCGATTGATTCTTGCGTCTTTGCTGGGCTTCCTGTTTTCGCAGCTTCCTCAACTCTTTTAAAAAGGCATTCTCAATTTGAAGGGATCGGACTTGCTTTTCTAATGCCTTGATACGATCGCGTTCTTCAGTTGTTGTATTTTCTTTTTTGTTTTCTTTTTTTCTAGTCAAAGTAAGTGGTCGCCCTTTCTCTTTTGAGAGCCCCTCAATACCTGCTTCTCTGAAATTACGCATCCAATTGGCAATAAGCGCAGGGTTGTTCATTTCTAAAGTGCTAGCAACTTCTCGATAGGACATCTCACTTGTTTGATATAACTCTAGCGCATTTAACTTAAATTGAACAGAATATTTCTGATTTTGATGTTTTCTCAATAGACCTTCCTCTCCGTATTCACGATAGGCATTCACCCAATTACTTACTTGAGACTTGCTTGAAATACCGTATTTGTTGGCAAGATACCGATATCCGCCCACGCCACTAAGATATTCTTTAACGATTTTTAGTTTTAATTCAAAAGGATATTTTGCCATACAAATAACGACCCCCAAAAGTTAGATTTTCTGGTCTAACTTTTGGGGGTCGCTTCAAGGGAGGCGAATCGTCGGTCTTTTTTTTATTGCGTAATGTAATGAGATTTACTTGGGTGTTGATGGGCTAAGCGACTTGCGGCAGAAGCTGCGATGGCACCTACGATATCATCTAAAAAGGTGTGAACGCGGGGACCGTCGTGCTTGTTCAGTTCTTTCAGAATACCCGGTTTGACTTTATCAATGTATCCATAGTTAGTAAAGCCGATCGAGCCGTACACGTTGACGATGGATAGAGCGAGGATCTCATCGATCCCATAAAGCCCTTCGTCTTCTTTAACGATTTCTTGCAGTGGATGCAGCAGTTGATTTTCTTCTGCCAAAATATCCAATTGGATCCCCGTTAAAATCGTGTTGTGGACTTCCCGCTTGCTTAAGACAGCGTTGACGCTTTCGATACACATCTCCAAGGTGATGCCTTCAATGTAGTCTTTTTGCAAGAACATCACCAGTTCACCGATGTCTTGCAGCGAGACGCCGCGGTCGGCCAACAATTCTCTTGCTTTGTCTTCAAGTGTTTTGCTTTCTAATACCATATAGTTCCCCTCCATGTAAAAATAGTTTATTCAAAAGTCAACGTGCGACTGATGGATTGCGATCATAAGTAGTGCCCTATTCCAGTTGCAGGCCATGCCATTTGGGTCTTAATCCCTTCTGACATCCATTGAAGCACAGTTGTTGGCTAGTTCTGCTTTGGCTGCCACTGCCCAAGGATGGGGGACCACCAAGTCACCAGCAAAAAGCCAGTCCATATAATACCCAGCGGCGGCTTCCAAGGAATCATCGAGGCGGTCTAATAAGCCGGTTAAGAAAGGCGCTTGATCTTTACGATCCCATTTGATTTTGTCGGCTAAAAAAACGAGTAGATCGAGACGACGATAATGGGCCTTTAAGGTGGTATGACAGCTGATGGCGGACAGAATGTCTGGATCAGATACCTGAAAAACCGTTTTTGCCAACAAAGCGGATTGCTGCTGATGCAGCAAAAAAGGTGCTTGCCGCTCCGCGTCTAAGATCGGTTCGCCTACTGCTATCTGCAAGGCGATTCGCTGGTCATGAGGGATGACGACGCTGACATCGTGCAGCAGTCCTGCCAAATAAGCTTTATCCGCATTGACTTGAAACCGTTCTGCCAATCGTTTGGCTTCTTGGGCAACGGCTAGATTGTGGACCGCCGTTTCGGCATGATCGAAGGCTTCCAGATACTGAACCATTTGCTCAGTGAGGGTCTTGCCCTGCAAAGGGAGGATATAGGCGGCAAGTTGGTGTTGACCAGCTTGTTTCATCTCAGCTACTCCTTAAAAAGACTTGTACTATGGGCAGGTTGTGTCCGCGTTTTGGGATCAATGTAGTGGAGCGCATTGTTCACCGCAGTTGGGGCTTCCCCGAAACCAGTAGCGATCAGGTCGACTTTTCCATCGTATAAAACGACATCCCCACAGCCATAGATCCCAGGAACAGACGTGCTCATATCTGAAGAGACGAAGACTCCTTGGCGGCTGCTTTTCATGCCCCAATCCTTGATGTTCAATGTGGAAGAAAAACCGTAATTGACGATCAAAGCATCCAATGAAAGGCTGACCGTTTCATCACCCTTGACTTGTTGCAACGAGACACCAGTCAAACGTTGCTCTCCTTGGATTTCTTGGATCACATAAGGAGTCAAAATGTTGACGGCAGAAGCCTGTAATTTGCTGACGCTATGTTCATGGGCACGAAATTCAGGACGGCGATGGATCAAGTAGACTTCACTAGCGATTGGCTCCAGCATCAATGCCCAATCGATGGCAGAATCGCCGCCACCGGCGATCGCTACTTTGCGTCCAGCATACTTCATCAAATCGGTGACAAAATAGTCTAGGCCGTATCCTTCAAACCGCTCGCTTTCTGGCAAAGTCAGTTTGCGCGGCTGGAAGGAGCCGTTTCCTAAAGCCAAAATCACGGCTTTCGAGTAATGGATTCCTTTGTCGGTGGTGACTTCGATATAGTCTTCTTGTTTTTCGACCGACAAGACGGTTTCTTCTAAACAATATTGGTGATTGAAGGTCGTCAACTGTTTTTCCAGGTTTTGGACAAGATCGCCCGCTTTGATTTTCGGATAACCTGGGATATCGTAGATGTATTTTTCTGGGTATAAAGTAGCAAGCTGACCGCCTAATTGCGGCAAGCTGTCGATGATCTTGGTTTTGGCGTTACGCATACCGGCATAGAAAGCAGAAAACATCCCGCTAGGTCCCGCGCCGATAATCGTTATATCAAAAATATCCATGTTATTCCTCTTTTCTAACCACGTTGGGGTGAAGCGTGTTCGTAGTGTACGAATAGCTTCATTATAGCAAAAATTATCCAAACTAGCATTTTTTCAATTTTCTGCTATCATGGATTTATGAGAGAGAAGGAGGAGTTAATGTGTCTGAATTTCCACAGTTAGCATTAGAAAAACAAACTGGCCATAAAGCAGTCATCAAAACCAATCGTGGGGATGTAGTTGTACAATTGTTCCCAGAATTGGTGCCAAAAACAGTGAAGAACTTCGTTGAATTAGCGAAAAAAGGGTATTACGATGGGATCATCTTCCACCGTGTCATTCCTGATTTTATGATTCAAGGTGGCGATCCAACTGGTACAGGGATGGGCGGCGAAAGCATCTATGGTGGCAGCTTTGAAGATGAATTTTCAAAAGAATTGTTCAATCTTCGTGGCGCTTTATCTATGGCAAACGCTGGTCCGAATACTAACGGCAGCCAGTTTTTCATCGTAAACAATCAAAATGTTCCTAGCAACATGTTAGGTCAATTAGAAGGTGCTGGTTATCCAGCTGAAATCATCGAAGCGTATCAAGCAGGTGGTACTCCTTGGTTAGATTTCCGTCACACAGTCTTCGGTCATGTGATCGAAGGAATGTCAGTCGTTGATGAAATCGCTGGCGTGCAACGAGGACCACAAGATCGTCCAGTGCATGATGTAGTGATCGAAACGATCGAAATCAGCGAATAAAACAAAAGAACCCAAAAGCAGTTTCAACGGTCATCCTCAAGGAGATCGTTGAAATGGCAGCTTTAGGGTTCTTTTTTTCATAAGAAAGAGTTAACCGATGGGTTGGTCTTTAAACGCGGCGGCGATTTGATTGAGTGCTTTTTTTAATAGCTCTTTAGGACAGGCAAAGTTTAGCCGCATATGGTGACTGCCGCGAGGACCAAAGATACTTCCTTGATTCAATACGACATTGGCTTCTTTGATCAGTTTGCGCTGCAGCTGATTGTCCGTTAGGCCATAGGCAGAAAAATCCAGCCAGATCAAGTAAGTACCTTCGGGTTTTTGAAAGGTCACTGCTGGGAGTTGTTCAGTCAAAAAGTCGCAGACAAAGGTGCGATTTGCTTCTAAGTAGGACAAAAGTTCTTCTAACCATGCTTCAGATTCACGATACGCTGCTTCAGTAGCGACCAACCCAAACGTATTGATTTCCCCTTGAACGTTACGTTCTTGTGTTTTTGCAAATTGGCTGCGCAAGGTTTGGTCTTTGATGAAGACCATCGAATTTTTGATCCCAGCTAAATTAAAGGTCTTGGTTGCTGAGGTCAAGATGATCGAAAAATCGGCAAAGCTTGGCTCGACTGTTTGGAAAGAGACAAATTGATTTGGTGCAAAAACGATGTCTTGATGGATCTCATCACTAACAACGACCACCCGGTGCTTTTGACAAATACGGCCGATCGTCATCAGTTCTTCTTTTGACCACACGCGACCGCCAGGATTATGAGGATTACATAGAAGAAACAATTTTACCTTCTTTTCGATGATGGTTTGTTCCATCGCCTCAAAATCGATGACGAAGTGGCCATCTTTTTCCAATAATGGTTCTTGAATTAAGGTCCGCTGATTGTTTTTGACAACATGGGCAAAGGGATGGTAGACCGGATCGTGGATCAATACGGCATCTCCTTCTTGCGTATAACTTTGGATCGCCAGTGCAATACTAGGGACGACACCGCTGTTAAAAAGGATCGCTTCCTTATTGATGGTATAACCATGACGTCTTTGCTGCCAATCGATGATGGATTCAAGCAGCGAATCAGGGATGGTAGAGTACCCATAGATCCCTTGGGCAACTGCTTTTTCTAACGCTTTTTTCACAGGTTCTGGTGCCAGAAAATCCATGTCGGCTACCCAAAGCGGCAACAAGTTTTCTTCCTTATAGGTTTTTGCAATGGTATCCCATTTGACGCTATTGGTATTTAAGCGCGGATGAACTTTGTCAAAATTGATCATGCGTTTCCCTCCTATATTGTGCAACGTTGTTTCTGATGCTTCAAATCTACCACTAGTTCAAGTATAATGAAAGTGGAAAAGAGAGGAAAGACTATGAATTATCAAATCGGGAACATTATAGAAGGAACAGTCACTGGGATTCAACCCTATGGTGCATTTGTTTCGTTAGATAAGGAAACACAAGGATTGATCCATGTTTCAGAGATCCAATCTGGGTTTACCAAAAATATCCATGAAGTCTTACAGATCGGGCAAAAGATCCGTGTACAAATCATTGATATTGACGAATACAGCCAAAAGATCAGTTTGTCCCGCCGTACATTGGAAACGAGTTTTGTTCAGCCACCCTTTAAGCGTAAACGCTACTTTACAAATAAGAATAAGCGGATCGGTTTTCGTACGATTGGAGAAGCTTTACCAGTGTGGGTGAAAGAGGCCAAAGAAATGTTAGAAAAAGAAAACAGCAGCAGATAATCGTGCATATTTTCTGAAAATGTGCTAAAATTAGTTTACAAACAGATGAATAACTGAGGTGGGTATTTTGGGATCCAAAAAAGTAGCGGGTACAGTTATGATGCACTTAGCAAATGGTTCGAAACGATTTTTGATGCAAATACACGAAGGCACTGCGGAATTAGCGTCAACGGATTTTTCTGAAGATAAAACCGGCTTGGCTACGATCTTACAATTGTTTAAAGACCGTATCCACCTTGATGTGACAGCGATCGAACTCGTTGAACTCACAAATGGCAATATTGATACGCAAAACATTCCTTTATTTGTTTTTGAAACACAAGAAGCAGGACAAACGCAACAGCTGCCAGAAGGGTATGCGTGGGAAGAGCCTAATATCTTTCGTAAGATCATTGAAGACTACGAGATTGAAGGCGTTCCGTTCTTTTAGCACCTGAATATTAGCGAAAAAACTGAAGACCGTTACGACGGTCTTTTTTTATTGAAAACTTTTTGTAAATAAAATGAAATATTTCCTTGACCTGATTCAAGAAGAATGGTAAATTAGTCAACGTTGGCAATTGAGCCAGCGGGTCAAAACAACAGTTGAAAAAACTTCAAAAAAAAGACTTGACCAAAAATGCAACAGATGATATTATAACTAAGTCGCAATAATAAAACATTTAATCAATGTTGATACATCAACAAAATTAATTGAAAAAAGTTGTTGACAAATAACAAATCATTCGTTATTCTAATTAAGTCGCTGAGACAGCCGCTACGAAGTTGAAAAACAACGAGCGAAAAAACTTTTAAAAAAGAGTTGACAATCAAACGTCGCTCTGATATGATATAAAAGTTGCTAACGCAGCACGGTAGACCTTTGAAAACTGAACAAAGCAAGCAAACGAACCAATGTGTAGGACGTTTCAATTTATTGAAACAAATACATGCAAGCAATAGCTAGCAAAGTTAATTTTTATGAGCTTAATGACCGTATGGTCATTCAAACAAATCATTATGAGAGTTTGATCCTGGCTCAGGACGAACGCTGGCGGCGTGCCTAATACATGCAAGTCGAACGCTTTTTCTTTCACCGGAGCTTGCTCCACCGAAAGAAAAAGAGTGGCGAACGGGTGAGTAACACGTGGGTAACCTGCCCATCAGAAGGGGATAACACTTGGAAACAGGTGCTAATACCGTATAACACTATTTTCCGCATGGAAGAAAGTTGAAAGGCGCTTTTGCGTCACTGATGGATGGACCCGCGGTGCATTAGCTAGTTGGTGAGGTAACGGCTCACCAAGGCAACGATGCATAGCCGACCTGAGAGGGTGATCGGCCACACTGGGACTGAGACACGGCCCAGACTCCTACGGGAGGCAGCAGTAGGGAATCTTCGGCAATGGACGAAAGTCTGACCGAGCAACGCCGCGTGAGTGAAGAAGGTTTTCGGATCGTAAAACTCTGTTGTTAGAGAAGAACAAGGATGAGAGTAAAATGTTCATCCCTTGACGGTATCTAACCAGAAAGCCACGGCTAACTACGTGCCAGCAGCCGCGGTAATACGTAGGTGGCAAGCGTTGTCCGGATTTATTGGGCGTAAAGCGAGCGCAGGCGGTTTCTTAAGTCTGATGTGAAAGCCCCCGGCTCAACCGGGGAGGGTCATTGGAAACTGGGAGACTTGAGTGCAGAAGAGGAGAGTGGAATTCCATGTGTAGCGGTGAAATGCGTAGATATATGGAGGAACACCAGTGGCGAAGGCGGCTCTCTGGTCTGTAACTGACGCTGAGGCTCGAAAGCGTGGGGAGCGAACAGGATTAGATACCCTGGTAGTCCACGCCGTAAACGATGAGTGCTAAGTGTTGGAGGGTTTCCGCCCTTCAGTGCTGCAGCAAACGCATTAAGCACTCCGCCTGGGGAGTACGACCGCAAGGTTGAAACTCAAAGGAATTGACGGGGGCCCGCACAAGCGGTGGAGCATGTGGTTTAATTCGAAGCAACGCGAAGAACCTTACCAGGTCTTGACATCCTTTGACCACTCTAGAGATAGAGCTTCCCCTTCGGGGGCAAAGTGACAGGTGGTGCATGGTTGTCGTCAGCTCGTGTCGTGAGATGTTGGGTTAAGTCCCGCAACGAGCGCAACCCTTATTGTTAGTTGCCATCATTTAGTTGGGCACTCTAGCGAGACTGCCGGTGACAAACCGGAGGAAGGTGGGGATGACGTCAAATCATCATGCCCCTTATGACCTGGGCTACACACGTGCTACAATGGGAAGTACAACGAGTTGCGAAGTCGCGAGGCTAAGCTAATCTCTTAAAGCTTCTCTCAGTTCGGATTGTAGGCTGCAACTCGCCTACATGAAGCCGGAATCGCTAGTAATCGCGGATCAGCACGCCGCGGTGAATACGTTCCCGGGCCTTGTACACACCGCCCGTCACACCACGAGAGTTTGTAACACCCGAAGTCGGTGAGGTAACCTTTTTGGAGCCAGCCGCCTAAGGTGGGATAGATGATTGGGGTGAAGTCGTAACAAGGTAGCCGTATCGGAAGGTGCGGCTGGATCACCTCCTTTCTAAGGAATATTTCGGAAGACTACACATCGTTTGCCTTTGTTCAGTTTTGAGAGGTTTACTCTCAAACAAAATTTGTTCATTGAAAACTGGATATCGAAGAAATAATCAAAACAAGTAACACACACCGAGTTGAAATGTTAAAAGAGTTTTTTAATAAGTTCAACGCTTATTTTCTTGAGCAACCTTCTATCGCTAGAAGAAGTACTCAAAACCGACCGTAAGGTCAAAGGTTAAGTGAATAAGGGCGCACGGTGGATGCCTTGGCACTAGGAGCCGATGAAGGACGGGACTAACACCGATATGCTTTGGGGAGCTGTAAGTAAGCTATGATCCAGAGATTTCCGAATGGGGGAACCCAGCATCTTTTATAGGATGTTACGTCTGCGTGAATACATAGCGCAGTCGAGGTAGACGCAGAGAACTGAAACATCTAAGTACCTGCAGGAAGAGAAAGAAAATTCGATTCCCTGAGTAGCGGCGAGCGAAACGGGAAAAGCCCAAACCAACAAGCTTGCTTGTTGGGGTTGTAGGACTCCGATATGGTAGTCTATTCAGATAGTCGAAATACTTGGAAAAGTATGTCAAAGAGGGTAAAAACCCCGTAGGCGAAATTTGGATAACACCTAGGAGGATCCTGAGTACGGCGGAACACGAGGAATTCCGTCGGAATCCGGGAGGACCATCTCCCAAGGCTAAATACTCCCTAGTGACCGATAGTGAACCAGTACCGTGAGGGAAAGGTGAAAAGCACCCCGGAAGGGGAGTGAAATAGATCCTGAAACCGTGTGCCTACAACAAGTTAGAGCCCGTTAATGGGTGATAGCGTGCCTTTTGTAGAATGAACCGGCGAGTTACGATAGCATGCGAGGTTAAGTTGAAGAGACGGAGCCGTAGCGAAAGCGAGTCTGAATAGGGCGAATGAGTATGTTGTCGTAGACCCGAAACCATGTGATCTACCCATGTCCAGGTTGAAGGTGCGGTAAAACGCACTGGAGGACCGAACCCACGTACGTTGAAAAGTGCGGGGATGAGGTGTGGGTAGCGGAGAAATTCCAAACGAACTTGGAGATAGCTGGTTCTCTCCGAAATAG
>NZ_JBIOME010000001.1:622500-1900000 GCF_051711225.1 Enterococcus sp. DIV2449a
CGTGAGAAAAAAAGTACTTTTTGATTTAGATGGAACGATCATTGATTCGAGTGAAGGAATCTATGGATCGATTCAATATGCGATGGAAAAAATGGGAAAAGAGCAATTAGCGCAAGACGTACTGCGGAGCTTTGTGGGGCCGCCTTTGGTTGAATCCTTCCGTGGCTTGGGCTTCGATGAAGCTGCTGCCCAGCAAGCCGTTGCCTTCTACCGGGAAAATTATCGTCAAGCGGGCATGTTTCAAGTCCAACCATATCCGTTGATCGAAGAAACATTGCAGGAGCTGGCGCAGGATCACGATTTGTATATCGCTACGTCGAAACCAGAAGTTTTTGCAAAAGAGATCCTGACCCATCTCAAGTATGATGGCTATTTCAAAGGAATCTATGGGGCGGATCTTGAGAATAAACGTGGGGAAAAAGCGGCCGTTATCCGCTACGCGTTAACTGAGATCGAAAAGGAGCAAAAAGCGCAGCAAGCCATCATGATCGGCGACCGCGAGCATGATATTTTAGGGGCAAAAGAAAACCAGTTACCGGCAATCGGCGTTTTATATGGTTTTGGGTCAAAAGAAGAACTGCTTGATGCTGGTGCGATCGCTTTAGCCGCTGAGACACAAGAACTCTTAGCGTTGATTCCAGATTCATTATAGAGAAAAAGAGCTAACAAGCACCTTACAAGGCGTTTGTCAGCTCTTTTGTTACGCATTCGTTTGTTTCAGCTGCGGAGAGGCTTCCAATAAAAGATTGGTATCCAAATAGCCGCTTTCGTTTTTCAAAATCAAGGTTCCTGAAGTTGGGTGAACATCTAGAATCAGATGACCAGTCAAGAACATTTGATCATAGGTTGATGTAAAGAAAGTAAACTGATTGCTTGAGACTAACTCATTATATGGGGCTAACGGTTCGTCGATCGGTGTGATCAAAAAACGTTCGCCGATCATACAGCATCCAGCTGCTGAAGAAAATTGGTTCGATCCGTCATTACTCGTCAGAATATATAAGTCGTGTCCTTCTGGAAAGCGAGCAGCGGCAGTAGGGGTAATATGTAAGTCCATTTTGCATGATCTCCTTTTTGAAACGAGTGAGCAGCAAACTGTTTCGTTTCGATAATTGTTGATAAACCAAGTGTATCACTCCTCTTAGGGATGTGACAGCAACTTGCTTTTCAACAAACCAAGCTTAAAGTTTTAGCAAGAAAAAGGCGATAATACCGATTATCAGCAAGAAAAGCCCTAAGTACAAGAGCACAGTGACCGCAGCCTGGAAAAAAGAGCGCATTTCTTTCACCTCGAATCATTCTTCTCTTTATTTTACTGTATAATCACAGAGACAAGTAAGGAACTTCACAAATCTTAAAGGAAGTTTTAGGTCTCTTAAGAGTAGACCTTGTCCTTTTTTGTAACGCTTCCATTTTTTGTGGTAAAATAAAGAAAAGGAGGCGATTTGGATGTTACGTAATTGTCAAAATGTACTTGTTGCCTTGGATGGGTCGGATCAGTCAGAAAAAGCGTTCCAAGAAGCACTCGCGATTTGTCGTATGAACAAAGCCAAATTGTATGTCCTCTCTGTTATCAACAATGCTGAGTTATCCACAAGTGCCTATGCTTTTGCAAAAATTTTTGACCAAGAAAAATTGCGTGTGGAAACGGACATGTTGAAAAAAATCTATGATGCCAATCAGCATGGGGTAGAAGATGTTGAGGTAATCGTTGAAGTCGGCGATCCAAAACGCTTTATCATTCATGCAGCAACAGAATTGTACCCGATTGATTTGATCATTATCGGTGCAACTGGTAAAGGCACATTGACCCGAGCTGTCGTAGGCTCAACTACCGATTATGTCGTCAATCATTCGAAATGTACGGTGTTGGTCGTGAAGTAAGAAGTTGAATCAAACGGAAACAGTATGTTATTTTTTAAGTCAGCATAAAGCGTATCCTTTAAAAAAATTCACTGTAGTTGAAAAACTCGCTCTCTTAGCTTTAGGAGAGCGGGTTTTTTGTTGCAAAAAAGATGTGTCTAAAATGGAGCTGTGAGCACCAATTGAAAAATCCGTTTTGTTCGTTTTATAAAAAGATATTTATTTAAATTATTGAAAATTGACTATTAGAAGAGATAGTTTGTTACACTTTTAATAAGCAAAGGCTGTAGGAAAAGTATTGGAGAGAGGGGCTGATAATTTATCGACTTTACAGGATGCAGCAGAATACAATCGAATATTGTTGGAAAGGAGAAATAAATGATGAAAAAGATTTTTAAAATTTTAATGATCATGTTTGTTATTTTTATAGTAATTATTTTTCTGCCTACTATTATACTTTTCATAATTAAATAGAAAGAAGGCATTTGAAATGAATTGGTTAAATTGAATTGAACCTTCACCCCGTGGTAATTGTTCAAGTTTGACTTGCGGAATTAAACCTTGTATTTCAGATTCTTGTTTAAATAATGAGGGACATTGAGAGGATGTTGGAATAAATCTTGTTATATCAATTGTAAACAATAAAAAAGGAGAATGAAATGAAGCGTGTTGCAGAAAACTATTTGGTTGTTTTTTCGATTCTTTTGCTGATTATATGGCTAGGCTTGATCCAAGTGAAAGAATATTCGCAAGAAGCAGCCCTGTCGATCATTTACTTTATTAATCTATATACGCTCTTGTTTAAATTTAAAGATGCAGCGAGGATAGTGAAAGCAGTTGTATCGGTCCTACTATTGGGTTTTACGATCTTATTTCTTTTGTATATCGCAGGAAATTAGGGGCGTACGAATGATTAAGTTCAGAAATTATCGCTATACTTTGGGAATTAGATGCACAAAAAAAGACAACGTCCTAGAAACGTTGTCCTACCAAAGCCACTTGACGGGCTTGAACCGTCGACCTCATCCTTACCATGGATGCGCTCTACCAACTGAGCTAAAGCGGCGTGTTATTTAACACAAGATATAGAATACCGTAAAGGTGCTGCTTTGTCAATGAGATTTTCGGATATTTCTTGAGAAAAACACTTTGCGGGAAGGGAAGTTTCTAAAAGGGGATTTTCTTGAAAAAAAGGAACAAAAAATTGATTTTTGCTCTTGCTAAATTATCTGACTATTTGGTATAGTACAGATAGATTCTTCCGGCATAGCTCAGTTGGTAGTAGCGCATGACTGTTAATCATGATGTCGTAGGTTCGAGTCCTACTGCCGGAGTATCAAAAACGACCTTCGTTTCGGAAGGTCGTTTTTTTGGTTGTGGATAGCCTGGGGATAATGGGTTCCCCAGTTTTTTCTCCAGAACACTCACTTCGCTGAGGAAATCTTTTGTATTAGTTCCTCGTATAAATCCGTCGTTTCGGCGGCTTTTTTATTTGTGTAAAAAACGGTTGGCCCATCTTTGGTGGTGACTTTTAAAATAGGTGTCGAGTTTATGTCCACGAACATTCTGGCAGGATCACCAGCAACGGTAAATTTACCGATTTGGTAACTGGCGGTTCCTACACCCATGGTACGAACACGAGGCGATGGCAAAGCTTCGATCAATTCCACCGTCTCTATATCTGCCAAAGAGACCGTTGTTTTCCCAGTCATTGGTGCATCGAAGGTGACTTCTTGTCCTTGCACTTCACCGGTAATCGCATCAGGAGCGAAATCTAAGCGATACATCGGAATGATGGTACCGACCATTAATACAAGTAAGAAGACAGCGGTGATACCTGAGACGATTTGTCCGCTACGTTTGCCTAGATTGATGCCGATATTCATCCCGACACGGTCAGGAACGAACAGTCGCGCATCATTAGGATTGATGTAACAACCATATCGCCAGTAAGCATCTTCACCATAATAGCGCGGTTGTCCTGCTGGTTCTAAGAGCTGATCTTGTTTTTTACGCAGATCTAGCAACAAGAAGAAGGTAAAGACGATCAAGAAAACAACCAAAACAACAAAGAGCACTAAGAGGATAGTACTGAATGCTCCAGTAGCGGACATGGATGCCAGCGGGACAGTCAACAAGAGTAGCGTAATGGTACAAGTGACAGCGATCAATAAGGACCAATAGCGCTTTGTTAAATCATTGATGTGCTGGTCGATAGCTGAATCACCGCTGATCCCGCGAACGGGTAAGCGGCTGATGATCACCCAGAGATAGACGAACAGCGCAAAAGTTGCTAAGGAGACGCCGCCCATCAAGTATCCTGTAGAAAGATCAGGCAACTGCCATGCTTGGTACAAACTGATCATCAACAAAATCCCCGCAGGAACGAGGCTATACCACGGCAGCATCCGTTTATTTTTGGCTTGAACGAGTTTTGTATCGATCCGAATCGGATCGATAGGTAGTTCCCATCCTTTGGCAAGGATCAATTGCCGCATTTTTCCAATGTAATGCACTTGCACCAGGTAAGCTGTCCCAAGCAAAGCGGCCATATAAAGCCAGAACAGGGTAAGGATGATGGAGTCAGATAAATTGAACAAAAAAAGGAGACTTGCTACACTAAACGTACCAACGATTTGTAAGATACGCTTGCGAAATTCTGTGATCAAGCTGTGGACGCTAGGATCATCCAGATGCTCAGGGGCAAGGGTATTTTCGAGTAAAACATTTTTGTGGGGTTTACTGATCAAGCGTAAACCAAATGCGGTCGTCCCACAGAGGACAAGAGCAATAATGAAAAAAAGATAGGTCATTTGCATTCATTCCTTTCAGGAAATTGGTCCAGCAGTTGTTGAACATCCGTTAAAAGCGCTTGCTTGCTTTTGCCGTGTAAGAGAGCGGTTGCCAGTTGCAGCTGCAAGTTTTGGCGATACTCCGCTTCTTGTCCAGAAGTAAACGGTGGTGGTGCGGCAACGGCGGTTCCTTTACGGCGATCCGTGACTAACAAGCCTTCTTCTTTGAGGGAATTGTAGGCTTTTGAGATCGTCATGGTATTGATGCCGATCTCTTCGGCTAATTGACGGACGGATGGTAGCAATTCGCCAGCGGCTAAATCGCCTTTTGCGATACCGACAATGATCTGTTCCCGCAACTGCTGGTAGATCGGTTGGTTGCTTTGGGTTTGAATATCGAATATCATCGAAAACAGCTCCTTTGTATTATATATATTAATACAAAGCATACAAAATAGCAACTGGTAATCAAATGAACAAGAATCGTTAGGAAAAAGTAAATAGCTTGTTACAGTTCTGTTTCATGGATCAGGTATCCTTTGACAGATACAACTTAGAGGAGGAACTTTTATGAGCCAATCGCAAAGAACGGCTTACTTTGATAATGCAAAATTTCTACTGATGATCTTGGTCGTCTTCAGTCACTTACTACAGCCTTTTATCGGCGATCAGAAGTTTTATCATGACCTATATTATTTTATCTTCACTTTCCACATGCCAGCTTTTGTTTTTCTGGCTGGGTACTTTGCCAAACCGTTGACGAAGGGACACAAGCTACGTGAGCTGATGAAAAAGTTCTTGCTGCCTTATGTCTTCTTTCAGGTGTTTTACACCGTCTATTACTGGTTGATCGGTCTACGGGAGTCGTTAAAAATCCAACTGTTGAATCCGCAATGGGCACTTTGGTTTTTGCTTAGCATGTTCTTTTGGCAGCTCTCCTTGCTGGTCTTTCAAAAAATGTCCAAAAAGCAGGCGATCTTACTGAGTATCGGCTTGAGTATCTTCGCTGGCTACGTGCCATTTTTAAATCAAGTGTTGACCTTGCAGCGGACCTTTGTCTTTTTGCCGTTTTTCATCATCGGGTTTTATTTTCCCAAAAATGAGATGCGCTTTTTATTGAAACCAAAGATTCGGACTATCAGTTTGCTTTTCTTACCGATCATCTACACCTTTATCGCGTTTTTTCATGGGATGAACAAGTACATGGTTTTTGGTTCCAAGCCTTATGACGATTACTTGAGCTATCCGTTGTTCGGCGGTCCATTGCGTGCGGTCTTTTTCGTGATCGGGCTGATGGGGATCATCGGCTTTCTGAGCCTCGTGCCTAGAGAGCACCTCTTTTTTACGAAGTGGGGCAAAAACACCCTGCTGGTCTATCTTTTACAGGGGATCTTCATCAAGGGCTTGCGGGCATTAGCGATCACTGACTTGAACCTGTCGGTATTAGGCTTTGTGACGTTGGTGTTAGCCAGTGTTTTACTGACGATCTTGCTAGCTAGTCGTCCGATCCGCTTCCTTTATGCACGATTTGAACGAGGACTATCCTTTGTTTTACTTGGCTTTTTGCTTTTGATGCTAACTCTTTAAATCCTTGATACGAGCAACCGCTCTTAGAAAGATGATCCTTTCATTTTTCTAGGAGCGGTTGTTATTTGAGAGGCAGAGGCGTAAAATGGAAGGAACGGAAAGTGAAAGGATGAAGAAATATGTCAGAAATTTCAAAAAAGACCACCGCTGCCTTTGCGCAAGCGTATCAAGACAATAATAAACAAACGGCACTACAACGGAGTGTTGTGAAAAATGGGATCACCGCTTCTGCGGAAAACGTGTCAGCAAAAGTCAACAATGTGCCAGTTTTTTCAGTTGATGTGACAACCGGGAAAGTCTCAAACCAAAAACAATCAGGCCGCTGCTGGATGTTTGCCGCATTGAATACATTCCGTCATAAGATGCTGAATGATTTCAATTTAAAAGAATTTGAATTGTCGCAAAACCATACCTTCTTTTGGGACAAATACGAAAAAGCCAACTATTTCTATGAAAATATTTTAGCAACTGCTAACGAGCCTTTAACAAGTCGCAAAGTTGCTTTCTTATTGCAAACACCACAACAAGATGGTGGGCAATGGGACATGATCGTTTCGATTTTCCAAAAATATGGTGTCGTACCAAAAACGGTCATGCCAGAAAGCAGCAACTCTTCCAATTCTCGTGACCTAAACAATTACTTGAACAAAAAACTGCGTAAAGATGCGGTTGCTTTGCGTCAGCTAGTGGCTGAAGGCAAAACAGCTGAAGACATCCAAACAGCCAAAGAAGCGATGTTGGAAGACATTTATCGTTTCTTAGCGACTTCTTTAGGCACACCGCCAGAAACCTTTGATTTTGAATACCGTGATGAAGACAAAAACTATCACATTGATCGCAACTTAACACCGCAAAGCTTTTATGAAAAATATGTCGGGGTGGACCTTGACGATTATGTCAGCATCATCAACGCACCAACTGCCGACAAGCCTTACAATCAATCGTATACCGTAGAAATGCTAGGCAACGTGGTTGGCGGCAAAGAAGTCAAATACTTGAACGTCGATATGCCGACCTTCAAAAAATTAGCGATTGCTCAATTGGAACAAGGGGAGTCCGTGTGGTTCGGTTGTGATGTCGGTCAATCTTCTACCAGAGATACTGGGATCATGGCATTAGATGCGTATGATATTAACGACCTATTTGACATCGACTTTACGATGACCAAAGCAGAACGCTTAGATTTTGGCGAAAGCTTAATGACCCACGCGATGGTCTTGACTGGCGTTGACTTGATCGACGGCGAATCAACCAAATGGAAAGTCGAAAACAGCTGGGGTGAAAAAGTCGGAACGAATGGCTTCTTCGTTATGAGCGATGCGTGGATGGATGAATACACCTATCAAATCGTGGTTCGCAAAGAGTTCCTGACAGCAGAACAATTGGCTGCCTTTGAAGCAGAACCAACAGTCTTAGCACCTTGGGACCCAATGGGGGCTTTGGCGTAAGACAGCAATTTCTAATGATTGCCTGAATATTCTCTGAAATTTTTCAAAAAGTCGAAATGAAAAAATAACGAACCAGTTGCCGCAATCCAACCGTTAGGAAAGTAGAAATCCTAACAGTGTGGGGTTGCGGCAACGGTTCTTTTTTTATTTTCTGACAAAAAAGCGGTACCATCCCAGAAAAGTGGGAACTTATTTATTGTAAGATGAAGCAAACTTCTTTAAAATGGAATAGTCACTAATGATGCCACACGTCTCATTAGAGTGAACTGTTGAAGAATGGTCACTGGGAACCTTTACTTCCTCTGACAGACTTTGTCATGTTTATTGAACAAAAGGAGGATTCAAATGACAAATCTGTTAACTATTATTGTTGTTCTACTTTTTGCTGCCCTTATTTATGGGTTCTACTTATTGCAAAAACGTCACGTGAAGTTTTCTACGCGGGTCTTTGCGGCGTTGTTCGTCGGGATCGTTTTTGGTGGCGTGCTGCAGCTGATTTTTGGGACAGGCTCTGACGTTGTCACGCAAGCTCTTGACTGGATCACGATGGTCGGTAGCGGCTATGTAGCTCTCTTGCAAATGCTGATCATGCCCTTGATCTTCGTTTCGATCGTTGGTGCTTTCACCAAGATGAAAGAAAGCGAAAAAATCAAGAAGATCAGTTTTACGGTTCTTGCGACTTTGCTAGGGACAACGGCGATCGCTGCCTTGATCGGGATTCTGATGGTCATGGTCTTTGGTCTTGACGGTGCCAGCTTTACCGAAGGGGCAACGGAAACAGCGCGGATCGCAGAATTAGCGGAACGTTCGACACAAGTCCAAGACCTATCGATCCCACAACAAATCGTTTCCTTCATCCCAAGCAATGTCTTCGCCGATTTTGCGGGTACTCGTTCGACAAGTACGATCGGGGTCGTGATTTTCTCAGCCTTTGTGGGGATCGCCTTTCTTGGTGTCAAACGTAAATCACCGAAAGAAGCGGAAACTTTTGCGAATTTGATGGACAGCTTATATAAAATCGTGATGCGTATCGTCACGTTAGTTTTGCGCCTGACACCTTATGGCGTTTTGGCATTGATGACTAATGTATTAGCTTCAAGTGATTTTGAAGCCATCTTGAACTTAGGCAAATTTATCATCGCCTCTTATGCGGCTTTGATTTTGGTCTTACTTGTTCATTCATTATTGCTAATCGCTGTTCGGGTCAATCCAGTAACGTATTTCAAAAAGGCTTTTCCAGTCTTGAGCTTTGCCTTTACTTCTCGTTCAAGTGCGGGTGCCTTGCCATTGAACATCGAAACCCAAACCAAAGCGTTAGGTGTTGATGAAGCCACGGCTAACTTTGCAGGCAGCTTTGGGTTATCGATTGGTCAAAACGGCTGTGCGGGTGTATATCCAGCGATGTTGGCAACAATCGTTGCACCAACGGTTGGGATCAATGTCTTTGATTGGCAGTTTATCCTGCTGCTAGTTGCAGTAGTTACGATCAGCTCTTTCGGCGTTGCTGGTGTCGGCGGTGGGGCAACCTTTGCTTCATTGATCGTCTTAGGCTCAATGAACTTGCCGATCGCCATCGTAGGCTTAGTTATTTCTGTTGAACCATTGATCGATATGGCACGGACACTCGTTAATGTCAGCGACAGTATGGTTGCGGGAATGGTGACCAGCAGTCGTATCAACGAACTGGATCGTTCGATCTTAGATGATTCTGCCGCCGTGATCGAAGCCGAATAGAAACATTTTGTAACAAGCGAAAGCAAAGAAAGACTGCGTGTGGTCTTTCTTTTTTTTGTCCGTTAAAGCTCAGCTCATAGAAAAATCTAGGTTTCAGTGCCCTTAATAGCGAAGTTTCTGCTATAC
This sequence comes from Enterococcus sp. DIV2449a, assembly GCF_051711225.1. Classification (NCBI taxonomy): domain Bacteria; kingdom Bacillati; phylum Bacillota; class Bacilli; order Lactobacillales; family Enterococcaceae; genus Enterococcus; species Enterococcus sp. DIV2449a. The sequence goes on from NZ_JBIOME010000001.1 coordinate 632,051, forward strand.
TTTTAACTAGAACATCGCGGGAGGGATAAGCAATGACACAATTGATTCAACTAGAACGAGCAGCAAACGTCAGAGAACTTGGCGGCTATCAAACGACAAACGGCACGACGATCAAACGAAAAAAATTGATCCGCAGTGCGGCGATCAATGAATTGACTGCTTCAGATCAAGCAGTACTGGCAAACTATGGGGTCAATCAGGTCATTGATTTTCGCTCCATCGCTGAAGCCAATGCACAACCTGATCGACCGATCGCCACAGCAAAGCAGCTTTTTTTACCTATTTTTAAAGAAGACGAAACGATGGTTTCCTTGTCGCCAGAAAGCTTGAAGCAGCGCTTGGAAGATGGGGAAGATGCCGAAGAGCAGATGAAAAAAGTCTACCGTCACTTTGTTGAAAGCGACTATGCCCGCCAACAATATCGGCAGTTCTTTGATCATGTGATCGCTAATGCGGAAGGCGAAGGTGCAACCTTGTTCCACTGTACCGCTGGCAAAGATCGCACAGGCTTTGGCGCCTTTTTATTGCTCCATGTGTTGGCGGTGGCACCAACGACGATCAAAGAAGATTATTTAGCAACCAATCGCTATTTAGCCCCAATGCTAAAAGAAAAATTTGCCCCAATGACCCAGCATTTGCCGCAAGAGCTGTTAACGGCGATCACGGTTTTGATGAGTGCCAAAGAGAGTTTTCTTGATGAAAGCTTGGCTGCGATCGATCAGCACTTCGGTTCGGTTGATCAGTATCTCCTGCAAGGACTAGGGGTGACGAAAGAAGAGCAAGCGTATTTGAATGCCCAACTGACTGAGTAAAGAAAGGGAGATCCGTATGGAGGAAGCATTGTTCGCAGCAATCGGGATGACCGGCTCGCTGACGCCCATCAGTGGTGGGGATGTCAATCAAACGTATCGTTTCACTACAGAAGAAAATCGCTATTTTTTAAAGACCCATCCTCATGTTTCATCGGTGTTCTTTCAAGCAGAGATCAACGGCTTAGCTGAATTAGCCCCTTTCGTGCGGGTGCCAAAAATCGAACATCTCGGTCAGACTGAAGAGAGGGCATTTTTATTGATGGAATGGATTGATGGTGGGGAAGGACAGCAGCGACGCTTAGGTCAAAGCTTGGCTCGGCTTCATCAGCAGACGCAGGAGTCTTTTGGGTTTTACGAAGACAATTACATCGGCTTTTTGCCGCAAGTCAATCCGAAAACCAGCGATTGGCTTGATTTTTACACAGTCTGCCGTTTGGATGTGCAAGTCGAATTAGCGAAGTTGGGTAACCGCTGGCATGCCAAACGGGAAGCTGCTTATCTGCGTTTGAAAGAATTTTTGCATGAGAATTGGCGTGATCGCAGCGTCACACCTGCTTTATTACACGGTGATTTTTGGCGGGGGAATGTGCTGTTCGATCAGCAAGGAGAACCAGTGTTTCTTGATCCAGCAGTCGCTTATGGGGATCGAGAAATGGATATTGCGATGTCCCAGCTCTTCGGTGGTTTTCGTCAGGAATTTTTGGAAGGCTATCAAGAAGTCTATCCATTAGATGAGGATTGGCAAGAGCGACTGCCAGTGTATCAATTGTATTATTTATTGGTCCATTTGAATCAGTTTGGCGAAAGCTATGGACCAAGTGTCGATGAAATATTGAGTCGTTTTTAGGAGGCAATTAGAACTATGGCAGCAAAGTATCAAACCACGCATGAAGTGGCGTATTATGAATGTGATGTCAACCAAACGATGACGTTTCCAGCCATGCTAGGCATCGCCATCAAGACATCAGAGGAACAAAGTGCGGCGTTAAACCGCGGACCAGAAGTCATCGCTAGTTATGGCTTGACCTGGATCATTACCAGCTATCACATAACGGTGACTCGTTTGCCACGCGTAGGGGAGCAGATCCAAGTGGCGACCCAGGCGAGAGAATACAATAAATTTTTCTGCTACCGTTACTTTTGGTTATTGGCAGAAGACGGAACGGAACTGGTCAAAATCGAGGCGGTTTTTGCGTTGATGGACCCTGAGACGCGCAAAGTCAGCAGTGTACCAGATGAGATCGTGGCGCCTTTTGGCAGTGAAAAAATCAAGCGAATCAAACGCTATCCGAAGATCACCCCTATCACGCAAGGACAATTTTTGCCGTATCGGGTGCGTTTCTACGATATTGATAGCAATCAGCATGTCAACAATGCCATGTATTTCAATTGGCTGATGGACGTCTTAGGCTATGAGTTTTTAACAAAACATGAAGTGACACAAGTGACGATCCGTTTTGATCGGGAAGTGGCTTACGGCCATTTGATCGAAAGCCATTTTCAAATCAATGAGAAGACAGTCGATGAAGCCGGCGAGGCTGTGCCGCTGCAAACGATCCACGAGATCAAGATCGGTGAGGATACTTACTGCGAAGCCATCTTTACTTGGCTAGAAAAATAAAACAACCCTTTTGCCTCCGTTATCGGAATGGCAAAAGGGTTGTTGTTTGGTTAATTCTCCATGAAATCAGGCAGTTCATCCATGGTCAACCCACGGTTTTTCGCTATCAGCAATTTGATGCGGGCTTTTTGGCTATTGATGCTATTGCAGAAAATCACCCCAAGAGCTTTCAATTCGATCCCGCCGCCTAAGTAGTCATAGACCGGCTCGGCAACGCCGTTGAAGCAGCGAGAAACTAAGACGACTGGAATGTTTCTAGCGATCAGTTTTTTCAAAGGCTCTATGGTTTGCGGCGGCAGATTGCCAGCGCCTAAAGCTTCGATCACTAGTCCATCGATCAGCGAGTCGGCTAAAGCATCGAACAATTCCCCAGTCATTCCCGCATAGGCTTTGACGATCGGAAACAGACCATCGACACGATCAACATCCAAATGGCGGTTATTTAACAGCTCTTGCATGAACAAGATACGGTGCTTTGTGACTAAGCCGATCGGACCTAATGTCGGGGTGCGGAACGTCGCAATATTGGTGGTGTGGGTCTTCGTAACATAACGTGCGGAATGGATCTCATCGTTCATCACGACTAAGACGCCTTTTCCTAAGGCATCAGGTGATTTCGCTACCCGAATCGCACTTTCAAAGTTATAAAGCCCGTCACTGCCGATTTCATTACTTGAGCGCATGGCGCCAGTCACCACGATCGGTAACTGACCGCCGATTGTGGTATCTAAAAAGAAGGCTGTTTCTTCCAGCGTATCGGTTCCGTGAGTGATCACGACCCCATCGACACCGCTTAAATGCGCCAGCTGGATACGTTCTTTCAACTGCAGCATTTCTTTTGGGGTCATATGAGGACTGGGAATATTAAAAATGTCTTCGACGATCAATTCAACATCGTCGTCAATGTGGATCGGTGCATCCATCAGCGGATTGCTGACATCAGGGCTGACGCCGCCTGTCAGGGTGTCTTCTTTCATGGCGATGGTGCCGCCAGTGTGCAACACGAGAATTCGTTTCATTTTTTCATCACCTGCAATGATTTATTTACTCTTAACTCAAAACTATTGTATACTATTAAAATAAGAAAACAAGGAGCGATGGGAAAAAATGATTCGAATTGGTTGTACCACATTTAGTGAACATGGCAGTCTCGTGCAAAGAAAAAACTCGAAATTATTTGAGTATGCCCGTTATTTTCCGTTAGTTGAGCTGGATACCACCTATCATTTTTTGCCAAAAGAAAAAGACGTGCGCAACTGGTTGACCCAGATTCCCGAAAATTTCCGCTTTGTGTTGAAAGTCCATCAAAGTGTGACCACCCAAGGAAATTTGCCAGATCAGTTGACCATGACCGAAGCACTGCAGCTTTATAAAGAAGCGATCGCGCCAATGGTAGAAGCAGGCAAACTCTTTTGCCTATTGGCGCAGTTTCCCAACAGCTTTAAATGTACGAAAGAAAATGTCGCCTATTTAGACCAAGTGCGAGAATGGTTTGCGGGCTACCCAGTGGCGATCGAGCTGAGAGACAGCAGCTGGTATCAGCCGAAACTGTATCCGGGAATGATCGATTATATGAAGCGAAAGCAGTTTTCCTTAGTAGTTGTTGATCAGCCGAAAAAGCTATCGACTACCATTCCCCTTGATCCAACCGTGACCAATCCCGCGTTTGTCTTGTGCCGTTTTCATGGACGCAACGACAGCGGCTGGACAGCGACGGGACCAGATGCCAAAAATCTGCGGACCTTGTATCGCTATGACCAAGCCGAACTAACGGAGTTAAAACACGCAGTCCAAGCCATCGAAGCCAATGCCAAAGAAGTCGCAGTGGTCTTCAATAATAATGCCGGTCGTGATGCCGCTGACAATGCTCGCGCATTGATCGATGCGCTGCAGATCGATTACGAAGCATTAAATCCTAATCAGTTGAAATTATTTTGAGGAGTCATATGATAAAAGCAATCTTTTTTGATATTGATGGCACGCTGATTGCCAGCAACGGCAAGGCGCTTGCCAGTACCCGTGAAGCCATCAAACAAGCCCAAGCCAACGGCGTCCTCTGCGGCATTGCCACCGGACGTGGTCCGGTTGATTTAGAGAAGGTGATCGATTACTTGTCGTTAGACATGTTTATCACCTATAACGGCCAATATGTCTATACGAAGGAAAACTTGATTTATGCCAAACCTTTTCCAAAACAAACGCTGGAAGCGATCGTAGAATACGCAGATGAAAATTACCGTCAAGTCATGTTTGGCGGAGAAACCCAAGTGGCTGGCAGCTTGACGATCCGTTTAAGCCAATCACCCGTTATGCAGCGCTACTTGCGCTATGTACCGAAAAAATTTCCCGTCGGCTTTTTAAAGAAAGTCTTGCAGCGCTTTAGTCCCAATCGTAACGCCAAGCGCTATGAATCGTTGGATATTTTACGAGAGCCCATCTATCAGTGCATTATGCTGAGCCCTGAATCAGAGCGCGAAAAATTACGGTCTAAGCTGCCGCAATGTGATTTTAAGCGATCCAATGCCTATTCTGTTGACATCGTGCCGAAAAACGGTTCGAAAATCAAAGGCATCAAAGAATTTTTGGCCTATGAAGGGATCGCGATGGAAGAAGCGATGGCATTTGGGGATCATTTTAATGATGTGGAGATGTTAGAAGGCGTGGGGATCGGGGTTGCGATGGGCAATGCCCAGCCCATCACTAAAGCCAGTGCCGACTTTGTGACGGATACAAACGATCATGACGGCATCAAGAAAGCCTTGATCCATTTTGGCATTATTGCCGAGGATGCCAAAGCCAGGGAATGAAAAAAATAAGCAAGTAGCCAATCTATGACGCAACGTAGAAGACGGCGCAGAACCATGAAACAGAACCATGAGAAAAAGCAGAAAGAAGCGAGCAAAATGAGTCCATTTGAAATGACGGAAGAGTTTCATAAAACCTTTGATCCAACGCGACCGCCATATCCACAAGCTTTTTCAGCGGAAAAAGCCCAGTTTCGTGCTGGTTTTAAAATTGAAGAATTAGTTGAGTTCCTTTATGCTGCCAGCAACAATGACGAAGAGACCTTCCAATCAGGTCTGGAGCATTTGCATCAAGCGATCGATCAAGCCCAAGCCAAGCTGGCTGCCAAACAACAGCCTGTCAGTGATTCTCTAGTAGAACAAGTCGATGCGCTTTGTGATCTGCTGTATTTTACCTATGGCTCGTTTTCACTGTTAGGGGTCGATCCAGCGCCGATCTTGGCTATCGTTCATGACGCCAACATGGGGAAACTTTTTCCAGATGGGCAGCCTCATTATGATCCTGAGACCCACAAAGTCATGAAGCCGAGCGATTGGGAAGAACGGTTTGCTCCTGAACCGCGAATCAAGGCAGAAATCAACCGCCAATTGGCACAAAAACAAGCGCAAGCTCAAGAATCGTCAGAATAAAAACCAAACGTGCCAGTTGCCCGTTCCGATTGCTTATCAGCAAAAGGAGTGGTGCAACTGGCACGTTTGGTTTAATCAAAGAAAGTGTAGTAAAGGGTTCTGACAGCGGCTTTTTCTTGTTCTTTGTGGATACCGAACATGATGCTGACCTCAGAGGACCCTTGGTTGATCATCTCTAAGTTGATATTTTTCCGCGCAAGGGCAGCGGTACTGTCGGCAGTGATCCCGACTCGTTGACGCATTCCTTCACCAACGACGACGACCATGGATAGATCGTGGGTCATTCGCAGTTCATCGGGATCGATCTCGTAGGCGATCTTGCGCAGCAGTTCTTCTTCCAATACTGGATTCAACTGGTTGGAGCGCATAATGATCGAGATATCATCGATTCCTGAAGGCATGTGTTCATAATTTAAATCAAATTCACGGAAAATCTCTAAGACCCGTAACGTGAACCCAACTTCGCGGTTCATCAAGTATTTGCGGATATAGATCATACAAAAGCCTTCGTCACTGGCAACGCCGATCACGGGCTGATCCAAATTGTCTCTCTGGTTGGTGATCAAGGTACCGGGATGACTTGGATTATTGGTGTTTTTGATCACCACGGGAATTTTCGCATGGTATGAAGGCATCAAGGCCTCATCGTGCAACACAGTAAAGCCCGCATAAGACAGCTCTCGCATTTCTCGGTAGGTCACTTCTTTGATGGACTCTGGATGATGAACATAGCCTGGATGAGCAGAAAAAATCCCATCGACATCGGTAAAGTTTTCGTACAATTCTACTTGCAGACCAGCCGCCACGATGGCACCAGAAATATCTGATCCTCCTCGAGAGAAGGTACAGATCTCGCCGGCTTCTGTGTAGCCAAAGAAGCCAGGAATCACTAAGATTTCAGGACTGTCGCGCCATTGTGCGATCTTGGCGTACGACTTGTTCAAGATACGGGCGTTTTGAGGTTCATCCGTCACCAGCAACCCAAGTTCTTGCGGATTCATGTAGCGAGCAGCTAACCCACGGCTTTGTAAAATCCCTGCGATCAATTTGGCGTTGTTGTCTTCGCCGCTTGCCAAGACCGTATCATAAAGATGCGGATTGTCTTGGGTAGGCAGTGTTTGAAAAGCCGCCAATGATTGCCAGATGCGGTCTAAATGGACTTGTTCGATACCAAAGGGGGCAGCAATCGCTGTATAGCGGGTATAGATTTCTTCTATTAAATCAGTGATTTCTTCTTGGGCACACAGACGGGTACAGACAGCTAGTAACAGATCGGTGACTTTCTGATCGTCGCTGGAACGCTTACCAGGCGCTGAAACAACAACAAACCGTCTTTTAGGATCACTTTCAATTATCGCAACAACTTTTTCGACTTGTTCGGCTGAGGCAAGGGAACTGCCTCCGAATTTCGCTACTTTCATTTGACATTACTCCTGTTCAAGCTTTTTACTAGAGTACAGTTTCAATAGGGAGAAATCAAGCGGTTTCTTGAAAAAAATCGGAAAAATCAGAAAAAAAGTCACTTGTTGATGTAAATTTCACGATTTGTTTTCATTATCGCTGGAAAAGCCGTGATTTATTTTATTCGATGCGAAAAAAGTCGATCTTTTTTGCCTCAATCTAATGCTTGATTTTTTTCTTTATGCTATAATCTAGCGTAGATGCTTTTTTATAAAGGGACTATCTGTCCTTTTTATACTCAACGAACTTATCAATCAATCTGCTGATCAGCAGGTTTTAGACGAAACATGTATATTTGAAAATTGGAGGAACCACAAAATGGGAACTAATATCATCTTTGGAATTGTCATTGCCATCATCATCATCGCAGCGGTCTTGTATGCAATTGGCTTTTTCATGCGGAAGAAAAACCAAGAAAAGCTGAATGACTTGGAAAAACGCAAAGAAAATCTGTTTGACTTGCCGGTGATCGAAGAAGTCGATGAAGTAAAAAGAATGCACTTGGTTGGTCAAAGTCAAAACACCTTCCGTGAGTGGAACCAACAATGGACAGATATCTCCACAAAATCTTTTGCTGAACTTGAAAGTCAAATCTTTGAAGTGGAAGAGCTGAACGAACGCATCCGCTTTTTCAAAGCAAAAGGGGCGATCGTCCAAGCCGAAGCGACCATGGACGAGATGGAACGCCAAGTGGAAGAGATTCGCGCAGGCTTGAAAGAATTACGAGAAAGTGAAGAACGAAATTCACTGGAAGTTCAAAAAGCGCTGGACGTTTACGAAGACTTGAAGAAGAAGCTGCGGGATCAAGGCGAAGAATTCGGTCCTGCCTACAATGAGCTGCAAAAACAAATCAAAAACATTGAAATTGAGTTCACCCAATTTGTTACCTTAAATACTTCAGGCGATCCTGTGGAAGCACGGGAAGTGTTAGACCAAGCGGAAAAACACACCTATGAAGTGGAAGACCTAATGAAACGGATCCCAGCGGCATACGAAGAATTAAATCGTACCTTCCCTGATCAGTTGAAAGAAATCCAAGAGGGTTATAAAAAATTATTAGAACAAAAATATGTGTTCCCAGAAGCAAACTTCCAAGAAGAAATCAACCGTGTGAAAAAACGGGTTGAAAACTCCATGAACGATCTAGCGAAAACAGAAGTCGCTTCCGTTGAAGTGGCAAGCCGTGATACTGCAAGTGATATCGATGCCTTGTATACGGTGATGGAACGTGAGATCAATGCCAAGAAATATGTCATGAAAAATCGTCAGATCATCGAAGACTACATTGACCACGCAACGAAGAACAACCGTCAGTTGTTGATCGAATTGGATCATACGGCACAAAGCTATACTTTGAATCATAATGAATTGGGTCGCGTCCGCGGCTTCCAAACCGAAGTGGACGAATTGGCTCGCCGCAACAACGAGTACTTACCGAAATTGGAAAAACATGAGATTCCTTATTCAGAAGTGCAAAGCTTCTACAAAGATGCCTACAAGATTTTGGATGATGTGGAAAGCCAGCAAGTCGAAATCGATGATTCTCTTGCGGAATTACGTCGTGGCGAAAAAGTTGCACAAGAAAAAGTGGAAAGCTTCGAATTCCGTCTACGCAACTTGAAACGGTTTGTTGAGAAACAACGCTTACCTGGTTTGCCAGGCGAGTATTTAGAATTCTTCTTCGTGGCAACGGATCGTGTCGAAGAACTAGGCAAAGAATTGAACAAGATTCGCATCAACATGCAAGAAATCAATAAATTGGTTTCTGTCTGTGAAGAAGATCTTGATCTTTTAGATGAACAAACAAAAGACTTAGTGGATGCTGCGGCATTGACTGAGCAAATGATGCAATATGCCAACCGCTATCGTCATTCTCATCCAGATATCAAGGCAGCGATCGACAAATCACTTTACTTGTTCAGTAAAGAATATCGCTATCAAGATGCGCTAGATGAAATCGGCACAGCGTTGGAACGAGTAGAACCAGGTGCCTTCAAACGGATCGAAAACTTCTACTTCAATAACCGCGACTTAGTATAATACGAAAGCCAGCAGTGAAAAACTGACTGGCTTTTTTCATGGAAAGAATGGCTCGCTGCATGAGTACCGCTTACGAAGGAAGGAAAAGTTTCCTTTAAAAAAAGCCAAAGCCAGCGAGTCACCTTGAAACTCAGCCCAAGAGCAGTTATAATGGGAAAGAATTTTTTTAGAGAAAGGGTCCTATCATTGATCTATTTTGACAACAGTGCAACAACCGCTATTTATCCACAAGCTTTAAATACATATGTCCAAGTCAGTCAGCGAATCATCGGCAATCCCTCAAGCCTGCATGATTTAGGAAATCAAGCCAATCGCCTGCTGCAGCAATCTCGTCAGCAGATCGCCGATCTGTTAAACGTTTCTTCCAAAGAGATCGCATTTACCAGTGGGGGAACTGAAGGAGACAACTGGGTCATCAAAGGGACTGCTTTAGCGAAAAAAGCCTATGGGAATCACCTGATTATTTCCAGTATTGAACACCCTGCCGTCAGTGAAACAGCGGCTCAATTAGCCGAGTTAGGGTTTGAGGTCAGTGTTGTGCCTGTCGATGCCCAAGGCTTTGTCAACGTGTCTGAATTAGCAAACATGATTCGCAAAGAAACGATTTTGGTTTCGGTGATGGCGGTCAATAATGAGGTAGGGTCGATCCAACCGATCCATGAGATCGCAGCTGTGCTAGCTGACCACCCAACGATCCATTTCCATGTAGATGCCGTCCAAGCCATCACAAAGGTGCCGCAAGAACAATGGTTCAATGAGCGGGTCGATTTTGCCGTGTTCTCTGCGCATAAATTTCATGGACCTCGTGGCGCAGGCTTTATCTATTGGAAACAAGGCCGTAAGCTGGCGCCTTTGATGACCGGCGGTGGGCAAGAGCAAAACCAGCGCAGCGGTACCGAAAATGTGCCAGCAATCGTTGCTATGGCAAAAGCCCTACGTTTAGCGACCGAGCAAAAGGCTGAAAAGCCGAACCATGTTCAATTATTAAAAGGCTATCTGCAAGAAGCACTGGCTGGGTACGAGAAAGTCACGCTTTTTTCTGGCACAGAAGGGTTTGCGCCGCACATACTTTGTTTTTCATTAAAAGGGATCCGAGGAGAAGTCTTAGTCCATGCCTTTGAAGAAAAGCAGATCTATCTTTCGACGACGAGCGCTTGTTCCTCCCGTAAAAAGATGGCTAGCAGTACGCTTCATGCGATGCACGTTCCAGAACAGTTAGCAACATCGGCTGTTCGTATCAGTTTAGATGAGAGCAATACAATGGCAGAAGTCGAGCAGTTTCTGATCGTCTTCCACCAGTTGTACCAAAAATTTTCGAAAATCAATTAAGTTCGACAAACCACTATAAAATCAATCCAAATTAAAGGAGTTTTCTCGTGAATTATTCAGAAATCATGGTTCGTTATGGCGAACTGTCAACAAAGGGCAAAAATCGTCGTAGTTTTATTATGCAATTAGCTTCAAACGTCAAACGTACCTTAGCAGATTATCCCCATGTCAAAGTTCATGCCGAGCGAGATCGCATGCACTTGCTATTGAACGGTGAAAACAGCCAAGAGATCATTCCTAAGCTGCAAAAAGTCTTTGGGATTCAAAACTTTTCCCCCAGCATTCGGGTCGAAAAAGATATCGAAGTATTAAAGAAAGCCGTTCAAGACGTCATGGCAGAGATCTATACGGGCGTTGAGACCTTTAAAATCACAGCCAAGCGCAGTGATCATTCGTTTGTGCAAGATAGCAACCAGTTGAATTTGACCTTAGGTAATGCGGTGATCGACCGTTTTCCTGATATCAAAGTCCAAATGAAAAAACCAGACATCAATTTGCGTGTAGAAATACGGATCGATGGCGCTTATTTGTCTTATGAAACGATCCAAGGAGCCGCTGGGCTGCCAGTGGGCACCAGTGGAAAGGGAATGTTAATGCTTTCTGGCGGTATCGATTCGCCAGTTGCAGGCTACTTTGCCATGAAACGCGGCGTTGAGATCGAAGCGGTCCATTTTGCAAGCCCTCCTTATACGAGTGAACAAGCGTTGCAAAAAGCCAAAGATTTAACGAAGAAGCTTGCGCCTTATGTGGGAAGCATCCAGTTTATCGAAGTTCCGTTTACAGAAATCCAAGAAGAAATCAAAAATCGTGTGCCACAAGGCTATTGGATGACCATCACCCGTCGGATGATGCTGCGTTTGACGGATGCGATTCGGGAAGCTCGTCATGGCTTGATCATCTTAAATGGTGAATCATTAGGACAAGTGGCTTCACAAACTTTGCATAGCATGGTCGCCATCAATGAAGTAACCAATACGCCGATCGTGCGCCCAGTGGCAACGATGGACAAATTGGAAATCATTGAAGTTGCCGAAGCCATTGATACCTTTGAATTATCAGTTCAGCCATTTGAGGATTGCTGCACAATCTTTGCACCTCCTCAACCAAAGACGCGCCCAAGACTGGATAAGGTCCACCAATATGAAGAACGTCTCGATATCGAAGGGATGATGGAACGTGCGATGGCTGGGTTGAAACTGGAAGCAATCACGGCAAATCAAGAAAAAGCAGCAACGGAATTCGCTGAATTTTTATAATAAAACCCCGATTTTAATGCTACGACCACAACTGTTTTTGAACATTTGTGGTCGTTTTTCATCGAGTGAGAGAGTTTGTGAATATTTTCTTGCTATTGAAAATGGAACATGCTACACTCAATATGTGAATCATTTAACAAGGAGGGTGGACAGGATGGAAGCATTAAGAGATAAAAAACTTCCGAAAGCGACGGCAAAACGTTTGCCAGCTTATTTACGACACTTAAAATTACTGGATGCCTCTGGTATTCAGCGAATCAAATCGAAAGAGTTTGCAGAAATCACGCAAGTTCCTTCAGCCACGATCCGCCGAGATTTTTCTCATCTAGGAGAATTGGGCAGAAGTGGCTATGGCTATGATGTTCCCTATCTGATTGAGGTATTGAGCTATATCTTAGAAACCAATGAAGAGAAAAAAATCGCCTTGATTGGTTATGGAAATTTAGGAAAAGCGTTAGCCAACAACAATTTTCGCAGAAATGAAAATCTTTCCGTGGTCGCGGTTTTTGACAATGATCCAGAAATGATTGGTCAGACCATTAGTGGGCGTTATGTCTATGGAATGGATCAATTGGCTGAAGTCGTAGCAGAAAAAGGGATCACCGTAGCGATTTCGACCGTTCCTAGTCGTTATTCACAAATGGCGATCGATGCGATCGTGGATGCTGGGATCACAGCGATTTTAAATTTTGCCCCTGATCCCGTCATCGTGCCAAAAGACGTCAATATCCAATACATTGATTTGACGACAGAATTGCAAACATTGATCTTTTTTGATACGACCTACTCGCAAAAATCGAAAGTCTGAGCAAATCCTTTTCGTTTTTTGACAATCTTTCTTATACTGGGAGAAAATGCTATAGGAGAGATGTTATGCAAGTTACACGCAAAGAAACGGTTTATGAGATGCCTGGCAACCAACCAAAAGTAGGGGATAAAGCAGCTGATTTTCGCTTGAAAAGTTTAGAGGACAAGGAATACACACTGACTGATTTTTTAGGAAAACCAACGATCATCAGCGTGGTTCCCGATATCGTGACACGCGTCTGTGCATTGCAGACCAAGCGTTTCAACCAAGAGGCAAGTCAATTGGATGACATCCATTTTGTCACGATCTCTAACAATACAAAAGAAGAACAAGCGCAATGGTGCGGCCAAGAAGGTGTTGACATGATCATGCTTCATGATCCGGCGAATACCTTCGGTGAGGCCTATCAAATCATGATCCCAGACTTCGGTCATTTTGCCCGAGCAATTTTCGTTTTAGACCGTGAAGGCGTGATCCAACACGTTGAGATCGTGCCTGAGATCTCCCACGAACCGGATTATCAAGCAGCCATTGACGCTGCGAAAGCAAACCTCTGATTGACTTTCAAAAAAGTTCATTGTAGAATGTAGCAAGATGAAACAAGAATCTATGATAGCAAGACAATGTTCAAGAGGAGTATCAGTGACCCTGGCGGTCAGAGAGAAGTCGGTCGGTGCAAGACTTCCCCAGACACTGAAAAGGTAGCTTGAAGGTCTTTGATCCGAACCACGGTTTGTTTCTTGCAGACAAAGCCGCACAGTAAGATCAAGCGCGTCGTGAACGTTACCTCACGTCAAAGTGGCAGAGCAATCTGCAATTTAGGTGGTACCGCGTATCAGCGCCCTAATGCCTCGGCATTAGGGCGCTTTTTGCTGTGAATCACTGCGAGTGGCCCACAAAGTGGGACAGAGCAGATGATGAACAGTACTAGGCGACCATAGGGAGCGTAGTAACCGTACTAGGAATCACTGCGATTGGCTTGCGAAGCAAGACAGAATAGATGATGAACAGTACTAGGCGACCATAGGGAGCGTAGTAACCATACTAGGAATCACAATGAGTGGCTTGCGAAGCAAGACAGAATAGATGATGAACAGTACAAGAAGTCATCAAAATTGGTCCACGAAGCGAGTCAGATCGGTTGCCAAAAGCCCTAAGACATAATAGAGGATCACGGAAGTGTGCCTTGACCTCTGTAAGCAACGTTTTTTTTACGAACAACACGCGTGTCGTCAACAAACAGCTGATAATCATCTCTACCGACGCACTAATCCTGAACGATTCAAACATTGTCACGCTTTACCCAGCAACAGGCACAAAAAAACCACACCAACCATTACGTCTAAAAAACGTAACTTTAGGAGGACCAACTATGACAGAAACTGAAAATCTATCCACCAAGTACAATCCCCAAGAAGTAGAAGCGGGGCGCTACCAAGATTGGTTAGAACATGACCGTTTTAAACCAAGCGGCAACAAAGAAGCAAAACCTTATTCTATCGTGATTCCACCACCAAACGTAACAGGAAAATTGCACTTAGGTCATGCCTGGGATACCACGTTACAAGACATCATCATTCGTCAAAAACGGATGCAAGGGTATGACACCTTATGGCTACCAGGAATGGACCATGCCGGGATCGCTACCCAAGCCAAAGTAGAAGAAAAGCTGCGGGAACAAGGGATTTCTCGCTATGACCTTGGTCGGGAAAAATTCGTTGAACAAGTATGGGATTGGAAAGAAGAATATGCCGGTCACATTCGGGAACAATGGGCGAAACTAGGCTTATCCCTAGACTATAGCCGTGAACGGTTTACGTTAGATGATGGATTATCCGAAGCGGTTCGCAAAGTTTTCGTGACGCTATATGAAAAAGGCTTGATCTATCGTGGCGAGTACATCATCAACTGGGACCCGCAAGCCCGCACGGCATTATCTGATATTGAAGTGATCCACAAAGACATCGAAGGTGCTTTTTACCATATGTCTTACGAATTAGCAGATGGCAGCGGTGTGGTGGAGATCGCAACGACTCGTCCAGAAACGATGCTGGGGGATACAGCAGTCGCGGTTCATCCAGAAGATGAACGTTATCAAGCATTGATCGGTAAAAAAGTGATCTTGCCTTTGGTCAATAAAGAGATCCCAATCATCGCAGATGAGTACGTGGACCAAGAATTTGGAACTGGGGTCGTAAAAATTACTCCTGCCCATGACCCGAATGACTTTGAGGTCGGTAACCGCCATGACCTACCACGGGTCAATGTCATGAATGATGACGGAACAATGAACGATTTAGCAGGTACTTATGCAGGCATGGATCGTTTTGCTGCTCGTAAGCAAATCGTGAAAGACTTAGAGGCGTTAGGTCGTCTGATCAAAATCGAAAAAATGGTTCATAGCGTAGGGCACTCAGAACGGACAGGCGTAGTAGTCGAACCTCGTTTGTCGACACAATGGTTCGTAAAAATGGAGCCATTAGCAAAACAAGCCATCGACAACCAAGAAACCGACGATGCGGTGGACTTTTATCCGCCACGTTTCAACCAAACATTCTTACGTTGGATGGAAAATGTCCATGACTGGGTGATCTCTCGTCAGTTGTGGTGGGGCCATCAAATCCCAGCTTGGTACCACAAAGAAACGGGAGAAATGTATGTAGGACTTGAAGCGCCAGCGGATGCCGAAAATTGGCAGCAAGATCCAGACGTATTGGATACCTGGTTTAGTTCTGCTTTATGGCCGTTTTCAACAATGGGGTGGCCAGATGAAAACAATGAAGATTTCCAACGCTACTTCCCAACCAATACATTAGTGACTGGCTATGACATTATCGCATTTTGGGTAAGCCGTATGATTTTCCAAAGCTTGGAATTTACTGGCAAACGACCATTTGAAAATGTCTTGATCCACGGATTGATCCGTGATGAACAAGGTCGCAAAATGAGTAAGTCGCTTGGAAACGGGATCGATCCGATGGAAGTCATTGAACAATACGGTGCCGATGCATTGCGTTGGTTCTTATCAAATGGCTCTGCACCGGGACAAGACGTGCGTTTCAGCTATGAAAAAATGGATGCCGCTTGGAACTTCATCAATAAAATTTGGAATGCTTCCCGTTTCGTCTTGATGAATGTCAGCGAAATGACTGCCGAAGACATTGATTTTTCTGGTGAAAAATCAGTGGCGGATCGTTGGATCTTGACGCGCTTGAATGAAACGATTGAAAAAGTCACTGACCTTTTTGAACGCTTCGAATTTGGGGAAGCGGGTCGTCAATTATACAACTTTATCTGGGATGACTTCTGTGACTGGTACATTGAAATGTCGAAAGAAACCTTATACGGTGACAATGAAGCAGCGAAACAAGTCAATAAGAGCATCTTAGTCCATGTTCTTGATCAAATTTTACGCTTGTTGCACCCAATCATGCCATTTGTTACAGAAGAAATCTGGAGCAAACTGCCGCATACAGGGGAATCATTAGTTGTTGCTGAGTATCCACAAGTGGCACCAGAATGGACCGATGAAAAAGCGGCGCAAGGGATGGAAGTGTTGAAAGAATTGATTCGTTCGGTTCGAAACATCCGTGCAGAAGTAAACACACCACTTTCGAAACCAATCACTTTGCTGATCCAAGCAAATGAGCCTGAGATCGAAGAATTCTTGATCGCCAACAAAAACTATATCGAACGCTTCTGTAATCCAGAAGAACTAGAAATCTCTAACAGCTTACAAGCCCCTGAATTGGCGATGTCAGCCATCCTATCAGGCGCGACGGTCTACTTGCCGCTAGCTGGGTTGATCAACATTGAAGAAGAAATCGCGCGTTTGGAGAAAGAACTAGCGAAGTTCACCCAAGAAGTTCAACGGGTACAAGGCAAATTGGCAAATGAACGCTTCGTTGCCAATGCACCAGAGGAAGTCGTAGCACAAGAACGCAGCAAAGAAGCCGATTATCTTGAAAAACAAAAAGCAGTCCAAGAACGGATCGAGCAATTGCGCACGATTCAATAGGAAGCGTCGACTGTCTGCAAACAAGCATCTCTTGTAGATGCTTGTTTTTGCGTAATCGATAGAAACCGCCAAACAAATTTCTCGTTTAAAGGAAAGAAATTGGGAAAGCTGTGGGATTTTTGATAAAATAAGAGCGAGGTGAAGGAGATGACAAGCGAAGAAGCAACAGCGTGGATCCATTCGCGTTTGGCATTTGGGCAAAGACCCGGATTGATGCGTGTCGAAGCATTATTAAAACGAATGGGCAATCCTGAAAAAAACATAACCATGATCCATATCGCCGGCACGAATGGCAAAGGATCAACCGTCAGCTATTTGCGCAGTCTTTTAGAAGAAGCTGGGCAGCAAGTGGGGACTTTTACTTCCCCGCACATTGAAGCGTTCAATGAACGGATCGAAATCAATGGACAATTTATATCAGATGAGGATTTGGTCGCTTGGGTGGAAAAAATCCAGCCGCTGGTTGCTGAAATCGATCGTGATGAAACCTTGACGGGCATCACTCAGTTTGAGATCATTACTGCCATGGCATTAGGCTATTTTGAAGAAAAAAACGTCGATGTTGCGATAATGGAAGTTGGCCTAGGGGGACTTTTAGATAGTACCAACGTTATTTCCCCGATGTTGACAGCGATCACGACGATCGGCATGGATCATATGGATGTCTTAGGCGATACCATTGAAAAAATCGCTGCCCATAAGGCGGGAATCATTAAACCACAAATTCCCCTTGTGACTGGCAATATCGTTGAAAGTGCGCTTTCGGTGATCGATTTGAAAGCTGCAGAAGCACAGGCACCTGCGTATCATGCAGGGCAAGAGTACCGTGTGACCTATCGTCATCCTGATGAAGAGTGGGGCGAATTGTTTGATTTTGAAAATGAGCATGGCAAAATCAAAGGCTTGAAAACACCGATGTTAGGCCGCCATCAACCAGAAAATGCCGGTGTTGCGATCCAATTGTACAGTCTGTATTGCGACCTACGGCAGCTGCCATTTTCAGCTAAAGAAATTCGCAATGGGCTAAGAAAGGCCTATTGGCCCGCCCGAATGGAACGAATCAGCAGTGAACCACTGGTGATCATCGATGGCGCCCATAACGTGCATGCCATGGCTCGCTTGGTGGATACGATGAAAGAAGAGTTCAGCGACTATCGCATCCATGTGCTGTTCTCAGCCTTAGAAACCAAAAACGTCAATGAGATGCTTCAGCAATTGCTGGCAATTCCGCAAGCCGAGATTTATTTAACGACCTTTGATTTCCCAAAAGCATTGCATTTAGCAGACGGCTATCAGGAACTCGATGAAAAACGAATCTCAACCGTCTCTTTATGGCAGTTTGGCTTGGCAGAATTATTAGAAAAAATGACCAATGAAGATTTGCTGCTGGTGACAGGATCGTTGTATTTTGTTTCAGAAGTTCGTGAATTGTTGTTGGCAATAGGAGGAAGAAATGGCTAAGTTACGTGGTGTGATTTTCGATATGGACGGCTTGATTTTTGACACGGAGCTGCTCTATTACCAGGCTACTCAAATCGTGGCGGATCAAATGGGGATTCCCTATACAAAAGAGTTGTATTTAGCTTATGTGGGGGTCTCGGATGAAGAAGTCTGGGCAGCTTACCATGAGCGGTTCGACGAAGCCTTTGGCCATCAAATGATCGAAGACTTTATCCAAGCGGCTTTTCAGCAAACGCTGGAAATGTTCCAACGGGGCGAGGCTGAATTGAAGCCAGGTATCCACGAGTTATTGCATTATCTTGATGAGAAAAAGATTCCCCGAGTGTTGGCGTCTAGCAACCAGCGCAAAGTGATCGATACCTTGCTGGAAGCCGCAGGCTTAACGGCGGAATTTCCTGAGATCGTCTGCTTTGATGATGTCACACGGGCAAAACCAGATCCTGAGATTTTTGAAAAAGCCCACGCATTATTGGCGGTACCAAAAGAAGAATTGGTGATCCTTGAAGATTCGGCTAACGGTATTCATGCTGCTCATGGGGCAGGGATCTCAGTCATTATGATTCCCGATTTGATCGCACCGACGACCATCATTGAAGAAAAAGTCTTGAAAGTCTTACCATCACTAGAGGATGTCCCAGATTTTCTAGAAACCGCCTTTTCGATCTAACTGTGATTTTTTGCGCACCTGATTCATGAAATACTCTCTCCTTTGCGTATCTTTTATTAGACCGACGCAAAGGAGTTTTTTTATGATCAATGAAACAGTGATTCCCCAAAGTTCGTTTCCCCGAGAGCGTTTAGTAGAATATGGAGTCGATGCCCTTTCGAATCAAGAATTATTGGCCATTTTGCTGCGAACTGGCTCACGTCCTCTGAATGTCCTCGAGTTAGCGGCCAATGTCTTGAATCGTTTTCAAGAATTGTATGAATTAAAGCAAGCGACGATTGATGAATTACAAGAAATTCGCGGCGTCGGACAAATCAAAGCCATCGAGATCAAAGCGATGGTTGAATTAGGTGTGCGAATCCAGCACTCCGCTCAACCAAAGTACGGTAAGGTCAACTCTAGTATGGCGATCGCCCATCAGTTGATCCAAGAGTTGAAGGATTGTCGTCAAGAGCATTTACTAGGGCTATATTTGAATACGAAAAATGAGATCATTCAGAAAAAAACGATCTTCATCGGATCGTTGAATCAGTCGATCGCTCACCCACGGGAGATTTTTCATTGGGCGGTACGCTACAGTGCCGCCCGAGTGATCGTCGTCCACAACCATCCCAGCGGCAGTCCCCAAGCCTCAGAGGCAGATCTGCTGTTTACACGCCGCTTGATCAAGTGCGGAGACTTGATGGGGATCGACATATTGGATCATTTGATCATTGGCGACAATGCCTATGTCAGTTTGCGAGAAGAGGGGCTGTGGCAACAGGAAGACGTGTGAAAATAAGCCGAGTTTGCGAACATTATTAAAAATAAAGGTGAATTGTCTAATCGTCTGTCTTGCAAAAAAATACGGGCAAGTGTAAAATATTATTGTAATTTTGTTTGCTGAATAGATGTTGAAACGCACGTTAGGCCTCTATCGCACAAAGGCAATGTTACACACAATTAAGTGCTTATGCACGAGGAGGTTTTTTTTAATGGAACAAGGTACAGTAAAATGGTTCAATGCTGAAAAAGGGTTTGGTTTTATCTCTCGCGAAGACGGTACAGACGTATTTGTACACTTTTCAGCGATCCAAGGTGAAGGATTCAAAACTTTAGAAGAAGGTCAAGCAGTAACTTTCGACGTGGAAGATTCTGATCGTGGACCTCAAGCAGTTAACGTAAACAAAGCGTAAGCTTTCAAACAAACTGCCAGTAAGAGCACTTTGAAATCAAAAACCCCAAAAGACCATCGATTCGATGGTCTTTTTTTGCTTTTTGCAACGGAAAGGAAAAAGGGCAGTTCCCAGTAACCTGAGAACTGCCCTTGCATGTATGACTATAAATCGTCCGGCGTCATGATCATTGAAAGGATCATTGGATGACGCTCGGTTTTTTCAAATAGGAATGGCTGTAAAGCCGATGACATCGCTTCTCTTAATTTGTGCTCTGTTGGGTCTGGTTGGTTCAAGACTTCTCGCAACGCACGGAAGAGAATTTGTTGGGCCTCGTTGATCATCTCGCCGGATTCCCGCATATAAACAAACCCACGAGAAAGGATATCTGGTCCAGCAAGAACTTCTTTCTTCGCCACATCGACTGTCGCTACCGCTAAGACGAGGCCTTCTTCTGAAAGAATACGACGATCTCGTAAGACGACATTCCCGATATCACCGATACCGCTGCCGTCGACATAAACATCATTGGCATTGAAATGACCAGCCAAGTGAGCGGTATCCGCTGTTAAGGCCAACATGTCACCATTTTCCATAATGAAACAATTTTCTTTTGGTACACCGACATCTTGTGCCAGCTGGGTGTGGATGTTCAGCATCCGAAATTCCCCGTGGACAGGCATAAAGAATTTTGGCTTCATTAGACGCAACATCAGTTTTTGTTCTTCTTGGCCACCGTGACCAGAAGTATGGATGTTGTTCAATTTGCCATGGATCACGTTTGCGCCAGCTTCCAACAACAAGTTGATCAGCTGATTGACACTCGTGGTATTTCCTGGGATCGGTGAGCTTGAGAAAATCACGGTATCATCTGGGTGAATTTGGATTTGACGGTGAGTCCCGTTGGCAATCCGACTCAAAGCAGCCATTGGCTCTCCTTGAGAACCCGTACAAAGGATCATGGTTTCGTTTGCAGGCAAACGATTGATCTCATGAGATTCCACAAAGGTTCCATCTGGCACCTTGATATAGCCAAGGCGCTGTCCGTTGACGATCGCATTTTCCATACTGCGTCCAAAAACGGCGATTTTACGTCCAGTCGCAACCGCCGCATCTGCAGCTTGTTGGAGACGGAAAATGTTGGAGGCAAAGCTGGCAAAAATGATCCGACCATCGATTTTTTCAAAAATCTTTTGGATCGAGCTGCCGATCGTTTTTTCTGATTTGGTAAAGGTCGGAATCTCTGCATTGGTACTATCGGAAAGGAGGCAAAGGACGCCTTCTTCACCAATTTTTGCCATTTTGTGCAAGTTTGCTGGTTCGCCCACAGGCGTAAAGTCAAACTTGAAATCGCCAGTTGCGACGATATTGCCAGAAGGCGTTTTGACAACAACACCTAAAGCATCAGGGATACTGTGAGTCGTTCGAAAGAAGCTGATGGATGTTTTACGGAAACGAATCACCGTATCTTCATTGATTTCGTGTAATTCCGCATCCCGCAATAAGCCATGCTCATCTAATTTGTTGGTGATCAAAGCAAGTGCCAATGGTCCCGCATAGATCGGGATATTGGCTTCCCGCAACAAGTAAGGGATTCCGCCAATATGGTCTTCGTGACCATGAGTGACGATCAAGCCTTTGACTTTCGGTAAATTTTGAACAATGTAGCTATAATCGGAAATGACATAGTCGATCCCAAGCAGTTCATCTTCGGGGAATTTGATTCCCGCGTCAATTAAGATGATCTCATCTTGGAATTGAACCCCATAACAGTTTTTTCCGATTTCGCCAAGTCCACCGACGCCGAATACGCCAGTCTCATTATTTTTCAGCGAAACTTTCATCTTAAAACTCCGCTAATTTGAAATCAGCGTTTTCTTTTTCGTAAGCTAAATGTTTTTCATCTAGTTCTTGAACGAACTCGATGTTGTATGGGGTATTTTGTTCAACCAGACGGCGTGCGATCACTGCATCGTCTGCTTCAATGTACAAAGAGTGGGTTTGTTCTCTCTTTGGGTTGCGGTCTTTTGTTTCTTGGTAATAAATTTTGTAAATCATATCTTTTCTCCTTTATCTGCTTTTCGCAGTAGTCTATTTGGTTGATGAATTCGCTGCATCACAAAATCGAGGTCCGAATAAAGTGACCTGAAAAGAAGGCTTCGAGAGCCGCTGCATGCTTTTTTCAGACAATCGTTGTGAGAAAAAAGAGAAAGCCTCGTCTTTGCTTTCCAAATGTCGTCATAAAAAATTCACCGGGTTTGTAAGTCGTTCCACTACAAGTATCCCTAGTTTATCACAGAAAAACGAATAAGTATAGAAACACGTCATTTTGAAAAGGCTTACTGAAAGAAAATGAAAGGACTATCGCTGAAGTTTGCTTTTTTTCGTTGAAAGTGCATTACAATAAGAATATTCCTATGCTATAGTAGAAGTAATGAAGTAAAAAAGGAGGGGATTTTTTGAAATTAATGTGGCACTACACGATGAGAAACAAGAAACTGCTGGTTTTTAATTTCATCTGTGTTTTTGGTTTTATTTTGATTGAATTAGGTTTGCCGACGTTATTGGCAAGAATGATCGACAAAGGGATCGCCGCTGGTGATCGCGACTACATATGGAAAATGGGTGCGGCGATGATCGCGATCACCATTGTGGGGATCACGATGAACATTTTGTTAGGCTATTTCACGTCACGTATCACCACTAACATTGTGGCAGATATTCGTGACGATCTTTTTGAAAAAGTCCAAGGCTATTCACATACCGAATATGAAAAAATCGGGGTTTCATCATTGATCACCCGTGTGACCAATGATGCGTATCAAATCATGCTGTTTATGCAAAGCATCTTACGGACAGGTTTAATGACACCCATGATGTTTGTGGTAAGCTTGTACATGGTCATGCGGACAAGTACACAACTAGGGTTGTATGTTTTGGGGGCATTGCCGATATTGCTGATGGCAGTCATCGCCATTGCCAAAATCTCGGAACCATTATCCACCAAGCAACAAGCCAATCTAGATAAAATCAATGGCATTTTGCGGGAAAATCTCTCTGGTTTACGAGTGATCCGTGCCTTCGTCAATGAAAAATTTGAAGAAAAACGCTTTGGCAAAGTCAACCAAGCCTATGCTTCTAGTTCTCGCAGCTTGTTTCGCTTGATGGCAACGGCACAACCAGGCTTTTTCTTCTTATTCAATATCGTGATGATTTTGATTATTTGGACGGGAAGTATTCAAATCGATCAAGGACAGCTGCAAGTCGGTGACTTGATTGCATTTATCGAATACATCTTCCATGCGCTGTTTTCTTTCATGCTGTTTGCGACTGTCTTTACGATGTATCCACGAGCGGCGGTTTCTGCTCGTCGAATCCAAGAAGCGTTAGATGCGACTTCTGAAATCAAAGAGCCAGAACAGCCAGTGACAGAAACTAAGACGAAAGGCTTCTTGGAATTCAAAAATGTTACCTTTGCTTATCCAGGACATGCTCAAAGTCCAGTAATCCGTAATGTTAGCTTTACCGCTTCACCAGGGGAAACCGTGGCGTTTATCGGTAGTACTGGAAGTGGAAAATCAACCTTGATCCAATTGATCCCACGTTTTTACGACGTCAGTGAAGGCCATGTCTTGGTGGATGGTGTTGACGTTCGGGATTACAGCTTAACGACGTTGCGCAACAAGATCGGGTTTATCCCTCAAAAAGCGTTGCTATTTACAGGGACGATCGCAGAAAACCTACGCTATGGCAAAGAAGATGCCACGCAAGCAGAGCTGGAACGAGCAGCCGAGATTGCGCAAGCGGCAGATTTCATTTCTCGCACACCAGATGGCTTTGATGCTCACTTGGCAGAAGGCGGAACCAACTTCTCTGGCGGACAAAAACAACGCCTAGCGATTGCCCGTGCGGTGATCCGCCAACCAGAGATCTATATTTTTGATGATAGTTTTTCTGCATTGGATTACCAAACGGATGCAAAATTGCGGGCACGTTTGAAAAAAGAAACCACAGAATCGACCGTTTTGATCGTTGCTCAACGGGTAGGAACGATCATGAATGCCGATAAGATCGTCGTCTTGAACGAAGGCGATGTGGTTGGCATCGGCACCCACAAAGAACTGCTGCAAACTTGTCCAGTATACTACGACATTGCGGCGTCACAATTATCAGAGGAGGAGTTGGCACAATGAAAGCAATCTCTTCTTTAAAACGGTTAGGTGCTTACATCAAACCGTACAAAGTACAATTTATCCTAGTCTTGCTGTTTACTGTTGCAACCGTCGGCTTCAATGCGGCAATGCCGTATGTTTCTGGATTGCCAACGACAGAGATCAGCCGCAACATCGCTGCAGGCGAAGGCGTTAATTTTGATTACGTGATCCTTTGCTTGATCTGGATCGCAGTCGTCGGTGTCGGTTACTGTTTCTCACAATTGATGTCAGGGCTGCTGATCACCAACGTTGTCCAATCTGCGATGCGAGATTTGCGGCAAGACATTGAAGAAAAAATCAATCGTTTGCCCGTTTCTTACTTCGACCGCAACCAACAAGGGAATATCCTGTCACGGGTGACCAATGACGTGGATGCCGTCAGTGGTGCAATGCAGCAAGCCTTGATCGGGATCGTCAATGCCTTCTTAGGAATCGTTATGGCGGTTTCCATGATGTTTTACATCAATACCTACATGGCGTTGGTTTCATTGATCATGATCCCAGCCTCCTTATTGATTTCTCGCACGATCGTCAAAAAGTCGCAAAAAGACTTCCAAGGCATGCAAAATGCGTTAGGGGATCTGAACGGCTACGTACAAGAAAACATGACTGGATTCAGTGTGTTGAAAGTGTATGGACGGGAAAAGCAAACACTTGAAGGGTTTAAAAACGTTAATCACCAGTTGCGCTATTACGGCTTTCGTTCTGCTTTTGTGTCAGGCTTGATGATGCCGCTGGTGCAAATGACCGCTTACTTTACCTATATCGCAATGGCAGTCATGGGGAGCTTTTATGTGATCAGCGGCGTGATCGTTGTTGGTCAGCTGCAAGCGTTCATTCAATACATTTGGCAAGTCAGTCAGCCAATGGGGAACATTACCCAGCTGTCTTCCGTCTTGCAAAGTGCCTCAGCAGCAGCAAAACGGGTCTTTGAAATCTTAGATGAGGAAGAAGAACCCGTCAATCAAACGGATATCCAATTGCCAGAACAAATCAGAGGCGACGTGACCTTTGAACATGTCGGCTTTGCCTATGATCCGAAAAAACCGTTGATCAAAGACTTGAACTTTGAAGTCAAAGCTGGACAAACCGTGGCGATCGTGGGACCAACAGGTGCTGGGAAAACCACCTTGATCAATTTGTTGATGCGTTTTTATGATGTCAATGAAGGGGCCATCAAGATCGACGGCATCGACACGAAGAAAATGGAACGTCATGATGTTCGGTCACTGTTTGGGATGGTCTTACAAGATGCATGGTTGTACGAAGGCACGATCGGCGACAACATTCGCTTTGGGAAATTAGATGCCACCGATTATGAAGTCGTTGATGCAGCGAAAACCGCCAACGTCGATCACTTCATTCGCACGATGCCAGACGGCTACGAAATGATCATCAATTCTGAAGGGGACAATGTCTCCTTGGGGCAAAAACAATTGTTGACCATCGCTCGGGCAGTCATCTCTGATCCGAAGATTTTGATTCTCGATGAAGCCACCAGTTCGGTGGATACCCGCTTAGAAGCGCTGATTCAAAAAGCAATGGATAAAGTGATGGAAGGTCGTACCAGCTTTGTGATCGCCCATCGTTTGTCAACGATTCGTGAAGCAGATCTGATCTTAGTGATGGATCAAGGGTCGATCATTGAAAAAGGCAATCACGAGACCTTGTTGGCAGCTGGCGGCTTTTATAGCCAACTGTACCAAAGTCAATTTTCAGAAGAAGCCGAGTAAACCCAAAAGAGCGTCCAGTCTGACTGGCGCTCTTTTTGCATTGTCGCAAGGGTGGTGCTATAGTGAAAAAAGAAAGCGCAGATCCGTTTATGGATTGGAAGGAGAAGTTGATGGACAAAGAACAATCAGGGAATGAAACCCACAAAACAGTTTCGCCCGCCTCGTTGCAAGGAACACCTTGTTTTGTGGCAAAAAATGCGACGATCGTAGGAAACGTGACTCTAGGAAAAGAGAGTACGGTCTGGTTTCAAGCAGTGATTCGAGGCGATGCCAATCGCATCGAAATCGGCGCGCGTACCAATATTCAAGATGGAACGATCATTCACGTTGATCACGATGCCCCGACGATCGTGGAAGACGATGTGACTGTTGGACATCAGTGTATGCTTCATGGCTGTACCATCAAAAAAGGGGCGCTGATCGGCATGAGCTCGATTGTTTTGAATCATGCAGTGATCGGTGAAAATAGTTTGTTGGGTGCTGGTTCGTTAGTAACGGAAGGAACCGTCATTCCGCCCAATGTGTTGGCGTTTGGTCGTCCTGCACGAGTGATCCGCCCGTTGACAGAGGAAGAAATCGCCAAAAATCAGGCAAACATCATGCATTACGTGGAAAATGGGTATGCTTACCAACAGGGGGGATATGGTGAAGTCTGACGCCGAATCCAAAGACGAAAAAGGGACTGTGACATAAGTCCATAGAAGAAAACCGCAAGAAATGACGATAAATCGTTCATTTCTTGCGGTTTTTTGGGTGAAATAAAAAGGAGCACCGGTTGCCGCCAATGCCCCATCATTTAATCCTGAAAGGACTAAACAAAATGTATACTAATTATAACATGAATCAACTCACTTTGGATCTATCTACTTCATTTTCTCCAAAAGAAAATCATGTCGCCGTTTTTATCCATGAACTGGTCGAAGCGCTTCAGATTAATGACCCCTATCTTTTTGGTCGACCAAGAGAATATGATTTAGGTGCCATGTTGAAGTTGGTTCTTTTTGCGTATACGCGAGAAACCTTTACAAGTCGCAAGATTGAACGCTTAGCTGAAGAAAACCTATATGCTCGCTGGTTGACGCAAGAACGGGTTCCAACTTATCGAACGATCGCCCGTTTTTGTGTATCTAACGATGTGCAGGAGTTGACCAATAAAGGCTTAGATCAGTTGACAGAGTATCTGCGTGCACGGAATCTGATTGATGATGCGTTGTTTATTGACGGTACAAAAATCTTGGCAGATGCGAATAAGTACAGCTTTGTCTGGAAGAAAAACACGATCCGATTCGATCAAATGAATCGCGAAAAACTGCTTACTATGATGACGGAACTAAGAGAAGCGTATGCCCTGAAACAGATTCCCGAAGAGACGACCTTGAAAGTAGACATGATAGATGAACTGTTAACACGGATGGAACTACGTCTGGAAGAACTAGAAAAAGAAGTTGAGGCAACGAAACGTCTTTCGCCAAATCCAGCGAAACAACAACGGCGAACGTTGAAAAGCCAAGTACGCAAATTAAATACAAAACGAGAAAAACTTCTGGAACATCAAACGCAGTTTTCTACTTATGGGACAAGAAACAGTTATTCAAAAACTGATCATGATGCGACATTCATGCGCGTAAAAGAAGACCCTATGAAAAATGGCCAACTTAAGCCTGCGTATAACCTGCAGATCGCTACTTGTAATCAATTTGTACTCGGCTACGATGTCTTTCAAAACCCAACAGACACTAAGACGCTGAAACCATTACTGGAAAAGATGAAGATTGCACAAAAGTCCCCTCATTATTTGGTCGCCGATGCAGGCTATGGTTCAGAAAGCAATTACCGCTATATAGAAGATGAACTTCCCCAGCATACTGCACTGATTCCTTATGGAACGATGTTTAAAGAACAAAGCAAGAAATGGCAGACAGATGATCGGAAAGTAATGAATTGGGATTATGAGCCTAAGGAGGACTTTTACATCGACCCCAAAGGGGTACGATTCAATTTTCATGCTTACCGTCAACGAACAGATGCGGATGGCTTTGTCCGAGATTTTAAAGAATACCAAGCAGAAAAAACGGATGCGAACCAAGCGCTCATTCCGGAAGCCTTAACCCCAAAGGGGAATCGCAGAAAGATCACTGTAAATCCGTCTTGGGAATACCATAAAGAAAAACAAAAAGAGCGCTTATCAACGCCTGAAATTCAAAAAATATATGGTCGGAGAAAGATCGACGTGGAAACAGTCTTCGGATTTATGAAGGCTTGTTTGGGTTTCACTCGATACACGGTTCGGGGCTTAGAAAAAGTCAGAAAACAGACGGGTTTACTCATTACGGCAATCAATATGATGAAATTGACAAAAATAGGTACTTGAACTACCCAAAATGAATAAAAAAAACAAGGAGCACTCGAAAAATCACATGATTTTCGAGTGCTCCTTATATTTTGGAGAGCGTAACTAGTTAACTTATGTCACGCCCCCTTTTTTATGCAAGCTTATTTCAATTTGTTTGATTCCATGATCTCGTCGATCAAGCCGTAATCTTTGGCTTCTTGTGCGGTCATGAAGTTGTCGCGATCGGTGTCGCGTTCAATCACTTCGATTGGTTGACCAGTACGTTCTGACAAGATTTTGTTCAGACGTTCGCGGGTTGCCAAAATGTGGCGGGCAGCAATTTCGATTTCAGTTGCTTGACCTTGGGCGCCACCTAATGGTTGGTGGATCATGATCTCTGCATTTGGTAACGCAAAGCGTTTGCCTTTTTCACCAGCGGTCAATAAGAATGAACCCATAGAAGCAGCCATCCCCATAACGATGGTTTGAACATCGGCTTTGATAAAGTTCATCGTATCAAAGATCGCTAGACCAGCAGTAACGCTTCCGCCAGGCGAGTTGATGTACAAGTAGATGTCTTTTTCAGAATCTTGCGCGTCCAAGAATAAAAGCTGAGCAATGATTGAGTTTGCTAAGTCATCGGTTACTTGACCACTCAACATAATGATCCGGTCTTTTAATAGACGAGAATAGATGTCATACGCTCTTTCACCGCGAGATGATTGTTCAATGACTGTAGGAATTAAATTCATAGTGATAGTCCTCCTAAAAATCGTTATAGATATAGTTTAGCATAAAGTTTTCGCAATATCTAAGAGATAGTATACCGATTAGGTCAAGAAAGGTCAAATAAAAAGTTCGTTATCTTTTTTGCGAAACTTTCAAATATGATACAATATGAAAAAAGGAATGAGGAAGGATCGAAGAATGGCAGTAGCAATAGCAGGTTTGATCGGCGTCTTAGTGGGCGCATTGTTAGTAACCATCATTTTTAATTTACGCATTCGGTATGAGGAACAAAAAGAAAAACAACGCCGTTTGTTGGAGCATAAAGTCAAAGAAATCGAAACGTTGGTTTTATTGAATCAAAAAATCAGTGAGATTCTACAAAAACGGGTCATGCTGATGGATGAGTATGTCAGCTTTGATGCCTTTGACGACTGTTATATCACCATCGATGATTTTGCCTATCTACAATCTTTTGCAGCGCAAAACAGTTTTTATCTACCGAATTTTTTCTTGGAAGAATTTTTCAAAAAAATCGGGACACGTCGGGTGATTTTGTCGCCAGAGGAAACCGTTAAGATCGGTGGTTATACGTATAAAGGCGGTCGGATCATTATGGAAAATTTCCTTGATCAATTGGTTGAAATGGTCAATGAGCGTAAAAACCAAATGAAAAACATGACGAGCGAACCGTTGACCTATTTTTCAAAAACGATTTGATTCTTTTGGTCAGTCGGTCGCCTTGGTTAAGGTAACCAAACCAGAGTATCGACGATTGCACTTTTTCAACTGATCACACACACTCTTACTGCGATCATAGTAAGAGTGTTTTTCTTTGACCGAAACAAAGCGCTGTCCCCTTTAAAAGGATCAAAACAAACAGAGGCTTTTTGGTTCTAGCAGATTCCATGGTAAAATAAAGAGTGAGAATGGAGTGAAAGAATGATGGTACAAATCGTTGCCCACCGCGGGAGTAGCGGCAACCGACCTGAAAACACGCTACCGGCATTCGCGGAAGCGGTGCGGGTCAAAGCTGATATCATTGAGTTAGATGTACATCTATCAAAAGATGGCGGCTTGATCGTCATGCATGATGAAACGGTTGATCGAACGACCAACGGCAAAGGTCGGATCTGTGACCTGACGGTTGCTGAACTAAAAGAACTCAATGCCGGCAGCTGGTTTTCTGAGGAATTCCAAGCCGCCAAAGTACCCACGCTAAAAGAAGTGTTGGATTTACTTGCAGCGAAGAATTATCGTGGCATTTTGACGATCGAATTAAAAACCGATCATTATGAGTATGAAGGAATCGAAGCCAAAGTATCCGACTTATTGAATAGCCAAGAATGGCCTTTTACTCATTGGTATTGTTCCTTTAATATCGAGACTTTGGATCGGATGCATGCGATCGAACCGGATGCGATCCTTGATTTTATTATGGGACGCGGGGAAGACAAACCACCGTTGGCGCTCAGCCGACCGTATATCGAAGGAATTCATCCGGCCTATCGCTGGGTTCAAGAGACAGCAACGGTCTTGACTGATTTTCCGATTGCGATCCGTCCGTGGACTGTCAATGAAGAAGCGGCGATTCGCACCTGCTTGGCTTTGGGGTTGACCGGGATCATCACCGATTTTCCAGAAAACGCTCGGGCAATTGTGCAGCAGGTCCGCGAGGAAACAAAAGGATGAAAAAAGTCTTAGTGATCGTGGGACCGACCGCAGTCGGTAAAACCGCCTTGAGTATCCAGTTAGCCCAAAAATACCATGGGGAGATCATCAGCGGGGATTCCATGCAAATTTATCGACAATTAGATATCGGTACCGCCAAAGTGACGAAGGAAGAAATGGCAGGGATTCCTCATCATTTGATCGATATTCGTGCAATGACGGAAACGTATTCTGCGGCTGATTTCCAGCAAATGGGGCGTGAGGCCATTGAGACGATCCAGCAGCAAGGAAAACTGCCGATCATTGTGGGGGGGACAGGGCTATACATCCAAGCGCTTTTGTATGACTTTCGTTTAGGGGCAGAAGAAGGCGACCCAACGATTCGTCAGCGCTATGAACAAGAAGCAGCAGCCATCGGCAAAGAAGCTCTATGGCAAAAGCTGCAGGCGGTCGATCCCTTGGCAGCAGCGAAGATCCACTACAACAATGAGCGGAAAGTGATTCGTGCGTTGGAGGTTTTTGAAACGACTGGCGAAAGTATTGCTGCACCAAAAGAAACACCGCAAGTTTTGTACGATTTCTTCATGATCGGTTTAACCACTGAGCGAGAATTGTTATACCAGCGAATCAATCAGCGAGTGGACTTAATGATGGATCAAGGCTTGATCGAAGAAGCAAAAGCTGTTTTGCAGTATCCAGAAACGCAAGCCGCCAAAGGGATCGGCTACAAGGAATTTTTGCCCTTTTTTCACGGGCAGGCCACATTGGATGAAACCATTGAGCAAATCAAGCAAAACTCACGCCGCTACGCCAAGCGGCAGCTGACGTGGTTCAATAACCGAGCACAGCCCCGATGGATTGATTTAGTGAGACAACCTGAAGAACAACGTACCCTTGAAACAGAAATCAACCAATGGTTGGAGGAGAAAAGATGAGCCAAGAACGTGTGATTCTTGTCGGAGTAGAAACGGAGAAAAACTATCTTCATTTTGATTCGTCAATGAAAGAATTGAAAAGCTTAACAAAAACCGCCAATGGCGAAGTTGTTTTTTCACTGGTGCAAAAACGGCAGCAAGTCGATCGACAAACCGTGATCGGCAAGGGGAAAGTTGCGGAATTGCAGCAGTTGGCAGAAGCACATGAAGCAGATCTAGTGATCTTCAATCATGAACTGACACCAAGGCAAAGCCAGTTGATCGGTGATGCGCTAGAAGTGCCAGTGATTGATCGCGTCCAGCTGATCCTCGATATTTTTGCGATGCGTGCCCGTTCCAAAGAAGGAAAGCTACAAGTAGAATTGGCGCAGCTGGATTATTTGCTTCCACGCTTGATAGGGCAAGGAAAGAACATGTCTCGGCTAGGGGGCGGAATCGGAACGAGAGGGCCAGGGGAAACCAAGCTGGAGACCGATCGTCGACACATCCGCAACCGCATCACCATCATCAAACGGGAATTGAAGGAAGTGGCCGCCCATCGAGACCGGACACGCCAAAAGCGCAAAGACAGCCAAGTCTTTCAAATGGGCTTGATTGGCTATACCAATGCCGGAAAATCAACTATTTTAAATATTTTAACCAGTGCGGATACCTATGAACAAGACCAGCTGTTCGCAACACTCGATCCTTTGACGAAACGCTGGCGGATGCCGGAAGGATTTGAAGTCACCATTACCGATACGGTTGGTTTTATCCAAGAATTGCCGACCCAATTGATCGATGCGTTTCATTCCACACTGGAGGAAAGTCAAAACATGGACTTCTTGCTGCATGTCGTCGATGCCAGTTCCGAAGAACGGGTCCAGCAAGAGGAGACGGTCTTAAAATTAATGGAGGAACTTTCTTTGACCCAATTACCGATGTTGACGGTCTATAATAAGGCGGATCGCATCGACGCCGATCAGTTTGTCCCAACGCTCTTTCCCAACGTCTTGATTTCGGCAAAGAGTACCAAAGGCAAAGAACGCTTGACTCAGGCAATCAAAATGGAGTTGATGCAGATCATGCAGCCTTATCATCTGGTTCTGCAAGCCGATGAAGGCAATGCGCTGAATCCTTTAAAACGGGAGTCACTAGTTTTGAGCAATGCCTTCGATGAAGCAACACAGACCTATCATATCAAAGGATTTGCGCTTGAGGATACCTATCCACTACGCAGAATGGCGCAAGAACAGGAATAAGCAGAAACGGTGCAACCGATGCACCGTTTTTTTGTCGTGACAAAATTATGAAGTATAAGTGGTTTGGCTTGCTTTGAACGCAAAAACCGAACATTTTTGGCTAAAGCACCATTTCTTCCATAAAAACAACTGCTTGAACATACGATCAAATCAAGGACCTAATGAAAAAATCAAAAAAATTTGCATTCATGTCACTTTTTCTAACATGAGGGGTTGACACGCAAAAAAAGAATTGGTATAGTTTCCATAAAGTTACGCAGCATCATTGAAACGGAGGGGAGCCAAGTTATGCGGGAAAAAGAATTGCGGCGCTCAATGTCAGTCTTTCCTATCGGAACAGTCATGAAATTGACCGATCTCACCGCCCGTCAAATTCGTTATTACGAAGAACAAGAATTGATCCACCCGGAACGCAGCGATGGCAATCGACGCATGTATTCGCTGAATGATATTGATACCTTGCTAGAGATCAAAGACTATCTTTCCGATGGACTGAACATGGCTGGGATCAAACGAGTTTATGAAATGAAAGTTGCCAAAGAAAAAGAAGCGAAGAACAAACCGCCGCTGACCGATGAAGATGTTCGTCGAATTTTTTATGATGAACTCTTGGCTCAAGGTGGATTGAATCAACAACAGCCATACCAGCAAAAAGGTCCACGAATGTAGAACATTTGTAGATCATTGCTGTGATATAAAAAAAGAATTGGGAAAAAGGAAGGGATACTATGCCAAAATTTGAAAGAACTGCCGAAGACATCAAACAAATCGTAAAGGATGAGAACGTGCGCTTTTTACGCTTGATGTTTACTGATATTTTAGGAACAAACAAGAACGTTGAAGTACCTGTAAGTCAATTAGATAAAGTACTGGAAAACAAAATGATGTTTGACGGTTCTTCTATTGAAGGATTTGTCCGTATTGAAGAAAGTGACATGTATCTGTATCCTGATTTGTCGACATGGATGATCTTCCCTTGGGAAAGTGAACATGGCAAAGTGGCTCGTTTGATCTGTGATATCTACAATCCAGATGGCACCCCATTTGCAGGCGACCCTCGTGGCAACTTAAAACGGGCATTAGCTGACATGCAATCCCTTGGCTTTACTTCTTTCAATCTTGGACCAGAACCCGAATTTTTCCTATTCAAATTAGATGAAGCAGGCGAAATCACAACGGAATTAAACGACAAAGGCGGCTACTTCGATTTTGCCCCAACCGATCTAGGGGAAAACTGCCGTCGCGATATCGTATTAGAATTAGAAAGCCTTGGCTTTGAAGTTGAAGCGTCTCACCATGAGGTAGCACCAGGGCAACACGAGATCGATTTTAAATATGCGGATGCAGTGGAAGCATGTGACAACATCCAAACCTTCAAGCTTGTCGTGAAAACTATTGCTCGTAAACACGGCTTGCATGCAACCTTCATGCCAAAACCATTATTCGGCATCAACGGTTCAGGCATGCACTGCAACATGTCCTTGTTCAAAGGCGATGAAAATGTCTTCTTTGATGAAGAAGGGCCAATGCAATTAAGCCAAACAGCGTATCACTTCTTAGGCGGTTTGATTGAACACGCCCGTGCTTACACAGCTGTCTGCAACCCAACCGTCAACTCTTACAAACGCTTAGTGCCAGGTTACGAAGCGCCTGTATACGTGGCATGGTCAGGACGCAACCGTTCACCATTGATTCGGGTACCAGAATCAAGAGGCTTGTCAACGCGTTTGGAATTGCGTTCGGTCGACCCATCAGCCAACCCATACTTAGCAATGGCTGTTTTACTGCAAGCAGGACTTGATGGCGTTAGACGTGAGTTGACACCACCACCAGCTGTCGACCGCAACATCTACATCATGAACGAAACAGAACGTGCAGAAGCACAAATCGAAGATCTGCCATCAACGATCCACAATGCCATCAAAGCATTGCGCAAAGATCAAGTGATGATCGATGCTTTAGGCAAACACATCTATGCCAACTTTGTCGAAGCAAAACGATTAGAATGGGCAGCCTTCCGCCAAACAGTCTCCGAGTGGGAAAGAGAACAATACTTGGAACTCTATTAAAATCGCAAAAAAAGCCGCTAGAGATAAACAATCTAGCGGTTTTTTTATGATGGCACCAGCTTGTATCCTCTTGATTCTGGTTTTTATTTATTTCCGATCATCAATAGCTGCTTGATCAAAGTTTGAGAAAAAAACCATTGCGAAGCTAGAGCGGTTCTGTCTATAAGAAGTGTAACTCTTGACCATTGGGAAAAATCAAAAAATACCAGTCGGGCGAGGACTGGTAAGAGGAAGAAAAATAGTTTTGGTATAAAACTAGCATAGTCGGTCAAAGTAAAATGAACCTTAAAAAGTAGAAAGTTTCTTGTAAGAAGTCCTTATTCGTCAAAGGTTTCCAGCTCAGATAGTATTTTTGCGGGGACTTCTGATTGAGGGACTTCATTGGGACCAGAAATGATGCGGGTCTTACTGATTTCTGCTTTGACTAAAGTATTTGGAGCCAATGGTTTTACATTTTCGCCCGTCAGGTCATAGGTCATGAGTTCTTTTTCACCATTTTTCTTTACGAATTCAAAGGTGTATTTGTAGGTAAAAGAGCCATCTATTTTTTCACCAGAATCGCTGTAGGTTTGTGTCTTTTCAGGGACTTTGTTGGGCGTGATAGCATAAGCCGTGATGCCGCGATACGTTGTTGCATAGTACGTGTAGCCGAAATAGCCGGCTACGACAATAATCAAAACGCCAAGCGTTACTAGTAGTTTTTTCATGGGTGTCATTCCTTTCCATTACTAGCATCACTATAGCATGTGGCCACTAAAAGCACTCATCGAAAGGGATAACAATATTGTAAGTTTAGCATTTTTGAATAAAAATCCTGTAACTTTCTGTTTAACAATTGTGATAATGAAAAATATTTCTGAAACCTTCCTGCAATATTGTAATGTTATTCTCTTACTTGTGCCCGATAGCGGGACAAATAATCAAAAGAGAGGTTTTTTCATTTGAAAAAATTTGCATTTACAGTTGTTGCAGGATTTGGTTTATTCGTTGGCGGAACAGTTGTTTCAGCAGCAGAACAAACCCATGTTGTCAAACCAGGAGACACTCTATCTGGGATCGCTGCTACTTATCAAACAACGGTCGAAGACCTTTTAGCTTTAAATGATTCGATCGAAAATCCAAATATGATTTTTGATGGCGAAACATTGTTGGTTTCTAACGATGGCCAATCAGTAGAAAACAAAGAAACAAGTACGAAAGAAAGCACAGAAAAAAGTGAATCCACAGCGACTGCTAACGTGAGTCAAACCCGTTCAAGCGTTCCTGGTGCTGGTTCTGGTGTCTTGAATCCAGTGGATGGGATCAATTACTTCAATGGTGTGAGAGAATCGTACTACTCACAAAAAGTCTTGCCAGGAGGCGGATTGAATATCCCTGGTCGCCATGTAGCATCAGACGGAACCATCCGTGATGCCGATGGGTACATCGTTGTTGCCAGTGATAATCAACCGAAAGGATCGACTGGTCAATCATCTTTAGGTGCCTATAAAGTCTATGACACAGGTGTCGGTCATAGCGGTATTGATGTTTATACAAATTGGTAAACAAGTAGAATACGAGTAGAGACGAGCGCATTTTAGAGCTCGTCTTTTTTTTGATCGGCGAGAAAAAATCGTCATCTGGTCTAGACTAATTATTGTAATCAAACACAACCTGTGGTATTATTGGACTATACCAAATAGAAACGGAGCGCTGATCATGGAAATTATTCGCGTTAAAGATGCTGCTCAAGGCGGAAAGAAAGCTTTTGAATTGATTCAAGAAGGTATGGCAAATGGCGCCAAGGTGCTAGGCTTAGCAACAGGAAGCACGCCAGAGACCCTTTATGCAGAAATGACTGCCAGTGAAGTTGATTTTTCAGAAATGACTTCAGTCAACTTAGATGAATACGTAGGACTAGGCGGCGAAGACGAACAAAGCTATCGCTACTTCATGAATGCTCATTTATTCAATAAAAAACCATTCAAAGAAACCTTCGTACCAAACGGCAAAGCGGAAGACTTAGAAGCAGAATGCCAACGCTACGATAGCGTGATTGCGGATCACCCAGTTGATATCCAAATCTTGGGTATCGGTCAAAACGGACATATCGGCTTCAACGAACCTGGTGCATCTTTTGAAGGAACGACCTCAGTCGTTGATTTGACTGAATCAACCATCAATGCCAACAAACGCTACTTTGATAAAGTCGAAGACGTCCCAACGACGGCAATTTCAATGGGAATCGGTTCGATCATGCAAAGCAAAAAAATCATTTTGATGGCATTTGGCGAAGTCAAAGCGGATGCGATCCAAAAAATGATTGAAGGACCCGTAACCAACGAATTACCGGCTTCTGTTTTACAAAAGCATGATGACGTGATCGTGATCATCGATGAGGCTGCTGCCAGCAACCTGTAAAACAAAATCAGCCCTTTTCAGAAATAAGTCAGAAGGAAAAATGAGCCATCCTCGCAGCTTCCCCTTGCGCTTGTGCAGTAGCGCCAGCGCAGCTGCGAGCAATGGTTTGTAGCTTACTTGCTTATTTTCTGAGGGGGCTTTTTTTATTTGACTGATTCGGTGCTGTTTTTTTCTTTTTTTCATCAGAGATGCTATAGTTAAAAGAGAGAATACGAAGAAAAGAGGGATGCCAATGGTTGATATGCATTTATCCATTCCTGAAGTAGCGCTGAGATTGCTGCTGGCAATGATCATGGGAGGAGCGATTGGGTACGAGCGGCAATACAAAAGCCGACCAGCTGGTCTTAGAACCCACATCTTGGTTTGCATGGGGGCTTGTGTCATTGCTTTGATCCAAGTGGAGATCGCCACAGGTGCCATGCGAGATGCGCTGGATCATCCAGATTTAGCGGGCGTGATTCGTTCAGACGAAGCACGATTGATCGCCCAAGTCGTCAGCGGGGTCGGTTTTCTAGGCGCCGGAACGATCATTGTGACGAAGCGCTCGGTGACGGGGTTGACGACGGCTGCTTCCTTATGGGCGATCGCAGGTTTAGGAATTGCCATCGGGATGGGCTTTTACACCATCGCATTAAGCAGTTTTATCGGGATCTTCTTTGCATTGACGATCGTTAAGCGGATCGTCCGCGTACCGACAGCAAAAAAATTAGAGATCCAGTACATCCATCGCACCGAGACCAAAGAGTTTTTGACGGAGTACTTCCAAGAGAAAAATATCGTGATCGAAGATGTCAATTTTGATGTCAAATTCATGGAAGACTATCGCATTTATACCAACATTTATACGATTGATCTCCCCCGAGGGCTAGGCTTTTCTGAAGTGATCGAAGAATTGTCTGTCTACAAAAATGTCACGAAGATCCGCTTAGTGGATATTGCTTAATCGGTATTGAGTCAAAAAGCAGCAAGACACCTCACATTAGTGACGTGCTTTGCTGCTTTTTTTATGATGCGGTAGACATTTTTAAGTAAAAGAAACATACAGTCAAAATAACGATCACTATTGAAGTCAGCAAATTGACCCCTTCATTCGTTACAAAGGAAAGACCGCCGATTTGCTTGGTGGCAACGTCGTGATGGACTTTTTTTTCGGTGTATTGGTGACAGACAGGGCATTGATAGCGCACCTGAATCGTTGCGCCCAGTAAGCTGTCCAAGAGACTACCGCCAAAGCCTAAGGCAGTCAAGGTCAACCAGAGATCAAAGGAGAACGGCTTGCCGTTCAACCATAAGGCTGTTGCGAATAAACCAGTGATGGCGAGACTCCCTGCTAGGGAAGCGGCAGTTCCCAACCAACTGACACCGCCGGAAAGTCCTGGTGGTAATTTTTTTCCCGTAAGTAAGTGACGCGGTTGACTTGGACTTAGCACGCCGATTTCTGAGCCCCAAGTGTCAGCCGTACAGCTAGCGATTCCCGCCACAAATCCCCAAAGGAATAGCGGTTCTTTCGTCCAAAAGGCAAGCAGTAGAGCAAAGATGCTTGGTGTGATGTTCGCAAAGACTTGTTTTGCATCACGGCGAGCACCTTTGGCAAGCACAGCTAACTCTGGCTGACTGCGCATTTTCTTTAAAAGACCAATGATGCCAGAGCTGGCAAAGAAAAAGCCAATCAAAAAGATGCTGTACCACGGACCAAAGCCAATGACCAGTGTGCCGCAAAGAATCGCAGCCAGTGCGCCAGAAACAGTCAGCCACTGAAAGACGAATGCTGCCGCTGCAACGAATGTACTGGCAAACAATCCCAGCATGAATTGATAAAAGAAAACCATTTGAACACTCCTTTGCGTATAGTGTAGCATAGGTCTCATTTATTTTACCGCAGTTAACAAAAAAATAGTCAGCCTGATAGCTTTTTACTCGTCAAATGAGAGCGTTTCATTTAAGCTAAGGGAGAGAGGTGATCCAATGAAAATCATTATCATAGGCGGGTCCTTTGGGGGTGTCAGCTGCGCCCGTGAAGCACGCCGATTATACCCTGACGCAGAGATTTTATTGATAGAAAAAAAAGCCCATCTTGGGTTTGTTCCAAGCGGTTTGTTATTGCTGATCGAAGGCAGGATCGCATCGCTGGAAGAAGCATTCTTTTGTACGAAGGAGCAGCTGGAGGCAGAAACGATCGACGTTGCCTTAGAAGAAACGCTTCTGGAGATTTTTCCTTCGGATCATCGGATTCGAACGGATAAGCGAGAACTAAGTTATGATCGACTCGTCTTGGCAGTAGGCTCCAGTCAAGATTCCACTGTTTTGCCACAACCAGAAGAAGCACTACTGACCTACAAGGAATATGAGGCA
This sequence comes from Enterococcus sp. DIV2449a, assembly GCF_051711225.1. Lineage (NCBI taxonomy): Bacteria > Bacillati > Bacillota > Bacilli > Lactobacillales > Enterococcaceae > Enterococcus > Enterococcus sp. DIV2449a. The sequence continues at coordinate 671,785 of NZ_JBIOME010000001.1, forward strand.
GCCAAGCATTTCTTGCAGCAATTGCCCCAAGCAGAGTCGATTACCATCGTAGGTGCTGGTCAAGCGGGGATGGAAGCGGCGAATACCTTGACTGCGATCGGAAAAAAAGTCAGTGTGATCGAATCAATGTCATATCCTTTATTCAAGTACTTTGATCACGATTTTTTGCAGCCCTTTTTAACGGAGATCGAAAAAATCCCCAACTTGCAGCTGCATTGGTCCAAGCCAACTTTGGCAGTCGTTAAAACGGAAACAGGCTTTCGGATCGAAACCGCCGATCAAGGCTATGAAAGCGATCTGGTATTGACGACAGTCAACGTTCATCCTCGCTTGCCAGAGGCATTTGCGGTCTTTGAATTACACAGTGATCAAACCATCTGGACAGATGCCTACTTGGAAACTTCTGCCACGGATATTTTTGCGGTCGGCGATTTGATCCAAATTCCAAATGCTATTACGAAAGACACGGTCTATATGCCCTTAGTCAACAATGCGGTTCGCTCAGGAATCGCAGCAGCTCGTAATCTGGCAAGCAAAACCACCCCGTTTCGTGGCGGATTGCGGACAGTCGGAACGCAACTGTTTGGGTGGTACTTAGCAAGCACCGGCTTGACCGAGTCGGATCGGTTTTTCTTCGAATCTCCGATCGTCTGTCATGCGTTTACTGCCGCCAGTTCCTTGTTTGATCCAACGCAGGTTCATGGAAAAGTGATGATCGAACAAGCCAGCGGCCGAATCGTTGGTGCGCAGCTTTTATCAAAAGCCAATATTTTGGAAAAAATCAATTTACTAGCGTTTGCGATCGAGCAGCAGGCAACGATGGAGGAGTTGACCCAAAAAGACTTTTTCTTCCATCCACGGTTCACTAATGTAATCGACGAAACTTTTCTATGGTCGGGAAGTGATGCCGATGAGACTTGATCAGTTATTAGAAAAAAAAGAAGCAAAGCAATTGCAGCTGCTCAAAAAGCTTTTACTGGTGGGCGGAAAAATGGAACTGCACGAGCTGGCGAGCTATCTTGGCATCAGTAAGCCTTCCTTGGAAAAATATGTGGAGGAGTTGCAAGATGAGCTGGCTCACTACCAAGAGCAGTGTCAGTTGTATTATCGAAAAGGTGTCCTGGTCTTTGAAATGAGTCCCACTTTTTCCCTTAATCAAATCGAATGGGCGTTTTATCGTTCAGCATTGAAATTTCAAATCCTCGAGCATCTTTTGCAGCATCAAGAGGTGACCACTGTCCAGCTGGCACAAAAATTAGCGGTCAGCGAGTCATCCTTGTTTCGCAAAATCAAAGAGCTAAATGGCTTGCTAGCAGAATTCGAGTTAGAGATCTGGCAAGGAAAGCTGATTGGGGAAGAAACGCAAATTCGTTATTTCTATTTTGAACTCTTTTGGTATGTCCATTCTTTCGACAGTCAGCCGCTGCCGATCGATGAAAAATACGTCGGTCTGATCACACGAGGTCTGAACATGACCTTCACGAAAGAAGCCCAACAGCGCTTGTCCCTATGGCTGAGGATCATGAAGGCGCGACTGAAAATTGCTACTCAATCCTTTCAAGTCTTACGGGAGAAAATGGTACCCTACACGAAAGATCCTTTGTTTCAGCAATTACGGGAGTTGGTATTTCGTGGGTTTGGCCATTATGCATTAGAAGTCAGAGAAGAGGAGGCGATGCTGCACTTTGTCTTTTTACTGTCGTTCTCGGTGTTATCCGAACACGATCTGCAAGTGTATATGCTGCAGCGTTCTCGGTTTACGCCAACTGCCTTGACGGATACCTTGATTTTGGAACATATTTTGCATCTCTATCGCCCATCGTTTGTTCCCCGTGAAATCGAAGCCACTTGTTATGGTCACCTGCTGCAGATCCACAGCCGCGTGTATTTTTTCAAAGGGGATGTGGAGGTTTTTGATCGAGAAAATATTTGGCAGTTAGAAGCGCAGCTATCCAGTCGTAACATCCAGCAAATCAGTCACGAACTATTGGATAAGGCTTTAGCAGAGCTTGATATCAAGCCATCTGATAAAAATAGTTTGTTGATGATGACGATGGTCAAATACTTGAGCGTGATCACGATCATCGATTATCAAATCAATCGGGAGTTTCGCGTCGGGATCGCTTTGAAAATGGATGAACTGTTTAAAGAAGCCCTCTACTACATGTGGCTGCTGTATCTCAAAAATTTGAATGGCGTAGTCGTGGAACGCTATCGCCCGGAACAAGAATATGATTTGATCTTGGCAAATTATGCTATCGAGACGAAAACACCGACTTATCGAATCAGTGAACTAGGTACCGCTTATGATCGGGAAACGATCAAAAAAATGATCCGCGAACGCTTTCAATAGTGGATTTCGTCAATTTCTTAGAAATTTGAAAAAAAATTGACGAACCACATTGCGAAAGTTCAGCTAAAATAAAAGCAAGTCAGAAAGCGCTAACAAGAAAAGCGTATAAAAAACTAAAGGGAGCGAATCAAATGGCAGAAAAAAATTATGTAATGGCGATCGACCAAGGAACCACTAGTTCAAGAGCAATTATTTTTGATCGTAACGGGAAAAAAATCGGCAGTTCACAAAAAGAGTTTCCGCAATACTTTCCAAAATCGGGTTGGGTAGAACACAACGCCAATGAAATTTGGAACTCTGTCCAATCAGTCATCGCAGGGGCATTTATTGAATCAGGTATCCGACCAGAAGCAATCGCCGGCATCGGGATCACTAACCAGCGTGAAACGACAGTGGTTTGGGACAAAACGACAGGCCAGCCGATCGCAAATGCAATCGTTTGGCAATCCCGCCAATCTTCACCGATCGCTGACCAATTAAAAGCAGATGGCCATACAGAGATGATTCATGAAAAAACTGGGTTAGTCATTGATGCGTATTTCTCAGCGACCAAGGTGCGCTGGCTTTTAGACAATATCGAAGGGGCACAAGAAAAGGCGGATAATGGCGAGCTACTTTTCGGAACGATCGATTCATGGCTTGTGTGGAAACTGACAGATGGGCAAGTCCATGTCACCGATTACTCCAATGCTAGTCGGACGATGCTTTACAACATTCATAAATTAGAGTGGGATCAAGAAATCTTGGATCTTTTGAACATTCCAAGCTCGATGTTGCCAGAAGTCAAAAGCAACTCAGAAGTCTATGGTCACACCCGCAGCTACCATTTTTACGGCAGTGAAGTACCAATCGCTGGAATGGCTGGGGACCAACAAGCCGCCCTCTTTGGACAAATGGCCTTTGAAAAAGGCATGATCAAAAATACTTACGGCACTGGGGCATTTATCGTCATGAATACGGGTGAAGAACCACAATTGTCTGACAATGACCTACTGACGACCATCGGGTATGGCATCAACGGCAAAGTCTATTATGCCTTAGAAGGAAGTATCTTCGTTGCTGGATCAGCGATCCAATGGCTGCGGGACGGTCTACGAATGATCGAGTCTTCTCCGCAATCAGAAGAGATAGCTGCCAAAGCAAAAGGCGATAATGAAGTGTATGTGGTGCCTGCCTTTACTGGATTGGGCGCACCTTATTGGGATTCAGATGCAAGAGGAGCCGTCTTTGGCTTGACTCGTGGGACGACGAAGGAAGATTTTGTTCGGGCAACACTGCAAGCTGTTGCGTATCAATCAAAAGATGTCATCGACACGATGAAAAAAGATTCTGGCATCGATATCCCATTGCTGAAAGTCGATGGCGGTGCAGCCAAAAACGATTTATTGATGCAGTTCCAAGCGGACATTTTAGACATTGACGTGCAACGAGCTGCGAATCTGGAAACAACCGCATTAGGTGCAGCTTACTTGGCAGGGCTAGCGGTTGGCTTCTGGAAAGACTTGGATGAATTGAAATCAATGGCAGAAGAAGGGCAAATGTTTACACCAGAAATGCCAGCAGAAGAAAGAGACAATTTGTACGAAGGCTGGAAACAAGCGGTGGCAGCTACTCAGACCTTCAAATTCAAAGCGAAGAAAGAAGGCGAGTAAGCCATGACCTTTTCACATAAAGATCGGAAGCAAACCATTCAAGAAGCGGCAAAGACCACCTATGATGTATTGATCATCGGTGGTGGGATCACTGGCGCGGGGGTTGCTGTTCAAACCGCAGCCGCTGGGATGAAGACGGTTCTTTTGGAAATGCAGGATTTTGCCGAAGGAACGTCTTCGCGGTCCACCAAACTCGTTCATGGTGGTATTCGCTATTTGAAAACCTTTGACGTGGAAGTGGTCGCTGACACCGTGCGGGAGCGGGCGATCGTGCAGCAAATTGCTCCGCATATCCCGAAACCAGATCCAATGCTTTTGCCAATCTATGATGAACCAGGGGCAACCTTCTCCTTGTTTTCTGTCAAAGTGGCGATGGATCTTTATGATCGCTTAGCGAATGTGACAGGCAGTAAATACGAAAATTATCTGCTGACGAAAGAAGAGGTCTTAGAACGCGAACCTCAGCTGCAGGCGGAAAACTTAGTCGGTGGCGGTGTCTATCTTGATTTTCGCAACAACGATGCCCGCTTGGTGATCGAAAACATCAAACGAGCACAAGCCGATGGGGCAGCAATGATCAGTAAAGCCAAAGTCGTCGGCATCTTACATGATGAGCAAGGCATCATCAATGGGGTAGAAGTGGAGGATCAACTGACAAACGAGCGCTTTGAGGTTCACGCCAAAGTCGTGATCAACACGACAGGCCCTTGGTCAGACATCGTTCGTCAATTAGACAAGAATGATGAGTTGCCGCCACAAATGCGTCCGACGAAAGGTGTCCATTTAGTGGTCGATCGGGAAAAACTAAAAGTGCCGCAACCAACCTATTTTGATACTGGGAAAAATGATGGTCGGATGGTTTTCGTGGTACCAAGAGAAAATAAGACCTATTTTGGCACAACCGATACGGATTATACAGGCGATTTCGCCCATCCAACGGTCACGCAAGAAGATGTTGATTATCTACTGACCATCGTGAATGAACGCTTCCCTCACGCTCAGATCACCCTTGATGATATCGAAGCGAGCTGGGCAGGATTGCGTCCGTTGATTGTGAATAATGGCGGGTCTGATTACAATGGCGGCGGTAAAGGCAAACTATCGGATGAAAGCTTTGAGCAGATCGTTGAAAGCGTCAAAGAGTATCTTGAAGATGAGCGGCAGCGACCAGTCGTAGAAAAAGCTGTAAAACAAGCACAAGAACGAGTAGAAGCCAGCAAAGTGGATCCATCGCAAGTTTCTCGCGGCAGCAGTTTGGAACGCTCAAAAGACGGACTATTGACGTTGGCAGGGGGAAAAATCACCGATTATCGCTTGATGGCGGAAGGAGCAGTCAAACGGATCAATGAATTGCTCCAAGAAAGCGGTGCATCCTTCGAGTTGGTGGATTCAACCACGTACCCAGTTTCTGGTGGTGAGCTTGATGCAGCCAATGTAGAGGAAGAATTAGCGAAGCTGGCTGACCAAGCGCAAGCCGCTGGATTCGATGAAGCAGCTGCGACGTATTTGGCTCATCTTTATGGGTCGAATCTTCCCCAAGTGTTGAACTACAAGACGAAGTTTGAGGGCTTAGATGAAAAAGAAAGTACGGCCTTGAACTATTCCTTGCATGAAGAAATGGTTCTGACGCCTGTCGATTATCTATTGCGTCGGACCAACCATATCCTATTTATGCGAGACACCTTAGATGAAGTCAAAGCCGGTGTCGTTGCAGCTATGACCGACTTCTTTGGCTGGAGCGAGGAAGAAAAAGCAGCCCATGTAGCAGAATTGAACCAAGTGATCGCAGAATCAGATTTAGCAGCCTTAAAAGGAGGAAAAAAAGATGAATGAAACAACCCAGATCTTTAGTGAATTTCTAGGAACGGCTATTTTGGTTTTGTTAGGGGATGGTGTGTGTGCGGCTGTCAATCTGAAAAAGAGTAAAGCAGAAGCCTCTGGCTGGATCGTGATCGCAATGGGCTGGGCGACAGCGGTAACGATTGCCGTTTACGTTTCAGGGTACATGGGACCTGCTCACTTGAATCCAGCCGTTACATTAGGCATGGCGATGACGGGGAATTTTTCTTGGAGCTTGGCTGTACCGTTTATGCTGGCACAAATTGCTGGTGCGATCGTAGGGGCGATCCTCGTTTGGCTCAACTACTTGCCATTATGGGATGAAACAAAAGACCAAGGCGCGATTTTAGGCACCTTTGCAACAGGGCCTGCGGTTCGTAATTTAGTATCGAATACCATCACTGAAGTGATTGGTACCTTTGTCTTAGTCTTTGGCTTATTGGCTTTTGGTGCCAATACCTTTACGGATGGATTAAATCCCATCGTCGTTGGGATCTTGATCTTAGCGATCGGGCTGTCGCTTGGTGGACCAACAGGCTATGCCATCAATCCGGCACGGGACTTAGGACCACGGATCGCTCACCAAATCTTGCCAATCAAAAACAAAGGGACTTCCGATTGGGGCTATGCGTTAGTACCAATCATCGGTCCAATGATCGGGGCAGCGATCGCAGCTGGTTTGTTTATGATGTTGCCATTATAAACGATGTTATTTTAAGGATGATGCCTATTGGTATCATCCTTTTTTAATCTTTAGCAATTGTCATTGAGTTTGCTAAAAAAACATGGTTAAATGAAAAAGCTGAAACAGAACGAAGGAAGGAGCTTTTACTTGAAAAAAATTCTGTGCTTTTTCATGTGGGTGGCGATGGTCCTGATCGGACTCTTAGCTGCCGTTTTTCTGGCTTTTCAACTCTCCCCACGACCGGGGGCTTTTTTGATCGGTCATCTGTTTAACCAAGAAGTGACCATCAAGGATGAGGCAGCTTATCAAAAAAGTTTGCCGAATGTGACGGTCAAACAGGACTTGACGTATCAATCGGATTATCAACGTAGTACCTTTGATCTATATTATCCCAAAGAGGCACAAGGCCCTGTTCCAGTCATTTTTTGGGTCCATGGGGGCGGCTATGTCGGCGGAGACAAAGAAGGGGTCAAAGAGTTTGCGACCTATGTCGTCGATGAAACCAAAGCCGCTGTGATTTCGATTAATTATGAATGGGCACCAAGTCTGCATTATCCTGGACAGGTCAAACAATTAGCCCAAGCGGTAGACTCGATCAAAGCAGATGCCCAAGCATACCCCATGCTGGATTTCGATCAACTCTTCTTCGGCGGGGATTCTGCAGGAGCCCAAATCGCTGGGCAATATGTGGCGCTGCAAACCAATCCAGCGTATGCGAAGGAAATGTCCTTTGATCAAGACATTCCTGCATCGGCCCTGAAAGGGTTTATTTCCTATTGCGGACCGCTTGATTTGAAGCAGATCGCTGGGACTTCTTCAGATGATCGCTTTATGAAATTCTTTGTCAAAACGGTGGCTTGGTCGTTATTAGGAAAAAAAGAATGGCAAGATAGTCCCCATCTGCAGGAGATCTCACTGGTGGATAAATTGACGGCTGATTTTCCACCAACGTATATCACGGATGGCAATGCTTATTCCTTTGAAGACCAAGGCATTGCCTTTGCCAACCAGCTGCAAGCTCTTGATATTCCCGTGACGAGTCGCTTTTACAAAGGGGATTCGGAAACGGTGACCCACGAATACCAATTTGATTATAGCTTGCCCCAAGCACAGGCCTGTTTGACAGAAACGTTGACCTTTATCAAAGACCAGTTGGCTCACTAAAAAACACCTTGTTTCTCACCCTCAATCGGCGAGAAACAAGGTGTTTATTTGTCAGCAGATCAATCAAGTCCGATGAAGTAGTCATCGTCTTTCATCGCTTCTACGGAACCAAGCAGATACCCGTTCCCAACTTGTGAGAAGAAGTCGTGGTTGCTGGTACCAGTTGAAATACCGTTCATGACGATTGGATTGACATCGTTGGCGGTATCTGGGAAAAGCGGGTCTTGTCCTAGATTCATCAAAGCCTTATTGGCATTGTAACGCAAGAAGGTTTTGACTTCTTCGGTCCAGCCGATCTCATCGTATAATTCTTCGGTATAACGCTCTTCATTTTCATACAACTCATACAACAAGTCGTACATCCAGTCTTTCAGCTTTTGCTGTTCGTCTTCTGGTAATTCGTTGAAACCTAATTGGAATTTGTAGCCGATATACGTGCCATGAACGGATTCGTCACGAATGATCAATTTGATGATCTCCGCTACGTTCGCTAGTTTGTTATTGCCTAAGTAGTAAAGGGGTGTATAGAAACCTGAATAGAATAAGAAGGTCTCTAGAAATACACTGGCGATTTTTTTCTCTAGCGGTGTGCCATTTTTGTAGATCTCATTGATTCGTTCGGCTTTCTTTTGCAAATATGGATTGGTGTTGGTCCATTCAAAAATATCAGCGATCTCCGCTTTTGTATTCAGGGTGCTGAAAATCGATGAATAGCTTTTTGCATGGACAGATTCCATAAATTGGATGTTGTTCAAGACCGCTTCTTCGTGTGGGGTGCGGACATCTTTACGCAGTTGATCCATACCGCTTTCTGATTGAACGGTATCTAATAAAGTCAAGCCGCCAAAGACGTAGCCCACCGTTGTTTTTTCTAATGGTGATAGCGTCCGCCAGTCATCAAGGTCATTTGATAAAGGGATCCGCGTATCTAACCAGAATTGTTCTGTTAATTTTTCCCAAGTGGATTTATCGATGATATCTTCGATCTCATTCCAGTTGATTGCTTCATAGTAAGTCTTACCCATAGTCGGTTCCTCCAATAATCGTATCAAGACAACAGCCGACCCGCTGTCAAGAAAGAGCAGGGGCAGGCGGTTGGTTCGTTTTCAGGCAAAAGTTGGATTAGATGACGCAGCTTTCACATTGGTTGCTGCCGATCTCTTCTGCATCATCTGTAAAGGTCCGTACATAGTAGATCGATTTGATGCCTTTGTGGAAAGCGTAGTGACGCAAAATGTTCAAATCACGCGTGGTTTGTTTTGTCGTTTCTTTCCATTCGTAAAGACCTTCTGGAATATCTGAACGCATAAACAAGGTCATACTCATCCCTTGATCGACGTGTTTTTGAGCAGTTGCGTAAACATCGATCACTTTGCGCATATCCATATCGTAGGCTGATTTGTAGTAGCCGATCGTCTCATTGCTCAAGTAAGGTGCTGGATAGTAGATCTTGCCGATTTTCTTTTCTTGGCGTTCTTCGATCATCCGAGTGATTGGGTGGATGCTGGCACTCGTATCATTGATATAAGAGATCGAACCATTTGGTGCAACGGCTAGGCGGTTTTGGTGATACAAGCCGGTTTCTTTGACGGTTTGTGCCAAGGCTGCCCAATCTTCACCAGTTGGTAAAAAGACACCTTCGAACAATGCTTTGACTTTTTCCGATTTTGGTTGGTAGTCACCTTGGATATAATCGGTGAAGTAGCTGCCGTCTGCATACGCTGATTTTTCAAAGTTATGGAAAACTTCGCCTTTTTCTTTGGCGATGGCATTGCTTTCAACCAATGTCCAATAGTTCAACAACATGAAATAAAGATCAGTAAATTCAAGGGATTCTGGTGAACCATATTCCATTTGATTTTTTGCAAAATAGGTATGCAAGCCCATTGCGCCTAAACCGATCGTGTGGTTCAAGGCATTCCCATTTTGGATCGATGGTACTACGTCAATGTCAGACGCATCAGTAACAAAGGTCAAGGCACGAGTCATTGCTCGAACAGATTTCCCAAAGTCAGGGCTGTCCATCAAGTTCACGATATTGGTGGAACCTAAGTTACAGCTGATATCTGTTCCTAAAACTTCGTATTCTTGTTTGCCGTTGATCTCAGATGGTGCTTGGACTTGAAGGATCTCGGAACAAAGATTACTCATGATGATCTTGCCATCGATTGGGTTGCTGCGGTTTGCTGTATCGATATTGATGATATAAGGATAACCAGATTCTTGCTGCAATTTAGAAATTTCGTTTTCTAGATCACGGGCTCTGATTTTGGTTTTGCGAATCCGTGGGTTCATGACTAAGTTGTCGTATTCCTTGGTGATATCGACATAAGAGAAGGGCACGCCATATTCTTTTTCGACACTGTAGGGACTAAAGAGATACATCTCTTCATTTTTACGCGTCAATTCGTAGAATTTGTCAGGTACGATCACGCCTAATGATAAGGTTTTGACACGGATTTTTTCATCCGCATTTTCTTTTTTCGCTGATAAAAAGCTGATGATGTCTGGGTGGAAGACGTTCAAGTAGACCACGCCAGCCCCTTGCCGTTGCCCCAATTGGTTTGAGTAGCTGAAGCTATCTTCAAACAATTTCATTACAGGCATCACACCACTTGCTGCCCCTTCGTAGCCTTTGATAGGCGCGCCGGCTTCCCGCAAGTTTGATAACGTGATCCCGACACCGCCGCCGATCCGTGAAAGTTGCAGCGCGGAGTTGATCCCACGACCGATCGCGTTCATGTCATCAGTGATTTGGATCAAGAAACAAGAAACCAACTCACCGCGACGTTTGCGTCCTGCATTCAAGAAAGAAGGGGTTGCTGGTTGGTAACGTTGGTAGATCATTTCATCTGCCAAGCTCATTGCTAACTCTTCATTGCCATCCGCAAAGTAAAGGGCGTTGAAAGCGACCCGATCTTCGTAACGTTCTAGATACGCGGTACCATCATTCGTTTTTAATGCGTATTGTGAATAAAACTTGTAAGCAGCCATAAATGATTTGAAAGTAAAGTGTTGCTCATCTAAGAATTGATACAATTGCTCAATAAAGGCAGGGCGATACTTTTTGATAAATTCTTCTTCTAAATAATCATTTTCAATCAAATAATTGATTTTGTCCATTGCAGTCGCAAAGGTTAAGGTATTTGGTTCAACGTTTTCTTTAAAGAATGCCGCTAAGGCTTCTTTGTCTTTATTTAATGGAATTTGACCATCTACTGGACGGTTGATCTCATTATTCAATTTGAAATAACTGACATCTTTGATTTCTTTCAAGCTCATAAATGGCTAACCTCTTTTCTTGTTTTGTTCGTATAAAAAAGGACTTGCGGTCTGGACGACTGACAAATCCCTCAAAAGCATCACATTGAGAAAAATCTTAGCTCGCTAATTGACGTAGTTGATCTGGACGGAAACCGATGATCGTTTGCGCATCAGAGGTAATGACTGGCACACTTTGGAATCCTTGTTCTTTCAAAAATTCTAATGCTTCAGGCTCATTATCAATATTGATTTCTTCAAATGCAATCTGATTTTCACTTAAAAAGCGTTTCGCCATTTTACATTGCATGCAGTTGTTTTTAGAAAATAGTTTGATATTCATAATTGTTTCCTCCGAGTTGTAATAGTTATAAACCTAGTATAAATAAGTCTCGGAGAAAGTCAACGAAAAAACACTATATCTTGTGCTTGTGAATTCGACATACACAATTTATAGTGTTTCTGTGTTTTTTATGCAAGGGGAAAAAGCGGAAATACTTAGAATTACAAGGTTTTTGCGTAATTAATACAGGGGATATGCAATCAAAATGAGTAAAAAAAAACCGTATTGTGAAGGAAGATTCAAAGTGAGGCCCAAAACAGATTGACTTCTTATGGAAATGGCTCTATTATAATGATAATCATTCTCAATTAAAGTAGGTTAATTATAACAACACTTCACAAAAGGAGTAAGAAGCAATGAAAATGGCGCAAACTCGGGCTTCTGGAACATACAAAATCGACTCGTTGGCAACCACCAAAGAAATCACGGCTCATTTAAATGATCTTGGTATTCGCACGGGCGTTGAAATCGTTGTGGTACAAAAAGATCGCAAAGGCGGCATCGTTTTACACCAAGGGACGCGGATCGCTTTAGATGAACGGGTCATGGAACAAATCGATGTCACAGAAACCCAGCAGCAAACCATCATTACCTCTTTGGATCAGCTGCAAGTCGGTGAAAGCGGGAAGGTCAATCAGATCGCCGCCAAAGGTGCGGTGCGCCGTCGATTGATGGATATGGGGCTTACGAAAAACGTCTATTTGGAAGTGGTGAAGCTGGCTCCTTTGGGTGATCCGATGGAGATTCGGCTCCGCGGCTATGAGTTGTCTTTGAGAAAGCAAGAAGCAGCGTTGGTTTTTGTCGAAAAAGGAGTCGAAGCGTAATGACCTATCACTTTGCATTAGCAGGAAATCCCAATAGCGGGAAAACGAGTACCTTCAATCAATTGACCGGTGCCAAACAAACAGTGGGGAATTGGCCAGGCGTTACCGTGGAACGAAAAGCGGGACGACTGCGAAAAGACCGACAAGTATTGATCCAAGATCTACCAGGGATCTATTCCTTGTCGCCGTACACACCAGAAGAACTGATTTCTCGCAATTATTTGATGGAAGCATCATTGGACGCGGTGATCAATATTATCGATGGAACCAACCTGGAGCGCAACCTGTATCTAACATTGCAATTATTAGAAATGAATGTCCCGACTGTGGCAGCCATCAACATGATCGACCTATTAAAGAAAAAAGGCTTGCAGATCAATTTCGAAAAGCTAGCTTACGGTCTAGGGATTCCCGTAGTTGGCATCAGTGCTTTGAAGCAACGCGGCTTAACCAAAATGATCGAGGCAGCGAAGCATGTAGCCAATACACAACCGTTTCCTCCCCGCTACGATGCTCGTCTAGAAGCTGGCTTGACCGAGATCATGGCGATTTTGCCAGAGACGATCCCTCAGCAGCAAAAACGCTGGTTTGCCATAAAACTCTTCGAAAAAGATGAAGCGATTCAGACGATGTGTAAACTGACTGATTCCCAGCAGGCAGTCCTTCAGGAGACGATTTCGATTTTAGAGCTGATCTTTAAAGACAGCAGTGACGCCATTCTCGTCAATGAGCGCTATGGCTTCATTGAAGAATTGTTGGCGCTGGCAGTCATCAAGGAAACAGATCAGCACTTAGCCTTCAGCGACAAAATCGATCGCGTGTTGACCCATCGCGTATTGGCACTACCGATTTTTGCCTTCATTATGTGGGGAATCTACTATTTATCGATTCAGACGATTGGTACGATTGGTACTGATTGGGTCAATGATGTATTATTTGGCAGCTGGATTCCCGAAACAGCAGCGCACTGGCTAGAACAGCTGCAAGTCGCCCAGTGGCTGCAAGAACTGATTTTAGACGGCATCGTGGCAGGGGTCGGTGCGGTCTTAGGCTTTTTGCCGCAGATCTTCGTGCTGTTTTTTTGTTTGGCTATCTTGGAGGACTGCGGATACATGGCACGGGTGGCATTTGTCATGGATCGCCTGTTTCGCAAGTTTGGTCTATCTGGCAAGTCGTTTATCCCCATGTTGATCGCTACCGGTTGCGGGGTGCCGGGGGTGATGGCAAGCCGAACGATTGAAAATGAAAAGGATCGTCGGTTGACGGTGATGGTCACGACCTTCATGCCATGTTCTGCCAAATTGCCGATCATCGCATTGATTTCAGGAGCCTTTTTCCCTCAGTATAGTTGGGTCGCCCCATCGGCCTATTTTGTCGGCATGGGTGCTGTGATTTTTTCAGGGATCGTCTTGAAAAAAACGCCTTTATTTGCAGGTGATCTGGCACCATTTATTATGGAACTGCCAGCGTATCACTTGCCGCAGCTCACAACGATTTTGAAAAGTGCCTGTGATCGAGCCATTGCTTTTGTGAAAAAAGCCGGGACGATAATTTTTGTGGCTTGTATCTTTGTCTGGTTTACCTCCAGCTACAGCTTTGCCTTGCAGCGGGTCACAGAAGACCAAAGCATTTTGGCCTTTTTCGGACGATTTTTGGCGCCGCTTTTCGCTCCCCTAGGCTGGGGAACCTGGCGAGGCGCCGTGGCGACGATCACTGGCTTGGTAGCCAAAGAAAATGTGATCGGTACCTTTGGGATCCTCTACGGACAAACCGGGGAGTTGTCAGAAAGCGGGACGGAGATTTGGCAAGTGTTGCGCGGCGATTACACTGCTGTGGCCGCATACTCTTTTCTCGTCTTTAATTTACTATGTGCCCCTTGTTTTGCTGCTATCGGTGCGATCCACCGTGAAATGGGGGACAGCAAGTGGACGTGGTTAGCCATTGGCTATCAATGCGGCTTGGCATACTGCGCCAGCTTGTTGGTCTACCAATTCGGGCACGTCGTCTTTGAAGGCGGACACCTCACGCTGGGTGTTTTCGCGGCAATCCTCATTGCTGGGCTATTGGTATTTGCTCTGTTGAAGAAACCATTCCGAGGGAGTGCACCCTTGGTCCAAGTCGTAGGAGGCGAAAAATGATTGCTACAATAATTCTAAGCGGCCTGATTTTTGGCTATGGCACCCGTGTAGTGTACCGCATGGTGAAAAAGGATCATTGTTCTGATTGTCATAGCAGTTGTCCCGTGAAGCATGAGGAAGCAAAGTAGAAAATAGCTTCAGGAAGCAAAAATTTCTGAGGTCAGAGCTACTATAGAAAAGAATAAAAGAAGCGAATAAAACAGTTCGATCACGATCGGGCTGTTTTTTTATTCTTTACAAAACGACCTATTAAAGGAATCTCAAATATAGTATAATTATTTAATAAAAAGATATTATTTAGTGAGGTTCGCAGGAAAGGGAGCAGGGAATCTCGTTAGAACGTAAACGAAGATAGGTTTTTGATAAAGCAGAGTGAAAGGGTGAGGGCATGAGACAACAACGAAGACGGGAGCGTCAGAAACACCAGCGGATCATTGTGGGGGTAAGTACAGCGTTGCTGGCAATCATACTTGGAGTGATTTATCTAGTGATTCAAGTGACAAGCATCCCCGAACAGCGTCATACAGCAGAAACGACAAAGGCAACAAAGCCAATGCAAGAAACGAGTAGTTCTACCGAAACAAAGCCAGCAGTAAAAACCATCACAGTGACAGCTAGTGGCGATATGCTTTATCATACACCTGTTTATTTAAGCGCTTACGATGGGAAGCGTTATGATTTTGACAATGATTTTGAGCAAGTCAAACCGCTGATTGCATCGGCGGACCTTGCTTTAGGTGATTTTGAAGGAACCATCAATCCTAATAAACCGCTTGGCGGTTTTCCCTTATTCAACGCCCCTATCGATGCTGTTGCCAGTATCAAAGACGCGGGCTTTGATGTGATTGATCTTGCCCATAACCATATTTTAGATACAGGGATCGAAGGAATCAAAACAACGGCGGCTGCTTTTCACGACCAAGGCTTGGCAACGATTGGTGTCACGGTCGACAATAGCGGAATCCTGGTCAAAGAAGTCAACGGGATTAAAGTTGCTCTCTTGGCCTATGCCTATGGCTTCAATGGCCTCGAAGAAAGCTTAACTCAAGCAGAGTATGACACCTATTTGAAAGACTTGTCGTTAGATAAAGTGGAAGCAGAAATCAAAGAAGCGGAAAGCTTGGCGGATATCACCATCGTGATGCCTCAGTCTGGTGTCGAGTATTCTTTAGAACCAACGGAAGAACAACAAACTGTTTATCGGAAGATGATCGATTTTGGTGCTGATATTATCTTCGGCGGCCATCCGCATGTAGCAGAACCAACCGAAATCATCGAAAAGGACGGTGAAAAGAAATTTATCATTTATTCAATGGGAAACTTATTGTCGAATCAACGTTATGAAACCGTCAATAACAACTATTGGACCGAACGAGGCGTCATCCCAGAAGTTGAAATCTCCAAAGAAGGGCAGCGGACCTATTTAAGCAAGATTGCCATGCATCCGACTTGGGTGTCCAAAGAACCGATCCCTGATCGTACCTATTATGATCCAGAATACGGCGTCTTGCAGGCCTTTGATTTTCAAGTCTACCTTGCCGAAGATTATCTGCCAGATGGGCAATATGCCAAAAATGTCCCTGAAGAAAAACGCCAGCGGATCGAAACCGCCTACCATGAAATGCTGGAGCTGTTGGATTTGAAGTGGGAGTAGTGAGGACAAGAAAGCAATCTGGCTAACAGGTTGCTTTTTTATTGGCTATCGAAGAGTATGAACCATGAAATGAAAGTCAATCTATTTTTTAAAACATGACACCAGATCACCATTTATGAACAAAAAATGACACCTCAAGCTGATAAAAATAAGTAATAATGTCAACATAAAGTATTCAGAAATCATTTCCAACTCATTTCTGAATAAATAAGAAAGGAAAGTAGGGTGTATCATGAGAATTATCATATTGACGAAAAATATATCATATGAGATTGATTTGCAGCGGGAGCTGCAGATTTTGAGCCATGAAGTGTTCGTGGGCAGAAGTACCGAAGAGGAGGAATGGTTGATAGAAAGTGCCAAGTTATTTGACTGTTTATTTGTCAGTGAAACAATTGCTGATCCAGAATTTTTATTGCTCAATCAGACATTGGCTCCTTATTATCAACAGCGGATCGTTCGAATCTTGCCAGGGAATGACGAACAAGAAGCGATATTGGAAAAAGCGGAAAATGCGACCTATCTTAATCGGTCATTTGTCGAGTTGAGAGAATTTTTGGCGGCTTTGCCACCAAATACTCGCAAGTTAGAAAAGGCATCAGTAACGAAGGAATCGTTCCCTAAATTTCTTAGTCTGCAAGAACAGATCTTTTTCAATAATCTAGCAGAAGAGCAATTTATCAACCGAGAGGACCTTTGCTGGAAAATTTGGGGCAACGGCGGCACGAATTCCCGAAAATCGCAGCTATCGATTTTGGCGAAACGAATCAATGAGAAATTAGATGAATACGACTATACTGAAAAACGCGTCCGTACCGCTTGGGGCAAAGGATATATCTTGCAATAAAAAAGCTAAAAATGGGTTTAACTTTTTATGCCTGATAAATAGGCCTTCAGGTAGATTTGCCTATCTTGTAGAAACGACTCTGTGTTCAAAGCGAGTCGTTTTTTATATAAGTATATTAGCAATAAATGAAGAAGGTTATGGAAAAATATGATAATGCTTTTTTTTAGTGATAAAATAGAGATAATCAGTAATGGAAAGAAATACTGGGTAAATGAAAAAAGCATTTGTAGAAAATTGATGGAATACCTTTTGGAGGAGGAAATATCGTGAAGCAGGTTGAATGTGTGATATTTGATTTAGATGGAACTTTATTGGATTCAAAAGAATGTAGTGTGAAGGCGACAAAAGCAGCTTTTAAAGAGATGGGACTCAAAGTACCCAGTGAAGTAGTCATTGAACATTATATGGGGATACCGATCGAAGAATCATTTTTTAAAATGTCTGAACAGCCATTAGATCAAGAAACCGCAGCGGAATTGATTCGGATTTTCCGAGCCTATTACCAAACCTATGAAGAAAGTACCTTGAAAGTATTTCCAGAAATTCCCCATGTCTTAGAAATCTTAAACAAACGAAAGGTTCCTTGTTTCGTCGTTTCAAGTAAGAAGACAGCAGTCGTCAAACGAAACCTAGCTGCTCAGGACCTTGTGGCGTTCTTTGAAGAAATCATCGGCTCTGATGCGGTGACCCACTACAAGCCTCATCCCGAAGGAATCAATAAAGTCGTGGCATACTATCAATTTGACCCGACAAAGACGATCATGATAGGAGATGCTATTTTTGATATCCAGATGGGAAAAGCCGCGGGTGTCAAAACGATCGCCGTTACGTGGGGCAGCCACGATCCGAAAAAGCTTTCTGAAGAAAACCCAGATGCTTTGGTAGACGCGCCACGTGAGATTTTAGATTTTCTATATGCATGATCCTTTTTTGTGCTCACAGTGTAAGAGGACGTTTTAGCCTCGCTTATATCTTGGCATGATCGAAAAAGAAAGGACAGATTGTCCTTTTACAAAATGTAAATTGAGAACTTTGACCAATGATCGAAACCAGCGATCATTGGTTTTTTGTGCTGTCGTGAGAATGAAGGCGCCACAGCATTGGTTAAAAGCATTCATTTCCATTCGTTCTTTTGGTTGATCGTGTAATCATCGGAAAATCACTGCAAATAAATTCCTTTTGATCTTTCTTCTTAGATAAAGCAATGCGGGTACGCTGGATTTTTCTCTCTTATTCCTCTGCTAGAGCAAAAAGGAATTATAAGCTTGGAGAAACAAAAAACTATAATGAGAGTAACTGATTTCCTTAGATCATGCATTGGAGGTGAGCGCAGAAAGGGATGCCACCCAAGGATTTCATGTGATTTGAAATACTAGAAGATAAAGCCTTTGTTTTATGTGAAGGGATGTAGGGGCGATTAACGAAGAAGGAAATCATTACGATTAAATGAGGGATCAATGCTATCATTGAAGAAAAGCCATGGATGGAAAGGAGTGATTCTGTGTTATCAGAAAAAATAAATGACCCGAAGGATTATCTGTCTTATTCAAAGGAAGTATTGTTAAGCGCTGGGGTACTGACAGCCTATCCAAAACTTTTTACTTATTATCAGGAACTTTGTGTTGACTTCGAAGACATTTACTATGATCGAACAAAGAACTTATTTGATACCTTTCGAGCGCTTCTGGCTGTGGACGCACAGATCCAAATTCTACTGGAACTTGTGACCAATACCAAAACTGACCTATGTCAAGAGCTGGGGATGAAGGAAGAGGAAATTATCAGTATGATCAAGCATGACAAACGGTACTATTATCGCGAACTTACGGGTCATGCAACTAACCAACTACCTAAATGGGGGTTGATTTATTTAAGTGAGGAGTAAGCTACGCAAAGGATAAGTCACCTTAAAAGTGATCAAATGAAAGCCATTTGACGATCATCAAGGATAAAGGGCATCGAGAAAAAACGAGAGCGTGTTTATGTATGAGTCAGTAAAATAGTCTAGCGAGGTTATCTTGTGATTTGTTATACTAATAGCAAGCGGCTGATGGTGACATCTTGGATTCAGCAAATATGTTCATGTGAGCGCTTTATTGATTGGGTTAGGAAAGAGGGAATGAAATGACGAAGAAAATTGTCTTTTTAGATGTAGATGGAACATTGTGCGATGATGCGGGAAACGTACCTGAAAGTGCTCGCCAAGCGATCACAGCGGCACATAAGAAGGGGCATGAATTTTTCTTGTGTACGGGTCGTTCAAAAGCCGAAATCACAGAAGATGTACTGGCACTGCCTTTAAGTGGAATGATTGGTGCCGGCGGCGGTTATTGCGAGGTGCACGATGAGGTGATTTTGCACAAAGTTTTTGAAAAGGAAGCCTTATTAAGACTGATCGATTTCTTAAAAGCAAACCAAATCGAGTATTACTTGGAATCGAATCAAGGATTATTTGCAAGTACCAATTTACGAAATCGGTTGAGTGAGATCGTCTTAGCAGGTGAGCCTGTTGAAAGTGAAGCAGGAAAACAACGTGTTCAAACTATTCAGTGGTTCCTTGATTTATTGATCGAGGACGAAGCGAAAATCGATTACGATGACGTGAACAAAGTTTCCTTCATCAATCATTCCATTCCTTATGAACAGGTTCATGACCAATACCACGAACAATTCCAAATGATTCGCAGTACAGTTCCTGTTTTTGGCAAAGACAGTGGCGAGATCGGCATCAAGAATATCCACAAGAAAACAGCCATCGATTTTCTCTTGAACCATCTAGGGATCGATAACAAAGATACCTTGGCGTTTGGTGACGGCCATAATGATGTCGAAATGTTTGAAGCCGTTGCGACAGGAATTGCGATGGGCAATGCCTGTGAACAGCTATTGGCAGTAGCTGACGAGGTGACGGCTCGACCAGAAGACGGCGGGATTGCGCAAGCACTCCAAAAGCACGGTCTGGTGTAACCACTAAGAAGCAGATGTCTGCACAATTCTTTTGTTTCCTAGAGGAATTGATCAGGAGTTGAGCGACGTTGTTAAAGTGACCTGTAAAACCAACGATTGACAAGGAGGCTGGGTAAATGAAGGAATCGACCTTTTTTTGTTATCTTGAACAAGCTTTGAAAAACCTGAAGGCGACAGAAGCCCTGCGTTTTAATATCGAAGGCGAAGTCAAGCGGCTGATGAAGGTGTACAGTGAAGCAGAAATTTGTGAGAAAGTAAAAGAGGATCCCTTTAAAAAGTAAGGACATTTTCTTATGAAACACAGCGAATAGAACAAACACCCAACCTCGTGAAAGGCACAAAAGCGATCAATGCTTCCTTTCAGGGAGGAATACTCAGGTAACTAGTTGTTGTATCAAAAAAGACTGATTTCAATTGAATCAGTCTTTTTCGTTTTTCTCAAGCAGTCAGATAAGCCACTAAAATAGCAAACAGGTCGAACAAGACATGTGTGCCCCAACTAGTCAGGATCGAGTTGCTCTTGATGGCAGCTTGGTTAAATAGCAAGCGCGCCACCCCTTGAATGAAAAGAATATGGACCAAGGTATGGAAAACATTGCCGTTGTCATAAGTGCTGTAATGAACCAAGCCAAAGATGATTGCGGAAAGGATGCTGGCAACTGGCAAGGTACATTTACTAGAAAAAATCGCTAAAAAGAAGATGGAAAAGAGTTCTTCTCCAAGTAACATGATTGGAATAACTAGCAGAGTCAACCACTGAAAGCCTTCGTTCACTGGATTTCCGTGAAGATCCCACTTTAATCCGTATTGCAAAACGAGAGAAACGAGAAAGCTGATCAGGATGTTTAGAAAAAAATACTTGCTGATCGTCTTCACTGGTGCGATGGGTTTTCCGAAGAGCTGCTTGACTGCTTCTTTACCGTAAACCAGCCGTAATGCCCAATAGCTGGCAATCGATAATGAGAAGATGCTGACGATGGCAGGGGCATACAAAAGACCGACCAAACCGATACCTGCGAGGACTGTTCCTAGTAAAGCGTGGTTCCATGAGATTTGTTTTCCTATAAGTTTGTTCATTTACTTTTCTCTCCTTATTAAGCTATAGAGCATGTACTATTTAGCTGTTTTCTCTGATTCTTCTGCTGTGTGCTTTTTGTGCCGTAATATAAGCGATAAGTACAACAATGAACGTTTTGGGTGATTTTCATATCATCGCTTCATTTGCGCCAATTCTTTGTACGGTACAAAGGATAGAGTAATCGATAACGAGTTTCTGAAACAAGATGGTCGTATATTTCGGACTTTTTTATGGTTGTGCAACTAAGTGATGGCGGATGCACAAGTACTAAGTTACTTCATTAAGAAAGGAAAACTGACTTCCAGATTCGATGGAATAATCGTCAACAAAGAAACGACATCGCTATGTTCTCTTGAAATCGACTAAAAATTCCAGAATATTTCGAAAAATACCATTGCTTATTTATGGCAAAACCATTAGTATTATTAGAAAAACTGATGGTGAATCGATGATAAAGCGAGCCTTTAGCAGTGAGAAAGCCGAATCAGTAGCATGAAATAGGAGTGATAAGTGTGGAAGAGTTATGGAATGTATTAAAACCAGCCGAACAAGTCGAACTGAAATTAAGAAAATTGTATACGCAGCATCATTTTTCACCTTATCACTCGAACAATTTTGAAGAGTATCGCAACTATCAGCAAAGTGATCAGTTCTTGCGTGGTTCTTCCATCATCACGTTTACAGGCACGGATGGCAGGACGATGGCGCTAAAACCCGATGTCACCTTGTCGATTGCCAAAAATACACCTTCTGGAGAAGCGCGCAGAGTGTATTATGTGGAAGATGTCTATCGACAGGATCGTCAAGCAGGGGAATACCAAAAGATCGATCAAATCGGTTTGGAGCTCATTGACCAAATCACATGGGAAGATCAACTGGAGGTTGTAAAACTGGCTTGGGAAAGTTTGGCTCAGGTGGGAAAAGGGACCTTGGATCTGTCTCATATGGGGATTTTGGATGGCATCTGCCAACGCTTCCCCGAAGCGGATCGACAAAAGGTACTGCACTGCCTGCGGGACAAGAGTTCCCATGGCATGGATGCACTGACTGAAAAGGCTGGCTTGTCAGCAACAGAAGCTGAAAAATTGGCGAAACTGGTACGTTTGTCAGGTGATTTTGAAACCAAGTATCAAAAAGCCAAAGAGCTGCTGGCAGAGTATCCCCAAGCACAAGCTGGTTTAGCAGAACTAAAACAACTGTATCAAGCATTGCAAAAAGAACAACTGTCAGCCTCCATTCGGATAAGGCTGGATTTTTCAATTTTAAATGATGCCGATTATTACAGTGGCTTGCTGTTTCAAGGATTCATCGAAGAAGCAAGAGAGACGATTTTATATGGCGGCCGTTATGATCGCTTGATGAGTCGGCAAGGCAAAGAGCAAGGGGCGATCGGGTTTGGTATGAAGCTCAACCATGTAGGGAAAAAGGTGTCGACTGACAACGAAAGTTCAGGCTATTTGAACATAGCGCTACCTAAAGGCCGCATGGGGGATGCCGTATACGATTTATTCACGAAAGCTGGAGTCGCTGCGCAAGGCGTCTTCAAAGACAATCGCCAACTAATTTTTTGTGATGAAGAAAACAAGCTGCGCTTTTTCTTAGTCAAGCCGAGCGATGTGGCGATCTATGTGGAGCACGGAGTGGCGGATATCGGTGTCGTAGGCAAAGATATTTTAATGGAAAGCAAGGCAGAAGTCATCGAATTTCTTGATTTGCATATGGGGGTCTGCCGTTTGGCAGTAGCTGCGCGTAAGGATTTCGAGGAAGATTTCTCCCGACCGCTGCGGGTCTCCACAAAATATCCGCAGATCACCCGCCAGTTTTATCAAGGGTTAGGTCGCTCGGTGGAATTGATCCAACTGCATGGATCCATTGAATTGGCTCCTTTGTTAGGTCTCTCCGATGTGATCGTTGATATCGTCGAAACGGGGACGACACTAAAAGAAAATGATTTAGAAGTGATCCAAGACATCGCGCCGTCTTCAGCGCGTTTAGTGATCAACCACGCCACGTGGCGTTTCAAGCAAGAACGCATTCAAACAGTGATTGAGAAGGTGAGGGAGCAATTATGAGAATTTTTTCGACCCAAAAAGATACGATCGAAACGATTGTGGCAAGGAAACAGTCGGAAACGAAGGATGTTTCAACCGTTGTCGCCCAAATCATTGCCCGTGTTCAGCAGCAAGGAGATCAGGCGTTGTTTCAATTAATTGAAGAAATCGATCAAGTGACCTTGTCTTCCTTAACCGTCAGTCTTGAGGAGGTTGAAACGGCTGTCCAAGCCGTCTCCCCTGAGCTGCTTGAGGTGATGGAACAGGCGAAGGAAAACATTTTGGCATTTCATCAAAAGCAAGTCCAGCAAGGCTTTGTCTTGACGAAGGAAAATGGCGTTGTGATGGGACAGCGGGTCTTGCCACTAGCAAAAGTCGGGGTCTACGTTCCTGGCGGCACAGCAGCTTATCCTAGTACGGTTTTGATGGATGTCCTGCCCGCAAAAATCGCCGGGGTCAAAAAAATCGTTATGATCACACCGACGGACAGCCAAGGAAAAGTTCCAGCTGCTATCTTAGCGGCAGCTTCCGTTGCTGGAGTGGATGAAATCTACAAAGTCGGGGGTGCCCATGGCGTAGCGGCATTGGCTTATGGGACAGAAACGATTCCCAAAGTCGACAAAATCGTGGGACCAGGAAATATTTATGTCGCCACAGCGAAAAAAATGGTGTACGGCGAAGTTGATATCGATATGATCGCAGGGCCCAGCGATGTGCTGATCATCGCCGATGCCAGCGCAAATCCTCGCTGGCTGGCAGCGGATCTTTTGGCACAAGCCGAGCATGATATCTTAGCGCAAGCCATCTTAGTCACAACAGAAGCAGCCTTGATTGAACAAGTCCAAGTAGAGCTTGACTTGCAGCTGAAGGAACTGCCCCGAAAAGACATTGCTGCTGCGGCGCTTGAATCTAGCGGAAAGCTGATCCTAGTCAATGATTTGTCCGAAGCACTTACCATTGCCAATCAAATCGCCCCTGAACATCTTGAATTAGCAGTGGCAGATCCTTTTGCTTTGTTGGGACAAGTAGAAAATGCGGGCAGTGTCTTTTTAGGACATCATACACCAGAAGTGCTGGGAGATTATTTTGCTGGACCAAATCATACCCTACCAACAGAAGGGACCGCCTGTTTTTACTCACCGTTATCAGTGGATGATTTTATTAAGAAAAGCAGCTACTTGTATTACCCAGAAGCAGCCATGAAGGCGGCTGGTCCAGCCGTAGCATTGTTCGCAGAAACCGAAGACTTGATCGGCCATGCCCGTTCGATCAATGTACGAAGAGAGGGAGAAAAATGACCTTTTTACATCAAAAGTATCACAAGCTGACTCCTTATACACCAGGGGAACAAGTAGACGAGCAAGCCGTTATTAAACTGAACACCAATGAAAGTCCTTATCCGCCAGCGCCAAGTGTTCAAGCAGCGGTTGCCGATGCCGCCCACAAGCTGAATCGTTACTCGGATATTGCTGCTGAAGTGGTGACAACCCCTCTGGCTGCTTATCTTGGCGTTACACCAGCCCAGCTGTTTCTCGGTAATGGCAGTGACGAAGTCTTGTCCTATCTCTTTCAAGGCTTCACGGAAAACGGCATCGCCTTTCCCGATGTGACCTATGGGTTTTATCAAGTGTATAGTGCCTTGTACCAAGTCGCTGCCACCGTTGTTCCGCTGCAAGAAGATTTCTCGATTGCGTTAACGGACTACGATTCGCTCAAAGGGACCGTTATTTTTGCCAATCCCAATGCGCCGACTGGGATTTATCAAGAACAAAGCGAAATTTGTGCCTTTCTAAAACGGCATCCCGATCGCTTAGTGATTGTCGATGAGGCCTATATCGATTTTGGCGGCTCTTCAATGGTTTCTTTGATCGATCAATACCCAAATCTCTTGGTTGTGGGGACGTTTTCAAAATCTCGGCAGCTGGCAGGGGCACGCCTAGGCTTTGCGGTTGCCAATGAAAGACTGATCCAAGACTTGAATCGGTTGAAATTTAGCTTGAATCCTTACAATGTCAATAGTTTGACCCAAGCCGCAGGTGCAGCCGTTTTGCAGGAACAAGCGTATGTCGATGAGAAGATCCAAGCAACGATCCACGTGCGTGAGTGGAGCAAGCAAGCCCTAGCGAAGCTCGGCTTTGAGCAGACCGACAGCCAAGGAAATTTTTTGTTTGCAAGGCACCCTGCGATTGCTGGTGAAGAGTTGTATCAGGCACTGAAAGAGCAGAAAATCTTCGTCCGCTGGTTTAATCAGCCCCGCATCAAAGAGTATTTGCGAATCACGGTAGGAACGAGGGCCCAGATGGAACGATTGATGACGGTGTTAACAACGATCATAGAAGAGGTGAAGGAATGAGAAAAGCAGAAGTTACCCGCAATACGACTGAAACCAAGATCCACCTGCAGTTGACGATCGATGGTACTGGTCAGCAATCAATCAAGACTGGTGTGGGGTTTTTAGACCACATGCTGGAATTATTTGTCCGCCACGGTCGCTTTGATTTGACGTTGGTCTGTGATGGCGATACAGAAGTAGATGCCCATCACACAACAGAAGACGTTGCCATCGCCATTGGCCGAGCGTTTTCAGAAAGTCTTGGGGAGCGACGAGGCATCAAACGTTATGGCAGTATGCTGCTGCCGATGGACGAAGCCTTAGTCATGACAGCGATCGATATCAGCGGTCGTGGCATGGCAGTCGTAGAGTTGGCGATACCGAGCGAAAAAATCGGGCAGCAGTTTGATACAGAATTGGTTGAAGAATTTTTCATTGCTTTTGCCCGTGAATTAGGTGCTACGATCCATCTCCATCAAATCGCTGGGAAAAACAGCCACCACATTGTGGAAGCTTGTTTTAAAGGCTTTGGGCGTGCCTTAGGTGAAGCAGTAGCGATCAATCAAGCAGCCCCAGATGAGATCCCTTCAACCAAAGGGACGATCCAGTGAGTCATGAGGGAAAAATGATTACGTATCTTCCACACAGATGGATGAGATAAGGAAAGGGGCGTATTATGTTAGCAATCATCGACTATGGGGTCGGCAATTTGTTCAGCTTGTCTCGTTCGCTGGATTATTTGGGGGTTGACTGCCGAATCACGCGTTCACTAGCAGAATTAAAAGCTGCCGACCGCATTCTTTTACCTGGCGTAGGCGCTTTTGGCGATGCCCGCCAAAAGTTGGCAGAGTTGTCGCTGATCGAACCGATCCAAGAATTGGCAGCAGCTGGCAAACCCTTTTTAGGCATTTGTTTAGGGATGCAGCTGTTGTTTGATAGTAGTGAGGAGTTTGGCACACATGCGGGGCTCGGTTTGATTCCAGGACGGATCGTTTCCATGCAAAGCGCCTTTGAAGAAGCCAAACTGAATCTGAAAGTGCCGCAGATTGGTTGGAATCGGCTGACTGTCAGAAAGGAAAGTCCTCTAGTCAGCGGACTAGGGGAACAAGACTTTGTCTACTATGTCCACAGTTATTTTGCTACTGATTGCCAAGAGTATGTCATAGCAGACAGTGACTATGGTCTAGCAATTCCCGGTATCGTGCAAAAAGACAATGTCTTCGGTACTCAGTTCCACCCAGAAAAAAGTGGGGCTGTCGGGTTGAAGATTTTAAAAGCATTTACGGAGGTGCCGCTATGAAAATTTTTCCAGCAATTGATCTGTTAGATCAAAAAGTGGTCCGTTTGTACCAAGGAGACTATGAGCAAAAAGAAGTGTTTGGGGATGATCCAGTGGCATTTGCTCGTTCATTTGAAGAAGAAGGTGCCAACTATCTGCACCTCGTCGACTTAGATGGTGCCAAAGCTGGCAAACTCCATTACTTTGATGTCGCAAAAAAAATCGTCCAGCAAACCAATCTGTTTGTCGAAGTTGGCGGCGGGATTCGTGAGGAAGAAACGATCCAGCATTGTTTGGCAGCAGGCGTTCATCGGGTGATCCTCGGCACGATTGCCCAGAAAGACCCAGCATTCACAAAAGCGATGCTCAAGAAATACGGTAATAAGATCGCGATTGGGGTCGATGCCAAGGAAGAAAAAGTGGCCGTGGAAGGCTGGCTCGAGAAAACGGCAACAGACGCGTTTACTTTTTGCCAACAATTGGTGGAATGGGGCGCGCAAACGATCATCTTTACCGAAATCTCGCGTGACGGTACAGGAGAAGGCATCAATCTGCCCTTATACGAAAAACTCAATCAATTAGATTGCGACATCGTGGCTTCTGGCGGCGTGGCTTCATTGGCAGATATCAAAGGATTAAAACAGTTGGGCATCTCTGGCGTGATCGTTGGGAAATCCTTATATAACGGCAGTCTCCAATTGGCGGATGTCTTAGCAGCAGGGGAGGCAGAAGCATGATCGCCAAACGAATCATTCCTTGCCTTGATGTGCGAGATGGGCGAGTCGTGAAAGGGGTCAATTTTGCTGGCTTAAAAGATGTCAATGATCCAGTGACTTTGGCGCGCTTTTACAATGAACAAGGCGCCGATGAGCTGGTTTTTTATGACATTACTGCTTCTGTAGAAGAACGCGGCTTATTCACGGACATTTTGCAGCGCGTGGCGTCAGAAGTGTTTATTCCTTTGACGGTGGGCGGTGGCATCAATCAAGTAGCAGATTTTGAACGAGTCTTAAACTGTGGCGCCGACAAAGTCAGCGTCAATTCGGGGGCGCTTCGCAGACCAGAGTTGATTGCAGAAGGCGCGAAACGCTATGGCAGCCAGTGTGTTGTTTTATCCGTTGATGTTCGCCGTGTCGGTGAGAACTGGCATGTGTTTGCCAAAGGCGGACGGGAAGATACAGGTTTAGAAGCATTGGCATGGATTCGCCAAGCTGAGCAGTTAGGTGCTGGTGAACTAGTCATCAACAGCATGGATACGGATGGCGTGAAGCAGGGGTTTGATCTCGATTTGCTGAAAGCTGTCAGCGAAATCACCAAATTACCGATCGTCGCATCGGGTGGTGCTGGCAAAAGTGCCGATTTTATCGAGCTGTTTCAATTGCCAAATATTGAAGCAGGGCTGGCGGCCTCGATTTTTCACTATGGCGAGGTGAAAATCCCAGAACTGAAAAAACAATTACAGGCCGTCGATATTCCCGTACGAAACGTATAGCGTTGGCGTTTTGATAGGCAATAGAAGGAGTGGATAACATGGTGCAAGTACGATTTGATGAACAAGGATTGGTTCCAGTGATCGTGCAGGATGTGGAAACAAATGAAGTTTTGACCTTGGCTTATATGAACCAAGAAAGTTTGACCTTGACCTTGAAGGACCGATTGATGACCTTTTATTCCCGCAGTCGCCAAGAATTGTGGCGCAAAGGAGAAACCAGCGGCAATTACCAGCATTTAGTATCATTGACCGCAGATTGCGATCAAGATGCCTTAGTCGCCAAAGTAAAAAAAGACGGACCTGCTTGCCATACAGGCACAGAAAGCTGCTTTACAGAGGTGCTTTATGGTACAGAATCCTCTCCGACCATCGATGCGTTGTATGAGCTGATTAAAGGTCGTAAAGATACGCCGCAAGAAGGCAGCTATACCAGCTACTTGTTTGAAAGAGGTAGTGAGAAAATCTTAAAAAAAATTGGCGAGGAAGCAACCGAGGTCGTGATTGGGGCGATGAAGGAAGACCGCCAAGAAACCGTTTATGAGATTGCTGATTTGGCGTATCATACATTGGTTTTAATGGCAGAAATGGGGATTGATTTAGCGGCTATTCGCCAAGAGCTTGCCAAGCGTCATGTTGTGGATAAGAAAGTCAAACAAGAACGGATGCAATAACGGTCAGGTTTTTTCAGTAGAAAGAAAGCAACTGACGATAAAAAAAGAAGCCCTTCAGCCATTGCTTGAAGGGCTTCGCATCCGTGCGATAAAGTTGATCTGCTGGTACTTTGAGTGAGCACACAAACTGGCTATTTGTTTTCCAACTCTTCGATCAATTCTTTCATTTCTTTGATTTCTTTTTCCTGTGCGTCAATGATTTTTTCTGCAAGTTCTTTTACTCTTGGATCAGACAAATCGGCATTTTTACTGGTTAGAATCGCAATCGAATGATGGGGAATCATGGCTTTCATCCAGGCCGTATCTCCCACGGCGGTTTGGCTTCTGACCATAAATAGTGAACCAAAAAAAAGTACAACACTGACAACTAAAATTCCGATATTCATTTTCTTGTTGTCATACATCTTCCACATAAATAACAGCATGATGATCGCCATCATCGCGCCCATCATAAGTGCCATAAACAGGCGGGTTTGGCTGAAAAAGATATGATCGAGGGCGTAGACATTGAAATACATCATACAAAACATAATCACCGTCGATACCCCAATCATTACCAAAAATTTCCCGTATTTCTTCATTTCTTTCCTCTCCTTTTTGTTTTTGCTACACGAAATAAAACAATAAAATCAACCAAAAGGGTCAAGAACACGTGCCTTGCTTTTGATTATTTTATTGTTAAGCAAAAAATTTTCTCGTTAAATTAAGTATAGCGGATAAGAAGAGTTTAGAAAAATAATACACTTAAGCAGGTTCCTTTTAGAGATGAGGAAACGATGACCAAGCGTGCATCCTGTCATCCATATAGAGGCAACGATCGGCTAAGCCCCCCATTTTTAAAAGAAGATTGAAAATCAGGGTATTTTAAGCAGTAAATGAAAAAGGACGAAAATACGCCCTTCCTAAAAGAAATCAAACTCGCTTATTTCTTTTTTCTTTTGTTCGTTGAATAGATACTAAGCACAAGGGCTATTCCTATACATAGAATCAACACAAATGTCATTTTTCCCCTCCTAGTTCTTTGTCCTGAAAAGCGAAAATCATACATTTTTTGTTCCTTCAGTGTTCGATTGCTTTATGAGGAAAGAAGGATAAAGCAGACCTACTTTTATCATCGGTAATGATCGGCAGTAGAAAATACTCGAATGATTTTCCTAATCTATGTACCATGTTACAGTGAAGAAGACAGATGATGGCGACAGAAACTGTTTTGGTCGTTACTGATTGTGTCGTGAATCAGTACAAGTGACTTTCACATGAGAGCAAACGGGTGTTGTCTAAGCGTTGGACAATTGATTTTCTAGCAATCCCAAGCAAAGGAATTCAAAAATGATGGTTCTTAAGCATTTTTATTTGTTATAATCAACCTAAGAAATGGATGGTGTATAGAATGAATCACAATGATCGCTTGACGCGTTTACGCTATGCTTTGGATATCAAGGATACCGACATGGTGAAAATTTTTGAACTTGGCGGCGCTTCTTTCACAAAAGAAGAAGTAAGACAATTATTGAAGAAAAAAGATCCTGAGACCTACGAGATTGAGTGTACCAATGAAGCCTTTGAGCGTTTCTTAAATGGTTTGATTCGCTCGCAACGAGGAACAAAGCCAGATGCTGCAGAACCTGTCTTAGAGTTGAACAATGGCAATGTAAATAATTTGATGCTGAAGAAAATAAAAATCGCCCTTTCCCTAACAACAGATGAAATGCTGGACATTTTCGAGCAAGCGGGAGTCAAAGTTTCAAAAGGTGAATTAGGCGCCATTTTACGAAAAGAAGGCCATCGCAATTACAAACCATGTTTAGACAAATATGCCCGCAACTTTTTAAAAGGATTGACGATCGAGTATCGGGATAACTAATAAAAAATCAATAATAGGCTGAACTTACAATGGGCCGCCCAAAGAGATGCATGTTATGTGTCTCTTTTTTTGTGTAAATTCAAAAAAACAATGTAAATCAGTGATTATAACGCTAACTGAGGCCAAGCTTGGAGCATGAAGGAGCAGGTGAAGTGAACGATCTGTATGCTTGAATAACCTGTTCGTTAAAACCTGACAAGTTTGGTCATTTCTGATACAAATGTTGACGTGTTCAGAATGATGAACCATGTAATACTATCAAAATGAACAGGGGTATCCTGTGTCTAAAAGTTGTAATTAACAAGTCGTCACCATCATCAGAAGGGGAAGTTTGTCGATAGGTGAAAGATAGGAAAGCGTATCGTATTTAAACGAATATAAAAGGAGAATGTTATGAAAAGGAAATTTTGGGGCTATTTGTCATTGGCGATCTTGTTAAGTCAGCCTGTGTTGGCACCTTTGGCACAAGTTATGGCTGAGGAACAGGAAACCATTCCATCAAACAAAGAAATAACGACATTAGGAACATTAGAAAAAGTGGAGGAGACTACTGAAACAGTCGATTCTTCTCATATAAAAGAAGAAATCAACGGTGACACCACAAGTAACTCAGAATCGCAAGAAGTGGTTAATGATGATGAGAAAAGTGGCTCGACGGAAAGTACAGAAAAAACCCTCCCTGATTCAAGTAAAGACACAGCTAGCTCGGCAACTGAATCATCAGCGGAAATGAAAGAGGCATCTAATCGCAGCGTTTCATTAGACGCTTGGATGCCAGATAAGAATTTGCAAAATGAGGTAGCGAAAGGGCTAAACAAAACAGTTGATACGATCACTCAAGAAGATATGGTGAATCTAAAACAGTTAGATTTTTCTTCTTTAGTCAAAGACACAGTAGTCGATTTTACTGGTTTAGAATACGCAAGCAACTTGCAGGCGTTATATACGACGTCTATTATTGCTACGAATGTTCCCAAAATCACTATGGCGGAAAACGCAACATTGTTTACCCGTCCTAATGTACTAGCACACATTCTTCCAAAAGGATCTTTTTCAAATATCCACATAGGAAATTATGATGCCTATTTGACAGCCCAAGAATTAATTGGGGTTGGTCAATATCTTAGTGGATGGGTAACAGATTATCTGACGGTCTATGCAAGTAGCATGACGGATTTTTCTAAGTTAGAGCTATCTCCAGAACACCATCAAAATTCCCAACTATCTATTATGACTCAGGAGAAAATACTATTAGAGCCAATGCTAGTAAAAGATGGCCAATCTGATGTTCTTTATAAAGACCGTATGATGGTTGATACCCAAGGAAATGCGTTGCTCTCTTCTTTGTCCAACAAAAAGTATTCTTATTCGATTCGGGGGATAGATAAAAATGGCTATAGCTTTCCCTTATATGAAAATGATGGGTTTGAACTGACTGAAGAAGGAATTCAATTTAAAAATATTCCCGCCAATGTTGACTATTTGTCAATCACTTCTCTTGTTCCTAATCGTTTATCCACCGAGAGAGCTGCTAGTACAGGTACCATTCAATATTTAGTGAATTATCAAGTACCTGTGAAGTATGTGAATACTGCAGAAGATGTTACGGTCAAATATCTTGACGAAAACGGACAGACGCTTGCACCGAATGTCACTTTATCAGGGTATGTAGGCGACCCCTTTACTACGGAAGAAAAGGATATCTCGGGCTATACACTGAAAGAGATTCAAGGGGATAAGATAGGGACCTTCAGTGATACCGCGCAAGAAGTCGTTTATGTCTATGAACGAAGTAATGCAGCGCCAGTGACGGTCAAGTATGAAGATACAGAAGGGAATCAACTATCTGCACCGACAGTATTGAGTGGGAAAGTAGGGTTACCCTATACAAGTGAAGCCGAAACAATCAATGGCTGGTACGTTTCTCAAACACCAACTAACGCCAACGGGACTTACAGCGAAACGGCACAAGAAGTCGTTTATGTTTATGAACGTAGCGATGCAGCGCCAGTTACCGTGAAATATGAAGATACAGAAGGCAATGAATTGGCAACACCAACCGTAATGAATGGTAAAGTAGGGTTACCCTATACAAGTGAAGCTAAAGCAATCAACGGCTGGTACGTTTCTCAAACACCAACTAATGCCAACGGGACATACAGCGAAACGGCACAAGAAGTCGTCTATGTCTATGAGCGTAGCGATGCAGCGCCAGTGACGGTCAAGTATGAAGATACAGAAGGCAATGAATTGGCAGTACCAACCGTAATGAATGGCAAAGTAGGTTTACCCTATACGAGTGAAGCTAAAGCAATCAACGGCTGGTACGTACCCCAAATGCCAGAAAACGCCAATGGGACTTACAGTGAAAGTGCCCAAGAAGTAATTTATGTCTATGAACGTAGCGATGCAGCGCCAGTGACGGTCAAGTATGAAGATACAGAAGGCAATGAATTGGCAGTACCAACCGTAATGAATGGCAAAGTAGGTTTACCCTATACGAGTGAAGCTAAAGCAATCAACGGCTGGTACGTACCCCAAATGCCAGAAAACGCCAATGGGACTTACAGTGAAAGTGCCCAAGAAGTAATTTATGTCTATGAACGTAGCGATGCAGCGCCAGTGACGGTCAAGTATGAAGATACAGAAGGCAATGAATTGGCAGCACCAACCGTAATGAATGGCAAAGTAGGGTTACCCTATACAAGTGAAGCTAAGGCAATCAACGGCTGGTACGTTTCTCAAACACCAACTAATGCCAACGGGACTTACAGCGAAACGGCACAAGAAGTGGTTTATGTCTATGAACGTAGTGATGCAGCGCCAGTGACTGTGAAGTACGAAGATACAGAAGGCAATCAACTATCCGCCCCGACAGTATTGAATGGCAAAATAGGTCTGCCATATGAAAGTGAAGTCAAAACGATCCCAGGCTGGTACGTTTCTCAAACACCAACTAACGCCAACGGGACATACAGCGAAACAGCTCAAGAAGTCGTCTATGTCTATGAACGTAGCGATGCAGCGCCAGTTACCGTGAAGTATGAAGATAAAGAAGGGAATCAACTATCCGCCCCGACGGTATTGAGTGGCAAAATAGGGTTACCATATACAAGTGAAGCCAAAACGATCCCAGGCTGGTACGTTTCTCAAACACCAACTAACGCTAACGGGACTTATAGTGAAAATGCGCAAGAAGTTACCTATGTCTATGAACGTAGTGATGCAGCACTGGTTATCGTAAGATATGAAGACATGGAAGGAAATCAATTAGCTGAACCAACGATCCTTAGTGGAAAAGTTGGCTTGTCTTATGAAAGCAACGCCAAAGAAATATCTGGCTGGCGGGTTTCAAAGACGCCTAAAAATGCAAAAGGTACCTTCAGTGATGCCGTCCAAGAAGTTATTTATGTTTACAGTGCTGATAAAGAGAATGAACCGGGAGAAGATTCAGGAAAAGATACACCAGAATCAGAAAACATGACGCCGGAAGAAGAGAACGGGAATAGCTCAGGAAATAACAGCAAGCAAACAAACACACAAACCAAATCAAAAAATAAGTTGCCTGCAACAGGAGAACAACTTACAGGTCAACGAATCATGGGCTTTTTGGGAGTCATCACTGTTCTGTTTTCTTTCGTAGTAATTTTGAGACGAAAAAGAAAAACTGAAAATTAAAAGCTTTTCAATAGAGAGGAAAGAGTATCCAGAATTGATTGTTTTCTGGATACTCTTTGTTTAACCCTATTTAAATATGAGCGAGAATATAGATTTTTATCAGTTATCTTTCGAATGTTACGTTCTTGAATTCATCATTCAAGCCATCCCGATAGGCAATAGTCAAGACTAATTTTCCTGTTGTTTTGTCATAGTCTATCACGTTTAGTTCTAGAGAGAAGTTCTTAACATTGGCATCAATATAAGAAACAATTTCTTTTTCTTCCTCACCGATTTTTATCGAAAGTGTACTTTCTCCTAATAAATTCGCCTCCTCCAGAGCTGTTTTGGCTGAGCGTATTTCAGGCTGATAGAAGACAGTGTTTGTTTGAGTTAAATAGGTTCTATTTATTCGCAACGGAACTGTGATTTTTCCAAGGTCATTTGAGACAACGATCCCAGCTTTATTACTAGGGGAGAAAAAGACAGCGAGACTTATTAAAATTAGAACGAGAATACTAGCAACACTTGACCATACTATTTTTTTTGATATTTTCATTGATTTCAGTTCATTCAGCGAAGCATGAACACCTGTCCCCCCATTCTTTTTAAATAATGTAAGAAGTTAGCTTGATTATGGCGAAGATGCATTAAAAATAACTGTACTAATTTTCAACTTTATATAAGCGTAATTGATAGAAAGTAAAAGCTTTTGGAATTGTTGAAATGCTCAAAGGCTACCTAACTATTCGATTGTAAATACTCCTAAAAACCGACCCACTTTTTATAGTAGCAAAATATACGATTTTTTACTTTTATTATTATAAAATAATTTTTTGATAAATAGCGGTTTGGACTGTTTTGTCGTCTTAAACTAGCTGTTAGAAAGAGCAATGTTCTCCAGACATAGTAACTCGTAGTTCTAAGTAGTTGTAGCCATAATTTTGCTTATCCTAAATGATTCAGAAGGTGATAGTTTCAGAGACAGCTTCTTATAAAATGAAATAAGTAGTCAATGAATACACACTGAATGAAAATAGATCGTGAAAGGAGTATAATTACCTTAAAAATAAAGTTAAGAGGTATTATTATGTATAAATTTCTTTTAACTAAATTAGACCAAGATGTTTACGAATTGTTTGCGCATTTTTTTGAGCAGGCTGTGGAGCGTGAAAAACTAAATGTCCTTGCTGAAAAGACTAACTTATCAAAACGAAGAATCGTCTTAGTTTTTGAGCGAGCACTCGATTTGCAAACGGCATATCCTTATTTTGAGATTGCGTTGCATGAAGGTAGAGAGATGACGCTTTATTTTGCGCCGAATTTTCTTTTGTCTAAGCTTTATTCGGTCATGCTAGCAGAAAGCATGCCATTTCAAATTTTAGACAGACTCTTCAGTGATAAATATGTGTCGCTGGAAGAAACCGCCCAACAACATTATGTCAGCAATCGCACGGTTCAAAGAAAACTAAAGGAAGTAGAAACGATTCTTGAAAATTATCACATTCGATTGAACCTAAAAAGAAAACCGCTTTTTGTGGGCGAAGAATACCGCATTCGGCATTTTTTCCACATCATGTATTGGCAGATCTATGATGCAACGAACGCGCGTTATAGTGGATTGACGAAACAAAGTGTCAGTACATTGAAGAAAAAGTTGACAAGTTATCCCAGTTTTTATCGCGGGATTGATCAGGAGAAATTTGTGCAATTGCTGGCATTGAGTATTTATCGTTTTAAAAGAGGCTTTCCTGTAAAAGAGATTCCTCAAGAGATGAGGGAGATGAGGCATCTGACGATTTCCTTTGAAGAATTTAAAGAAGAGCTGATCAAGCCATTGCTAAGAAACAATTTGATTCTAAATGGGCTTCCAGAAACAGAATTTCTCTTCTTGTATTATATGTTTTCTGTCATGACGACGTACTTACCTGAAGAGATTCCTAGTCAGCTAACAATTGGGGCTTATTTTTCTCCTCAAGCCATCGCTGCAGCAAGGCTATTTGCGGAAAACGCTCAGAAAGTTTTTCTCGTTTCTGAAAGCAATATTGATTATTTGTTGGTCAATGCCTTGAATATTCATTCGGTTTCGCTTCTTTTTGCATCGAAAAATAAGATCGATGCCTTTGGAAAAAGCACCACGGACAAAGATTATCGCCGTGTCTTTCCTAAGATTTTTCCGCTTGTTCAGGAGATGTACCAATCGTTAGCGCAACAATCACCAATTTTTGCAACCATGTATGAAGCGAACAATCGCTTGCTTTTTCAATATAGTATGCTTCTTTCTCTGGTAGCGAAAATTGATCGTTCTACGGTTCGTATTTTTCACGAATCAAAATTCGGAAAAATCCAAGAAATCAGACAAAAGGAACGATTGAAACGCTGGTTCGGTTACACACTTTCATTTGTTTCCGAAAATCCCGATTTTGTCGTGACAGATTACCCCGTCAATCGGCAAGCTTTTATTGACCAAAACCCCAACGTCCAATTTTTTAAATGGAATAGTTTTCCAACGGGGGATCGCTGGCTTGAACTGATTGAAGCAGTTGAAAAGTTCCAGAATGAGTTTAGTCAAAAACATACGTAAAACTGTGAATTTCACAGTATGAAAAAAAGGGGGATTCTCAAAACCAGAGAATCCTCCCTTTTTATAGTGGGAAGCGAAAAGTTTTGCACAGCGTTTCTCAGATTTCCTATGTAGTTTGTCAATCGCTCAATCGGCTCTTGGGCTTGTTTACTTTTATGAAACTAAAATTGATACGATCCAACCCGAAGGTATCTAACAGGACTTTATTTGCTTCTAACAAACAAATGATTGGCGTCTCCTTTCCTAAAAAACATGTAATAATGCAGGCATAAAGATCTCGGTCAACAGAAACGTTTTACGAAAAAGCGAAGGGAAAAAAAAGTGTTCGAATCCTCTATTTAACGTAATGCTAGTGATTTCAGCCTAAAGGTCGATTTCCTTTCAATATTTCCATAGAGTACGCATCGACGTATTCGTTACAACGATAAACATATAAACAGGATTTTACATAAGATTCACCAATCAATAGAACAGGAGGGCTAAAGATGGAGTCAGCATTTAAGATCCATTCAATGGAAGAATATTTAAACTTCTACATGGAAGAAACGGAGCGGCTTTTTTTCAAGGAAGAGTTTCCAGAACTCAAAGAAAAGATTCTTGCCAATTGCTTCGAAATCAAACGAGCGATCCAAGAAATCAATCACGAGAACTTTTTTGAACAGTATGCGAGAATCAATACATTAGAAGCAGAGATTTTGATTATTTTGGAATGCAGTGAATTGCGGGGGAGTGACAATGTGGTCCCTTTTGCTGAAGCAGAAATTTTGCAAGTGGCGAAACAAGATAGCAAAACCTATTTTAAAGAAAGATGTGGACTGACATTGATCGCGCCTACGCCCCATTCATTGCATTTTTCCGTGGAGTAGTTTAAGTATCAACAAAGATCATTCGTGAGAAAAAAGTGTTGTAGGAAGTTTGAAGGGAGACTCCATTAAGGTTTGTGCAGGAGTAATTGTTTTACCAAAAGAAAAGGCTGCAGTCTTTTTATGCAACTTTGGAGGCACTGTGGAAAAAAGCTGTACCTTTGATATAAATTCATTTAACAAATAAGTGGAGGTCACAAATGAATGCAATAGAAAAAAGGATCCAGTTTATTGTCGAAGCTGACAAGCTTAAATCCATCCTTAGACAATCGACACTAATCTATGATAGAAACCAACGAGAAAATGATGCAGAGCACACCTGGCATTTGACATTATGTGCACTATTGCTTGCAGAACATGTCGCAACCGAAGGGCAAGTGGATTTGTTGCGAGTACTCAAAATGTTAATTATTCATGACATGGTAGAAATCGAAGCAGGTGATACCTATTGTTATGATGAAGCTGGGTACCTGGATAAAGTACAGCGAGAACGGGAAGCAGCTACAAGTTTATTTTCTACATTACCGAGTGAACAATATGATGAATTTATGGCTTTGTGAGAAGAGTTTGAGGAAATGGCAACCGTAGAAGCAAAATATGCATCGGCTATCGATAGGTTACAGCCTGTCTTGCAGATATACTACTTTGACGGGAATACCTGGATAGAAAATAACATTGATGTTGAACGCGAATTAAAACGAAACGAGGTCATCAAAGAAATTATGCCAGAAGTTTGGGACTATGTTAGAAAACTTATAGATGATGCCGTAAATAAAGGCTGGCTGAAGCAATAAAGAAAAAATCAATAAGCTGTTAAATATGAGCCAAAGTAGAAGAGCATCATAAAATGAACACTAAATGTACTAGAAGAGAAGGAATGGGTATGAGTATCGGGGAAGCAGGGTATATTTTTACAAAGTATTTTATCGTAACAGTGTCTATTCTTACATCAATATATGGGGGCTATTGGGTATACTATGCCTTTGTCCAAACGAAAGATGAACAAGAAAAAGCGCTTGTTTGCTACACGGCAGCAAAAGCATTCGGTGTCACTGCCCTATTGTTTTTCCTCTATTATCTTTTACAGCTGATCGTAAAAGCCGCAAATGTAAAGCAGCTGACAAGGCTTTGGCAGATTCTTCATTTTGGAAGTCGTGATGAGTTTTCTGTAGGAATGGCTCTTTCCATCATGATGGTAGTCCTAGGAGTTTTTCTTTTGGTTGAAAAACGAAACATTCATTTGCGGTAATCATTGAATTTCCTGTGTTTTGGCAAAACATAGGCATAGAAGTTTTTTTTATAAAAGTAGTGAAAAAAATGGCTCAAACGCAAAAGGAGTAAAGAAGAAAATGATAAAACGTTACGATATTAATGAGGAATGGGCGCTTTCGGGCGTGATCGAAGCAGGAAATTTTGTTTTTGTTGGCTATTGCGTGGGAAATATTGGCGAGCCGATCGAAAAGCAGATTGTAGGAGCACTGAAGCAATTAGAAGAGCGATTAAAATTGGTGGATTTGGCACTAGCAGATGTGGTAAAGATGGATGTACTTTTCAAAAATATTTTTGATATTCCGATTATGGAAAAGATTTTAAAAGAAACCTTCCATGGGAAATTTCCTGTTAGAAAATCGATTCAGACAGAATTTGCTCATTCTGGCGAGGTGGGGATTCTTTTTCAAATTGATGCGATAGCTTTTAAGGGATAGTGCGATAAAGAGAGCATTTTAGAAAAACGGAACGTTTCTTTATGGTTACCTATCGGCAAAAGTAATGGTAAGCCAGTGTTTTCTTGAATAACGGTGTTGCTTACGCTTCATTGATTAAAAAGCAGACAAAGCAAAAGGGGGCTGAGGAATCAGTCCTCTTTTTTTAATCTAACACATCTTTTTTAGAATCACAGAACTCCCATCAGTGTGGTAAGTTATTGAGAAGAAAGAGTTAAAAATAGAGTGTAGTCTGACAATAACGTGTTATTTATTGTATTTTGTATACACTTTTAGCGATCGCCCCCTTCATATTCCTTTATTTTCTTTTTATAAAATAGGACTTTTTTTGTATTTTTCAAGCCGTTTATTGTCGTGTCCTGATCCGAGAACCATGTAATAATGCAGGACATAAGGAATGAGAACAACGAACGTATTACATAGAAGTAAGAAGTAGTTGTCAACGGGCAGCTTTTTTGCATTGGGGAGAGTATCGCTGCGCTTATTCACTTAAATTGAAAGAGGGAACAGTAATGAAAAAATCAGCGAAGCAAGAACTATTGTCGCGTCTTCTTGTTAGTTCGTCAGTGTTTATTTTGGGAAGCCCAATTGTCACACAAGCAGTTGTTAGCATCCCTGCTGCGGCCGAAACAATCAGCACTTCAGAGATAGAGGAAGCAACACTGAGTACGAGTGAGAATCTTTCTGAACAGCAAGTTTCCGAACCAGCAGTAACGGAGGAAACGACCACTTCTGAAACGGGGAGCAAAGAAAAAGCAGTTGAACAAGAAACAGTCGAGACAACTCAAGTAGAAGAAACGGAACCTGATCAGCGAACAGAACAGTCTGCAGAAAACGCCAGTACAGAAGAAGACACAGAAAGCAGTATGGCGGCTGATGAGAGTCAGGAAGTAAAATCTGCGCTAGCAGAAAATATATTGTGGACGGGTATGTGGGGGACTGCGCCAGCAACATTAGATATTGAAGGGGTTTTGACTGTAGGAGCAGGTACATTGACAACTGCGGTGGATCAAGTGATTCCTTTAACGGAAGAACTTAAAAATATGGTCATAAAAAAAGTTGTTCTCACAGCGCCAGTCATTTTGCCAGCAGATGTAGCAGGGTTGTTTGAGAGTTACTCCCACTACGGCACCGTGCCCTCTCAATTGAATGAGATTGTGGGACTGACTTATCTTGATACGAGTCAAGCAACCACGATGAATAGTATGTTTTATGGCTATAGCGGATCTACATTAGATTTATCGAATTTTGATAGCACCGGTGTCATAAATTCTTTAGGTGCCGGGATGAACCAGTTTTTAGCAAATGTACGCTATCTAAGAGAATTAAAATTAGGACCAAAATTCAGTTTTGTTGGGTGGAACAATTGGCCAGGCAATTCCTATCCGGTGAACTTGGTTGACCCAAGTGGGATGTACGGATTCCATTCAAGTTATTATACCGGTTACTGGCAAAATGTAGGGACAGGTATCGTAGATGCGCCATATGGTGAACACATATTGAAGTCAGAGGAACTAGTGTTGACCTATGATGGCGCGACGATGGCTGATACCTATGTATGGCAGCCTTGGTTTATTGAAGGAGCACCAGTCACAGTCAATTACTTAGATGAAGATGGTAAGGAATTATTGCCGCCTAATGTACTGACTGGCGGAAATATTGGCGATACAGTTGAAGTTGTTCCTGAAGATATTCCTAACTATACATTGAAGGAAGTCCATGGGGATGAGAAGGTTGTCTTTAGCAAAGTTCCGCAAACGGTCACGTATATCTATAGTCCCTTGATAGAAACCAAGGAAGAAAGTAAAATTGTCGCACGAATCATTCACTATTTGCATGAAGACGGTACGGAAGCTGCTCCAGATCACGTAGATACAGTTGAATTTACTCGAGAAGTGACAACGAATCTAGCCACTGGCGAAGAAACATTCGGTGAATGGCAAGCAAGAGATGATGATACAACCTTTGACTTAGTCAAGAGTCCAGAGATAGCCAACTACTTTACAGATAGGGAATTTATCGATGAAGTCATGGACGTAAAGGCCGATTCAGAAGATATTGAAGAATTTGTCATGTACTCGCCAAAGATGGTCGAATCTACGGAAACCAAAGAAGTCAAGCGAATGATCCATTATGTGTATGAAGATGGCAAAGAAGCAGCCCCAGACAATGTAGACACAGTCACCTTTACACGAACAGTGACAACGAATGAAGCAACAGGTGACAAAACTTTTGGTCAATGGCAAGCTAAAGATGATGATACGACGTTTGATGAAGTACAAAGTCCTGAAATTGACAAATACAATGCAGACCAAAAAACGGTTGATAAAGTCACAGGTTTGACTGCAGAATCAGAAGATCTTAAAGTAACTGTCACTTATTCGCCAAACATGATCGAATCTACGGAAACCAAAGAAGTCAAACAAACGATCCATTATGTTTATGAAGACGGCAAAGAAGCCGCCCCAGACAAACTAGACACGGTCACCTTTACACGGACAGTTACAACGAATGAAGCAACAGGTGACAAAACTTTTGGTCAATGGCAAGCTAAAGATGATGACACGACGTTTGATGAAATGAAAAGTCCCGAAATCAAGAACTACCATGCAGACAAAACAAGCATAGATGAAGTTACAGGTTTGACAGCTAACACCAAAGACTCCGAAGTAACTGTTACTTACTCGCCAAATATGACTGAGTCAACAGAAACTAAAGAGGTCAAGCAAACGATCCATTATGTGTATGAAGATAGTAAACAAGCCGCACCAGACAAAACGGACACTATTACTTTTACACGAACTGTCACAATGAATGAAGCAACCGGTGACAAAACTTTTGGTGAATGGCAAGCTAAAGATGATGACACAACGTTTGACGAAGTGGAAAGTCCTGAAATCAAGAACTATCACGCAGACAAAACAAGCATTGATAAAGTCACAGGTTTGACAGCAGAGGACAAGGATCGTGAATCAACTGTTACTTACTCACCAAATATGACTGAGTCAACAGAAACCAAAGAAGTCAAACAAACGATCCGTTATGTTTATGAGGACGGTAAACAAGCCGCACCAGATAAACTAGACACGGTCACCTTTACACGCACAGTCACAATGAATGAAGCAACAGGTGACAAAACTTTTGGTGAATGGCAAGCCAAAGATGATGATACAACGTTTGATGAAGTACAAAGTCCTGAAATCAAGAATTATCACGCAG
The DNA here is from genome assembly GCF_051711225.1 of Enterococcus sp. DIV2449a. Lineage (NCBI taxonomy): Bacteria > Bacillati > Bacillota > Bacilli > Lactobacillales > Enterococcaceae > Enterococcus > Enterococcus sp. DIV2449a. Next base: position 714,326 of record NZ_JBIOME010000001.1, read on the forward strand.
ACAAAACAAGCATTGACGAAGTTACAGGTTTGACAGCCGACACCCAAGACCGAGAATTGACCGTTACTTACTCGCCAAATATGACTGAGTCAACAGAAACTAAAGAGGTCAAGCAAACGATCCATTATGTTTATGAAGACGGCAAAGAAGCCGCCCCAGACAAAGTAGACACGGTCACGTTCACACGCACAGTCACAACGAATGAAGCAACAGGAAAAAATACCTATGGTCAATGGCAAGCCAAAGATGATGACACGACGTTTGATGAAGTGCAAAGCCCTGAAATCAAGAACTATCACGCAGATAAAACAAGCATTGACGAAGTCACAGGTTTGACAGCCGACACCCAAGACCGAGAATTGACCGTTACTTACTCGCCAAATATGACTGAGTCAACAGAAACCAAAGTGGTCAAGCAAACGATCCATTATGTGTATGAAGATAGTAAAGAAGCCGCGCCAGACAAAACGGACACTGTTACTTTTACACGGACAGTTACAACGAATGAAGCAACAGGTGACAAAACTTTTGGTCAATGGCAAGCCAAAGATGATGACACGACGTTTGATGGTGTGAAAAGTCCTGAAATCAAGAACTATCACGCAGACAAAACAAGCATTGAGGAAGTCACAGGTTTGACAGCAGAGGACAAAGATCGCGAAGTGACTATCACTTATTCGCCAAACATGATCGAATCTACGGAAACCAAAGAGGTCAAGCAAACGATCCATTATATGTATGAAGATGGTAAGAAAGCCGCAACAGACAAAACGGACAGTGTTACTTTTACACGAACTGTCATTACCAATGAAGCAACAGGTGACAAAACTTTTGGAGAATGGCAAGCTAAAGATGATGACACGTCGTTTGATGAAGTGAAAAGTCCTGAAATCAAGAACTATCACGCAGACAAAACAAGCATAGATGAAGTCACAGTTTTGACAGCCGACACCCAAGACCGAGAATTGACCGTTACTTACTCACCAAATATAACTGAGTCAACAGAAACCAAAGAGGTCAAGCAAACGATTCATTATATCTACGAAGGCGGCAAAGAAGCCGCACCAGACAAAACGGACACTGTTACTTTTACACGGACAGTGACAACGAATGAAGCAACAGGTGACAAAACTTTTGGTGAATGGCAAGCCAAAGATGATGATACAACGTTTGATGAAGTGTCAAGTCCAGAAATTGACAAATACAATGCAGACCAAAAAACGGTTGATAAAGTCGTTGAGTTGACTGCAGAATCAGAAGATCGCGAAGTGACTGTCACTTATTCGCCAAACATGATCGAATCTACGGAAACCAAAGAAGTCAAACAAACGATCCATTATATGTATGAAGATGGTAAGAAAGCCGCACCAGACAAAACGGACAGTGTTACTTTTACACGAACTGTCATTACCAATGAAGCAACAGGTGACAAAACTTTTGGAGAATGGCAAGCTAAAGATGATGATACGACCTTTGATGCGGTGAAAAGCAAGAATATTGATGGCTACACGGCAGATGTTACGACGGTCAAAGAACAAACAGGATTGACTGTGGAAGATGAAGATAGGGAACTGACTGTGACGTATATAAAAAATCCAACCGAACCGACAGACCCATCAAAAGAGCCAAGCAACACACCAAATGATCAGACAAATCCAGAAGTTACGACATCGTCTACTGATAAGGAACCAACGACTAAAGTACCAGAAACAACAAAAACAGCAACTAGTGAAAAAATTCTTCCGAAAACTGGGGAACAAGCAACGCCGTACGGTTTGTATGGAGGAGTGGCATTGGTTGTCGCATCACTATTAGGTCTCTTTATGAAACGCTCAAAAAGAAAGAGTGAGTAAGAAGGATCGAAGAAACGCTTGAAGAAGCTTTGATCGAGTGTTGCTTATACTAAATTAGAGGTAGGAAACTGCAAACAATTTTCGAATGTTACGATTGTTTGCAGTTTTTCTGCTTTACTTCTGCGAATAAAAAGTGAGTGATCTATGAACAGGTACTGATCACAGAAAAAAAACTCGGTTCCCATCTTAAAGGGACCGAGTTTGTTTTTTATAAAAATTGTTTTCTATACTGATAAACCAAACTCAGCCCACTCACTATAAAAGCCAGAGCATACTTGTAAAGGAAAAACTGATTCCACATGTAATCTTTTGGAAAGAGAATGTCTAAAAAGACGATCGTTAGCAGCATCGCAATGGTGGAGATGTAATAAATTTTTTGCGAATGTTCATCTTCTTTGCCAATTTTTTTAGTGTAAACATAAACCAAAGCAATGCCAAAAATCAGTAAAAGCATACCGATACCTAGCAATAGGTTCCAGTTGGCATTAGAATATTCTGCCCAAGTTTTCAGACGGTAAAATAATGCGCTGGGAATATCTGAAAGTGATTTAATGACCATATTTCCTCTCTCCTTCTGTATAAGTAAATAAATCTGTGATGTCCACTTGAAAAACGTTCGCTAGACGATAGGCTAATAAAAGCGTTGGCGTATAGTTGCCTTTTTCCATGACAAAAATCGTTTGTTTTGAAACACCTACTTTGTCCGCAAGTTCTTGTTGAGTAAGCCTAGCTAACACCCGATATTCATATACTTTATTAGCAATAGAGTCGCCAAAATCTTCTTTCAAACGATCACCTCCCAAAATCATTGTAAACCATAGTTATACAAAAGTAAAGTTTAGTTATACTTAAGCTAACTATATTTATACTGAAACTGAATGAATTGCCATAAAATAGCCGCCAGAAATGAACTGACGGCTGTTTTTTAGATATCATCAATGTCCGCTGGTAAACTTGATGCCCAAAATCCCGACTATTAATAAAGCAACAAACACCCAAGTCAGAAGGGATAGCTGGTCTTTGAAGAACACGACGCCGACAATGATCGAACCAACTGCGCCGATCCCTGTCCAAACGGGGTAAGCAATACTTAATGGTAAGTTTTTTACCGCTAAAGCCAGGAAGCCAAAGCTGAAAATCATTCCGAGTAGTGTAGAGACACTATATCAAAAGTGGGTAAATCCATTACTTAGCTTCATAGTCGAAGCCCATACCACTTCAAAAAAACCGCCTAAAAATAAATACATCCATGTCATATACTTTTTCCTCCTCAAAAAAAATAAGCATCCAGTAAACTCTTCAAGGACCTAATGAGTTTACCAAACACTTCTACACCCGGTGGTGGTTTGGATATTCAATTAATGTGACAATAAGAAAATCTTAGCTGAAAAGGGAGGGATTGTCAAATAAGTGGAAATTGTTGGTAAGTATCGCTCTTTTGATTTTTAGTTGATAGTTGCCATTTTTTCTATTGAAAGCAATTACTTTGAATAAAATGATACAATATCTATAAGTAAAAAAAGTTTTGTCAGAGTCTAGTTAAATATACATTTGCATTTTATTTAGATGGTATAGAATCTCACAGTTATTTTGAAGATTATTTAAAAATAATCCTTAGAAAAGGAGAAGAACAATGTATCAGAATAAGAGTCTAGCTATTCAAGAAACGGTATTGATTAATATTTTGAAAAAAGATACTGCTCTTTACAATATCATTAAAGATGTCTCGGCTTTAGGTATTCCAAACCTTTATGTCGGCGGAGGAAGTGTCACGCAGTCTGTATGGAATCATCTTTTCTCTAAGCCCATCGGTTACGGAATAAGTGATGTGGATATCGTTTATTTTGACACAGATTTGAGTCAAGAGAAAGAACGAATGGTGCTAGAACAAATAGTGGAAACTACTAAACAAAATCAATATGCGCTGGATGTAAAGAATGAGGCGAGGGTGCATCTATGGTATGAAGAAGAATTCGGGTTTTCTATTCCCGCATATACCTCTACTGAAGAAGCGATCAGTACTTGGCCCAGTACTGCAACTTCGATCGGTGTTTTTGTCGATCAGGAAAGCAAGCTCCAGATTTTTGCCCCTTATGGCATGTATGACCTCTTTTCTGGGATAGTAAGACCAAACAAAGCGATGATTTCCCGGGAAGTTTATGAAAAAAAGATTGAAAAATGGTGTTCGAAGTGGCCAGAACTTAGTGTGATTGGCTGGCAGTAACAATTGATGAATATAGTAAGTTAAAAAGAGTACTCTAGATAGAACCTACTTGATTTTTAACATAGATCTATTCATTCTGAGTTTAGAAACCACTATTCAATAAGTATAGTTTGTTTGTATCTCGCCTAAGTTAGAATCAACAAAAGGAGCTGGATTCCCCAGCTCCTTTTATAATTGCTTTATACAGCTCAAAAAGTGGTGATAGTCACTTTTTTGCAAAATTGCTTGTTGAATATCTTCACGATCCATCAACTCTAATAAAAGACTATAGATTTCTTCGGTATCTTCATATTCGTCTTTTTGAATCGCAAAGAGAAAGACGAATTTAACCAAATCACCATTTCCCCAATCAACGCCATCAGGAATGATCGCCACTGAAACGGCTGAGCGTTTTGCCATCAATGTCATGGGGTGGGGGATAGCAAGCCACTCGTTAATATTGGTCTGATTAATTGCTTCTCGTTTTTTCACACTGTCATAAAAATCTTGGGGCACAAAATCTTTTTGGTACAATTGCTGCGCCATTTTTTTTAGTAAGGTTTCTTTATCTACATGATTTTCATGAAGAAAAATGCTTTATGAAACAATGAATAGATGCCGTCTTTTGTTTCGCTGAGCGTTTCAATAAACGGTTCGATTTTGTCAATTTCTTTATCTAGCTTGGCCATGTTGATATAAATAGAAGGAACCGAGAACTGTTCTAATGGAACGGTTGTGATCACAAAATCAATCGAAGAAAGATCACATTGTTGTAGCTCGACGTAAGAAAAGCGATCAACGACTTCGATCGTTTCTTGATAGTGTTTGATAATTTTTGCTTCAATAATACGACTCATGGCTCGACCAGTTCCGCAAACAAGGATGACGCGATGTTTATGATGATTTCTGATAGAACTCCTTTCCATAGCACCTGCGATGTGCAAAGCAATATAGCCGATCTCATCAGGAGAAAAATAAAAACCGTGTTTCAGGCTTACCGTTTCTAAATGAGTCAAACATAAATCATAAGCCTGTGGAAAAGATTTTCTGATCGTTGCCAGCAATGGATTGCTACGGCGTGCATCCATTAGATTCATGTTGATAAAGCCCTCAATATGAGATGTCAAATCTTCTATTAACATCTTGTCTGTCTCTAACGCATAGTTTGACGTCTGTTTGATCGCAGTTAATAATTCTTCCACAATGGCTTTCGCAGTTTTCGTGGAAGAATCGCTTGCATCGCCTGTTTCAACTAAACGTGGTGCATTCATCGCAAGATAGTAAATGAAGTATTGTTTTTCTCCAGCAGTCAATTGTATATCAAATGCATGATCGATTTCTTCTAAGAAGTGACCAACAACTTTCTGGGCGTCTTCTTTGAGCGCGGGCACGTGCAAGGGAAATTCGTTGATCTGATGGCCAGCTATAAAGCGACTGATTGCTAAAGCAAAATGAGAAAGAATGTTTTTATGATAGTAGTCAGAGTCTAACAAGTCTAAGGGCGCCAGATGATTTAATGACAATTCTTGCAAGCGGGTCAGATCAATCGTATCAAACAACTCAAGTTCCATTTCCGTAAAGCCCACCAAATACTCTTGGAGATCTTTTTCAATCAACAGATCACTGATTGCTAGTCGTTTGGCGAATTCGTTACCCAAGATTTCAAAGCCAATATTTGGACGATTTACTATTTTTAATTGATAGGTCGCTAAATTGTCTCGAGCCGTTTTTAAGTATGAGTAAAAGGTGTTTTTACTAATAAATAATCGATCAAGAAAATCATCTAAGGATAAAGGGTTTTCATTCTTAAATAAAAGGAAAAGTAGATAGGCTTGTCGTTCTTCACTCGTAGTTAGAAAGGACTCGGTAGTCGACATACTTTCAGTCCACCAGTCATGAAATCGTTCTTTTGAACCAATAGACAACAAATAGCCTTGCCCTCGAATCAACTTGATGGAGGCACCCACATTTGTTAACAAATCATTCAAATTTGCTATGTCGGTCCGAACCGTTCGCTCAGAAATCGAGAAGCTTTTCGTTAACTCCTTCATTGGTAGCGGCGCCGTTTGTCTAGTTAATACTTCCATTAGTTCATCTAATCGTTGATAAGCAAGTTTTGACACTTGTTTCACCTCCGTGCTCTTTCTCATCATACAATAGAAAGAATAAGAATGAAATGCTTCACCAGTACCGAAAATTTCCAGAAGAGTTGGCAATCATTTTGGAAAACGCTTTACTAATGATTGCCACTTGAATTGGAAATTTGTTGTGTTTACATCGTGAATTAGAAACCGTAAATTAAACGTGTACAGAAAATAAACCACACGAATTACGCTAATGGTTTCATAATAAAGGAAAGGAGCAGATGAGATGGATTTTCAGGAAAAAAATATTCTCTTGAATGTGGCTGTTACATCAAAAGAAGAACTGTTTCACGTAATTGCGCATCATGCCTATGAATCAGGGATCGTTACCAATGCAGCAGATACATGTGCGGCATTCATTGAACGGGAAGCACAATATTCAACCGGCTTACAAGAAGGCTTTGCTATTCCACATGCAAAAGCTGAACCGGTTTTGGAACCGACCGTTTTGTTTATTCGTTTAGAGCAAGCCATCGAATGGGAAACCTTCGATGATTCGGCAGTCAAAAATGTGTTTGCTTTGATGGTTCCTAAAAAAGATGAAGGAACGGTGCATCTGCAAATGTTGAGTCGCCTAGCAACCGCATTGCTTGAAGAGACATTCATCCAGCAGATTCAACAATCAGAAGACAAAGCTTATTTAGCAGAATTGATCAAAAAGGAAATGATGGGAGAGAAAATTGTATGAAAATAGTAGGAATTTCCGCCTGTCCAGCTGGATTGGCACATACACCGATGGCGGCAAAAGCTTTAGAAAAAGCTGGTGCGAAACTTGGCTATGAGGTCAAGATCGAACAGCAAGGCTCATTAGGGCAAGTCAATGAGATCACTGCAGCCGAAGCAAAAGAAGCAGATTTCTTGCTTTTAGCGACTGACCAAAAAGTTGTTGGGATGGAACGGTTTGAAGGAAAACCACAAATTCGAGTAAATATCAATACGTGTATCAAAGCACCGGAAGCGGTGCTGAAGAAATGTGTAGCTGCTGTTGAACAAAGAAACGCAAACTAAAGGAAAGAGGCAAGGATGATGAAAAGAGTTCTAGCAGATTTAAAAGGCCACTTGATGAGTGGAATTAGTTTTGTACTGCCATTGATTATTGGTGCTTCACTGGTTGTTGCCATTCCGAAAATGATTGCTCTTGGTATGGGGATCACAAGCTTAGATCCTTATGCTGACACGGAAGGCTTTAAACATGCGCTTTATTTGATTGAACAAGTAGGGTGGACAGGAATCGGCTTGATCAATACTGTCTTGGCTGGTTTTATCGCGTATTCTGTTGGAGATAAGGCTGCGCTAGGTGCCGGCTTTATCGGTGGTGCAGTCGCTTCTAGCACCAATGCTGGGTTTTTAGGGGCAGTTATTGCTGGGTTCTTAGCAGGATACTTAGTGAAGTGGGCGAAAGAACATATCAAATTACCGGAGTCGTTTGCTGGGGTGATGCCGCTGGTAATTTTACCCTTGATTGCTACATTGTCTGTAGCAATCGTCATGGGCGCCTTACTCTCTGAGCCATTGGCGTGGATCAATACTAGTTTGGTTGAATGGATCCGAACCATGATTGAAAATGACGTTAACAAAATTTTACTGGCAGTCATCATGGGGGCAATGATTGGCTCTGACTTAGGGGGACCTGTAAACAAAGCTGCTTGGATGGCAGGAAATGTGTTACTAGCGGAAGGAGTCTATTTACCAGCCATCATCGTGAACGTTGCGATTTGTGCGGTACCATTTGGATATGCCTTAGCAACTTTGTTCCACAAAAATCGATTCAACAAAGAGCTACTGGATGCTGGGCGTAATAACTTTATTATGGGGTTCATCGGAATCACAGAAGGAGCAATTCCTTTTACATTAGTCAATCCATTACGGCTTGTGCCGATCAACATGTTGGGAGGTGCAATTGCTTCTGGTTTGGGGATCGCATTAGGAATGTATGACAAAATGCCACCAGTTGGGGGAATCTACGGCTTCTTCACTGTTGGAAACGGTTGGGCGTATTTGATTGGACTATTTGCAGGAGCAGCCTTCATCGGTTTTGTTGCGCCTTTATTCGTGAATTTCAATAAGCAAGAAGAACAAACAGAAGATATTGCCCTCGATGATATTGAAGTGAGCTTTGAAAATTAAGCAACAAGGCTGATTAGCTAAATAGTAGCAAAAGAAAAGGCACGAGCAGGTGATTTTTCAAGAACGCTTTAAGGTATTTGACAAGGACAAGACTTGGGGAAGAAAACAAGAGTATTTGAAGAGAAACGATTTTCAAAATTCGAAGCATTTATGTAAGGATCAAATGATGCGTACCAGATGGTAAAAAAATTGAGAAAAATTAATAGGCACGAACGACACCCATCGTTACGTGCCTTTTTTAATCACGGGAGAGGAATGATTGAATGAAAAAAACAGTACATGTCGTACCCCACAGTCATTGGGATCGCGAATGGTATTTTACGACGAGTCGCTCGAAAATCTATTTGATGCACGATCTAAAAAACGTCATTGAACAACTAGAAAAGGATGATCCTTATGAAAGTTTCATTTTAGATGGACAGGCTTCTCTGTTAGATGATTACTTGAAATGGCGCCCACAGGACAAAGAAAGGATTCAACAACTTGTCCAACAAGGAAAATTGATCATTGGCCCATGGTACACACAAACCGATCAATTAGTGATCTCGGGAGAAAGCATTGTTCGAAATATGTTATATGGCATGAAAATTTGTGAAGCATTCGGAACCTACATGAATGTCGGCTATGTGCCAGATTCTTTCGGACAAGCAGCTAGTATGCCACAAATCTATCGTGAGTTTGGTATCACTGACACGATGTTTTGGCGCGGTGTAAGTGATGACGATGTTAAACACACAGAGTACAAATGGCGTGGAGAAGATGGTTCTGTGGTCAATGTTTACCAGATCCCAAGTGGGTACTACATTGGCGGTGCCATTCCTGAACGAGAAGCAGAATTAGCAGAGTTCTTACATCAAGAACCGTTTAAAACGACTTGGGGACGCAGTGCAACGGATCAAGTGTATTTTCCAAATGGTTTCGACCAAGCACCAGTTAGAGAAAATCTTCCAGAATTGGTTGATCGAATGAATCAACTGTATCAGGATGAGTATGAGTTACAATTTTCAACGATCGAAAAATACATTGCTGCGGTCAAAGCACGCCATCCTGAGTTGGAAGAAATCGCTGGTGAACTGATCAACGGCAAATTGATGCGAATTCACAAAACGATTTTTTCTTCACGCCCTGATTTGAAGGCGATGAACACTCAGATCCAACATTACTTAGTCAATGTCATGGAGCCTATCTTAACCATGGCTATGCAATTAGGATTTGAGTACCCCGTAGAAACAGTCATAGAGATTTGGAAGTTAATGTTTGAAAATGCGGCGCATGATTCGATTGGTTCTTGTGTTTCTGATACGACCAACGAAGATATCTATATGCGCTATAAGCAAGCGCGAGATATTTCTATGAATCTTGTCGAATTGACGTTACGACAGATTTCTACTGCAATCAACAACCCACAAGCAAAAGAAATTACTTTTACGCTTTTCAATACCTATGACACAAAACGTAATGGGGTGATCGAAGCAGAGGTCTATTTGCCGCAAAAAGAATTTGCGATCCTTGACCAGTCAGGTCAGGCGTTACCTTATACGATTTTAGAGCTTACCGACCAAACGGAGTATGTGTTGAATCAGGGGAACATATTAGATCCAGTCAAGGAGATCTATTTGCCGGAGAAAGTCTATAAAGCAAAGATTGCCATAGAAACGACTGACGTGCCGAGTATGGGGTATACCCAGCTGACAATTGATTTAAAAGGTGATACAAGCGCACCATTGCAGGAGATTACAACCAATACGATCGAAAATGAGTACTATCAGATCACTGTCAATAGCAATGGCTCGTTGGATATTCTAGATAAAACCAATCAGGTGCTTTATCAAAATCAAGGGATCATTGAAGAAAATGGCGACGATGGTGATTCATTCAATTATTCACCACCTGTGAAAGATTTTGTGATTTCATCAATTGATGCGCAACCAACGATCTCGATTCAGCAATCAGCAATCTACCAAAAGATTGATGTGGCATTCACGCTGAGGGTTCCGAAGGATTTAGCTGAACGTGCAGAAAAGAAGGTCTCGGCTTCACTGCCGATCCAATTGACGATTGTGTTAAAAAAACAATCGCAACAAATAGATTTCAAATTAACGGTTGAAAACCAACAAGTGGATAGCCATCGGGTATGTGTGCTATTTGATACCGGAATTGTCTCAAAATTTTCGCTGGCTGACCAACAGTTTGGCACGTTGCAGCGTCCGGTTGTTTTTGAAAAAGAAATGGCTCTTTGGGAAGCTAATAAAGAGCAATGGAATGAGAAGCCGATCGCTATAGAAACTTGTCAATCTTTTGTCGGTTTATTTGATGCGTCCCATGGCGTAGCAGTCATGCCTCAGGGGGTACGTGAATATGAGATCGTGGGGGAAGCGTTTGATACGATTCGCTTAACGATTTTCCGAACCTATGGCTTCATGGGGAAAGAGAATCTACTGTATCGACCAGGGCGTGCTTCAGGAGAATCAGTGATTGCGACACCAGCTGCGCAGTGCCACAAAACGATGCATTTTGATTTCTCTGTTGCTTACTTTGCTCAAGGATTTGATCAAGCAAATGTTGCACAACATGCCAAACAAGCAGTAACACCGATCACGCTTTATCAATCCGCAGAATTCCTGAATTCCCGATTGATTTTTACTTTAGGGCCGGTTGAACCAACCTTACCGGCAAACTATAGTCTTTTTGAGATCAATGGCAATTTGACCCTAAGTGTATTGAAAAAAGCCGAAGCTCGTCCAGGTTATATTTTGCGTCTATACAATGGGCTTTTAGATGAAGTTGGACACGCGACGATCACATTTAACCATCCAGTGAACGTAGTAGAAACAGTCGATTTAAAAGAAGCTACAAAAGAAGCACTTCTTGTGGAAAAGAATGTAGTCACTCTTGAAAAGATAGGCCATGCAAAATTTGTGACATTGTATGTAGAATAATTGCTAGTGATCGAGAGTAAGGATATTCAAGTGCAGAGTTGAAGAAAATTCATAGTGAAAAGGTCAACCTCCCGTATACATTTTAACCAGATGTGTATGGGAGGTAGGTTTTATTTTTGACTATTTTTAACAGTTTTTGTTGAGAGTCTATCAATTCACAGCAATGAAAGGCAAAGAATTTTCTCAGCCACAGCTTTTCCTAAAATTTCCCCTCCAGTTTGAGAAAAATGCAGATGATCCCCCGAATCAAATGCAGAAGCTAATCTCGTTTTATCAGAAGGATCTCTTACCATATCATTGATATCGATCGTATTTTCTTGCGTCATTAACCATTGATTAAACGCAGTTCGGATAGCTTCTTTTTCCTCGGTCCAACTCGGCTTTCCTTGGTTGTAAGAATAGTTAAAAGGGGGAAGCGTGAGGGGAACAAACGGAATGTCGGCTTTTTTTGCCAGACTTATTAGAACTTTGTAGTGTTGGATCAACTCCTCTTTGGTAGGTAATTCTGAAAGCGGTGAGCCAGTTCCTGGATGAAATAAGTCATTTAACCCGATCAATGAAACGATCAAGTCTGGCTTTTGATCCACGACATCTGCTTGGAACCTGTTTATTCCTGCAACGCCAAAGCTGTCTTTCCAACGAGAAATCCCTGAACCAACATGTGTCAGACGATTGCCTGATATGCCAGCATTAAAGCTTGTTGCAACCAGACCACGCTTGTTGAGATTGTCGATGACGCTATCACTAAAATATCCTTGATTCGTTAAAGAATCGCCGAAAAAAGCAATGACTTTTGCATCAACATTCGTTTCTAGAGCAACTGAAGTAATACCAAAAATAAAGTTATTGGTTTCTCTTATATTCGAACGGACTAATTGATCAGACAGTAAGTTTGCCGAGGAAGATACTCGATTGATCTCGTTAGAAAATAATGCCTCTATCAGAATATCGGCTCCTTTGGTTACTGAAAAATCAAGGTCATCTGTCCATAAAGTAGACCCAGCTGGGACAATGAATTGTGGTCGATTATCTAAGGTAATAACACTAGATTGTTGGGTTCTCGGATCACTACTGATTTTTATCGACTCTACGTTTAAATCAAAAGAGTCATAGCGGTTACAAAGTTCGAGTGCTAATCGTTTTCCAGAAAGCGGCTGCTTGATTCTCAAACGTAATTTACGTCCATTAGGAGAAAAGTTTAGTACTTGGTAATTAGAAAATAATTGATGCCAAATTATTTTTTTCATCATATATCACCTTACAGTTCATCTGCAGCTTTCATTTTATCATTGAAACCAAAAAGCCAAGTCAAAAGAAAGGATAGCAAAAATGTTCCTATATGAGAGAGTAGATAAGCATAGAAGTTGTTATCGATCCCTGCAACCGGGTTGATAAAAGAGGCAAATCCTATAACCCCACCTGCGAATCCATAGTTGACCAAGTGAAGGGAGCCTGCTAAAGCTCCACCAAAAATATTTGAAAGGGTCACGAGATAGAAAACTTTTTTGTATTTTAGTAGAATACCATAGATTGCCGGTTCGCCAACACCGCATATTTGTGAAAGAGTGGCAGCAAAGGCAACTTGTTTTAGTTGAGCTTTTTTTGTTTTTAATGCGATTGAGCACGTTGCACCCGCAATACCCATCATCAATACAGACGAGAAGGCATTCATCATACTAAATCCGTTGACAGTTAAATCGTTGACGATGATCGGAATCAATGGCCAGTGCATGCCGAAGACCACTAAGACTGGAAAAAGTGCGCAATAGACTGCTCCGCCAATAATCGTATTAAAGTCAAAAATGGTACTAATTCCGAATGCAAGCCCATCACTAATAATCGTTATGATTGGTCCGATGATAAGAAGAACGGCTAAGCTTAGTACCAGAACTTCTACGATTGGTGACACAATGGAAGAAATCACGAGAGGAACAATTTTCTTTAAAAACTTTTCAACATACGTTGCTAACCAAGCAGCGACCAGAATAGGGAAAACCGAAGCTGTATAATTCATAATGGGAAATTCTATGCCAAAAATAGCGACCTTCGCAGCTGTACTTGAAGCAATAGTGACTATATTTGGATGAATGAGTATCGCACCCACGACTGCCAGAACAATAGGATTCACCTTTAATTTTTGAGCCGCAGTAAAACCTAAGATGACAGGTAAAAAATAAAAAATGCCATCTGCAATCGTACTAATCAATAGATAAGATTGCGAACTATCTTGTAGTAAACCAAACGTCACCAACGAAGCTTGTAATCCTTTGATTATTCCAGCTCCTGCAAGAAGACCGATGACGGGCATCATTGAACCTGTAATTATGCCAATAAACTGATTGAAGCCATTTCGAAATAGCTGAAGAAAATCACTATTGGAATCATTTTCTACCACTCCCTCTGTAGAATCAAAGACTTGATCATTGTTTAACTGACGCATTACTTCCTCGTAAATAGCATTTACTTTGTTTCCAACAACCACCTGATATTGTCCTTGAGCTTCTACGACGCCCATTACACCATCCAACTCTTTTATCTTATTTGTATCGGCTTTCTCTTTGTCCACTAGATAGAAACGAACACGTGTAATGCAGTGGATCACATTTTTGATATTATGTTTTCCACCAACGTACTCAATCATGTACTCCGCTAACTGTTTGTCACTCATAATAAAACCTCCTCATTTCTTTTAACCGGTTACGCTCATTTTAAATTTGTTTAAACAAATAATCAAGTATTTGTTTAAACAAATTTAAGTTTTTTGTATAGGTAGAATGATATCATGCTATAATTAACTGAAAGAGTGAGGTGGAACTATGGTGAATAAGTTTCGGGATATATATGACACTTTGAAAAATGAAATTAATGAGGGACTTTATAACGATACAATGGTTTTACCGACCGAAATGGCGTTAATTGAGCGATTTGGTACTAGCAGAAATACAGTTCGCCGAGCGATTCAACTGCTTAATGAAGATGGATTGGTTTATAGTGTGAAAGGAAGAGGGGTAGTTATTCTTGAAAGAATCGAGATTGACAAGAAGTCTTTCAAGGTAGGAAATTTTCAAGGATTGAAGGCACTATCCGCAGACACTGAGGTCGAAAAAAAAACAATTGTGCAAGAATTTCGCGAGTTGACTGTTGATGATTCATTAGCAAAAAAAATTTCATTTCCGGTTGGTGAAAGAGTATACCTTGTGAAACGATTACGAATTATTGATGGGAAAGCGATGATGTCAGATACGAGTTATTTCAAAAAAAGTATTGTTAAGGGACTTAATGAGAAAATCATAGCCGGATCAATCTACGACCATATCAGACAAAACTTAGATTTTAAAATCGCTGCATCAAAATCCATTATGAAAGTTGAGTCTGCAAAAGACTCTGACTTTAAAGAATTAGCTTTGGGAAAAAATAATTGTGTGGGGATACTGGAAAATGCGGTCTATAATGATATGGGAAAATTATTCGAATATACGACAATCAGGTATATACCTAACGAATACGCACTCATTTCATTTGATCAAAATTAAAAACTGGTTTAGCTAAATAACATAAAAGATCACAGCAAAGTGATTTCTAGTACACTGTCTGTATACTTTTTTTCTATTGCACTTTAACAAATCAACTAGCTGTCATTAATTTCTAAGTTGATAAATGAATGTGAGTTATCTAAAACAAGACCGAATAAAAAGCCAAAAGACGGGAGAATACTATGAAAATTAGAGCCGCAGCATTGTCTGATCGTAAAGAACTAGCTCACTTATCGAAGGTACTAGGCTATCCAATCGAAGAAGAAGTATTGATCGAAGGTCTAAAGAGAATCTTAGCTGAGGAGGACCATCTCTTACTGGTCGCCGAAATAAAGGGGAAAGCAGTTGGGATGATTGAAGCACAGCCGTATTCGACAGTTTATTCTGCTGGGCAATTTTTTAATATTCTAGGTTTAGTAGTGGACGATCAAGTGCAAAAGCAAGGTGTTGGTGGGAAGCTGCTGTCTGCAATTGAAGAAGAAGCCAGACAGCGAGGAATGCAAGGCATTCGATTAAATTCGAATGTCAAACGCCATGCTGCTCACAGGTTTTATGAAAACCATGGCTATCATAGCAGTCATGAACAGAAACGGTTTATCAAGGAATTATAAAAATAAAAAGACGCTGGAGGAGCGACAAACGACACTCCAGCGTCTTTTTTGTATTCACTTTAATTGGTTCAAAAGACTAATATTTATGGAATCAATGCCAACAACAGCCGTTTAATCTCCTCATAAACCTCTCCGGTTTCCGGCGTCACACGTTGACGATTCTGAATGATAAAAAGATCACGATAGCGGTACTCTGGATCAAGTTCCTGCCAAGGCAACTCTTGTGGTAACGAGAGTTTCGAGATGATCGATTTGCCGATGTTTTGTTTTAGTAGGGACAAAATCACTTCGCTGTTATTGGCTTTGATGATTTGCGGATGCAAGTGCTGTGCGTACAGATAGGTTTCGTTAATGTAGTACATCCCCGAGTCGTTTTCCCGCAAGACCCAAAAATCAGAAGCGAGGTTGCCTGCTAACACCAATTCATCGCGATAGACGAATTCTTTTTGGATCAATGGCGAAACGATTGATTTTTCGATCAGGCCAATATGGGCTTTGTTTGATTCGACGGCATCGATTACTTCTTGCGAATTCATGATTTTGATTTCAAAGGCAAACGTTGGAAATTCTTCAATCAGCTGCGCCATGATACTGGGCAGTAAGTAGACGGCGGTGGTATTTGAACAAGCGAGCACACACGCTGTTTTAAAATTTTTGGTGTCTTTGGCTTGCGAAAAAATAGTGGACAATGAGCGGAGAGACTCGACCACACGAGGATACAAAAACTCCGCTTGGCTGGTGGGTAAAATCAATTGTTTTCCTTTACGTTCAAAAAGTTTGAAGCCAAGTTCCGCCTCTAATCGTTGGATTTGCAAGGAGATCGTTGGCTGAGTTTTATAGAGCTGTTTGGCGGCAAGGCTAAAGTTTCTAGTTTCATAAACAACAATGAAGGTTTTGAGCAATTCAATCATTTTGCGGACTCCTTTATTATTAATAAAATTTATAATTAGTATTTAAAAGTACAATTTTACAAATAGTTATCAGGTGATTATAGTATAAGTGTAGAGAAAAAAGAAAGCAAATTTAATTGAAATTTTCATACATTAAGAAAGGATGAGTTGATGAAAACATCGATCCAGCATTTTTTACATTCATTGCCAATCCCGATTTGCGGCTTGATTTTAGGCACTGTGTCTTTGGGGAATTTATTGTATTCAGAAGGAATGGAGACGGTTGGAAATGCGTTTTGCACCCTTGGTATTTTCATCATGGGGCTCTTCCTTCTGAAAGTATGCTTTACATTTAAGCACACGATGTCAGAGTTGCAAAACCCAATCGTTGCTTCGGTTGCGCCGACCTTTACGATGGCGCTGATGGTGATTTCCACTGTTTTTGAACGGGTCATTCCCAATGCAGTGGTGAATGATCTGCTCTGGTGGGGGGCTATCGGCTTACATTTTGCTTTAATGATCTATTTTGTTGTCGTGCATATTTTGCCTGTCGACCTTTCGCTGGAATACATTTATCCAAGCTGGTTTATTACCTTCGTCGGGATTGGCGTCATTCCCAATACTTCTGCTGTCTTTTTTAAAGAGCTAGGAGAAGTGATTGTCTGGATCGCATTGGTATTGTATTTTGCACTTTTGCCGATTATTTTAAAGCGAATCGTCCATCAAAAACTGACGGAACGTGCGGCAGTTCCATTGATCACGATTTTAACCGCGCCGGGTTCTCTTTGCTTAGCAGGTTACCTTTCCGTATTTGAACAAGGCTCTGCTTGGTTTGTCGCCTTTATGCTGTTATTGTCACAAACGATTTATTTCTTTGTCGTCGCTTATATGAAAAACATGCTGGCAGTCGGGTTTTACCCAAGCTATGCGGCATTTACGTTTCCTCTTGTGATCTCGGCGACTGCAATGTTCAAATCAGCACTGTTTTTTGCAAATCACCCACTGATATTTGGGTTTCTACAAGCCTTAACGATTATTGAAACAAGCTTTGCCGTAATCGTCGTCAGCTATGTGTTAGGAAAATATGCAATTCATTTGTATCAGCAAACCAAAGCGCTGATTGCCGGTCATAGTTACTAAGGAAACACAAAAAAATCATCTATTTTTTGAGAAAATGCGTACTATACGCAAAACAATAGCACAAGTATTTGAAAAGAAAGGGAAGGGATCGCACATGAAAAGTACAAGCAGAAAAGTTGTCGTTGTCGGAACAGGTTTCGTTGGAACGAGCATTGCGTATTCCATGATCAATCAAGGACTGATCAATGAATTGGTCTTGATCGATGTCAATCGGGACAAAGCAGAAGGAGAAGCCCTCGATTTGTTAGACGGTATGTCATGGGGGCAAGAAAACATCAAAGTTTGGGCGGGAGAGTATTCGGAATGTAAAGATGCTGACATCGTCGTTATTACCGCAGGGGTCAACCAAAAGCCAGGACAAACACGGCTTGAATTGATCGATGTGAACGCCGAAATTATGGCAAGCGTCACAAAACAAGTGATGGCTTCAGGTTTTGATGGCGTGCTTGTCATCGCTTCAAACCCAGTCGATGTCTTAACTTATCAAGCATGGCGTGTGTCAGGGTTGCCAGCCAATCGTGTCGTTGGTACGGGAACGACCCTCGATACCACAAGACTTCGAAAAGAAGTGGCGGCAAAATTAGCCATCGATCCACGGAATATTCATGGGTATATCATTGGGGAACACGGTGATTCGGAAGTCGCTGTCTGGTCCCATACAACGATCGGTGGGCAACCGATCCTAGAATTGATCAAGCAAAAGGATCGTTTGACCGTTGCCGATTTAGCGGTTCTTTCTGAACGAGTAAAAAATGCTGCCTATGAAATCATCGATCGAAAACAAGCAACTTTTTACGGGATAGGGATGAGTGTCGCAAGAATCGTTCGAGCGATCTTAAATGATGAGCAAGCGATTCTGCCGGTATCTTCCTACCTTAATGGGGAATATGGCATCAACGATTTATTCACAGGGGTTCCTGCAGTCGTGGACCAAAACGGCGTCCGCGAAATTATTGAATTGACGCTTACCCCTGAGGAAAAACGGCAGTTTGATACTTCGTGTCATCAGTTACGAGCAGTAATTTCCACAATTGGACAAAGCAAAGTCAGCTGATCTCAAGAATACCAGTAATGAAAACCTCGTGTTCGTTTTTGCCAAGCATGGTTCGACTATTTACGGTCGGCCATGCTTTTTTTACATCTAGCCAAGAATGTTAAAAGGAAATGGCGTATTTTACGCGAAACGCCCACTATTCAACTCTCTTTTTCCTCACTCCTTTAAAAAAAACATCCTCAGTGAATGACAGAAAAAGAATGATCGATCAACCTTACAAACTTTCCGAGTTGTAAAAAGTGACAAAGTGTCACCTTGTGTGGTATTCTTCAAAAAGTGACACTTTGTCAATATTTGGAAAACAGGAGGAAAGAGCAATGTTTCTGGCTATAAAAGAAATGCGTTATTCAAAATTAAGATATGGGCTGATCGTAGGAATCATGTTTTTGATCGCCTATGTTGTTTTTATATTGTCTGGCTTAGCTACCGGACTTAACTGGGATTTTAAAAAGGCCATCGTCGACTGGGATTCATCCGCGATCGTTTTATCAGAAGATGCGAATGACACATTTGCGGCTTCGCAATTGACGAGAGGGGATCTAGACCGTGTAGAAGGGACCCAAAAAGCCCCGATTGGTCTATACAGCAGTGTCATCACGGTCAACGATGAACAAGTCAATGTGACTGTTTTTGGTACACAAGAGGATGCGTTCTTGTTACCAGAAGTCTTAGAAGGCAAGCTGTTTTCACAAGAAAATGAGATCACGATTTCAGAAAACTTAGCAGAAGAAGGTATCAAGGTCGGGGATCAAGTGAAAATCGGGCGTTCAGATGAAACCTTCAAAGTCGTTGGGATCACCCCAGAAACGTCTTATACGGTGTCACCAGTTATTTATACTTCCCTCGATACTTGGACGAAAATGAAGTTTGCTAACCAACCATTTGCATCTGACAAGGAGCAGCCCATCAATATCATTGTGACCAAATCAAGTGATCCGAAAGTCGATAACCAAGAAGGAACTCAGCTCAAAGTGTTGGCAACGGAAGACTTTATTGAAAAGCTTCCTGGATTTTCTGCTCAAAACTTGACCTTAAATGCCATGATCTACTTCTTATTTGTTGTTGCAACGGCAATCGTGGGGATTTTCATGTATGTAATCACCCTACAAAAAACGGCGATTTTTGGTGTGATGAAAGCCCAAGGGATTCGGACCAGCTTTATTGCCAAATCAATTATTGCGCAAGCATTTATGGTCGGTGTGATCGGGGTAGCCCTAGCCTTTGCGGCGGCATACGGCACCAGTTTGTTTTTACCAGATGCCATGCCATTTTTCTTTGAATTCAAGCAATGGCTGCTTTATAGCGGCATCTTGATTCTCGTGGCAGTTCTAGGCGGCTTATTCTCCATTCGGACGGTCACAAAAGTCGATCCAATTACGGCAATAGGAGGGTAACAAAGATGAAAGACATTTTAGTAATGAAGGATATTATAAAAAAATTTGGCAAGCAGCATACCGAAGTAACGGCATTAAAAGGACTCAATTTTCACGTTCAAGAAGGGGAGTTCGTCAGTATCATCGGCCCTTCTGGTTCAGGAAAAAGTACCTTTTTGACCATCGCTGGCGGCTTACAAAGTCCAACATCGGGAGAGATCATCATCAACCAGGTGAACTTTTCCCAATTAAATGAAAAGCAACGAGGGAAGTTGCGTTTTAAAGAGATTGGGTTTATCTTGCAAAGCTCGAATTTGATCCCTTTTCTAACGGTAAAGGAACAATTTTATTTGGTCGACAAAGTTTCAAGAAAAGCCAAGGAAAAGGAACGGATTGATGAATTGCTTGCTTCATTAGATATTCTCGATCTTCAAGACAAGTTTCCCCGCGATTTATCTGGTGGGGAACGTCAACGAGTAGCAATCGGCAGGGCGTTGTTTAATGACCCAAGCTTGATTTTGGCGGATGAACCAACTGCCAGCTTAGACACCGATCATGCGTATGAAGTGGTGAAGTTATTGGTGAAAGAAGCGCATGAGAAAAAGAAAGCGACAGTCATGGTCACTCACGACGAGCGAATGATCCAATGGAGTGATCGCATTTTCCGAATGGAAGATGGCAATCTGATCGAACAAAACGCCCCATCAAGAGAAACTGCACAAGTCTGAGTGGAAAAGTAGAGGGATTTGTTTATAATAGAGGGAGTAGATTGCGAATGATGGAGGAGAATCCCTTGCCAAGTACAACATTTTTTCATTTAAAACAAGAGAAAAAAGAAAAAATCGATGCCGTGCTTTTAGAAGAATTCTTCAGCAAGCACATCAGTCAAGTCAAGGTCTCTGCCATCGTCGAAAAGTCGCACATTTCTAGAGGGGCGTTTTACAAGTACTTTCAAAACTTAGAAGATGCCTATGACTATGCGATCGCCGACTATTCAAACCAAATCCATTCCGCGATTTTTACGTTTATCAATCGCAACAAAAATGATTTTTTCAAAGGGATCGAAGAATACTTGGCTTGGTGCAGTCAATGGTCACCTGAAGATGATCATTGGAAAATGATCCACTTATGTACTCAAAGCAATGCCTGGACGAAGCGCGATGCGATCCCTGACGATTCGCCCATGATTCGTCAGTGGTTGGAGCTGTTGGAAGAAAATCGCTTTACGATCCACGATACGCAAGAAGCTGTCAGTTTCCTTTATTTTATTATGGCGGTTGTGATGGATAGTCTGACAGATTTTATTTCGAATGAATGGACCGCAAAAGAGCTGATCAAAGATTTTCGCTATAAGGTGCAATGGATCAAGTATGGAATCAAAGAGGAAAATGACGAAGAATGAACGCTTCGGCAAGAGGATGGAGCAAATGCCTCGCACGGCGGAGAAGTTCATTTACAAAGAAAGAGGTGCCCGACAACTGAAATAGTTGTCGGACACCTCTTTTTTGAGGGAATGATTATTTTTTATTTACGCGTTTCGCAATGATCGGCAAGATCAAGCCAATCAAAAGAAAGGCGATTGGCGTAATGATATTTAAGGCCAATTGGAAGAACCAAGCTTGCGGATCTGCCGCATAATCAAGTTTAGGAACCATCCCTAAAATGCAGGCAAAGGCCGTGAACAAGAAACACCATAAGCCGATCCCAAAGCCAACCTTGGTGTTTTTCACGAATTTATAATCGGAAGTAAAGCGATTGGCGTGTTTGTTGACTAGCATAAAGGCTAAGAAGACCCATAAGTAACGCAATGGCATGACAACTGAATTCAAGTTCAGCAACCAACGATACAGTTCGGTCATATTGCCGATTCCTAGTGCTGGAATGATGATCAAAATGCTGACTAGGATACCAGTCATAATATACCCATTTACTGGTGTTCCTTTTTTGTTTAGTTTTGCTAAGCCATTTGGTACAAATTCTGAATCAGCATCAGACAATAATATTTTCAATGGGGCATCAATTGAAAAAGCCAACGCAGAGATTTGCGCCAACGCATTGGCGATGGAATAAAGAATGACAAAGAAATTGCCGATTCCGTAGAAGTTTCCTAGTCGTTGAAAGGCTTCATAAGCGCCGTTGACCATCAAATCTTCTGGAATATGGTTGGCATCAAAAAGCATCCCCATAGCAATCGAGCCGAGCAAGGCACATAATGCCACCATACCGGCTAAAAAGATCATGCCTTTTGGAAATTCTTTGGCAGGATTTTTTGTGTTATTTACGTAAGGCGAGATTTTTTCACAGCCACCTACCGCAAATACCAGCATCGAGATCGTAGTTAAATAGGTAAAGTCAAATTTAGGGATATAGGTTGAAACAGATGACATGTTTGGTGTAGCAATTTCAGCACCAGTCATTGCTGGAGCAGTAACTGCTAAAAGGATAAAAAGAATCGACATCACGAACATGGCTGTTCCGGCGATGTTCCCAATCATTTTTAAGGTCGTCAATCCTTTAGAGGCAATCCATAAAAAGAATAGAAAAATAGCTAAACAAATCAATGAGACTTCCATGGAGCCCATCGTTGATACAAATGTACCATTTCCTTTAAATAACCAACTCAATGACACTAAGATTCCTTGGGGTTTTTGTGCCAAATAAGGCACGTGAACGACCCAATAAGTCCAAGCAGCAAAAAAAGCCAACCGCTTTGTTGAGGTTTCTTTGATCCATGAGGAAACCCCACCACTTGACTCTTTGAAGGTCGATCCTAACTGACCAACACTTAATGCATAGGGTACAAAATAAAGAGCCATAATTAATAGCCACGAAACAACAACAGTCAATCCTTGTTGAGCGTAGTTGTTTACAACATTTCCCAGTCCCCAAACAGAGACGAACGCCATCAGCGCAATATTATACCAGCGTAATTGTTTCTCATTCATCGCTTTCTCCTTCTTAAAATGATTTTTCTGACTGATTAAAATAGAGCGTTTTTTGAAATTTAGTGAGAAAAAAATTTCTTTCCATAAGCGCTTGATCACTATCAAGTTTCTTATGCATTTTTTCACAAATGTCAAAGGTCAAATTGAATTAAAAATTTCACTTGCTTCTTTTTTATTCAGTCGTTGATTTTCCATAGCTAGGATAAACCTCTGAATTCTTTTGGTCAAGAAAAATTAAATTGTTATTTAAAAAAAATAATAAATTTCTGATGATAGCAAAAGCAAACATCATCATTCATTAATAATCTGAAAGAAATCCAACTACATTCGGTCAAGGGCATGGATGAAAGAGGGATCATTTCATTCAAATGAATGGACGTATAAAGATGGAAGAAACCCTTTCGAAAGGCTTTTCACTGGAGATTTTTGGATAGATTTTTAAGCAAAGGAAACAGGAGAGTAGTCGTAGTTTTTTTGTTTTTTAAGAAAAATTTTACGCGAACATTCTTTCAAAGAAACACGAAAACAAAGTTAGCCGAATGCTTCGTTCCATCGAAATCAGTCGTTTTTTTTCGCCAATTTATAGGAGGTGGGTGTTATTCGCTCAAATACTGGCCATAAAAGCAGATAAAAGACGAAGTTTCCGCTGGCATGGAAGAAATCGAACAGTAGTCCTTGAAGGTAATAGGCAAGAAACGAAGGAAACTGATAAAGCCAAACTTCCATCAACGAAACGATCAAGCCATAAAGAAGTCCGCAAAGAAAGGCAAAGAAAGCTTGCAAGAAGCGGTTTTTCTTGATGATCGGTATTTTTCCAAACTGATGAAAAAGAATGATGGTGATAGTAAGTGCAGCAAATTGACTGATCGTCCAGGGACCCATGCCTAGATAGATATTTGTTCCGAGCAAACTTAATAAGGCAATCATCAACGCATCAGATAAACGGTAAGAAAAAGCCACTAAAAACAAAAGGGCACTCATAGGCTGAACGTTAGGGATAAAGACAAAAACTAACCGTCCAACGATACAAGCCGCAGTGATTAGTGCTAAATGAGAAATTCTTTGGATGGAGAGTATCTTGGTTTGGGGAGGAAGCATGAAAATCGCCGTCTTTCTAATTGATAATCATTCTCATTATACATGGAAAATAATAAAATTCAAGATTGAAATACACATTATATAGTACGATAATAAAAAACGAGCACAATATGTTGTGTTTTAGAAGGCGAGGGAAAGAAATGGAATACAAAAAACAAACGATTGAGAAATTGAACGAGGATATCAAGTTGTTCCAAGAAGTTTCGGCGATCACACCAGAAATGACCCAAACATTTGAGGGAATCGCTCGTTTGATTATGCTAGATCGTTATTCATACAAGGATCAAACCCATCAAACATTGCGTAAGGATGATATGGTGATTTTGACAACGAAAGCTGATCCTAAATATCCTGCAAGAGGAATCGGTGTTGTGAAAGCAATCGATGGGGAACTAGTCTCTATCGAAGTGGAAGAGGCCTATCGCTCAGCGTTAGAAGATATTGATGAACAAGCCAATGGACTTGTTAAAAGAAGAAAAAGTGACATTGAAAAACCGTTAGAACTCTTTTTTGAGCAAGTGGCGCATCGTGTAGCCAAAGGGATTTCTGCCAACGAGGCCCATGACCAGGAGCGCTTCTTCGAGGCGTTTTACCAACAAATCGTGGCGCAAAACCTAATTCCCGCAGGCAGAGTACTTTATGGAGCAGGAACAAATTCTCAAGTTACCTACTTCAATTGCTTTGTGATGCCTTTCATCCATGATTCCCGAAAAGGGATTGCTGTTCATCGACAAGAAGTTATGGAAATCATGAGTCGAGGTGGCGGGGTCGGAACCAATGGGTCGACCTTGCGACCAAAATCAAGTGTGGTCCACGGTGTCAGTGGTCGGTCTTCTGGGGCAGTTTCTTGGTTGAATGATTTGGCAAACTTGACGAACCTTGTCGAACAAGGAGGTAGCCGCCGTGGAGCGCAGATGATTATGATGGCAGATTGGCATCCAGATATTTTTGCGTTTATTCTTTCTAAAATTCAAAATCCTGCTGTATTGCTTCACCTAAAAAAAACAATCACAAATGCGACGATCAAACAACTGATCAATGAAAAACTGCAATTTGACCCTCTGACAAAAATGGAAGAAAGAATGTTCACTTATCTAGCACAACTGCCTGAATCGTCAGATAAGGAACATAATGACATGATCCAAAAGGCAAAAGAAAAATTGCGCATAGGTGGCAGCTATACGGTGAAAGAAAGTGATTTCTTAACTGGCGCGAATATCTCAGTCTGCTTGACAGAAGAATTCATGGAAGCAGTGAAGACAGATGGGTGGTATGAGCTACGCTTTCCAGATATCGACAATTATTCAGAAGCAGAGATGGCGCAATATGATGCAAAGTGGGCTGAAGTCGGGGATGTGCGAGAATGGGCAGCTGCTGGCCATAAAGTCAAAACCTATCAAAGGATCAAAGCTCGTGAGTTATGGGAGTTGATTACTTTTTGTGCAACGTATTCTGCTGAGCCTGGTATTTTCTTTATCGATAATGCCAACAAGATGACGAATGCTACAGCATATGGACAAAAAGTCGTAGCAACTAATCCGTGCGGTGAACAGCCCCTAACCCCTTATGCGGTCTGTAACTTGGCAGCCATCAATCTCGCAAACATGGCGGATCGCCAAAAGGGCACCGTTGATTTTGCCAAACTAAAAGAAACCGTGAAAACAGCGGTTCGTTTCCAAGACAATGTTATTGACGTAACGCCTTACTTTTTTGACAAAAATGAGCAGCAGGCGAAAGGGGAAAGACGTGTTGGATTAGGGATCATGGGCTTGGCAGATTTATTGATCTACTGCGGGAAAAAATACGGATCGGCAGAAGGAAATCAATTCGTTGATCAAATTTTCGAGGCAATGGCAGTCACTGCCTATGAGGCATCCATTGAATTGGCGAAAGAAAAAGGCAGCTTTCCCTTCCTGATTGGAAAAAATGACCAAGAGACGCAAGCGTTGCGAAAGAAATTTATCGATACAGGATACATGAAAAAAATGCCAGCGCACATCCGCGAAGGCGTGCTGCGATTCGGTATTCGCAACTCTCATCTTTTGACTGTTGCGCCAACAGGATCGACAGGCACGATGACGGGAGTTTCAACTGGTTTAGAACCTTATTACTCCTTTTCTTATTTTAGAAGCGGTCGACTAGGTAAGTTTATTGAAATCAATGCGGAAATCGTTGACGAATACCTGATGGATCATCCTGAACGAACCAAAGCGGAGTTGCCGGCATGGTTCATTTCCGCTATGGAGTTGACGCCCGAAGAGCATGTCGGTGTGCAATGCACCATACAACGCTGGGTGGATAGCTCCATTTCAAAAACGGTCAATGCACCAAAAGGATATACAGTAAGCCAAGTAGCCAAAGTTTATCGAGATCTTTATGAAGGAGGAGCCAAAGGAGGGACTGTCTATGTAGACGGCAGCCGAGATTCACAAGTACTTACCTTAGAAGCGGTTGAAAATGAGCTGACCGCACAAGTTGAACCGCTGCCTGTCGTTCAAGTAAATGAACCCGTCGCCTCTGGTGAAATCTGTCCCATCTGCCATGAAGGAACCATTGAGGAAATCGGTGGCTGTAGTACCTGCACAAACTGTAAAATCCAATTAAAATGCGGGCTCTAAGAAAAAACGAGAGTGATAAAATAATTCTTATCCGTATACTGGATAGAAAAACGATTAGTATTTTGACTATTGGAGAGGAAGAAATAGATGAAAAAAGTATTTGTCGTATTCCTGCTAGTGAGCACACTACTCGTCGCTACAGGATACCAACAGGCAAGTGTAACGCCAGAAAGCACGCAGCAAAGTTCCTTGAAGCAAGAACAAGGAACAGCTACGATCGTCATCCAAAATCAAGAAGCTGTGACCTCAAAAGAAGTAACGTTCCGAGAAAATGAGTCGCTGCTGGAAGTAATGAAAGAAAACTTTGCGATCAAAGAAAAAGATGGCTTTATCACCTCGATCGACGGCATCAGTCAAGATCAAAAAGCCAATCTATTTTGGGTCTATACCGTCAATGACGAAATGACCGATAAAGGGGCACAAGCGTTGATTTTAAAGAACAATGACACTATCACATTTGATTTGAAAGCATTCTGATTTGCTTGATTCTAAGGATCTTTATTGGTGCAAAAGAACTTGCATATAAAGATCTTTATCTATACAGATAGACTCTTGCGTTGATTTTGGAGGCAGTTTTGCATTCAAGTTCTATTCAAGAGTCTATTCTTGTTTTTCTATCAGGGGTTGGGTGGTGGCTTAGTTTATTTTAAAATTGGAATAATAGAAGTAAAGATACCATTACATACATAAGTTTTAGCCATGATGTTTCTTTCGTATTTTGGCTTTCGTTCCTATTTTTTGTAGAAAATAATTTTTTTATAGTAGAGTGGAAATGGACAAAAATTTGATTTATCCGTTAGCTTAAGTGGCTAACGCTTCTATTCTCTAATATATGGTTTTACTTACTATTTTTCTTGCGATTGTTTCCCAATCTGCTTGTTGTTCATAAAAACAATGTTATCATTGTACCATCAGATGTGGTGGCGAACAGTGGTCTAAAACACGAGCGGTGATTACAAATAAGGTTTTTTCGTTCTCTTTGTTTATTGATCAGAAAAGGTAGGAGGAGAATAATGGTTGAGGTACTTTTGATGTGTGGCGTTAGTGGTGCAGGCAAAACCACTTACTCAAAACAAAAAGAGCAAGAAGGCTATGTAAGACTAGCAATAGATGAATTGATTTGGGAAGATTATGGCGTTTATGGTGTTGATTACCCTTCGGAGAAATATGCAAAAGTTTCTTCATTATCTTCAGTTAAAATGAAAGAGCTTACAGTAAAGGCTGTTCAAGAAGGAAAAAACGTAGTTGTCGATTCTAGTTTTTGGGCTAAAAGTCACCGAGACGCTTATAGAGAACTACTGGCAGCATATGATGTGACGATTAAAGTAATCTATCTAAAAGCTGATTATGATACTTTACGAAAACGATTAGCGATCAGAAATAAAGTCCAGACTGCAAATTCCGCTTTTCCTATTACAGAAGAAATCCTTCAACGGTTTTTTTCAGGATTCGAAGAACCGGTAAATGAAGATGAGGTAGTGATCGAGCAAAAGAATATATGAAGTAGCCTCAAAACTTTTTTTACTCTTTTTCAATACAGTTAGTCTTATTCCTGTGCAGGACACGAAGGACAGTCATGCTAGAAGCAAAATAGTGATTGGCAATTTCTTTTCTTGTTGCATTCTTCGATAGAAGAAATAATTTAGCGGTGACCACCCCAAATGAAGAATAAGAGCAGCTAGTACGAAATTTGTATCCAATTGCTGATGAGAGGAATTAGATCAGCCAAAATTGTAAAAGAGGGTAAGAAATAGGAGAACTATTTTAAAATGACGATCGTCCCCTCAGAACCTTCAGAATACAAATAGAATAAAATCAATTGATTGTATAGGTGAGTTATGAAAGTTCAGTATAAACTAATTTTTCTTATTATATTATTTATTTTGATAGGGTTAGTTTTAATTGGAGATCCTACAGATATTTTTTATATAGTGTTAAACTTTTCTCTTCCTGTGTTATTTATAATTTTTAAATTGTTTTTTTCTGATGTGAAAAACAGGAAATTGTTTTGGCAAAAAAGGTCGCCATACTTTGGAGAGCAAAGAAGAAAAATAAATAAAAACATTTTAAATCTATTTTTTATAATAGGATTAGTATGGTTTATGTATTTAGTTTATCAATACCTGAATTAAAAAAACAAGGGACATGACATAGGTTAACAAGTTATGCTCCTTGTTTTATGGTGTTACGATAATTAGTGTTAGTGTAATATCCATGGATTTTTTGAAGAATATATGGAGATAATATAAATAGGGGTTCGCGCCACGATTTACCTGTTCATTGGGTGTTAAACCCACTTACTAAAAGTTAGGTAATTTGAAGAAGTTAGATTTCTTATGCGAAAAATAAATTTATTTATGAGTATAGTAAGTGAAAATAGCGCTCAAATAGAGTATAATATAAGTATAAAAAACTCTTTTTTGGGGGTGCGTTATGAAGAAGGAAAAAGAAAGAATTCAGATTGCGGTTGAAAAAGATCTAAAAATGGAAGCAGAAGATATTTTACATGATTTAGGAATGAATCCCACTACGGCAATTACTATTTTTTATAAACAAGTCATAGAAAAAGGGGGATTACCCTTTGAGGTAAAACTTTCTGAACAAACAAAGCAAGCTAGGCGAATTGCTAAGTTAGCGAAAAAATCTATTAATGTGACGAGGATAGATGATAATAAGGCTTTCGAGGCTTGGTTGGATGAAGATGAATAAAATAGTTTCAATGTATGTGGCTTATGTGGGTAAACCAGAAGGAAAAAGACGACCAGTTTTGATTATTGAGAATAGTGAAAATGAAGTTCTTTTTTATGCGATTACAAGCAAGTTTGAACACAAATCAGAGCGCATAAAAAAGCTTTATTTCCATATCAATGATTGGCAAGATTCAAATTTAAAAAAAGAGTCTTGGATTGACACAGGAACGTTATTCGTTCTTTCCAAAGAAAAAATAGATTTTAAATATAAAGATATAGGGTAACTATCTCAGAAAGATTTGAATCGTTTAGAAGAGTTTCTTAAGGAGCGCTCTTAGAAGAATGAACAGCATTAAAAATACACTACCTTTTCATTAGGACTAGGTAGTGATTTTTTTGATTTCATATCTAATTTGTAGTGGTAATAGTGAGAAAAAAATTACTGTAAAGGTTTTTGAACTAGCGAAGCACTCACTGAATTTATACAGAAGCTATTACTTCCACAAATTATCTGACTCAGTTAATTTATGGAGAAACGAAGCATTTCACGTGCAAAGAGTTCAGTCATCTCGTAGAAAAAAACTTTTCGAAAAGCATAGCTCTTACATACATCATTTAATAAGAAACTTTTTGACAGCAAGGCATTTCTTCTTATTCAATTGGCAATAAATTAATTATAAACAAAAAAATGGAACAGCATAAATGTTTTCGAAATGCTTTCGCACCAACATTTACCTGTTCCGTGGGTTTGGCACCCAATGGGCCGTGAGGGGCTCGAACCCGCGACCCGCTGATTAAGAGTCAGCTGCTCTACCAACTGAGCTAACGGCCCGTACCAAAAGTACTTCATTATCTTAGCACTCCATTGTTGAAAAATCAATCATTCTTTTGAAAAAAATATGCGCTTTTTTCAGTTGAGAAACTGGCGTTATCTTAATAAAACACCATTTGTTTCCCAAATTCAAATGATAGGAAATTCTTAAAAGATTGATCAGATTGCTTTAAAAACTCAGAAAACCGTGATAAAATGTATCTAGTTATCAAAACTAGATGATTAGTTTGTGATAATCTAACCTTCTGTTCGTCAAAATGGAGGATGACATGGAAAAATTACAAGCAGACATGAAAAATTGGGGCAATTCATTGCTGAATTTCCACCTGCCGAGATGGGAAGAATTGCCAACGCTGGAACTGTATATGGATCAGGTGATCACATTGATCGATCAATATTTATCGCCGGTGATCCAAACGGAAAAGCATCCGCTATTGACCTCTTCCATGGTCAATAATTATGTCAAAAAAGGGATGATTCCAGCACCAGAGAAGAAACGTTACAATCAAAAGCATCTCGCATTTTTGATTGCGATCACGATGCTCAAGCAAGTGCTGACGATTCCTGAAATAAAGACGGGGATCCTTTTTCAAGGGAAAGTCGTCGGCATCAGAAATGCCTACAATGTATTTTGTGAAGAACAAGAAAAAGCGATCCACCTTGTCGGCAAAGAAGCAATGGGAGAACCCGAACAAATGACGTCGGAACCGATCCCAATTGAATTAGTAGCCATGAAAGGTGCGACGCGTTCCTTTGCCAACAAACTATTGGCAGAAAAAACGATTGAATTAGAAGTCATTTATTTAGAAACACATAAAGGAGAAGCCCATGAATAAAGAGAAAATTGCCCTATTAGTTGATTCAGGTACCGATGTTCCCGCACAGATCATGGAGCAATACGGCATGTATATGCTGCCATTGCAAATTATCTACAAGGATCGGACCTATACCGATAAAGTTGATATTACTGCGGAAGAAATCTACGAGCGCTTGCCGCAAGAGATCCCTAGTACCTCGTTACCTGACGGTGCTGCGATCGGGGAAATCTTTGATCGGATCAAAGCCGATGGGTATGAGAAAGTCTTTGCCGTAACCATCTCCAGCGGATTGAGCGGAACGTTTAACGTCGTTCGCCTGTTAGGTGAACAACGGACGGATCTTGAGGTTTTCGTACTTGATACGAAAAATATCGGAATCGGTGCAGGGCTGCAAGCGATTCGTGCAGCAGAACTGTTAGAAAAAGGCGTGACTTGGGAAGAACTGCGGGCACAATTAACGAATGAAGTGCCGAAAAACAAAGTCTTTTTCAACGTAGCTACCTTAGAGTATTTACAAAAAGGCGGCCGGATCGGTCTGGTCGCATCCATCTTAGGCAATGCCTTGAAATTGAATCCAATTATCTCTTGTAATGAAGAAGGGATCTACTATACGGTCGCAAAATCTCGTGGACGGAAGAAAAGCTTGGACAAAACCGTTGACTTGATCAAGCAATTCATCGGTGACCATCGCCATGTGCGTTTAGCTGTGGCGCAAGGTGATGCACTGCAAGAAGCCAAAGAAATGAAAGCACGATTAGAAGCCGAATTTCCTAAGGTCAAAGAAATCTTATTTGGACAAATTTCTCCCGCATTAGTCGTCCACACGGGTCCTGGGTTGTTAGGGATCGGTATCCAGCTTTTAGAAGAGTAAAAAAGAAAGGCCCCGTGCCTTTCTTTTTTTGTGCTTTCCTTAAGAATAAGGCCGCGGTTTTTGGGAAAGATGAAAAGCCCGTTTAAATAATGTATAATAAGTAAGAAACCAAAAAAAATTGAGGTGACATTTTTGAAAAAGATCCTAGTCGTGGACGATGAGAAACCAATTTCTGATATCGTCAAATTTAATTTAACCAAAGAAGGATATGAAGTATATACCGCCTATGATGGAGAAGAGGCATTAGAAAAAGTAGCCGAGGTCGATCCTGATCTGATTTTGCTTGATTTGATGCTGCCAAAAATGGATGGGTTGGAAGTTGCACGGGAAGTGCGCAAAACCCATGACATGCCGATCATCATGGTCACAGCCAAAGATTCTGAAATCGATAAAGTACTAGGCCTCGAGCTTGGTGCGGACGATTATGTAACCAAACCATTTTCAAACCGGGAATTGGTGGCCCGCGTCAAAGCCAATCTGCGTCGCGGCTCGGCAGCTGCGAAGGAAGCAGACGATAACGCCAACAGCGAATTAACGATTGGTGATTTAACCATTCATCCTGATGCGTACATGGTCACTAAAAATGGTGCAGCCATCGAATTGACGCACCGAGAGTTTGAATTGATGCACTACTTGGCAAAACATCTTGGTCAAGTGATGACCCGGGAGCATTTATTGCAAACGGTTTGGGGCTATGACTACTTTGGTGATGTTCGGACCGTTGACGTGACGGTGCGTCGTTTACGTGAAAAAATCGAAGACAGCCCGAGCCATCCAAATTATTTGGTTACTCGTCGCGGAGTGGGCTATTACTTGCGGAACCCAGAACAGGAATAAGCTATGAAAAATAAAGTTCGCTTTTTTCAATCGGTGAACTTCAAAATCGCCCTGACTTTTATCTTGATCTTATTGATTGCGATCCAGATTATCGGGGCGTATTTTATTCGCGAATTGGAAAGAACAACGGTCGATGCCTTCAAACGCGACATGGAGGCACGTGCCAGCACGTTAGTGGTAACATTAGGCTCTGAATTGAGTCGAATGGATAATGATGACGGTTTAGATTGGGATTCCATGAATGCTTCCTTGAATCGAATCTTAACGAGTACCAACTCATCGGAAATTTTGGAGATGCGGGTGGTGGATGAGCAAGGGATCATTCGTGCAACCACCAATATCAATGATCGTGGCTCGGTGGGAGAAAAAAATGATTACCGTGATTACGATACGAACCGCAGTGAAGTCCTCTATGATGAATCCAGCGGCCAGCGGGTGTTCAATATCGTGCAGTCGATCCAATCACCGACAGGGGATACCGTTTTAGGAACCCTTTATTTACGGAGCAATCTTGAGTCAAAATACAATGAAGTCAGTACGACTGCGGTCATTTTTGTGACAGCCTCGCTGATTGCGGCAGTGATTTCGATCATTGTGGCACTATTGGTCTCTCGTTCCATCACCCAACCGATCGGAGAGATGCGCGAACAAGCGATTCGCATCGCCAAAGGAGATTATAGCCGCAAGGTCGCGATTCATGGAAAAGATGAATTGGGGCAACTGGCGGAGACCTTTAATCAACTAGGAGAACGAATCGAAGAGACTCAAGAGGCGATGGAATCTGAGCGAAACCGCTTGGACAGCGTCTTGACTCACATGACAGACGGCGTTGTTGCCACCGACCGACGAGGCAAAGTCATTACCATCAATGAGATGGCGATGTCCTTGTTAAATGTCAGCAACGAAGAAGCGATCGGGCAGTCGATTTTGACGTTATTGGAAATCGATGAAGAATACACGTTACGAAAGCTTTTGGAAAATCCTGAAGACATGCTGTTGGAGCGTCCTAGCAATGATTTGACGGGAACAAATATGATTTTGCGCATCGATTTCTCCATGATTCGTCGGGAGTCTGGCTTTATTTCTGGGTTAGTTGCGGTGATGCACGATGTTACAGAGCAAGAAAAAAATGAACAGGAACGGCGAGAGTTCGTTTCCAACGTTTCTCATGAGTTACGGACACCATTAACGAGTATGCGCAGCTACATCGAAGCGTTGAGTGAGGGTGCTTGGAAAGACCCAGAAATTGCGCCGAACTTTTTGAAAGTGACGTTGGATGAAACGGATCGAATGATTCGGATGATCAATGACTTGTTGAGTCTGTCGCGGATGGATAGCGGCAATTCGCAACTGCAGTTGGAATACATCAATTTCAATGAAATGGTCAATTTCGTGTTGGATCGTTTTGACATGATGGTGACGAATGAAAGCAAAAAATACTTGATTCGTCGGGAGTTCACTAAACGAGAATTATGGTTGGAAGTCGATACCGATAAAATGATCCAAGTGATCGATAACATCATGAATAATGCCATCAAATATTCGCCAGATGGCGGGATCATTACGGTGAAATTGATGGAGACCCATAACAACATCGTCCTTAGCATCAATGACCAAGGACTAGGGATTCCGAAAAAAGATCTCGCAAAGATCTTTGATCGTTTTTACCGAGTCGACAAAGCTCGTGCCCGTCAGCAAGGAGGTACTGGCTTAGGATTGGCGATCTCACGAGAAGTCATCAAAGCTCATGGCGGTGCGATTTGGGCGGAAAGTCGAGAAAATCGCGGGTCAACATTTTACATCATGTTGCCGTATGAACCGTATGAGGAGGATTGGTGGGTATGAGAATCTCAGAAAAAATCATTCGTGTAGGCTTGATCGTAATGATCGCCTTGAGTTTTTATTTCTCCTATATGATTTGGCTGAATCCGACTGGGTTCAACAATGCCAGCACGGAAACAGATACCGGCGTCAATCCTTCGGTTCAAACCTACAAACAAAAAAGCGATTTGTTTTTGCCCCTGTATTTGACTTGGAATGACGAGGACGCGATCAAAGAAACCAACTCTGAAGCGGTGATTCGTGAGATCCAAGAGGCGATCAATGAGGCAACGATCAGTGATTTGACGCTGCGAACCTATGGCGAGGAACAAGCTTTTTCAAAAGCCCAAGAAGTCAATCAAGGGGTGTCCTTAAACTACTATACAACGTTTTACTTGAAAGATTATGAGAAAACCTTTGAAAAAGAGCTGTCCTTAGAGGACGAAAGTGAAACAGAGGATTTTCCGTTTTCCCGCATCCAGTTTGACCTTGAAGAAAACACGATCCAATTTGTTGATTTTACCCATCAACGAGTGGTGCGAGGAAAAATCGACTGGGACAAAAGCCAAGTAAAACACTTACTAGCAGACAACCCTCGAGAATGGACGACAATGGTGGCAGATGAAGAACGATCCAGCAAGCAATATTATACGCAGGATTCGATCAAGCTGAAAAAATACAGCTACTATTCTTCGACTCAATCTCAGAGCTTGTTTCGAGAAGCCTTTTTCAGCAATCCTAAAAACGTCAAGATCAATGATGAAAGTGTCGATACCTACTATTATGAAGGTGGGCAAAACATGACGGTCTTGCAAGATCAGCAGCAAGTCAAGTTTGAAACTACCACAGATGATTCCGATGAAACGGATCTGGCGATGTTGAGTGCGGATTATATTATTCGTTTAGGCAACAATTTTGGGACGATCCGCTATTTTGATCAACAAGACAAGCACTTGGATTATCGGGTTTTCGTTGAAGGCTATCCAGTCTTTAGTACTGGTGGTCAAGGGGTGATCAGTGTGGCTTTTTCAGAAAGTGGTCAGACCGGCAGTCGGGAAATGACGATTTCTGCCAGTTTGAACGCGATTCAAGTGCCGATTCCTTCTGAAACCGAGATTGAATTACCCTCTAGTTTGTCGGTCAAAAATGATCTGATTGCGGCAGGGGCTGATCCTGAATTGTTGCAACAGATCATCGTTGGCTATCAATGGGGGGAGATCAAAGATGCACCACTCGTTGATTTGACGCCTGCTTGGTATGTCAATTATGACTCGTCTTGGATCAGTTATGATGCATTAATGACAAAATTAGCAGAAACGGAGGAGAATTAATTGGATTTTAAACGAATCGAATGGATTTTTTTCCTCGCTTTTCTTGGTCTGAACGTCTTTTTATTCAATGTTTACAGTGAGGCTCGCAGCGAGCATCAGATGGTTTCACAATCAAACCAAACGATTCCTATCGAACAACGTCTCGAGTCTGAGGACATTCGGTATTCTGGCGAATTATCAGATGAGGTCTTGAGTGGCTATTATTTGAGCGGTGAACAGACGGATTTTGATGTGGAGCTACGAAATCCGCAACTCAATACGCAGTTCAAAAGAGGGTCGACGGTCAAAGGTCAGCAGTTGATCCATGTCTCAACCAATGGCTTTTACATCAGTGATGATTCCCAAACGGAAGAAACCGTCAATGGTTTTTTGCAACGAAAAGATCAAGTCCTGTTTGGGGATGAATATGACTATTTGGAAAACCTCTCTGTCTTGAACGCCAATCATCCGACCGTGGTGGCGGTTCAATCCTATGAAGGCATTCCTTTCAATGACAGCTCAAGTCGAATCGATATCACCTTAGAACAAACGGATGATCTATTGCAGATTGCTCGTTACACGCAAACACATATCTCCAATATTACGCCTCTAAGGGAAAAGATGACGGTCTATTCAGAAAAAGAAGCAGTAAATACGCTTTATCTAAACAACAAGCTGCCGAGTCACTCGAAAATTCTCTGGACGGAATTAGCCTATACGATGATTTTGAAGGTTAGGGAAAAAAATGTGTATATTCCTGCATGGTTTATTGCGTTCCAATTAGATGGCGATGACACCATCCAAATCGAAACGGTCAATGCCTTTAGCAATCGGATCATCACGAATAATGCCGTTCAAAAGGTAGAAAATCCATAAAAAAGCGGGTATAATGGAACTCGTTGAAACAACCAGAGAGGAAGTCACGTAAACCATGATGAAGGAAAATGCCTTTCAAGTAAGTATCCTAGCCAGCGGAAGTTCAGGAAATTCGCTCTATATCGAAAGCAATAAAAAGCGGATCTTAGTGGATGCCGGTTTGAGCGGCAAGAAGATCACTTCATTATTGGATGAAGTAGGGCGGAAACCAGAAGACTTGGACGCCATTCTTGTGACCCACGAACACCGGGATCATATCCACGGTGTCGGAGTACTGGCGCGAAAATACAAACTTGATGTCTATGCGAATACAAAAACATGGCAAGCGATGGATCCAATGATCGGTAACGTCGCTGTCGAACAAAAACATATCTTTGAAATGGGAAAAGTGCTGACCTTGGGTGACTTGGACATTGAAAGCTTTGGCGTCTCTCACGATGCTGCAGCGCCGCAATTTTATCGTTTCCATAAAGACGGCAAATCATTCGTGATGTTGACGGACACCGGTTATTGCAGCGATCATGTGCGAGGCATTATCAAAGGCGCCGATGCGTACCTTGTGGAAAGCAACCATGACCTAGAAATGCTGCGAATGGGCCCTTACCCATGGAGCCTCAAACAGCGAATTCTTGGAGATCGTGGTCACTTATCGAATGAAGATGGCGCTCTGGTCATGACGGATATCTTGACCGACAATACCAAACGGGTCTATCTTGGTCATTTAAGTAAAGAAAACAACTTGAAAGAGTTGGCGCACTTAACGATGGTCAACACCATGAAAGAACATGATCTAGGTGTTGGAGAAACATTTGAAGTCTATGATACCGATCCTGACAAAGCGACGGAGTTATTTGCAATCTAATCGATCAACAAAGGATAAAATTGTCGGGTGGAGGCAGCAGGTATGTTTGATGAAGAAAAAATCAAGCGTCTGAACGAGCTTGAAATGGCTGTTTATAAGTACATTGTCCAGCATTTTGAAGAGATCGATCAACTGACGATCCGCGAATTGTCAGCTGCATGCCATGTCTCGACCTCGACGATTTTACGATGTATCACGAAATTAGGCTATCGCGGGTATTCAGAGTTAAAGTATGCGATCTGTCAAAAAAAGGAACAAGATGCACGAGCGTTTGATCTTTTCTATGATGCAACGATCCAAGTCAATACATTCTTAAAAAAAGTCAATAATGAAGATTACCGTAAGTTTATCCAGCCAGCGGTAGAACTAATTCTTTCCGCACGCCATGTGGCGTTTTCAGGTATCGGCACAAGTGGCATTCTTGGCACCTATGGCAGCCGCTATTTTGCTAATTTAGGCATCAATGCCTATAGCATCGTCGATCCCTTTTTGCCAGTACCGCCTCGTGGGATGGAAAATACGTTAGCGATCATTTTATCAGTTTCGGGGGAAACCATTCAAATGATCAAGCAAACGGAGGACTTCAAACGGTATGGGGCAAAAGTACTCAGTATCACCAATGATGAAAAATCGACGATCGCCCAAATGGCAGATTACAATATTTCCTACTATATGCCCG
Source organism: Enterococcus sp. DIV2449a (assembly GCF_051711225.1). NCBI lineage: Bacteria > Bacillati > Bacillota > Bacilli > Lactobacillales > Enterococcaceae > Enterococcus > Enterococcus sp. DIV2449a. The sequence continues at coordinate 752,450 of NZ_JBIOME010000001.1, forward strand.
TCGTCAGTGGGGGAAAAGAAGTCGATTTGAACCTGACGACGCAAGTCCCAGTGATTACACTGATCGAACTTTTAGCCCATCAAGTCTACAAGCAAATCTAAGTGATCGTAAAAAAACAGCTTCGGCTGTTTTTTTTGTTGGAACATGTTTCATAACTTAGAAAAGCTATAGGCAAGGGGAATATTATCTATTAAGATTTATTTGTAAGCGAATTCACTGGCCGGTGGATGGAATTTTATTTTAGGAGTGATGTGAGATGAACGAATGGATCAATGAGAAATTATTACCCCCAATATTAAAATTTGTCAATACGAAAGCAATCACTGCATTAAGAAACGGTATGCTCTATACGATGCCCTTTTCAATCGTAGGATCGATTTTCCTACTATTAGCAAACTTTCCCGTCCAGTCGATTGCGGATTGGGTAACGAATAGCGGCTTAGGTGAATACTTCAACCAAGCCTATGGCGCCTCTTTTGCAATTATGGCCTTTTTCGCCGTAATGGGCATCGCCTATTCATATGTAAAAGCAGAAGGTTACGAAGGACTCCCTGCAGGAATGATTGGTTTAGTTATTTTCTTATTAACTATGGAGTCAAGTGTGACGGATGCTGAAGCAAATGTGACCATCGCAAATGTCATTGATAAGACGTGGACCGGTGGACAAGGAATGATCAGTGCCATTTTAGTGGGACTTTTTGTGGGTTGGGGCTATACATGGTTCTTGAAACGCGACATCCGAATCAAACTGCCAGAGCAAGTACCCACCAATGTCGCAAACTCATTTACAGCATTGATTCCAGCCGCTGTTTTGACGACCATCGCATTAGGCATTTATATTTTCTTTGATAAAGTTTTTCAAACAACCGTGGTCGAATGGATCTACACCGTGATTCAAAGTCCAATGCAAGGGGTGACGGATTCCCTTGGTGGTGCAATGATGCTAGGCTTCTTAGTGCCATTCTTGTGGTTCTTTGGGGTTCATGGTTCGACGATCGTGGGCGGGATCATGGGACCAATTTTACAAGCCAATTCACTAGCCAATACGGCTATTCTTGAATCTGGTAAAGCATTGACATTAGAAAATGGCGGACACATCGTGACCCAGCAGTTTTTGGATCAATTTATGACGGTAACTGGCGCAGGAATGACGATTGGGATCGTGCTATACATGGTTGCTTTTGCCCGTTCAGCGCAGTTCAAACAATTAGGACGTCTCTCCCTGATCCCAGCATTCTTTAATATCAATGAACCAATTATTTTTGCGACACCGATCGTCATGAACCCAATCATGGTCTTACCATTTATTTTGACACCGATGGTTTCAGGCGTGATCACGTATTTTGCACTTTATACTGGTATCGTACCGTTATTTACTGCTGTGCAAGTTCCGTGGACGACCCCGCCGATCATTTCAGGATTTCTAGTAGGGGGCATCCGGACCGCTATTTTACAATTTGTTGTTTTAGCAATCGGCTTCTTTATTTACTATCCTTTCATTCGTAAGGTCGATAGTTTGAACTATAAACAAGAAACAGAGATCGTTTAATACCAAGGAAGCAGGTTGAACAGAAATGAATAAACTTAGAAACGATTTTTTATGGGGTGGCGCAGTCGCTGCTCACCAATTGGAAGGCGGCTATCGTGCGGGTGGAAAAGGCGTGAGTGTCGCTGATGTCATGACTGTCGGAGGCAACGGAATTCCTCGCCGAATCACGGAAGGGATCCAACCGGGCGAAAGCTATCCCAATCATGAAGCGATCGATTTTTATCATCGGTATCCTGAAGACATCAAGCTTTTTGCCGAATTAGGGTTGAAGTGCTTCCGAACATCGATTGCCTGGACCCGTATTTTTCCAAAGGGGGATGAGCGCGAGCCGAATGAGGAAGGCCTGGCCTTTTATGATCAATTATTCGATGAGTGTTTACGCTATGGCATTGAGCCAGTCATTACCCTGTCTCACTTTGAAATGCCTTATCATTTAGTGACCGAATACGGAGGTTGGCGTAACCGTAAGTTGATCGATTTGTTTGTCCGCTTTGCAGAAGTTTGTTTTACGCGCTATCAAAAGAAAGTGAAGTATTGGATGACCTTCAATGAAATCAATAATCAAGCAAACTATAAAGAAGATTTTGCGCCATTTACCAATTCTGGTCTGTTCTTTACGGAAGGAGAAGACCGAGAAAAAGTCATGTACCAAGCAGCTCATTACGAGCTCGTTGCCAGTGCAAAAGCGGTGGCGCTAGGACATGCGATCAATCCTGCGTTTCAAATCGGATCGATGATCGCGATGTGCCCAATCTATCCGTATTCTTGCGATCCCAAAGACATGATGGCAGCCACGGTGGCCATGCAACGGCGCTATTGGTTTTCAGATGTTCATGCCCGTGGGCACTATCCGAGCTATATGCGCAGCTATTTTGAAAGAAAACAATTTGATTTAGATATCACCCCTGAAGATGAAGTAGCTTTGGCAAAAGGTTGTGTTGACTACATTGGTTTTAGCTACTATATGTCTTTTGCGATCAAAGGCAAGGAGAATGATCCAACCTATGACTATGATGAGAGCCAAGATCTGGTGGACAATCCCTATGTCGATGCTTCTGAATGGGGCTGGCAGATTGATCCCGTAGGCTTGCGCTATGCCATGAACTGGTTTAACGAACGCTACGAATTACCGCTTTTCATTGTAGAAAATGGCTTTGGTGCGGTGGATACGGTGGAAGAGGATGGACAGATCCACGATGACTACCGTATTGACTACCTAAAAGCCCATATCGAAATGATGAAAGAAGCAGTAGCTTATGATGGCGTCGACTTATTAGGTTATACACCGTGGGGCATCATTGACTTGGTTTCTGCGGGGACAGGGGAAATGAAGAAACGCTATGGTGTGATCTATGTGGACAAAGACAATGAAGGAAATGGAACCCTTGCTCGTCAGAAGAAAGATTCATTTGCATGGTATCAGCAAGTGATTGCGTCCAATGGCACGAAGGTCTAAAGAAAAAAACGTTACGCAAAATTTCTGCGTAGCGTTTTTTCTTTAGGGCATTTGGATATAGCCGTAATGAAGCAATAACTGAATAATAATAACTAAAGTGTTCATTCCCACATGGGTGATCATGGAAGTCCAAATACTGCCGGTCAAAGCATAAAGCCCAGAAAAGAACAGTCCTAAGAAAATATAGACTAAGAGATGATTGTCATTGTGGGCAAAGGCAAAGGCTACGGCGCTGACCACTACACCAACCCAAACATTGCTGTATTTCCCAATGATGCCAACTAAGGCTCTGCGGAAGACAAATTCTTCCATAATTGGCCCACCGACCATTGCTGCGAGAGCAAAGAGTGGGTTTTGCACCACGATGGCAATGATGTTTTCGGTATTTTGCGAAGCGCTGACTTCTCCGAAAAAGGATTCGATAAAGATGGCTAGATTTTGCAACAAAATCGCTGCGACAATGCCGGTTAGCCCGTAAATAAGAATCGCTGAGACTTTGGTTTTTTTGTGTTCAAACGATAGCGGTTCTGTTTGTTTGAAATACAAGAAAAACATGATCGCTGCACCAGCTAAGTAACCGATCGTTGTTGCTGCTACTTGATGTCCGCTAGGGACGAAGGCGATCGGTAGAAAAAAGACGATGCCGTAAGTAAGAATCGTGGACAAAGAATATTTTGATAAAGACATAGTTGTTTCCTCACACTCCTTTGCTTCATTATAGACTAGGTTGCTTCTAGAAACAAAAAATCCTACTATATTTATCAATCAATTAGAAATGCAAAAAAAATTTAGCAAAAGGCTTGCAAAAATTTGGGAAAATGAGTAATATTGAAACTGTAAGTTAGCACTCGATACAAGAGAGTGCTAATGCTAAATTCTATAACATTCATTGGAGGGATTTATCGTGTTAAGACCATTAGGTGATCGTGTGATTATCGAAGTCGCAAAAGAAGAAGAAAAAACTGTAGGCGGAATCGTGCTTGCATCAGCAGCAAAAGAAAAACCACAAACGGGTACCGTTATTGCAGTCGGCGAAGGACGCACGCTCGAAAACGGTGAAAAAGCTCCTGTTGCTGTCAACGTTGGCGAACAAGTAATGTTCGAAAAATACGCTGGCACAGAAGTGAAATATGAAGGAACAGAATATTTGATCGTTGCTGCAAAAGATATCATTGCAGTAGTAGAATAAGAAAAATAAAAAATACTTGAGGTGATGAAATCATGGCAAAAGAAATCAAATTTGCAGAAGACGCACGCGCAGCAATGCTTCGTGGGGTAGATAAATTAGCAGATACAGTAAAAGTAACCTTAGGCCCTAAAGGTCGTAACGTGGTTTTAGAAAAATCTTACGGTTCACCATTGATCACAAATGACGGTGTAACGATCGCTAAAGAAATCGAATTAGAAGATCATTTTGAAAACATGGGCGCAAAACTTGTTTCTGAAGTCGCTTCAAAAACAAACGATATCGCTGGTGACGGAACAACGACTGCTACGTTATTGACACAAGCAATCGTTCGTGAAGGATTGAAAAATGTCACCGCTGGTGCGAACCCATTAGGTATTCGTCGTGGGATCGAAATGGCAACAAAAGTGGCTGTAGAAGAGCTACACAACATTTCATCAATCGTTGATTCAAAAGAAGCAATCGCACAAGTTGGTGCTGTTTCTTCTGGTAGTGAAAAAGTTGGTCAATACATCGCTGATGCAATGGAAAAAGTCGGCAATGACGGTGTTATCACTATTGAAGAATCAAAAGGGATCGAAACAGAATTAGATGTTGTGGAAGGAATGCAATTTGATCGTGGTTACTTATCACAATACATGGTAACTGACAACGATAAAATGGAAGCAGCGTTAGAAAATCCATACATCTTGATCACTGACAAAAAAATCTCTAACATCCAAGATATCTTGCCATTGTTAGAACAAATCTTACAACAATCAAAACCATTATTGATCATCGCTGATGACGTTGATGGCGAAGCATTACCAACACTTGTATTGAACAAAATCCGTGGAACATTCAATGTTGTTGCAGTGAAAGCACCAGGATTTGGTGACCGTCGTAAAGCAATGCTAGAAGACATTGCGATCTTAACTGGTGGTACAGTGATCACTGAAGACTTAGGTCTTGAGCTGAAAGATGCAACCATCGATAACTTAGGTCAAGCAAGCAAAGTGGTTGTGGATAAAGACAACACAACAATCGTTGAAGGTGCTGGTGAAAAAGAAGCAATTGACGCACGCGTTCAATTGATCAAAAACCAAATCGCTGATACAACTTCTGACTTTGACCGTGAAAAACTACAAGAACGCTTAGCAAAACTTGCTGGTGGGGTTGCAGTGATCAAAGTTGGGGCACCAACTGAAACTGAATTGAAAGAATTGAAATTACGTATTGAAGATGCATTGAATGCAACACGTGCCGCTGTTGAAGAAGGCATGGTCTCAGGTGGGGGAACTGCCTTAGTGAATGTCATCAACAAAGTTGCAGAAATCGAAACAGATGGCGATGCAGCAACAGGTGTCAAAATCGTTTTACGTGCCTTAGAAGAACCAGTTCGTCAAATTGCTGAAAATGCAGGCTACGAAGGTTCAGTTATCATCGACAAATTGAAAAACGCTGACTTAGGTGTTGGTTTCAATGCAGCAACTGGCGAATGGGTAAACATGCTAGAAGCTGGGATCGTTGACCCAACAAAAGTGACGCGTTCTGCATTACAAAACGCAGCTTCTGTTGCCGCATTATTGTTAACAACTGAAGCAGTCGTTGCCGACAAACCAGAACCAGCAGCGCCAGCAGCTCCTGCAATGGACCCATCAATGGGTATGGGCGGCATGATGTAGTTATAATAAAAGAACCTCTATTTATAGGGGTTCTTTTGTTTGTTTAATGTCAATTTTATACAAAAGGGGCAAAAAAGGGGCAAATTACAAATTGTTTAATCGATCGATAACCTGCTCTTTGGATTTTTTGGTCACGTGATTATAAATTGATAAAGTCGTGTTGGCATCGGAATGTCCGACTCTCTCCATTATGGTTTTTAAAGGAAGATTCAATTCAGCTAGTAAAGAAATATGACTATGTCTGAATATGTGAGAGGATAAGTTTTTATCCCATTTTAGTTCATCTTGAACTCTATGCAGTACCATATTAAAGCTATGGAGAGACAACGGGGTACCTCTAGATGATTTAAATATATAATCCTCATTACTTTGAGAGCCGAATACTAAAGAGTTGTGTTCTATGATTTCGTTAACAATTTTTACTGCTCTATTAGGCAAAGAAACTATTCTTTTAGAATAGATATTTTTAGGAGAAGTTTTTACAGCATCTGCCATTTTTAAGAAAGAATAGTCTAATGTGCCGTTAATATCCAAAGTACTCCCGTCAAAGTCCTTTACTTGTAATGCCTGTAACTCTCCGTATCTTAGGCCTGTTAAATATAACAATTCTGCAATGTTAGCGTGCAATAATCTTTTAGTAGATTTTCTCATATATACAAGCAACTCTGTCATTTCGCTTTGATCAAGGTATTTTTCATCCATGTTTTTTTTTCTTTTTTCTTCTTCAGCTTTTTTTCTTTGAATTTTGACATTCAGCGCTAGATTTTGTTTAATATACTTTTTCTCAACAGCATAATTCAACATGATTGAAAGGGTCGTCTTGGTCTGCTTCGTATAATTCAAGGATAGGTCACCGAAAGTATACATTTTTTCTGTAATATTACGAATCATATTCTCGTCTATATTTCGAACAAGAACATCGTCAGAAATAACTTTTTGAATATGTTTCATCATCTTTGGAACTTTGGTCCAGCTTGTTCTTTTTACATGTTGTTGGTAATAAACAAACCACTCTTCGTAAAGCTCCTTGAAAGTGATGTCAGATTTATCATAATTACTCAAAGCTTCCTCTATTTTTTTGTCTAATATTTTCTGTGCATTCTTCCAGGCTCTGGAAGAATCACTTGTTAGAACAGTACTTGTCTTTTTCCATTTTTCGGTATAGGGATCTTTGTATCTTTCTATAAACTTATATCTTCCGTTACCTAAAGATTCGCTCCACATTGTGTGTACCTCAATTCTTTGTTACAATAGACGTGACTAAATAAGCCTATCGTTTATTTTGTTTTGCACGCCTGTCTTTGGTCGGAGGGGCGTGTTTTTTTCTTTACTCGTAATAGCCTTGCTCGATAGCTTCTAATGTTTGAATTTCACCAGATGTTAATTCTCTATCATGAATACTTTTTATTTCATAATATATACGTCTTGCATTTTCAGAAGTTCCTTCAGGCAATGTTGTTTGCTCAGCTTGACTACCATTAAATGAATCTTCATATTGACCGGAACCTACTACATAAGTTTCGTTTTCACTAGCTCTGACTGCTTCTTCCCAATCCTCGGCTGTCCAGCCTTCAGCCTTTGCTTTTTCCCACTCAGCTTCACCTTCTTGCCAGCTTGCTGGCATATCGGAAATGCCCTCGTCATAGGAACTATCTTCATTGGGATTATTTGTATTGGTTAAAGATTTTGTTTCTTCAGGTTTTTCTAATTCAGTCAAATCAATTTCATAAATACCTATTTCTTTATCTTCATACATAGCTATCATTTTAACTGGGAAATCTAAGTTATCCAGAGAGTAAGTCTCTATTATGTCCACGGTTTTATCGGGTAACAGTTCATCAGAACGAGAGTTTTCTTTATCAACTTGCTCATTATATGATTCGACATCATCTGTTGATCCAAATGCATCTAAGCTATAGTAGGTATTATCGAGATCAACCTCAGAAGTTTCATTCTCTTGTTTAAATAAAACGTAATCATTAATAATATCAATAGGTGTGATATTGTTATCTGAAGTATTCTTTAATGAATACGTTATATATAACCCATAGCCATCTTCAGACGGACTTTTAACTATTTCAGAATTTTTATAAGTAAGTTCAAACTCGTCAGTAATGATTTTCCCATATTCGAAGTCAGCTTTCTGTTCTTCAGAAACAGAAGCCGTTTGAGAAGTTGTATCAGTTGGGGGAGTTGTACTTTCTTCATTATTTGAACATCCGGTCATTATTAAACCAACAAACAATAAGCACGGTACGACTTTTTTCATCTTCTTTCCTCATTTCTCTGATATAATATATTTGTACTATCTCAGAAATGAGTAACCCTTATCGAAGCTGGTCCTTTGATAGGGGTATTTTTATCTAGCATATTTAACATCGTAGCCCATCCCAATACTAAATTCTTCTATTAATTGACTATAATTATAAATGTCATCGTATTCGCTGGTGAAGTAGCTTATCATAAATCTATCTGCAGCATATTCCATTTTCGACTTTAAGACAAATGAGAGTTTATAAAGCTCGTAATTATCTTGATCTTCACAAGCATGCCCTAATTCATGAAGTAAAGCCTTCTTCATATCAAAATCATTTAACTTACTATTCAATACAATTATATTTACAATTGGTAGATATTTCCCATGATCTTCCAAAAATTCATCATAAACTATTGTTATGTTTAACTTTTCAACAATTTCTAAAATCTGAGCATCCAAACAAACACCCTCTTATATTTTTCCGTCCAAGTATGCTTTTGCAATCCTCTCTAAAACTTGACGGTCATTTTCCGAAACTTCTTTACCGTTATAACTCATAACAGATTTCAAAGCTTCTTCTATGGTCATTTCTTTTTGTTTTTCGGACATTCCCATGTGTGGGTTGTCTGTCCTTCCTAAAAGGTAATCTGTCGATACGTGAAAGTAGTTTGCAATAAGCTCTAAAGTCTCAGCTTTTGGACTACTCGTTCTCCACTGATAGATAGCATTTTTAGATAATCCATTATCTTCTGCAACTCGATTTAAACTTTTACCCTGTTTTTTTGCAAGTTCTGAAACCCTTTCAAATAAACTCATTTTCAACCATCCTTCTTGCAAATGAGTTATTTTTCCCAAAGTATAATAAAAAACACTTTACAATTATAAAGTTATGGGATAATATTAGCTCATAAGCAAATTAAATACGCTAATAAATACAGAAAGACACTTATATTTATTAAAAACAATCGAGGTCGGGAAACTTAGAATGTTTAATATATAGGTATTATTCCGTCTGTTTATTAACCATAAATCAATATTATAAAACTTTGGGATGGATGTCAACTATTTTAGCGTATTTTGTTCGCTTTATTAAAAAAAGGGAGGTGTGGGTATGTCTAAAGATTTCATCGTTAAAGTTAGGGTTGAGTTAGCACGGTACGATAAAACACAAAATTGGCTTGCTGAGACAATTGGAATTTCGAAAACATATATGTCTGACATTATGAATGGTCGACGTAAACCGGATAAACAAATAAAACCAATCGAAACAGCTCTAGAACAACTTAAGAATTCACATTAGAAAGGAATGTAAATATGAAAAAACCCACTATTCCGGAATTAATCAAAATGGCTACGGATAAGACTTCGATTTCTGAATGGGATAGGCGTGAGGATTTAATGATTCGTTTCAATGGGTTATCTCGTACTACTTTAAATACGTATCAAAAAGAGATGGAGAGTATTCCTGAATTCAAAGAAGGAGTTTTAAAACCAACTCATAGCGTAACTTGGATTCACCTTGGAACATTCCTTTGGTATTTGAAATGGAAAGAAGCTAACCGTTATAGATCAAAAAAGTTGAAACCTTCAGAGGTAGCATAAGGAGTAGGAAGCAAAATGAGCACACCGCAAATTTTCAATTTCGAAAAAAACGAAGTTCGAACATTTTTAGTGAATGATGAGCCGTATTTTGTTGGTAAAGACGTTGCAAGTATTTTGGGTTATTCAAATACGCCAAAAGCAATTAGAGATCATGTAGATGAGGAAGATAAAACGCAGAACGAATCGTTCACCGTTAATGGAACAGCATTAATGCTAATAAATGAATCGGGGCTATACAGCCTAATACTTAAATCCAAGCTACCAAATGCAAGAAAGTTCAAACGTTGGGTAACGAGTGAAGTCCTTCCAACAATCAGAAAAACAGGTAGCTACACAAACGTTCCTCAAAGTTTCGCTCAGGCATTGCGACTAGCAGCTGACCTAGAAGAAAAGAATCAACTGCTCGAACAACAAATAGCTGAATATGAGCCGAAAATCAGTTACCTAGATATGATCCTGTCATCGACTGATACAGTAGCAACGTCTCAAATCGCTGCTGATTATGGAATGTCGGCAATCGCACTCAACAAACTGCTTAATGAGTTAGGTGTTCAGCATAAAGTCAGTGGTCAATGGATACTGTACCGCAAACACATGAACCAAGGATACACAAAATCGCACACAAGCGAAATTCCAAAAGCTGATGGCGGCGTAAAAGTTGTGATGAATACAAAGTGGACGCAAAAAGGTCGTGTCTTCATTTACAACTTATTAACTGCAGAGGGTTACTATCCTCAAATGGATCTATTGGATTAAAAATAACCCCACACGGAAGGAGGGGCTAGGGTGGTAAACATTGTTGGATTGATCGTATTTCTTATTATTTTGTTTTCTTTTCCACCTATAACAAGGTGGTTACTCTCTCTTATAAAGGATAGAAAATAAAGCAACGAATGAAATAAAAGCTGTGACAGTCATAAATTGTTCAGTATTCAAAGTCCACATCAGGGCGTAAATGGTTGAGACTGACAGTGCTACTCCTGTAAATCTTGATTGGTCGAAACCAATGGGGTCCTTCTTGAAAATGATAATTGATGTGATCTTAGCGATATACAACATTAAAAGAACTCCTAAATTATATGATGATAAAACTGTGACTAAATTCCACCAGTTAACTTGTAACAGTTCATATAGGAATGCATCTTGGACAAAATAATCTTTAATCAATAGTTGGATTAGCAAAAGTGGAATTGTTGAACAAACTAATATTATTGTAAGCACTAAATATTTTCCGATTTTCTTCAAAAGAGCACCACCAGTTTTTAAACAATTATACCAAAGGAGGAACCACATGGTAACAGAAATCACTATCTCAATAGAAACAAACGGATCGAAAATGCAGCATATCGTCTCAACAAAAGAAGAAGCGATTGCTTTGATCTATCGATACTTCAAGGAGGAGTCAGCATGAAGAAAAAATGGTTAGCCAGTCTAAATAGAAATAACTTTTACAAAGCACGACAACTCCAAGCAATTTCATATTTGAGCATTGGGTTAAACATTGTCCTTTTGTTAACTCTGATTTGGATCATGGGGGTTAAGTAGTATGACCAGAGCTGAAGCGCTACGTATCGGTAAAGTAATTGCTGACCGCTGGTACAAGCATAACAAGCCGTTGATTCAGTCAAGGCAGAATATTGAGCGAATGAAGAAATGGAGGGGGCTGTAAATGGCTTTAAACATAACAAATGTAAAGTTCGGAAATGATTTATGGGCAATCAATGTTTATAAGGATTACTTATCTAAATTGCCAACGATTGAATTAATCAGTGATTCAGGCTACAGAGTGGAGTTGCAGGTTGGTCAATCTGCTGATGATATACCAGTTTCGTTTATCGGGGTTATTAAAAAGGGAAGTTTAACTTATCCCAAATTATCAGTTCAAGTAAGGATCGGTGAATATGAGTTTGTTTTTGAAGAAGTACTTTAAGAGCAAAAAAAGTGACTCAGCCGCCAAGCATCGAGTCACAAACAAAATGTATTTAAGGAGAGTGTATCATGGATCAATTTGACAGTCTAGGGGCAAGACAATTGCCACCAGATGAAAATGACCCTATAGCATTTGACTGGCGTGGTAATCCTCTATATCAAGGTGACCTAGTCTATTCCGTCGATGATCAATTCATCCATGAGGATGACCTGTTGGAGTACTGCAAATCAAAGCTAGGAAAGCCGGTGCCGTTATGAGTGAATTAGAACTGACTTTTAATCAGAAACTGATAAAAATCCAAGCGGAATTAAAGGTCCCGAAAAGTAATTACAGCGACTTCGGAGGATACAACTTCCGAAATGCAGAAGATATTTTGAAAGCAGTAAAGCCACATAATCTAAACCATGGTCTTTTGTTAACTTTGACAGATATGCCCATTTTTATGGATGGTCGCTTTTATATCAAAGCTACCGCAACCTTAACTGATGGAAAAGATTCATTGCAGGTGGAAGCATACGCTCGAGAAGCTGATGCGAAACCTAAAATGGATGATAGCCAAGTGACAGGATCGGCATCTTCATATGCTCGTAAATACGCATTACAAGGGTTGTACTTGATTGACGATGGAGTTGATTCGGATTCATTACCAAATGATGAGGGCGACAATGAGAGTCAAATGCGGACAGAATTCACTAATTACTTCAATCAATACGTTCAAGAAGTTGCAAATATATCTGGCACTGATCCTAAAATCATTGCAGCGAACATTCTAGGTAAACATGATTACGACAGTTTAGATCAGGTGACACCAGATTTTTACCAACAAATCATCGGTTACACGAAAGTGATGGTCAAAAAAGCCGAACAGAAAATAAAATCGAATAATAAACCTGTAACAGATCCTAAGCCACAGCAAGAAACTAAATCTTTTACATGGGGGGAAATATAGGATGAATGAATTAATCAAAACGGACACAACGATTCAGATCGACTATACACCTAGTACCATTGAAATCAAAAATGAAGCAGAGCTTGAAGCGCTGGTTGAAAATACCGCCAATCATTACAATAGTTTGACTTTCAGTGAAGGAGACATTCAAGGGGCGAAAGATGCTCAATCTTCTCTAAATAAAATTATCAAATTGTTGGAAGTAAAACGAAAAGAAGTAAAAAACGGTTATTCTGAGCCGTTAAAAGCATTTGAAGCCAAGATCAAATCATTTGTTGATCAGATGGAAACTGCCAAAGAAGGGATTTCTCAGAGCCTCGAAAAGTTCGAAACTAAAGAACGGGATTCACGATCGCAGAAAGTGAAAGAAAAAATAGAGGAACTGTGCAATGCATTGGGTGTCAATCCAAGTGAAATTGAAATTCCTGATCGATGGACAAATAAAGGCGCCTTTACTGCTGCTAAGGGTGAATTAACAAAAGCGATCAGTAAAGAAATCACAGATACCATCAATGAAATCGTGTCAAAAAAACAAACATTAGCAGCGAACAAACAAGCAGTTGAAAGCTATGCTCAGGCCGTTGGCTTAGATCCATTCTCTTGGGTTCGTTGGATCGATCAAGGCCATGAGTTGCAAGAAGTCTTTGATCAGATCAATCAAGTGGTTGCTGAACAGAAAGAAAAGCTTGCAAAAGCAGCAGCAATCATCGAAAAAGTTGAGAAAAAAGAGCCAGTTCCATCAGTACCGATTGATCCAGAAACTGGCGAAATCCAAGAAGAGCCTGCTCAAGAAAAGGAAGTATCAGCAAACGGCAAAGTAGTCACGCTGAAACTCAAAGGCTCAGATGAGCAATTTAAACTACTAAATAAAAGTATTGTGCAATTAAGGATCGAAATTGTTGAAGTGACCGAGTGATGCTAGCCAAGATTTTGAAGCAACAGGGGAACAGATTTCTACTGGAAGTTGACGAGAATGTGAATCCTGAGCACCTTGAAACGATCCGCAGGGGGCAGGAGGGATTCGCAGAAATCCAGTTTATAGATAATGACCCCAGAAGTGCGAAGCAAAATGCATTGTCTCATTCATTGATCAAAGATATCGCTGGGAGTGAAAATATTCCACGCTATGAAGCGAAAGAGAAAATGCGAAAAATTTATCAGGATACCTACGATTGCGAGTTCAGTCATGCTACAGCAACAAAATCAGAGATGAACCAATGGATTAACTTTCTAATCGAATACGTTGTTGCAGAAGGAGTTCAGTTGCCAAGGCGCTATAACTACCTTCTGGAACACGACAGTTTCTTCTACTTTTGCTGCAAATACCGTAAATGCGCAGTAACTGGTCAATCAGGCGCGCAGATCCACCATGTAACGGCAGTAGGGAATCGCCGCAGAAACAAGGTCGATCATCGAAAGTTTCCATTTGTTGCTTTGAGTTGGAAGTACCACAATATCGCTCATAACTTGGGTCAAGAAGAGTTTATTCAAAAATATCAAATCAAACCAGTCTATTTAGACCAAGAGGCATTGATCAAGATCGGAATTATGAACAATGCCCAGATCATGCGATTTGATGAAGAATACAAAACAGAAGATTTATTTAAAAAGGCTACAAAGGAGGTATAACGTGGCAATTAACAGAAGTTACTATGCGATCATACCGGCAAGCGTTAGATATGACAACAGGTTGATACCAAGTGCGAAACTTCTGTATGGCGAGATAACCGCTTTATCAAATGAAAGAGGCTATTGCTGGGCAAGTAATGATTATTTCGCCCAATTATACGGAGTTAGCAAAACAACAATAAAATCATGGCTTAAATCTTTAGAAGATAATGGTCACATTAATAGAAGAGTAAGGTACAGACCGGGGACCAAGGAAATAGAAATCAGATGGATTAGTATTTGCACCCCTAGGCAGGAAAACTTACCTACCCCGGTAGGGAAACCTGCCGACCTTAGGCAAGAAAACTTGCCTACCCCTAGGTCGGAAATCTGTCCAGATAGTACTACATCTTTTAATAATACAAATAATAATACAAATAAAGAAGTTGAAACTTCTCCTGTGAAGTATTCTACCGAACACTTCACGCTTGCTTCGAAGCTTAAAAATAATTTGCTTAATGATTTTCCTAAAGAAATGAAAAAAGCCAACTTAGAAAAATGGGCAGATGTTATCCGCCTTATGGAAGAAAAGGATGATCGTACTATCAAACAAATTGAGTATGTGATCAATTGGCTTCCTTCAAGTGAGTTTTGGTTTGGCAATATCAGAAGCGCTAAAAAGCTGAGAGAAAAATTTGATAATCTCAAGTTTGAGATAAAAAAAGAAACAAGTAACCAAAAGCGAATGAAGAAACCTTTTATTCGAGAAGAACCATTGCCTGAAAGGTTTGTTAATCCTGAACCGGAGCCTGAAATTGCCCCAGAACGCCAAGCGGAAATAAATGCTAAGGTCCAAGCTTATCTAAACAAAAAGGGAGGCGGTTAGATGGATAAAGAGAAAAGTCGTGAAAAAAAGATTCGACTGCAGCGGATGGTAAGCCTTGCGGAAAAAGTAAATCTGGAAAAAGACCCGGATGCCAAAAAGGAATGGAAAAAACTTCGAGAAGATTTGTATGAAGGTGTAAATCCTGAAAAACGTTTAGTTGAGGTCCTGTATAAAGGGGACGTCATTTTTACAGGAAATAAGAAAATCGTGAGTGAGAAATGCAAAAAGTCCAAAGTCACTGTTAAAAATTTAATCCAAAGTGGAAAACCAGATAAACAAGGGCGAATTTACCGCTGGAAGGATTAACTCCCAAGGTGTCCCACCATTTCACAGGAGGTGTCCCACCTATTGGCTACAAAGAAAAAAAGACCCAGATATGCCATGGATGATGCAACCATAGAAAAGTTTCAGTGGTTGTGTGTGCAGCATCAAAAGCGGTCGGGCAAGAAGTTATATCCCAAAGACACCTTGAAAGAGCTGATTGACCACGAATATGAAATTCGAAAGAGTTTCGGTTAGGAGTGAACGATGACCAACAAGGAGTCGCTGATTAATAAAATTGTTGGAGATTTAGAAAATGATTTGGATCCAGAACAACTTAGGAAAGTAAATATGATCCTATTGATGCATCTGGATTCCTTCGACTTAGTTAAAACTTCAACTGATGTAGTGATCTATGATGAGAGATCCGATGCGGCTGCATACCATCAATTTATGGTGTCAAAGAAGATTCAGGGGCTTTCAGACGGAACATTGAAACTTTATATGCAGACGATCAATTTCTTCATGAGTAAGCTTAGAAAGCCGTTTAAGGATATCACCGCAAATGACATCCGATTGTTTATTGCTAACAGGGAAATTCAGGATCGAATATCTAAAGGTACGCTTGCTCGTGAACGTGGCTGCATCGTTAGGTTCTTTCACTGGCTTTATATCGAAGAGTTTATCGATCGAGATCCTGGCGCAAGGGTGGAAAAGATAAAAGTACCCAAAAGGCGCAAACAAGAATTCAGCGAGCATGAAGTTGAAAAGCTGCGAAGTGCTGCATCTAATGCGAAAGAAACGCTAATCATCGAACTTCTATTGAGTACTGGATGTCGAGTCTCTGAATTGGTTTCTCTAAATTTTAGTGACTATGACCAAGAAAATGATTCGATTGAAGTGATTGGAAAAGGCAACAAGCAAAGAACTTTATACTTTAATGCCAAGGCAAAGCTGGCGTTGAATTATTACTTAAAAGAGGTTCCTCACATCGCTGGTCCATTATTTTATGGACAGACGAAAGGGAAAGAAATGACTACTGCCGGAATCCAAAAGTTGGTCAAGCGTCTAGGGGAGCGTGCAGGTGTTTTGAATGTCCACCCACACAGATTCAGAAGGACAGCCGCAACACTTGCGAGAAGACACGGGATGCCTATAGAACTCGTTTCTAGGTTCCTCGGTCATGAAAATATTGAGACTACGATGGCTTACTCGATGATTAATGATGATGAAGTGAAGATCTCCCATCAAAAGTTTGTAAGTTGAGGTGAATATTTTGAAAAGAATTTATTACAACGAATTCCATGCGATTTTAGTGGATGAAACAGCAAGGACCTATCGTTTCATTACGAGTCAAGAAGGAAAAGCCTATGCGGATCAAATTGGGGTACAGGCGATTTATCGTAACGCTTTGAACCAAAGGGAAGAGTTTTTGATTGAATTAGGCTATAAAAGAACGAAATAGACAATATATAGTGGGCGAAAATACGTTCCTACAATATATTGTGTATAACTTTGTGGATATGTGCATAACTAAAAATGGAGGTACTTCATGGGAGAAATGGCTGAATACTGGAATGATGTGAAGCCTTACCTGAAACAGCGCAGAACGCAGCATGTTAAGCGCATGGGAGATTCAGCGACAAAAAATATTAAGGCCTTGGGTTTTGAATTTAAGCATTATCCAAACAACCATCAATTTGCGATCAATACGCCGA
Source organism: Enterococcus sp. DIV2449a (assembly GCF_051711225.1). Lineage (NCBI taxonomy): Bacteria > Bacillati > Bacillota > Bacilli > Lactobacillales > Enterococcaceae > Enterococcus > Enterococcus sp. DIV2449a. The sequence goes on from NZ_JBIOME010000001.1 coordinate 769,516, forward strand.
AAGGCATGGTTGATTATTGGGGAACAACTGGTACATGGATTGATCGCAAGACGAAAAAGCGTGGCAAAGGGCTGCATAGTTTAAGGAAATACGTTAGTGGCAGTTAGTTAGTAAGCGGAAGAAATTACCAACTTGGAAAGAAAAAAAGACCAACAAAAGTTGATCTAATTAATCCTTATAATGAATACTTCCATCTGGCTCTAGTCTTGGTGTAATTGCGACGCTTTTTCCGTCAGAACCGATAACAATTGTTTGAATATATTGTACCTGTGTCTCGGGATCAGTAATAACAAAGATTTCGTTGGTTCTGCTTTTATAAACTTTTTCAACTTCAAATTCAATATTGTTCGCCATAGAATCACTCCTTTAAAACAAAATACCATAATAAACAAACAAAATAAATAATTAATTTGAATGTTTGTATATATATGAAATTTAGTAACGACAGAAATACACAACTAAGAAAAGAGGAATAAGAAATGTTTAAATACGAGAATAAAGAGTTCCGAGCTAATTCTCTATCTCATGCCTATACGAAATTTTTAGATGAATCTTGGGGATCACACTATGTAGATTACCTAAAACAAAATAATCTTGACCATGAAAAAATTTATGCGACAGAAGATATTGAGGAAGTTGAAGATCTTGTTGATGGATATTACAGATTGAAGCAGAAATTAGAAAATGGTGCTGTTTTTCAAATTGAGGTTTGGGAAAACGGAGATGGGTCGTTTGATGGACTTGCTCAGGTAGTTTAGTCAGCTATCCGACGAAATAGCAGAAAGCGAGGAATGAATGTGAGTGAAATTAGCGATTTCAGAGAATATGTAGAGGAGCAACAACAACTTTGTTATGGCGTAGAGCTAGGTGGAACGCCAGCAGTTGTAGGAAGTTTAGCAAGACAATATGACTTTTTGCTCGAAACTATTGATACGTATCAAGAAATTAATCAACCGCAACTCAACGAGAATCAGCAGATTGTGTTGGAGTGGTTGAAGGAAGAGCAGACTAAGAATCTGGAATTATCAATCTTTGGTACACTTTCAGTTTTGTTTGATGAATCAGAAAATCGGTTTATGAACCTTGATGTAATCGATGCGCTAAACGACCTGTCTAATTCGCAGCAATCAGGTGTTTTCCAAGCGTTCAGCCAATGGGCTTTGGAACAGGAGGAAGAATGATGATTCTTAGACCAGTAGTAATTCGAGAGAAGAAAGAAGAGCATGCTTTTAGTGAAATAACGAGTGTACGGTATTGCGTTAGTTGCGAATACACAGACACAGAAATAAAAGGCAAATTTCATCAGTGGATATCCGAATATGCTGCTAACGAGTATGGAGAAAGATCCAACCTATACGCAGTAGTAGAAATGAACGATGGAACAATAGCGCTATATGAGCATGACTTGATAAGGTTTATCGATTAATTCCGCAATCGTCAGCGATAGCAAACAGGAGGGATAAGCGTGGAAAGGGCCTTTGGTTATAGTCAAATGAGATTCAACTACATTACTGATTATGCTAACAGTATTGCAGAAAGCGCAGTACAGATGGAAATGGCATGGCAAAACAGGAAAAATTTTAGAGATGATGTTGATTTGGAAAAATGGTTAAAAGGACAAGCAGAAGACATTGAAAGAAAAGTTAGTGAGTTATCTACTTACCTTAAACCTTTAGATGCTTTCTATGAAAAACAGGAGGGATCAGATGTTAGGATTATTCAAGAAAAAAATTGAGTACGTAGAAGTCACAAGAAATAATTTTGATGCATATAACAAGGCCATATTAGGAGGAAACTTACGCATAACATTGGGATGTTGCCGCTTATACGAGTATTCAGGGCTAGTGATAACCATTTACGTACTCATCAGTACGTCTCACAAAGACACCGCTGATTTTTGGCGGAAAAGTCTTGAAAGCCAAGGGCTGGAACAGTGCGATAACATAAATTGTTTCAAGAAAGTTATGCATTTAAAAGAATTTGATGACTTCATTTCTGAGACGTTTGATAAACAGGAGGGATAAGATGGTACCAAAATTTAGAGGTAAAAGAAAAGACAATGGAGAGTGGGTTGTAGGAGTTCCGATTCCAAACAGCTTTTGTAACGTGGTCCACATGATTCCTATTCTTTTGACAGACAAAGTAGCCTATCCGCCAGAAAGATTACATGAATATTTAATTGAAATAGTGCCTGAAACGCTTGGGCAATCCACAGGCTTACTTAACTGCGAAACAGAAGATGGAAAAAATTTAGAAGGATGGGAAGGGGACATTGCAGATGTTGGATGGTCCGAAAAAACTGGAAACTTTAATTCACACAGAATTATTTTGAAAAGTCCGTTTGATTATTCTACAGATGAAGCTAGATGGCTGATCCATGCTGAATACATCATCATTAGAGGCAACATCTACGAGAACCCAGAACTATTGGAGCCAGCTAATGAAAACTAGCCACTCAATCATCATAATACTGTTAACGATCGCAGGACTAAGTTGGTTATCCTATACAATAGTTGACCAACAGGAACAAATTGAGCAGTTACAAGAACAGCTGCAGCATGAGCAAATGAAGTACAAGATTATTATCAATGATCCGTTAGTTAAGGATGCTATGGAGGCAGGAGGATGAAAGAATGGCAATGGAAATAGTGCTAAGTGATGCAGATATTCAATCAATCATTAATGGGAGATCTGTAAAAAGGTATATAAAAGATGGTACAGAGATAAAAATTAGGCAGAGTTATCTACAAGATGCTGCAGCTCCTATTCTTAATGATAGATTTCAAGTAAAAGATATGGTTGTCGAGGATCAGATTAAGCGATTTCGTGATAGTATGCAAAATACTTATGGACTCGGGGGATAAATGATGGACTTTGCAGTGTTAGTAGCCGTGGCACTTTTTGCGGCAGTATTTGCAAGTGTGATTTTCGGGAAAGAATTAGATGAAAAGGAGAAGCAAGCCATTGCCAAAGAAAAAATAGAAAATAAAAAAGAAGAAGCGGAGATTGCAACAAAAGGCAGAAGTTAATGGAACTGGTAAAAAGAAATAAAAAAGCCGGATTTCTCCGACTAAGTTATAAACCACAAATAAATTCTAACATATCGGAGGGGTCGAGGCTATGAGCTTATTTCCAGAAATTGATGAGAATAAAACTCGTGAACGAGCACGTGATCTTCTCGGAGACTATATGTCAATGAAGAGGCATGTGAGTTTTGACGACAGTGTCTATGATCTGACTCAAGCCATACAATACAGTGACATGCCCAAAAGCCCAAGCAGCCGTAATGGGCAAGAGCATAAAACTGCTATGATGTTTCGAGGGATAACCAAACAACATCAAAACTATAATAGGAAAATTGCTGAAATCGATCATGCTATTAAGCAATTGCCTGATATTTATCAGAAGATACTGAAAAAATCATACTGTGTAAAGAACCCATGTACGATCAACGAGTTGGCAGCGAGCATAACTGGATACAGGATCACCACTTATGGCCAGAAGGAAGAATTTCACTACAGCATTAAGAATATTGAACGCTTAAAAGCGCAGGCTTTGATCGCATTTGCTGAAGCATATAAGATGGGAGAATTGATCACTCTAAAAAATTAGGGATAAAATAGGGAAAAATTAGGGATAAAATAGGACATTTTTGACATTTGGCGTAATACAATAGTAATATCAAAAAATTGTAAATATCAGGGCGCACTCCTTATGATTCGTTGGCAGACCTACTTTCGTGATTCCCTTTCAGCGCCCTGTATTTAATTAAGACGGCATCCAAAAATTTAAAATGAATGGAGTTGAACACACTCCTTATCTTCATTCGCTAGCCGTCTTTTTTTGTTGATTGTTGCACGATAGGTATTCGTAACGCAGATTATCATCTTATAGGAGGTATCACTATGAACACATATGAAGAAAAACTACATGAATTATTAGAAGATCGAACACTAGAAAATATCGAATGGTGTCAATCTAATCGGGAATTGGATGAAGAACAAACTGAAGTTGAAGTTACTTTTAAGTACAAAACAAAAACCCCTGTCAAAAATTAACAGGGGTTAAATGACACTAGAATTTTGGCAAACTCAGTAGATTGTCACTTGTTGTACGATTAGCTTTAGTTCTGATATAAGGCATGCCATGTGTTGGATGAACTGCTTCTACTAGAGCTCTAGAGTAACCAGAAGTAGTATAATAATATTCCATGTTTCTATCTAAATATCTTACTACTTGTTCAACAGTCTCTACTGTTCCGCCTTCTAGTTTCACATGTGTAATTTTGTCTGTAGATGTTGCATAATTATCAGACAACTTTACGTGAGTAATTCTATAGGACATATACTTTTTCCTCCTTGATTATTTCAGCGGCTGTTCGCTGATAAATTTAATTATAAGGTATATTATTAATTTTACAATGCTTAATTGTCGCTGTGGCGGAATAGGTAGACGCTTCAGAAAGGTATTCCGATGTTAGGGACTTAGGTACTATGTAAGGTGCAAATCCTTACCGGTGACTTTGGGAGTTGTCAATTAGATTACTCACACGATCTTTGATACTTCCTACTAAAGTATAGATGAAAAGAAAGCGGTCCTTTTATGGGCCGTTTTTTTGTGGTTAAAACATTACGGAGGCGGTGGCGTTGATGTGCAGAAATGGGAGTTAGCATACATAGATTATCAAAACGGCATGAAGTACAAAGACATAGCCGTTAAACATGATGTATCTATCAATACAGTTAAATCTTGGAAGTCCAGAAAGTGGAATGTACCTCCTGAAAAAAAGGGTGCAACCAAGAGAGAAAAGGTTGCACACAAAAAAGAGGTGCAACCAGTAATAGATAATGATGATCTAACAGAGCAACAAAAACTGTTTTGCCTTTATTATCTAGAGTGTTTCAACGCTACTAAGGCTTATAAGAAAGCTTATGGATGTGATTATAAAACAGCCAATGCGAATGCATATTTGCTTATGGTAAATCATGGTATAAAAGATGAGTTGAAGCGTCTGAAAGCAGAGTTGCAGCAAGATGTATTTCTTGATGTGAAGGATTTGATACAAGAGTATATAAAACAAGCCTTTGCTGATATTACCGATTTCACTGAATTCGGCAAGCGAGAAGTGCCTGTTATGGGCATGTTTGGACCAGTGAAGGATGAGGACGGCAGAGAGTTGATGAAGGAAATCAATTATGTCGATTTTAAAGAAAGTGCCGAAGTTGAAGGCAAGTTGATCAAAGAAGTGAAAGTCGGCAAAGATGGTGTATCAGTCAAGCTTTACGATAAGCAAAAAGCGATGTCCGAACTCATGAAATATCTTGGTGGTGATCGGTTGCGAGAAGTGCAGATTGCTGCAGCTATTGCTAAGAATAAGGATGGCAGCGAAGAGTTTGATATGGAAGACGATGGTTTCTTGGCAGCATTGGAAGCTGAAGGTGAAGAACTATGGCCAGAAGAGTAAAACAGGCGGTCTTTAAGTTCAAACCTTTCAGCAAAAAGCAGAAGATGATTCTTACATGGTGGACCAAGAAGTCTGCTGTCAAAGACAAAGATGGAATAATAGCCGATGGCGCTATTCGTTCAGGCAAAACTATTTCAATGTGTTTATCATATGTCATGTGGGCTATGTCAACATTTGACAGTAAGAACCTTGGTATGGCAGGTAAGACAATCGGCTCGTTTCGGCGGAATGTTCTTTTTTGGTTAAAACTCATGCTTCTATCAAGAGGATATCGATACAAAGATCATCGTGCTGACAATATGTTGGAAGTCACTAAAAAAGGCAAGACAAATTACTTTTATGTTTTTGGTGGTAAAGATGAACGATCTCAAGACTTGATTCAAGGTATTACATTAGCTGGCATGTTCTTTGATGAGGTAGCACTTATGCCAGAATCATTTGTAAACCAAGCGACTGGGCGTTGTTCCGAGAAAGGTTCCAAGTTTTGGTTTAACTGCAACCCAGATGGCCCGTATCATTGGTTCAAACTGAATTGGATTGACAAGATTAAAGAAAAAAATCTGGTGTATCTTCACTTTACGATGGATGACAACCTTAGTTTAGATGAATCAATCAAGAAGAGATATCGCAGCATGTATTCAGGAGTCTTCTACAAACGATATATTCTTGGTTTGTGGACAGTTGCTGAAGGCGTTATTTACGATATGTTTGATCAGTCAAAGCATGTCTACAATAAACTAATTGATTTTATTTTTGGCGATAATTATATAAGCATTGACTACGGTACGCAGAACGCTACCGTATTTTTATTGTGGCAAAAAGGTAAAGATGGCATTTGGTATTGCGTGAAGGAGTTCTATTATTCTGGACGTGATAGCAAGAAACAAAAAACAGACCGTGAATTTGCTGATGAACTACAGAAGTTTACAGAAGGTATACGAATCAAAGAAGTGATTGTAGATCCGTCTGCTGCTTCTTTTATTGCCGAATTAAAGAAGCGAAACTTCAAAATCAGAAAAGCAAAAAATGATGTGCTAGATGGCATTCGTTTTGTTGGTACTCTCCTTAACGAAGAAAAAATAGCGTTTAATTCCTCTTGTGTGAATACCCTTAAGGAATTTAGTTCCTATATATGGGATTCTAAAGCAATGGATCGTGGGGAGGATAAGCCAATAAAGCAAAATGACCACGCAATGGATGCTGTAAGATATTTCGTTTACACGATTATCTTCAAGAGCAACAAAGTTAAAATTACTAATCGTCCTACATGGATGGAATAAAGAAGGTGAAAGAATGGCAATTGCTATTGATCGTGAATTAGTTGGTGATATTAATAACCCTAGTATGGAAGTAATTAATTTTTGCATGGATGAGCATAAGAAAGAAATACCACGGCTGGATATGTTGTTTGATTACTATGAAGGTAAACCGCACAAAATCGGACAAACAAAGATTCGAACGCCACACGATATGGACGAAATCTTTGTCAATAACGCAAAATATGTAACGGATATGATGGTAGGATTCACTGTCGGTGCTCCTGTATCTTATGCACCAGCAAAAGATAAAGATATTACACCTGTAACCGATGCATTAGAAAAGATGAAAATTAAGAAGCACGATAAGGAATTAGAAAAAGGTTTATCAACAATGGGCATGGGGCTTGAGTTACATTACCTTGCTATTAAGCCCGGTACCGAAGGAAATGATGTTCCTGAAACTATACCTAAGATTGCATGGATTGACCCTAGAGGGATGTTTCTAGTTGTTGATGATACTATTGATCGAACAAAATTATTTGCTGTTCGTATGGTCAAGAAGCGTGACTTGAAAAGAAGAACATTCTGGGAGATAACAGTTTACACTCAAAAGTGGGTGATCACTTATCTATCTAAAACGAAGCGATTAGATCCTACAAGCTTAATTAATAAATCACCGAATCCTAAAGTTAAACCTCATTACTACAAGGACGTACCTGTAGTTGAGTTTAGAAACAATGAAGAAAAGCAAGGCGACTACGAACAGCAACTGTCGCAGATTGATGGATACAACGTCTTACAAACTGATCGTATCAAAGACAAGAAGAACTTTGTCAAAGCGATTATGATCATGTTTGGATTTGGTCTTCCTGATGAGAAACCAGACGAGATAAACGGTACTATGGCTATCGAAGCGCCAGCCAAATCAGATGGCGGAGATTTCCAGTATGCTACTAACACGTTTGATGAAACTCAAGTACAAACACTAGCAGATTCATTGCTAGACGATTTTCATAAGACTACTTATGTGCCTAATCTGAATGATGAAAACTTTGCTGGCACTCAATCTGGTGAAGCAATGAAATATAAACTATTTGGATTGTTACTTGTGTTGTCGATTAAGATTGGATACTTGGAAGACGGTATCATGCAGCGTTTGGAATTGTTGCAAAACATTTTAAATGTAAAAGGCCATAACGTCGATGTCGAAGGAACAACGATCAAGTTCAAACCTAACTTGCCAATTAACCGATCAGATATCATTAACCAGATCAAGGAATCGCAAGAGTTTATTCCATTGTTGATTAGCTTGGGATGGTTGGATGATATCGATAATCCTCAAGAAGTTGTTGAAATGTTGAATCAGCAAAAAGAGGAGAACATGAAATTGCAAGCTAAAGCATTAGGTGTGCAAGCAGAAGATAGTCATTCGGATTTGGATGATCAACCGGAGGAGGACGAAGAGGATGAAAGCTAGGAAGAAATCAGTAGTAGTTGATGTGATGCGGCTAAAAATGTGTTCTGCTCGGTCTTACAGAAAATGTAAAGAGTTCGTGGGCGACGCTTGGATTGATTATTTTGTTGATGGTTCTTGTGTTAACCGAGATGATATGCCCAGTTATTATCCTGCTATCAAGACTTTAGAAGGAACTATGAAAATTTCTGACGGTGATTACATCATCAAAGGCGTTCATGGTGAGCTCTATCCATGCAAGCCGGATATCTTTGAAGAAACGTATGAAATCTTAGGGGAGGATGATAAAAGATGAATGAACAACAATTAAAAGAGCTAATGAAGATGAACGAGAACAATCAAACACTTGAAGCTACTTTCTTTGAGATGCAAAAAAGTTTTGATTATATTGCCAAGCAAGGGAAATATTTGTTCGATAAATGTTTAGAAGAGGGATTTAACGAAGAGCAAGCTTTAAAATTTTCTATCAGCATTTTAACTGGTGGGGTGAAATAAGGAGCTGATTAAATGGCTCAAAAGAAACGCAAGCTATCCTACTGGGAACGACGTAACATCGACGCAGAGCAAAAGATAAACGATGGAGCAATCAAAGTTGAGGAAGCTGTAGCGAAGGCTTACAGGCAAGCACAAACATACTTAACGCAAAAGATTAGGAAGTTATTTGCACGCTCTCAACAACGGTCTGGACTATCTGAGGATGAAGCTAAAAGGATACTAAATCAAACAACTTCAGTTGAAGAGTTAGCAGAATTAAGAAAGCTATCCAAACAGATTAGAGATCCTGAATTACAAGCTGCAGCAAAAAACAGATTGCAAGCATTAGCATATAAAGAGCGTATCACTCGTGCAGAGGACTTGAAAGCCAAGTCTTTTTTAGTTTCTAAGCAAGTTGCAGATGTTCAGTTAGAAAAACAGACAGAGTTCTATGTAGATGCTATTCACGAATCGTATCGTGAGGCAACGGCTGAATCAGTCATCCGAAAAGCACAAGAGAATGCCAAGAATGGCGTAGTCATTGAGGTATGGAACAAGAAGGATTATCAGTTTAAGGAACTATCGACCAGGTATATAAGGAACATCCTTGATAGCCACTGGCATGGATCGAATTATTCTAAACGGATATGGGGCGATACTGAAGCTTTAGCAGCAAGGTTAGAAGAACTGTTCACTGTTGAGTCCATGTCTGGCATGTCGGAGTTTGAAATGGCTAAGGCAATAGCTAATGAGTTTGACCGCTCTATTGGTGTTGCTAGGCGCTTGATTCGGACGGAAGCTAATTATATGGCTAATCAAGCGAAACTTAAAGCGTGGCAAGATAACGGTGTAAAAGAATACATGCTGGTTGCAGTGTTGGACTTGCGAACATCTGATATCTGTAAGGGAAAAGATCATAAAATATATCGAGTTTCTGAAGCTAAAGTAAATGGTGCTAGTGGTACGTATCCGCCTTTCCATCCTTGGTGCAGGACAATAGCTATTATGTACAGTAAACGAACACTGAAGCTGCCCAGGAATGCTTTGGATCCTATCAGTGGTAAAGTCATTCCAATTAGAGGTGACACTACCTATAACGAATGGATGGATAAGCTGAAAGAAAAGTATTCGGATGAAGAAATTGCTATCCAAAAGAGAAAAGTAGTCAATGCCAAACGTGACAACGCTGAATACAGGTCGTTGAAAGATGTTTTGGGTAAGAAAGATTCACCGATAAATCTGAATGACTACCAAGATATTAAATATGGTAATAAAAAAGGCTTCACCAAGCTTAAAAAAGCTTATCAGCGAGTAAAATAACTAGTTTTTGTTCCTAAAAAAGGTAGTTGTAAATTTCTTTTGTATATTGTTAAATTTCGCTTATCGTCTGCTATATTATAGTTGACGGATGAATAATGCGTAATCAAATATACAGGAGTGATTTAAAATGACAGCGGAAAAATTTTTAATGGCAAATGGATTTTCGACACCTTGTGTTTGTGGGGGTTCCGGGAAACTTTACTTCAATTGTTCAAAAAGTTGGTATATATATTTACCGAGTTCTTCAACAATTGAGGATGTTGTTGAAGCGGTATACGATATGTATAAATTAAGAAGCTTTAATCAGTCAACAACAAAAATAGCCCATTAGCTACTTGGGGCTTTATAAATTAAGTGAGCATTAATCTATTAACGTGTGTGGATTCAAAATAGAATACCAAAGGTAAAGCACTGTGTCTGGGCGAAAGCGTGGATGGGGTGCTTTTTGTTATGCCTGTTTTGAGTGTGCATGGGTAAAGGAGAAAGCTATGAAAGAAAATAAATTGTTAATGAACCAATTTGTAGGACAGTCATGTAGCAATCGGTTGATGAAGATGCAACTGCAATTCTTTGCTGATGGTGGCGATGGTGATGGTGCAGACGGTGGTCAAGGTAGCGGTGAAGGCGATGGAGAAAGCAAACCAATTTCCTTTACCAGTCAATCTGAATTCGATTCTGTAGTGGACAAACGTATTTCTAAAGCCATTGAAACTGCGCAGGCTAAATGGAAAGAAGAAGCAGATAAAAAGATCAAAGATGCTGAGAAAAAAGGTCAAATGTCTGCCGAAGAAAAAGCGCAATACGAGTTGCAACAAGAACGTGAACAGTTAGAAGCCGATCGTGTGGCTCTGAAGCGAGATAAAGACGAAGCGGGTACAATCAAACGCCTTGCTACTGATAAACTGCCTGATTCGCTCTCAACTGTTTTGGCACCTCTGTTCGGTGGTGATGAAAAGAATTTGGATGAAGCTTATGGCAATGTATCTAAAGCATTTCGTGAAGCAGTTGAACAAGCTGTGAACATTCGTCTTGCTGGATCAGCTGATAACCCAGCAGGTAACGGTGGCGGTTCAGATGCAGAATCAATCGGTAGTCAATATGCCAAAAATGCAAACAGTCGTACAAAAGCAGACAATGACAACTTTTGGAAATAAAAAAATAGGAGGAAATACAAATGTATGTAAAACCAATCAAAACAGCTGAGCAGTTAAACTTCTTAGCTAGCGCAACGTTCCAAAACTTTACCTATCAAGCTGATAAATCTTTCGAAGCTGGTGAAATCTATCCAGCTAACGATAGTACAGCTTTAGGTATTGTATTTAATTCAGTAACTGTGGATGATGATACAGGCTCGCAACCAGTAGCGATTCTTGTAGGCGGCTATGTGCTAGCTGACCGTTTGCCAGAAGCCCCAACGGATGCTGCAATCACTGCATTAAAGAATATCACTTTCTTAGATGCTAACAAAAAACCAAAAGTAGCCACTGGCGGCGGAGAATAAAAGAAATTAGGAGGAAACAAACATGCCAACAATTATGGAATTATTTACACAAAATGAAGTTTTAAACTATGTTCGTGATCGCGAATATAAACCTTTGCTAGGTGAATCTCTTTTCCCTGAACGCAAACAACCTTCTTTGAAATTGGATCAATTAAGCGGTGGTAGTCGTATCCCTATCGCAGCATCTATCCACGACTTCGATACTGAGGCGGAAATCGGAAGCCGTATTGCTAACAAGCAAGAGTTGGAATTGAGCTTGATCAAACGCAAAATGCAATTAAAAGAAACAGACATCATTGCATTGGAAAATCCACGCACGCCTGCAGAACAAGCATATCTAGTAGGTCAAGTCTACAATGATATCGATTCATTAGTAGCTGGTGTCCGTGCTCGTGTGGAAGCTATGCGGATGGAAGTATTAGCTGCTGGTCAAGTAACGGTTAAAGAAAACGGATTGAACTTCACGCTTGATTACCATGTGCCTGCTGAACATAAAGAAGCTTTGACTGGTACAAATGTATGGACGAATGAAAATTCTGATCCATTAGCTGATATTGAACGTTGGATTGATGCATTGGATACTAAGCCAACTCGTGCATTGACTTCTCGCAAAATCTATCGTGCACTTGCTACCCATCCTAAAATCATTGCAGCAATCTTCGGCAAAGATTCTGGTCGTGTAGTTTCTCAAGCTGATCTGGATGCATTTATGGAAACTCATGGTTATCCAGTGATCCGTACTTACGATGAAAAATACAAAGTACAGGAAGCTAATGGAACATACACTACTAAGAAATACTTCCCAGAAAACAAATTTGCAATGTTCAATGACGACTTGCTGGGTGAAACATTATATGGGCCAACCGCAGAAGAAACTCGGTTGACTCGTGATCCAGCTGTCGATACCAGCTTAGTCGGAAACGTCTTAGCTTCTGTATATGACGAAACTCGTGATCCAGTTGGAACTTGGACAAAAGCTGTTGCAACTGCATTACCTTCATTTGCAGCTGCTGATGAAGTGTTCCAAGCACAACCGATTTAGGTCTAGCTTATGAAGGTAAAAGTTAAAGATACCCCGGTGTTCTATGATGGACACCGGTATAAATCAGGAGAAACACTTCAAATCGACAAGAAGTATTTTAACTCAACTCTCTTTGAAGAAGTACAACAGAAGAAAAAAGCTAACTCAAAGGAGTGATAGCTTATGAACGAACAAAATCAAATCGTCCTAGATAAGCTTGCTGTCGAACTAGGGCGTAAGTTTTCTATCACGGATCCAACGGCCGTAGAAGTTTTGAAAGATGATATCAAAGATGCAATGTATGATGCATTGGATTATTGCAATCGAGATGTACTTGTGGGCAATATGTCGTCTTCTGTTAAAGATTTGTATATCTTTCGCAGAAATACTGAAGGAAACGAAGGAGAAACAGCTCGTACTGAGGGCGGCGTATCTCAATCATTTGAAATTGGTGTGCCTGCAAAGATCCAATCAAAACTCAATCGCTACAGAGTGGCTAAAGTGAGGTCGTTCAGATGAGACTTAGAGAACGAGACTTGCAAACAGTCTACCTAAAAAAGCGAAAAGTCACTCATGACGAAGAAGCAGAAGAAATAGTCACATACCCGTTTGATCCAATTGAAATACGAATGAACGTGCAAGCAGCAAGCGGCACAGTAAACGCACAAATCTACGGTAGCAAGCTTGAAACAATGAAAGCATGTAAATACCAAGGCGACAAGATCAACGAAGGACAAAACGAGTTAGATGGTATTTGCGTATATGTCGGCAAAGATGAGGAACCAGACTTCACGATCAAATCTATCCAGACATTTTCTGCACATAAGAATATTATGCTGGAAAGGAATGATAATCGTGGGAGTTGAAATCAAAGGCCTTGAAAGTTTACGGCGAAAAGTCAAAGCAATACCGCAAATCTTAGATGATGCGATGTGGGATGCGACTTTTGAAATCACTGAGTTGATCAAACAAGCTGCCGAATTGCGATTGTCGTCTAGCATGAAATATTCTAGTGGTGAATTATTGGGTAGTTTGAAGAATGAAGTTGTGATCAATGCGCAAAACCAAATTGTTGGACGTGTCTGGTCCGACAAGCAAGAAGCGCTATTCCGTGAAGTTGGTACTGGTCCTGTCGGTGAAGCTAGTCAAAAATACTTACCAGAAGGATTTACACCAGTTTACTCGCCAACAGCATGGTTTATCCCAGCAAAAGATGTTGCTGCGGATTTGGAAGCTATATACGGTATTCCTCGTGTGACTGTTCAAGGTACAGACTTCTACATTACCAAAGGACAGCCAGCACGACCATTCTTGTATCCTTCTTTAGTAGATTTGATCGGTGAAGCACCAGAAATCTACAAAGAGCATGTACAACGCAAGTTAAGGGAGTTGAAGTGATGGAACGAGTGAATATGAAGACAGTCACTGTTGAAGTATTACAAGCCGTCACTGGCATCAAAAAGATTGCCACGGACTATCCTTCAACTTGGAATACATTCCCATTGGCTATTTATAGGACAGCCAATAAACCACATCAGATTGATTCGTTGGGTAATGAGTTACAAACAGATTGGACAATCACAGTTGAATTATACGGAGACAAAAGCCAGACCAGTATTGCTGAAAGTGTTTTAAGCACATTCGGCAGTATTGGTTTTTCTGGTACCGCTAAAGATGCTAACACGGCTGATATTAAGCGAATCATCGTCGAAGTAACAGCTGTTGTTGATAATGTTACGAAATATGTTTACAAAAAATAGGAGGAATTACACATGGATTTTGCAGGACTATTATCAAAGGGTACTGTCTTAACTTACAAAGATGGTGCAACAACTAAAACTGTAGCAGCAGTTAAATCTATCCCAGCATTGGGCAGTGACCCAGAAAAAGTGGACGTTACACACTTGGGATCAGAAAAGAAAGCTTATATCAAAGGTATCGAAGATACTGACAACTTAGAATTTGCGATCGTATATCAAGGAGATAACTTCCGTGATATTCACGCCTTGGTTGAAGCAAATAAATCGGTCGATTGGACAATCACATATCCAGATGGCTTAAAATCAGAGTTTACTGGTGAACCATATTATAAATTTGATGGTGCAGAAGTCAATCAAGCCATTGGATTTAACTTAGGTGTGGTTGTTAGTGAAGGGCCGACTATGACACCTGCGCCGGCAAAGTAATCAACCCCGAGTCGGTTACTTTGTCACCGAAGACATCTACCGCAGTTGCGGGGACTGCATCAAATCGTCAATTGACAGCAACTGTTTCACCTAGTGATGCTACTGATAAAACTGTTAAGTATACAATTGCACCAACTACTGCAGGTTTGGCAGTATCGAACACCGGGAATATTACTTGGACTGCAGATGTGCCACCAGGGACCTATACAACAACAGTTACAACAAATACCGGAAATAAAACAGACACACACGTTTTAACATTAACAGAACCAGAAGAAGGTTAGTCGAAAGACTAGCCTTTTTATCTTAGGAGGAAAACAATTATGACAAAAAACAATATCGCACAATTTCCACACACAACACCATTTGAATTAGGTGATCTAACTTTACAACTCCGATTGGATGGGAAAGCCGTTTTGGCAATTGAAAAACGATTAGATGAGGGCATCATGGGTTTATTCGTTAAGAAACAAGGAGAGATCAAATTGCCTCCATCAAATAGTTTGCTGATCTTGTTGCAAGGAGCAAACAAAACAAGCGGTGTAACGGATAAAGTTATCACTGAAGCATTCGAACAATACTTAGATTCTGGGAAAACGACTATGGATCTATTCGGTGAAGTGAATGAATTTTTGGATGAAGCTGGTTTTTTCGGAAAGAAAGAAACGGAGAACGAAGCGACAGATGGGGAATCTTTGGATCAGACGAACAGCGAAGACAGTCTTCTGTAAAAAACTTCTCTAATTTATCTGAAATGCTTGAGCACATGTATCCTCAAGCGGTTGAAGCAGGAATCCCTGCTACTGAGTACTGGGGAATGACACTTGAAGAAATTATGATACAAGTGCAAGCAAATAAGAAAGTTAAAGAGAATGAGTTGAAAGAAAAAGCAATGTTCGACTATTCTCAGCAACGATTAGCTGTTTTTGCTTTTAATGATCCGAAGAAGTTTCCAAAATTTGAAGACGCATATCCATTTCTTAAACAGATTGAGCAAGCAGTTGAGGAAGCCAAAACAGAAGAGGAATCAAAGCAAGACGCGATGAAGCGGGATCAAGAAATTTTCCTAGCCCAAGCACAAGCAATTAATGCAACACGAGAGAGAAGAAAACTTATAGAAGAAAGGTAGGTGAAAAAGCATGGAATTAGAAACGCTTGAGGTACTCCTCGATATTAATACCGCCAGAGTTGAGCAGTCTTTGGAACGAGTACTGCCACAAATCGAAAGTGCTATGAGTCGAATCCAACAAATGTCCGGTAACTCTATGGATCGTACTGAGAAAAATATGGCCATTGAAAAAGGTGCTAGCAATTTCACAAAACAACTAGAAAAAATGAATCAAGCACTCGAAAAGACGTTATCAAACTTTGAACGATCAACAAAGCAATCATCTGAAGCTGCTGGTGACAATTTTTCTTCTGGTATTCGCAAAGCTCGTCCGAAAGTAACAAAAGAAATTGATGCGATGGTCAATGAGATCAACGCTAAAATGGGCCAAGCGAAAGCAGCGCAAGAAAAGGTTGCTTATCTAAAATCGCAAAGACAAACGGCATCTAGCCAAGGGGATACAGGGAAAGTCGTTAAATACGATGAACAAATCGCTCGAGCGCAAGCTCAGATGACAAAATTCCAAGATCAGGCAAAAGGAATGGGCAATACAATTAAGCGTGAATTAGACGCTGTGCCTTCTTCCTTGGAAACTATAACAAAAGGCATGAGCCAAAACGAAGCCCAAATTGAAGCGATGCGAAAACGAATTCGGACGTTGAAGGCGGAGTACAACGACCAACGTGTGCCAACTGGCAGCTTTACATCTGGATTCAAGAATTATGAAGATACTCCTCAATCACTGAAAACGTCTGGTGAGATTCAAAAACAATCTATCAAGATGAATAAACTTATAAGTGATAATGATCGTTTGCAAAAGGAATACGCACAAACAGAAGACAGAGCAGATGCGTTGAGAAAGGCTCTGCAACGAGTTAACTCTGCTTTGGGACAATCATCCATTCAAACGGGCAACGCTTCTAGCGGCGCTAGTATGACAGGCACAGGACTGAAGCAATCTGAGCGGGCTGTTTCTAAATATGGCGGTGTATTCAACCGTATGTCCAATGCAGTTTCACACGGGTTTGGGAGTGTCGGAAATGGCTTAAGGAACTCTATTGGATTTATTGGAAAGTTCGGAAGTCTATTTTCTAGTAATTCCAACAAAGTTACAGCTGGAACAAATCGAATGACAGGAAGCACGAATGCTTTTGGCCAGTCGATGAAATATCTGTTACCTTCATTAGTCGTTTATCAGCTGTTAGGTGGCGCAATTACCAAACTAGCTAGCGGTATGATGTCAGCGTTGAAAACGAACGATCAATTCAGCGCCTCGTTGAATCAGATTAAAGTCAATCTTATGACGGCATTCTATCCAATATACACGGCAATCTTACCAGCGTTGAATGCGTTAATGAGCACAGTAGCCCAACTCACGGGGCAGCTTGCTTCATTTATTGCGATGTTATTCGGGACAACATATGATGCGGCAAAACAAGGCGCTAGTGGATTGTATGACAATATCCAAGCGCTAAACGATACTGGGTCTTCTGCAAATAAAGCCAATGAGAAAGTGAAAAAACTACAAAAATCTCTCATGGGATTTGACCAAATCAACAAGCTAACGATGGATACAGATGAGGAAAAGAAAGAAGATTCCGAAACTCCTGGCACTGATTTTGGTTCAGCGACAGGCACTTATTCAACACCTAAATGGATGAAAGACATCCAAAACTTGTTGAAGGATTTCTTCAAACCATTTCAGGATGCGTGGAAAAACCAAGGGCAAAGAGTGATCGATGCTTGGAAGTATGCATTAGGTGAAGTAATAGGTTTGGCTTCTGCTATCGGCAAGTCGTTTATGGAAGTTTGGACCAATGGTACCGGACAGCTTTTCATAGAAAATATATTGATCTTGCTTGCAGATGTACTCGGAATAATTGGTGATATCGCTGGTGCTTTCAGACGAGCTTGGGAAGACAACGGACGAGGAACACGCTTGATTCAATCCATTTTTGATATGTGGAACCGAATCCTTGAGTTGCTTCATGAAGTTGCTGTTGCTTTTCGTAATGCATGGAACGATGGTCGTGGAGAAAGTATAGCTGCCAATATTCTTGAAATCTATACGAATATCTTCAACACAATCGGCAATATTGCTGAGCAGCTTAAAAAGGCGTGGAAAGAAGGAAGAGTTGGAGAATCAATCTTCGGAACGATACTCGATGCAGTAGATGATTTGTTAGGTAATATCAACGGCATGACCAAAGCGACTGAAGAATGGGCGAAGAATCTTGATTTTACACCTTTACTCAAAGCTATAGATGGGTTATTCAAATCAATTCGTCCTATCTTGAAAAATGTTGGTGATGGGCTTGAGTGGTTATACAAGAATGTTTTGTTACCATTGGCAAGCTTTTTCATTGAAGATTATGTGCCTAAATACTTTGATATGTTCTCAGCAGCATTGGAAGTTTTAAATCAAGTGATTGAGATGTTTAAACCAATTTTTAAATGGTTCTGGGATGTGGTTATTGTTCCCTTATCTCAGGTAGCTAAATTTTTGATCCTTACACAATTAGATGCATTGACTAAAGGACTTGAATTCCTTGCCGGCGTGTTGGAAAAAGTTGCAAATGCAGTTAAGAATCCTAAAAAAGCAATTGGTGAATTGAAAGATGTCATAGATGAAAAGTTCGGTAGTATTATGACTTTCGTTTCTGATACATGGGGGAATGTTCAAAAGTGGACAAGCGATACTTGGAACAATGCTAAGAAAACTGTTACTGAAAAAGCTTCTGATATCTGGAACAGTGTGAGTAGTAGATGGAGTGACATCAAAAAAAATACCAAAGAAACTTGGGACACTTTTACTACAGATGTATCAAACAAAGCAAGAACTGCTAAGGATAATGCATCAAATCGTCTGCAAGAACTTAGGAATAATGTTTCTGATCGATGGAATAATGTTAAAAGTAATACTGTAGAGAGATGGAATGAAATCCGAGACAAAGTTTCGACATCGGCTGAATCTGCCAGAGAAAAAGCTAGCACTGCAATCTCTAACTTGAAAACAAGCATGGGCGGATCATTTGATACTATGAAAACGAATGCCTCAGAAGCTTTTGAAAAAATAACTGGTTGGGCTACGGGATTAGGTGAAAAAATCGGTAAAGGTCTTGGAGATGGTGCTAAGAAAGTTAAAGAAGGCGCAGGAAAAATTTTCAATGGCATGGTCGGCGTTATCGGAAAAGGTGTCAATGGTGTTATCAGCGGTATCAACTGGGTATTAAGCAAAGTCGGGGCAGGAGATAGTGCTCTGAAGAAATGGACCATTCCTACTTATGCTAAAGGTACCGGCTATCATCCGGGCGGACCTGCTTTAGTAAATGATGGATTAGGATCTAATTATCAAGAAGCTTATCGGACACCTGATGGACGTACTGGTATCTTTCCAGCGCAAAGAAATCTGATGGTTAACCTTCCAAAAGGAACATCGGTCTTGAGTGGTCCGAAGACTGCCGCAATGTATGGTGTACCAGCCTATGCAAATGGCGTAGGTGAATGGTTAAAAGAGAAATGGGACGGCGCAAAAGAAATTGCATCGGATATTTGGTCTTATGCATCAAATCCTAAGAAGCTTTTGAATGCAGCAATTTCCAAATTCGTTAACTTGAAAGGTGCTGTTGAACCAGCTCTATCAATGGCGAAAGGTTCCGTTGGTACGATTGCAGAAGGCTCCTATGAATGGTTTAAATCGAAGTTCGACGCAGGATATGAAGCACAAAATAGTTCGTTTGATGGATCAATGGGAAATTGGGGTGTATACAAATACCTATATGATATCGCTAGAAAAACCGTTGATCGATATCCTGGCATGAGAATCACTTCTGGGTTTAGACCAGGTGACCCACATTCGCACGGAAAGCATCAAGCAATTGACGTTGCGTATCCAGCAAGTATGAACGGATCTTCGAAATACTTTGCTCCAGCGAATTGGGTGTTTGATAACTTTGCTTCAAAAGTAGCTTATGTAATCACTCAAGGTAAAGTTCGAGACCGAAAAGGAATGTCCGGTACTGGATCGAGCGGAAGTTGGGTAAGATGGCCGCAGAATGACCATTACGATCATTTGCATATCAACGGCTCACTCGGAGCAAGCGATATAGACAAGAATGCTTCGTTTGGTGCATCTGGAGGTGCAGTAGTTGCTGGTCAATATGGTTCATCAGTAGAAAAATGGCGATCGACTGTCAATAGCGCATTGAACAAACTAGGCATTTACTCACTAGCCAATGCAAATCGCACGCTTTACCAAATGAAGACTGAATCAAACGGTAACCCTAACGCTATCAACAATTGGGATATCAATGCCAAAAATGGCACGCCTTCTAAAGGATTAATGCAGGTAATTGATCCAACATTTAGAGCCTACGCAAGAAGCCCGTACAACAAGAATATTTGGGATCCTATGTCGAATATTTTGGCTTCTATGAGATATGCATTAAGTCGGTACGGATCACTGGCAGCAGCTTATCGAGGTGTTGGATATGAGAATGGCGGCTTAGTTTCTCAAGATGGGCTATATCGTATGGGTGAAGGTAATAAGAAAGAGATGGTCATTCCGCTTGAGAAACCGCAACGTGCTGCTGAATTAATCCAACAAGCTGTTGAGTATCTTGGACTTGATATGTTCAACTCAAGCCTTGTTTTGCCAGAAATGTTCACAGAACCGGCAAGTGTATCTAGCATGTCTTCAAGTTTCAACAACCAAAGCGCACCTTCTCAATCGATGGGAACAGATGAGCTTTATCGCATTCTATTGATGTTGTTGAATCGTCCGGGTAATGGAGGCGGCGACAATCCAACTCCTACAAGGACTGAGGTTAACCTTAAAGTTGATCGTGCTACCTTAGCCACAGTTGTACTAGAAGAAATAAAAAAAATTGAGAAACAAACTGGCGTTAATCCAGTAATTGGAAAATAGGAGGGTGGTAAGATGGCAAACTTAAGTATCAATGGGAGCGTGGTCAAGCCACCCAAGACTTTTTCAGCAAGTATCCAAACAATTGATGCTGATTCTACTGGAAGAAACGCCAGTGGGAAAATGATCAGAGATATAATCGCAGAGAAAGTAAAACTTGATATTGCTTGGGGGCCGTTATCTGACAGTGAAATATCACAAATACTATCAAAAGTATCTGCTGCTTTTTTTTCGGTTTCATATCCTGATCCGCAAGTTGGCGGAAATACAACTAAAAGATTTTACGTAGGGGACAGGACTGCCGCTTCATATTCTTGGAATGATAAGTTTCAAGCTATGAAGTGGGAAGGTCTAACCCTAAGTTTTATTGAGGAGTGATTATATGTTGAAATCAAGTATTAAATTCAATGAAGCTTTCGAGAAAAACGAACGTAAAATTTATGCACGGGTCACTATTAATGATCAGTCATTTACTGAAGCTGATATTTTCAATATAAAATTTGAATCTGGAAGTATAAACGGACCTGGTTATCAAATCGGGTCTGTTTTTTCTGATTATGTCTCGATAACTTTAGATAAGGTTATCCGTGGAATCAACGAGTTGGATCAAGTGATCGTAGAGTTGGGTATTGAACGGGAACAAAAATCAGGTTCTGAAGCAAGAAAATATGTGAATAAGACTAACAAAATGAGAATAGGCGGCTATCTGAACAAGATTTTTTATGAGAACCCAATCGAGTACGTTCGGTTAGGCACTTTTTTTGTTAGTGAGCATGTAGATGTTGACGAGAACGAAAAAACAACAACTATAAATTGTATGGACTCAGTTTTGTTTCTGGAAGGCACATACAAACCAACGGTAAATTTCCCAGCCAAGCTATTTGATGTAGCCGCGGATGCGTGTTATCAAGCAGGTGTTGCTATGGATGTTGAAACGTTCTTACAACTGCCAGAAAAAAAAATCACAACTAAGCCAACAGACTTAACCATTAGGCAAATGTTGGGTTATATTTCCCAGTACGTAGCAGGATACTTCAAGTTTTCTAAATATGATGTACTTCAACTAAAGAGTGGTAGCGATACTGTGAAGATTATCAATACAGATTTGTACTATTCGAAAGGCCTAAGCAAAAATGATTTGAAATATAAAATCAGTGGATTGACAAATTCTCCAGCGGGCGATTCGGCTAGTATAACAGTTGGATCTACCACAGGTAATCAATTAGAAATCGATAATCCATTTGTTAGTAAAGCTGATTTGCAAGACATATTTTCGCTGCTTAGATCGATCGAGTACTATCCGTTCAATATTGAATGGCGTGGTATCCCTTCGATAGAAGCAGGAGACTGGATGATTGTCGAAGACGTCGAAGGCAATCAATACAAGATACCTAATTTGAAATACAGTCTTTCCTATAGCGGAGGGTTACGTGCGACTAGTTCAGCAGAAGCAGAAGCAGTTTCTAACGCAACAACAGCGTATAAGAGTAAAGCTGATTCTGGAGTCAAAGCTGTAGCCGCACAAGTAGCAAGTGTTAAAAATGAAATGATCGACAAAGAAAAAATCATTGAGCAGATTAATTTATCTGAAGAAAAAGAACCCAACAACAGTCCTTTACGAATAAATCCTAGCAAAGTAAGAATCAATGCAAACACTGAAATCGATGACAACTCTATTTCGGGAGAAAAAATAATTGGCGTTAATGCAGAAAAGATTGAAGGAGAATTCAGCAGAGATCAAATAACTATCAATTTTGATGAGCAATACATTGAATCAAAAATAGACGATGAAAACAAAGTTGAATTTTCGAATGGGATGGTTTCTCTACATAACGCTGGTGAAATTATCTCGAATTTATCTTCTGATCAAATAAGTAATCCAGTTATATTTGAAAGCAATTTAGCAATACTGGCTATAAAAAATACGGATATAGTTTCGTTTGAGTATTTGGCAAACGGAAAGAATGGATTGGGGATATTACTCTCTGAGGGATTCATGGCAGATAGTTCGATTTTAGATATAAAGGGGAATGTATCACAGTCAAAACTAATTTACTTACTTTTTTCAGCTATAAAAAATTTAGAAAGTAGAATTGAATTATTAGAAGGGATAGGTGAAGAATAAGTGGTTTATCAAAGACATTACTGGAAAGACTATGATGAAACAAAAACAGAAACGCAAAATATAGAAGCTGGGGCAGTTGTGACTACCGAAAAATTGAATGAAATAGAAAACGGTATAGCAGCTAACTATAGCGAATTAGATATAAAAAAGAGCGATAAGACCTATGTTGACAGTATGTTATCATCAATCGCTCAAGGCGGACCAAGGGAATTATTTTATTCACTTGCGGCTTTGAAAACTAAGTATCCTAGCGGAGCAGATGGAGCATACTTAGTTTTTGACAGTGCAACAACCAACGGTGCGCATTCTTATATGTGGGATACAGCTAATAAAAATTGGAAAGATTTAGGTGTTTATCAAGCGACGGCCATTGCTGAAAATAGTATCGAGACAAAGATGTTTAAAAATCGTTCTGTGACTAGCGAAAAAGTAGAATCTGTTTCTGAACAAGCATTCATGGATGGATACACTAATCTGCAATCGTTAAATGCCAATTCTATTTTGTATAACGGGTTGACGATAAGCAGTATTGCTGATACCTTTAAATTTATAAAGAATGCGGGAGATGCTGGATTCCGTGTGAAACTTCAAGCACCGAATGGAAAAGCTTTGAAGAATTTATCTACACTTAAGTTGTATTTTCAATATAAGAAAATTTCAAGCATTCCTTCTACCCCTATCGATACTTTAGATCGCATTTTTATAAGTACCAAAGATAAAGTTTTGACTTCTGGGGCAATTGGAGCTGTTAATAATATGGCTGACACAGGTGAGTGGATTGAAAGAACACTTGAAATCCCTTCAGAAACGCTTGTCAGCAAAGGAGTAGGCGAGGATCAGTTTTGTTATATCACATTACTCTTTTCTGGGGGTGCTGGATTAATTGAAGGTCGATACTGGTATGCTAACGAAAATGAATATAAAGTATCCTTAAACCACGTGAGAGAAAAAGTTGATAATATACAAACATATCAGTTAGGGGATGATGTAGTGACCGAAGAAAAACTTGATTCCAATATGCCTGCAAGATCTATTTGCCCAAATTTCCTTGATCCAACAACTGCTACAGCACCAACAAACGCTTATTCCTTAATAAGCAAAAATCAAGGAGTATCATTTGAAAAGATTAGTGCAGGAGATAATTATTTTTATTTTCCGGTAACATTAAGCGAATCACAAATGGGTAAAGAACTATATGTAAGTTTTGAGGTTTCTGGTGATAGACTTTCTCAATCGCAATGGGAATTTTATTATATATCAATCGGTGGTGTATTAAGACAACCGAGATTATTTCGCTTTGGACCAGATAAAGTAAACTTTAGACGTTACAAATTTAAAGTTCCGGCAGTAAAAAGAGAAGAATTTGATGGAAATAGTGGTTTTTGGCTATCGTTTTGGACACATGGATCAGTTGGTCAAAAAGGAGAAATCAGAAATATGCGTGTGTCTGATGTGCCTTTTGAGAAGGATTTACCGGAAGCCATTGAAAACATAGACTTTTTAGATTCAACAAGTGAATTAATTGGAGATTATCCTGTACCAAAGATGAGTACCGTATACGCACCAACTGTACCTAAAAATATTTTGGCATTTACAAATAATTCTCCAGTTCAGTATGATGGCATGGTCTTAACAAAAATTGTGATTTATTCTTCTGTTCGCAATGCCGATTATAGCGTGAGCATTGCAAATCTTGATCAAAGAAATCTACTTGTCAATGAGCAAGATATTACCTCTTTGTTGCCAGCACTTGAGGTTGGGATAAATGTTTTTGATGTTTCTATGCATAATCTTAAAATTGATAAAGGTCAATACGTAATCGTAAAGAGCGCCGTTTTACAATTGTTTACAAATCCCTCGCTGCGCGTCTCATCATTGATTCAAGACACAGACCATTCAATCTCTGAATCTGGATACGAAGGGTATACATTTTACCAAAGTCAGTTGCAATCGCCTTTGTTCTATGAAGTAAAAGAGCAAAGCCGAATTCAAAAAGCAGAAGACACAATTAGTGCTCTTGAAAAGAAAATAGAGGATATTTCTTCAGGTGAGAAACAAACAATCCTTACTTCTCCTGATGGATCAAAGTTTCGCTTACAAGTGACTGACAACGGTCAGTTGACAGCTGTCAGCTTGATTCCACAAAATGTGGTCATGATGGGAAATAGTATCACTTCTGAAAAAGGCGGGATCGGAATGGCTGCCAGTGATCAATATCATGACTGGTATTATTTAACCAGACAATTTATCACTTCTAAGAATCCTCAAGCTGTATTTACTGATCGTAAGAACATTACAGTATGGGAAAGCGGTGCTGTTAGTACAGGAGACACTATCTCTGATCGTAGACAATTCTGGTGGGATAGAATTGGAACTACACTTGTACCTAATGAGGCTGACTTAGTGATTCTGCAGCTGGGTGATAACGTCAACACTGAAGAAAGAGAAGCCACATTAGAGGATGATGTAGCTACTTTGATTCTCAATATAAAAAATCACGCACCAAAAGCGCGTGTCCTATTTGTGGCATGCTGGTATGGAGATGAAACAAAAGTTGGTAAGATTAAACGTGGTTGTATAGCAGGTGGGGGAGAATTTGTCGATATCACGGATACAACTGGAGACAAACGGTCCTATATTGGTGCTACACGTACTGGGATAGACGGTGTCAGTTGGACAGTGGAATCTTCAGGTGAAGCAAGTCATCCGGGAGATAACGGAATGGTATATATTGCAAATCAAGTGATCTCTACACTAGCGATTTAATCATATTTTTAAATAAAAGCAGACAATCATTCTTGGTTGTCTGCTTTTTTGGCTAATCGTGTTGTGGATTATATTTTAGGAAAGTAGGTGGCGTATGTTCAGTTGGGGAAAACAGAATGAAAGAGTTTTTGGAACGCGGACTTTGTTTAAATAATAGAAAAGGTGGTAAATATGGTGATTATTGATAATGGAGTGTTACTAAATGAATTTCGAGGGTTGCTGACAAATGGTTATGTGCAGCTGTTCTTGTGGGTAGTGGTGGGAGATATCGTGACAGGACTTTGCAAAGGGGTATTTATCAAAGACGCTAATAGTACAAAAGGATTACTTGGCATTGTTAAGCATATGCTAGTTGTGTGCTTAGTGATCATTGCTTATCCGTACCTAAAGATTATGAATCTCGAGACGTTTGCGACCGCATTCGTCTTTTTCTATATCGCAGTTTATGGAATCTCAATTATTGAAAATCTTGGACAACTGGGGATTCCAATTCCAAACTGGGTAAAAGAAAGACTAACTAAATTACAAGATAGTACTGAAAATCCAAAACCTAAAGTAACAGAAATCAAAATCGATTATGGTGATGGTCAATCTGAAACCCAAGCTCTGAATAGTAAAAATTTTCCAGACCATGGCGATGGCCAAGAATTTACAGAAAAGAAGGAGTAGCCGATGGCTGCTTCTTTTTTTAGAAAGGATGATTGATATGAGTTTCATCAAATACGAGTATATCAATATTAATGAGTACTCAAGACCAGGTATCAGGAATACCGGTATTGATGGTATCGTTATGCACTACACAGCCAACAACGGTGGCACCACACGTAATCACAAGAACTATTTTAATAATCTAAAAGGAAACTATGCTTCCGCTCAACTGTTTATAGATGATATTGAAGCACTCTGTATCATTCCCTTAAATGAAGTTGCGTATCACGCTAACGAAATCAGCAAATACAATGCAGATGGTTCACGCTATCGTCCGCTGTATTCTAAGATAGGCAACGCCAACTATTCAACGATCGGTATTGAAATGTGCCTAGACAAGAATGGAAACATTACGGAAAAGACATTCCAAAATGCTGTGAAGGTCGTTAAAGAATTGATCGCCATTTATCCTCATATTACGAGAGAGAAGATTTGGCGCCACTTTGACGTAACAGGCAAAAACTGTCCAGCTCCTTGGGTGGCAAAACCAAGCGAATTCGAACGATTCAAGAACGCAGTTTTCAGCAATACAAGCAACAACACACAAGAAAACACACCACAAATTCAACCAAAGAAAGTAGGAGAAACCATGTTACTATTTAGAAATCAAAATGATCCGAAAGTTTACTTTTTGACAGGAAACAAATTTACTCATGTGAAAACAGAAGGAGACTTGAAGAAAATTCAAGCGATGATGGAAAAAGCAGGCTACGACACTTGGATTCACACAGATCCAGTTCAAGTTGCGTATCTCCGCAAAGTAGCAACAGAAGCATAAAAAATAGCCCGCTTCGGCGGGCTTGTACATAGATCATATTCATTTTACTTGCAGTAAATAAGTTTATACTATAAATTAGTAGGTGCGTGCAATATTTTATGAAGAGTAGTTAGGCGGTGGAAACTTGGGGAAGTGTGCCTAATACTCTTCGATTTTTATTTTATCATTATTTCATTTTAATAGATATTATTGATTAGAAAATCGTCATAAATTGGTTCAGTTTAATTAATAAAAGATGTATCATAGATTCATACCAACCAATCCAATTTTTCATTTGTTTACTTTTCTTTTAGTCCACTCTACGCAGGATAGAGTGGATTTTTTATTGAAATAAAAACTATGTTCTTGTAGAATGGAATCATAGCCTTGACCGGGGCTATTTCATTTTATATCTTTTTTCAGGCCCACTCTCCTTGAGGGTGGGTTATTTTTGAGCAAATGGTTTGAACGATATGGAAATAGCTAATATAATTAATTTACCTTATAAAAACTTTTTCATCTAATTGTGCCACTCCTCCCCGGGAGTGGTTGTTTGTTGTTGAAATAAGAACTGATGTTTGGTATAATTTCTTTATAATCCTCAAACGATTATATCTGCTATAGGAAGCCTAGGAAAACGCTTGTTTTTCGGGCTTCCTTTTGGTTTAATTAATTAAGCAGATATTATTATTATGAGGAGTGGTATTATGTCAAAAATTTTTTTTGCAAAAATGAATATAAATGAAGATATTTACGAAGTATATAATAATAAAAAAAGTTTAAATAATCTTTTACAAAGTATTTATTTAAATGTAAATACTAAAACTGTTATTTATGATGAACAAGGTGGTAGGTTTAAATTTTTTGACATAGATAAATTTGAGGATAATTCAATTATCCATGGCCGATTAGGCTATATTAAAAAGGGGGTTCATTCTTCATATGATCCTGAAAAAGATACTGCTATTGATACTCCCGATGAAAACAAAATCGAATACATTACTTTTTATTTTGATGTCTATAAAGAAATGTTAGCTTTTACAGTTACTCCAAGTCTGACCAAGAAAAAAGTTCTAAAATATTTTGAAGATCTTATAAAAAAAGAGTCAGATATAGGTGTGATTTTTATGTTAGAATCAGATATTACTGAATTAAAAATACAATTAAAGAAAGTTAAGGTTTTGAGCAAAGTTACTTTGAACCTTGTTCCTCCTAACGGAGACAAAAATCAGTTTGCTAACTTGTTTAGTTTAACTGCAGAAAAAGTAGGAGAAGCAGGGGCTACATTAATTAAACAAGAATATAGTAACAGAAGTAAGGAAGGGTTAAAAAAGGACAGCAATTTAATTGAAGATGCTACAACAGGTATTGCATTGGGGTATGCTGAGGGAGTATTTCATGGGAAAAATGAACAAGGTGAAAAAGTAGAAATTCATACAGAAGATAATACTCCATATGCTAAACATGTTGACAACGCTCAAAACAAAAATAAATTGATTATTGCTGACAAAGGAAGAGCTGGAATAGTAGACTTGTTAGCATATAAAGCTAATTTAAGGGAGAAAAATAAGAATGGAGAATCCCAAAAATAATAAAGGTAAAATTGATTATTATTACACCAAAAATAGTTTTTTTGATTTCTTGAAGAATACTGACACATATAAAGATATTTATTGGTCTAAAGAAGCTTTATTTTGCTTAATACTTTCTTGCTTGGTCACTTATATGCTGTATTCTCTTATCAGTATCTCGCCAACAGAGCAAACTAGCGAACAGTTACGCGACTTATTAGGAATTTTAATTGGATCATTGGTCGGACTATTAGGTTTTGTTATTGGTGGTCTTGCTTTAATCGTAGGGTCAATAGGTAAAAAAATGATAGACTTTATTAGTAGTCAAGAACAATTTTCAGAGCTATTAGGTATTGTATTTCGTTTCTATTATATTGGAGCTGTATTAGGAATCACAACTATTATTCACCTTGTTTCTTATATAATTTTATTGTTGCCAGAAAATTTCAATTTTATTTTGTCATTAATATTTCTTCTTATAAACAGTTATACTTTCTTGTTTTCTTTGATTTCATCAATAATGTTAATGGGATCGTGTATAAAATTAATGTTATTACAATATAGAATTAACGATATGTTATGATAATTAAGCGCCTAAGCTTTTACTAAGGCGCTTTTTTAATGCTTCGAATTCAACCATAATCTTCGTTTTGCCAATCACTGAATACTTCTTCACGACAAACTGCTTCCGATCGTTAAGCTCACCAGCAACTACAACCTGCATGTTCTCATCAACATCTGCCAAGAAGTTCAAACTATGCGCTGCAATCAAACAGTTCACTCCATCAAGCGAGAATCGCACCAAAGGGGTCTTGCTCATCTTCAACACTCGTATCTTCGATACATTGCCTTTCATCGTTTTCATAACAATCGCCTCCGTAAGCTTGTACATAATAGCGACAATCCGTTTTACCTATAGTGACAGCAACATAAAACTCGATACATTTTGATCCGTATAAAGCTTCCTGAGATTCAGAAATCGAATTCGGAAATTCATTTATAAACTTAGAGAAGGATAGGTAATCCTGCTCATATTGACTGATTATGTTCATATCAGTTACCGCCGGGCTTATATTTTATATTCGGTTCGTATTTTCGGAGAATTTTGTCTTGAGTCCTGACGTGATCGAACAGATAATTTTCACCGTCTATTTTAAATACAAAAGCCAACTCTTCAGAATAATGACTATAGCTGATGGGTACAGTAAAATAGGGTTTCCCGAAGTTCTCCATCGTCCGAACAAACTGATCGTAAAGTAAGTGTGCTGGACCCATTCTTTCTATAAACTCGTAGTAATATCTTTCTAATGCATAGGTCCGTTGGTGCGCAAGTGGTATTTGCATATCAATCACTCCTATTCCATTTCAACTTCTGCTAAGGATTCGGATAGTGTATCAAATAAATTTTCCTTTTCCATGAACCTTAGCCAGTCATTGTATGGATCCAAGGCCCTGCTATTAGGAGCTTTGTCCATCCTTTTAACAGACTGATAGATATTTTTTGCAGCTTGATCCCACATACCCTCGATTGCTCTGTTTAATTTTTTATCGTTCCACTTAGCCTTTCCAGACCGTAATTTATTTTTGGCGCTTTGGAAGTCCTCGGCTTTTTGCATAAATACTTCGTAACCAGATAGACGGTTTTCCAAAAGGTTTTTAAAATCATTATATTTCATTTTGACCACTCCTCTTGTCTATTTCATCTTCAGTATACGAACGTTTGTTCGTTTTGTAAAGGACTTAAATAAAGAATAGGGGGCAAAAAAGGGGCAAAATAACTTTATTAGTTCGAACTAGTTGATTTATTTTTATAATTGAAATTGTTAAAAAGGCTGTTATATAGGCATTTTTATATTAGTGTAAATGAGTGTGTCAGACAACCTTAGATGGGCGGCATGATGTAAGCAAGCCTTGAGAACTCCTCTTTTGAGGGGTTCTTTTTTTATTTGTGGAAAAAGTTTAGTGACTAGGGGCAAGAAAAAGCAAATTGTTTTTTAAAGCGAGAAATACCTACTCAGCGAGGGCTCTGATTTCTGATAGCTGAACAGATTAAGGCATCGATTCGGTTCGAAAATCCCAAGATTTTTTAGAAAGCGGTAACAATAATCATTTCTTTTCATGGTATACTAAAAAAAATTTGAAGAAGGTGATTTTGTGCAGCTGGTAAACCCTTGGGAAAATATAAAGATAGAAAAACTAAATACTTCAGAGCTCTATTATTTTGATAATGATATTCATCTGCTGTTCGTTCTGATCGGCGATGTTTCGATTCAAGACAGTGATCAGCTATTTGTTTTGCAAAAAGACGATTTTTTAGTTGTTCCTAAAGGAGAAAAAATTTTGATCCAGAACAACAATGCGGAAGTGTTCACACTGACTTTGTCTTATGATTTTCCCATGAACACAAAGGATACTGATATTGAGTATATCTTCCAAGGCAACTCTATTGAAAAGCAAAGTACTGTTAACAATGAGATTCGTAAATACATTCATCGCTTGTTGCAATTATTTGTTTATAAAGAATATAACCAGAATGCGTTTGCCTTTCAAAATTATTTTGCGCTGATCGGAAATCTGGAAAAGCATTTTCGAAAAAAAGAGACCATGGACCGTAAAAAAAGTACAACGAAAAAAATTGAAGAAATCAAGTTTTACATCGACAATAATTTTCAAAAGGATATCAAATTAGCGGATATCGCCAATAATCTGTACTTGTCTGAACAATATATTTCTCGAGTCTTTTCTAAAGAAGTTTGGCTTTCGATCAGTGATTATTTAGTGCAGAAACGTCTGGAAAAAGTCAGAAATGAACTGCTTCATACGGAAAAATCAGTGATTGAAATTGCTTATGATGCCGGTTTTTCCAATATCAATTCTTTCAATCGAATATTTAAAAAGTATCAAGGCCTGACGCCGACTGATTATCGGAAAGAAGTAAAGCAATCAATCGTTGTCTTATCGAATCCTGTGGAAGAGGAGGAGACAGATCTGGCGGATTTAAAGAAGCTGATCGATACGACAACTTCCCATGAAGGAACCGACACTTATGCCATCCAAATCAGCAATGAGAAAAGTTTTGAAAGCTATGCACCGACTTTTTTGATAAATTTGGGGTTTGCACAGGACTTGTTAAGAAAGGATTTTCATGTAGCGCTAGCACGTGTAAAGAAGGATGGACCATTTACTTACGGACGGATTTGGGGTCTATTGTCGCCGGAAATTATCGGTTGTGACCCAGATCAGCTGGACTTTTCACAGACAGACCAAATCCTTGATGCGATCCTTGATGCTGATTTAATTCCATTTCTGGAACTTGGCTTTAAAGGGAAAACAATCTACAAAGATTACACTTCGATTTTGGCGAATCAAGTTTTCAGTAAAAACAGCCTTCACTTAGAAGCGTACCTAAAAACCATTGCTCTGTTTTTGAAGCACTGCATCAGCCGCTATGGTCGGATCGCAGTTGAAAAATGGCAGGTCGAGGTATGGAAACCGCATCCCATCGTCCTACAAGCAATCCAAGCTCCATTTCTTGGTGAAGTCTTTTATGATGATACGCGGTTAAAAATTACGCGAGCCAAGGACTTCTATTGCTTTTTTACCAAGATAAGTGAGCAAATCAAGAAAATCCTTCCGAACATGAAGGTGGGTGGTTGCGGCATTAGTGTCGATATCAAAAATAGTGACGAAAATTTCCCTACATTTATCGAGTTATGGCTAGAACAAAAACAGCAACCGGACTTCTTTAGTCTAGCGGTTTATCCGATGGATGAGATCAAAAGTGATTTTACTGAACAAAGAAGAAGTAATCCAATATCACCGGATATGTACTTTATGTCGCGCCACGTAAAAGCCGTCAAAAAGATATTTAATCGCCTTCAAGCTGATATCCCAATTTATATCACTGAGTTTAATGTCACGATCGCAAATCGAGATCTGATCAATGATACAGCTTATAAAGGCAGTTATATCATTAAAAATGCGGTAGAAGTCAGTCCGTACTGTAAAGTGATCGGCTATTGGCTGCTTTCAGATACCTCAGCTGTTGCTGTTGATTGCCAGGAGAAGGAAGTATTTGGCGGGGCAGGTCTCCTAACCCGTCATGCGATTCCGAAAATCGGTTACTATGCGTTCTTATTTTTAGCGAAAATGACAGGGCGAACCCTCTACTATAATGAAGAGCTGTTAGTTACAATGCCTGATCCGTATACGATCAATATTCTGGCGATCAGTTATGCCCATTTAAATTCAGCATACTATTACAATTCTCAAGGAACCTTCCGCAAAGAAAATGTCTATGCAGTTTTCAATAATATGCCAGATAAAAAATTTCGCGTGACGATTGATTTGCCGGAGATTAACAAAAGGCAACAAGCCAAAATCACTACGCAGCAGATTGGCTTAAAAAACGGGACTCACTTAGAAGAAATGGCAAAAATTGCGATTGAGACTCTTAGTACAAGAGAAGAAGAGGCGTATTTACAAGCGCAAAGTCTGCCAAAAATGTGGATCGAACATTTGCCGCTAGGGGAACAGCTGACGATCGAATTTGCGATGGAAACCCATGATTTGCTTTTTAAACGTATTGTAATCGAAGAATAATAAGTAAAACAAACAGGAAAGTATCACACTTTCCTGTTTGTTTTATTTTCGAAACATAGTAGTGTCATACACATACAAGAGATAAGGAGAAACCTGCGAAGTAACCACAAGGAGAACTTGATATGATTCAATTGTAATCGATTACAAGATTTTTAGATTATAGAAGTAAGCAGATGTGATGACAGAAAACGAGGCGAGTGAAGATGGAAATTTATTTTGTTCGACATGGTGAAACGTATTTGAATAAATACGATCGTATGCAAGGATGGGCGGATACCCCGCTGACACATCAGGGGAGAATAAGTGCTGAAAAATGCGGAGCTTATTTGGCTTCTAAAGGAATCAGCCAGATTGTTTCAAGTGATTTAGGCAGAACGATTGAAACCAGCAAAATCATTAGAACTCAGTTAAACATAACAAAGGAGCTCTATCTCATGCCAGAGTTCCGCGAAACATTTTTCGGTTATTTTGAAGGTGAATTGAACCAAAACGTTTGGCCCAAAGTTGCAAAGTCAAAAGGCTTTGAGACCGTCAACGAGTTTTATGCAAATTTAAAAATCAACGAGGTGATGAATGCTTTTCATGAAGCTGATCCGCAAAAAGACGCAGAGGGTTACGAAACTTTTATCACTCGAATCAAAGTTGGGTTGGAAAAACTCGAAAATACGTTTTCTTCTGACAGCAAGATTTTAGTCGTGACTCACGGCAATACGATTCGAAATCTCGCCTATTTAATTGATCCGCAGATAGATTGTGCGGAAGTTGTCTTGAATGCAGCAATCACAAAGATAGCACTGACAAAGCATGAAAAAAAACTGCTCTTTTATAACCAGAGCGTGAATTTATAAGTATAGTTTTATCGAGAACGAGAAAAGACGATCACAATGGGAAGGAATTTGTAGTACGTATTATGCAGACACTAAAGCGATGAGTGACTCATAAATTTAAAGTAAGTCATCGAAGAGTGGGTTAAATTAGAGAAACGAATGGGGAGGTTTCAAAAATGAATTTTATAAATAAGCTTGAAAAGCTGCAAATAGCGGCAGAAGGAATGTCGAATAATCGTTATTTCAAGGCAGTCAGTAAAGGGATGGTCATGACAATTCCTTTCAGTATCACAGGATCGATGCTGACTTTGTTGGCAAATATACCTTTTGATGGTTACCAAAATTTTATTGATGCGAATGGGTTAAGAACATTGTTGCTGCTTCCAGGAATGTTTACTAGCAATATCATGGGGGTCATTGTGGTGTACTTTATTGCCTTCAATTTGGCAAAATCGTTTAAACTTGACGGAATGGTTCCCGGTTTCTTAGCAATCGTTTCCTTCTTGTTACTGACCCCTTTAGCAACGATTGATCAAGAAGTACGCGGAGCCATGCAACCAGTCGATTTTATTAGCTTTGATTTTATCGGTTCCAGAGGGATGTTTGTAGGAATCATTGTCGGCTTAGTCGTAGCAAAGTTATACAGTTGGTTTATTGAAAATAATATTACCATCCGAATGCCAGAAAGTGTGCCGAGTTTTGTAGAAAAATCGTTTAGTTCCATCATCCCGTGTTTTTCGATCGCTTTATTGATGGCGGTTATTTCTTGGGGGTTTGCTTTCACAAGTTATGGTAGCGTTCACAATATGATTTATACAGTGGTTCAAGCGCCGATTCAATCGATTGGCGGGTCGGTTGCCGGTGTCTTAGTCGCCTATTCATTGATTGGCTTGTTCTGGTGGTTTGGTCTGCACGGCAAAGCGATTATTTTCGGAGTATATGCGCCGATCTTACAAGCGATGACGACCGAGAACATGATTGCAGCAGCAGCTGGTGAGGTACCGCCTAATGTGATTGATCTTGGTTTTACTTATGTCTTTTTGGAAATTGGCGGGGGAGCCTGTGTTTTAGGACTTGCGGTTTGTTTTATTCTTTTTGCTAAAAGCAGTCAGTACAAAAACATCGGTCGGATCACCAGTATTCCAACCTTCTTTAGCATCAATGAACCCATTACTTTTGGAACACCGGTTTGCTTGAATCCGATATTTCTTGTACCGACCCTAGTAACGCCGTTAGTGACTGGTTTAATTGGCTACTTCTCGATTGTCAGCGGATTGGTACCTAGACCGCAAGGGGTCCATCTTCCAACAGGGTTTCCAACTTTCTTTAATGCAATAGTGGTCGGTGGCTGGAAAATGATGCTAGCACAAGTCATTTGTGTCATTGTTGCCACTGCAATTTATTTCCCGTTTTTCAAAGCAGCCGACAATCTTGAATACAAGCGGGAGCAAGCAGAAGAAAAAGAACAAGCGGCAGAAAAAGCAGTCAATTTAGGTGCTGTCGTAACGGAATAAACATAAAGGAGCGAATGAAAATGAAAAAAATCAACATTTTATTAGTCTGTAATGCGGGAATGAGTACTAGCCTTCTAATTGAAAAAATGGAGAAAGCCGGGGTGGCCAAGGGAATTGACGCTAGTGTTGATGCGCGACCAATCGAAGACATCAAAAGTTATCTTACCGGCAAAGAGGTGATTCTGTTAGGTCCACAAGTTCGATTTAAGGAAAAACAGATTCGCGCAATGGTAGAAGATCAGATTCCGGTTTCGGTGATCGATATGTCTGCATACGGAACGATGAACGGAGAAAAAGTACTACAACAAGCATTAGGATTGGTATCGCAAGCACAGTAACCGAGTGTTAAGAAAAGAAAAAGCGAGTTGCGAATACAGGATTAGTAAAATCAACAATGTATCAGCTGGAGGCTACCCCAATTTTCGAAGACTCGTCAGTCACGTTGTTGCCAATCAAGCAATGCGAAAATTTGCGATAGACAGCAGGAAACCTTAAAAAACAGCACATAGAAGGGATTTATTCCTTCTATGCAAAGGAGAATCAACCGATGAATCAAGAACAGTTAGAAGCAGTGATGGGATTGATCATCCATAGCGGTAACGCAAAAAGTGACGCGATGGAAGCTATCAGTGCGGCAAAAAACAGCGACTTTAAGCAGGCGAAAGAACGGATGAAAAGCGCAGAAGCTGCGATTGTAGAAGCGCATCATGCCCAAACCACTATGCTGACAAATGAAGCCCAAGGAATCGCAGCAGAGATTACGCTGCTGACCATCCATAGTCAGGATCATCTGATGACAGCGATTGCGTTTTGTGATTTAGCGAAAGAAATCATTGCGATCCACCAACGGATCGAGCAAGACGAAGCATAGATGCTTAATCATTGCTCTTTGCGTGTTCTAAGGTATTTTGTGCAAAATCAACTTAATCTGTGTTTCCTAACGTACCGGACGTTCTTCAAATGAAGGATATGTCCGGTTTTTTTTATTGATAGGCCAACAGCGGTAATGCAGTATGAAAAGTATGGTGTTTTTTTGCTTCGGATCGAGATGAAGTTTTTTTTAGTTAAATTTGTGTGTGCAAATTTATTGAAATAAGGAAGTGGATTTTTTTGAAAACGGTTAATCTATAAATGTAAAACAAAACAAGGAGGAACCAACATGACAAAATTACGCTTTGGATTTATCGGATGCGGAGGAATTGCGAATACAAAACATTTTCCAGCACTAGCTAAGTTAGCTGACCAAGTAGAGCTAGTCGCCTTTTGTGACATTATCGAAGAACGAGCTGTTCAAGCGGCGGAAACCTATGGAATCGGTGGTGCTTTCGTTACGACAGACTATCAGGAATTGACCCAACGCCCAGACATTGATGTGATTCACGTCTTGACACCGAATGTTTCTCATGCGGAAATCACAGTGGCAGCGCTGGAGGCTGGCAAACACGTGATGTGTGAAAAGCCAATGGCTATCAATTATGAAGAGGCAAAAAAAATGTTGGAAGCAGCCAAAAGAACAGGTAAAAAATTAACGATCGGCTATCAAAATCGCTTCCGTTCGGATTCATTAGCTACCCATGATGCCTGCGCCAAAGGGGAATTGGGAGACATTTATTTTGCTAAAGCTCACGCGGTAAGACGCAAAGGAGTACCAACCTGGGGCGTGTTTCCGGACAAAGAAAAACAAGGCGGCGGACCGCTGATTGATATCGGGACACACGCATTAGACCTTACTTTATGGTGCATGGATAATTACAAACCAAAAATGGTCTTAGGGTCAACCTATCAAAAACTAAAGGATAATCCAATGGCGAATATGTTTGGTCCTTGGGATCCTGAAACATTTGAAACCGAAGATTCAGCGTTCGGTTTAATCAAAATGGAAAATGGTGCCACGATCTTTTTAGAAGCTGCTTGGGCCTTAAATATGGTGAATCCGAAAGAAGCACAAGTTACCTTATGCGGAGATAAGGCAGGTGCGGAAATGTTTGGCAAAGCCTTTCTTGATCAGGGCTACGTCGTTTTCAATAAAGCCGATCATAATCAATTAGAGCAAACACAACCTTCTGATGCTGGCGGTGTCTTCGGTTTTGAAGGGGCTTCGTTGGAACAAAGAGATGCGGAAGCGAAACAATGGGTCGAAGCAATCTTAAATGACACTGAGCCGTTGGTAAAACCGGAGCAGGCAATCGTTGTGACACAGATTTTAGAAGCAATTTATCAATCAGCAGAAACCGGGCAAGTCGTGGAATTATAGAAGAGGGGAATAGACGATGCTAAAATTTGGAATCATCGGTTTTGGTTTTATGGGCCAGACCCACGCAAAGACGATCGAGACATTGGACTATGCAGAACTGCTTGCAGTATGTGATACCAATGCACTGCAGTTTAAAGAAGCAAGCGATCCTATTTTAACCTTTTTAAAAGCAGATGAGTTGTTGGCTGTCCCTGAAATCAACACAGTCATTATCGCAGTTCCGAATCACCTGCATTTAGAAATGGTCAAAAAAGCAGCCGAAGCCGGTAAAGACATTATTTGCGAAAAACCAGCTGCTATGAATGCCGCAGAATTTTCCGAGATGATGCAGATCACTCAAGCTGCCAATGTCCGCTTTACGATTCATCATCAACGTCGCTGGGACAAAGATTTCTGTATTGCCAAGGAAATTTACCAAAGCCAGACGTTAGGAAGAATCTTTACGGTCAAAAACAGTCTCTATGGGTTTAATGGCAACATGCATGATTGGCATATTTATCCAGAATTTGGTGGTGGCATGCTTTATGATTGGGGCGTTCATTTGATCGATCAAATGTTGACGATGCTCTCACCGAGTCGGTTAACATCTGTTTACGCCGATGTGCAAAACGTCATTAATAAGAATGTTGATGATTATTTTTCGATTATGCTTCGCTTTGACAATGGAGTGACCGGGCAAGTCGAGCTAGGCACCTATATGCTGAGTGAGAAAGAGCATTGGTTTGAGCGCCACTGGTTTATCGGCGGGAACAAAGGAAGTGCGGTTATCGATGGGTTTGATCCACAAGGTACGATCACTCGTACTTCTGAGCTGCTGCAAAGTGTTAGTGGCAAAGTAACCATGACCCCAGCAGGTCCGACCCGTTCATTTGGCCCACCGCCGGAAGGCCGAATCATCAGCGAACCGCTGCCAAAGGTTCATGTGAATCATGAAATGTTTTTTGATAATTATTATCGCTTTGTCCAAGGAGAAGAAGAGTTGGCTGTTAAACCAAATCAAATCTTTTTCTTGATGAAAGTACTGGATGCTATTCGCGTATCTGCCGAAGCGAAGCAGGCAGTTGCGCTGGCCTAGTCGCTTGGTCGTTTTATCAGACAAATTTCAGACAGTAGCTACAGAAGGAAAATAATTGAAACGAGAAAAACCCACTTGAACAGGTGGAAAAAAGAAGGAGCAGATAAGGATGAAACTTGGTGTTGTAAGTGCCATATTTGATCAAAGCAATTTTGAAGAAATGATCGATATCGTTGCTGCTAACGGCTTGGAGTGCGTGGAAGTCGCTTGCTGGCCGCAAGGAAAAGCCCAAAGGCGTTATGCAGGGGTATCGCATATCGATACGAAACAGTTGACGGATGAACGCATTCGAGAAATCCAACACTATTGCCAAATAAAGGGAGTGGAAATTTCTGCATTGGCGTATTATCCCAATCCTTTAGACGAAAACCTGAATAAAAGGCAAGAAGCGATTGACCATTTGTATACGCTGATTGATGCTTCCAAACGCATGGGAATCAATCTTGTCACAACGTTTTTAGGAAGAATGCCAACGAAAAATATCCGAGAGAACCTTGAGGAAGCGGTCAACGTCTGGCAACCGATTCTTGCTTATGCCGAAAAGCAGAAAGTGAGAATCGCCATCGAAAATTGTCCGATGCTTTTTACAGAAGATGAATGGCCGGGAGGACAAAATCTGATGACCACACCAACGATTTGGCGTCAGGTTTTTCAGCTGCTCGACAGCGAATACCTTGGTCTAAACTATGATCCATCCCATTTTGTTTGGCAGCAGATCGATTATATTCAACCTTTATATGAATTTAAGGAAAAGATTTTTCATGTTCATTATAAGGACATCAAGGTGTATCAGGAAAAGCTAAACGATGTTGGTACGATGGCTGTGCCTCTGAGTTATATGAGTCCTAAATTACCTGGTCTCGGCGATGTGGATTGGGGCAAGTACGTCTCGGCATTAACAGATATCGGCTTTGACGGATACAGCTGTATTGAGATCGAGGACAAAGCCTTTGAGAATAGTTATGAGGCCGTCAAGAAATCAGTTGCCCTAAGTACCCATTACTTGCGAAATTTTGTTTAGGAGAAGCTGCTATGGAAAACTATTATCTTGGCATTGATTTAGGCGGTACTACGACTAAATTCGGGTTGGTCACCACCGAAGGCAGATTGAAAAAAGAATGGTGGATTCCGACAGACTGTCGTCAGAACGGAACACGGATCATTCCTGACTGTCTGGCAAGTATTCAAAAAGAGCTGGCATCAGAACTGAAGCAAAAAAGGATTTTAGGTATCGGGATGGGCTGCCCTGGCGCCGTTGACCGGGTCCATGGAACGGTCAGTAATGCCTTTAACCTAGGATGGACGCATGCGCAACCGATTCGTGCGGCCTTTGAACAAAGTTTGTGTCTGCCTTTCTTTCTTGAAAATGATGCCAACGCGGCGGCTTTAGGAGAGAAATGGCAGGGGTCTGGGGATGGCGAAAAGGATGTAGTTTTTTTGACACTAGGAACTGGAGTCGGTGGAGGTGTCATTTTGAACGATCAACTAGTTACTGGAGTCGGCGGTGCCGGTGGTGAGATCGGACATTTTCCTGTGACAAATCCTCATTCGTTTGATTGTTCGTGCGGTAACAGCAGTTGTTTAGAGACGTTAGTCAGTGCTACCGGTATCGTCAAGTTAGCAGAAAGTTATCGGCTTACCACTGCGACTACGTTGAATGATTGCCCTAAATTGACCAGTGCAATCATCTTTGCTGAAGCCGAGAAAGGGGATTTGCTTGCATTAAAAGTGGTGAATGAAGCTGCCAACTATTTGGGACAAGCCTGTAGTATGATTGCCAATCTGCTAAATCCCCATTCGATCATCATTGGCGGCGGAGTAGCAGAAGCTAAGGACTTTTTAATGGACCGTGTTCGTGCACGATTCGAACAAGGGAATTTCCCAGCAGTTCGCAAGACAACGAAACTCAAAAGGGCATCATTAGGTAAAGATGCTGGTATCTTCGGTGCAGCTTATTTAGTCAAAATTAGAAACACTGCTGGCTGAAAGAATAAGACAATAATAAAAATAGTAAAGGAGAAGTTAGTATGGGAATAAAATCAGGTGTAAGCTTATACAGCTTGCAAGACGAATATATGAACAAACGAATGACCCTTGCAGAAATCATCGCATTTTTAGATGAACATGACGTTGAGGGGTTTGAAATCTTACCGGATCAAATGCTCCATAACACACCTCATCCAAGTAAAGAAACGCTGGCTGATTGGGATCGCATCATGAGTAAAGCACAGGTCAAGCCGGTTTGCGCAGATGTCTTTCTTAATACAAATTTGTATAACAATCGTGAGTTGACGCAAAAAGAATGCCTGGACCTTTTAATCGAAGAAATCAAGCTTGCCTCTCGCTTAGGCTTCAAACTCATTCGACTGGTCTCGATGGTTCCAAGTTTTGTGATTGAACCGTTGCTACCGTATGCAAAAAAGTATGATGTGGCTTTCGCGCTGGAGATCCACGCGGGGATGAGCTTTGATATTCCCGAAACAAAAGCATTTATCGATGAAATGAAACGAGTCAATTCACCCTATTGCGGTTTGGTGATTGATACCGGTATTTTCTGTGATCGAATTCCCCGTGTCTTTAATGAATTCAATAAGCAAGTTTTGGGAGTCAATCCAGCTATTATCGACTATTTCAATGCCTTTTTTGATCAAGGATTGGATGGCTCGCAAGCCTTTGATGAAGCTCACCAATTAAAACCAGAATTGGCTGCGATGGCTGAACCAAAAGACATGCCTTACATTATGTTGGCTGACGGTTATGAGAATACACCTCTCTCAGTTTTAGAGGACGTTTTTCCGTATATCAAACATTTCCATTTTAAACTGTGGGAAATGACAGACGAAGGAGAAGAGTATTCCATCGATTATCGTAAGATTTTGACTTACTTGCATGAACATGGCTACGATGGTTATGTGGCGACAGAATATGAAGGCAACCGTTGGATTTTGCCAGGGCACCCAATGGTCGAAAAAGAACAAGTGATTGCCCATCAGAAATTGATTAAGTCGATAATCACTGAATTGGAAGGGGCGACGAGCAATGTTTGATAACAA
The DNA here is from genome assembly GCF_051711225.1 of Enterococcus sp. DIV2449a. Classification (NCBI taxonomy): domain Bacteria; kingdom Bacillati; phylum Bacillota; class Bacilli; order Lactobacillales; family Enterococcaceae; genus Enterococcus; species Enterococcus sp. DIV2449a. Next base: position 811,499 of record NZ_JBIOME010000001.1, read on the forward strand.
TGTGTTTATTAAAGGATCTTGCAAAAATAAAGTCGTTGAAGGAGAGACGGCTGGGTTTGAATTACAGACGCACATCACGTATTATCGTGGTGTTCCTTTATCAATGGTCAATGATATTCGCGTTACTGTAGACGGTGAAGAAGTAGCAAGAGAAGCTATTCGTTGCAGTGTTGACCAAAAAGATTGGTTCACACTAGATGAGATGACGACGGTTACCACCTATAAGTGGGAGTATGGCGAGCCTTTATACATTTATGTTCAGCAAGCAGGCGGTTTACCCGCAGGTACTCATGAAGTAGAATTAGCTGTGGTGACTCGTACAGCTTACATCCCGATTCCGATTGAAGGGATCTGTAAGAGAGAAGTAGTTGTTTAAGCAAAAAGAGATAACAGAACCAACTGGTTCTGCTATCTCTTTTTCTACTCTTTCTTCGCAACAGCAATGAAAAAGCAGCAGGTGTGCGAACAGGATATTCCTTTCAAATGATTGTTCCTGTTAGTTGGCTATTTTTCATAGGCTAGAGACTTGCTAGCGCTCTATATAATTTTTAGTTAATGAAGGATTTGTTACAACCGTTCCCAAAATCCCTGCGCAAAACCAGTAATAAATTCGTAGAGAGCCGGCAGTATCACCGAAATACATAAAACGACAAAGACCATTTTCTGAACAGCAGTTAATTGTTTGAGGAAATGGTTTTTTGTGAACAATAAATACGCGATACAGATAACGGCAAGCAGCTGCAATAGATCAAATAAAATGGACAAGACAATCACCTTTTCTGATTAGATTGAATGGACGATAGAATGATGGATTCTCTCAACATAGAACAAAGAGTTGAATGAAATGGTTCTGAGAAAACGTGAAGATCAACGTTTATAAAGAAACGGTATTTCGACGCCAAAGAATGCGAAGATCCCGCTTAAAAGAAAGTAAGTCAATAAGCCTAGATAAAAAAGGACTTTCCAATTCAATTTCTTTTTCATTCGATCCACTCCTTTTGTGTATCATAGCATAAAAAAACGATAATATAAATAAATAATCTAAAGATGCAAATTTGCATTTTTCAGCAAGTGTAAGCTCTCTCAAGCTACATTTTCGCTATCTTGAAAAACCTGAGCTAAAATAGAAAGAGGAACAAAATCATGGCTCACTTTGATTATTAAATGAACAACGAGTCGAAAGAAGGAGACATTTCTTTGAAAAAACCATGGATAAAACGCAAAAAGAAGCAAAACGAAAATGAATTATTAACGGAACAGTCCGTTCAAGTCGAGCAAAGTCAAATGGGAGAAGAGTTGCAAGAAGAAGCGGAGTTTACTTCTTTTTTTGCGGATGTCATGAAGCGAATGCCGAAAAAATCGGCTGCCCTGGTGATGAAAGGCTATGACGGATCAAAAGCCCAGGCGGAAAAAGTGTTAGCGAAAAGCAAGGATCAATTTGATCAGGTGTTTGAGGAGTTTTTGGTTGGCGTAGATGATGAAACGCGGAAAAAAGCCCACCGTACGATCCATGCGGCTTCTTTGACGGCGGCGATCATCGGCTGTTCACCGATTCCCTTTTCAGATGCAGTGTTACTTGTGCCAGTTCAAATGACGATGATGGCCCGTTTGTATCGTATTTTTGGGCGAACATGGCGTGAAGGGTTAGCGAAAAGTATTTCGAAAGAGCTAGTCGTTGTGAGTTTTGGTCGCAGTGCCGTTGGCAATATCTTGAAATTTGTTCCAGCAGTTGGCACCGTTGCTGGAGCTGCAATCAATGCCAGTGTGGCTAGTGGTATCACCGAAGCATTAGGCTGGGTGACGGTCAAGATGCTGAATGATGGGGAAGATGTGTTTGAGCAAGTGATGTCCTTTAAAGGCCAATTTCACACGCTGTTCAATGCGTTGAAAGTTGGCAAGAAATCTAAGTGAGACAAACAGAAGAAGAACGAAGCAGGTCCAGACGACTTGCTTTTGTTGCTTCTTTTTCTTCACAGCAAATAAAAAATATTTTTTAAGGAGTGAGTAAAATGAAACAACGAGTGACACGGGAAGAAGTCAAAGAACGGTTGGTCACCGATGCGTATTTTCAAAAAGGTCTTTTTGTATCCTTTTGAAAACATTGGTCGAACCGCTATGTTTGTCGATCAAACATTAAGTATCATCTGGTCATTCTTTTTCTGGCTTTCATCTGCCTTGTTTGTCTTCTATCTGATCTATTATGGTGCAACTGGGAATTACGAACGGATCTATCATATGTTTACGATGGCCTTTCTCTTCGTTTGTTTCGAGATGATTGCGGGGGTCATGCAGCTATTTACCAGCCTCTTGGCGGATGATAACCGCAGCAAGCTGAAGTATTTCCGTTTTGCCCCTTTTTACATGCTGTTTTACTGGATGATCAATGCCATAACGATCGTCACTACCTTTATTCCAGCCGTCAAGACCATCCTTGGCTACGGCAGCGGCGTTTGGGTCAGCCCTGAGCGAACGGCGAAAAAAACCGAAGAATCTTAATGAATTCACCTTCCCTGGATAATAAAAAAACAAGTCTGAGTTTTCTTCAGACTTGTTTTTTTGCCATTAAGGTTCAGAAAGATAGTAAATCTCACGATTTTGGTATGGATAACGAGTTTGCGAAAATTCGAAAGGTCGTCCGTCGGAGAGACGAGCAACTTGTTCTAATTCTAAGATCGGATCATTGGGATCGACTTCTAAATATTTGATATCATAGGAATCTGCTTTGTCGGCACGGATTTTACGTATGGCGGGACCTATTTTGAGATGTAAGGAATCAGTGATATATCGATAGATCGAGTGTTCAAGGATCGCCATATCAATATCGGGAATGGTTTTGATGGGCATGATCGTGTACTCCAATTCAAAGGGTTCGTTATCAACATAGCGCAGTCGTACGATATCATAAACAGGTTCGTTTTCTCGCAAGGACAAGTAATCCATTTCGTTGGCTTCTGGAAAACGAACATTGAAACTAATGATTTTACTTTGCACTTTATGCCGCCCGCCATATCGGTTGACTAGACCGATATACTCATTGATCTGTCCTTGGTAGGTCGCTGAATTGACATAGGTGCCATGACCTCTTTTGGTAGAAATCAGGCCTTCTTGCTTCAATTGATTTAGCGCTTTTTGGATCGTCATTCGTGAGGTTTGAAATCGTTTGGCTAACGCCGTTTGTTCCGGTAGTTTTGATAAAGCTGGAAAAACACCTTCATAAATATTCGTCCGCAACTGATCAACGATCTCTTTGTATTTTGTCATAGTCATCACTCCTTATGTAAAGAAATTAATGGACTTGAGTTTTGTTTGAAGGGGATAAAAACAAGGTCTATCACTAAAGAATCAGCTGAAATTCACATGTATAGAAAAAGCTTTACATGTGTTTTTGAAAAATTTACATGCCTATTTCACCTAATTATAATAGGTTTTGTAAGCGAATACAAACGATGGAGGAATCAATATGACAAAATTTTATTGGGGGAACAGTGTCAGCAGTATGCAGACAGAAGGCGGTTGGAATGAAGGCGGTAAAAGCTTATCTGTTTATGATATACGGGAAGCTTCGGAACAGGCTAGCGATTGGCATGTAGCAAATGATAACTATCATACGTATACAGAAGATTTTGATTATATGCAAGATTTGGGGATGAACATGTATCGTTTCCAAATTTCTTGGTCAAGGGTCGTTCACGATGGAGATGGTGCCTTTAATGAAGAAGGGATCGCCTATTACGATCGTTTTATTGATGATCTGTTAGCTCGAGGGATCGAGCCTATGATTTGTTTGTACCATTTTGATATGCCTCTGCATCTGGCGAAAACCTATAACGGGTTCATCAGCAAAGAAGTGAAGGACGCATTCATTCGTTTTGGAAAAGAAATGGTGGATCGTTTTGCGGATAAAGTCCATTATTGGTTAACCTTTAACGAACAAAATCTTTTCCACCAAGACCATGGTTTTAAGATCAGCGGTTATTTAGAAGGGGAAGAAACAACAGAAGAATTGTATCAGATTTTCCACAATGTCATGGTTTGCCATGCAGAACTCTGTAATTATCTTCATGAAACAACAAATGCGAAGATCGGCGGCATGCTGGCGTATTCTGAGGCGTATCCAGCGACTTGTCGTCCACAAGACATCAAAGCAGCAAGAGAGTTTGATGAATTTGCGAATTTTACTTTATTAGATTGCTATGTGCACGGCAAGTATTCGACAGCACAAGACCGATACGTGAAAAATCATCAACTCAATATGAATATTTTACCTGGGGAATTAGAAGCGATCGCAGCGCAGAAAAATGATTACATTGCCTTTAGCTATTATGCTTCTTCTACCTTGAATGCTGAAAAAATTCCTGAAGGAACGCCGCCGAATCGGTACATGACTTTTGGAAAACAAGACAATCCTTATATTGAAACGACGGAATGGAATTGGCAAATTGATCCGCTCGGCTTCCGTGATGTCTTAAATAAAGTCTATCAGCGGTACCGGTTGCCAGTGTTTCCGATTGAAAACGGGATTGGTGTCAGAGAGCATTGGAATGGCAAAGAACCGATTCAAGATGATTACCGTATTGCCTATCATCAAGAGCATATTCGAGCGATGTTTGAAGCGATGGTGGAAGATGGAGTGGTCTGTCTTGGTTATCTTGGTTGGGGGCTGATCGACATTTTGAGCTCGCAAGGTGATATGGAGAAACGATACGGACTCGTGTATGTCAATCGCGGCAACCATGAGTTGCGAGATATGAAACGTGTACCGAAAAAATCGTATGAATGGTTCAAAGAAGTGATCAAAACGAATGGTGGTACGATCTATACAAACCCATATACAGAATAGGAGGAACAAAAATGGCAGCAGAAAAGCGCACGTTTTTAGATAAATTTACAGAGTTTTCGGTCCGTCTCGGCAATCAGGTTCATCTCAAAAGTCTTCGTGATGCGTTTGCGACCTTAATGCCTGCCTTTATTATCGCAGGGATCGCTGTGTTGTTTAATAATGTCTTCTTTCCATGGTTTTTAGAAGGGGCTGCCTTGGCGCGAATGCAAGTGTTTGGCAATTCCATCACCAATGGAACATTGAATATCGCCGGTCTGCTGATCGCCCCGATGATCGCTTATTTTCTTTGCCGCAACAAAAACAATCCGAGCGCCATCAATGCAACCTTTGTGGCAACGACTTGCTTAGTGGTCATGTTGGCGATGGCTCATGCCGTGATGCCAGAAGGCGCTCAAGCAGAAGTGACCATCAGTGGTGTGATGCTATTTGACGATGTCGGGACCAAGGGGATGTTTTCTGGAATCATTTGTGGGTTAGTTGCCACGGAATTATTTATTCGACTGTCAGAAAACAAGCACCTAAAAATCAATTTAGGGGATCAAGTTCCTCCTGCCGTCAGCAAATCCTTCAGCACGTTGATCCCTGCTATTTTGGTGATTTCCTTCTTTGCCGTAGTTGCGACCGTGCTAGCAGCCTTTGATACCGACCTGATTCAAATCATTTCAACAGTGATCCAAGAACCACTGCGTTTGTTGAACACATCGATTTTTGGGTTCTTGATCATCTATTCAACGGGCAATTTTCTGTTTACTTTAGGCATTCACCAAACCGTCATCAATGGCACCTTGTTAGATCCATTGCTGTTAGTCAATATGAATGAAAACATGCAAGCCGTGCAAGAAGGCGCTACGCCACCCAATATCTTAAATTCAGCATTCGTGACGGTTTTTGCTCAACTAGGCGGGACTGGATTTACGATCAGCTTGATCATTGCAGTACTCTTATTCGTCCGCAATTACCAACCTTTTCGGGATGTCGTCAATCTATCCCTAGCTCCGGGTATTTTTAATATCAACGAGCCAATCATCTTTGGTTTACCGATCGTCTTCAATTTACCCATGATCATTCCCTTCGTTGCAAGTCCAATTGTTGCGACGTTGATTGGCTACTTTGCTACCGCAGTAGGATTCATTGAGCCGCTTTCTGTGATGGTTCCTTGGACGACACCACCAATTCTTAGTGCATTGTTGGCATCAAAAGGGGATTTTAAAGTTGTTTTGGTTCAAGTGATCATCATCGTCGTTTGTGTAGCAATCTATTTTCCATTTTTAAAAATCGCTCAACGGGTTGCAATCAAATCTGCTGAATTGGAGCGGGCAGAATAAACAAAACAGGATGAATCCTATACTAGAGTGACCTACAAAAGTTAGAACAACATTCTAACGTTTTGGGGGTCACTATTTTTTGAGGTGATTTTTTTACTAAGTTTCTATTTTGAATTTTAATTAAATGGTATACTATCCCAAAAGGAGCGACTATGAAACTTTCAGAAATGCAAAAAGCGATTTATCAAAACAAAATCGATCACCAATTCAATGTCACAAATATTGAAAAAGAGTTTTTGGCTTTATATGGTGAAGTAGGGGAAGCCTTTGACGCGTATCGGAAGCAACAAGAGGTAGGAGAAGAATTGGCGGATGTGGCGATTTATCTTCTTGGGTTAGCGGAAATCCTTTCCATCGATCTTGAAGCAGAGATTCATAAAAAAATGGCCGTCAACCAAAAGCGTCGTTATACGAGTTATGGCAATGGCTATGCCAAACGAATCGATAATTGATACACGCACAAAAACTAGTAGATTCCTCGAGTATAGGCCCTTACCGAAATAGAAATGGAAGCAGGAGATAGGATGGAAAAGAATGTAAGCATGCGTGAATTAACCACGGCGGATTTAGCAGAAGTCGTGGACCACTATATTGCTGTATTTTCAGCAGAACCATGGAATGACCAATTGACAGTGCCGCAAATCACCGACTATGTATCATCAATGATGGCAATGAATACTTTTATTGGTTATCGACTAACAGACCGAGCATCGAATGAATTGATTGGTCTTTCATTAGGCTTTATCAAGCCCTGGTATCAAGGAAAAGAGTATGTGATCGATACTTTTTTAATTACTGGCACGCACCAAGGAAAAGGCTTGGGTTCCACTTTTTTAGAAAGGATCAAAGAGGATCTGCTCAAGAAAGAGATTCCAACGATCCTGTTAGATACCGAAGAAAGTATGCCAGCAGCGGATTTTTACAAAAAGAATGGCTTTAAACCGCTACCAGATAATGTGAGCTATTATTTATCTCTAGATTAATCCAAGCTTGTCAATAAATAAAAAAGTCTGCGAAAAAATCGCAGGCTTTTTAGTTATGCACAGTTTCAACAGGTTTATCCACAATATGTTGTAGGAACATGTTTTCGCCTACTAAATATTGGGTGTGTGGTTTTTAGAAAAGGATTTCAAAGAGATTCTTATGGACCAATGAGCGTAAAAGTGAAAAAAGTACTGAAACGCTTATAGAATATAGCAAAATTTATCTAGATGAGAGGCTCTGTTGGTACCGATCAGCTAATTTCTATCATCTTCGCGATAGGTTTTGCGATACTGTAGCGGCGTTAAACCAAATTTACGCTGAAATCTTTTGCTAAAGTAGCTCAAGTGATTGAAGCCAACGTGGTAGCAGATGGTTGAGATCGGCTCATCCGTTTCGATCAATAGGTTTTTGGCTTGAGACAATCGATAATCAATCAGATAGTTGATTGGGGTCAATGTCGTGTATTGCCGAAAAAGGGCGGTACAAGTACGTGTATTGATGGCAGCAGCTTTAGCGATCGCAGGAACCGTTAATGGTTCTTGATAATGCTCATGGACAAATGCCAGCATTAAGTAGATAGTTTCTTTCTTTGGTGAAGCAGGTCTTGCAGCCATTAGCTGTGAAAGGGCAGCTAAAAACAATTCATAGAGAGTAAATCGTTGTTCAATAAGCAGAGGCAGACGCACGGTTTGAACAAATGCTTGATGTTGGGCGGTTAAGGTTAAGCGCCGATAGCTGCGGGTGCGATCGTGGACTAATTGTTCGATCACTTCTTTAAAAACAGGGTCAGCAATAAAGCCTGAAGAAAAATCAAAGCAGCAATATCGGAGGTTTTCTGAAGCTAAAACAGCACCATGGAGTACACGGCTATTAATAATGATCGCCTCATTCTTGCTTAGCAAAATTTGTTCGTCGTCTATCGTATACACGAAGCTACCTTCTTCGACCCATACAATTTGCAGCTCGTCGTGCCAATGCAGAGGCAATTGGTCGCCACGCTTTTGTTGCAAGCAACGTTGATAAATTGCGAAGGAGCGATTTGTAGTTGTATGTTTGGTCGTTTCTTCGTTTTCTTCTGTGCGTTCAAAGTACATACCGCACCACCTTTTTACAGAATAGTGTTAAAAACAATCAGGATATTGACAAAAGTTCACTATCTGATTCGGTATAATACTAACAAAGTAAAGTGAAAGACAAAAGGTGTTTTTATGAAAAAAACAGTTGGGATTGTTTATGCTTGTTCAGCAGCAGCTTTGTGGGCAGTTTCTGGCATCGCTGGACAAATTTTATTTACAAAATATGGTATTTCAGCAAATTGGCTCGTTTCAACACGATTGGTTCTTTCAGGGTGTTTGTTGCTAAGTATTGGGTTAAAGGATCGCGCCCGATTGATTTCCCCATTTCGGGAGAAAAAGGACTTCATTCAGCTGCTCTTGTTTTCTTTCTTAGGCATGTTTCTCGTTCAATTTACCTACTTTAAAACGATTGAGCAAAGCAATGCTTCGTTTGCAACGATTATTCAATATACAGGACCTTTCTTTGTTTTACTCTATGCCGCGATAGCCAAAAGGCAGCTCCCCTCTTTAAAGACATGTTTCTGGTTATTGGTAACCTTACTTGGTGTGACGACTGTGGCATCAAAAGGACAGATTGAGCAATTAGCGACTTCCCAATCTGCACTAGGCTGGGGGTTAGTATCAGCGATATCACTAGCTTTTTATTCTATACAGCCGCGTAAACTCTTGCAAAAATATGGGAGTTTACCAATTGTCGGCTGGGGGATGTTGATTGGTGGAGGCTTGGGGAATGTGGTTCATCCAATGTGGCAGATCGATAGTCAACTGAACGTTCAAGTAATTCTTTATTTGCTGGTGGTCATTTTATTTGGAACAGCACTAGCGTACTTGATTTTTTTAACAAGTTTACGCTATTTATCCTCAACACTTGCAACAGTTTTAACAGCAGTTGAGCCACTGCTGGCTACTTTCTTATCGATCATTGTTTTTCATGATCACTTCACAGTGGTGGAGCTAGTAGGATTTATGGCAGTTATAGGGAGCATCATGTGTTTACAAAAAAATATGGAGTGAGTTAAGTAATGAAGTAATAGAATAATGAAATCTCTCTATGATCCTTTATCAATGAAGGATCATAGAGAGTTTTTTTTTGTTATACCCATATCAAAAGGGTTACCCACCAAATATTAGGAGAACTTATTTTCGCCTACTAAATATTGTATGTTTAAAGTTTTTTGATGATGAGAAGGATAGTGGAAAGTTCCAAATCGTTGATCAAAACATCGAAGCTTTTTTCTAATTTTCTTAAGATCTTTGCAATAATCAAAGCATCTTGCTTAAATGTTTTCATTACAGCGAGATTTGCTTTGGCAATGTTGGGTGAACGATTTTCTAATAACCGTTCGATCAGACAAGCTAAGTGCATGAATAAGCCAATGGATTGATCAAGGGAAAGAGGATAAAGGGTGCAAATCTCATCAATGACTTCTGGCAAGACCATTTTTAATTTGCCAATGTCGGTATACTTGAACGAATCAGCTAAGTAATTATAGACTTCTGTGTAATCAAAGAATTGCGTCTTTACGGGCTCAAATAAAAGTAAGCGATCGAGTGTTTCCTTTGGTGTCTCAAATACTTTCCCAATTGAGATAAAGGGAATACCGAAAATGTTAGGATCATAAGTCCCGACAAAAGCATGTACTTTATAGACTTTCTTTAAGTTACTCACTTCTTTGATTAGTTCATTTCTCGAAGAGATAGCCAGTGCTTTAACTTTCATACCAAGTTTCGAGTAACTTTCGATGTACCGTTTTAGTTGTTCTGCGCCTCCTTCTCCGGTATGGCATAAAGTAATGATCAATTCATATCCTTTTTCCGCTTTTTGTAACAAGTCGTTCATACTCATACTGACCGTGTGATAGACATAATCAATATCGGTTTCCATTGCACTTTTTCGAGCTGCTTCGATGCCGATAAGAGTTATAGGTAAGTAAATCAGTCGAAGCTTACAATTTAATTCCTCAGCGATCGTTTCAACAATCGTTTTTATTGAACCCATATCATAAAGAACGATCACACCCTGTCCTTGATCAATTCGTTTGATGACTTGTTTAATTTCGATCATCGACTGGCGAGGTGTGCTATCAAGTTTCATGTCGTAGCTATAAATGTTATTTGTCTGAGTCAGCATGTTTGTTGTTTCAGCTAATGAAGAAGCTGTTCGATTTCCATGCATGATATATAACAATACTGGATGACCGATTAATTGAGTCTGCTCTTGGTTAATCAGAAAAAGTAAAATCAGAATGATCTCATCTTTTGGTAAATTCAAGTTAAGCTGCTTTTTTAATTCAATCGAAAGCTGAACACTTAGCGCATATTCCTCAGGGTATTGTTGAATAAATTGAGTGACTTCCTCTTGCGAGAGGGTTTGTCGATTGGAAGCCAGTGTCAATAAGGAGTTGATATGAAGACAAAGCCCATAAAATACGCTTGATTTAAATTCTCTGTTGAGTTCCTTTTTACAGGTTTTTAGCCAGAAATCAACAATTTGAATGACTTTAGCATCGACGATTTTTGCTAATTGAGTAATGTTATATTGATCATCAAAGACATTGTAATAGTTGTACTTATTAAAAAGATTTTGCACATACTTGTTCATTAGGGGAGTGATCGTTAATTCATTGATGCCGCTCTCCGAAAGTGATTGATATTGATTGCGAATCTCCTCATAAAGGTATAAGCGTTCATTTTTTCCAAATTCTTTTAAGTAACCCTCATTCTTATCATAAATAATATGCTCAACATTTCCGAATAGCTCGTCGAAAACCATCGCATTTTCTTTCACCCGTAACAAGCTCTGTTTGATTTCTGGTTTGAAATCAGCGAGGGAAAGAGCAATATCTTGGTCACCCTCATTGATTACGCGAACATACCCTTTGGCACAAGCAGCTGTAATATCCATTTTCAGCTCTTTTACTTGATAAGAAAAATTTGCTAACAATAGACCTCGGATCACTTCTGAGGGAACAACGATTGTACGTCTAGAATGAACGGCTTCTCTGGAAAAGAAATGATTGATCAAGTCAAAACGTTCTTTATAGGAGCGCTTCTCTATTTCAGGCAATTCGATCGTCAGTGGAATCGCTTGATTAATTAAAAGTTCCTTTGAAGGCATGATTGATAAGATCACCATCACATTATTCGGCTGAGATTGCTTTTTTTCTTGAAATAGGGGGATTTTGTTGTTTAAAAAATCTAAAATTTTGTTTTGCTGCTTCGTGTTTAATGAATCGTATGCCTCTAGAAAAAGAATACCAGACCAAGCTTTCTCAAATACGCTATTGGCATAATCCTCGTTGGTTCCGAAAAGATCCTCATCAAGCAAATGAGGATCTTTGGAATAATTTCGACAATTAATTTTTATATAAGGAGCTTCTTTAGTCAGCACCTGTCGCTGTTTGGCAAAATCTACTAGTGTATCAACAAAGTAACTAGTACCACAGCCTGGCTTGGCTTGAATCAGCACATTTAATGGATTTTTTGGATATAAGACGGCGGCTTTTGCCAATTGAATCGCATTTTTAAGACTTTGATTGGCACCAATGATGACGTCAAATGCATCCTTTTCAGCGATTGGTTCTGCTAAAGAATAGAGAACAGGTCTCGATGTGGATTTCACTAACTTCTTTTCTTGAACAAGTTGATTAAGAAGGGTGCTGGCATTCGATCTTTGTAGATTCAATGCCTCAGCAACCTGCTTTGTAGTCAGACCATTCACTTGTTCTTGATTGGTGTAGATTTGATTTTGGATAAAGTCAAATACGATAGCTTTCATTCTACTCATAGTTTTACTCCTTTGAAACATTCTCAATGTATTGGCTTAGAAATCGCCTATCCCCATTCTATGTCAATTCATCAGGACAAATTAGTCCTCCTCTTCTCATGGATTTTTTTTTGGATATCGAATAGAGTATCAGACATTCTTCCTAAATAGACACCTTCGCTAAAGAGCCGCATCAGTCGGTTTTGTTTTTTCATTTCAAAACTTTCGATGTGCTGTTCGAATTGAATCTCTAAACCGTTTTCATTTTCTTGTGTTGTGTACTTAAGAAAATATGTCTCATAGGAAGAGGAGATTTTGACTTCATAAAGTGTGCCACGAATATAGTTGATCACGAAAACTGAAATTTCCATTTGGGTTTTGGAATCAGTTTTTTTGTAATTCAGTCCTTTCTCAATCTTTGTTTTCGTGAGCTGACATTCGCGAATGAGTTCACTTTCAAGATAGTCATAGAATTCGTTTTCGCTTATTTGTAACGTTCGTTTGATTTTCATGAGTGTATTATAGGGGGAATTAATTGAGGGTGCAACCGACGGTATTTTCTAGAAATTTACAAATTTTATACAACTATTTTATAGGATTATACAGTAGGAAGAAATTGATTTACTTCTTTATACACTAGTTATAGAAATGGATGAATGAAGGTATTATTTTGATTTTTTCAGATTTTAAAGGTTGTTTTTGTGAAACTTAGTGTATAAAAAAATTTTTTGCGCAAAATGTAAGCGCTTGATTAAAAAGGTGTTTATGATAGTTTTGATTTTGTAAGTGAGAAAAAAATTGGGAAGGAAGAGTCGCTATGGAAAAAATAAACAATACAGAGTCGGCAGCCATGAACTTGATTGCTAACTCAGGAGATGGGCGTTCCTATGCATTCCAAGCATTAGAGGAAGCGCGTAACGGCAATTTGGAAGAATGTAATCTTTTATTGAGAAAATCGGATGATGCGATCAAAAAAGCCCATCAGGCACAAACAGAGCTATTATTTTCAGAAGCAAGGGGGGAAAAGCAAGAAATCAATGTCCTATTGATACACTCACAGGATCATTTTATGACAAGTATGTTAGCCAATGAATTGATCAAAGAAATCATTCGATTCTATCAAAAATAAAATGGAAAGAAGGGGAATTCATGAAGAAGATGAAAATTTTATTGGTTTGTGCTGGAGGTATGTCTACCAGTATTTTGATGCAAAAAATGAGTAAGTACTGGAAAGAAAATGATATGGAGTTAGACATTAAGGCCGTCGGACTATCGGAATATCAGGATGTTTATCAAGAGTATGATGTAGTGATGGTGGGACCACAGGTCTCTTATCGTTTGAAAGAAATCGTGGAAAATACTGGTTTGCCAACTGAAGCCATTCCATCTTTTGATTATGCAATGGCAAATTGCTCGAATATTATGAAGCTCGCAACGAAATTGTATGGTCAAAAGTAAGACACAATAATAAAAGGAGTGTGGATCATAATATGGAAAAACTTTTTGATAGTCCAGTGATGATAAAATTACAAGATTTTGGACAGAAACTCGGGAGTAATAAGTTTCTAGCAGCTTTGCAAGCATGTATGATGTCTTTGATGGGCATCATTATGGTTGGGGCAATCTCTCAAATCACTGTTTCGGTTTTAGGTCCTACGATGTTTCATGTGATCGCTGCGGAAAGTCAGCTCTACGAAATTATTTATCTGCCTTATAAGTTCACAATGGACCTTTTATCTGTATGGGTCGTCATTCTATTTTCTTTTAATTATGCCAAAAACTTAAAAATGAAGTCGCCCATCATGAATGCAGTTGATGCATTGATTTGTTTTTTCTTGGTTGCTGGCACGTCAATGATCAGTGAAGCAGGAGTTACTAGTATCGATATGACTTACTTAGGATCGACTGGTATGTTTATCGGATTTGTTGTTGTCTTCCTTTCTGTTCAAATTGAAAAATATTGTGCGGATCATAATATTCGCATCAAAATGCCAGACGTAGTACCGCCATTTTTACAAGATGGCTTTGCCTCGATCGTACCGTTAGCAATTAGCGCCTGCTTTTTCTTAGCGTGCAGTGCTGCGGTAGATATCTTTACCAACGGCAATTACACGATTGCCTCTGGTTTTATGGCGCTTTTAGGCATTCCATTGTCTGCATTGTCTTCCACCGTTGGGATGTTTATCATGTGTGTATTTGCAGCGTTATTATGGTGTTTTGGGATTCATGGCACGATGATCTTAGTGCCGATTATTATGCCTCTTGGAATCCAAGCCGCAACCGCAAATGGCGCTGCTGCTGCTGCAGGCGAGCCACTCGTTTTTTATCCCGTGGCTTTGTTTGGTGGGATGGCAATTGCCGGAGGAACAGGGAACACGTTACCACTAGCTTTAATGGGTTTAAAATCAAAATCGAAACAAATCAGCGCGATATCAAAAATCGCAGCTGTGCCAGGATGGTTTAACATCAATGAACCGCTGACTTTTGGTATGCCGATTATGTACAATCCAATCATTTGTATTCCATATGTGCTAAATATTCCTGTGGTGATGTTACTGACATTAATTGGCTATCGAATCGGTTTTCTAACACCTGGTTGGATTTCCATTTCTGCTTTGCTGCCAATGGGGATGGCAAGTTATCTCAGTACGCTCAAATGGCAAAATGCTATCTGGGATTATCTAATGTTGATTCCTGCAGGCTTAATTTATTATCCATTTTTCAAAGCATATGAAAAACAATTGATCGCCAAAGAAGCGTTAGCGGAACAAGAGGAACAATTTGGTGTAGTAGCAGAACAAGAATAAAGGAGCGAACAGAATGAATAAACGATTTCCAGATAATTTTTTATGGGGTGGCGCAACTGCTGCGAATCAATTAGAAGGAGCATTTCTTGAGGATGGAAAAGGATGGTCAACTGCGGATACTGCCCTTTACATTGGAAAAGAGGCACGGACAAAAATGCTGTTAGGGGAACCTATGACTAGAGACCAAGTCGAATTTGCTATGAAGGATAAAAAGGGACATTATCCAAAAAGGCATGGTATCGATTTTTATCATCGATACAAAGAAGACATCGCGCTTATGGCAGAGATGGGGTTTAAAACATTTCGTTTATCAATCTCTTGGCCAAGGATCTTTCCAAATGGCAATGACCAAGAACCCAATGAAGCTGGTTTAGCCTTTTACGATGCAGTCTTTGATGAGTGTCTAAAGCATGGAATCGAACCGTTGGTGACGATCTCACATTACGAGTTCCCATTGCACTTAGCGCTGACTCAAAATGGCTGGCTCTCACGGGATACTATTGATCATTTTGTTCGCTATGCAGAAACGCTGTTTAACCGTTACAAGGATAAAGTCAAATATTGGTTGACGTTTAATGAAATCAATATAATTGGGATGATTGGTTATCTGAGTGGAGGGATTTTGGCAGACGGAATTGACAATATGTTAGCAGCACAATATCAAGCAGGACATCATCAGTTCCTTGCAAGTGCTTTGGCTGTAAAGAAATGCCATGAAATTATCCCAGATGCCAAAATCGGTTGTATGTTGGCTCGAATGGAGGCATATCCTGAAACATGTAATCCGCAAGATGTTTTGGCTTCTGTAAAAGCAGATGAAATGAATTTCTTTTATACTGACGTTCAAATACGTGGAGAATATCCAGCATATATGGATTCATTTTTTGAAGAGAATGGAATTGTGATCGACGTTCAGGAAGGCGATCGTGATATTTTGAGAGAAGGAACAGTGGATTTTCTTTCCTTTAGTTATTATATGTCAATGGTTGTAGGAGAATCAAAAGAAGAAACTGGCGGGAATCTTTTTGGATCCATCAAGAATCCTTACTTAAAAGCAAGTGATTGGGGCTGGCAGATCGATCCAGTAGGTTTACGAATCACCATGAAAAAAATGTATCAGCGTTATCAAGTCCCTCTCTTTATCGTTGAGAATGGTTTAGGTGCTGAGGATGTGGTGACAGAGGATAAACGGATTCATGATGCGTATCGAATTGATTATTTACGTGACCATATCGAGCAAATCGGTATAGCGATTCAAGAAGGAGTTGAGGTGATGGGCTATACTCCTTGGGGATGCATCGACTTAGTCAGTGCTAGTACAAGTGAAATGTCGAAGCGTTATGGGTTTATATACGTGGATCTTGATGATGATGGAAAAGGAACCTTGGAAAGAATTCGTAAAGACTCTTTTTATTGGTATCAAAAAGTGATAGCGACCAATGGTGAAGAGCTGGCATGAAAATTTTATCGCTATAATAATCTTAGCTTTCATGGATTCCCACTCTGCATTGGGTAATCCTACAATCTATATCGAACCCAACAAAGTTCAAAAAAAGTGATCGGACTAAGTATTTTTTAGACAAAAATAGTAATTGTCAAAAAAGACGAGATTCGCCAAAATCGGTGAAGTCTCGTCTTTTTTATAAATCAACAGAAAAAGAAAACGCAGGAGTCTACGCTTTCTTTTTCTGTTCTTCTTTTTTCTTGTCTGTGGTCGGTACGGAATCTAGGGCTTTTTTGAAAATCTCTTCTTTTTTCGTTTTATAGTTATGTTGTCGTTCAGCATACACTTTTTCTTTCGTCTTTGTTTTCATACTCGGTCACCTCTTCCTTTTTTTAAGTATAGCATGATTTCACAAACTTATGCAAATCCTTGGTTTTCTCCTTGGTGTTATAATCTTTCTTGTAAAATACATTGTGAAAATATTTCTTTTGGCAGAGATGAGGGACTTCTCTATTAAGAAATTCGCATCCGGTTGGAAGCGATGTAACAGGATTTCATCTAAGCGTCGATCACACAGGTGAAAGCAGCGTTCTTTTTGAAACAATTTTTTCACAGAATCCCTCGTGTAAAAAAGGAATGATAAATGGGTGGTTTTAGTATCGATTTTTGAAAAAGGGAATCAGGAAAGAAATGTTATTCAAATAACAGTCTTGTTTTTCAAAAAGTGGGTTTGTTTGCAAAAAAAAATCCTGTTTTTATTCGCGAATTAAAATAACGTTGAATGAAATAGCGTTTTTCTGTAGTTTATAGAAATCTTTGTAAATAGAGTGCCATTGAGCAACACCAAAGAGAAAGTGATCAAAAAGAATAACGCAGGAAAATAAATGACACGTTTTATTAAACGTAAAGTAAAAAAATACAAAACGAAAACAATATCAAAAAATATTAATTTTTGTTAAAATGGGGTACAGGGGGTGTTTTATTGGAATCTCGGAAAATCAAACGTAAGCGTTTAGTGAAACAAAAACGGTCCCTTTTCGTACAAAAAGGATTGGGTATCACAGCAGCGTTAGCATCGACTTCAGGTGTCTTTACGTCTCTTGCTCATGCGACCGAAACGACAAACGCTTCGTCATCAACCAACACAACTGCTACTCTTGCCAGATCGTCAGCTGAAACGGCGATCAATCGACAATTTAAAACAACAGCTTCACTGAATGTTCGTTCAAATGCTTCAACAAGTGCCTCTATCGTAAGTGGTGTAGGAGCAAATACAACAATCACTGCGGTGGCTCAAAAGAACGGTACCTCAGTGAATGGCAATACAACATGGTATAAGCTATCAACAGGCGGCTGGATCTCAGGGGCTTATGTGAAAAGCACTTCAGGCTCTTCTTCTGCCAATACAGGCTCGTCCAATTCGTCGTCTTCATCGGAAAAAGCAATTTCGAAATCAGTGAAAACGACCACTGCATTGAACGTCCGTTCAAATGCAACGACTAGTTCTAGTGTCGTACGTGGACTAAGCAGCAATGCGACGGTGAAAGTCGTTGCACAAAAGAGTGGAACGTCGGTGAATGGCACGACCACTTGGTACAAATTGTCCACAGGCGGTTGGATCACGGCGGCCTATGTCAAAGATGTTTCCAGCAGTTCGACAGGAAATAGTTCTTCTGGCGGCAATACAAGTGTTTCTGCAGAAACGGCTATCAACAAGAACGTGAAAACAACAGCTGCATTGAATGTCCGTTCGAGTGCCTCAACAAGTGGTAGTGTCGTTGGCAGCCTAAGCAACAGCACGACGCTGAAGGTCGTTGCCCAGAAAAATGGCACATCCGTTGGCGGCACCAATGTTTGGTACAAAGTATCGACTGGTGGCTGGATCACAGCGGCATATGTACGTGACGTCACGTCTAGTTCTGGAAATACAAGTAATAACAATAATTCAAAC
The DNA here is from genome assembly GCF_051711225.1 of Enterococcus sp. DIV2449a. Taxonomy (NCBI): domain Bacteria; kingdom Bacillati; phylum Bacillota; class Bacilli; order Lactobacillales; family Enterococcaceae; genus Enterococcus; species Enterococcus sp. DIV2449a. Next base: position 829,692 of record NZ_JBIOME010000001.1, read on the forward strand.
ACAGGTTCAAGCAACACTGGTTCATCAAACGGCTCAAGCAATGCGAGTGAGCAAGCCATCAATAAAACGTTCCAAACAACCACTGGTATGAATGTCCGCTCAAATGCATCGACTTCTGCAAGTGTAGTCAGCAGTTTGGGCAGCAATGCGACCTTCAAAGCAGTCGCTCAAAAACAAGGAACGTCAGTCAATGGCAATGCCACTTGGTATAAGTTATCAACGGGTGGCTGGGTATCTGCAGCGTATGTGAAGGAAGTCAGTGCAACGACTCCTGGCAACAATAACAACGCAGGCAATACCAATGTTCCGATGAGCGTGAACGGAGCAGCGATCGTTGCAGAAGCTAGAAAACATATCGGCACTCCTTATCAATGGGGAGGCAAAGGACCAGATGTCTTCGACTGTTCCGGGTTTACACGCTACGTCTTCTTAAAAGTGACGGGCAAAAACATCGGTGATTGGACAGTCCCACAAGAAAGCGCAGGGACAATCATTCCTGTCTCGCAAGCACAAGCTGGCGACTTGCTGTTCTGGGGTCAAAAAGGGAATACCTACCACGTAGCGATCGCTACCAGTAATACAAGCTATATCCATGCGCCAAGCACGGGTTATACAGTCACCGAAGCACAATCAGGCTTTTCGACTGCTAGCTTCGCTCTACGAGTGAAATAAATGTTTCATTGAAAAAGCAAAGGGTTTGTCCTTTGTTAGAAACGCCCCTAAGAAAGCTGCCATCAGTTTTCTTAGGGGCGCTTTTTGGGTTGGGCGCAGATCTTTTTAAAAGGTGGGCCTTTGCCCTGTTTTTTTGACAAAAAGGCCGATTTGTCAAAATCACTTGTTTTTACTAGTACAAATTTTTGTCAAAAAAAATAGTTACTGATACCATAAAAACGTACCAATATTAGGAGGGATCTACATGAGATATACGAACGGAAATTACGAAGCTTTTGCAAGAAGCAGAAAACCGAAAGATGTCGAAAAGAAAGAAGCCTATATTGTTGGTGGGGGATTAGCAGGACTTGCTGCGGCAGTCTTCTTGATCCGTGACGGCCATATGGCGGGTGAGAAAATCCACGTCCTTGAAGAACTTTCTTTATCAGGCGGTTCATTAGACGGAAAATTCATTCCCCATGATGGATTTGTGACCCGCGGCGGTCGAGAAATGGAAAATCATTTTGAGTGTCTGTGGGATCTATTTCGCTCGATTCCATCTTTGGAGGTGGAAGATTCTTCGGTGCTAGATGAGTTTTACTGGTTGGACCACGATGATCCAAATTCGTCTAACTGTCGGATCATCCACAATCGCGGCCAACGAGCAGCAGATGATGGAGAATTTACCTTGTCTGCTACAGCACAAAAAGAATTAACCCAATTATTTATGACTTCAGAAGATCAATTGATCGGGAAAAAAATCGAAGATGTTTTTGGCGAAGAATTCTTTGAATCTAATTTTTGGCTATACTGGTGTACGATGTTCGCCTTTGAAAAATGGCATTCGGCGATTGAAATGCGCCGCTATGTGTTGCGTTTTGTGCACCATATCGATGGCTTGCCTGATTTTACTGCGTTAAAATTTACCCGTTACAACCAATATGAGTCATTGGTCAAACCACTACTTGCTTATTTGGAAGAACAAGGAGTTGACTTCCAATATGAATGCACCGTCAGCAATATCGATGTTCGGATCGTGGGCGAGGAAAAAGTTGCTCAAAAACTTGTGCTGGAAAAAGCGGGAGCAATCGAAGAAATTCCTTTATCAGAAGATGACTTGGTCTTTGTTACCAACGGATCGATCACTGAAAGTTCCACGCAAGGGGACCATTATACTCCAGCGCCTATCTCAAAAGCACCTGGTGGCAGCTGGCGTTTATGGAAAAACTTGGCGGCGCAATCGCCTGAGTTTGGTCATCCAGAAGTCTTTTATGAAAACTTACCTGAAGAAAGCTGGTTTGTTTCGGCAACCGTGACTTGGCAAAATTTTGATGTGGAACCTTATTTAGAAAAATTGACCCATCGCAAGTTACGAACAGGCAGAATCGTCACTGGCGGGATCATCACCATCAAAGATTCCAATTGGATGATGAGCTTTGCGACCCATCGCCAACCGCACTTTAAAGAACAAAAAGACCAACAAACGATCACATGGGTGTATGGCTTGTTGTCAAATACACCAGGGAACTACATCAAAAAACCAATTGAACAATGTTCTGGACAAGAAATCGTGCAAGAACTGCTTTACCATTTAGGCGTGCCAGAAGCAGAAATCCAACGCATTTCAAAAGAATCAAGTGTGGCAGTTCCAGTCTACATGCCGTTTATCACTTCTTACTTCATGCTGCGTGAACCAGGGGATCGGCCATTGGTTATTCCAAATGGCTCCAAAAACTTAGCTTTTATCGGTAATTTCGCAGAGACTGAACGAGACACTGTTTTTACAACAGAATATTCCGTTCGGACTGCAATGGAGGCTGTTTATCAGCTATTAGCTGTGGAACGTGGGGTACCAGAAGTGTTTGCTTCCGCTTATGATCTACGTACTTTGGCCAAAGCTGTCTATTATCTGACCGATAAGAAAAAAATTACAGAAATGGAGCTGCCGTTTATCGAACGGAAACTCTTGGAAGGCTTCGTTAAGAAAACCGAACATACCTACATTGGCGATCTGTTGAAAGAAAACCATTTGATTTAAATAAAACGCAACGACAACGAGGCGAAAGAAGCTGCTCGTTGTCGTTGCGTTTTTTATTTGTTTTTTAGCGCAGTTTGAACGAATCATTATTCCTTGGATAAAATCCGAACTTGGATCTCTGTCAAATAAGCTTGCTCGTTGCTAAGGGTCGTTTCGTGGATCGATCGTTCATAGAAGTAGTCATCGATTTGCCAGTGGTGCGTCGCAATCAGCTGCTTGAGTTTTTGATAGAACTGCTTCAATCCTTCGTCATCCCCCTGATAAATGGCGGTTAAATAGCATCCTGCTGGTTTCACGAAGGAAGTCCCTTGCGGCTCTTCTTGCCGCACGTAAACGTAGTCGATGTCTTGCGTATCGTCTTTGTTCGTCCGAATCATAAAACCGTACTCGTTATTCGAAAAAAGATAAGGCTGTGCCATCAAAAGGTCGTAGGCTTGGGTGATCATCTCTGGGATGGAGCTGCCGTTTAATCTAGGACTAAGGGAGAAATATTCCTCTGGCTGTTCCTTCAAGGTGAAGGGGGAAGTTTTTTCTGCAGCCAGGCGCAAATCCGCAGCTTTTCGTTCGATGATTTTTTTGATGTTGGTCAACTGCTGAATTTTTTCATCGATGGTTTGCCGCTTGGCTTCCAATAAGTTTCTCATGGTCTCGGCATCCCCCTGCAGCGCTGTTTGGATCTCTTTTAAGGGCATCGATAATTCTTTCAATGACAGGATCAATCCGAGATCCAAAAGTTGATCAAGGGAATAATACCGATACCCGTTCTCGTCTTTGCTGTTTGGTTGAAATAGCCCAATCTCGTCATAATAGTGGAGTGTCCGAGGATTGATCCGCGCGAAGCGTGCCATTTCCGATACTTTTAATTTGGTTTTCATGAAACTCCTCCTTGACTTTACAGTTACTGTAAACTTTATACTAAGGATAGTCAACTACTGGGAGGAAGATAGAATGAATAAAAAAGTAACATATCGACCATTTAAACGAGAAGATCTGCCTGCGCTTGTGCAAGTAATTATTGATAGCTGGAACTACGACAAGCAATTTGACAAGAAGACCGCCAAGCACTTTGCTCATGTCTTTTTGTGTTATGAACTTGCCCGTGCGACCTATTCGCGGGTGGCTCTTTTAAATGGTGAAGCTGTCGGCATCTTGTTAGCAGACAGTAAAAGCGGGAAGAAGCTTCATCCAGCGCGCTATTGGGGGAAAACGATTTGGCATGCTGGCTGCTTACTGCTTACGAAAGAAGGGAGAAACACGCTGCTGCATTATGCCAAGGAGGTGGCTGAGTTAAATCAAGCGATGTTGAAAGACTTACAAACTCCTTTTCAGACCGAAGTTGGTTTGTTTGCCGTTAGTCCCAAAACACAAGGATTGGGTGTAGGCAAGCAGCTCTTTACTTCCTTTTTAGCGATGGTCCAGCAGGACAAAACGGCTCCGTTTTTCCTTTATACCGATACCACCTGTAATTTCGGTTTTTATGAGCATATGGGCTTGAAGCGGGCAGCTGCTGTGAAACGCTGGATCAAAAAACCGATTAAGAAGGAAATCGAGTTTTATATCTATACTTCCTAAGAGTGCAGCGATGCACTCTTTTTTCATTGGCTAGTATGGTAAACTGGAAGCAAAGAAGGTCAAGGAAGCTGTTTTCGTTTTATGGAAACGGCGCTTATTTTGGTCGAAAGCGATGGCTCAACCCGCTTTCGTAAAAAGGATGGGGAATGGGAAAGGATGGTTTATTTGGAAAAAAAGCAGATAGGGTTTATTTTAAGTGATATTGATGGGACGATCTTGGATCATAAGCATCAAATCGATCTGGATTTGATTGAAGAAATCAAACGATTGAAGCAGCAAGCGATTCCTTTTGTTTTGGCTTCCGCTCGCTCCCCGAAAGGAATGCTACCGATAGCTCAAGAATTAGGGATAGAAGACTGGCCCTTGGCTTGTTACAACGGTGCCCTGATTGGAGGGTACGATCAAAAGGGCACACTGGTACCGATTTTCAGTCATGAGGTCAAAAAAGCAGAAGCAAAAACTTTGGTTGCGCGCATCAAAGCTGATTTTCCTGGTGTTTCCATCAATGTCTACTCTGGTGATCAGTGGTATTGCGAAAGAGTGGACCAATGGGCACGAGCAGAAGCGGCGATCACCAAAGAGACTCCTGTAGATACTTCATTAGAACAACTGTTGGCACAAGAAGCTTTTGAGGTTCATAAGTTTCTTTTGATCGGCACAACGGCAGAAATCCAAGCGCTTCATGCTGCCTGCCAGAAAGCTGGATTTTTAGAAAGCGCCTTTTACTTATCCAAAGAGAATTATTTGGAAGTCACTCATCAAGCTGTGGGAAAAGATAAGGCGCTAAATGAATTGGCGGCCTATTTTCAAGTGCCGCTGGCGCAAACCTTAGCGATCGGCGATAATTTTAACGACCTGCCAATGATTGCTTCAGCTGGTATTGGTGTTGCGATGGAGAATGCGCCCGAATTGGTCAAAGCAAAAGCTGATTTTGTGACGGCTAGCAATACAGACCATGGGGTTGCTGATGCATTGCGGCGATTTGTCACAGAATAGATAAAAAAACTAGGTTTTTTGAACAAATTGATTGACTTTCATTTCTACTCTCCTTAAACTTTTAGCTATACCTAAAAAGGTAAGTGTTTGTTGGAAAGAAGGAGAAAAATGAATAAGAAGATCGAGAAGACATTGACCAAATTTGCCGAGCCGTTGGGGCTCTCCGTTGATACTTCCACTGGGGTGATTTATGGAACGTATCATAGTTATAAACTTTTTTTAGTTCAAGAGAATAACAATAGTTATTCTCTAGTGGCTCATTTTTCACTTAGCAAAGATGGCGAACTTCCCAACCAAGAAGAAGTCAAAGAAGTTCTAAGTGAGTCAAAAGAGATCATCGACTGTGTGATCCAAGGATATCAAGTTGCCTATACATTACGCGGAGCGATGACTGCAGGGAAAACCGTGGACAAGTTACGTACTGCGTTGGACCAGTTGACGAATTTTTTGAAGACGAAAGGCTTCCAAAATGCTTGTACCTTCTGCGGCGCGGTCACTGAGCCGGTTTCGCTGTATGCTATTGGCGGCGCTCCCGTCATTGCCTGTGAAGCTTGCTTTAAGAAACAACAAGAAGCAGTCCTTGCGCAAGAACGGGAAAAAGGGCAGAAAAAAGAAAATTGGTTAGCTGGAACCGTGGGTGCGTTTCTTGGCTCACTGATTGGTGCCGGCGCAATTATTTTATTAGGACAACTGGGGTATGTTGCTGCATTGTCTGGGATCGCGATGGCGATCTGTGCCATCAAAGGGTATGAATTATTAGGTGGAAAACTCAGCACAAAAGGTATTATTAGTAGTATTATCGTCATGATCATCATGGTCTATGTCGGGAATCGTATCGACTGGTCGATCAGTGTAGCAAATTATTACACGGACGTTGATGTCTTCTATGCCTTCCGTATTTTACCTGATTTGATTCGTGAAGGATATTTGGAAGCGAGTCAATATTACGGGAACTTAGGTCTGGTCTATCTCTTTACGGCGATTGGGGCTGTGCCAACTATTATCGCTACGGTACGAGAGGGGAAAGTGACGCGTCAAAGCTATAAAATGGAGTAATCCACGTTTCTATCCAAAGATAAAAAAACACAAAGCGAGATCTTTTTCGCTTTGTGTTTTTTGTTTTTGTGTCATAAATAATAACATGCAGTGTTAACATAAAAAATAAATAATAATAAAATGAGAAAAATAGCTTGCTTTTATAATTAATATTTATTAAAATCTTATTTACATTCAGAGTTTTGTAATAATTCTGAAAATTTTGGATTTTCATAAGGGGTAGGTAAGATGAAGAAAAAATGGGGATATGGTGTCGTCGCTGTTTGTGGAATCGTATTAGCAGGTTGCTCAACAGGAGGGACATCAAGTACAGGTGAAAGTTCAAGTGGTAGTGGGACAGCAGCTGCCGAACAAATTTTTAATGTTGTGGTTCAACAAGAAATGCCGAGTGCCGATCTATCCTTAGCCACCGATACGATCAGTTTCAGTGCTTTAAATAATGTGTATGAAGGGTTGTACCGCTTAGATGCTGATAGTAAGCCCGAACCAGCAGGTGCCGCCGAATTAGCGGAAGTCAGTGAAGATGGTCTGACCTATAAATTGAAACTACGAGAAGATGCCAAATGGTCAAATGGAGAACCAGTAACGGCAGCGGATTATGTGTTTGGTTGGCAACGCACCGTAAGTGCGGAAACAGGTTCTGAGTATGCGTACTTATTTGCGCCCGTAACCAATGCCGAAGCGATAACAGCAGGTGAAAAAGATGCCTCAGAATTAGGGATCAAAGCAGTCAGTGACTATGAATTAGAAATCACGCTGACGACACCTACGCCATACTTCCAATACTTATTGGCATTTCCATCCTTCTTCCCACAAAGCCAAGCAGTCGTAGAAGACAACGGTGATCAATATGCTTCAACGAGCGACAATGCTGTTTACAATGGACCCTTTGTGTTGGCTGGCTTTGATGGGCCAGGAACCGATACAGAATGGTCATATGAAAAGAACGACCAATATTGGGACAAAGAGACGGTGAAACTTGATACCATCAATGTTAGTGTCGTAAAAGAATCATCGACCTCCTTGAATCTATTCCAAGATGGGCAAGCAGACGACGTCATCTTAACAGGAGAATTGGCACAGCAAATGGCCAATGATGAAGCGTTTGTGTCAGAACCATTAGCCCGTACTTCCTATATCGAGTTGAATCAGCGCGAAGAAGATTCGCCATTCCGCAATGAGGATCTGCGTAAAGCAATCTCTTATGCCATCGATCGTGATGCATTAGTGACATCGATTTTAGGGGACGGTTCATTGGCTTCCACAGGATTGATACCAAAAGGAATGACCTTTAACCCAACTGATAATACTGATTTTGTCGATGAAGCGGAAAGTGTCATTGAATACGATCAAGAAAAGGCCAAAGAACATTGGGAAAAAGCCAAAGAGGCGTTAGGAATCGATTCCTTGAGCTTTGAAATTTTGGCTTCTGATACAGATTCAACCAAAAAGGCCATTGAGTATATTCAAAGTGCGATTCAAGACACGCTGGATGGGGTGAAAGTTAGCCTAAGTCCTGTTCCTTTCTCCGTTCGTTTAGATCGTTCAAACTCAGGTGACTTTGATGTCGTCATGGGTGGTTGGGGAGCTGACTATGCGGATGCTAGCAGCTTTACTGATTTGTTTGTTACCGACAATTCCTACAACCGCGGTCGTTGGACAAGTGAGGCGTACGATGCAGCAGTGAAATCGTCTGCCACGACAAACGCTGGCAATCCAGATGCTCGCTGGCAAGATTTGTTAGATGCAGAGAAAATCATTATGGATCAACAAGGGGTCATCCCTGTGTACCAAAACGTTGAAGCTCATTTACGTGCACCAAAAGTAAAAGGGGTCGTATCACACGGTGCTGGTGCGCAATATGACTACAAGTGGGCAGTTATTGAAGAATAAGCGCCTAAAGAAGAAACTGGTTTTGCGTAAGCAAGCCAGTTTTTTTTTCTTGGGCTTTGTTCTTACTTACACAATGTTAGTAATGAGAGCGGATGCAATTGTTTATAAAAAAACAAAAAAAGTTGGCAAGGGATCAACGATCGACTTGCCAACCTCGTTTTTTGTTCATCTATTTCACAGAAATCCAGTGAAAGATTATTCGCTAACTGTTACGTCACCTGTTACAGAAGCGCCATCTTCGTCAAGTGTTGCTGAATCTTGGAATTCTTTTGAAGTGAATGTTACGTTACCTTCAACTTTTGCACCGTTCAATACAAAGCCGTTAGCATTCACTTCAACGTCACCTTTGATTACACCGTGAACGATGTTGAAGTTTTCTGAGTTAACGATTAATTTAGGAACAGTTACTGTGTATTCAGCTGTTACGTTGCGGTCTTCATCTTGTGAGTACAATGCAAATTTACGGTAGATATCAGCAGAGTCGTCACCTTTGTCGTGGAATTCGCCATCAACGGTTACATCGTTATCAAATGTCATGTCGCCAGTTACAGCAACGATCCAGTTACCATCTGCGCTCAATGCTTTTTCGATCACTGAAGTTTGGTCACTGATAGAAGCAGTTGAAACAACGTCATCTGATGATTCAGTTGATGCAGCAGTTGAAGCTGCTGTTGATGATGATGAGCTTGCAGCTGTATCGTTATCTGAACTACATGCAGCTAAAAGAGTGCCTCCCATAAGCAATGATGCAGCGATTAAAGTGATTTTAGTTTTTTTCATGTTTCCTTCTCCTTTGTATTCCCATAGTTTTCTTAAAAACAAAATGATTATACCATACCGAGGTGAAGTTTGTGAAACAAAAAACATAAATGAGGAGAAATTTAATAAATAGCAGCCTAGGATTAAAAAAATTTCAAAGAAACTAGGAATAAATGAGTGACGCTTACGAATGAATGAGACATCTTATTCACAAAGAACCCTCCATTATGGAAGAAATGCCCTTCTTCTATAATGGAGGGTCATTACTACATGCGCTTTCGATCCGTCAACTGCTTGAACTTCGATACGATCAAATCCATGATGAACTGATACATAAAAGCATGGGTTTGAAAATGGGTTTGGTGAGGGAAGATGATTGCTTCTTGGACAAAGGGCAGTTCCGAGATCTGTGGATTAGCGGTGATCACGATGACTTTGGCTTTGGTTCGATCGAAGAAATCTTTCCGTGGTGTTCCATTTCGAATTTGCTGTTTCGTTAGGTAGTCACCGGAGTTGGTAAAAATGATAAACAGCGATTCTTCATCAGCGGTCTTGATGATTTCTTCCTGTACGAGATCGTCTTGGAAGGTCCGAATGAACTTGCCGTTGTATGCTAGTTTGATCTGGAAATCAATAGCAGCCGATTCTGAGAATAAAATTCCAAAAGCAAAGACATTTTTATGCGTCACAATGGCTTTTGCGACCCGTTCGATGGCTGGCAGATCAAGATGATGACGCAGATAATCGATGTCTTGTACAACTGCGTCAAAATAGGAGTCTACGCCCTCTTGCTCTAAGGCAGACAAAATATTCGAACGATAATTCAGGGGATTGTTGAAGCGGTTTTCGATAAAGGCAGCGTTGTCTTTTAGATCGCCATAATCATCAAAGCCCAAGGTGCGAGCGAATTTTGAAACGGTTGACTTTGACACATGGCAAAGAGCAGCGAATTCACCAATGCTTAGAGTTTGGATCTGATCATAATGGTTGATCATGGTCAAACCGATATAGTAGTTGGTGGAATCAGTGGGTGCATTATTTAAAAGATTCAATAAACGAATGATTAAGAGGCCCATTTTCTTTCCTTTCTTGTAAGCAGTTTCCAAATTGCGAACTTTCGCAGGTGAGAGAAAAAAATCTGCTATAGTAACGCCATAAAGCGCTTTATAAATCAAACACGGGAGTGAGTCATTTGGCAAAAGATTATTCAAAACTTGCTAGTGAAATTATAGCACAGGTCGGTGGGGAACAAAATATCGTTAGCCTGTATCATTGCATCACTAGATTGCGTTTTAAGTTGAAAGATGTCGAGTTGGCACGAAAAAATAAGGATAAGATTCAGCAGCTTGATGGGGTATTGTCTGTCATTGAAGGAAATGGCCAGTTTCAAGTCGTGATCGGTAATCATGTAGCGGATGTTTTTCAAACGATCATGAGTAAGTATTCGATCCAAAATGCTTTGGAAAGTGATGGGGATGCCGAAGAATCAACAGAAAAACAAGGCAATGTATTTATCCGATTCTTCAATGTATTGTCTGCGATCTTTAATCCAATCATTGTTGCTCTTGCAGGGGCAGGGATGTTGAAAGCTTTGCTAGTTGTTTTTACAACCTATCATTTGATGGATGCGGAAGGAAGCACCTATAAAATATTAGCTGCTGCTGGCAATAGTGTCTTTTATTTCTTGCCTTTATTTTTAGCGATCAGTGCAGCGCGGATTTTCAAAGTCAATATGTTTATTGCTTTAGCAATCGTTGGGGCGTTGCTGGAGCCGAATTTTACAGCAATGGTGACGGAAAACGGTGTGACGGTCGATTTCTTTGGCATCCCAGCTGTGTTGATGGGGTATTCGGGTACCGTGATTCCAGCGATCGTTTCGATCTATATCTACTCGCACTTGGAACGACTACTCAAACGGATCATTCCTAAGAGTATCGAGATTTTTGCTCTATCACTAGTAGCTCTTTTGATCATGGTGCCTTTGACCGTTTTGATCATTGGACCGGTCGGTGTAATGCTTGGGGACGGTTTAGGCAATGCCATGAACTTTATCAGCGACAAGAGCGGGCTGTTGGCTGGCTTGTTGATCGGTGGCGGTTGGACATTCTTAGTAATGATCGGGATCCATTGGGGTGTTGTACCGATTATGGTCAATAACCTAGCTGTATATGGCTATGATACGCTGCGCCCGATGATCGCAGCAGCAACATTTGCGAGTGCTGGGGTTGCTTTAGGTGTGTTTTTACGCTCTCGCAGAAAAGAAACCAAAGGCCTGGCGCTATCTTCTTTGCTTCCAGCATTGCTTGGAGGAATTACAGAGCCAATCGTCTATGGACTTTCGGTAAAATTTAAAAAGCCGTTGATTGCTCAAACCATCGTTGGTGCCCTTGCTGGTGCGTTTATGGGAATGATGCAAACCAAGGCCATCGTCTATGTTTTCCCAGCATTGACGACATTGCCAGCTTTCTTTGGGGACACCTTTGTGTACTATTTGATCGGCATTGCCTTTGCGTTCTTCGGTACTGCTATTTTGACCTATGTATTAGGATTTGAAGAAACGGTAGAACCTGTTTTAGAAGAAGGTGCAGGGCTGCAAGTGATGACACCAGTTGCTGGTGAAGCGATCACGCTTGATGATGTCAAAGATGAAGTATTTTCTTCTCGAGCAATGGGGGATGGATTAGCCGTTTATCCATCAGCCGGCGATATTTATGCGCCACTTACTGGTACGGTTGTGACAGTTTTTCCAACTGGACATGCTTTTGGGATCCAATCAGCTGCTGGGACGGAAGTGTTGGTTCATATCGGCTTAGACACGGTTGATTTAGCAAAAGGCGTGTTTGAGATTTCGGTGAAACAAGGGGATCAAGTCGTGAAGGGGCAAAAAATTGGCACCTTTGACTTAGCAAAAATTATCGAAAAAGGATATGATCCGACAACCATGTTGGTCTTTACCAGTGTGATCAAAGAAGATGCATTGACAGTTGTGGATCAAGCGAAAAAAGACGTTACCGCTTTGGTAGCAAATGATTTATTAAAAGGAGCGATTTCATGAGTGTATTTCCAAAAAATTTCCTATGGGGCGGCGCGATCGCCGCAAATCAAGCCGAAGGAGCTTATTTGGAAGGAGGAAAAGGATTAAGTGTAGCAGATATTTTACCAGTTGGTGAAAAACGTATTGAGCAAGTTTCACTGCAGCTTGAAGAGGATAACTTTTATCCGAGCCATGAAGCCATCGACTTTTATCATCGGTACCCAGAAGACATTGAACTGTTTGCGGAAATGGGCTTGAAGTGTTTGCGTACCTCAATTGCTTGGAGTCGCATTTTTCCGAATGGGGATGAGACGGAACCCAATGAAGCAGGTTTACAATTTTATGATGATTTATTTGATGCCTTGAATGAAAAAGGGATCCAACCAGTTGTTACATTAGCTCATTTTGAGACGCCACTGCATTTGGTGACGAAATATGGTGGTTGGCAAAATCGTGCACTGATCGATTTTTTTGATCGGTATACAAAAGTGGTTTTTGCACGCTACAAAGGGAAAGTGAAATATTGGATGACTTTCAATGAAATCAACCATACCCATACGATCCCGTTACTCGCAGCAGGTATCGATGTGTTTTCTTTCGAGACTGAAGAAGAAAAATTACAGGCACTTTATCAAGCAAGTCATAATATGTTTGTTGCAAGTGCCAAAGCAGTTCTGAATGGGAAGGCAGTAGATGAAAACAATCAGATTGGCTGTATGCTGTCACTGAGTCCGATTTACCCTGCAACGTGCAACCCGCAAGATGTTTTTGAATCGTATCAACTGCGCCGTCGTTCCTTGTTCTATAGTGATGTGCAATTGCGAGGAGCATATCCGGAATACTTCGACCGCATCGTGAAGGATAATCATCTGTTGCTGGACATTACAGATGAAGATCTAGCGATCATTAAAGCGGGGACCTGCGATTATTTAGGCTTTAGTTTTTACCGCAGCTCATTGCATGAAGCAGGCATGAAAATTTTAGGCAATACTGGCGGATTACTAGGGAAAAAGAATCCTTACCTAAAAGAAACTGCTTGGGGATGGCCGATCGATCCGCTGGCATTACGCTATGTTTGCAGCGAATTGACTGATCGCTATCAAAAACCATTATTTATCGTTGAAAATGGAATTGGTTTAAAGGATGTTGTCAATGAAGATGGATCGATCGTCGATGAAGAACGGATGGCCTATTTGAAAGACCATGTAGAAGCAATGGCGGAATCGATCAAAGATGGCGCAGCGATTCTAGGCTATACATGGTGGGGACCGATCGATATCGTTTCTGCGGGGACAGGAGAGATGGAAAAACGATACGGCTTTATCTATGTTGATAAGCAAAATGATGGTAGCGGAGATCTTTCCCGCAAGAAAAAAGCTAGTTTTGCGTATTATCAGCAAGTGATCGCCACGAATGGGGAAGCGTTGGCGTACGAATCATTTTTGAAAGGCGGCAAGTAAAATGAAAAGTTATTTTCCAAAAGATTTCCTCTGGGGAGGAGCAACAGCTGCCAACCAAGTTGAAGGAGGTTCTGGAATCGATGGAAAAGGCTTGTCGGTTTCTGATGTCTATCTATTCGATTCCTCAATGCCGAAAGAACGATGGACTGACCAATGGCATATGATGACTCATCAGCAAGTTGCAGAAGCACAGGATCCAAACAGCACGAAATACTATCCGAAAAGACAGGGAATCGATTTTTATCATCACTTTAAAGAAGACATTCGTTTATTTGCTGAGATGGGCTTCAAAGCCTATCGGATGTCAATTGCCTGGACACGGATCTTTCCAAAGGGGGATGAGGTAGAGCCAAACGAAGCTGGATTGGCATTTTACGACGCAGTCTTTGATGAGTGTTTGAAGTATGGGATCGAACCAGTGGTATCACTATCCCATTATGAGATGCCTTTGTATTTAGTGACTGAGTATGGAGGATGGCCAAACCGGCAAGTGATCGACTTTTATGTCCGTTTTGCCAAGACGGTGATTGAGCGATACCAAAAGAAAGTCAAATACTGGGTAACTTTTAATGAAATCAACTGTGTCAAACACCATCCATATGTTAGTGTCGGGATCATTGAAGAAGGTCATCCTAATATTGAACAAGACAAGTACCAAGGGGCGCACCATCAATTTGTCGCCAGCGCAATCGTGACTGACTATTGCCATCGATTGATTCCCGATGCCAAGGTCGGCTGTATGATCAGCTATCAATTATTAACGCCGTACAGCTGTGATCCGGACGATGTCCAAAAAACAGTCGAAAGTCAACGAACCTCACTCTTTTTCAGTGATGTGCAGGCAAGAGGCTATTATCCAGCATATGCCAACCGCATGTTTGAAGAAAAAGGAGTGGAATTGGTGATCGAACCAGGAGACTTAGAAATCATCCGAGAAAACCCTGTTGATTTTGTTTCCTTTAGTTACTATATGTCCAGCGCAGTCAGCGCGCATCCAGAACGCTTGGAAAGTGCTGTCGGGAATCTGATCACTGGTGGGATTAAAAATCCCTATTTGCCAAGCAGCAAATGGGGCTGGCAGATCGATCCCAAAGGGTTGCGAACAGCATTGAATCAACTCTATGACCGCTACCAAAAACCTTTGTTTATTGCCGAAAACGGTTTGGGAGCAGAAGATGTCGTAAACGAAGATGGCACCATCGATGATTTTTATCGAATCGACTATCTGCGTCAGCATATTGAACAAATCAATGAAGCGTTGCATGATGGCGTCGAGGTCTTTGGCTATACGGCATGGGGCTGCATCGATATCATTAGTGCCTCAACCTCACAAATGTCGAAACGCTATGGTTTTATCTATGTCGACCAAGACGATGAAGGCAATGGCACAAAGAAACGCATCAAGAAAGCGTCATTTGATTGGTACAAAAAAGTAATTGCTTCAAACGGCGCAACTCTTTGATTTTTGATTCTTCCAGATAAAGCAATTGCTGGGCTTAATCATAAGGTTTCTTAACAATTTACCTTTTTATCAAGAAAAAAAGCCAACTTTATTTGCTATTTTATTTTAACCATGCTATGATGAATAGGTAAAGTTCTGATATGTTAATACTTGTTTATCTTTTCTATTGATACACACTTCAATTACACATCATTTTCTATTACAAACAAATAAACACAGTCGATGTGTAATATGGAGGTATACGTTTATGAATAACGGTACAGTAAAATGGTTTAATGCAGATAAAGGTTTTGGATTTATTACAGGTGAAGACGGCAATGATGTATTTGCTCACTTCTCAGCTATCCAAGGCGACGGCTTCAAAACTTTAGAAGAAGGTCAAGCAGTGACTTTCGACGTTGAAGAAGGCCAACGTGGCTTACAAGCAACAAACATCGTTAAAGGTTAATTGACGTTAACAAGCGAGAATCCATTGGGTTCTCGCTTTTTTTGTTTTATTTTATATAAATATTGAAATGGATCGGGTGTTGATGATCTGCTACAAGAGAATAGTTGCAGGTTTTGAGGACCTAACATGGTAAATAGTACATCTTTGATTTCACTATTCAACTAGCCCTAAGCGTCGCGGTTTACTTACCCAGGATTTGTCATTCGATGATAAGCGTATAAAAAGAAAGAGGGGTTGTATACCTTATTCAATAAATTAATAAAGTGGTTGAATAGGTTTAGTAGCGTTGCTACCATTAAAAGCAATGATTACTAGTGATTCAAATGGCATGACTCACGTGAATGGAATAAAGAAACAGGTAAAGCGGAACATGCCACGATTCAGGTACCCCGTACATATACAAGAGTAATCGATGTGAAAGATCGATATTTCTTATTCGTTTCATCGATATTGTCTTGAATGAATTGTAAAAGTAGAATATATTGGTACAAATTAGCTACTTTTTTTATTGCGATTGGAACAAAGATGATTACATTTCGAGGGGGATTTATATGAAGCCAAAAGAAATACTTTGCCAATGGGTTGATGCGTTTAATCAGGCAGATGTTGAAATTATTTCAGAATTATATGATGAGAATGCAATAAACCACCAGGTTGCCAATGAGCCAGTTGTTGGGAAACAAGCGATCAAGCAGATGTTTGAGCAAGATTTTTCTAACGCAAAAATGGTTTGTATCGTTGAGAACATTTTCGAAGATGGACAATGGGCAATTTTAGAATGGCGTGACCCCTTAGGTTTGAGAGGTTGCGGTTTTTTTCAAATAGTAAATGATAAAATTTTATTTCAAAGAGGCTACTGGGATAAATTATCTTTCTTAAAACAGCACGACTTGCCTATTGAATAAAAGGAATTCCCTTATAGGAATGGTTAGCAGATATGCATGACAGGAAGGTTGATCGCTTCACGTAGAATTCTTAAAGGAGCAACACTGTTTGAAAACAATACCTTTTGTTTAAGTAATGATTAAGAATGAGTTAGTTTACTTCCGTCGGCGCCTAGTTGCGTGGTATAGTTATTGATAAGCGACAAATATTTTTGTACCACACGTTACTTGTTTTGAAGAAATTTATTCAAACCTGG
This sequence comes from Enterococcus sp. DIV2449a, assembly GCF_051711225.1. Lineage (NCBI taxonomy): Bacteria > Bacillati > Bacillota > Bacilli > Lactobacillales > Enterococcaceae > Enterococcus > Enterococcus sp. DIV2449a. The sequence continues at coordinate 846,202 of NZ_JBIOME010000001.1, forward strand.
CGTAACTTCAGAGTTACAAGGATACAATAGAGGTTAGGGATTGTATCGTTTAAATGAGAAATAAATAATAGTAGTAATAGTATGCTGCACTTTCAAAGAATAAATATTGACTCGTCAGATAGCCTTCTCGTTTACCCAAACGAGAGGGCTATCGTTCATTAGAAAAGAAAAAGTGTCTTTTTCCTAAAAGAAAGGAAGAAGACACTTTTTGGCTTTATTCTGCTGTGAGGGGGATCGTCAGCTTGCGATCATCGGTTTGATCGTCCAGCATTGAATCGACATATTGCTTCAAAAAGTAAGAATAGGTCGCTAACCACTGATACTCCTCGGAGTCTTTGATGGCAGCTTTTTCTTCGGCTGAGTAAGTATCATTGCCAGTAAAAAGGGCAGTGTTCAACTTCGTGACAAACGTGCAAAGTTTTGTCATCTGGGCATCTGACAGTTCAGACACTGCGGACAATTGGTCACGGACCAGTTGGTTGGTGTCTTTTTCAAAAATACTTTTCTGGTAGTTTTGATAGTTCAGCAACTGTTCATTAGTTTGCTTCGTTTCAGCCGCCCAAGCATCGAGATCAATCTGGCGAGCTTCATAGTTGATTTCCTTGTCAGAAAGAGAAAGGACGCCGTAGCCTAATTCTGCCGTTGAATAAGACCCAGTAACTGCTTCATAAAGCGAATCATTCCCTTCGTTAATGTCTTGAATGTGGATATGACCAGAGAAAACGGCTGGCACGTTGAAGCGTTCCAACAAAGCGACAGTCTCAGAGGCGTTGTCGAGAACATAACCGTCTTGTAAGAGTTCATTATGACCAAACAAGTTATGGTGCAAAAAGACCAGTGGTACTTGCTCCGCTTCTTTCGTCAGGGTTAATTGCTCCTCCAACCAAGTTAGAGTAGCCGGTTTCAACTCACCATTCGTAGTAGGATCATCCCAATTAACCTCAGAATCGTAGATACATGAATCGAGCAAAAAGAGACGATACTTGTCGTTTAACTGAATGCTGTAGCTAAGGGAAGACTTGTCGATACTGTTGGCTTTTTCGTAACCTTCAGCAAAAATCGTTTGAAAATCCTCAGGACTGATTTGATCTGCGTAGTATTCCTTTTCACCTTTAAATGCTCGCGCCCAACCATTGTAAATCTCGTGGTTGCCAGGTAATGCTAAAACCATAATGTCAGCTTCTTGCATTGGTTCAAGCAATCTTGCCAACTCTTGAGCACTTGCTTTCTCGCCATTGAGCGTCATATCACCGGTCAAAATAATTCCCGTGGGTTTCTCTTTTAAGGCTTGAGCGATGAAGGCCTCGATCGATTGTTCTTGATACGTCATCTCTTTGCCAGCAGCTCCCTTTGTGAAGGTCTGAAAGGCTGCGCCGTTATCATGGAGCGTGGAGGAAAGAAAATGAATATCACTTAAGAGCCAAAACTCACTGTTGCTCGCCTGTTGCAATGGAGTATCGGCTTCATGCACCTTACGAAATTGAAAGAATAACAGGAAACAGGTGACAAAAAGTGTAAGTAGTGCCAATGGCCAAAACCATTTTTTGTGTGTACGAATCGCGATTCCCTCCTCGCTTGTTTTATTTATTATAGAAAGGAATAGGGATCTTGTCACATAAATGGTCTTTTTTTGAATGATTTCTTGTTTTCATAGTTTTTCTTATTAAAATAATTGTGATCAAGTTATAATCCTTGAATAATTAGCCTTACTTTTGATAAAGATAACATGAATTGAATTTATTTTAGATGATGAAAATGAAAAGAAAATGCGGTAATTTATTCAGAAACGTTGATTTAACGGTCTTTAATTGTCCTGTTATTTATCGTTGAGATAAAGGGAGTGTTAGATTGAAACATTTTTGTAACATTTCCTTTATCTGTGTGTCATATCATTATGGTAGAATTCATTTGTCGTTAAATCGAACATTAAACTTTCTTAGACAAAATTAAGTTTTTATAAAGGCAGTTCATCTGTCAAATCAACCAGCTAGTCGGAGGAAAAACGAGTGAAGAATAGTTTGTTATCAGCATTAATGGTGTGTTCACTAACATTAACAGCAGTTGCAGCACCTGCATTAGCATTTGCAGATTCCATTGATGATCAAATCGAGCAGCAAGACCAAAAAATCAATTCTCTTAAAGGTCAGCAAGCTGACGCCCAATCACAAATCGATTCTCTAGAAGCAGAAATTGAAACAGTGAGTGCAAAAGTTGCTTCATTAGAAGCGAAACAAGTTGAGTTAGGTCAAGAAGCTGAGAAATTGCAAGACAAAATCGCAACATTGAAATTGCGTATTGCCAAACGTGAAGAAGCAATCCAAAAGCAAGCCCGTGATGTGCAAGTTAACGGTCAAAGCACCAATTTCATTGATGCTGTTTTAGAAGCAGATTCTTTAACGGATGTTATCGGTCGCGTACAAGCGATGACAACGATCGTCAATGCAAACAATGATTTAGTTGAACAACAAAAACAAGACAAACAAGATGTTGAAGACAAAGTCAAAGAAAACGAAAGCAAAATCCAAGAAGTTGCTGCGAACCAAGCAGAACTTAGCCAACAAAGAGATGCCATCGCAGCAAAACAAGCTGACTTAAATGTCTTGAAAGCAAACTTAGCAGCAGAACAAGCGACTGCTGAAAAAGACAAAGATGCATTGAATAAGAAAAAACAAGAAGCGGAAGCTGAAAAAGCACGTATCTTGAAAGAACAACAAGAAGCTGCTGCTGCTCAAAAAGCAGAAGAAGAAAGACAAGCTGCTGCTTTGAAAGAAGCACAACAAGAAGCTGCTGCTCAATCAACTGAAAGCACGACAGAGAATACAACAGCTTCTACTGAAACAGCAACAAGTAGTTCTTCAAGCAACACAAGCTCAAGCAATACCAGCAGTTCTAACAGCTCAAGTTCATCGAACGCAGGCTCTTCAAACACTGGTTCAAGCAATTCAAGCTCAAGTAACTCAGATTCAAACTCTTCATCAAATAATAATTCTACCGGAAGTATTTCTACTGGCGGTGGAAAAGATCATTCAAGCTCAGGTAACATGTATGCTTGGGGTCAATGTACTTGGTACGTGAAAAACCGCGCTCCTTGGGTAGGTACTTACTGGGGTAATGGTGCACAATGGGGTGCGTCAGCTGCAGCTGATGGATACACTGTCAATGGTACACCAGCAGCCGGTGCCGTTGTAGTCTTTGCCGCTGGTCAATCAGTTGGTGGCGAATGGACTGCTGATCCAACTTATGGACACGTAGCCTATGTTGAATCATACAACCCATCAAACAATACCATCACAATCTCTCAAGGCGGAATGGGCTTTGACAGTCCTGGTGGACCAAACACTGCAACAATGAGCGCATCTGGATATACTTACATCCATCGCTAATCAATTCAAAAGCAAAGCATCAACGCAATCGCGTTGATGCTTTTTTATTTGATCGATAGCTTTCTAAATCAGTCAGATAAGAGAACTACTCAGAGAGGCAAGACAGGGTTCTCTCAAATCTTATCAAGATTCTATAGAAAATAGGAGGTTTTTCGTTCTACTAGCAAGGAGGGAGAAACGGCGAAAAGGTTCCTTTTGAAGTTACCACCAGTTCTTCCATTGCACGAGAAATCGCCGTGTAGAGAATTCGTCGGTCTTGATCGGTATGATAATTTTCTTCTGAGACATCATATAAGAGGACCTGCTTAAATTCCAATCCTTTGGCAAGATGAATCGGTAAAACCGTTCCATGAAATGACACGGCCTGTTTATCGAAGAACTGTTTGAGCTCCTCACTGGATCGACTATCTTTGGTGATGATCGTTACTGGTTGCTTAAGTTCCTTTACTATGTCTACTAACGCAACGTCAGGCAGATTGGCATAAAACTGTGGCAACTTTCCTTCTGGTCGAACGGCAGAGATGTTTAAATTGGTTTCTTTTGGTAGCATTTGGGCAAATAACCGCGTGATTGCACCGCTAGACCGATAACTCGTAGTCAGCTGATACGTTTCGAGGGATTTCGCCTGTTGTTGAAACAACGTTTGGATTTCTGATACGGTGATGGCACTTGTAAAGATCGCCTGTTGCTGATCCCCCACGAGGGTAAAAGAGGTCATAGGAAAAAGACATAATAGAAACTGAATTTGTGCTGGCGTATAATCTTGGACTTCATCGATAAACAGATAGCGTAACGCAGGGACAGGTTGTTTTTCGGCGAGCAAATGACGAATCAGCAATAGACAAACGGTATAATCCAAACTATCTGTTGTTTGCGTCAAAGTGATCTGTCCGTGAGTAAAATAGTCGGCACTGTCTGCTAACAATCGTTTTGTATCAAACCAAGTAAGGTCGTTGATTTGTTCGGAAACCGTTGCGTATTTTTTCTTCAGGAGGCGAATGGCTGCTTTCTGAATTGTTTTTTCTGAATCATCCTTTAAAACTGTCCCTAATAAGGAGCGCTGTTCGTCTTCAGTCAAAGAACGAACTTGGTCGTGAACATTTGCTGCTAAGGCATTTTTTTGCAGTCGATTCTCCCAAGCGTAAGCCAATTTCTTTTTGACTGCTTGGATGCGATCGCGCCAGGATGCCTGTTTCGGTGTCTCTTGGAAGAAAGTATCGATCGTTTCTTCAGAAAAAAGGACGACGTTTTTTCTTTTGATTGGTTTAAACTGAAGCACAAGTTCTTCTGGCAGCTGTTTGCTCAAGGATTGAAGAAAGCGGCTGAAGTCAACACTGCGCAAAAGGTCGATTGCTTCACTGGGTGTTTGCTGGATGCGGTCAAAATACGCCTCTTCCGATTCTAAGTCAACACTAGGAAATGCTTGGCAAAACTGCCGCATGGTCAACGTCAATGGATTTTTTTCACCGAGGGAAGGCAGCACTTGCGAAATATAATCAATAAACCGAGAGTTCGGGGAGAGGATCAAGACATTCTCTGCGGTCATCTCTTCACGAAAATGGTACAGCAAAAAGGCGATCCGTTGCATGACAGCAGACGTTTTTCCGCTTCCAGCAACACCGTTGACCAGTAGGTTTTTATGCGCTAAGTCACGGATGATGACGTTTTGTTCGTGTTGGATCGAAGCAGTGATGTCTTGCATTTTTTGGCTATTATTGGCCTCAAGGGCTGCCAGTAACACTTCATCTTGAATCGCGACTGAGGTATCGAAGGCTTGCTTCAATTGATCTTTTTCGATAATAAATTGTCGGCGATGTTCAAGAGCGGCAGAAATCGTCTGATTGTTCACTTGATAAGAGACTGGGCCCAAGCGTTTGGCATAGAACAATTCGGCAATTGGGGAGCGCCAATCATAGATCAGCCCTTCCTTATTTTCATTAACAAAACCATTGATCCCAATGTAAAAATCTTCTATTGTTTCCTCATCTTCAAACTGTAGGGAGATTTTACCAAAGTAGGGACTATCCAGTAGACGGTCGATGGCAGCTAATTCACGTTCAGCAGATTGAAGAGCGGCGTTCATTTGGTCGATCTCACGGTTCTTACTTTCGATGGCAGCAAAAGTATCTAAACGGTCAGCAAAATTATCAAAGTTTAAGCGAATCTCTTCGCCGATGCTTTGCATCGCAAGGCGATCTTTTTTTCTGCCTTCAGTCAAGAAACTGCTCAGCCCTGTCTTTCGCGTCAGCAATTGCTGGTACGTGTCTGCGAGATGCTTCTTTTCAGCCTTTAGGTCTTTCATTCAGACTCACATCCATTCTCCAAAGTATCTCAATTATACGAGCATCCACCAAAAATACTAGTCTATTTTTTTGACTCTGGATGCGGTATAATAATAGTGGGAAGAGGCAGCTGATTGTTCCAATGTCATGGGAGCAAGCAGAATGCGTCTGTTTTTTTGTTTTAAAAATGAGAAAAAGGGTCATTGCTTGTGTTTTTGAAGGGGCTGTTTATACTGAATATAGAGAAAAATACAAAGCGAAAAATCGTTGAGGGAGTGTCAGCATGTCCAAATTATTGTCACCAGTGAAGCTAGCGAATTTAGCATTGGCCAACCGTGTCGTTATGTCGCCGATGTGTATGTATGAAGTAAAAAAAGAAGACGGTGTTGCGGAGCCCTTTCATTTTGTTCACTACGGGGCACGAGCATTAAGCAAAGTCGGCTTGATCATTATTGAAGCGACTGCCGTTGAACCAGACGGACGAATCACAAATAATGATCTAGGGCTATGGAATGAAGAGCAGCAAACAGAGCTGACGAAATTGGTGGAGCTGCTGCATGGGTTCGATGCGCAAGTAGGCATCCAACTAAGCCATGCAGGACGAAAAGCAGTTGATGCCAGCAATCCTTTGGCACCAAGTGCCGTTGCCTTTAACGAACGCTACCCGTTACCGTCAGAAATGACCCTGTCGGAAATCAAACGGGTGCAAGATAGTTTTGTTCAGGCTGCCCAACGAGCAGCCAATGCGGGTGTCACGATGATCGAACTTCATGGGGCTCATGGCTACTTGATGGATCAATTTCTTTCGCCTCTCGTCAATCAACGCACCGACCTGTATGGTGGTTCCTTAGAGAATCGGTATCGCTTTGTAAAAGAAACGGTACAAGCAGTTCGAGCAGTCTTTTCTGGGTCCTTGTGGATGCGCTTGTCATTGACAGACTATGAAGAACCAGGACGCCAAAATTCGTTGGAAGATTGGCAGCAAGTGGCCCAATGGCTTCAAGCAGATGGCATTGATTGTCTTGACTGTTCCACAGGCGGTGTGGTGGATAAAAAGCCTAATATTCCGATCTATGATGGCTATCAAGTGCCCTTTGCTGCAGCTATCAAGCAAGTGGTCGATATTCCCGTAGCAGCAGTCGGTTTATTGGATAATCCTGATCTTTGCGAATATCTTTTGCAAACCAATCAAGTGGATTTGGTTTTACAAGGCCGCGCATTGATCAGAAATGTCAACTGGTTGGCAGATGCAGCGGCGAAACTTCACGATAAGTCCTTTCAAGCGTACAATGATTCCTATCAACGCGGGGTGAAGCGTTGATTTATTTGATAAAAAATTCTCCTAGAAGAAAATTCTTCTTAGGAGATTTTTTTATTCTACTAGTATGCTTTACAAACTAGTGACAAACACGTATACTAGGTACAACACTAGTTTGTATAACAAACTAGATAAAGGGAACCAAAGGAGGGAAATCGTGAAAGAGACGCAATTGCTAAAAGGGGTTTTGGAAGGGTGTGTTTTGCAAGTGATTGCTCAAAAAGAGATTTATGGTTATGAACTGGTACAGGAACTGAAGCAAAGAGGCTTTGAAACGATCGTTGGCGGCACGGTCTATCCTTTGCTGCAGAAGTTGGAAAAACAAGAACTTATTACCTCTGAGATGAAAAAATCACCTGAAGGACCTGATCGCAAGTATTTCTCGATCACCCCGAAAGGCATAGACTATTTGGCACAATTTAGAGAACAATGGACGAACCTAATGAAGAAAGTCGAAGGATTATTTAAGGAGTGAGGAAACATGGCAGATAAACAAGAGACGACCTATTGGCGAGAGCAAACCAATCTGATCGAGCAACAATTCAATGAGAAAAATCGCCAATTTTTTGATGATTTTCGAAGCTACCTCTTACTTTCCAGCCTTTTTTACGATGAGCATAAAGTCACAGAGCAGGTATACGCGATTGCAATGGATTTATTAGAAGCACAAACTCATGGAGAAGAGGCGCAACACTATTTTGGCAATGATCCGAAAGGGGTGGCAGATGAACTGTTGGCAAACACGCCAAAGAGCAATCTCAAAGAGCGTCTCAAATTGGCATATCTAGCGGTTGGTATCAGTTGGGGGATCAAGTTTATAGCTGATTTTACAAATCAAGGACCACTGGTTCTTAACCTGCTGGATTATCTTTTAACAGGATTGGTAACTGTGGTAGCGGTCATCGGGATTTTTGCGATCATCAGCAAAACCATCTATCAAAAGAAGGGCACAAGCAAGGTGATTCGTTTCGGCTCCCTTTGGCTCGTTGTGAGTGGCTGGATTGGTCTTTCACTGTTGATCAATCTGCTGACCCCAAACTGGTGGCTCCTGACGATCGCATTTCCTTTTGATGTAGTATTGGTTGGCAGTTTGCTGGTAGCGGCGATCGTTTTTGTTGTATCACGCAAAGAAAAAGCTTTTTATCCGATCGTTTTTCTACTGGGGGTATTTGTGTTGCTTGGTTGCCTGCAAAAAGCCATGGCATTTTATCACATTGGGGATCCATCGTGGATGACCGGCGGACTTTTGACACTGCTCGTTGTAGGGTTTCTTATTTTTCTCTGGTGGACCCGTCGAGTGATGAAAAAGCAATAAGCAAAGCCAGAAACAAGTGTGTTGCTTGTTTCTGGCTTTTTTACATGGACAAAAGCATTATCCTGAGGAATCTTTCTGCTTCATGCTACACTTAAAAAAGAAACGGAGGGAAATCAAGATGTTGATAACAGATCGGTTCTTTCACGGCCACGACAAGCAGACCGCTTTTTTTGAAGGCTGGTACCATAAGCACCAAATCGGTGAAGAAGTCTATGCTTTTATTCCAGGTCTTTCGATTCAAGAAGACGGTACCAAAGAAGTGTTCATTCAAGTGATCAATCATGAGGGCGCGCATTACTTCCCCTTTCCAGAAACTGATTTTCAGGTTTCAGAAGAGGAGCGAAAAGTAACGATTGGTGACAATATCTTTAGTGAAGCAGGCATTCAAGTTTCTTTAAAAAATAACGATCTCCAAGTACAAGGAGCAGTAAAATATAACGACCACAAACCGATTCAGCGGACACGTTATGCGCCGAGTATCATGGGGCCTTTTTCGTACCTGTCATTTATGGAGTGCTACCACGGTGTCTTGAGCATGAGTCATACCTTAGAAGGTACGCTGTACTGGAACGAAGAACCAATCGATTTCACGAACGGGATCGGTTATTTGGAAAAAGACTGGGGTACCTCCTTTCCAGCAGCTTATATCTGGGTTCAGTGCAACAGTTTTGATGCACCAGATGTACGGTTCTTTTTCTCCGCAGCCGACATTCCCTTTGCTGGTTTTGCTTTTTTGGGAACGATTTGTGTTCTGCAAGTCGGCAGCCAAGAATATCGTTTTGCTACTTATCATGGTGCAAAGATTCATGATGTCAAACGTACGGAAGACCGTTTAGTGATCCATCTCAAACAAAAACAGTGGCTGCTGACGATCGAAGTGTTGACGAAAGAAGGCCATTCGTTGTTAGCACCTTCTATTGGGCAAATGAATCGGATCATTCGCGAAAGCGCCAGTACGGAAATTGCCTTGACCCTTTTAGAAAATGGGCAGGAGATCTTGCGGCAGACGGGGACGTCGGCTGGTTTTGAAGAAGTAGCGAATCTGCGAGGATTTCACTATTAAAAAAAGGCGGGAAAAAAGCAGAAAAATTCGTTTCTTTTGATATACTAGTAGATAGTTACTGCGAAAACACGTATCTTTGGAGGGAAACGGATGGAAAAAATAACGAATGAGACACTGTTTGAACTGAAAACGATTGCGCAGCCTGCAGTGGGGAAAAATCAGGTTTTTTACTTGGAAACGGCAGTCAACCAAGAGACCAATACGTATGATTCAGCGATTTATAGTATTGACGCAAGGACCAACGAACGGCGTGAGTGGGGCACCGAAGCGACGACCCACAACAACCTAAAGGTCTCGCCAGATGAGCAATGGCTCAGTTTTGTGACGACCGATCCAAAGAAAGGTGAAAGTACGTTATGGACGATGCCAGTGTCCGGAGGCAAGCCCCAAGCACTTGTCACTGAGAAGGGTCTGGGGGACTATTTTTGGAAGCAAGACGCAACGGCGGTCTATTATAAGCTGGCACAAGAAGAGCCGGTCTCAGAGAATCAAGACGACACAGAAAAGACGGACAAGCAAAAGGAATTTCCAGAAGTAAAAGCTACTACGAAAGTCAATTATTTGGCGGATGGCGTCGGCTTTTTAAAAGAAAAAAAACATTCGATCGTCAAAAAAACGATCGCGACACAAGAAACGGAACTGATTTTTGAGCATGATTCTCCCTTTGTTTTTTCTGGCATCGCGGATGATCAGAAGACGTTGTTCCTCACCTTTGACAAAGAGGAAGAAGATGAATGGGACTATGGCTCGAAGGTTTGTCTCCTTGATAGCCAGACGAAAAAGACAGAAAGTTTAGAAAACATTCTGCCAGAAGGAACCTACACTTTTGCTGCTGCGCGCAATGATCAGCTGTTACTATTAGGCAATGATCTCTCTTACGGATTTGTGACCTTGGATGATTTGTTTTTGATCGACTTAAAAACGAAAGCAGTCAAAAATCTTTCCAAGGAGTTAGATGTTGCCTTTGGCAATGCGATCATCAGTGATTTTCAACAAAAAAATCGTGGCGTAGCGATCACCTGGTTGACGGATGACACATTCCTTGTACCCGTAACAGAACATGGCAAGCTACAATTGTACCGTGCCACGACCCAAGGAGAATGGACCAAACTACTTGATGAAAAAATGGATATCCTCGATGCGGCGATCTATTCAGAAGCCAAACTTGCTGTTGCTTATGCGACGCCAACGATCCCTAGTCGCTTAGCGTTGATTGACTTAACAAGTGGCGAAGTAACCGATCTCTATGATCCCAACCAAGCAGTTATGTCACAATTAACGATCAGTAAACCTGAAGCGTTTTGGTACGAAGGAGCAGATGGCTGGCAAATTCAAGGCTGGTATTTGCCTCCGACCGAAACAAAGGAGAATCATCCAGCGATTTTGTACATTCATGGCGGTCCGCAGGTCTGTTATGGGGAAACATTTTTCCATGAGATGCAAGTCCATGCCGCTAATGGCTATGGGGTCATCTTGTTGAACCCTCGAGGCGGGCAAGGGTACGGTCAGACGTTTGTCAAATCGATTTTAGGTGATTATGGCAATAAAGATTATCAAGACCTATTGTTGGGGGTGGATGCCGTGGTGGCAAACCATCCAGAAATCGATACGAACACCATCCATGTGGCTGGCGGCAGTTATGGTGGCTTTATGACCAACTGGATCGTTGGCCATACCGATCGTTTTTGTGCGGCCGTTACGCAACGCTCGATCTCAAATTGGATCAGCTTTTATGGGACGAGTGACATTGGACCTGCCTTTGTCAAATTCCAATTGTTGCGGGAACTTGATCAGACCGAAGGACTTTGGAAGATGTCGCCTTTGGCCTATGCCAGCCAAGTCAAGACACCTACGCTAGTCCTCCATGGAGAAAATGATTTGCGATGTCCGCAAGAACAAGGACAGCAGTTTTACATGGCATTGCAACGCCAAGGCGTCGATACGAAGCTGATGCTGTTTCCTCAATCCTCTCATGGTTTGTCGCGCAATGGCTTGCCGAACCTGCGGATAGAACGCTTGCAGGCGATCAGTGAATGGCTTGCATCACATGAGAACCAATCAGTAAATTAACCGAATGAAATCACCTGACAAAGAATCATGACTTGGGCTGCTTGAAAAGCCCAACCAGTGATTTCTTAAAGATCAGGTGATTTTTTTGCGGGATCAAAAGCTATAGGTTTCTGTTATCTTGCCGCCAATGACAGCGACGGTTGAAAACAAATTCATATGACGTTTTCTTCACGTGTTAAATAACAAAAAGAAGAAATAGTTTTGCTTGCTTCCTGTGTTTTAGTGTGATATGATACAAAACGTAATCGTTACACTTTAAGTTTTTTTGGTGTGACGCAAGAGAAAGGAGCTGGTTATTATGAGAAACAATATTATTTTGGCATGTGTGGAGACAGGGGAAAGACTTTATTTGACCAATAAGAACCAGCGCAATACGCCGGAACGTTTAGAATTAAAAAAATATTCACCCAAGTTGCGGCGCAGAGCGATTTTTCGTGAAATCAAGAAATAGGAAGGAAAATAACTGAATGGCAAAAAAATCAAAAATTGCAAAATACAACAAACAAGTACAACTGATCGAACAATACCGAGCAGTACGTCAAGAACTAAAAGCACAAGGAGATACCCAAGCATTGGCCAAACTACCGAAAGATTCGAATCCGACTCGTTTGAAAAAACGGGATATGATCGATGGTCGTCCGCGCGGCTACATGAATAAATTCGGCATGTCACGGATCAATTTCCGTAAGCATGCACATCTCGGAGAAATTCCCGGCGTTACAAAAGCAAGCTGGTAACAGAAAGGAGTCAATATGGAAAAAACGGACTTGTCTAGTGCGTATCGACGTTTAAAGAGCCCGAACATCAAAACAAGGAAACGCGCATTAAAGATCATTCATGAATTTAAGCGAAATAAACGGAAAAATGCATTGCAGCTGCGTGCATAATGAGAAAGTGAAAGAAAGTTGGAAATGACATGGCAGTACCTGCAAGAAAAACATCAAAAGCAAAAAAGAATAAGCGCCGGACCCACTATGGCGTCAAAGCACCAGCGATTTCGTTTGATGGGACAACAGGAACCTTCAAGCGCAGCCACCATGTATCATTAGCAGAATATAAAGCGCAGCACCCAATCGAAAAGAATTAACGGCGTCTTATGACGCCGTCCAGAAAGCAGGGGGAAAATGGAGATCATCTATCCGTCATTGATTGAAGAAGCCTACCGTCACAGTAAAAAATTTCATCCAGAGATCACCAAAGAGGCAATCTATCGCCATTTTTACGAAGCAGGTTTGATCAAAGAAAACGGCGATCCGACGGAAAAAGCCTTGTCAGAAGGGGTCGTTAAAGATTATACTGAGGACTGGGATCTTACCTTTGAAGAATTTTTGATGATCTACCCCGTGTTTCGTTCCTTTGACTCAAAGCATTTCAAGAAGATCGAGCATTTTTGGGAAATGGATTTGGCTTTGCAAGAACAAATTCTTGACCAATGGGAGCAAGAAACCTTCACAGAGGAAGAGATCATCGACCTAACTGCTTTTTTTGAAGAGCGACTACCTTCTAAAAAGGAACAGTGAATGAACCGTGAAAGGCGTACATGTGATGAAAAAGACGATCCAGCCATTTTTAAAACTTCTAAAGCCCTATGATTATCTGCTGTTTATTCTGTTAGTTGTCGGCTCTTTTTTACCGCTTTTTCTATTTGAAGCACAAGCTCAAAGTGATACCGGCGATCGGTATGCAATCGTGCGAATAAATGGAGAAGAGGTTGACCGTTTTAACTTAGAAGAAATCGATGCGATGGAAAAAACCTACTATCCAGCAGAAGGTCAGTACAATATCGTCGAGATCAAAGATGGCGCGATCCGAGTTCGTGAAGACAATAGTCCCGACCAGATTGCTGTCAAAACCAGCTGGATCTATCGCAATGGGCAGACGAGCATTTGCCTGCCTCATAAGCTGGTGATCGAGATCAAGCAAGCCGGTGCCTCTGACTATTTAATTTATTAACAGAAAAAGGAAGCCAGCTGAACAATTCCTGTTCAGCTGGCTTTTTTATAAGGATGAGCAGAAGAAGCTGTCAAAACCGCCAATCGACCAACGTGTAAGTCAGCCAGAAACAGCGTTTTTGATACAAGAAAAGCGCAGAATTCCAACTGTCAGAAGAAATGGGAACTATGGGTGGAAATAGCAATATCTGTCCAATCGTTCACAAAAAATTCTGCCCAATCATCTAAAATAGTTGGGGAACTGCGGCTCTATTTGGTATACTTAGGCAAGTCAGTTCCTTTGAAGCTTCTTTTTCTAAGGACTATGAACGAGCGATGATACAAATATGACCAATTTTCGGAAGTGATAACTTTACTAGATGGGGGCTTAACGAAGATGGGAAATGAAACAATTTGGGAAAACACAGACAATTTTTATCTGTTATGTCAACCAATCATGCAGGTAGAATCGCTAAGTCAGCAAGAGGTGAACGGCTATGAGGTCTTGCTGCGCAGCGAGAAAAACAACCGCTTTCCGCAACAAGAATTCAGCGCAATGATTCAATCTGAAAGCGGCAATCAGCAGTTGATGGGGTGGTATGCCCAGGAGCTGCAACGGTTGTGCCAAAAAAAGCCGAAAACCCGCTTTAGTGTCAATATTCATCCACAACAGCTGCTGTGGCAGTCAACGTGGACTTTTTTTGAGGGGATGACTGCCCACAAAGAGCAGTTGCAGATCGAATTAACAGAGCATCCTGTAAAAGGTCAGCATGATTCTTTTGATTTGTCTACTGCCCTTGCAAAAATCAAAGCCTATGGCTATGTGATCGCTGTCGATGACATCGGCTGTGGCCAAAATACCCTGTCATTGGTCTTTGCCAATCTTGAAAATGTGGATTGTTTGAAATTTTCACTACTGCCGTTTATTCAGCTCGATGAGGAGATCGGGTTTAGTTTCTTGACCTGTTGGTTGAAGGTCGCCAAAAAGTATCAGCTTGAGTTGATCGTTGAAGGCATCGAGACCCGCGATAAGATGGCGCAGCTGCTTGAGATGGGGGTTCATTTACAACAAGGATATTTATGGTCTAAAGGAGAGCGATTGTGATGGAATGTTAGAACGAGGCGTGCTCTTGGCGTTTGGTTTGCCGCTGATGATTGCCAGTTTACTGGTGACCGCAGATGTTTTTGTACGAAGTGTGCAAAAAATATCGGTTTCTCGTCCATTTAAGTATTTTATTATTGGTATTCTGACGTTTACGCATTTGTATTTTATTCTTTCTTTCTCAATGAATTCAGTTGGGTTTATCTGTTATCAATACACAACTGCTTTTATTGCGAGTCATTTTTTCTATGGTGATCGTGGCAAAATCTTGATTTTGATAACGCCGTGTATGGTCGTGTTCTATTTACTGTTTGTCGGTTTTTCTGACATTGGCAAAGCCTTTTATTTACCGCTATTAGGTGTCGGCGTCTTTGTCCTTGATTTTCTCTTATCAAAAATCAAGCCGCTGCGTCCGCAACAGCAATTTTATTTGATGTATTTTTTGACCTGTCTGCTCTCACCGCGTTTTTCGATGTTGGTCCATCATACGACGACCTATGACTGGGAAGCGATGTTGGCAGTACTTGTTGGTTCTTTTGTGCTGTTGGGCGGCTTTATGTGGCTGCATCGGTTGATTGAAGGCGAAGAGTACCAAGTACTGGCAGAGTTGGCGAATAGTAAGATCGATGCGTTGACCGGCTGCTTCAACTATGGGACCTATAACCACGATCTGCTTCAAGCCGTTTCACAGAAAAAGACTGTGACGATCGCCATGATCGATCTCGATCACTTCAAAAAGGTCAACGATCGTTATGGTCATATCGCTGGAAATGAGCTGTTGAGAACCTTTGCCACACGGACGACTACTTTTTTAGAGGCGCATTTTGCTGAGACCTTTTCCTTTTATCGTTATGGCGGCGAAGAGTTCTGTGTCGTGATCGAAGGGGATGTCAAAGAAAAGACCGTAGCTGCGATGACGACACTGTGTCAAACTATTTCCAGCAGTATGTTTCCTGTCGCCAATTTTGAAAAAGGGACGATGTCTTTGTCTTGCGGCGTTGAAGCGAGCACCGTTTGTCATGGCGATATCTTGGCAGCCGTCGAAAGAGCTGATCAAGCACTCTATCTCGCAAAACAAAGTGGTCGAAATCGGGTGTGCACCTTACCTGAGACGTAAAAAAATAATGAAAAAATGATTTGCACAAATTCACAAAGAATTAAATCTTTATGCACAAATTGTTAGTAATAATAAAGAAATAATGTTATTTATTTAAAAAATATACATTTTGCTTTTCTTATTTATCTTGAGAATCTTCGTATATCAACAAAAAGATTGAAACTATGTATAATTTCTGGTAAATTATTCTAAATCAAGAGTGATAAAAACTGTCAATAATAAATAGTGATTCTTACTTGATGCTTTGTCCGCTTTTCCAATGAAATGTTTCTGGAATTGTCCCGTCGAATCAGCAAGTAAGGGTTCTTTTTTTTAGAAAGGAAGCACAGGAAATGGCAAATACGCTGGTTGTCAATACACTCGCAAATTTAGGCGCAATTATCATCAATATTTATTTGTTATTCAAAATCAGTGACGGATTCGTTGGCCAAGGGACGTTCAAAGCGAAACAGATCGCAGCTGCGATTGCTTGTGAAACCGTGGTGGGGATGCTGATGATGAATTTCTCTTACGTCGTATACGAAACGCGATTTGACCTGCGCTTTTTGCTTTACGCTTTTTCCATGAAATATCTGGGGTGGAAGGTGACCGTACCGACGATGGTCAATCTAGCGTTAGGGCGTTTCTTGTTTGAAGTATCAAAATCGTCTTGGTTGAACTTATATCTTACGTTTTTTTTGATAGTGACACTGTCATTTCTGCATGCCTGGGCCAAACGGCGATTTACTGACAAACAAGAGTTATTCCTATCAATTACCTACTTGATCGCTATCTCCTTTCTTTTTGGTTTTTATTTGACGGGCGATATTCAAAAAACGACCCTAATTTATATAGTTTATGGCATTCTCGCCTATACGTTGGCGTTTTTCCTTTACTCGATAGTAAATGATATGCAGCGCATTTTGGCATTGGTCAAAATCGATGATCTTACGCAGTTGAACAACTTCCGTAAATTTCAAGAGGACCGCCAACGCCTAGACACGACCGAGGTGGACTTATCGATCGCTTTGATCGATATCGATCATTTCAAAAATTACAATGACCGTTACGGACACCGTGCTGGGGATGTGATTTTGCAAGAAATCGCTCGTATTTTTTCGACCTACTGTACGGCGAGCAACCCGGTCTATCGCATCGGCGGGGAAGAGTTTGCGATCTTGATCCAAGGAGACGCACAGGCTGCTGCTTATCTCCTCGAAAAAATCCAAAAGCGCATCCGTTACCAAGAGATCATCTTGGATGCAGGCGATTCGGTCAGCATCACGTTGTCGATTGGGATCGCACAACGGCAAAAGGGCGAGTTGCTACAGCAAACACAAGAACGAGCCGATCAAGCATTGTATCGAGCCAAGCGCAGCGGTCGCGACCAACTCTGTCTTTACTGATGGAGTTGGCTTCTTTTCTTTTTTATTTTCAAAAATACTACCTTAAATGAGGAGCGCATATGGAAAATAGTTTAATCATGATTCCTTCGCTAGAACCTGACCACAAACTGCTGGCTCTGGTGGAGAAAATTCGTTTGCATAACCAGCACCTGCCGATTTTGGTCGTGGATGATGGCAGTGGGGCTGCTTATCAGCCTGTCTTTTCGGCATTGGCACAGCAGTTTGGTTGTCAGGTTTTGACCCATCCAAAGAATCTTGGAAAAGGCGCAGCCATCAAAACCGCCCTCACTGAAGTGCTGACAAACCAGCCAGCTGTTGAATTTATGGTGACCATTGATTCGGACGGGCAGCATGAGTATACCGATATGATGGCTTGCTTAGCAAAGGCCCAAGCCCATCCCGACAGTATTATTTTAGGGACCCGATCCTTTGGCAAAGAAGTGCCCTTGCGGAGTAAGTTCGGTAACATATTGACCCGAAATATCCTACGTTTAGCGACTGGTCTTGCCATCGAGGATTCGCAGACGGGCTTAAGGGTTTTCCCTCGAAAATTCATGACAGATTTGTTGGCGATCTCAGGTGAGCGTTTTGAATATGAAACGCGGATGCTGATCGAAGCCCAGAAACGGGGGTGGCCGATTCTCTCGCAACCGATCGCCACCATCTATATTGAAGAAAATGCCTCTTCCCATTTTCGGGTCTTGGCAGATTCCGTCGCTATCTATAGCGTCTTTTTGAAGTATTTGTTTTCATCTGTGGTCTCCTTTTTTGTCGATGTGATCGCCTATGCGTTATTGATCCATTTCTTGTCTGTCATCGATCTGTCCTCCATCGTGATCGCTTCGTTGGGTGCCCGCTTGATTTCGGCGATCGTCAATTACTACATCAATCGCGAGCTTGTTTTTGGTCAACGGACAAAGAACAGTATGCTGCAGTATTTTTTATTAGTGATCGTACAGATTTTGCTGTCCTCTTTCCTCGTCTACCTGATCTATTTGATCCTGCCGATCGGGGATTCTGTGTTGTTAAAAATAGGTGTCGATTGCCTGCTCTTTTTCTTTAGTTACCATGTGCAAAAAAATGTCATCTTTAAGGAGTGATTGAGGTGGAACAAAAACGTTTGCCTTGGGCGAAAAAAGTCGTTTACTTTCTGGCGTTTGTCTTTTCGCTGATCTATTTATCATGGCGGGGGCTGTATACATTGCCATGGCACGAGTCTTGGTTTGCCCTGCTGTTTGGTTTGCTGCTTTGGGGCAGTGAGATCGTATCGAACTTTACGGGCTTGCTGTTGATTTGGAACAAAAACAAAGCAAAGCCTTTTGAAAAACCGGTCGTGCCAGAAGCCGACTATCCGGCGATCGATGTGTTGATTGCTACCCATAATGAAGAAGTGCCGCTTTTATTAAAAACGGTCAATGCGGCAGTTCATATGAAATACCCCGATCCCAAAAAAGTTCACATCTACTTGTCAGATGACACCAACCGTCCAGAGGTCAAAGCACTGGCAGATAAATTTGGCATCGGCTATATCGGATTGACAGGCAATCAGCATGCCAAGTCAGGCAATCTCAATCATGCATTGTCAAAAACCAATTCGCCGCTAGTAGCAACCTTTGATGCAGATATGATCCCTTACTCAGATTTTTTGCTGGAAACAGTGCCATATTTTGTGGCAAATCAGCAGGAACGCCGCAAAGATCAGACCATCAAACCATTGGGCTTTGTCCAAACACCGCAAAGCTTTTACAATGCGGATCTTTTTCAGTACAATCTTTTTTCAGAAGCGGCGATCCCTAACGAGCAGGACTTCTTTTCCAGAGAAGTCAATGTTTTGAACAACGCCCATGATACCGCTATTTATACAGGTTCCAATACGGTGATCGCACGAGAAGCGATCGAAGCCGCTGGCGGATTTCCGACGGACACGATCACAGAAGATTTTGAATTAGGCGCCTTGATCAATTGCCAAGGTTATCGCAGTTTATCAACATTGCAGCCAATGGCCAGCGGTCTGTCTCCTATTGATATCCCAAGTGCCTTAAAGCAGCGGATTCGCTGGGGAAGAGGAGTGGTCCAAAGTGTCCACAATCTCCATCTCTTCAAAAACAAGACGTTGTCTTTGGCGCAAAAAATGGTTTTCTTAAACAGCTATTTGTATTGGTGGTCGTTTTTACGTCGGTTGCTGTTTATTTTCGCGCCGATTTTGTACACCGTCTTTAATGTAAGGGTCGTAGAGACTAACTTTTGGGTCTTGCTGCTGTTTTGGCTGCCAAGCTATACGTTCTTGCATTTGGCGATGCAGGATTTGAGCAGTGATATTCGAACGCAGCGTTGGGGCGAGATCCAGGAAACGATTTTTGCACCTTACCTAGTGATTCCTGTCTTTTTGCAAGCCATTGGCATCAAAGAGACCCGCTTCAAGGTGACTAATAAAGCAGCAACTCAGTCTAAAAAAGACTTGTTGTTTGTGGTGCCGCATTTGTTGCTGTTGATTTTGACGATTATCGGCTTAGTGAAGTTTAATTACGGCAAATTCGGCTCAGAGATTTTCTATGGCAGCGTGTTGACCTTCTGGCTGCTGACCCATTTCTTTAATTTAACCTTTGCGGTCTTATTTTATCTCGGTCGCCCGATTTACCGAACGACGGAACGGTTCAGAGCCCATTATCCTGTTGAAGTTTCCGACCAAGACGCCAGCTATTCTTTGATGACTGAAAATATCTCAGAAAACGGCTTGTCCTTCGTTTCTGACGTTCCTCTTTATTTTCCGCCAGATGCGCAGCTGACTTTTAAAATCACCCGTAATGGCTACCAAGCAGAGATGACGGGAAACGTCGTCCGCGTTTTTTCAGGCAAGGATCGCTGGGTCTATGGGGTTGCTTTACACCAATTATCAGAAAAAGACTACTTGGCTTATTTGCAGATCATTTATGATGGCTTCAATCAAAGCCTGCCAGTTCTGCGTGACCCGTGGATGACTTTCTTTGACAGTCTTTTTGAAAATCTCGGTAAGCATCTGCTGCAAGCCAAAAAAAAGCCGCTGCCACCTCAACGAGTGCCGGTCCTGACCATTGATCAGAAATGGCACTTTGATGAAGGAACCTATGCGGTCACAACGTTTGGTTTTGACCAGCTCACGTTGGTAAAAACAGAAGAGGTCGAGATGCCGGCCCATCTAACCTTGCCGATCAGTAATCTTGTGCTTCACGCTGAAAAAGCAATGCTTCAACCAAAAGAAAATCAAGTGATTTATCAAGTAAGCAATCTTTCCGAGCTGCGTTTTACAGCAGCCTTTCAAGAATGGGTAGACAGCTTGCTGAGAAAGGAGGCAGACGATGATCGAGATCCTGCTGCGATTTAGTCTCTTTGGTTTATCATTAGCTGGCTATGCCTATTTTTTTGTACGAGTTTGTCATTTTACCAAATACATTAGCTGGATCGCTGCTTGCTGTTTGCCGATCCTCGTTCTTTCCTTTGTCGCATATGGTCCCAAAGGATGGTTGATCTGGGGGGCTTGGTTTTTATTTGGTCTTGGCTTACTATTATGCGTTTGGCGTTTTTGGCAGGAACGCTATCAGGTGCGTTTGGGCTTGCATGAGCCCATTATGCTGTGGTTTTATGGCTATTTTGCTTTGTTCGTTTTGACATTGCTTCACAGTCATTTGACCCACTATGACAACTTCTCCCATTGGGCGACGATCGTTAAATTCCTTTATACACAGGGACAATTGCCAACGGCAGCCGATGCCATCATCAGTTTTACTTCCTATCCTTTAGGCAGCTCGCTATTTGTTACTTATACAGCGATCATCGTTGGCTATCATGAGAATGTCTTGCTGATTGGTCAATTGATTTTGATTTTCTGTAGTCTGTATAGTTTTTTTGCGATTATTCGTGATCCGAAAAGAAAGCTGGCTTTTGTCTTGGTCTTCACCAGCATGGCCGTATTCAATTATTTTAATATTGCGATTCGAATGAATAATTTGTTAGTAGACTTTATCCTGCCAGTGTTGACTTTAGCTGGCATCGCTGGCTTATTCGCTTTAAAAGGCAACGTACTACCGTCGATCGGTTTCTTTCTTTTGATTGGCGCCTCTCTTGATTTGGTCAAAAATAGCGCCGTCTTTTTTCTGCTGATTTTAGGCGGCTATTTACTAGTCTGCTTGTGGCAGGCATCAGTTCGTTGGCGGCAACGGCTGGGCATGATGATTGTAGGATTAGCTGCCATTGGGCTATCTGTCCTGCCAGCGATTCTTTGGAACCTGCATGTCAAAGCGAATTTTCCTAAATCGAAGCATGAAGTCAGCGTGACCGCTTATAAACAGATTTTTGGCGAAAAGGATTCTCAGATACTGCAGCAGATTACGGATGTTTTTGTCAAAACCATCACGGATGTTGCGACGATCTCCACGCAAGGGATTCTCTTGATCCAGGTCATTCTTTTGGGCAGTTGGCTATTTGTCCGATTTATCATGAAAAAACGCAATCCATTTTTCAAAGAACTGCTGTTGATCGATGGTATCATTGGGGGGTATTATTTAGGAATCTATGCCATGTTCTTGTTCTCGATGCCCACTGATGAAGCATTGTCTTTGGCTGGGTTCGATCGCTATGCCTCAAGTATCGTGATTTTAGCACTTGGATTAATGACCTTTTTCATGGTCCGAGGCATTGATCATTTGTATCATGAACAAGCGATCGATCGGCGAAACTACCGTAGTTTTGCCAGCTTGACCACGAAAAAAATCTATCAATACAGTACCTTGATTCTGCTATTTTTTGCGACATTGCTGATCCTTTCAGAGAATAATGGCATGCGTTATACCAATCGTGAATATGCTGCTTCGATTCCAGCACAAGTTTCAGCCGTTACTGGCGATCACTTTGACCTAAACGAGAAAAAATATTTGGTGGTCAGTACTAACAAAGAAGCAGTAGATAGCTACTTAGTTGGCTATGTCGGAAAATATTACTTGTTTTCACCTAATGTCGATGGCCGAGAGAATTTCCTCTTATCCGATGCTGAATTTCGCACGCTATTAAAGCAATACGATGAAGTCGTCGTCTTAGAAGAGCACTATACCTTTAATGCCATGACGAAGAAGCTAACAGGCAAGACCTTTGCCCCAGGCGTATATTCGGTGGCGGAGGTGTTGGGGCGTTAAATGAAGATTATACACAAAAAAGCCGATCCTACTCTAGAGAGGATCGGCTTTTGTGGTGTCTGAAGGTTGATTTATACGGAATGCACATCAATAAAAGGAACGGCTGACATGCGTATAGGCCCTCAAAAGTTAAACTTTTGCGGTCGTACTTTCTACACATGACAGTAAGTGCTTTTTTAATAAGAACCAGCCCTACCGTCCATTCTCCGTCTGTCGATAATCACTAGGTGAAATGCCGACTTTTTTCTTGAATAAACGGCTGAAATAGGCGGTGTTTTCGATGCCGATCGCCAATGAGATCTCTTTGATGGAAAGCCGAGAATAGCGCAAAAGGTCTTTCGAATAAGAGATGCGTTTGCTGATCTGATACTCGATGGGGGGCAAGCCCATATATTTGGAAAACTCCTTGACGATTTGATACTTATTGATATGATACCTTTCCTCCAAAGATTCCAAGGTGATCCCTTGACGGAAATCTTCTTCTAGCTGGTCACGAATCTGCAAAATATAAGGCGGGATTTCACTATCCGAAAAGTCGAGATGATATTTTTGCAGGAGCAGTTCATTGAGCAGCTGATGGATCAAAACAGAGCTTTGGAAGGCAGTTTTCGCATTTGGTTCTGGCTGTAACATCAATAAATCTTGTAAGACCAAATGGATCGGATTTTGACGACTGCTGGCAGGATTGGTGTGAAAAACTGGACTGCCATTTTTGAGGAATTCCTCATAAAACGCTGCGACGTTGGCGCCATATAGATGGATCCAGTCCATTTCCCAGGGCTCTTGACTAACGGTGCGGTAGTACTGATAGTCTAGACAGTCGATAAAAAACACATCACCCGCTTTCAATTGATAGCTTTTTCCTTTGTAGCGCAATTCACCGCAACCGGACAATGTATATTTGATCAAATAAGAAGGCAGGTTCTCTCGTTCTGTAAAGTAAGGTTTGCTGGCTTTGAAATAGCCGATTTCTTGAATGTAATAGAAAAGTTCACGCTGCTTTTGAGTTGAAGTATTGATGTAACGCAGTGAATCAGTTGACCATGAGTGATTGGCTTTTTCCCAGTAGTCCATCGGATCCTCCTTTTTACCAAGATTGTGCAAGTCTTTATCAAAATTGTGTGATGAAACTCGTTGATTGTCAAGCTAAAATTGAGGCAACAAGAATGAAACAGTGAATTGTAATCGATTTATTTTTAAACAAGATAATGAAAGGTGGAGACCAGTGAACACATTTATCGCAATCGATATCGGTGCATCAAGCGGGCGTCTGATGCTGAGCCGTTGGGAAAATGAGCAGATCACTTTAGAAGAGATCCATCGCTTTAAAAACGGCTTTCGTCCTCATGAAGGCTTTGACCGTTGGGCGATCGATTATTTGATCCAAGAGATTTTAGTAGGACTGCAAAAAGTGAAACAAGCAGGTATCCATGACTGCTTCGTCGGAATCGACACCTGGGCAGTGGATTACTGTTTGATCGATCAAGCAGGCGAACGTTTAGGCGACCCAGTCGCTTATCGAGATAGTCGCACCAATGATGCGATCGCAGCTTTTGGTCAGCGCTATTCTTTGCAAAAACTGTATGAGAAAACAGGCATTCAGCTGCAGCCCTTCAACACGATTTTTCAGTTAGCCGCAGAAGAAGCGCAACTGCTGCAAAAAGCCGACAAGCTGCTGCTGATTCCAGACTACTTGGGCTACGTTTTTACTGGCAAGATGGTCACGGAAAAAACCAATGCCTCGACGATGCAGCTTCTAAATGCCAACACCCAAACATGGGATGCAGAATTGTTAGCTGAGATCGGCGTAACAGAAGGCCTATTCCCACCATTGGTTGATGCTGGAACGGTTTTAGGCGCACTGCAAACACAGAAGTTTCCAGCCTATGATTTGCCACAAGCGACCTTTGTCACTGTCGCTAGTCATGATACGGCATCAGCGATCATCGGTACACCTGGAGAGGGGGCAGATTGGGGCTACATCAGCAGCGGGACATGGTCATTGCTGGGGATCGAAACCAAAGTACCCAATGTTTCCCTCGCCGCTTTTGATGAAAATTATACGAACGAATGGGGTGCCCACAATACGATTCGCTTTTTAAAAAACATCATGGGCATGTGGCTGATCCAAGAAGTGGCTAGGCAGCAAGACTATCAGTATTCTTATGCAGAATTGGCGGAATTAGCGCAAGCAACGCCTGCTTTTCAACAGTTTGTCGATGTCAATGATCCTCGTTTTTTGAATCCAGAAAACATGATTACTGAACTGCAAGCGTATTGTCGAGAAACCCAGCAGAAAGTTCCAGAAACCGCAGGGGAACTGGCTCGCTGTGTGTATGATAACTTAGCGCTTTGCTATGCCAGTGAATTGCAAAAGCTGGAACAGCTGACAGGTACGACGAGCAAGCTGCAAAAACTGCATATCGTGGGGGGCGGTTCCAACAATCGCTTTTTAAATCAACTGACGGCAGATGCTGCGCAGCTGACGATCGAAGCTGGCCCAAGTGAAGCAACGGCGATCGGTAATCTTTTAATGCAGATGATGAGTGCTGGCATCTTCACGTCGCTGGCTGAAGCACGCCGCGCGGTCAAACACTCATTTCCTTGCAGTGTTCATGAACCACAGCCTTTTGATCACAAGATTTTAAGCAACTATCAATGTTTTATAGAAGGAGTAGGAAAAAAATGACAACGATTCAGCAGCGTTATGAAGAAGCTAAGACAGCATATGCCAAATTAGGTGTCGACACGGATGCGGTTTTGAAAAAATTAGCCGATGTGAAAATCTCGATGCATGTTTGGCAAGGGGACGATGTCCAAGGATTTTTGAGTGATGAAGCATTATCTGGTGGGATCTCTGTAACGGGGAATTATCCTGGTGCTGCCCATACCCCAGAGGAGTTGCGCCAAGATTTAGAAAAAGCCTACTCTTTGATTCCTGGAAATCACAAATTGAACCTTCACGCCATCTATTTAGACACCGAGGAAGCAGTGGATCTAAATGAATTGGAGCCGAAGCATTTTGAAAAATGGGTCGCTTGGGCGAAAGAACAAGGCTTAGGTTTAGACTTCAATCCAACCTTTTTCTCACATCCCATGTTCAAAGATGGCTTTACCCTTGCTTCACCAGATGAAGAAGTTCGTCAGTTCTGGATCGAACACGGCAAACGTTCTCGTCAAATCGCTACCTATATGGGGAAAGAAACTGGGCAAGTCTGTGTCAATAATTTCTGGGTGCCAGATGGCTACAAAGACAATCCGATTGATCGTTTTACACCACGGGAACGCTTGATGACAGCATTAGATGAGATTTTTGCTGAAGAATTGCCAGCGGAATACACGGTAGATGCCGTGGAAAGCAAGTTGTTTGGTCTTGGTGCCGAAGCCTACACCGTCGGCTCTCATGAATTTTATATGGGCTATGGCTTGACGCGCGATAAATTGATTTGTTTGGATGCTGGACACTTCCATCCAACCGAAGTGATCTCCAATAAATTGTCTTCATTGGCACTATTCAGCAAAGGCATTTTGCTGCATGTCAGCCGTCCTGTACGCTGGGATAGTGATCATGTCGTGATCATGGACGATGAATTGCAAGAGATTGGCCGCGAATTGGTTCGCAATGACTTATTGCCAAAAACCAACATTGGGTTAGATTTCTTTGATGCGACGATCAATCGGGTCGCTGCGTGGGTGATCGGGACGCGCAATACTCAAAAAGCGTTGCTAAAAGCGATGCTGGAACCGATCGAAGAACTAAAAGCAATCGAATTGTCAGGTGATTTCACCACTCGTTTAGCCATGACGGAAGAATTAAAAGACTATCCGTATGCAGATGTTTGGAATTACTTCTGTGAAAGCCAAGGGGTACCAGCAGGTCTGGATTGGCTATCAGAAGTGAAAGCCTATGAAGAAACCGTCTTAAAAGCCAGAAAGTAGGAGAACAATGAAAAAGATTGATATTTTACAAGCGAATTTTGTACAAGAAATGATGGAAACGACAGCAAATCTTTACCGTTTAGGGTGGGATGAGCGCAACGGCGGCAATATTTCTTACTTATTAACAGAAGAAGAGATCTTGCCTTTCATCGATCCGCAAAGCGTCTTGCGGGAAATTCCGATGATTTTTGATACCACGGCACTAGCTGGCAAGTACTTTATCGTGACAGGTTCAGGAAAATACTTTAAAAATGTAGCGGCACATCCAGCGGAAAACCTTGGTGTGATCCGAGTCAAAGAAGATGGGCAAACATTGGAATTGCTTTGGGGCTTGGAAAATGGTGCGGTGCCAACGAGTGAACTGCCAAGTCATTTTATGAGTCATATCGCTCGCTTGTCGGTCGATCCAGAAAACCGAATCATCATGCATAACCACGCATCGCATCTTTTAGCCATGAGTTTTACCCATGAGTTGGATGAACGCAGTTTCACGCGGACCTTGTGGCAAATGTGTACGGAGTGCTTGGTGGTCTTCCCAGAAGGTGTTTCCATCATTCCTTGGATGGTTCCAGGAACGAATGAAATCGGCGAAGCAACGGCTGCTAAAATGAAAGAAACCCGTTTGGTTCTTTGGCCACAACACGGCATCTATGGCGCTGGCAAAGATATGGACGAAGTCTTTGGCTTGATTGAAACGGCAGAGAAAGCTGCGGAAGTGTACACCTATGTCAAAGCGCAAGGCCCAATTTTACAAACCATTACAGATGAAAATCTGAAAAAATTGGCTGACGCTTTCAAAGTCACTCCCCGAACAGGCTATCTTGAGGTATAATCAATGGTAGAAGAATAGAAAAGGCTTTCAGTCTTTTCTATTTAAAATAAATTGTGAATAAACAAACAAATGGAGGTAGGAAGAATGGCAAATAGAATGATTTTGAATGAAACATCGTATTTTGGAAAAGGAGCGATCGAGAACGTACCTACAGAATTCAAGGCACGAGGGTTTAAAAAAGCGGCAGTGATCACCGACAAAGATTTGGTGAAATTTGAAGTTGCGACCAAAGTGACGAAATTATTGGATGAAGCAGGTGTCGATTATGCGTTATATGATGGGATCGTGCCGAACCCAACGATCCAAAATGTCAAAGACGGCTTAGCGTTTGTCAAAGAAGCTCAAGCCGATTGTATCATTGCGATTGGCGGTGGTTCACCGATCGATACGGCAAAAGCGATCGCGATCATTGCTACGAATCCTGAATTTTCCGATGTGATTAGTTTGGAAGGAGTGGCAGACACGAAACATCCATGCTTGCCGATTTTAGCGGTACCGACAACTTCTGGGACTGCAGCCGAAGTAACAATCAACTATGTGATTACAGATGAAGAAAATCATCGGAAATTTGTTTGTGTAGATCCTCACGATATTCCTCTGGTAGCCTTTGTGGACAGTGATATGATGATGGGGATGCCTAAGAGCTTGGCAGCCGCAACGGGAATGGATGCCATGACCCACGCCATCGAAGGCTTCATCACCAAAGGCGCTTGGGAAATGACTGATATGCTGCACATCAAAGCAATTGAAATCATCGGCCGCTCATTGCGAGATTCCGTGAATGGCGATCAAGCAGGACGAGAAGCGATGGCGTTAGGACAATACATTGCCGGTATGGGCTTTTCAAACGTCGGCTTGGGCTTAGTCCACGGCATGGCCCATCCATTGTCCGCTTGGTACAACATTCCTCACGGAGTAGCGTGCGCGTCCTTGTTGCCAACCATCATGAAATACAACAAAGACTTTACGGGTGAAAAATACCGTGAGATCGCGCTCGTTTTAGGCATTGAAGGGGCAGAAACGATGTCACTTGAAGACGTCCGAGATGCTGCTTGCCAAGCAATCGATCAGTTAAGCAAAGATGTGGGCATTCCAGCGACCATTTCTGAATTAGGCGTCAAAGAAGAAGATATCCCAGCCATCGCCAAAGATGCCTTGAACGATGTCTGCACACCAGGCAACCCGCGGGATACGACTTTAGAAGAGATTATTGAGCTTTATCGTTCGTTGATGTAAAAAGCTCAAATCATTCCTTTCAATGAGAGTGGTTATTTCGCTTGCTGCACAAGCCGTTTAAACCTAGATTGTTTTTTAACGGGGGTTGAAGGGTTTCGATAAACGGCGTTTTCCTTCTCGTTTTATTGGAACTAGCAGCTTTTCTTTTCTTATTCCAACAGTTGAATAAGGAACATTGATGATAACACAGATTTTGTTACAGCCATTTTGAAAAATGGCTGTTTTTTTGTCCTTAACGTTGTATTGTAATTCTTATTATCGATCGTCTTTGTCCCTTGAAGGGGACAAAGAATGATAGAACGCTTACATTTCCTGGTGCTATGATAAGTGTGTAGAAAGGAGAACGGTTACATGACTGTTATGGAACAACGAAAGAGAAAAATCATCCATATTCTTTCCAATACGAGAGAATTTGTCACAGCCGATGAACTATCCGCAGCGCTTCGACTTTCTACAAAGTCGATTTATCGCATCGTAAAAGCGATCAATGAGGATGCCACGATTGACTATGTGATTCTCTCAGAAAAAGGGAAAGGCTACCGCTTAAGTTTCCATCATCAAGAAAAGCCCCAGAGTCAGAAAGCGGAGATGCCGAATGCACTGACACCAGTGGAACGCCGTAACAAGGTGATGGAGGAGCTATTGCTTATTTCACCCAAAAGAAAGAATATTTTTTCCCTGTATCAGCCTTTTTATGTGAGTGAAACGGTCATCAACAGTGATGAGAAATTAATTTCTGAAGCTTTGCAGCGTTTTGAGCTGACGGTTTCCCGCAAAAATAAAATGATCGGGGTGAACGGTGCAGAAAAAAATATCCGTCGAGCATTGCAGGAGTATATCCAGCAAACCCGCAATATCCGCTTGGATGATCTGCATGTGACGAATGAGGCGTTCAACCGTTATGATGCGGAGTTTGTTTTGCGACAGCTGAATTTGATTGAAAATCACCTAGGCTTAGTAATTCCTCACCCATACAACATCAATCTTTTTTCTCACCTGTATATCTTATTGCGGCGGTTTCGCAAAGTAGGGAATTCGTTTAACGAGGATATTTTAGATGAGAAAGAGAAACAGCAAATGCAAGAAAACCCAGAGTTAGCCACCATCGCCAAAGAGATCATTGGCAATAGCGAACAGTACTTGCATACGAAATTACCAGAAAACGAAAGCTATTATATGTATCAGTACCTCGTCTCCTCACGGATGCAAAAGGCCACGGATGAATTAGAGGATCTGTCAGAACAAGTAAAACTGATTTCCAATGCATTTATAGAAAAAATGAGCACCCAGCTGCAGCGCTCATTTGAAGACGAGGAGTTATTCGGTAAATTGGCTCGCCATATCAAACCAATGATCAATCGATTGCGACATGGGATTGAAGTCAAAAACAATCTTTTGGAGCAAATCAAATTAGAATACACAGATTTGTTTTTTGCTACCGAAGAGACTGCAAGAGAAATCTGCCAAGTGTACGATTTGCCAGCGCTCACAGAAGATGAAATCGGCTTTGTCACCCTTTACTTTGCTCAAGCGATCGAAGAACATCCTCAACAACTCAAGGTTATGATCGTCTGTACTACGGGAATCGGGACCTCCGAATTATTAAAAGTAAAAGTGCATAAGAAATTTCGTGAGTTGGCAATCACCGCTGTCCTACCTTCTCGTGATGTGGAAGCGGCTTTAAAGCAACACCCGGATACGGAGATGATCATCTCAACCGTTCAATTAACGATCGAGAGTCCGATTCCGGTCGTGATCGTGAGCGCCATGCTGACGATGGAAGACCAAAAACGCCTTGAAGTGATGATTGGGAGGGTGAGAAATGACTAAATTCCCTTTGTCCCTTACTTTAGTTTCAACAAAAGCAGGAGAGACGAAAGTCGATGTTTTAAGGAAGATTGCAGCTGTTAGCCAAACAATCGGGCTGACGGAGAGCAAAACCCTGCTATTTGAAGCACTGCAAGCCCGAGAAGCGAGCGGCAATACGATGATTGCTGAAGATTTTGCGCTACCACACATTGAAAGTGATGTGGTGAAAAAAAGCGGAATCGTCCTAGTCAGAGGTGAAAAAGTCCTTTGGCAGGGAACGCTGCAAGCAAAAACGATTTTTGCGATCCTGATGAAGACTGACGAAACAACCGCGGTGAAACAAGCAGTCATCCGCTTAATGAAATGTTTCGCCTATGAAGAAAATCTGCAATTCATTGCAGAAAAATCAAAAGAAGAAATCGAAGCCTTCCTTCTCAACCAACGCGGCTGATAGGAATGAATGATCAATTCAGTAAGGCAAGAGGTACTCAGCTAGAGGAGGAAAACGAATGGATATTTCAACAGTGATTGATCCAAAAATAATCAAAACCAACATGGAGGCAGCTTCTAAAGAAGAAGCTCTGCAGCAATTGAGTCAGCTTTTATATACCAATGAGTACTTGACGGACCAGGCAGCATTTTTAAAAGATGTCTATGAGCGGGAAGCAGTTGGTCAAACAGGGATTGGTAATTACATTGCCATTCCTCATGGAAAAAGTGCTCATGTGAAGGAGATCGGCGTAGCAATCGGGGTTTTAAAAGAAGAGATCCCTTGGGAAACGTTGGATGGCAAGGGAGTGAAAGGAATTATCTTATTCGCCGTCGGTGATGACACGGAAGGGGCGCAAAAGCATTTGAAACTACTCTCTTTGTTCGCTCGGAAATTAGGAAATGACGAGGTGACGGCTGCCTTGTTGAAAGCAAAAGAGCCGCAGCAAGTGATTGAAGCATTTCAAGGATAACAGAAAATTTAAGGAGGAATTATTTATGAAAATCGTCGGAGTATGTGCATGTACAGTAGGGATCGCTCACACTTATATTGCTCAAGAAAAGTTAGAAAATGCGGCTAAAAAGGCAGGTTACGAGATCCATGTGGAAACACAAGGAACGATCGGTCGTGAAAATGAATTGTCACCTGAAGCGATTGCGGCTGCAGATGTCGTGATTTTAGCAGTTGACGTCAAAGTAGCAGGACGTGAACGATTTGAAGGGAAACGGATCATTCAAGTGCCGACCGAAGTTGCCATCAAGTCCCCAAGCAAATTGTTGGAAAAAGCCAAAGAGGTCGTCCAACAGCAGGCGGTCTAAGAAAACCGAAGGAGGAAGGAAACTATGGAAAAAATCAAAGCATTGAATTTAAAAGGACACTTGTTGACAGCCATCTCCTATTTGATTCCGATTGTCTGCGGTGCCGGATTCTTGATTGCCATTGGCATGGCTTTCGGCGGCACCAGCCAGGGACAACTAGTGCCAGGTGAATTTACGATTTGGGATGCTTTAGCTACGATGGGAGGCGCAGGACTCGGGTTGCTTCCAGTGGTCATTGCGACAGGAATTTCTTATGCGATTGCCGAAAAACCGGGGATCGCGCCAGGGTTTATTATTGGTTTGACAGCCAATGCCATTGGTGCAGGTTTTATTGGGGGAATTTTGGGCGGCTACTTAGCTGGATATCTAGTAATTGCTATTTTACGATTTATTAAAGTACCAAATTGGGCGAAAGGCTTGATGCCGACATTGATCATTCCCTTTTTGACCTCTTTGATCGGTGGTCTGATCATGGTCTATATTATCGGTACACCGATCACTGCCTTTACGAACTTACTGACGAACGCATTAAATAGCTTAGGCTCCTCTTCATTATTGGTTTTTGGTGCCGTCATCGGCTTGTTGAGCGGCGTTGATTATGGTGGACCAATCAATAAAACGGTCTTTGCTTTTGTTCTGACGATGCAGGCAGAAGGGATCAATGGACCGATCACTGCACTGCAATTAGTCAATACTGCAACACCGATCGGCTTTGGTTTAGCATTCTTTATTGCAAAACTTTTCGGCAAAAACATCTATACGCCTGTAGAAGTGGAAACGTTAAAGTCTGCCGTACCAATGGGTGTGATCAATATCGTTGAAGGGGTGATCCCAATCGTTATGAACGATATCGTCCGAGGGCTGATCGCAACAGCTATTGGCGGCGCTGCTGGCGGAGCTGTTTCAATGGTCTTAGGGGCAGATGCAACGGTACCGTTTGGTGGTGTGCTGATGCTGCCGACCATGACTCGTCCGTGGGCTGGGGCAGTAGCTTTGCTGGTAAATATAGTAGTGACTGGGATCACCTTGGCTTTGATTAAGAAAAATGTCACTGAAGAACAAGTAGCCGCACAAGCAGAAGTGGAAGAAGAAGAAATCGATTTAGATGATATTCAAATTTTCTAAAAAAGCGATTCAATTGAAAGAAGAGTCGTTCCTCTCAGTACAAGACTGATTGAGGAGAAAGGATAAGTCTATGAACAAAGTTGAATTTTCACCGTCATTGATGACGATGGATCTAGATAAATTTAAAGAACAAATCACTTTTTTGAATGACCAAGTTGACTCCTATCATATTGATATTATGGATGGTCATTACGTACCCAATATTTCCCTATCCCCATGGTTTATTCAAGAGGTCCGCAAAATCAGTACGTTGCCTCTGTCCGCTCATTTGATGGTCACTGAACCTGCTTTTTGGGTGCAGCAGCTGATCGATATCAACTGTGAATGGATCTGTATGCACGCTGAGGTTTTGGATGGATTAGCATTTCGTCTGATCGATCAAATCCATGATGCTGGATTAAAAGCCGGGATCGTTTTAAATCCTGAAACGCCAGTATCGGTCATTTTGCCTTATATCGATCTTTTGGATAAAGTCACGATCATGACAGTTGATCCAGGGTTTGCTGGCCAACGCTTTATTGAAGGGGCGTTAGATAAAATTGTTGAACTGCGGGAATTACGGGAAGAATACGACTATCACTATGTCATTGAAATGGACGGTTCCTCCAATCGGAAATCCTTCAAACGGATCGATGAAGCCAATCCAGACATCTATATTGTCGGACGCAGTGGATTGTTTGGTTTAGATGACGACATTGCCAAAGCATGGTCGATCATGGTCGCAGATTATCAAGAAATGACTGGAAAAGTTTTGAGCAGCTGAGCAAAGCCGAAAGCAAAAGAATCGGACGACCAAAGTTAGGACTGTTAAAAAGAGGAGCATTCGTTGCCTATTAGCCAGTAAACTTTGGACGTCCGGTTCTTTTCTATTGTGAAAAGGCAGTGAATAGAAACATGCTGGCTGAAGAAAGTGAAGGAGGCAATTTAATTGAAAAAACTATTTGATAAAATCGATCAATTAGGAGTGAACACCCTTCGTACATTAAGTATCGAAGCCGTACAAAAAGCCAATTCAGGACATCCAGGATTACCGATGGGGGCAGCACCCATGGCCTATGCCTTGTGGACGAAACACTTGAAAGTCAATCCAACGACTTCTCGCAACTGGGTGGATCGTGACCGCTTTGTTTTGTCTGCTGGACACGGTTCGGCGTTATTGTACAGCTTGTTGCACGTGTCTGGTTACGATGTGACCATTGAGGATCTAAAAAACTTCCGTCAATGGGATAGCCGCACGCCAGGACATCCAGAAGTCGATCACACAGACGGCGTGGAAGCAACCACTGGACCTTTAGGACAAGGGATTGCCATGGCAGTCGGTATGGCAATGGCTGAAGCCCACTTGGCTGCAACCTACAATCGCGACAAGTATCAAGTCATTGATCACTATACCTACGCTCTATGTGGCGATGGGGACTTGATGGAAGGTGTTTCGCAAGAAGCTGCATCCATGGCTGGTCACATGAAATTAGACAAACTGATCGTCTTGTACGATTCAAATGACATCTCCCTAGATGGCCCAACTTCAAAAGCCTTTACAGAAAATGTCGGTGCGCGTTTTGAAGCGTATGGCTGGCAACACATTCTCGTTGAAGACGGCAATGATTTAGAAGCGATCTCGAAAGCGATCGACGAAGCAAAAGCTGAAAGCGACAAACCAACCTTGATCGAAATCAAGACTGTGATCGGATACGGTGCGCCAAATCAAGGCACCTCTGCCGTTCATGGTGCGCCGATCGGTGCCGAAGGCATTTCTGCAGCCAAAGCGATTTATGGTTGGGAATACCCAGAATTTACCGTACCTGAAGAAGTTGCCGCGCGCTTCAAAGAAACCATGATCGATGAAGGGCAAAAAGCTGAAGCAGCTTGGAACGAAACCTTCCGTGCCTATGAAGCAGCCTACCCAGAACTTGCGGCGCAATTCAAACAAGCCTTTGCGGGTGAATTGCCAGCAGATTGGGATGCAGCATTACCAAGCTACGAAGTTGGCAGCTCACAAGCTAGTCGGGTATCTAGCAAAGAGATGATCCAAGCCTTATCCAAAGCCGTCCCTAGTCTCTGGGGTGGATCGGCTGACCTTTCTGGATCCAACAACACGATGGTGGCAGCAGAAAAAGACTTTGAACCTGGCCAATACGAAGGCCGCAACATTTGGTTTGGTGTCCGAGAATTTGCGATGGCAGCAGCGATGAACGGCATTCAATTGCATGGCGGGACGCGAATCTATGGCGGGACCTTCTTCGTCTTCGTTGATTACTTGCGTCCAGCGGTGCGCTTGTCTGCGATCCAGCATGCACCTGTGATCTATGTCTTGACGCATGACTCCGTGGCGGTGGGAGAAGATGGACCGACGCATGAGCCAATCGAGCAATTAGCCAGCGTCCGTTGCATGCCAAATGTCCAAGTGATTCGTCCAGCAGACGGCAATGAAACCCGTGCTGCCTGGAAATTGGCTATGACAACAACGGATAAACCAACGGTCTTAGTCTTAAGCCGACAAAATCTACCAGTGATCGAAGGCACGCAAACCGGTGCGGATGAAAATGTCGCAAAAGGTGGCTACGTGATTTCAAAACAAGCTGGTGAAACACCAGCGGGGATTTTGATCGCCACAGGTTCTGAAGTGAATCTTGCGGTCCAAGCACAAGCTAAATTGGCAGAAGAAGGCATCGATGTATCGGTGGTCTCCTTACCAAGCTTTGATCTGTTTGAAGCACAAAGCTCAGAATACAAAGAAAGCGTCTTGCCAAAAGCAGTGAAGAAACGGGTAGCGATCGAAGCGGCTTCCCCATTTGGTTGGGAACGTTACACCGGTTGCCATGGAAAAGTGATCGCGATCGATCATTTCGGTGCATCCGCACCTGGTGACAAAGTCTTAGCGGAATTCGGCTTCAGTGTTGAGAATGTCGTGAATACTTTCAACTCACTATAATCAAAAAACAGGCGGTCTTTAAAGGGGAACACTCCTTTGAAGATCGCCTGTTTTTATTTATTAAGGAAACGCGGATAAGTTTACGCTCATTGTTTCTCTATTATTAAAAGGAGCCATGAAATCACCTCTCGATAGCACTCATCAGCGATCGCATTTGGTGTCCGATCAAAGTCATGCTGATCTAAGTCGAGCCAAAGTGTTTTGGCATGGGGGACTTGTGCAGCGAAAGCTTCGGATGCACTGAAGGGAACATCTGGATCTTTTTTGCAATGAACGACAAAGCAAGGAGGAAAGTCTTGGTAAGCGGCAGCAGGGATCGCCAAGGCTGCTAGCTGTTCCCGATTCCCTAAATAACGCTGCCAGTTGCCATATTGACGGGCGGAAAGGTACAAAGGGAATCGTTTTTCTAACGTGCCGTGGGTGATGGGTTGGCTTTCGATCATGGCTTCAGCGGCGAGTGGTGGGACTTTCGGAAATTGTGTGTAAAAGCGTGCCGGCTGCAAAAATTCTTTACAAAACAACTCTTGGTAACCGTAAAATCGGATCAAACCCTTTTGCTCCGAGTGCTTTGTGCGTGCGGTCAGTAAGGTCGCTAAAAAACCGCCGGCGGAGCGACCGAACAAAACGTACTCATTTGTACCAACGCCGCTGAACTGCCAGCCTTCGGCCAAAAACCACTCCACTGCCTTTTTTGCATGAAGGTAGATATCGTGTAGCGCTACTTCGGGAGCCAGTGGATAATCGAACAGGTAAAGGCTAACACCGGCAGCCAGCAATTGGTGGACATAATCCTGTGGGAGGTCTTCCCGCTGACCATAGAGGAAGCCACCACCATGAAAATACAAAAGGCTGATCCGAGGCTGCGCTGCTTTTAGGATCGTCACTTCTAACGGCAAAGTGCCATAGGTGTCAAATTGGATTTTTTCTGTTTGCGCAAAGGCATTTTTAGGATAAACCATTGTTTTCTTCCTTTCTCTTCTTCGATAGTATAAGGAAGAGTATAGGAGAAGGAAGCGGTTTAAAAAACAGCGTTATGACTAAAAATAGAAACGGTTTTGTCGAAAGTGAACAATGATGTCCTTCAGTAACACGCTTACAATAACCGTATAAATCAAAGGAGGCAGAACAATGGAGTTGAAAAAAGAAGTAGCGGCAATGATCGATGCACTATCTCAGATTGGGAGTGATCCAACTGGAGGAATGACTAGACTGCTTTATACCGATTCATGGAAAGAAGCGCAATCATTTGTAGAAAAACAATTAAAAGAAACTGGCTTAACGACGTCCTATGATGCAGTCGGCAATCTCTTCGGCAGAATGGAAGGCAGCCAGTATCCAGAAGAAACGATTCTTTCAGGGTCACATATCGATACAGTCGTCAACGGTGGCACATTAGACGGTCAATACGGGGTCGTTGCTGCTGCTTTAGCGATCAAGTATTTAAAAGAGACCTATGGGCAACCTTTACGCTCCTTGGAAGTCATCTCAATGGCAGAAGAAGAAGGCAGTCGTTTTCCAACCGTTTTTTGGGGAAGTAAAAACTTTGTCGGAGAGGCCAAAAAATCCGATGTTGAAGCGATCGCAGATTTTGAAGGCAATCGCTTCGTGGCAGAGATGCAACGCCAAGGCTTTGATTTTCGCGACCCACAAGAACCGGTTCGATCAGACATCAAAGCCTTCGTGGAAATCCATATCGAACAAGGCAGTGTTTTAGAAAAAGAAAATTTGCAGATCGGTGTCGTCAATAGTATCGCTGGTCAAAAGCGCTACACCTTTGTTTTAAAAGGACAAGCCAATCATGCAGGAACCACACCGATGGGCTATCGCCAAGATGCTGTGTATGGTTTTGCCAAAATGTGTGCCGCAGTGATCGACCGTGGCTTAGAGCTTGGGGATCCATTAGTAGTGACGTTCGGTAAAGTTGAGCCAAAACCGAATACGGTCAACGTGGTTCCTGGTGAAGTGTTGTTTACGATGGATTGTCGCCATACCGATGGACAGCTATTGGATGCCTTTACTGCTGAAGCAGAACAGATCATTCAAGCGATCGCCAAAGAGCACGACCTGACAGTGGAGATGGATCTATGGATGGATGAACGCCCTGTGCCGATGGACGAGACGATCGTTGCCACGGTGGAACAAGCGGTGAAGCAAACTGGCAAACGCTACAAAGTCATGCATAGTGGGGCGGGGCATGATTCCCAAATCATTGCACCACATTTTCCAACTGCGATGCTGTTTGTACCAAGTATTGATGGGATTAGCCACAACCCAGCCGAAGCAACGACTATCGAAGATTTAGTAGCTGGGGTTGAAGTTTTAGCAGCTTCCCTTTACGAGCTAGCATACAAAGAATAGAAAGCAGGGACACACATGGGATATAAAAATAATAATACGGGCTATTTAGATGGATTGCTGCAATCACGAGCAGTCATTAGAAAAAATAATTTTGCGATCTTGCCGCATGATGGGCTAGTGAATAATGTCATTCCAGGCTTCGAAAACTGTGAATGTTCGATACTCGGCACACCAAAATTAGGGGCGTCTTTTGTCGATTACATCATTTCATTCAAAAAAGATGGCGCCAACCAATTGGGCTTCGGTGGTCCAGAGATCGAGAGTTTCTTGTATGTCATCTCGGGCAAACTGGAAGTAAGTGATGGCAAAGAAACCCATACATTGACGGACGGAGGCTATATCTATCTGCCTGCTGGAGAAAAACTGTATATGAAAAATCTCCAAGAAGAAGCGACAGAAGTGTTCTTGTATAAGAAACGTTACCAACCACTTGAAAATCACCAAGCCTACAAAGTAGTGGGGAATCTTTCAGAGTTGACACCGATCCAATACGAAGGGATGGCAGACGTCCTACTTTGGGATTTCTTGCCAAAAGAGCTGGGCTTTGACATGAATATCCATATCCTTTCCTTTGAACCAGGGGCAAGTCATGGCTACATTGAGACCCACTACCAAGAACATGGAGCGTACTTACTGTCAGGTAAAGGGATGTATAACTTAGATAATGAGTGGTTCCCAGTGGAAAAAGGCGACTACATTTTCATGAGTGCCTATGTACAGCAAGCGGCCTATGGTGTTGGTCGTGACGAACCATTGACCTATATTTATTCCAAAGATTGCAACCGCGATCCGGAAATTTAAAGGAGTTTAGAAGATGGAAGAAACGGTTATTGTACAGTCACAAGAGTTACAGCAATTGATCCAAAACAAATTAGCGGCTGCTGGTTTGTCTGAAGAGCACGCAGCCATCGTTGCAGAGCATTTGGTCTTTGCCGATGCCAGCGGGATCCACTCTCACGGGGCTGTGCGGGTAGACTATTACGCAGAGCGGATCGCTAAAGGTGGGATGAATCGCACCCCGCAGATCACGTTTGAAGAGACTGGACCGAGCAGCGGGATCGTTCACGGGCAAAATGGCGCAGGGCAGGTCGTCGTATTAGAAGCGACAAAGCATGCCATTGAGATGGCCAAACGTTCTGGGATCGCGGCGGTTGGTGTGCGGAAAACGAGTCATAGTGGGGCACTATCCTATTATGTCAAAAAAGCCGCAGAAGCTGACTTGATTGCATTATCTATGTGCCAATCGGATTCAATGGTGGTTCCTTTTGGCGGCAAAGAAAATTATTTTGGTACCAATCCGATTGCCTTTGCGGCACCGCGAAAGCATGGTGCGCCG
Source organism: Enterococcus sp. DIV2449a (assembly GCF_051711225.1). Taxonomy (NCBI): domain Bacteria; kingdom Bacillati; phylum Bacillota; class Bacilli; order Lactobacillales; family Enterococcaceae; genus Enterococcus; species Enterococcus sp. DIV2449a. The sequence continues at coordinate 885,208 of NZ_JBIOME010000001.1, forward strand.
GTGGTTTTTGATATGGCAACGACGGTCCAAGCGTGGGGCAAAATTTTAGATGCTCGTTCCAAAGATAAAGAGATTCCAGCAACATGGGCCGTTGATGCCCATGGCAAGCCAACGACAAATCCGCATCATGTTCATGGGTTATTGCCAATCTCAGGACCAAAAGGCTTTGGGTTGATGATGATGGTGGATATCTTGTCTGGAATGCTCCTTGGGCTGCCTTTTGGCAAGCATGTTTCCTCTATGTACAACGATCTGACGAAAGGCCGCGACTTAGGGCAATTTATTTTGCTGATCGATCCGCAACGCTTTACAGATTTAGAGACATTTAAAGAGTCAGTCGAAACGATGATCGAAGAGCTACACGCCATACCGGCTGCTGAACAGTTCCAGCAAGTCTATTATCCAGGCGAGATCAATCAACTAACCTATGAAAAATATATGGCAGAAGGCATTCCTATCGAAAAGAACATTTATCGCTATCTCATTAGTGACACGGTTCATTTTGACCAGTATTCTGGGTCAGATGCCTTTGCACAGACAGGAACAGGAAAGTGAGGAGACCCATGTTACACACTATTATTCAAAAAAACAATTACCAAGATTCCATTGTTTTAATGCTTTTGACCAATCGTTTACTGACGATCGAAGGGATCAACAACGCTTCGGTCATGATGGGTACACCTGCCAATAAGGATATCTTCAAGACGGGTGGTCTTTATACCGAGGAGATGAGCAATGCGACATCCAACGATATGGTGCTCGTGTTAGACATTGAAGAGGAAGAAATCATCGAAACAGTCCTGTCAGAAATCGATGCCTTCTTATCGGACCAAAGCAATAGCGCAGGAGAAGAAACCCAAAGCGTCAAAACTTGGGAAAAAGCCTTAGATCTTGGAAAAGATGCGAAGGTCGCTGTCTTATCGATTCCTGGTACTATGGCAGCACCAGAAATTGAAACCGCATTAGCAGCAGGCAAACATGTTTTTTGTTTCAGTGATAATGTTTCGTTGGAAGAGGAAGTTCGACTAAAGAAAATGGCTCATGAACAAGGACTTCTTTTAATGGGACCAGATTGTGGCACAGGGATTCTCAATGGGATACCAGTAGCCTTCACGAATGCCGTTCGTAAAGGGAAAATCGGTGTTGTCGGCGCTTCGGGTACGGGCATCCAAGAAGTCACCACCATCATTCATAAATTGGGTGCCGGTGTGACACAAGCCATCGGAACCGGTGGACGAGATCTCAAAGAAGAAGTCGGTGGGATCACCATGAAAGACAGCATTCTTGCCTTGGAACACGATCCTGATACGGAGGTGATCGTGGTGATCTCCAAGCCACCTGCACCACGTGTCCGCGATGAAGTGTTGGCATTATTAAGAAGAGGAACAAAACCTGCAGTCACGATTTTTCTTGGGGAAGAACCAACGGATCACGAAGAAAATCTTTACCGAGCCTACACGCTGGAAGAAGCGGCACAATTAGCCGTGCAGCTGCTACGTCAAGAACAGATTGGATTAGAGCCAGTAAAAGAGGAAACGGCAGCTGCCGCTTTTGGACCTGAACAGCAAAAAATCAAAGCTTATTATTCTGGCGGAACATTGGCGTACGAAGCAGCGATGCTGGTCAAAGCAGGATTAAATCTAGAACAAGAAGATGCCCATCAAGAAGGGTACATCTTAAAAGCAGCTGGCCATGAGATCATCGATTTAGGTGATGACATCTATACGCAAGGCAAGCCCCATCCGATGATCGACCCAACAAAGCGGATCGAACTGTTGAAACAAGCGGGAGAAGATCCTGAGACGGCAGTGATCTTGTTAGATATCGTTTTAGGGTACGGCTCTCATCAAGATATGGCGAGTGAATTGGCACCGACCATCAAATCGTTGAAGGAAGCAGCGCAAGCAGCTGGCCGGGAGTTAGCGGTGATCGCTACGATCGTCGGAACTGATTTAGACCCCCAAGACAGCAACGAGCAAGCAGAGATTTTAACCGCAGCTGGCGTGATTTTGTGTCAAAGCAATGCCCAAGCAGTCAAACAAGCTTTAGCAATGCTCGGTCACCCGTTTTCCCCAATTAGTCGTAAGCTGTTGCCAAAAGCAGTGACAACTGCCGATACGTTGCCAGAGCCATCTGAAAAGAGCCGCGAATTGTTAGCGAATGACGCGTTCATCAATGTAGGATTGCGTAGCTTTGCGGAAGCGATCCAGGCGCATCACGGTCAAGTCGTTCAATATGACTGGCAGCCAATTGCTGGTGGAAACGTAACGTTACAAAAAGCCTTACGTTTCTTAGCACAAGTGTCACTATCAGAGTAGGAGGAAGTTATCGTGTACGAAACTATTGAAGAAGCAAACCAAGCCGTTATTGCCAAGATCGTTGCCGGTTCGCCTTTTTTGCTGGATGTCGTTCCAGCAGTCAGTGTCATTCCAGAGTTAGGTGAAGGAAAAGTCCTATTGCATGCAGGACCACCGATCCGCTACGATCAGATGATCGATCCGATTCAAGGTGCTTGTGTTGGTGCGGGGCTTTTTGAAGGCTGGGGCGAAACGGAAGAAGAGGTACGTCATTTATTAGCATCTGGGGAAGTTCAACTGATTCCTTGTCACCACGTGCAAGCGGTTGGCCCAATGGGGGGCATCACCTCTGCCAATATGCCAGTGCTCGTAGTGGAAAACAAAACCGATGGCAACCGAGCGTATTGTACGATGAACGAAGGGATCGGGGCAGTTTTACGATTTGGCGCCTATTCTCAAGAAGTCATTGATCGCTTGCATTGGATGAAAAATACGTTAGCACCAGTTTTAAGTGCTGCACTACAAACAAAACCCGATGGCTTGAACATCAATGTTTTAGTCGCAAAAGCAATCGCCATGGGGGATGAGTTCCATCAACGGAATATCGCTGCTTCGTTGGCGTTCTTAAAAGAAGTAGCACCAGCGATCGTTACTCTGGAAGGATTTGAAAAAGAAAAACCAGAAGTCATTCAGTTTCTAGCAGACACGGATCAGTTCTTCTTGAATATCATGATGGCTTCTTCAAAAGCGGTGCTTGATGGCGCCCGGACGATTGAAGAAGGCACGGTTGTGACCGCAATGTGTCGCAACGGCCATGAATTCGGTATCCGTATTTCTGGCATGGGAGATGAGTGGTTTACTGGACCTGTCAATACACCAAAAGGGCTGTATTTCTCAGGATTCAGTGAAGAAGATGCCTCTCCAGATATGGGCGACAGTGCCATTACGGAAACCTTTGGTGTTGGGGGAATGGCAATGATTGCTGCCCCAGCTGTGACACGCTTCGTTGGTTCTGGTGGATTTCACGATGCGTTGAAAACCAGCAATGAGATGTTAGAGATCTCCATTGATACCAATCCGAATTTTCCCGTTCCTACATGGGACTTCAAAGGGATCTGTTTAGGGATCGATGCTCGGAAAGTCGTGGAAACAGGGATCTTACCGGTGATCAATACAGGGATCGCCAACAAACAAGCTGGACGAGGACAAATTGGTGCCGGGACAGTGACACCACCAATGGATTGCTTTGAAAAAGCTGTCTTGGCTTATGCAAAAAAATTAGGATTTGAAGAATAAATCAGGGACTGAAAACGTGGAAAAGGAGCAATCGAGCGATGATACAGGCAAAATGGATCGACCAAGCTTTATTTGAACCCGCATTTATCAATGGCAACTGGCTCGTTCACAGTGTGTTTCAGCATAGTTTCAATCTGCAAGATTCTCGTCAGGATCAGCTGATCTGTGTCTCCAAACAAGCGGCTCGCGTGCCCAAAGGGATGATTTTAGCTGCCGACGATTATGCAGCGTTGGCGACAGGCTTAGTTGCTGGTACCACTCTTTTGGTTCAGCAACGGGTGATCCATTTTCCGCATCATCGTCTGTCTTTTCAAAAGGCAGCCAAATTTACAACGACTGTTCCAGCTGGCACAGTCCCATTCGATCGAGAACGGTTTTGGTCAACCCTTCAAAACGTCACGGAAAAGACGGGGATTCAAGAAGCTGTTTCAGCAACCATCCGCAGCAATCATCCGTTTTATGACGCAATCGATCAGCTATGCACGCCTTCATTTAAGGAACAACGGCAAGCAGTCGCTTATTTAGTCGGACGGGGTGTCGGATTGACCCCCACAGGCGATGATATGCTAGTTGGTCATTTACTGGCTCGCCGAGTGATGGGGCAAGAAGATACCCGCTTGGTGGCTTATCTACAAAGAAGGCTGTTGACAGTCAATGATTTAACGACTGACGTCAGTAAACACTATCTTCTGCATGCACTGACAGGCGCATTCAATCAATCGGCATTATCCTTGACCAGGTGTACCGATTCAGCGGCTTTTTCCAAAGTAATCAAAGAGATACTAGCGATCGGTCATACCTCGGGGGCCGACTTTTTGGCAGGGTTTGCTCGCAGTATCGATCAATTTCAAAACAATAGAAATGAGGAATTCATATGGCAAAACGAGTGGTCATCGCTCTAGGGGGCAATGCAATTTTAAAACCGAATCAACCAGCGACCGTAGAAACACAGCTTGCAAATATCCAGTTAAGTGCGGAACAGATCGCTAAAATCGAGAAGCTTGACCATCAAATCGTCGTGACGCACGGCAATGGTCCGCAAGTCGGCAATATTTTACGACAAAATGAAGAAGCCAAAGAAGTCGTGCCGCCTTTTCCACTGGATGTCTGCAATGCAGAGTCACAAGGCTTTATCGGTTATTTAATGGAGCGAAGCATCAAAAATAAAATCGAGCAAGAAGAATTGACCAGCAATGTCGTGACCTTATTGACCCAAGTGGAAGTGGCAGCGGATGATCCCGCGTTTGAAAAGCCAACGAAGCCAATCGGCTTGTTCTACTCAGAAGAAGAAGCAAAAACAATGGCTGAGGAAAAACATTGGGTGATGGAAGAAGATGCTGGACGTGGGTACCGTCGCGTCGTGCCATCTCCACAACCTGTGACGATCCACGGCGTGGAATCAATGGTTCATTTATTGAATCAAAATACCATCGTGATCGCTGGTGGCGGCGGTGGGATTCCAGTCGTAAAACAAGCGGAAGGCTTGAAAGGGATCGAAGCAGTCATCGATAAAGATCGAACTGGGAAAAAACTGGCAGAACAAGTGGATGCCGATGTATTTATGATGCTGACCGACGTCAACAACGTTTATATCAATTATGGAACACCGAAACAAGAAAAATTAACGGGCTTATCCGTAAGTGAAGCGCAAGCATATTTTGATGCGGGGCATTTTGCAGAAGGTAGTATGGGACCGAAAATGGAAGCGGCGATTGCGTTTGCCAAACAAGGAAAGACAGCAATCATCTGCTCATTGGAAGAAGCGGACTTAGCATTGTTAGGTGAAGCAGGCACAAGGATCGCTGGGTAACACCAGCGATCCAACTGCTTGATTCGCCTATTAGTCGCCTTCTTCCGACAGCTCAAGGGCTAAACGCAGATCCAGGCTGATGCTAGGATCATGCACGTTTTTTCCTAGTAGCTTTTGACACTGTTCAATGCGGTATTTGATCGTGTTGCGATGAACGAACAAGGCTTTGGCGGTGCGGGTGATCTCACATTGATAGTCCAAGTAAGCCCGTAAGGTTTTGCGTAATTCGATGGTGGCATCTTCTTGCGGAAACGCCAATTCTTTAAGAATCGTACGGCAGAAATAATGGATATCTTCAGGACTCATTTTTTCAAATAGACTCCGCATTCCCCGTTGATGGTAGAAAGAGACGATGGACGAATCAGGTTGGCCTCTTCGTTCTTCATAAGCAGTCTTTGCTTCGATGTAGGAGCTGGCTAAATCATTGATACTTTCACAGACACTCCCTACCCCAAAGGCCATTCGAAATGGCAACCGATTGGTCAAAGCATTGGCGGTCTCGATCAAATGGTCTTCTAAGGCATCACACTTGTGCTGCACGAAAATCGCAAAGTGATTGCTGCCCTTTAAGCGAAAGAGACAAACATCTTTGATGCGATAAGGCAGTTGTTCACTAAACCACTGATAAACCAAGTCACTTTCTTCTTTTAAGTATTTGTCTTTGCCTTTGGTTTCTTTGGTTGGTTCACAGGCACCATAGATGACACGATAATGGCGGGCTTTGACCAACCCGTAAGTTTTTCCGAGATCTAACCAATCCTTTTGTTCTTGCTTGGTCGACTGCTGGTATTCGATCATCCGTGTTAAAAAGTCACTTTTTAAATCTTCAAAAGATTCTTGCACTTTTTGGTTCTTGTAAAGCATAAACGACAAGACCAAGGCTGCTTGTTCCAGCGCAAAATCCGAGACAGGATAAGGAATCGCCTCAGGATTCAAAATGACTAAATAATGGGGGAAATAAGTGGAGGTTTCAATGGCATAATAAGAAATTTGTGACGTTTTTTCATGAAGATCTTTGATAGGGATCGCCCCGCTTTTTTCACCAGTAAAAACCCCTTTCGTTTGTCCTAATTGATGGATGTAATACTCCGCGGGTTTTGACATGCGGGTGAAATGCTTGGAGTGGGCAATCACTTGTTTAAAAGGATTCAACAAAATGATCGGTGTATTGACCATTTGGCCAAAATCAGCGATAAAGCGAGCGATGCTGACATCCTTCATCAAGGAAGCAGAGAACCGTTTTTGAATGTCTAAGGCATAGCTCAGCTGCTCGGTTTTGGTGTTCCACAATAAATTCAAAAGCTGGTGCATCAAACGACCCAGCGGCATCGTGGCAGGTACTTCTACGATGGGGAAACCCAAGCTATCGGCGTAGGTGATCACTTCAGGATCGATGACATCTAAAAAACGACCGATCTTGATGCCTAATCCAGCGGCATTTTTGGCTACGAGAGAATCGATCAGCTCTAGAAGCGCTCCTTGATTATCTTTATAAACCATCGCCGTGCTTAAGATAAAGGTATGCTCAGGAATATAGTGGGCGATATCGGGGGTCTCGGTGATTTCGATACTGTCGACGGGAATTTCCGCAGTCAGGGGATCTGTCAATAAACGCAAATTGGAAAAGCGTGGTATAGCAAGCAATTCAGCAACTAACTTCATAGAGAAACTCCTTTTGGAATTGAACAAAACAAACAAAAACATGTCCTTTTTTAGCTTTATTGTACAACAAACTTGGAAACGTTGACAAGGCGTTGGACAGTGAAATCAAAAAGAGAAATGAGGGAAAAAGATGTATAAAGAGTTAACGATCGCACAACGTACGATCATGACACCTGGGCCTGTAGAAGCCCATCCAGCTGTTCTACAAGCAATGACCAATCGCATTTTGGGGCAGTTTGATCCGAATTTTTTGGCGATCATGGATGAGGTCAAAGAAATGATCAAGCAACCGTTTGGAACCAAAAACAAAGAGGCATTTGCCATTGACGGGACTTCCCGAGCTGGTTTAGAAGCGGCGCTGATCGCTTTGATCGAACCAGGGGACAAAGTCTTGATCCCAGCCTATGGGCGCTTTGCTTTCTTACTGGGAGAAATCTGTGAACGTGCTCAAGCACAAGTCAAATATGTAGAAAAAGAGTGGACAGCTCCTTTTGCACCCGCAGAGGTCATCAAAGAAATCGACGCATTTCAACCCAAGATCGTGGCGATGGTCCACGGGGAAACCGCCAATGGGCAAATGCAGCCGTTAGCAGAAATCGGGCAGTATTGTCGCGCAAAAGATATTTTCTTTGTCGTTGACATGGTGGCGACTTATGGTGGCGTGGCCCTGTCAGTCGATGATTGGTGTGTCGATTTAGCGATTGCCGGTACACAGAAGTGTTTAAGTGTGCCGTCTGGTCTTTCATTAGTGACCTACAACGAGCGAGTCGAAGCCGTCCTTAATGCTCGTTACCAAAAAGAATTAGGCTTGAGTAAAACGGATCGAAACAAGCGGCACATTATGAGCAATTACCTGGATTTGAGTCAACTGCAACGCTACTGGAACACAGAGCGAATCAACCATCACACAGAAGCGACGAGTATGATCTATGCGCTTCATGAAGGATTACGGATGCTGCTAAACGAAGGCCTTGATGCAGCCTATCAACGTCATTTGACGAATGAAGGCGCGTTGGTCGCTGGACTGGAGGCAATGGGGCTGTCGATTTATGGCGAAAAAGCAACCAAAATGCCGACAGTTACCCCCATCTTTATTCCAGAAGGTGTTGATGGCGAAGCTGTCCGAGAAGAGATGCTTCACTCCTTTGGTGTAGAGATCGCTAGTTCATTTGGTGATCTAAAAGGAAAAATCTGGCGGATTGGAAATATGGGTTACAGCAGCCGCAAAGAAAATATTTTACATGTCCTAGCCGCGTTAGAAGGGGCACTATTGTACCAGCAAGCACCAATTTCTGCTGGCAAAGCGCTCATCGCTGCGTTAAATTATTACCAAAAAACGACTTAAATTTTTAGCACAAATGCACAACGACTGAAAGCGCTTTGTGAAAAATGACAAATGCAATCGTCGGCAAAAAAACGTACACTAAGACTATCTTAAAGCGCTTTCGTTGGCGTGCTTCACAAACTTTACTTGTGTAACTGATGGAGGGAAAAAAATGGAAATCAATAAAGAACGTGGTGGGCTTGCCTACTGGAAACAAATTATTATCTTAATGTGTTCAGGCTGGGTCACTATCTGGATTTATCGCGCTGCGTTATCGCCAGTCTATCCGCAAATCAATGAGTCACTTGGCGGCAATATTTCTGATACAGCATTAGGATCGATTGCCAGCTTTTACTTTTTCGGCTATGTAATCATGCAGATTCCTGCCGGCTTTTTGGTGGATAAGATTGGAAAGAAAACAGTTCTGCTTCCAGGATTCGTGGTATTTGCACTGGCAGCTTTACTGATTTCACAAGCCTCTTCAATCTCCATGATCTATACCGGTAGCTTTTTAGCAGGGATCGGCTGTGGGTCATTTTACGGCTCAGCGTATTCTTTGACCTCACAGAACATTCCGAAAGAAAAGAAGAGCTTCTCAACAGCGATCGTCAATAGTGGTTCTGCCGTTGGTTCAGGGTTTGGGATGATCTTATCAAGCTTTATCGTTATTCAGATGAACATGCCTTGGCAAACAATGATGTATTTATCCGCTTTCTTGATCGTTTGTATGACGATCGCTTTTGCATTGGTGATCCGCAGTAACAAAGAAGACGTGGCTTTCTTGGAGAGCCAAGCAGCAGCTGAAGAAGAAACAACGGATCAGCCGAAAGAAAAAGTTTCCCTTTCGACCTTGTTCTCACTGCGGATGCTCTTTACGTATGTGTTATATTTTGCGACGTGTTATGCCTACTATATGACGGTTACTTGGCTACCAAACTTCTTAGGAACAGAACGAGGCTTCCAAGGAGTCGCGATCGGCTTCTCTTCTTCATTGGTAGCATTTGCTTCCATTCCTGGGGCATTGTTCTTTAGCCGCTTGGCAGACAAATACATGCACAAAAAAGTAACTTTTATCGTTATTTTAGAAGTATTGGCGGCGTTGATGTTATTAGTAACGGTGCAAGCGACAAATTCGACCTTCTTAATGATCGCGTTGATCTTGTATGGGTTCCTTGGAAAATTAGCGGTTGAACCAATCATCATTTCTTGGCTAGGGGAAAATGCACCCAAAGTTGGGGTGGGTACGACATTAGGGGTCTTCAACTTTTTCGGCATGATGTCTTCCGTTATCGCACCAACATTGACCGGATCGATCTCGGATGCAACAGGGTCAAAAGTAATGGGCTTTTATATCGCAATTATTTTGTTGATCGGTGGTACATTCTTATTCTTGACTGTAAACTCTAAGAAAACAGCCAAGTAGAAAAGTGAGGCAAAACAGATGAAAAAACGATCCTTAAAAATCAGTTTGACCAACCAAATCATGATTGCAACGGTATTGGGGATTTTTTGGGGCGTTTCCTTTCCCGGTTTAGGTGATCAAATGCAGCTAATCGGGGACTTCTTCTTGCGACTGATTCAAATGTCTGTGGTCGTGCTGGTCATGGGCTCGGTGATTGAAGCGGTGGGGGGACTTGATCCAAAAGAATTAGGTGGGATCGGCGGGAAAGTCTTTCTCTGGTTTACTGGATCGACCCTCGTCGCCGCTATTTTCGGTCTCTTGTTCGCCTTGATCCTCAAGCCTGGCGCAGGCCTTGATCAGTCCCTGCTGCAAAGTACAGAAACTGCATTAAGTACCAGCAGCATGGAAGAAGTCATCTTAAACTTTGTTCCACTGAACATTATTCAAGCCATGGTGGAGCAGAATATGATCCAAGTGATTATTTTTTCGCTCTTCTTTGGCCTTGCCTTGAGCTTGATCAAGCATGAAAAAAAGAATCAGCTGTTTCTAGATATGATCAGTAGTTTTAATCATATTTTGTTAAAAATGGTCAGCATGATCATGAAGTTGGCGCCGATCGGGATTTTCGGCCTTGTTGCTTCCTTGGTAGAAGATACCGGTATTCGTGTGTTGGGAATGTTAGCCAATTTTTTATTGACGTTAGCAGCAGCATCTTTGCTCTTTTTGTTTCTTTGGTTTCTCTTGACGTCGCTCTATTGCAAAGTTTCCTTGTTTCGTTTGATAAAGAACATGTGGCGCCTCTCGGTGGTTTCCTTTACGACTACCTCCTCTGCTGTTTCATTGCCGTTTCAAATGGAAGATGGCAAAGAACGATTTGGGATCAGTGATCGAATCAATAAGCTCGTGATGCCTCTGGGCATGACCTTAAATAGCAATGGGCTCTCCTTATTTTTAGCCCTGGCAATCGTAACCGTTGCTCAGGCGTACCAGATCCAATTGAGCTGGGGGGATCTTTTGCAAGTGGTCTTGTTGTCCTCGTTGGCATGCTTGGGAACGATCGTCGTTCCAGGTGGCGGATTAGTCACATTGGCCACGGTTTTACCTATGTTAGGACTGCCTAATGAAAGCATCGCCTTACTGGCTGGGATCGATTGGTTTTCTGGGATGTTTCGGACCCTCTTGAATGTTGACCCTGACGTCACAGTGGCGTTGATCGTTGCTCATGATGAAGGAGAACTGGATCATGCAGTCTTCAATGGTGAAAAAGCCTCGGTCAAATTAGCAGAAAAAATCACAGATGGCGTATAAGACCAATCATTCTTGTGATGAAACTTTACTCTTTTTTGAAAACGTGCTACGATTGATTCGTTGATAGACTAAAGAAGCTTCTTGAAAATACCGTAAACGGTAAACAGTAGCGGCTGATTTTCCGCTCGTCATTCAACAGACAACTACGACAAAAAGAGGAGGAAAAAACATGACAGCATCGATGAAATTGTGGATTGACCTTTTGAATAGCTAATTTAAATCTATTTCAAAAGTCTAGGCAATCGTGATTTCAAGGGATGAGTGTCCTCTTTTTTCCAATTTCTTATTAAAATCAGGGTATAGCGGTAGGCTATGCCCTTTTTTGTGCTTGCGTTTTCCTAGACGGGAAGGACAGACTGATGGAACAATTAAGTGTAAAAATAAACAATCTAATCAAAAATTATGGGTCCAAAGAAGTACTGAACATTGAAGAACTGAGCACCTATCAAACGGATCGTATCGGGATCGTGGGAGCAAACGGGCAAGGCAAGTCTACCTTGCTGAAGTTGATTGCGGGAGTGGTCGATCCTGATTCAGGAACGATCCAAAAAGAAAATTCGTTTCACTATTTCCCGCAAATCGCTGAGGTGACTGAAAAGACGGAGGCCCTTGACTGGGCGCTGTTCGGTCGTTTTTCGATCCCAACAAATGAATTGGCGACACTAAGCGGCGGGGAGGAGACCAAATACCGGTTGGCACAAACGTTATCTTCCTATCAGTTAGGACTTTTGCTCGATGAGCCAACGACCCACTTGGACCAGCAAGGAATTCAAGTCTTGATTGAGGAACTGCAGTATTATTATGGCATCCTGATCGTGGTCAGTCATGATCGGTATCTATTGAATCAGCTGGCAACGAAAATCTGGGAAGTCGATCAAGGAAAAGTCACCGAGTATGCTGGCAATTATGACAGTTACCGACAGCAAAAAGAGCAAGCGGCACAGCGTATTGCCTGGGAGGCTGAGCAGTATCAGCAACAAAAACAGCAGTTGACCCAAGCAATCCAAAAGAAAAAAGAACAAGCGATCAAGAGCAGTCGTATTTCTGAAAAAAAGCGACAGCAGAACATCCGACCAGACCGTTTGTCGTCATCAAAACAAAAAGACACGGTGCAAAAGTCATTGCAAAAAACAGTCAAAGCCATGGAAAGCCGCTTGGATCAGTTGGAAGAAGTGAAGGGCGTCGCCCGGCAGCAGGTGATTCGTTTTCCAGTAGTCCCTGCAGTGGAGCTGCATAATAAACGACCGATTCGTGGGGAGCAAGTAACCATTCAAAGAGGGGCGAAACGTTTGCTAGACAGCAGCAGTTTCCAGTTTGCTGCCGGGAAGAAAATCGCTATCGTGGGTCCGAACGGTTCGGGAAAGTCGACTTTACTAAAAGAAATCATCGCAGGTGGAGAGGGAATCTATGTATCACCGAAAATCGTCTTTGCGGTCTACGAGCAAATGGGCTATCGAAAAAACAGCACCACCCCGCTTTTGACGGAATTGATGGCTCAAACAGACTATCAGGAACCACTGGTCCGCAGTATTTTACACAATCTGGGATTTAGCCAGATTGACGTGATGAAGCCAGTCAATGTGCTAAGCGGCGGAGAAGCGACACGGGTCGAGCTCGCACGCATCTTTACTCAACCTGCCAATGTCTTGATACTTGATGAACCGACGAACTTTATTGATCTGCCGACAATCACCGTCTTGGAACAATTGATTCGCAGCTATCGAGGCATGGTTTTGTTCACATCGCACGATCAAGCGTTTATCGATGCCGTCGCGGATGACGTGTATCAAATCGATCATGGAAAATTAACATTGGTTTCCAGTAACTAGCAGCATTGTCGCTTTTATAACTGTATAAAGAAAAACAGCGCGGGAAAGGAAGCGACCGCCCAACGTTCGATCAACAATCGGCCGTTGAGCGGTCACTACAAAACCCGCGCTGTTTTTTTTGCAATCATCGGTATCGCCTAGCTGTTGCTACATCGCTTAATAAATCTTTTTCGTAAAGTATTTTAAGATCAGGGGAGAGATCAAGGTACTCAACAAGACAACGATCACCAAAGGGGAATACAATGCGGACGAAATCAATTGGTTTTGTTGACCAATCTGTAAAATGATCAATGCCATTTCACCTCGGGAAATCATTCCAGCTCCCACCATCCAAGCACTGTTGTTTGAGAATTTCGCGATTTTCGCCCCGACATAGCCGCCGACCAATTTGGTCATGATCGCGACCACGGTAAAGGCAAGAATAAAGAATAATTGCTCATTTAAGCGGGAAAAATCAACTTCTAAGCCAACGCTGACAAAGAACACCGGAATGAAGACGGCGTAACCTAATGCTTCGACACTGTGTTCCACTTCCTCACGAACCTTCGTTTGACTGACAGCGATCCCTGCGAAGAAGGCACCAATGACCGAGCTTAACCCAACGAGGTCAGCAAGATACGCCATTCCTAAGCAGATGATCAGTGACATGATGATCACCGCGGAATTTGCAAATAGCTTTTCTGCAAGTGCCAATAAGAACGGAGCAATCCATTTCACCAATAGAAAAATCAACACAAAATAAATCAATTCTACCAATAAGGTGACCGGCAGTGGTGTTGCTTGGCTGCTTTCGCCGCCTAAAAAGGAAAGGCTAAGACTCAAAACCAACACGACCAAAATATCATCCACGACGGAAGCACCAAGAATCGTCGACCCTTCTTTCGTATTCACCACATTCAACTCTTTCAATACTTCGACAGAAATACTGACTGAGGTGGCAGCTAATACGATCCCGAAAAAGAACGCTTCTGTGGGACTGCTTTGAAAACCGACCCCCGTGGCATACCCGAAGAGCATAGGGAACACGATCCCCAAAAGGGCAACGAGCATCCCTGGACGAAAATAGCGTTTCAATAAAGAAATATCACTTTCCAATCCCGCTAAAAACATCAGCAAAATAACACCAATCTCTGAAAAATCATGAACCAGAATATCTGGATGGACCCAATTGAGTCCTGCGCCTCCTAATAAAACCCCCGCTAACAACTGCCCGATGACAGCAGGAACGCCCATCCGTCTCGCCAGATGCGAGAAGAGGGTCGTCGTGATTAGGATCAAACACAAAATCCCGACAAAATGCATAAAACCTCATCCTTCTTTCCTATAACATACTCCCCTTTAGTATAGCATTCTCTCTTGAATTGAGCCTGTAACAAGCCTTTTTTTATTAAAAGAGTTTCATTAAACCGCACGTTTTTTAAGATAAGGAGGAAGCGAAGGCAATCAGAGTTTTTCTGTGCACTCGTCGAAATAAAAAAACATTATTTTCACTTTACTTGTATCAAATTATTGTTTGAGCCAACGGGCGAGCTGCTGAAACACCATTTGGACTTGCGGCTCCTCGATGTTTTTCAAAAAGTCGTGGGGCAAATCATAGACAGGGACAAATTTGCTTTTAGGCACTTTCTTCAAGCCTTTGCTGTAACGAAAAGGAACTTCCTCATCGGTACTGCTAGCACTGCTGAAAATTGGAGGAAATTGAACAAGCAGCTCAGGATCAATGGCATAGTCAGAAAGAGCTTCAGCTGTTAGACCATAGATCGTGGTGAGTTCTTGCTGTTGAACCCAATAAACATAAGGCAAATAGCGCTGAAACTGCGGATCATCCCAAACGATCTCGGTTTGATCCAAAGAAGGGACTTGCTCTTTGCTTAAGAGCGGCTGCTGCAAGACTCGTTTGTTTTCAATAAAAGAAAGATCGGTATACCCATAAAAGTTGACCAGTTTTTCAGGCAATCTCTGTTGTTCCTTCAGTAATTGCTGGGTCAGCGCCAGCATCAAATAACCGCCAGCTGAGCGTCCGCAGAAACAAAACGGGTTATCTTTAAGCACAGTTGCTTGCAATTCTTGAAAATTTTGCCAGTTCAGCGCCAAAATCTCCACTAACGAGGAATTGGGTGCCAGTAAATAATCGACTGTAAGGACGCTGTATTGCTGCTCTTGAAATAGTGCAATCAGTGATGCGGGAATGTCTTGACGGGTTCCATAAACAAAACCGCCGCCGTGAAAGTAAATCACGTATTTCTCCGAAGCAGGATAAAGGGACACCGAAGCACCGGTGGTCAATTGCCATTCTTTTTTCATTTTGCTTGACTCCTTTTCTGAAGCTCTAATAAATAGGTGCCGATCTCGTAATTGACTAATTGGATCGGACTTGTCAGATCAATCTCTAGTAGCTGTTCGATTTTGCTTAGCCGATAACGAATCGTTTTGGCATGAAGAAACAAGGTTTCAGCCGTATTTTTGTAATTGCGATTCGTGATAAAAAAGGTATACAGCGTTTTGAACAGCTCTTCATTTTCTTCCGAGAGTTGATACAGCTTCGGGGGAATGCTTTGCTGCAGCTTTTCCAGTTGGTTCTCCTTGATAAAGGAACTAAAGATACCTAAGTCGCTATAGGCAATGATCGGCGCCAAATAAAACTGCCGATTGAAGCGGATCGCATCCAAACACTCTGGCAGGATCTCTTTGATCTGTTCCTTGCGCAAGACTTCGCTGACCACCAAGCAGCCATGTTCATCGGCTAACAGGGCATCATCAAAATGTGTCTGCAGCATCTGTTTCGTCACCTGATGGGCGATCGATTGGAAATTATAGAGGATCACCAAATAGTTGTGGTGTTCGAAAAAGACGTGGGGTGTTTTCAACGCCCGTAGCTTGTGCAAGACGACGGACTTACGCTCCTTATCTTTAAAGCTGTTGGAAGCAAAGGCGATGCCTTGGTAGAAATCGTAGCGATCCAGTTGCGCTTCTTCTAACAAAAGATCCAGCTCAGCCAAATTACTAGGAGTGTTTTGTAAGATTGCATCGGCCAGATTGTTCATGCGATTGTAGCGTTCTTTCTTCAACAAATACTCCATTTGGAGGCGTTCATAAATGACGTCGATCACATTTTCAATGATCATGACTTTTGCCTCAGGGATCTGCGAATCTTTCTGATAAACGATCAAGGTACACAGATCATTGTAAGGATTGATGATCTCTACTTTTATGGCAGTCACATATTGATTGTTCTCATGAGAAAATAATTCCAAATATTCGTAGTGGTTCTTGGTAAACTCGATGGTTTTCATGGGTTCTTGTTTGGTCACCACGAAATTCTTAAAGGATTGACCGACGGACACATGCACATCTAAATGGGGGATGCGCAACGAACAAGGCTTTTCGATCAATTGATAGAACTCCTGCATGATCTGATCGAAAGAAGAGTGGTTGCGCTCAACTTTCATGAAGCGCTGGCGAACTTCGTAATAGGTACGCAGCAGCTGGGTTTGGTGATTTAGCAATGGTTCGTAAACCGCTAGCATGATGGCTTCATAGCTGACTTCTTGCTGCACTTTGATCAAAGGGATCTGATAAGCAAAGCTAAGCTCGATCACCCAATCTGGGATCATAGGGATCAAGCGATCCACTTTGATCACTAAACCGCTGACACCGATTTGCTGCATTTTTTCAAAAAAAACACGCAGTTCCTCAGGGGATTGGTCTTTGAAGGCATAAAAAGAAGTCAAAATCAATTGATGGGCTTTGCTCCATTTCTCGATGTCCATCGCTTCCAGCACCATGACGGAACCGACGGAATTTGTTAAACCAATGGAGCCAGTCAGGACTTTACTTTTTTCAAAAAGCGGCAGTTCAACCAATTCTTTTAATTTCATAAAACGCTCCTTTTTTCTCTTTTGGATAAAAAGTATAGCATTTTTTTAGAACTTTATCCAATGAAAACGCAAACAAGGCTCGTTAGAATGAGAGTATAAGAAAAGGAGGAGAACAAATGCTGCACACAGTAATCTTAAAGAATAACTACCAAGATTCCATTAACTTAATGCTGCTGACGAATACGATCAATGATCTAGGCGATGTCGAAATGAGTCAAATCATGATGGGGACGGATGCAAACAAAGATATATTAAATAACACTGGCTTGCTTTCTAAAGAGGCAGAAGGTGCTTCACCCAACGATATGATGATCGTGGTCGATAGCCAAAACGAACAAATCATGGATCAAGTTATGCCAGCGATCGATTCATTTTTAGCTGATCTTTCAGCAAAAGATCAAGGCAAAGAAACGCCAGCGGCGGCTTCATGGCAAGAAGCCTTGAGCGTAATGCCGGATGCCAATGTTGCACTATTTAGTATTCCTGGGGAATATGGTGCTGCCGAGATGGAAAAAGCCTTGAAAAATGACTTGCATGTATTCTCGTTTACGGACAATGTTGCTATCGAAGATGAAGTGCGTTTGAAAAAGCTGGCTCATGAAAAAGGCTTATTGATGATGGGGCCAGACTGTGGGACCGGTATTATTTCCAGCATTCCGATTGCCTTCACGAATGTCGTGGCACCAGGAAACATCGGCGTTGTTGGCGCCTCTGGTACAGGGATTCAAGAAGTGACGACGATCATTGACCGATTAGGCGGTGGTGTCGTTCACGCCATCGGGACCGGCGGACGTGACTTAAGCGACAAAGTTGGGGCGATCACTGTCAAAGATGCCATCGTTGCTTTAGAAAATCATGAACCGACAGATGTGATTTGCGTGATCTCGAAGCCACCTGCAAAAGAAGTGCGGGATGAAGTCGTTCAATTGCTGCAAAGTATCAGCAAACCAGTGGTAGCGATTTTCTTAGGAGAAAAACCAGAAGCCCATGAAGGAAAAGTCTATTTGGCACATACTCTGGAAGAAACAGCGCGCATCGCTGTTGATCTTGCCAATGAAGAACCAGTTAAGGCGAACTATTTTGAACGCGTAGCAACCCCAGATGTGCCAAAACTCGCTGCCGACAAAGTGGTCAAAGGTCTTTATTCTGGCGGAACATTAGCTGCCGAAGCAGGAATGCTGATCTCCGAAGCCTTGAATCTAGAAGGCCTTGTAAAACAAGAAGGCTATATCTTGCATTCCCACGGCTATGATGTGATCGACCTTGGTGATGATATTTATACCCAAGGCAAACCGCACCCAATGATCGATCCTGAAGTGCGTATCAAAAAAATCGAAGACTATGCGCAAGATGAGCAAACCGGGGTCATTTTATTTGATGTGGTGCTAGGTTACGGCGCGCATGCAGATATGGTAGGAGCTTTATTACCAGCTATCGAAGCTGCACAGCAAACAGCCCAAGCAGCTGATCGTGCGTTGTACTTTGTTGCTACCGTCTGCGGAACTGAAAAAGATCCGCAAAACTATCAAGAAGCAGTCAACCGTTTGAAAGCAGCTGGCGTCTATGTGGCACCAAGCAATGCTCAAGCAGTGCAATTAGCCCTCGCCTTAAAAGGGGCGACTCTTTCTGAAACAGACAAAGCGGTCAATAATTATACTGGTAGCAAAGTTGAGGTGCCGACAGTTAGCGAGAAAGTGATGGAGCTGTTGACCACCAAACCACGGATCATCAATGTTGGCTTACAAAGCTTCAATGAATCGATCCTGCAATATGGCGGGAAAACAGAACAATTCAACTGGCGTCCTCGTGCCAACGGCAACAAGAAAATGATCCGTATTTTAGACGCGTTAGAAGAATTTAACGAAAAAATCACAGCTGAAAACCAAGCAGTGACGGATAAAATCAAAAATGCCCAACCATTCTTGATCGATGTCGTTCCAGCTAAATCAGTGATCGCTGAATTAAACGAAAGCCAGAAAACCTTGCTGCATGCAGGACCGCCGATCCAATGGTCGGAAATGACGGGACCGATGCAAGGGTCTTGTATCGGCGCTGCCTTGTTTGAACGCTGGGCGAAGGATGAAGACGAAGCCCGCCGCTTACTCGAAAGTGGGGAAGTTCGCTTTATGCCATGTCACCATGTCCAGGCAGTTGGACCAATGGGGGGAATCACTTCTGGGAATATGCCTGTCTTTGTGGTTGAAAACCGCCTTGTCGGCAACAAAGCCTACTGTATTTTGAACGAAGGGATCGGTAAAGTCTTACGATTTGGTGCCTATTCACAAGAAGTCATCGATCGTTTGGATTGGATCAAAGACGTCTTAGGACCAACCATTGCCAAGGCATTACAATTAACAGAAGAAGGCATCAACTTGAATGTATTGATTGCCCGGTCGATCACAATGGGGGATGAATTCCATCAACGAAATATTGCAGCATCATTGAACTTTTTGAAAGAAATCGCGCCGTTGATCATCCAAACAGAGATCGATGAAAAGCAAAAATATGAAGTGATCAAGTTCTTAGCAGATACCGATCAGTTCTTCTTGAATATCATGATGGCAACTGGCAAAGCCATCGTTGACGGTGCCCGTGTCGATGCCAAAGGAACGATCGTGACCACCATGACGAGAAACGGTGTTAACTTTGGGGTTCGTGTCGCCCAAACAGAAGACCAATGGCATACTGCACCAGTCAATACGCCGAAAGGTTTGTACTTTACTGGGTTTACCGAAGCAGATGGCAATCCCGATATTGGGGACAGTGCCATTACTGAAACCGTCGGCGTCGGAGCAATGGCGATGGTAGCCGCACCAGGGGTAACACGCTTTGTCGGCGCTGGGGGCTTTGAGGATGCGCTGGAAACTTCCAACGAAATGGCAAAAATCTGTTTCGGTCATAATCCGACCTTCTCGATCCCAACATGGGATTTCCAAGGGACTTGTTTGGGGATCGACATCCGCAAAGTCGTTGAAACAGGCATCACCCCAATCATCAATACTGGGATCGCCCATAAAGAAGCAGGTGTCGGTCAAGTCGGCGCAGGCACGGTGCGTGCACCGTTAGGATGTTTTGAAAATGCCTTGACGGCTTATGCGAAGGATCTGGGGATCGATGTTGACTGAGAAAATCAAAATCAGTGATTATCTAGACCCACTGCAACGATTCGGTCGTACCGGTCGGGTGCATAGCGTGTTTGATCGTTCATTCAATGTGATGATCGGGCAGCAGCTGGTCAATATCAACAACTATCGCAACTATTTGACTGGCTTCGGGGTCTTTTTACCCGATGCATTGTTTGAACAAGTCTTGCCTTTGATCGAAGTCGGCAATCGCGTGCAAGTCCGAGAGCATGGTCTGACCTTTTACAGCACAAAAGGAACATTTTCTCTTTCATTAGAGGAGAAAGAATTGGTTTCGCTGCAGGTGAAGGAGTTATCCTTCACCTCTGCGGAATTGCAGCTTTTGAAAGAAATACTGCTTCAGCAAGAACTAGAAACCAAGATTGGGTTGCCAGAAGATGAGAAAACCCAAGCAGTGTTTGCGGCATTGCGGCAGCCTGTCTCAGATTGGGAACCAATCATTGACCACCTGATTGGCCGCGGCAAAGGATTGACACCTAGCGGCGATGATCTTCTCGTTGCCTATCAAGCGATGCTCTATGCCTTGCAGCAGCCAGAAGCCGAAACGTTAGCGCAAGCATTGGCAAAACCGCTGTCTACGACGGATGTCAGCCTTGCATATATTCAAAGTGCCAGTCAAGGGTATGTCAATTCGGTAATGCTGCAATTATTCCAAGACGTAAAAAGTAAAAACCCGCAGGTGCTGGAAAACGATGTGCAGCAGCTGATGTCCATCGGTCATTCGTCAGGCAAAGATCTTAGCTTTGGGTTGTTGTTAGCGTTGGAGTCATTGTCACTTGAGGAGAAAGAATAGAAAAGGGGAGAAATCATGGAAATCAGTAACCAGAAAGATGCGGTCAAAGTAAGCAATTCTTACTGGAAAAAAGTCGTTGCTATTTTCTTTGTCGGCTGGATTTTAATGTACGCCACACGGACGATCTTCAATCCAATCATGGGTGTGATCGGTGAAGAATTCAATTTAAGTAACACACAACTAGGACTTGCCAATAGTATTTTCTTTTTGACTTATGCCGTTGCGCAAATTCCTTTTGGGATCATCGGCGACAAAATCGGTCGCAAATTAGTGATCGCTCTAGGCTTTGTTTTATTGGCGGTGACTACGTACTTCAGTGGGCTAGCCACAAGCTTTGTTTTGTTTTTAGTGATTCGTGCCATTGCAGGGATTGGTCAAGGTGCCTATTACGGTCCGCAATACGCATTGTCTACCGAAGCGATTCCCGACAACAAACGAACCGTCGGAAATGCCATTATCAACAGTGGGATGGCGTTTGGAACGTCTGGCGGGTACTTGCTTTCTAGTAAATTAGTCTTGGATAACGGGGGCCATTGGAGCCAACCCTTCTTCCTAATGGCAATTCCGACCTTGATCGTTGGTGTCTTGTTCTATTTTGTTTTGAAAGAAAAAGTGATCCGTCCAGAAGATGAAGGACAAGAAATAAAAGAAGAAGGGCCGAAAGAAAAGATTTCCTTGAAGCAGATTTTTTCAAACCGCAATCTCGTGGCAGCCTTTGTTCTATGCTTTACCAGCATTTATGCAAACTTTGTGATCATTACTTGGCTGCCGCAATTCTTGATTGCCGAGCGTGGTTTTGAAGGGGCGAGTGTCGGCTTTATTGCTTCCTTAGTCCCATGGGCATCAATTCCAGGTGCGTTGATTTTTGCTCGATTGAATGATAAAACAGGCGCAACGAAAAAATTAGTCTATTTATTGGTCCCATTGGCGACCCTTTCCGTATTTGCCATTGCCTTTGTAACGGATCGTACCTTATTGATCACTGTCTTGATTTTGTATGGATTGACTGGCAAGCTGGCGCTTGATCCAATCGTCGTGACCTTTGTGACGAAAAACGCACCAAAAGGCGCCTTAGGAACGACCTTGAGTGCCTATAATTTTATCGGGATGTCTGGGTCGATCTTAGCACCTTATGTTACTGGCTTTTTAGCCGATTCTTTAGGATCGATGCAAGTCGGGTTTTACCTGTCTTGTCTATTACTGCTGATCGGATTAGGTGTTTTTGCCGTATTAGCAAAGGAAAATCAGAAGGAGAGCATAAAATGAGTTTGAATGTGATCGCGTTAGGCGGCAATGCTATTTTAGATAAAGACCCTAGTGATGAAGGACAAAAAGCAGTCGTTGCGCAAGCAGCACGTTATATTGCCGATTTTGTTGAAAAAGGGGAAAAAGTCATTGTTTGTCACGGCAATGGACCACAAGTCGGCAACTTACTGTTGCAGCAAAAAGCCGGGGAAAGTGAAAAAAATCCCCAATTGAAATTAGACAGCTGCGTGGCGATGACCCAAGGAAGTATCGGTTATTGGCTGCAAAATGCCTTGATCAATGAGTTTGCCACACGTCAAGCACATCCTTCGGTGATCTCATTAGTCACCCAAGTTCGTGTCGATCCAGCAGATCCATCCTTTGAGAAACCTTCCAAACCAGTCGGACCTTTTTATAGTGAAGAGGAAGCCAATGCTGCGATGGCAGCCAATGGTGGGGTATATCAAGAAGATGCTGGGCGTGGTTACCGGAAAGTGGTTCCATCCCCGAAACCGCAAGAAATCGTTGAAAAAGAAGCCATCAAAACATTGGTCGATGCTGGTGTGATAACGATTTGCGCCGGTGGTGGTGGCGTACCTGTCGTTCGCAACGACAATGGGTTTACTGGCGTGGAAGCCGTCAACGACAAGGACTTTACCGCTAGTGTCTTAGCAAAAGATGTGCAGGCCGATCGCCTAATCATTTTGACTGGTGTCGACAATATCTACATCAATTACAACCAGCCGAATCAGCAAGCCCTAGGGGAAATCAGTGTGGCACAAGCCAAGGGCTACATCGAGGAAGGCCATTTTGCAGCGGGCAGTATGTTGCCAAAAATAGAAGCTGCGATTGATTTTGTTGAAGAAGATGCAGCCAGAACCGCGATTATTACCTCAATCGAAAAGTTAGCTGAACTGGATCAGCATACAGGAACCATACTTCGAAAATAAAGAGGGGATCAAAGTGAAAGCAAAAAAACTACCGATGGTGACGCAGATCGTTATTGCCGTTCTTCTAGGGATTCTTTGCGGTTTGTTCTTTGGGCAAGCCGCTTCGTTCCTAAAAATTTTAGGCGATCTCTTCTTGCGTCTGATGCAAATGGCGATCCCATTATTGATCGTTGGCCAAATCATTCAAGCAGTTGGGGGGATTGCCCCGAAAGAACTCACTCGTTTGGGTGGAAAAACGATCGCTGTCTTTGGGATTTCCTCCTTATTCGCTGCTGCATGGGGCGTGCTGATGGCGCTCTTCTTTGCTCCAGGCAAAGGGATCGACTTTTCACAAGCTGCCGGCGAACCTCTGCAAGCACAAGAAATTTCTATATCAGAGACAGTGATCAACTTTATTCCCACAAATATTTTCGATGCGTTGAGTAAAGGGTCAATTATTCAAATCATCGTTTTTGGGTTATTTTTTGGTGTTGCCCTCAATCGCTTTATGCAAAAGAAACCTGAGTCAGCTCTTTATGGGCTGATCGTGGATCTGAATGAGGTCGTCATTGCCATCATTCGTTACGTGATGATCGTGGCACCAATCGGTATTTTTGCTTTGATCGCTTCAACGATCAGCTCCCTGGGCTTGCAGATCATTTTGCCATTAGGCAGCTATTTGCTTGTCTACGGTCTAGCCACCGTCACGTTCCTTGGGCTGTGGCTAGTCTTGTTGACCGTGTATTGTCGGATCAATCCGTTACGATTGATCAAAAATATGAAAAATATGTCGGTCATGGCATTGGCGACAACCTCCTCTGCCATCACGCTGCCGATCGCTATGGAAGAATCCCAGAATAAATTAGGACTCAGTAGCCGCATCACCAATTTGGTATTGCCGTTAGGGATGTCTTTGAACAGCAATGGGTCAGCGATGCATATGGCGATTACAGTCATGACGATCGCCCAAATGTATCAAATCAACTTTGACGGGATCCAAATGGTGACGGTAGCTGTAACTGCGACTTTCGTTTCTTTAGCCAATGCAGTTGTTCCCGGAGCGGGGTTAGTTTCCTTGGCAATCATTGTTCCCCAGCTCGGTTTACCAATCGAAAGCATTGCGCTATTTGCTGGTGTCGAATGGTTTGTTGGCATGCTGCGGACGATCTTGAACGTGAACTCAGACGTCTATTCAGCGCTTTTGATCGCTAAGTCAGCCGATGAACTCGATCATCGCGTGTTTAATCAATAAGAGAAGCCGTTGCCAAGCGTGCTTCTCTTTTTCTAAGGAGGAGAAAAGATGGAAGAAATGAGCAGACGTTCTCTGCTGGAATTAGAAGCATTGATGAAAAAGAAACTCTTGGCTGCTGGTTTGCCAGAAGCCGCGGCCAGTGAAACAGCGGCGCATTTGACCTTTGCGGATGCTTGCGGGATCCATTCTCATGGTGCCGTGCGGATGGACTACTATGCCGAGCGCTTAGTAAAAGGCGGCATCACGCTAGAACCAAACATGTCTTTTGAAAAAACAGGCGCCGCTACTGGAATTTTTCACGGAGATAACGGCATGGGGCATTATGTGTGCAATGAAGCGATCGCGATCGCCATTCATCTGGCGAAAGAAGCAGGAATCGCTGCAGTAGGAATCGAGCAGACCAGCCATAGCGGGACGATGGCGTATTACGTCAAACAGGCTGCTGAAGCCGACTTAGTGGCGATCGCCATGTGTCAATCGGATCCGATGGCGGTGCCTTTTGGTGGGACCGAAAACTATTTTGGCACCAATCCAATCGCGTTTGCAGCACCACGAGCCAATCATCCGCCGGTGGTTTTTGATATGGCGACAACGGTTCAAGCGTGGGGCAAAATTTTGGACGCTCGCTCGAAGAAACAGCAGATCCCCGATACTTGGGCAGTAGACGAGCAAGGCTTGCCTACCACCGATCCCTATGCAGTCCAAGGATTATTGCCTATCGCTGGTGCCAAAGGGTATGGCTTGATGATGATGGTGGATATTTTAGCCGGCTCGATGCTAGGCTTGGCTTTTGGTAAACAGGTCACCTCTATGTATGCGGACTTGACGGAAAAACGTCGCTTAGGACAATTCCTTTTGGTGATCGATCCGTCTCGTTTTACGGACACCGAAACCTTCAAGCAAAGCATCGATCAGATGGTGACTGAGCTGCATGCAATCCCGCCAGTAAAAGGGCAATCACAAATCTACTATCCTGGAGAGATCAGTCAAATACACTTTGAAAAAGCTCAGCAAGAAGGGGTCCTGATCCCCAAAGCGATCATCGATTATCTCGAAAGCGAAACCCTCCATTTTGATCGCTATGGTAGTCAAGATTCCTTTGCTAAATAAAGATCTGCAGAAGACGGTTGGTTCATAGGGGGATTGAACCAACTGTTTTTTTGCTGTGTGGAGCAAAAAGGATTTTTCCGTCAAAAAATCGCAGCTTTTTGACAAGAGCAGACGAATTCTTTGAGTTGGTTCATTTTTTTCAAAGCATTTCTTAAGCCATTCGCCCTTTGATTGCTTGTTTTTTGGAATATGGTAGAATAGGTCGCATAAGTTTAGATCACTCAAGAAATGAGAGAAAAGCGAGGATGCAGCGTGGCAATGAATAAAGTGGTTCTTACTGGGAAAATCGCAGCGATGCCTAGTAAAGAAGCGTTTGATGCGGCGGACGATCAGGGCGTACGTTTTGATCTTGTCATTGTATCTCAATGGCAAAATAGTGAAGAAGTACATCATGAATGGTTTGCTTGTGTCGTTCATGGGAAACAGGCAGAGACCTTTTTACGGTATACTCAAAAAGGAGCAAGTATCAAAATCAACGGACACTTGCAAGGCTGTCCGTATGAAACAGCAGAAGGGCAAAGATTTTGTGCGGCAGAAGTGGTGGTGGATACCTTTCAAATCATAGAGTTAGCAGAAGAACCAGCGGCACCTTTTCCTAAAAAGCGGTCATCGACACTTGATGAACCGACGCAAACAAAGTCGATCCGTAATGAAAAAGATCCCCTAAAAACACAGATGCTGGAGTTTTTAAAAGACAATCGATTATTTTAATGACGAAACATGCGGAAAGCCACGGCTTCTCGTATGTTTTTTTACGTAGAGAAAGCATTGGCAAAATTCAACTATATCTGACTAGCGGTGTTCTTTATTGCGAATCAAAGAGGCGGTTGAATAGAATGGTGATTGTAATAAATGATCGCGAAAGTGAAAATAGTGTTTCACAAAAAGTGCCGATTGGTTTAGAATAGTTGAAACATATCTTGAGGGAAAAAGCGGCGCTTGCCTTGTTCAACTGCTAGATGCCGCTTTTTTCTGAAAAAATCGTTAATCAGGGAGGGATGTCGATGGGCAAACCAATTATAGGGATCGCTGCGAATGAAGTGCAAGATGCTGGCGATGTGCTGCATCATTTGCCGATCGCCTACACACCATTAGGGTATGTGCGAGCGATCCAGCAAGCGGGCGGACTGCCATTGCTCTTGCCAATCAGTGAGCCAGCTATAGCCAAGGACTATGTTTCACAGATCGATAAACTGGTATTAGCTGGTGGACAAGATGTTTCACCCAAGTTTTATGGGCAGGAGGCCCATCAGGCAACTGGAAGCGGCTTTTTGGCACGGGATGAGTTTGAACTGGCGCTGATCGATGAAGCGCTGCTGCAAAAGAAACCAATTTTTGCAGTTTGTCGGGGGATGCAGTTGGTCAACGTGGCCTATGGGGGCACGCTGCAGCAAGACATCAGTACCTTCAGTGAGATCATTCATATGCAGGCGCCGATTCCGAAAGAAGTGCCGACCCATGCCATCGCGACGGCTGAAAAAAGCATGTTGGCTCGTGTATACGGTCAAAAAACAAAGGTCAATTCCTTTCACCATCAAGCGGTGGATCGATTGGCTCGTCCATTGCAAAAGACAGCTTGGAGTCCTGATGGCATCATTGAAGGCATTGAACATGTGGATCAGCGCTTGTTGGCGGTTCAATGGCATCCAGACTTTGCCTATGATGCGCTTTTACAAGAACAAGCGGTTTTCAAGTATGTCGTTGACGTGTTGTAAGAAAGAGGGTCACGCAAGGAGGAGAAAAATGAAAAAGAAAATGATGGGTATCACTGCTTTCACAGTATTGGTTTTAAGTGCCTGCAGTACCACGAGTCCCACGACGGATTCTGGACAGCAAGAGGAGCAAGGCGCCGTTGCGCAAGAGATTCAAGTGTCAACCGCTGGCGCCTTATCGACCCTTGATAGCGGGCAATACACGGATGTCAACAGTTCCGATATGATCGGACAAGTGGCAGAAGGGTTATACCGTCTGGATCAAGAGGGGGATCCTGAGCTTGCGATGGCCGCTGAAGAGCCTACGGTATCAGAAGATGGACTGGTTTATACCTTCACCATTCGTGATGCAAAATGGAGCAATGGCGATCCTGTTACAGCGGATGATTTTGTCTACGCCTTTCAATATGTTGCCAATCCAGAGAACGGTTCTAGCAGCAGCAATCAAATGGATGTGTTGAAAAATGGCAGTCAAGTACGTCAAGGAGATGCTGAGGTGAGTGAGTTAGGTGCCAAAGCATTGGACCAACAGACGTTAGAGCTGACATTGGCAAGTCCAATCTCGTATTTGGATCAGATTCTGGTCGGGACACCTTTTATGCCAAAAAATCAGGCATTTGCTGAAGAAAAAGGTGCCGATTATGGGTTATCAGCGGAAAATTTTGTCGGCAACGGTCCATTCTTGATCGAAGGGTGGAACGGAACCAACGAATCATGGACGTTAACGAAAAATCCTGATTATTGGGATGCTGAGAATGTCCAATTGACCAAGATCGACGTGCAAGTAGTGAAGGAAACGGCAACTGGTGTCAGCCTTTTTGAAACAGGAGAACTGGACTACACCACCTTAACGGATACTTACGCGCAGCAATACCAAAACTCAGCTCAAGCCAACTATGTGCCAAAGGCGCTGGTGGGGTATTTAAGTGCCAACCAAAAACGAGAAGTCACTGGCAATGTCAAGGTACGTCAGGCGATTTTACAAGCTATCGACAAAGAGGCATTTGCCGAAAATATCTTAGGCGATGGATCGACTGTATTGAACGGCTTTGTGCCAAGCAACTTTGCCAAAGATCCTGAAACAGACCAAGATTTTCGTGAAGAAAATGGCGATTTACTGCCGTATGATCTAACAGCCGCACAAGCGCTTTGGGCGCAAGCCAAAGAAGAGTTGGGACAAGACGAGATCACTTTGGAACTGTTGTCAGCAGATACAGCAGCAGCCAAGAAAACCATCGAGTTTGTCCAAGGACAGTTAGAAACTAATTTGCCTGGATTAACCATCGATGCCAAGTCGATTCCTTTACAAAACCGCTTGGACTTGCAATCCCAAGGTGAATTTGATCTCGTCTTCGGGACTTGGACACCAGATTACGCGGACCCGATCAACTTCTTAGAATTTTATGATTCGACAGGTGGCTTGAATACCTCTGGGTATGCTAGTGAAAGGTACGACCAAGGGTTACAAGAAGCACGGACGACTTTAGCAAACGACCCAGCTGCCCGTTGGGACTTATTGAAAGAACTCGAGAAACAATTGATCGTTGAAGATACAGCCGTCTTGCCGTTATATCAAGGAGCGGTAGCATATTTGAAAACAGATCGTTTGCAAGGAGTGCAAGTGTTTCCTTTTGGACGAACAGTATCCTATCGCCTAGCATCTGTCACAGAATAAACAGGAAGTAAGAAAACAGAGGAACTTTTTTTCAACCAAGTGTGCTGACCAAACAACGCTTGTTGAAGAGAGGGACATCTGTTTTTTTATTTTGCCAGATTCCTTGCAACGCTTAGGATAAACCGAGAATTCGTTTTCAAAAAATAGTTGTTAAAAAGCGAGAAATTGAGAAACGCCTTTTTAGAAAAGTCAATCTTTTTGAAAAAAAATTAATAAAAGTTGTTGCATTCTCAGAAACTTATCTGTAAAGTGTTAGGTGTAGTCAGCAAAAATAAAAAGAGAAGGAGGGATTACGATGCAAAAAGTATTTGATAAAAAAACAACCAAATTGAATAAAGTGAATCCCTCATTCGGTAACCATTAGTGTACAGATAATGTCTATAATAACGACGTTTATGCTCTGTCCTTTTTCCGAAGGGACAGAGCTTTTTTGTGTACTTTTTTAGAATGTGAGGGATAAAACATGAAGTATGTATTAAAACAATTAACAACGTATTTTAAAGAACATAAGGTGCGCTATACCTTTGTATTCGTCTTTATGGTGATCGCTAGTGCGATGTATGTCGCACCGATCTATATTCTGCGCTTGTTCATCGATGCGTTGATTCAAGATAATTTTGATTACTCCGTACTGATCCAATATGTGAGCCTCTTCGCGGGAGCTATCTTGTTAGGATATTTGGCGGAATTTGTTTGGACGTTTAATTTATTTATTGGTTCCTACGATTTGCAAAAACAATTACGGGAACAATTGATGAGCCACTTTCTCAAAATGGGGGCGCCGTTTTACCATCGCTTCCGAACAGGTGATTTAATGACTCGTTCCAGTGACGATGTCCAAGTGATGGGGATGACCGTTGGGTATGGACTGATGGTTTTCTTAAATACTAGTTTGTATCTAAGTTTTATCGTAGCGATGATGGCTGGGACGGTTTCTTGGCTACTGACCTTGATTGCCTTGATTCCAATGCCGCTTTTAGCCTATTACATTTTCAAATGGGGCTCGCAAGTCGATAAGGCGTTTACGGAAGCGCAGAATTCTGTTTCTGAGATGAACAGTGAAGTGCTGGAGATCATTGATGGCATTCGGGTCGTCCGAGCTTATGGACTAGAAGGAGCCACCACGGAACAGTTTCGAAAGAAAACACTGGAAACACGAGCGAAAAACAATATCGTTTCTGAGATCGATTCCCGTTTTGGGCCGCTGATTACCATCATCTTAGCGATCAGTTTCGTGATGAGCTTTGGTGTGGGGGCGTTTCTTGTTGCCAACCAAACGATCACCATCGGTGCGATGGTCTCTTTCCAAGTGTACTTGACAATGGTCGTTTGGCCGATGATCTCAGCAGGAGATCTTGTGAATGTGATGCAGCAAGGTGCCGCATCCTGGCGTCGGATCAATGAAGTGCTGCAGACGGGGGATGAATTAGAAACGCCAGGCGAAGCCGACCTGCAAGCCATCAATACGATCCGTTTTGAAGCATACCATTTCCAATACCCGCAAGCAGCTCGTTATGTGTTAGAAGGACTGGATTTGACGATCACTCGTGGAGAAGTCTTAGGGATCGTTGGGAAGACCGGCAGTGGAAAAACGACGCTGCTAAGACAATTCGGTCACCGCTATCCATACTCTGATCAAGTCCCCTTGATCAACGAGCAGCCGTTGACGGCCTATCAAACAACAGCAGTGCGCAACCACTTTGCAGAAGTACCGCAAGAACATACCTTGTTTTCACGAACGATTCGCGAGAACTTGTTATTCGGACAACCAGACGCTTCCGAAGAAGTATTGTGGGAAGCACTGGAAGCTGCTTGCTTTAGCGAAGACATCAAGCGGATGCCAGAAGGGCTCGAAACGGTCGTCGGTGAGAAAGGCGTTTCCCTTTCTGGTGGACAAAAACAACGCTTGTCCTTAGCACGGGCGTTTTTACGAAACAGTGAAGTCCTCTTACTGGATGATGCCCTTTCGGCAGTTGATGCCAAAACGGAACAAGCCATCATCACGAATTTGAAAACGATGAAGCAGGCACCGACCTCCATCATCGTGACCCATCGATTGTCCGCCATCACCGAAGCGGATCAAATCATCGTCTTAGAAGACGGACGGATCACACAGCGTGGTACCCATCAGGAGTTGATCGAAACGCCAGGCTGGTACCAAGAGCAGTATTATCATCAACAGTTAAAGGAGGACGATACGAGTGTTCTCAACGATTAAACGTTTGCTCACGTATTTGAGCTATTATAAAAAACAATTTACCGTGGGTGCGATCTTGCTGTTGCTGGCTGCAGCGCTCGAACTGACTTCCCCACTGATTGCCAAGCAGCTGATCGACCGAGTGATGACACCAGCGGTTAATAGTAGCAATTTAGACACGATGCTTTTGATCCAATTGCTCGCTGGGTATTTGCTGGTAAATTTGATTGGTTCCCTCTTTCGTTATATCAGCTTGCTGCAATTGCGAAAAATGTCCAACAGTATCGTCAAAAAAATGCGGGATCAGCTTTTTGACCATATGCACAAATTACCGGTTTCTTACTTTGACCAAATCCCAGCAGGTAAAGTCGTTGCACGAATCACGAATGACACCGAAGTCTTGCGGTCGAATTTCTACGTGATCGTGATCAGTAATTTGTTAAGCAACATCATCCAAATCATTGGTGCGTTTATTGCATTGTTTCTTTTGAACCGCCCCTTAGGAGCAGCGATGCTGATTTTGATCCCGATTCTAGGAATCTGGCAGCATTTTTATACCAAATATGCCTCTCGTTACAATTTAGCAATGCGGGAGTACATCTCACAAATCAGTGGGCAGTTGAATGAATTTGTCCAAGGAATGGCGATCATCCAAGCCTTCCAACGAGAAAATCAGTTGCAGAAAGAATTTAATGAAACAGTAGAGAAATGGTTCAAAACTGGACGTAAATACCTCTTGCTCGATTCAAGTATCGCTTGGGGATTAGGCAACTTGTTGCGAAATTCAACGATCTTGATTTTGATCACGACCTTGGCCGCCTTTTTCCTTGATGGCCGCTTGGCGATCTCAGCAGGCTTGCTGTATGCCTTTATTGATTACATCAACCGCCTGTATGATCCCATCGAAGGGCTTGTCCAAACCATCACCAATGTGCAGCAATCATTAGCTGCTGGACAGCGGGTCTTTGAGTTTGCTGATCAGCCGGTTGAAAAACAACAAAGTAAGCAGCTGACTGTCACGAATGGCGATGTTTCTTTCCAACAAGTGACCTTTGGCTACGACCCTGAGCAAGCGATCTTGCACGATATCAACTTTGATGTTGCCGCAGGAGAGACCATTGCTTTAGTTGGTCATACTGGTTCTGGAAAATCGAGTATTTTGAACCTGTTGTTCCGTTTTTATGATCCGCAGCAGGGAAAAATCGTTGTGGATGGACAAGTGATCGCTGATTATGATCGTCATAGTTTAAGAGAGTCAATGGCGATCGTCATGCAAGATCCCTATCTATTTACTGGAACGATCGCCAGCAACATCGGGATGAATGATCCAACGATCACCGAAGCGATGATTATCGATGCCTTGAAACAAGTCGGCGCTGACTACCTTTTGAGCCGCTACGAAAAAGGCATCCATCATCCAGTCGTTGAAAAAGGCAATGAGTTTTCTAGTGGAGAACGCCAGCTGATCAGTTTCGCCCGTGCGCTGGTGTTTGATCCAAAAATCTTGATTCTGGATGAAGCGACGAGCCATGTGGACACTGAAACAGAGTCCATCATTCAAAAGGCGATGACCGTCTTGCAAAAAGGACGGACGACCTTCATGATCGCTCACCGGTTGTCAACGATCAAACAAGCCGATCAAATCTTAGTCCTAGACCAAGGGAAGATCGTGGAACGGGGAACCCATGCAAGTCTTGTCCAAGGGCAGGGAATCTATCAGCAAATGTATCAAATGCAGGCAGAGCAGCTGTAATCAGCGGTGATTGCCGACAACAGTAACCGTAAAAGAAAATCCTTGAGCCTCCTGCATGGGAAGTGGCTCAAGGATTTTTTATATAATGCGAAGGTGCAGCCAATCATCTATGGGGAGTAGGAAGAGGAGGCCTTCGCTTATATATCAGTAGGAAACGCGGCAAGGTGTTGTCGTAATTTTGTTAAGAAACGCTCGCCGATCATTGATAACGGGCGAGCGTTCTTTTTAATGAGGATGATCTCACCCTCGGACGCGTCGATCAAAGGAAGAAAAGCCAAGCCTTGGCGTTCTGGTTGGGCAACGATCCCCGAGCCGGTTCCATAAAGATCCGTCTGCTGTAATAGCTGGACCATTGTGCCTCGATCGCTGACATGCACCACTTGAGGGCTTTGAGCAAAGTCGATCAAATCCTCGGAAAAGAACGAATAGCGCTCATCTTCTTGCAAAAAGCGTACTTGCGGATAAGGGGCAAGATCCTTTAAGGAAAGTCGCTTTTTTTCTGTCAAGGGATGAGTCGCTCGTAAAAAGACATGGGGGCGAAACCGTCCCAACGCCTCGAAGGACAATTGGGCGCCTTGTAACAGTCGTTCCAATCCTGCTTGGTTTTGCTCATTCAAATAAAGAACCCCAAATTCACTTCGATATTGCTGCACGTCCGTGATCACCTTTAAGGTCGTGGTTTCTAATAGGCGAAACTGGCGGCATTTGGGAAATTCCTGTAGCAGTTCACTGAAAATTTCAGCCGTGAAATCATAGTGCTGGCTTGCTATGGCGAAGGTTTGACTCGCTGCTTGCTTGCTGGAAAAACGCGTTTGCAGCTGCGCCACTTGACTCAAGATCGGCTGGGCATGGTCTAGAAATTCCGAGCCTTCGGCAGTCAAGCGGGCACCTTGATTCGTACGCTCGAAAAGCTGGACCTCCAATTCTGTTTCCAACTCTTTCACGGCTTGGGAAAGACTTGGCTGTGAGAGATACAGCCGTTTGGCTGCTTCACGAAAACTTCCATGGTCAGCGATCGCTTGCACGATCCGCATTTGTTGAATATTCAATTTTTGCCCTCCTTTACAAAGATTCAGACGGAAAAAGGGTCCACCAATCAATAGTAGTCAGTTCTTTTCCTTCTATAATAGAAGCTTCTTAAAAAATAAGACGACAGTTGCTGCTTATTGCTACTTGTGAAGCGGTTATTGCAATTCTTCAGGAATAAACCAATAGCCCGTTTGATTCTCTTCTGCCAGCAGTTCTTTAAAGGCTTCAGAACGATATGCTGCCACCACTGCCTGTGCCCAATCACTGTCTTGGTTGGCTTCTTTGACCGTTGCCACCAGTTCATACTCTTGCAAAATGTCTTCACTTAATAAGCTTTCCTCTGCAGCAATTCCAGCACTATAAACGATGCTGCCGGGAATCACCGCATAGTCTAAGTCTGCTAAGCTGCGGGGGATTTGCGCAGAATCCATCTCGACGATATCCAGGTTATAAGGATTGTCAGTAATGGTTCTTAACGTCGCGTCAATGGGCGCCACTTCGGGGTCAAGTTCGATCCAGCCAGCTTTTTGCAGCAGCAACAGGGCACGGGCGCTATTTGACGGATCATTGGGAATCCCGATGGTATCGTTTGCTTCAATCGCTGCTAAATTATCCTTTCTGCCAGGATACAAGCCAGCTGGAACAGTAGGGATCGGTGTGATACCCACCAAATCGGCACCCGTGTTTTCATTAAAGTTCTCTAAATAGGCGGTATGCTGATCGACGTTTAAGTCGATTTCGCCATCGTTCAGTGCAATGTCTGCTTCCAATACCCCAGTAAAGCCAATATCAGTCACGGTATAGCCTGCTTCTTCTAAAATCGGTTTGATTCCCTGAAGAAACAGCTCGCGTAAGGTCCTGGTGTCGTACCAACTCTGATTTCTGTCTGCTGTTCTTCGGCATTTCCGGTCACTTCTTCTTGGTTGCCACAGCCCGTAAATAAGACCAAGGACAACAGACCAATGCCCACACCCAATTGAATCCTTCGTTTCATACCTCTTCCTCCTTTTTAATACAAAAAACCTTCCCAAAGACAATTCTTTGGGAAGGACGATCATTTCGCGGTACCACCTTCATTTGTTTTTTGTTGAAACAAAAAACCTCAGTCAGTTCATCAAATAAACTGCATTGCGCTATCGGGCTTTCTCCGTCGGGGATTGTTCGTCCACGAATGCTCAAAGGTCATCTTCGGATCGTCTTCCTTACTCGTTTCCACCAGTTCCGAGCTCTCTTGAAAGAAAGGGGGGATCGTACTCTTCTTCTCACTGCATGTGTATGAAATTAGTAGTATCTTAGAACAAGATGAGAAAGTTGTCAATTGCTTTCGTGATAGGTGATTCCAATCACTACGCAGGTAGTAGGGGAACAAATGGGGAAGGATAAGAATAGACCAATAAGGCAGGAAAAGCAGATGAATGGTCGAAATCGCTTGGTTGAGTTAGAATCGAAACACAAAACAAAAAAAGAGGCGAGCAAATGAAATTACTTTTGATTGGACATACCGGCACACTTGGGCAGCTTTTAGTTGAAGGCTTTCAGCAGCTACCAAAGGTGGAGCTGATCACGGCTAGCCGTAGCAGCGGCGATCATCAGGTCGAAATTGCGGATGCAGCCAGTGTCAGCCAGCTATTTGCAGCTACTGGGAAAGTGGATGCCATTGTTTCCGCTGCGGGAAGCACAGTGTTTAAACCCTTTGAGGAGTTGACGCCAGCAGATATTCAACAATCAGTGGCTTCGAAGCTGCAAGGACAAGTCAACCTTGCGTTGATTGGCCAGCATTTTCTCACTGAAGGCGGCAGTATCACACTGACTTCTGGAATTATCAAAGACGAATTTATCCCAATGGGCACGCCTTCAGCACTGGTCAACGGCGGTTTGGAAGCCTTCGTGGCATCGGCAGCTTTTGAGATCGGTCATGGGGTACGAATCAATGCAGTCAGTCCCAATGCACTTGTGGGCTCTTGGGAAACCTTCGCCGATTCTTTCAAAGGCTTTATTCCCGTTGGTGACGCACCCGTTTTTGCAGCGTATCAAAAAGCAGTCTTTGGGATCATGACTGGCAAAACCTTCACCGTTTATTAAGAAAAAGCAGAAGTAGGAAAAACCGCCAAATCAAAGCTGACTTGGCGGTTTTTGTTCTGCTGAAAAAGAAGTAGCAAGCAGTTAAGAAGAGAGCAATTGAGTTTTCAGCTTGGGCATTTCTGCTTTGAGTTGTTGGCGAGCAAAAGCCAAGTCATTGATCCAAGAAGCAATCGCTTCTTTTTCTAAGAACAGAGGCATTCGATCATGGACTGGTTCAACAGAATCGTTCGCGGCAGTCGTTAGAATGATTGATTCGGTTTCGATTTGATCCTCTTTTTGAAGGATGCGATAAAAACCAGCGGCATAAATCACGTGATCTTGCGAAAAGAGAAACTTTTCCTTTTCATGATTCCATTCATAGAAACCAGACATCGGAAAGACACAGCGATGTTCTTGGAAAGGTTTGCGAAAAGTCGGTTTTTCTTCAACGGTCTCAGAACGGGCATTGATCATCAAATGCCCTTTTTTAAAGCCGGTAAAGCCCCATCTTGTCACACCAGCTACAACTTGTTGTTGTTGATTTGCACCGATGGTTACGACATGATTGGAAGGGAAAACATCATTGACAGCGACAGTCTGTTGGCGCTTGCGGGCTTTCGCCGCGGCTTCTTGATAATATTCTGACAATTCGCCAGTTGTTGGGTCAAATAAGTATCGGCCGCACATGGACGGGTCACTCCTTTTTTTGGATTGGCTGGTGCCTTTGTTTCAGTATAAAGACTCAAGGCGTCAAAACCAACTAACTTGCTTCACTTCTCGATTCAACAAGAAAAGGAGCTTAAACATATGTAAAAAATCAGGAGTATCGCTTGATTTGCTGGAAATCAGATAACAAAAAAAGGCAGTCACCTACTGAGGTTGACAGCCTTTTTTATTCTAGTTGGTTAGCCAATTTTTTTAACTCTCCCGCCGATTTTATTTGCGAAACGTTCAGCATCTTCTCTGCAAGTATAGGTCAATGCAATTGTTTTGTCCCGTGTTCTTTTTCCTTCGGCGGTTAGATAACCATGAAAGATTTTAATCGCATACAATAGATAAACACCTCCTTATCCTTGGTAATAATAACAAATTTACCGCTTACATTCAAGGGATATAGTAAAAGTTTATTTTTTGTTAGTTATTTTATTAAGAATTTATTCAAAGCTTTAAGAAACGATTGAAGGAGAAAGGGAGGGGAGTGGAATAGACCAATTCGTATTTGAAGGAAAGACGAAGGAACGGAAACGTATAAAATTTCTGCTACTTGCTTTCCAGCATAGAAGGACAAAGAATGAAAGCTATTTTGTTTTGACATTTCAACAAATAGACCAATCGAAGAATAACTAAGATATGTGTCAAAAGTAGAGAATAGAAGCAATTTTCGTTTTTTGCGTGTTATTGATACATTTTTCCTCAAAAAATGATTTGTAGAAAGAAACGATGACTCAAGCGCTATATAAGCACGAAGCTTGTTGTTTATTGTGTTGGCAAGTTGCTGGTTTTTGGGGAATAAAAAAGCAAAAGTTGTTCTTGAAATGTCCGTCTGACAAAGGCAGCTTTTGTGAGAAGCTCAACGGGGGCTTAACCGATCGTGTGAAAAATTTTAAGGAAGCGATTGACAAGTTTTTTTTGAAGTGCTATGATACCGATGTAATTAGATAACGGTTACAGAAGTGCTGTGACCAAGAGGCGTGTTACTGTAAGAAGGCAAACCTCATATTCCACCAAGGGTGGAGTATGAGGTTTTTTAGTGTTTTTAAGGTGGGGGAAATCATGAAAATAAAGAAGTTTTTAAATAATAATGTTGTCTTACTAAAGAAAGGCAGCAATGAAATTATCGGATTTTCTACAGGCATCAGCTTCAATAAGAAGGTAGGAGATGATGTAGAAGAACAAGATTTTGAAAAGATTTTTGTATTGGATACCCATGCAATGCTGGAACATTTTAGCTATCAATTAGGAAAATGCGATCCGAAATACGTTGCGATCGTTGCTAAAATTGTGGCTTATGCCAAACAGAATTATCGCTTAGCAGTCAGCGACTATATTTATTTGACTTTGCTGGATCATATTGATTTCACTGTTCATCGGATCAAGCAGCAAATGACTTTTCATAGTCCTTTACAATGGGATATTCGGCGATTTTATCCCGATGAATATGCCATTGGGGTGTATGCTGTCCAGCTTATGGAGCAAGAACTAGCGATCGATGTACCAACAGAAGAAGCGATCTCCATCGCATTGCATTTTGTAAATGTCCAATCACAAAAGAAGGATATGGCGGTTACCAATCAAATCGCGAAGTTTATAGAAGACGTACTGACGATCGTAAAGTATGAGTACAAACAAAATTTTGATGAGAATAGTTTCCATTATTCTCGCTTTGTCACGCATCTGCACTATTTCGCACAAAATGTGATCAATCATACACTTCCCAGCTATGAAGCGTCGACGCTCTATGCACAAATTGAAAAGATGTATCCGCAAGCATTTCACTGTGTGGAAAAAATCAAGGTTTATATCAAAAATACGTATGATATCAATATCTCAGAAAATGAAGAAATCTATCTATCACTCCATATCCAGAAATTGACGGAACAAGGAGAAAGGGAGAAAAACAATGGACTATAAACAACTAGCCAATGAAATTTATGAAAATGTCGGCGGTGGTAAAAATATCCAGCACGTGACCCACTGTGCAACAAGACTGCGTTTCACGCTGGCCGACGACAAAAAAGCTGACAGTGAAGCAATTAAACAATTAAAAGGAGTGACTGGACTCGTTCAGGGAAATGGTCAATACCAAGTGATTATTGGGCCGGATGTATCGAGTGTATACGCGCAACTTCCGACGACAGAAGCGACGGCTGATCAAAGCAACAACGATCAATCGATCATCTCACGACTCCTTGACTTTATCGCAGGTTGTTTTACACCGATGATTGCAATCATTGCAGCTGGAGGAATGCTGCAAGTGGTCCTTTCACTGTTGGAGTTATCAGGCATTTTAGCAGCAACTGATGATACGTATCTCGTATTGTATCAAGTATCGCAAGCAGCCTTCTTTTTCATTCCCGTTTATTTAGGAAATTCTGTGGCCAAACGATTAAAAATTGATCCTTTCTTAGGAAGCTACGTCGGAGCGATTTTTGTGATGCCTGGATTGACGGCCCTTCTTAGCCAAGAAGGAGGAATCTCATTATTTGGGTTACTCGTACCGAATGTGAGCTACAATGCCTCCGTTTTGCCAGTCTTATTAAGTGTCTGGGTTATGTCTTATGTTTATCGGTTCGCCGATCGGATTTTACCGAACAGTGTCAAATTTATTCTACGTCCTTTGATCGCCATCATCGTGATCACACCGCTGGCTCTATTACTAATCGGACCATTAGGTGTGACGATCGGTAACTATGTGTCACAGTTTTTGAACTACTTAACAAACAATTTTGGTCCGTTAGCGGTCTTGTTTATGGGTGCCTTTGCTCAATTGCTAGTAATGACGGGCATGCACACGACGCTGACCCCTATTTTATTAACTTCTCTGGCGACGTACGGGTATGATGATTTGATCGTCCCTGGTATGCTGCTTGGATTGGCTGCCGAAGCAGCGATTTGTTTAGCGGCTGGAATCAAAGCTAAGGATACGGAATTTAAACAAGTGAGTTTTTCATCAGCAATTACTGCCCTGATGGGTGTGTCTGAACCTGCTTTGTACGGAGTAACACTACGTCTGAAAAAACCGATTGTCGGAATGATCCTTGGGGGTGCTGCTGGGGGACTTTATTTTGGTTTGATGAAAATCAATACGCCAGTCGTCATTGCTTCATTTGTGGCGCTTCCATCATACAGCAGTGTGTTTCATGCGCTGATCGGCTCGTTGATTACTTTTGCGATTGCCTTTGCCTACACCTGGCTCATGGTCAAAGATGCAGATTTTCCTAACAATAATCAGCCACAAGCAGTAAAATCTGGAGCGCAAGATGCGACACCCGAAGCAACTGATGTTTCTTCTGAAACGAAGAAAGAACAAACAGCGATTGAAAAAATTGTATTATCACCTTTAAAAGGGACTGCGGTTCCATTGACAGAAACCAATGATCAGGCGTTTGCTTCATTGGCATTAGGTAAAGGAATTGCTGTTAAGCCACACGATCAACAGGTGATAGCACCATTTACGGGACAGGTTTCTGCCGTTTTTCCAGGAAATCATGCGATTGGACTTACCAGTACCGAGGGGATTGAACTACTGATCCATATCGGTATCGATACGGTGAATATGCAAGGAAGTGCCTTTGAACGACTAGTCAATGAAGGTGATCTAATCACAGTGGGAGAAACGTTATTGCATTTTGATTCAGAAAAAATCGCTCAGGCAGGGTATGAAGATACCGTTATGATCACTGTTACTAATACGGCAGACTTCTTAGATGTTGTGGCACTTGCCCAACATCAAGAAATTCAAGCTGGCGATCAGTTATTAGCCATTTTTTAACCATTAGAAAGAAGAAAGGATGACAGCAATGAGTTTCCCAAAACATTTTTTATGGGGCGGCGCTTCGGCGGCAAACCAATATGAAGGCGGCTATAATGAGGGCGGAAAAGGGCTCGCTTGTGCTGACTTGATCAGTGGTGGCAGCCATACGACTTCTCGGAAAATCACAGCGAAAATTGAAGAAGAGTTGTTGTATCCGAGCCACGAAGCAACTGATTTTTATCATCATTATCAAGAAGATATTGCATTGTTTGCAGAAGCTGGATTTAAAGCTTTCCGCATGTCAATCAACTGGACACGGATTTTTCCCAAGGGCAACGACGCTGAACCGAATGAAGAAGGACTGGCCTTTTATGATCGTGTGTTTGACGAGTGTCGGAAGTACGGGATCGAACCAATTGTAACCATTGCTCATTTTGATGTTCCCGCATATTTGAGCCAAGAATACAATGGTTGGGCGAGTCGTGAAGTGATCGACTTTTATGCGAGATATGCGGCGGTATTGTTTGAACGCTATCACGAAAAAGTAAACTATTGGATCACTTTTAATGAAATCAACACGGCCACTTTAAGTATCGGAAACTTTTTATCACTGGGACTGCAAGTTGGTGAATCTGAATTTATCAATCAGCCGGATAATCTACAGCAACGATACCAAGCCCTGCATCATCAATTTGTTGCCAGTGCAAAGGTTGTCGCTTACGGACATGAACACTATCCAGATCTGAAAATCGGCTGTATGATTTCTTATATGCCACGCTATCCTTATACCAGCCATCCAAATGATGTATTACTAGCCAAACAAGAAGAAAATATGCACTCGAAGTTTTGTGGCGATGTGCAGGTCACAGGGAAATATCCTTATTATGCAAAGAAATATTTTGCTGATCATGGCTTTACAATCGAGTTTGCACCAGAAGATCAAGCGATCCTATCTAAGGGAACAGTGGATTACTACACGTTTAGTTACTATCTAACACTTTGTGTCTCTGCAGATGAGAAAGTTACCAAAAATGGACACAGCATGATTGGCGGCTCTGGCGTAAATAATCCTTATCTAGAGCAGACGGAATGGAATGCGATGATTGATCCAGTAGGATTGAGAATTGCGTTGAATGATATTTATGATCGCTACCAACTGCCATTGATGATCGTGGAAAATGGGATCGGGGTTTCAGAAACTGTTGCTGAAGATGGACAGATTCATGATGATTATCGTATCAATTATTTAGAAAAGCATATTGCTGAAATGGAGAAAGCCATCGATGATGGTGTCGAGTTGATTGGTTACACGATTTGGAGTGCCGTCGATATTGTCAGTGCTTCTACAGGAGAAATGAAAAAAAGGTATGGCATCATTTTTGTGGATAAATATGACGACGGGACAGGGAATTTAGATAGAAAGAAAAAAGACAGTTTCTATTGGTATCAAAAAGTGATTGAACGAAACGGCTTATGATTAAATACTCCAGTACTTGCGGTGAATAAGTGCTGGGGTTTTTTTGCGCATCAATTTCAGCGCGTACAAAACAAAAACCACGCGTAGCTCACGCGTGGTCCCTATCGGTGGTTCATGTCAATTACGCCAATAAACAAACCGCCCATCAAATACGGTCGCTTCAACAGTCGTTTGAAGCAATTCTTCGGCAGTCAAAGGCAAGATGTTTTGGGACAAAATACAAAGATCGGCTAAACAGCCAACTTCTAATCGCCCGATATCTTGCCGACTCAAGGCTTTGGCGGCGCCTGCGGTGTGGGCATAGAGGGCATCGGCGATGGAGATTTTTTCTTGTGGCATCAATCCGCCTGCAGGCTGGCCGTTTTTTTCCTGCCGAGCAACCGCATAATACAGCGAGTCTAAAGGGGTCACGTCGATCACGACTGGCGTATCAGTCCCAAAAGCCAAGGTTGCGCCTTGCTCTAGAAAGGACTGAAAAGGAAACATTTGACTGGCACGCTGAGGGCCTACTTCTTCATCGAGGGTCTCATAACCGACTAATAAATGGCTAGGCTGTACGGAGAGTACCAGTTGTTCTTGGCGAACTAGTGGCAGATCAGCGGCATCCATCACTTCCAAGTGTTCCAAGGTATTGGCTTTTCCTTTAGAAAGCGGGTGAGCAGCAGCACTTTCTTGATAAAAGAGGAGTGCTTGTCGAATCGCTTCATCACCGATGGTATGGATGCGCATCGGCCAGTCTTGCTGGTTGGCTTGTAAAATAAAGCGGCGCATCCGTTGAACATCGATCAAGGGCATCCCGACATCACCAGCAAAATACGGTGTTTCATATTCCTTTTTTAAAAAAGCCGTGTGCGTACTCGTCACGCCATCAAAAAATTGTTTGACGCCGCCCATTTGTACTTTTTCGGAGCGATAAGTATGGTAAGTTTCTTTCAGTTGCGTGATGTCTTCTCGCATGGCTGGATAAAAGACAGCGCGCAAGGTCGCTTCTGCTTCTGTTTGCCGATAAAGAGTGGGGTAAACCAAATCGTCCCAGCTTTCTCCTGTCAAGGCAACATCACCGATCGTCGTAATGCCGTATTGATTGAGCTGCTTCATATAGGTCAGAAAGGCAGCAGGGCTTTGTGCCTGAAATGACTGTAAGACCTTTGCTAAATAATGAATGGCGATCGCTTCTAAAAAGCAGCCGCTTAATTGTCCGCTGTTTTCGTCAAGCAGTGCCTCCCCGCTGATCCCTGCTGGTAAGTTCTCAGGTGTGATCCCTAAAGCAGCGATCCCTTGGCTATTCAACCAAATACTGTGGGCATCACCTGAAATCAGCATGACAGGCGTGTCGGCACAATAGTTGTCGATTGAATCTTTCGTCGGGTAGACTTGCTGACCGAAATCACTGCTGAACCAGCCGATGCCGATTTTCCATCCATGGGTGATGGGCAAGGCGGGTACTTGCTGGGCAACGGCTTCTTCTGTCACTCCCGTAAGATGGGTCAGTGCCCCTTGATGGAGTAATGCGGAAAGATAAAAATGAACATGAGCATCAATAAAGCCTGGGATGATCATTTGTTCTTTGAGATCAATGACCTGGGTGTCTTCAGCAAGTGTTGGCAGCGCTGAAAGAGGACCTACAGCCGTGATTTTCTGGTCTTCTATCAGGAGAAAGCCCGCAAAAGTCGTTTTCGTTTTGGTATCAAAGATGTGTTCAGATTTTAGTAATAGTGACAATTATAATCCCAACTTCCATTCAAGGAAAAGGTCGTTGTAAAGCTCAACCGCTTCTTTTCCTAAGTATTCATAATGTTCCATTTGTTCCATCGCACTTGGCTCAGGGTAGAAAGCCTTGTCAGCAGTCAGTTCTGCTGGCAGCATGGCTTTGGCCGATTCACTCGGCGTGGCGTAGCCCACGTATTCGGCATTTTGTGCGGCATTTTCTGGTCGCAGCATAAAATTGATGAAGGCGTAGGCTCCCTCAAGATTGCCAACGGTTTTCGGGATCGCAAAATTGTCTGTCCAAATCGCACCGCCGTCATTGGGAACGATATAGGTGACGGCAGGATTTTCCGCCATCACATAAGCGGCATCGCCCGAATATCCGATTCCTAAAGGGGCATCGTTGTTGATCATCAAGGTTTTGATCTCGTCGGTCAAAACTGCTTTGACGTTGGGACGGATACTTTCCAGCTTCTTCAAGGCTTTGGCGACCTTGGTCGGGTCTTTTTCATTTTGGGAAAGACCGAGCGTCTGTAACGCGATTCCTAAGGTTTCGCGAGCACCATCCACCATCAATACATCATTTTTAAATGCAGGGTCCCATAAGTCACTCCAGCCATGGATCGAAGAAACATCAACTTCTTCAGTATTTGCCATGATTCCGATCGTGCCCCAAAAATAGGGGATTGAGTAGGTATTGTCAGGATCAAAGGCTTGATCCATCAAAAAAGGCGAAAGATCTTCCGTTCCCGTCAATTTCTGATGGTCTAAAGGCACTAACAATCCTTCTTCGATCATTTTCGGAATGATCGATTCGCTAGGGAAAACCAAATCATAGCGCGAGCCGCCTTGTTTGATTTTGGTTTCCATCGCTTCGTTGGAGTCAAATGTATTATAAATCACTGAGTAACCAGTCTCAGTTTCGAATGTTTTGATCAATTCGGGGTCAATATATTCGCCCCAATTGTAAATAATCACTGTATTTTTGTCGGACGACGTTGCTGCCCCCGATTCTTTCGTTAACACCGAAGCACCTAAAAACAGCAACGCGGTGATGCCGATCACACCGCCAAAAAATACCCACAACCTTTTCAATTCATCAATTCCTTCTTTCTCTACAATTTCGTATTTCTTGAGTAGCGTAATTGATTTTTAAAGAAAAGGCAATAAAAAAATGAAGAAAAAATAAACCCGTTTCTTTCAAGGCTTTGAAGGAGGAACGGCCAGGTGGCTGGGGCAGTTTCCAAACAT
Source organism: Enterococcus sp. DIV2449a (assembly GCF_051711225.1). Classification (NCBI taxonomy): domain Bacteria; kingdom Bacillati; phylum Bacillota; class Bacilli; order Lactobacillales; family Enterococcaceae; genus Enterococcus; species Enterococcus sp. DIV2449a. Next base: position 929,822 of record NZ_JBIOME010000001.1, read on the forward strand.
ATCATTTGTCAAATTCCCTCCTTTTGCCTAAGCTAGGGAAGTGAGAAATCAAGGGATGGAAAAACAGGAACCTCTCTTTGATGAAGAATGAATGTAAGGAGTGAAGCATCAATGGAAACACGTGCTGTCGTTATTGAAGCCTATGGTGGAAAAGACCAATTAAAAGAAGCAACGGTCCAATTACCAGAATTAAAAGCAAATCAATTATTAGTCAAAGTTGCCGCAACGTCCATCAACCCGATCGATTGGAAATTAAGAGAAGGCTATTTAAAACAAATGTTTCCGTGGGACTTCCCAATTATTTTAGGCTGGGATGTCGCAGGGGATATCGTAGAAATAGGTGCTGACGTGACAGAGTTCAAAGTTGGTGATGCGATCTATGCCCGCCCTGAAACGACTCGTTTTGGGACGTATGCTGATTACGCCATCGTGGATGCTGAGTTAGCAGCGATCAAACCAGAAAACCAAAACTACGCAGAAGCAGCTGCAGTGCCATTAGCTGGTTTGACTGCTTACCAAGCGTTGTTTGAACACGGTCGTTTAAAAGAAGGGGAAAAAGTCTTGATCCATGCCGGAGCAGGCGGAGTTGGTACCTATGCGATCCAACTAGCAAAAGCAGCTGGCGCTTACGTCATCACGACGGCTAGTCCTCGTAACCATGAGTTATTGCAAAAACTTGGTGCCGATGAGATCATCGATTACCATACGACAGATTTTGAAGAAGTCTTGCAAGACATCGATTTGGTCTTTGATACGATGGGGGGCGACACCCAGAAGAAAAGTTTCACTGTCTTAAAACCTAAGGGCCGTCTGATCTCGATTTTGAGTATTGAAGACGAAGACTTAGCAAAAGAAAAAGACATCTTCGCCAAAGCAATTTGGTTACGAACCAACGGCAAACAATTGGCAGAATTGACAGAGCTGATCGAAGCAGAAAAAGTCAACAGTATCATCGGTGCAACCTTCCCATTGACAGCACAAGGAATTTACGATGCCCACGCATTGAGTGAGACACACCATGCAGTCGGCAAGATCGTTATTGAAAACCAAGACAATTTCATCAGCCAAGACGCAGAATAAAGGAGGCTGAACCGATGCGCTTATGGCATGAAGCGCTGATACCTGCTTTGCCTCGGCAGCAGCTGTTAGGCCAGCATCGTGAAGCAGCAGCCTTGCGGGGGCTAGGCTGGGGTAAAAAGCACGCAACCGTCGATTACGTTTTTACCCATCCGCCCTATAAATTGTTTCAATACCATCAGTTAGTGCTGGATGAAATGACCCGTCGAGGCTATCGGCCAGCACCTGAATGGTACGATCCAGCGTATCGTGGCAAAAATCTGCCGCTGGAACCCTCCGTTCAAGCTGTTCCTTTGACTACGCCGATCTATCCAGAACATGATGAAGCATACTTGGAAGAATGCTTAGTGAATCTCCATAGTAAAGGGATCTATCTTTAAAGACCAAACACTTTCCTGAATATTTGTTCGGGAAAGTGTTTTTTTGCTTTAAAATCGACAACTTACAAAAAGTAAGCATATTGTTCGCAACTTTTTTTGTTCCTTGTTATAGTGAGAACAGAGAATCAGTAATGAGAAATGAGGAAAAGAAAATGACCATCAATCACAGAAATCTTGAATTTGGGTTAGATACGTTTGGCGATCTAGCCTTTGATGATACAACGAAAGAACGGATCAGTTACAGCGAATCGTTGCGCAATATCGTGGCAGAAGGAAAATTAGCCGATGAAGTCGGCATCGATGTCATTGCCTTAGGGGAGCACCATCGGGAAGAATATTCGATCTCAAGTCCTGATACGGTACTAGCGGCTTTAGCAATGGTTACCAAAACCATCAAACTAGGTACCGGTGTAACTGTTTTGAGTTCGGATGATCCCGTGAGGGTCTACGAACGGTTTGCGACCGTTGACGCGTTGTCGAACGGTCGTGCACAAATCATGCTGGGACGAGGATCTTTTACTGAATCATTCCCTCTATTCGGCTATGACTTGCAAGATTATGAAGAACTATTTGAAGAAAAAACAGCGATGTTCAGTGAATTGAGAAAAGGCAAACCATTAACTTGGGAAGGCAAGTTCACGCAATCCTTAAAAAATGCCGACGTTTTTCCAAAAATCGAGGGACACCAATTAGATACCTATGTAGGTGTCGGTGGAACCCCTGAATCGATCATTCGTGCCGTCCGTTATGGGTTTCCCGTTATGTTAGCGATCATCGGTGGCGAACCTGCTCGTTTTGCGCCCTATGTTGATCTGTATAAAAAGGCAGCGCAGCAACTGGGACAACCGATTTTGCCAATCGGCATGCACTCCCATGGTGTGATCGCCGACACCGACGAAGAAGCCTATGAAATCGGCTGGAACTACATTAAAAAGAGCATGGACAAAATCGGTCTTGATCGCGGCTGGCCAGCCATGAGCAAAGAGCGCTTTGACTTTGAAGTCGAACATGGGTCTTACTATGTAGGCAGTCCAGAAACCGTGGCGCAAAAAATCGCCCGTATGATGCCGCAAGTCGGTGTAGAACGCTTTGATCTGGTTTACGGTACTGGCGGCCAGCTGCAAAAAGACCGTTTCAAAACGATTGAATTGTATGGAACCAAAGTGATTCCACGGGTGAAAGAATTGTTGGCAGCAGGTGATGGCAATGCCTAAAACCATCGGTATTTTAGGCGCAGGCAAGTTAGGCTTAGCGCTCGCAAATCTTGGTGCCCAGGCGGGCTATCGGGTCTTGATCGCTAGTACGAAGCCAGCAGAAAAAATCGCCTTGTCCGTTTCTGTGTTGGCTCCGGGAGCGATCGCAAAAAATGCCGTTGAGGTGATGACAGAAGCCCAAACGATCCTTTTGGCAATTCCGTTGAGTAAGTACCAACAGCTACCAGCAGAAGCTTTGGCTGGCAAGCTAATAATCGATGCCATGAATTATTGGTGGGAAGTCGATGGCAAAGAAACAGAATACTCATCCATCGAGCAGACTTCTTCGGAACGTGTGCAACGCTATTTTTCCCAAAGTAAAGTAGTCAAAGGATTCAATCATATGGGGTACCACGACATCCAAGAGGAATCCTTGCTGACGAGAACGGCTGCTCAAGGAACTGCCAAAAAAGCCATCGCCATTGCTGGCGATGACCAAACCGCCCTCGATCAGACAGCAGAAATCATTGCTGCCTTCGGCTTTGATCCCTTTCCTATCGGTGCTTTAGCTAATGGCATCATGTTAGAACCCGGCAGCCCTTTCTTTGGTGCCAATCAAACCAAAGAGGGATTGACGGCATTGATGAAGGCGTTTTGGAGCAGTGAGAAAGGGCAAGCGTTTCTGGCGCGTCCTTCCGCTGTGAGTAACAAGCAGCAGGCTTCGCAGTAAAAGAGCCGCCTCAATGTACGATTGGATACGATAAAAACAACCCTCTTCTCAAAAAAGAAGAGGGTTTTTCCCATCCAGTCAAATCAGCACGTGGTCGCTAAAAAATACAATGTGATTGTTACGATTGTGATTCGTAAGCAGTGGTTGTTACGTTTACGTCTCTGCCAGACGTTCCATAGTGTACATATTAGCCTGTACCTGCTTTGTGCTCGCCTTTGACACCCACCCATGTTTGTTAAAGATCGACCAGCCAGTTGGTTTGTTGGATCTTTCCATCTAATTCTCGCAGCTGTTTGGCGGTCGCATTCAATTGCTCCGTTAGCGTTTTTGTATCGATCGTGCGCACCAGTCGAATTTCGTTGCGACCCATTCGGGGAGCTGCTTTGGTTTCATCCAGTGCTTGCGTAAGCAGTGCATGCTTACGGCGCAGCTGTTCTCGCTGTTCTAGTGCTTCCATCAACAATAACGCACTATCTGCTAAAGAGGCAGTCGCATTTTTCCGATTGATGGCTACGACTAGTTCTGAATACTGTTGATTGATCTCATCGTATTCCTTGAACAATTCTGTGATACTGCGATCCAAGGTATCGCCTTCTTGGACTAACATACTACTAGAGATTTCGTTGCGCAATTGAAACAGACGATTGTTCAAATCTCGTCTTAAAAGTAACGCTTCTGCTAATTTCATTTTGGCACACTCCTTTTTACAAATGAGAAGGCTTATCTAGTTCTTATCCTAGAGAAGAAGGTGACGAAAGGCAAGCAAGACGCAAAACAAGCACTAATAGAAAAATCATAAAAAACTGAATATTCGCAATTCTTGTTGACTTCCAAAAACACCAATAGTATACTTTAAAACAATCATGAAATAGACAAAAAAACGTCATTTACCTGTTTTTTAGATAAAAAGAAAGACGATGAAGAGAAGAGTAGCTTTGGAATCTGTTAGAAGAGAACCCGGATGGTGAGAAAGGGCAGCAGAAAAAAAGTGAAGATGAGCTCTGAGTGATCTGATTTGTTCACGCAAATCAGACGGAAAGCAGCCGTTACCGTGCCAAGTATCTTAGCGTACTGTTGAGGTGCCATTTGTGAGAATGGTGCGAAAAAGGGTGGTAACACGAAAATCTCGTCCCTTTGTTTGTCAAAGTTGATAAGCAAAGGGATGAGGTTTTTTCTTTTTATCGTTGAATGCGTTTTTTGCTGTCATGAAAAACACTTGCGTTGGTTGCGCAATCACATAGGAGGAAGAATGAAAATGATCTGGAAGAAGCGTTTATTGGTGGCAGCAGGAGTGATTGGGTTGACCCTTTCTGGCTGCACGACAACAGGAAATACCGAGGGATCAGAGGCTGGAACTAACGGAGCGCCGAATCAAGCGATCGCGGTGAGTCTACCAGCTGAGCTGACGACTCTCGATACGACCCAAACGACGGATAAAGCAACGTTTACCATCGTACAACATTTATTCGAAGGGCTTTATCGTTTCGATGAAAACAGCGAACCAGTTCCAGGCTTGGCAGAAGGAGTCGAAATCAGTGAAGATGGCAAAACCTATACCTTTACTTTGCGAGACGATGCGAAGTGGAGCAATGGCGAAGCGATCACTTCGGCTGACTTTGCTTATGCGTGGAAAAAGTTAGTTGATCCAGAAACGATGGGACCAAATGCCTATTTGTTAGATAATGTAGTCAATAGTAAAGACATTCGTGAAGGCAATGCAGACGTAGAAACGATTGGTCTGGAGACCCCAGATGACGCGACCTTTATCGTGCAGTTGGAGCAGCCGCAGCCTTCGTTTTTATCCTTGATTTCCATCGGCTGGTTGGCACCGCAAAATCAAGCCTTTGTTGAAGAAAAAGGCGAGACCTATGCCCGTACAAGTGAAGATTTGTTGTATTCTGGTCCCTTTACTTTAACCGATTGGCAACAGACAGGAGACGAGTGGACGCTAGTGAAAAACGACCAATACTACGATGCTGATGTCGTTCAATTGGAGGAGATCAAAGGCTCCACCATCAAAGAAGAAAATACGGGGATCCAATTGTTTGAAAGCGGCGACCTTGATTTGCAAAAAATCAGCGGGATCTACGTCCAACAATACGGGGACAATGAAGAACTAGTTACGCAAAACGATGTGGCGAACTTTTTCTTAGACTTCAATAAAACCGCCAACGATGCCTTAGCAAATGTTCATGTGCGTAAAGCGATCGCGTTGGCGATCGACAAAGAAAGTCTCGTGGATAATGTGTTGAACGATGGAGCGAAAGTTTTAAATGGATTGATCCCTACCGGCTTAGCTGCGAATCCAAATACTGGCGAAGATTTTCGAGCATATAGCGGTGATTATAACCTGTATGATTTAGAGGCTGCCAAGGAAGAGTGGGAAAAAGCCCAAGCGGAAATTGGCGAAAGTACGACGCTGCGTTTATTAGTGACAGATGATGACAATGGTCAAAAAATCGGGGAGTACTTGCAAAGCCAACTGCAAGAAAACTTGCCAGGCTTGTCGATCTCCATCAACAAACAGCCACGTGCCAGCTTGAATCAATCAAGAGCAAATAGTGATTATGAGCTTTCCGTTTCTGGCTGGATCGCTGGAAGCAGTGACATGGATATGTTCTTTATCTTATACAAAAACGGCGCTTCCTTTAACTACGGCGGCTATGTCAATGAAGAATATACGGCGTTGACGGAAGATGCGCGCACCGTTCATGCCAATGACCCCGATCAATATTTTGAAGATTACAAAGCGGCAGAAGAAATTTTGTTGGAACAAGATGCTGCGCAAGTCCCTCTTTACCAAAGTGCTTCAAATTATCTGATAAAATCAAATGTTAAAGACATCCAATTCCCAGCTTATGGCGCGCATTTCTTTTTCCGCACCGCCTATGTTAGTGAATAAGGGGAAAAATAGTTGAATGAAACGCGCATGTTTATTCGATGAACATGCGCGTTTTGCAACAAAAAAAGCAGTTCAGAAAGCTGAACTGCTAAATGCGGAAGATGGGAGTTGAACCCACACGAGATAAACTCACACGCGCCTGAAGCGTGCGCGTCTGCCATTCCGCCACTTCCGCATAAGATAAAGATAATCCTTTCTAGGATGAAATGCAAGTCCAATCTCACAAAAAGGAGCCCGCCAGCGGGGACTGGCGGGATAGGAGTAAAAATGAAAAAGTGTTAGGGTTGTTTGTTGGTATGCATTTATAATAGCGGGAAAATGTGAAAAAAAGTTGACGAATCAAACAGAATTCTGAGAAGAAATCGTCAAGAAAAAGTGAAACCATTTAAAACAGTCAGAAGACAAAAAGGAGCCCGCCAGCGGGGACTGGCGGGAAGGAGTAAAAATGAAAAAGTGTTAGGGTTGTTTGTTGGTATGCATTTATAATAGCGGGAAAATGTGAAAAAAAATTGACGAATCAAACAGAATTCTGAGAAGAAATCGCCAAGAAAAAGTGAAACCATTTAAAACAGTCAGAAGACAAAAAGGAGCCCGCCAGCGGGGACTGGCGGGAAGGAGTAAAAATGAAAAAGTGTTAGGGTTGTTTGTTGGTATACAAGTATCATACCGAGAAAATATGAAGAATTTTCGAGTGAAATTTAGAAATTGCGTGAATCTTTTGACAAATTATGGCTTCTGTTTGAATTTTTTCTTAAAAGAGAATTGACAAAAGGCACAAGCTTTGATAATTTTAATGAAACAAAATGCAAACGCGATGAAAAAGAAAGTAGAATCACGGGCGTTGTCTAGCAGAGAGTTCCAGCAGGTGAGAAGGAACGACAACAAATGATTTGAAAATGACTTTGGAGCGGATTTTCTGACTAATTAGGAAAATACGGTTGCCCCGTTAACAAGCGACAGTCTCCGAGTGTTCTCGGGTACTGAATGAGGTGAGGCCTGTGAAGGTTTTACAGATTAAGGTGGTACCGCAGGTGATGCCCTTAGCTTTGGCTAAGGGCTTTTTTTGTGTCTGTAGGGTCAGCTGTTTCATGCGAAGGTTTTGTTGAAAAGGAGAAAGGTTGTTGGGAGGAGAGAAAATGCACAAATTAGTGGTTCAAACCGATTTTGGTTTGCAAGATGGAGCGGTCAATGCGATGTACGGGGTAGCCTATCAAGTGGCACCAGAGCTGGTCATTGCGGATTTGACTCATGAGATCGAGCCATACAACATTCATGACGCCAGCTATCGCCTGCTGCAAAGCGTCACCTATTGGCCAGCAGGAACAGTCTTTGTTTCAGTGGTCGATCCTGGCGTAGGGTCTGATCGACGAAGTGTGGTTGCCAAGCTGGCGACCGGGCAGTTGGTTTTGACACCAGATAACGGCACCCTGACCTATTTAGCGACTTATATCGGAATCGCTGAACTTCGGGTGATCAATGAGGCAACTGAGCGCTTGGCAGGATCAGCCGAAAGCCATACGTTTCATGGTCGGGATGTTTATATGTATAATGCCGCTCGGCTCGCCAGCGGCGCCATCAGCTTTGAAGAGCTAGGAACACCTGAACCTAAAGAAGCGATCCAAGTTTTTGCCATTGAAAAGCCAAGCCAAACAGCTGAAACGATCACAGGGACGATCGATATTCTCGATATCCGCTTTGGTTCGTTGTGGACGAATATTCCCCACACGTTCTTTAAGCAATGGCAGGTCCAATACAATGAGTCGCTGCTCGTCAGTATCTACTACCAAGATACCCTGCGTTATCAAGAAGAAGTGCGTTTCGGACGCTCCTTTGCGCAAGTGGCAGAACAAGAACCCGTCTTATATGTCAATTCCTTGCTGAATATCGGTTTAGGGCTCAACTTGGCTTCATTTGCTGAAACCTATAAAATCGGCACTGGCACAAATTGGAAAATTACCCTCAAAAAAAGGAGAAATGAAAAATGAATCAATCAAAGTTTACAGTAAAACACATTGTTGCAATCGGTATCGGTGCCGCGGTCTTTTTCGTCTTAAAACGTTTCGTCACGATTCCGACGGGTTTCCCAAATACAGATATCGCCACAGCCTATCCTTTCTTGGCGCTATTAGGCGTTGTCTACGGTCCGATCGTGGCTGGTTTAGCAGGTTTTATCGGGCATGCCCTAGGAGATTTAACGACTTATGGTCCATGGTGGTCTTGGATCGCCGCCTCTGGGATCTTAGGGGTGTTCTTTGGACTTTTGACTCGTTGGATTCCAATCCAGCAAGGAACCTTTGGCGCTAAAGAAATTCGGACCTTCTTGATCGGTGAAACGATCGCAAATTTGGTCGTCTGGGTGATCATTGCCCCGATCGGGGATATTTTGATCTATGGCGAACCAGCGAACAAAGTCTTTACGCAAGGAGTCATTGCGGGATTGACCAATGCAGTCGTAACTGGGATAATCGGAGTGATCCTGCTAAAAGCCTATGCCCAAACCAAAACCAAAAAAGGCAGCTTGAGCAAGGAATCCTAACCAAAGAAATGTGTGAAGGCTAAAAATGAAACAAAAAATCATTCAATTTACGAATTTTTCTTTCCAATATGATGCACAAGCGGAACCGACCTTGAAAAACATCGATCTAACGATCTATGAAGGAGAAAAAGTCCTGATCGTCGGTGCCAGCGGTTCTGGCAAAAGTACATTAGGAAAATGTTTGAACGGTTTGATCCCGCAAAACGACAAAGGCAGTAGTACTGGAGAATTGACGATCGGTACCAATGCCTTTGGGCAAGCTTCCATCTACGAGCTGTCTTTGACCGTCGGCACGGTGCTGCAAGACACCGATAGCCAATTTGTAGGCTTGACCGTAGCAGAAGATATCGTATTTTCATTGGAAAACGATCAGCGCAGTCAAGCAGTGATGCAAGAGGCGCTGCGTTTTTGGGCAGAAAAGACTGACTTAATGGATCATTTGGCGAAAAAACCGCAGGAATTATCGGGTGGCCAAAAGCAACGTGTTTCAATGGCAGGTGTTTTGATCGATGAAACACCGATTCTACTGTTTGATGAGCCGCTAGCCAACTTGGATCCGCAAACAGGTGTGGAAGCCATCAAAATGATCGACCAGCTGTATCAAGAGAAGCGTTTTACCACCATCATCATTGAACATCGCTTAGAAGAAGTGTTAGCCGCAGCTGTCGATCGCATCATCGTGATGGAAGAAGGCCGCATCCTTGCCGACAGTACACCGAATGAACTATTAAAAACGGATATGCTACAGCAAGTCGGCATTCGTGAACCGCTGTATTTAGCTGCTTTAAAAAAAGCGGGGGTTCCCGTGACCGACGCTGCTGATTTGGTCGCGGTAGAAGCATTTGCATCACCTGAGATTGCCGAAAAACTGACTCAGTTTCAAGAAAAATTTCCGAAACCAGCGCTTCCTAGCCACCAGCCGCCGTTGTTGGAAGCAAAAAATCTATCGTTTTCCTACCAAGTGGGCAAACCAATTTTGCAGGCACTGGATTTTACCATCCATCAAGGAGAAATGATTAGTTTGGTCGGGCATAATGGCGCAGGAAAATCGACCTTGTCCCATTTGATTACCGGCTTTTTAACTCCGACTTCTGGCAAATTACTTTGGCAAGGAGCAGACATGGGCAATGATTCCATCAAAGAACGAGCGCAAAAAATCGGGTATGTGTTGCAAAACAGCAATCAAATGCTGTCAAAAAACTTCCTGTTTGACGAAGTTGCCTTAGGCTTGCGCAACCGAAACGTTCCAGAGGCTGAAATTACAGAAAAAGTTCATCAGACCTTGAAAATTTGTGGTCTTTATCCGTTTCGTTCATGGCCATTGTCGGCACTAAGTCATGGGCAAAAACGCCGAGCCGCCATTGCAGCGATCCTCGTCTTAGATCCTGAACTCATTTTATTGGATGAGCCGACAGCGGGACAAGACTATCGCCATTACACCGAAATGATGCAATTTTTACAGGAGTTGAACCAGCGGGGATTAACGATCGTTATGATCACCCACGATATGCATTTGATGTTGGAGTATACACAGCGGACGATCGTTTTGACAAAAGGAACGATTTTGCTGGACGCACCGCCAGAAGTTGTTTTAGCAGACAAACAAGTGGTGAGTGCCGCAAACCTCAAAGAAACCAGCTTGTATACACTGGCGACCCTTAACCAGCTGACAGATCCCGCCGCTTTTACTGCCGCCTTCATTGCCAGCGAGAAGGGGGGACACGATGGAGAGTAATCTAATCGGCTATCTTGACCGCAAAACGTGGATTCACCAATTAAGCGGTGCCGCAAAACTGATTTGTTTTTTGCTGCTATCCGTCATCGGGATGATCTCTTATGATACGCGCTTTCTCATTGGACTGGCATTGTTTTCGGTCTTTCTATTTGCCAGTGCTGGAATTCGCTACCGAGATATCGCTTTTGTATTAAAATTTATCATCTTTTTTTCGCTTTTGAATTTGGTGGCGGTCTATCTTTTCGCACCAGAATATGGGGTGGAGATCTACGGTACGCGCCACGTAATTTTCGAAGGGATCGGTCGGTATACATTGACCCAAGAGCAAGTGTTTTATGAGCTGAATCTGTTGATCAAATATTTTGTCACGATTCCCCCAGGGTTGATTTTCCTGTTTACCACCAATCCTAGTGAGTTGGCGTCCAGCATCAACCGCATCGGGATTTCCTACAAGATCGCCTATGCAGTCGCACTGGCTTTGCGTTACATTCCCGATATTCAAGATGATTTTCGGACCATTGCCAAAGCGCAGCAAGCACGGGGCGTGGAGCTTTCTAAAAAAGCACCTTTGCGCAAGCGAGTGGCAGGCAATGTCGCGATCGCGATTCCTTTGATTTTTTCCAGCTTGGAACGGATCGACCATATTTCTGCTGCCATGGAGCTAAGAAGGTTTGGCAAGCATAAGCAGCGTACCTGGCTGAAAGCTAAGCCGATCCAAGGCAAAGATCTCTTGGCGATTGCTGTCGTTTGCTTGATCGTGGCGCTCGGATTGTCCTTGATGGTCCTTAATGGCGGACGTTTCTACAATCCGTTTCGTTAACAAATCACCCCATGAAAACTTAAAAAACGGACGCATTGTCAATAATGAAAGTGGGACGGATGAGTCAACTCTGATTTATCCGTTCCAGAAATGATCGAGCAAAAAAACGCAGACCTAGCAGCAACTGACTTTAGCAAATGTAGTACTCGCTAAAGTTAATTGACTGACTATCCTGCGTTTTTTTGCCGCTAAAAAAAGGAGCCCGCCAGCGGGGACTGGCGGGATAGGAGTAAAAATGAAAAAGTGTTAGGGTTGTTTATTGGTATGTATTGATAATAGCGGGAAAATGTGAAAAAAATAGGAAGAGAAAGCAATAGAAGTGTGTCAATCTGTTGATGATTTTCGTAAAACATTCCAGCGTAAGCCTTTTGGATCTTTGATTGACGGAAACACGAAATAAGGCTACACTGATGGCATCAAAGCAGTACAAGGAGGGGACAGGATGGATGCCATTACGATCAACGGACTAAGCAAACAATACAACAAGAAGTACGCCATCGAGAACGTATCATTGCAAGTGGCAGAAGGAGAGATTTTTGGCTTTATCGGACCAAATGGTGCGGGAAAATCAACGACCATCAAAGTATTGTTGAATTTTATCAAACCAGATGCAGGACAGGCGGCGATTTTTGGACGAGATTGCCAACAAGCAGCCAAAGAGATCAAAACGTTTACTGGGTATGTTTCCAGTGATGTACGGTTTTATTCAAAAATGACGACAGCAGAACTACTGGCATTTACGGCGGATTTTCATCAAGTCAAGCAGCCAAAAAAAGAGATTCAGGAGTTGATGGAGCTTTTTCAAATTGATCCAAACAAATCGATCGCAGAACTTTCTTTAGGGAACAAGAAAAAAGTCGGGCTTGCGAGCGCCTTGATTGCACAACCGAGAATGTTGATTTTAGATGAACCGACCAATGGCTTAGATCCCCTGATCCAAAAACGGCTGTTTGAAGAGCTTCTCAGGAGAAACAAACAGGGGATGACGATTTTTCTATCCAGCCACGATCTGCATGAAATTCAGACCTATGCCCATCGGACTGCCTTTATTCGTGAAGGACAGATCATCACCGTGAAAGAATTGAGTGAGGAAGAAAATTTCGGCAAAGTTGTAACGCTCACGAATGAGGACAGCCTCTCATTAGCCGGCTTGGAAAATGTACAGGTTCTTGCTCAGGAGTCACACAGCTTGCGTTTTTTCTATCAAGGGGACATGAATCAGCTGGCACATTTTTTAACCAATCCTGCCATTAAAGAGTTCACGATCGAACACCCAACCCTTGAACAGCAATTTATGCTCCTGTATGAAGGAGGTTCTCAAAAATGACTTTAATGAAAATCGATCTTAAAAATACCTTCAAAGGCTGGCTAGTCTGGGCGATCCTTTTTGCAGCAATCATTTTTGCATTTACGGCTATCTATCCTCAAATGATCACGCCAGAAATGAAAACGTCGTTAGACCAGATGTTGGGCTCTTTCAGCCCAGAATTACTAGGCATCTTTAACATCCAACTGACAGGACCCTCAAGTTTGGTTTCTCCAACAGGTTTTTTCGGGTACTACTTTCAATACTTATTTATTGCTGCGTGTATTTATGGGATGCTTTTAGGCTTGAACAGTCTGATCACTGAAGAATCAGAAGGAACGATCGAGTATTTATATGCTCAGCCTATTAGCCGCAGAGAAATCGTTGGGTGGAAGTTCCTCGCTCGATTGTTGTTGCTGACTGGCTTTTGGCTGATTGCTTATGGCAGTAGTCTGGCCTCTTTTGCTCTGTTCAAACTGCCTGAAGACGACCTGTCCTCTTTTATTGAAGAAATCAGCAAAATCTTCGTTGCCGAGTACGGTGTCTTAGTCTTCTTCCTCTGTCTAGGTTTCTTTTTATCCACGATCTTGCGTTCCAGCAAACAAACCGCCAGCGTCGGCTTAGGCTGCGTGTTCGGTCTGTATTTGCTCGGCATCGTGGGGGAACTCTACGATAAATTGGAATGGCTGGCAGGACTTTCACCCGTGCGGATGGCATTACCCGTCCAACTCATGGATAACGGCGCCACATCAGTCCTATGGGTACTGCTGCTCGGTATCATCTGTTTCTTTGGCACCTTTTCCCGTTATGAGCGCAAAGACTTGCAGGTCTGAGTATATCAATCAAAAGACAAAAAAAGAGCCTGTCAGCGGGGACTGACAGGCAAAGGAGTAAAAATGAAAAAGTGTTAGGGTTGTTTGTTGGTATGCTTATATAATAGTCTCGAAATGTGAAAAAAGTATGACGAAGCAGGCACGTTTTTGCGAAAAAATCATTGCGAAAGTTAAGAAAGCGTAAAGCGTCCCTTCACCAAAAGGCTTGAAGGGGCAACAAGAACCTAAAATCACTCCGAAGCAGCAGGCGGTTCATGCTGTTTCGGAGTGATTTTTTAGTTGAAGCTACTTGCTCAAGTCAAGGCTATCGACATTAAAGGTGTCGCCATGTGCTAAGTCACCATAACGATAGCCACGGTTAAACCAGTCCACGCGTTGCTGCGATGTGCCGTGCGTAAAACTATCTGGAACAACATAGCCTTGGTATTCTTTTTGCAGTGTATCATCCCCGATGGCATTGGCAGCTGTGATTGCTTCTTGAATGTCGCCAGCTTCTAAGATCGGTTGTCCTTGATAGGTTTCGCCTTGCAAGTATTTCGCAAAAGTACCAGCTAAGTAGTCAGCTTGCAGTTCCAAGCGAACGCTGTACTGATTGTATTCCTTCTCTGAAACTTGCTGGCGGATTTTGTCCAATTGTTGGGTAATCCCCAGCTCATTTTGCACATGATGACCGACTTCATGGGCGATGACATAGGCCATTGCGAAGTCGCCGCTTGCGCCATATTTATCGGAAAGCTCATTGGCAAAGCTCAGATCAAGGTACACATTCTCATCTGCTGGGCAATAAAACGGACCAACCTGTGACGTGGCATAGCCGCATGCCGACTGCACGCTTCCCGTAAATAATACGAGTGTCGGGTCTTGATAGGTTTCTTGCCGCTCTTGAAAAACGTCTTGCCAATAATCTTCTAAATAGCCGAACACGACTGCGGAAAATTCTTTTTCCTCCGTGTACTCACTAGTGCCCACATTTTCTGTCTGGTAATTGGCTGCTTGACCGCTGCCACCCAAGACATCCGGCAGCGAATTTAAATCACCACCGCTAAACAGGAAAAATAAAACAGCGATGATCACCGTACCGATCCCGCCACCAGCAGCCAACATCCCGCCTGAGCCAGATGATCGCCCCGTTCGATCATCGACATTTCTGCTTTGTCTACCCCCACGCCATTTCATGTTATCTCCTCCTATATAAATCCTAGCTTAATTATAAGAGAAAGGCGGCAGATTGTGAAAAAAAGCGCCTTGAAATTGTTATAAAATGCCTTCAGGAGCCTTGAAAATCAAAGTGTACACTCCTTTTAATCATTCTTTAATCTAACAATTAGCCTTCTAATTTGTTACAGTAGCAATAAAATAGAGGTAGAGGGTGAGCGTATGAAAATGAATTATTCGGGGACATCGGAACGAAGGATTTTGATTTTTAAACGGTTGATTGCTGGCGAGCACCTCAGCTATCAGCAGTTAGCAGAGGATTATTTCGTTTCCCGCAGCAGTATTGCAAAAGATATTTCTTATTTAAAAGAACTGTTTCAAAAAGAAAGCTTACGTCTGAGATTTGATAATTCAGGTACATTTTTTGAAGGAAGTGAATCCCAGATTCATCGGGTGCTGAAACGCTTTTGCTTAATGATGCTGGATCAACCAGCGGCGTTTTCCTTGTTGGTGGAACCTGCGAAATACCAGGAAGTAAATCAGGCGTTTCGTCGAGCGTTAGTGGAAAAACAAGTGGAAATGCCCGACAGCTATATCCAAAGTATCGTCCTTTCCATCGTGCTGCTGATCGAACGGGCGAGTCATGCGGAAAACTTAGTGATTGAAGAAAATCGCCAAGTGGGGAAACTGTTTTTGGAGTTCGACAAATATCCGTTAGTCTATGAGCTACTGAAAGAAATCGAAGAACAGCACATTTATCAATTTTCACCAAAAGAAGTGCAATATCTAACCTACCTGATTGTCGGTAGCGGCTTGAAATTTTTTATGAAAAGTGAAAAAGTTCCTTTCGTCTTTCGGGGAAAAGTGCGCAACTTGATTCAAAAAATCAGCGAAGGCTTAGGCACCGACTTGACCCAAGACAATCGATTGGAAGAAGATGTGACGATTCATCTGTATCAACTGCTGTTGCGGATCGAAGCGCAAACCACAGTCATCAACCCTTTGTTAGAGGAAATCAAACAAAACTATCCTGCCTTGTATGGCGTGGTCTGGTTCTCGCTCCATGATTTCTTGAAAGCGTATCAAGTGGGGATCTCTGATGATGAGATCGGATTTGTCACGATCCATTTTCAAGCAGCGATCGAGCGAATGCGCCGCATGAACAAAATCATTTTTGTCTGTCCCAATGGCGTCGGCACTAGCTCGTTTGTCTCTGCGAAAATTCGTCGCATTCTGCCAGAGATCGACAGTATCGAAACCGTTTCAGTAGAAAAATTAAAGCAGATGGACATCTCGGCGATCGATTTTATTATTTCAACCATCGATCTCGTCGAGATTCAAAAACCTGTGGTGCGGATCTCGCCTATGGTGACCAATCGCGACATGAAGCGGATCATGAATCACTACATCGATTTAGTCATCGATAATGAGGCGGCGGTCGATCAAAATAGTTTACTTCTTCAAGCCCAATCGATGATCCAGCCAACCGTCTTTTTCGAGCGATTTGCCAGCAAAACAGAAGCCATCAATTTTTTGATCGAACAAACCCCTTTTAGTGATGAAAAACGAAAAGCGCAGTTTCAGCAATCCGTCATTGAAAGAGAGCAGCTACAATCAACCTATTTAGATAATGGCTTTGCCATCCCTCATGGCAATCCGAATTATGTCGAAAAAACAGCCATCTCGATTTTGCTTTTGGATCAGCCAGTAGAATGGGGCAACCAAAAAGCCGACATCATTATTTTATTGATGATCCGAGAGGATGAGACGCAAAAGGTGGAACCAATGATGAAATTGATCATGCAAGGAATCGAAAACAAAGAATGGTTCCTATCAAAAATGTTGGAGGTTAAATCAGAATGAAAGTGAAGGATTCTTTGCCTGAAAAGCATATACAAACGGATGAGACAGTGACAGATTGGCGCTCAGCCGTAAAATTAGCCAGCCAGCCCTTGCTGGATGAAGCGCTAATTACGTCAGAATACATCGAAGCGATGATTCAAAGTGTGGAAGAAAATGGTCCTTACATGGTGTTGGCGGATTACTTTGCGCTGATGCATGCCCGTCCTGGAGAAGGGGTTTTGGAACAAAGTATGAGCCTTTTAGTAACGAAACAGCCCATCGATCTTGAGGGCAAACCGGTGCGGATATTTCTTGTCTTAGCCGCCGCAGATAGTCAAAGCCATCTAGAAAGCTTGAAAGAGATCATGGCGATCTTTATGGATGAAG
The DNA here is from genome assembly GCF_051711225.1 of Enterococcus sp. DIV2449a. NCBI lineage: Bacteria > Bacillati > Bacillota > Bacilli > Lactobacillales > Enterococcaceae > Enterococcus > Enterococcus sp. DIV2449a. The sequence continues at coordinate 946,718 of NZ_JBIOME010000001.1, forward strand.
AAAAATACAACGTGATATTAAATGGCGATCGGGAACAAATTTGTCAATTATTCCAATAGGAGGAAAAGGATATGAAAATTTTAGCAGTATGTGGATTTGGTGTAGGAAGCTCAATGGTATTGAAGATGACGATCGACAAGGTGATCAAAGAGTTAGGGTTGACGGCAACTGCCGAGAATACTGATTTATCGACGGCAAAAGCGACACCAGCAGATGTTTATTTTACGAGTAATGAATTATTGAATGAGTTAAAAGCATCCGTGAAAGCACCCGTTTATCCAATCAAAAAGTATATGGATAAAGAAGAAGTCAAACAGCAAATGGAAAAATTTTTAGCTGAAAGAGAGGGATAATCATGAATTTTGTCACGGATTATATTTTAAAAAATCCGCCAGTCCTACTGGGGATCATTGCCATGATTGGGTTATTGGTACAAAGAAAACCTTTTGCAGAAGTCGTCAAAGGAACCTTAACAGCTTCCTTCGGGATGGTGGCATTGACGGCTGGGGTAAATATGTTGGTGGGAACGATCGCACCGATCAATGCAGCGGTTCAAACCCAATTAGGCGTTGCTGTGTCAGATGGTCTCTCTGACATCACCTTTACGGCAGAATACGGCGGAACAGTTGGTTTAGCGATGTTTTTCGGACTTGTCATTCATTTATTGATTGCTCGCTTTACACCTGTGAAGACGATTTTCCTCACCGGCCACATGTTGTGGTGGTTCCCATTTGTCATCGTCGCTGGGGGCGTTGAAGGCGGGCTTACTGGAATCCCACTGTTGATCTTAGGGGCGGTTCTATCTGCTTGTTACTGGTCCTTCATGCCATGGATCATGCGTAAATATGTATGGGATGCCACAGGCGATGATTCATTCTTGATCGGTCATCCAACGGGGATCTTGTCATTGGTTTCAGGCTTTGTTGCAAAACGGGTCGGAAACAAAGAAAAATCGACGGAAGATTTGAAAGTGCCAGAAAATCTATCGTTTTTCCGTGAAATATCGATTACTGGCGCGTTAGTGATGTTTTTGATGAATGTCGTCATCGGTTTGATTGCGCCCGTATTAGTTCCTGAAGGGGGCAACTTGGTGATGTTTGCGGTTGATGCTGGCTTGAACTTCGGTGCAGGATTATTGATCATGTTGTATGGGGTACGTCTATTGATCAACCAAATCATTCCCGCCTTTCAAGGGATCGCAGAAAAAGTCGTTCCTGGAGCAAAACCAGCTTTTGATGTGCCCATCTTGTTCAACTATCGTCCAAATGCTGTAATCATCGGCTTTATCGTGGCGATGATCACCTCAACGATTTTAGTGGTCATTGCCAATACGACCAACGTCTTTGGCATTTTGATCGTTCCTTTAGTCATCACCAGCTTCTTTGAATGTGGCGGTGCTGCGGTGATCGGCGAAGGACAAGGGGGCTTGCGAGGTGCCATTATTGGTACGATCACAGCTTCTGTCGTTATGGTAGCACTCGTTGGGATCTCTGCAGCGTTGTTCTCAACGACGATTCAAAACTGGATCTTGATTTTCGGTGGGAACGATTTATCTCTATGGGGCATCCTTGGTGAATTGATCGGCAAGCTGTTTGGAGGGTTTTAAATGTTTCAATACTTTGAAAAAGCAAAAGAACTATTGTCTATTGTAGAAGAAAAAGAAGCACCAGCGATTGAGCAAGCCATTGAATTGCTGACGCAAGCCAACTTGACCAAAAAAGCCATTTACATTTTTGGCGCAAGTCACGCTGGGATCTTAGCCGAAGAGATGTATTATCGAGCAGGCGGCATGATGACGATCAACGCGATCTTTGGAAGAGAACTGATGCTTGATCGTAGCCCAATCACCTTCACAAGTAAAATGGAGCGCTTAGAAGGCTATGGTAGTGCCTTGGCGGCGACCCAACCCTTTACATCAGGTGATGTGCTGATCTTGCATTCGGTGTCTGGGCGAAACCCCGTTATCATCGATATGGCGCTTCATGCCAAAGAAAAAGGAGTCAAGATCATCGCATTAACGAACCTTACCTATTCGAAAACAGTCACCAGCCGCCATACTTCAGGCTTGCGTTTGTTTGAAACGGCGGATATCGTCATCGACAATCATGGGGAGATTGGCGATGCTGCGTGTACGATTCCAGACGTCGAACAAAAAGTCGGACCTACATCCACCGTAGTCGGCGCAACGATCTTAAATGCGATCATCGTTGAAGTTTGCCAAAAACTAAAAGAAGCCGGTGTCGACTATCCGCCGATTTTTTACTCAGCGAACCTAGAGGGCGGGGATGAATTGAACCAGTCCCTGTTTGAAAAGTACCAAGAAGCGATCCATTATCAGCTGTAAGTCAAGAGTTAGTCGTTCCTTAGCGAAATAAGACGGTCAAAGAAACCATTCAAGACATTTTCTCCTTGCGAGAGAATGTCTTTTTTGTAGTTACTTGTTAGAAAAGGGCCGGAGCATAGGGATGAAAAAGCGATTCAAGCAAAGAAGGCTTAAACTGGAATTATGTATTTTTACTTAATAATGGTCTTTAAAAATAAAAATATATAAAATATTAGCTAAAATATGAATAAAATACTACAAAAACGATTGTTGTTTAACTTCCCGCTCGGTATAATTAGCTTGGGAGCTACAGCAAGACAACAAATAATGAATAAAAAATCTACAAACCGTTGATTAGAAAGGAGCAGCTTATGGAGTAGGTAGTGGGTATCGATTTTTCGATAAGAAGGAGAGGAAGAATGTGAAAAAAGAAAAGAGAATGTTAGGTGATAAAAGTTATTGTGAAGAAACAGACAAGCGAAGGAGTCGGAAACTACATAAGTATCTGCTTGTCGGACTGATCGTTGTCCTTGTACTTAATCTATTTCCATTTGGTCGTTATGCTGACAATGTGGTAGAAGCCGTTACTTCTACAGAACAAAAGCAAAATAGTGAAGATGGTATCGAATATACAGAGATTCATTCAGCAGAAGAATTAGATACCTTAATACGTAAGGAACTAAACGGTAATTTTAAGCTAGTTAAGGACATTGATCTATCCGACTATCGTTCTAATACAAATACTGCGAATCAAGGATGGCTACCGATCCCAAACTTTACGGGTGTGTTCAATGGTAATGGCCATACGATCAGTGGGTTGCGGATAAATCGAACAGGTAGTAGTTTTTTAGGTTTATTTGGTTCAGTCAATGGAGCGACAATCAAAAATGTGACCGTTGCACTTGGTGGGGATATCCTAGGATCTTCCGCTGTTGGTGTCATTGCAGGGCGAACGACGCATGTAACAAACAATGGTGCCGTTTTAGAAAACAATCAGGTGATTGGCAACGGGCATACAGTTAGAGCCACGGCGCTGCTTGGGTATGCCGGCGGGCTGATTGGTTATTCTGGAGATAATACACGACTGGAAAACAATCAGGTAGAACATATCAATGTCCTGACAAATGGCGTTAGCAATTACGCCGGAGGACTTGTCGGTGCTGCTCGTAACTCTTCATTATTCGATAATGCAATCAATCGTGCCAAGGTAGAGGCGTATTCCTATGCTGGAGGGATAGCTGGGGTTACTTATGGATACTCTGCTCAGGCGCACAGCAATGGCACATTAGTAACGAAAAACATTGTCGATACTGAAAGCAGCGTACAGGGAAGAGGCTCCTATGCCGGAGGGGCATTTGGGGCAATTTATGAAGGCAGTGAAGTGCGGCAAACACTGACGCATGCGAAAGTAGTCGGCAAAGGGTCCTACAATGGCGGCTTTGCTGGAGTTATTTACGATCGTTCAACGGTTGACCAGTCTGCGGCTTATGGTTCTGTCGAGGCTGTGCGCTATACAGGTGGCTTTGTCGGAGCGTTGTATAACTCGGCCTCTGTAAGTAATTCTTACGCACGAGGAGCAGTGACTGGAACAACCGAACTAGGTGGCTTTGTTGGTACATTCTATGATTCAGCGATCATTGAAAACAGCTATGCAGCGAATACGATCCATACGGATGAAAGAAATCAAGAGCGTGCTGGTGCTTTTGCCGGTCAACATCTTGGCACACGGCAACAATATGCAGGGACGAATTATTTTGATCAGCAAATAGCTGGTATCGCACAAAATTTAAGTAATGCAGGCGGGGAGCAAACGAGTGGTGCTAGACCTCAAGGAAAAGATACGCAAGAATTTTCACAGTCAGGGACATTCGAGGGGTGGGACTTTGAAGATACTTGGATCATTGATAATGGCTATCCAGTATTTCAATTTTCCTATAAAGAACCTGACATTCCAAAGGAGATCGAAGAACCCATGATCATTGTTCATACAGCGTTTCCAGAAGGAGAAGTCACTGTCCCATTCATTGACATTGAGTATACAGCAACCCCAACAATAGGCAATGAGATTATAGAAGTCTATGTGAAGATCAACGGTAATTTTGATAGTTATTTGTATCTGAAAGGCGGGAATGGTATTACGCCCAAGGGTGAGTTGGGCACAGGGAGAGTTTTTTTCCGACCGATACAAGGAGAAAATCATATTGAGGTCGTGGCTTTTGATAGTAGTGGTGTGACAGGAAGTTATAAAGTTGATCAGCCTGTGAAAGTGGTGGAACATCCTGTTCCAGATTCACCAAAACCAGAAGAAATTAGTACGGAGTTCTTTTGGGAAGATGAACGCAGCTTTGTGAATAATCGCTTCCAGTTATGGCTTACAGGAGCTACCGTTGAGGAAAGAAAAAATGTGACGCCAGAGATGATTGAAGAAGCGCTTGCTTCCATTGATGCCACTTTATTGATCGAACCTGATTGGCTCGGTCAGCTTACTGTTCAAGTAAAAGAAAGTACAGCAGAAGAGCTGATTGAAATGATTGAAGATGTGATAGAAAATTTCCCAGAAGTCTTTGAAGATGGCAATCTTGATACATTAGATGATGCATCAATCAACGAAGTCACCCCTGTGGAAACAATGAGCAATAAGGAATATTTTCCTGACGATCCTTGGTGGAATAACGATGAATGGGGGCTACGTGCGATTAATTTACCCGAAGCATGGGCGTTATTTGGCACACATGAAAGGGAGAATGTCAAAGTAGGGATTATCGATGATGGTGTATGGGGGAAGCATGAGGACCTACAGATACCAGCTGGAAATATTGAAAATGATCCAAACGCTAAAATAAATACGGAACTATCTACAAATGATCATGGGACGCATGTTATAGGAACGATCGGAGCCATTCAAGATAATCAATTAGGAGTTAGTGGAGTGATTAATATTTCACGAAAGAATCTTCTTAGTTATAATTCGTTTGATGGAATAGCTACAAATAGAAACATGGGTAAAAAATTTTTATCAACCAGTGCTAATGCTCAATTAAGTGGTTTAAAATGGAATGTCGAAAATGGGGCTCAAGTTGTAAACGTGAGTCTTGGTGGTAGCGGATTTCAATTTCCGCAATTGGGACTTTTTAATATTTTCATTAGGAAAACTCAACGATTAGTTGATGAGAACTATGAGTTTGTCATTGTTCATGCTGCAGGAAACAATGCGATTGATGCTAGATATGGGCAATCCTTTTCTAATATTGGAGAAAATCATGCATTAAGAGAACGAATTATAACAGTCGGAGCAACGACTAATGTGAATAATAGAATTCGGATGGCTAGCTTCTCTAATTATGGAACAATTGTAGATGTTGTTGCTCCAGGGCATGATATAAAAAGTGCTTCATCGGTTAGCAAGGACTTATATGTTAATAAGAACGGTACTTCCATGGCAGCACCTCATGTTGCTGGTCTTGCCGCTCTTGTATGGTCGGAAAACCCAGGTCTTTCTGGTGCTCAAGTTAAGGGGGTTATTACCCAGTCTGCGATACGCTCTGGTTTAAAAGTCACAGAAACCAGACCAAATACTCCTGAAATGACCTATTATCAAGTAAGTGCTTTTGCGGCTTTAAAGCAAGCTCGTGGTGTAGATCCGGACAGGGATACGGTTCTGATTCGAGGGAAAGTCAGACAAGAATCTACCGGTTACTTATTAGAAAATGCTCGCGTTCATTTGTATCAGAATAATAAACTATTAGAACAAACATGGACGAATTCATTGGGTGAATTTCGTTTCTTCAATCAACCATCCGGTCATGATTATCGAATCACAGTTCATTACCCATGGCATATTGCTGCAAGAATCAATAATTTTTCTGTTCCAGAGGGTATCAAAGAAAGAGATGTTGGGACAGTTGTTCTACATGATTCCTCTTATTTAGGAATTGACACTGTCTTTTTATTAGATGATTCTGGCAGTATCAGCGCGAATAATTTTAGGCAGATGACTAATGAAGTACAGGCATTATTTTTAAATGAAGATGCTTTTACGAGTGACGATCGGATTAGCTTGTTTACCTTTAATTCGAGAGTAAATCGGCATTTCTCATTTTTAAATCCTTTACTTGCAGCTGAGCGGCTTCCTAGGCAAGTTGGCGGTAGTACTGCATTAAACCAAGCAATTGCGCAAGGTAGCCAAGAATTTGAACAGTATGGACGAAAAAACGCAAAAAAAGTAATGGTTGTTCTTACAGATGGACACAATAATATTTCAGGTCCCCCAGAGGCAGAATTGATCCAACAGGCTAAAGAAAACGATGTAACAATCTTTTCTATAGGGGTGGGGAATAATCTAAATCAACGCTTTCTCGAAAATATTGCAAAAGAAACAGATGGTGAATTCTTCCACATCTCTAACTTCCAACAATTAGCAGAAATTTTTGAAAAAATTCGTTACGAGCTATTTGATGAAGATATTCAAAAGCTGCAAATCGAACTCTCAGAAACTAGTGCTCAAAATCTTCAGACGACCAATGTGGAGTCTGAACGTTTAGCAGCATAAGATTCTTTTTAAGGAATCTAAATTTGTTGTTCATCAAATGGTTGTCAATTAGTTGATGTTTAACTAATGAAAAAATAATCATTTGATGAACATTTTTCATAAACTTCCAAAACCTTAGATGTAAGGAGTGAATTGAATGCAATCAGATCAACACATAACCTCAATGAGTAAGAAAGAGGCTGATAGAGCAAATCCCTTATGTATCATTCTTTGTATTTTATTAATTTGTTTCACCATCTGTCACTTTTTAGTTTTACCTGTAAAAGCAGCCGAAGTTTCAGATACTGATTCAATTCAGATAGAAGGCACCTTAGCGGACATCCTCAACAGCGAAAGAATTAATCCAGAACCCACAGAGCCGCTCACTGAACCATTGCTGGAAATCGTCACGGAACTTCCGAATTCAGAATTGATGGTTCCTTTTTTAGAATTGATTTATGCGGTCACACCAAGCGAAGGGCAAACTTTAGAAGAAGTCTATGTCAATGTGAACGGCGAATACGATCAGCACTTGTATCAAAAAAAAGCGGGAGAACCTGAAGTTACAGAGCGAACATTCGGTGAAGCTCGTCTCTTTCTTTCTACCGATGAACAGGAGAGCCGATTTGAATTAGTCGCCGTCGATAGCAGTAACAGAAGGACTTATTATCCCATAGAGCAGTCATTTTGGTTATCGGAAAATCCCGAGCTGCCGTTGCCGACTATTGCCGACATATCAATACTTGATCGTTATGAAGGAAAGATAGCTTTTGTACATAATCGTCTCCATCTCCAATATAATGACGAGATACTTACAGGAATAAACGAGCAAAACGGCGAAATGAGTCTAGATCAGCTGTTGGATGAACTTTCTTACTATGACATGGAGTTGATTGCTGGACCAGACAAGAATGAGAGAGTAACGATTCAGTTAAAGCAAACTCCTTATAGAGAGCTTAATAGATTAATTTATGATTTAGAAACATTTACTTCTGGTATTGTTACCGATGGAGAAATTGAAGAGATGACTTTAGCTGAGGCGGACCAGTTACCCAAAACAGCAGCACCCGTCGATCGCTCGGTTGAGTTTAAACGGCATATGTTAAAAATCGGCTGGGTACCAGGATTGTTTTTCCGAAGGTATCAGGACAACGTGGTAGGTTTTAAGTTGCATGAAGAAACCACATTTTTAAATCCTGAGTCGTTTCCTGAAACTTATCTCAGTAAGAAACTGATAAATGAAAAAATCGACGAAGCTGTTGCAGCGATTGGAGGCGTTCGTTTAGAAGAAAATCAACCCATTTACCCTAGTGTAAAAGTAGGGGTAGCAGGAAATACACCAAGGAATTTAGTGAAAAAAGGGCAACAACTACTGACGAATTATCCCGAAGTCTTTTCAAAAGGGTATGTAATAATCAGAGGAAGGCAAAATATTTATGGCTATACTACCACAGCCGAATACAAACGACGATGGCGTGTTAGGAGTAATTTTGAAGAACGGAACTACCCTATCTGGGCAATCATCAACCCGAATGGTACAGTTACTTCGTTAACGGATATAGGTTGGCAGGGGATGACTGTCAGCATGGCGTTAGTGATAGGATTTGGTTCTATCGGCTTTATTGTGTTTATATTTGAATTTTTTGCTTGTCAAAGGGCAGAAAAACGGAAAAGGCAATCAGGTAGAAACTGATCCTCATAGGTCATTCTCAGATGGCAATGAATGCTATTAAACAGATCATTTAAAGTGTTTAGACCTTCATAAGTGAAAGGAGTGAAGCAAATGAAATCCGCTGATTGCGCGGTATCTATCGACGAGAAAATTTATGAAAACTTCTTTGGGAATCATAAAATATTCAGCCTGTTTTTCTTTGCTCTTGCCATCTATCACATTACCAGTTGGCAAGTATTAGCAGATGAAGGACCAACCGACCAGTCCCAAGGCACCTTAGCCGCCATCCTCAATAGCGAAAGGATTACCCCAGAACCCACAGAGCCACTCACTGAACCATTGCTGGAAATCGTCACGGAGCTACCCGATTCAGAATTAATGATTCCCTTTTTTGAATTGATTTATGCGGTCACACCAAGCGAGGGGGAAACGCTGGAAGAAGTCTATGTTAAGGTAAATGGCGTATTCGATCGACATTTGTATCAAAGAAAAGCGGGAGAACCTGAAGTCACAGAGCGAACATTCGGTGAAGCTCGTCTCTTTCTTTCTACCGATGAACAGAAAAGTAAATTTGAACTGGTCGCCGTCGACAGTAGCAATCTAAGTGCCATCTACCCCATTGAGCAATCATTTTATATGGCAGAAAATCCTGTGCCGCCGTTACCGTCTACGGCTGATTTATCAACGATAGATTTTCACGGAGAAGAAGTGACTTTCATTAATAACAGACTTCAACTTCAATTATGTAGTAGTCATTACAATCAAGAGGACAGGAAGAAGAATGAATCAGCGGTTCTTCAATTGCTAGATGAACTCTCTTACTATGATATTGAAATGATTGCTGGACCAGATAAAAACGGCTCTGTGACAGTTGGTTTGAAGCAAAACTCTTACTCATCTCTTTATCATCTTATTAACGATTTACCCTCTTTTTCTGTTTTTTTAATAACTGATGCAAAAATTGAAGAAATCGATTTGGCAACAGCTGAACTGATTCCAAGGGAAGATTCTTCAATCAATCGCTCTGGTGAATTAGAGCCGAAAATGGTAAAAATTGGCTGGGTACCGGGTTTGTTTTTCCGAAGGTATCAGCACGATATGATAGGGTTTAAATTACAGGAGGAAACCTCGTTTTTAAACCAAGAATCGTTTCCTGAAACTTATCTTAGTAGGGCAATGATCAATAAAAAAATCGATGAAGTCGTTTCAGAGATTGACGGCATTCGTATAGATGGAAACCAAGCAAATGATCTTAGTGGAACCAAGCTATTTTCGAGTATGAATATTCGGAATGTTCATTTAGAAGGAAATTATCCTTTTGTTCGTGTGAGCCTACCTAGTCATTCACCCAGAGGATTAATAAAAAACGCCAAAACACTACTAAAGGATCATTCGGAAGTTTTTGAGAAATCCTATCTAATGATTGTTACAGATATAGAATCATCATCTAGTGTGGGGATACCAGAAGTTAACACTCAGGGAAGACAATTGCCTGAGTTTGAGCATGAAGTCTATCGCTATTGGGCGACTATCAATAAAAATGGTACTGTATCCTCTTTGATTGAAATAGGCTTAAAAGGATTATCCATAACTATGAAAGTGATGTTAGGCATTATGATGCTTTGTGTCACTTTGACGTCTGGAATGATTGTTTATCGAAGGAAAAAAAGAGTATTGTGAAAATTTAGAAACATATGCATCAATTTTATTAACGATAACAGTTCGATTTTGTACGTAAGGAATGAATGGAATGAACAAAAACAAGCAATCATTAAAATCAAAAAAACTCTTTCGCAGTTACAAAATTTTCTTCCTGCTTTTCCTTGCTCTTGCCAGCAATCTTATTACGAGCATACAAGTACCAGCAGCCGAAGTACCAACCGACCAGTCCCAAGGCACCTTAGCCGCCATCCTCAACAGCGAAAGGAATACCCCAGAACCCACAGAGCCGCTCACTGAACCATTGTTGGAAATCGTCACGGAACTTCCCAATTCAGAACTAATGGTTCCCTTCTTTGAATTGATCTATGCAGTGACACCAAGCGAGGGGGAAACGCTGGAAGAAGTCTATGTTAAGGTAAATGGCGTATTCGATCGACATTTGTATCAAAGAAAAGCGGGAGAACCTGAAGTCACAGAGCGAACATTCGGTGAAGCTCGTCTCTTTCTTTCTACCGATGAACAGGAGAGCCGATTTGAATTAGTCGCCGTCGATAGCAGTAACAAAATGACTTATTATCCCATAGAGCAGTCATTTTGGCTATCCGAAAATCCCGAACCACCGTCGCCGACTATCGCTGATGTAACGACGGAAGATTATTATGGGAAAGAAGTGACCTTTATTAATAATCGGCTCCATCTCCAATTGAACCATGAGACTTATACGCAAAAAAATGATGAAGGGTTCGAAACGATGCTTGACCTTGTTCTTGATGAATTTTCTTACTACGATATGGAGCTGATCGCTGGACCAGACAGAAATGATCGAGTAGTGATCCAGTTGAAGCAAACCTCGTATGAGGAACTGGACAGACTTATTTCTGATTTGAATCTTTTCACGCGTGATGTGATTGCCAATGGGAGGAGAGAGGAAATCGATTTAGCAGCGGCTGAACGTCTCCCAAAAACAGAGGAACCTGTCAATCGTTCTGTAGAATTCAAACCAGAGATGCTAAAAATCGGCTGGGTACCAGGATTGTTTTTCCGAAGGTATCAGGAAAACGTGGTAGGTTTCAAGCTGCATGAAGAAACCACATTTTTAAATCCAGAGTCATTTCCTGAAACTTATCTCAGTAAGGCGCTGCTAAAAGAAAAAATCGATGAAGCTGTTGCAACGATTGGCGGCGTTCGTTTAGAAGAAAATCGACCTTCCTATCCTTATGTGGAAATAGGTGTAGGAGAAAATACACCAAGGAATTTAGTGAAAAAAGGGCAACAACTACTGACTGATTATCCAGAAGTCTTTTCGAAAGGGTATGTAATAATCAGAGAAAGTCAAAAACTTCATAGTGTGCCAGATGTCTATCTACGACGATGGCGTGTTATGAGCACCTTTGAAGAACGGAACTATCCTATCTGGTCGACCATCAATAGGAATGGCACAGTATCATCCATATACAAAATGGGCTTAAGAGGGCTGCCGACTATCGTGAAACTACTAGGAGGCGCCGGTCTATTTTGTGGCATTCTGAGTTTCGCCATCTTCATTTACCGAAAAAGACCTCCTCGCAAGAAACACGAATTTTTGGGATAACGTTCATTGATTGGCATGTGGAAAGTCCTTTCAAGCTGAAGGAGAACGGGGGAAACGCTGTTGTCTTTAAGTGTCGAAACAGTGAAGGACAACCTTCTTTCGAGAAACCAACATTCGATTAAAAGCTGTGATGAACGCCTAGCTGACGCTTGTCGCCTTTAAGATAATCACACTGCTAGCAAGGGGATTTCTGCCAAAAAGAATATTTTGATCGTACGACTTTGATCCACGCAAAGCTAACCACTGAAGCCTTGGTTACATAAAAAACCTCTCAAAAGCAGCTGGTCGCTGATTTTTGAGAGGTTTTGTCTACCAAGAGATAGCTATGGTGTTTTTTCCAGTTGAAATTGTTTATTCAAATTCTTCATACTCATTTGGGTCTTGACCATCGATGCGGCCGTCTGCTTTGTTTAACTGATTGATTTGATTGATTTCATCTTCAGTCAGTTCAAAGTCGAAGATCGCAAGATTTTCTCGTTGATGGGCGAGGTTTCTTGATTTTGGAAGGGGCAAAATGCCACGATCCACATGCCAGCGCAAGATGATTTGACCAGCTGATTTTTGGTATTTTTCAGCTAATTCAGTGATCAGTGGTTCTTTCAGGGCATCGCTGCCACGGCCTAATGGGCTCCAAGCTTCCGTTACGATGCCGCGTTTTTTGTTTTCTGCGACCATTCGTTCTTGGACCCAGTAAGGATGGATCTCAATTTGATTTAGTGCAGGAGTCACACCAGTTGCTTCAATGATGGCATCCAAATGTTCTGGTTCAAAATTGGAAACGCCGATGGAACGGATCAAGCCTAATTTTTGGGCGGTCACTAAGGCTTGCAAAGCTTCGACATATTTGCCGCGTTTTGGTAATGGCCAGTGGATCAAAAAGGCATCGAAGTAGTCGAGACCCATGCGAGCAAGGGATTCTTGAATGCTGGTTAAGGCATCATCATAGCCATGGTATTTTCCTGGTAATTTTGAGGTGATATAAAATTCTGAACGTGGGATACCCGAGCGACGGATCGCTTTGCCGACAATGCCTTCATTGTCATAATTGGTTGAAGAATCGATCAAGCGATACCCGTCGGCGATCGCTGCTTGCAGCTGGCTCAATCCTTCGCCACCACGGATCTGATAGGTACCGATGCCCACTGCGGGGCGTAAATTGCCGTCGTTTAATGTCAGTAAAGGTGCTTTCATAAAATGATTCCTCCTTTTCTTCTCTACATTCTACTCTAACGCTTTTTTGACAGGAACGTAACCAACTTGCTCAAACAGACAAAGAAAAAAGAGCAACGGTTTCTGTTTCAGAAACAATTGCTCTTTTTGATCAAATTATTTTTCAGGCGGTGTGCCATACATTTTTGGTGTGACTTGATCGAGTTTTGGCGCTTTTCCTTCGACTTTTGGTTCGTCTAGCCATTGGTATTCGCCTTCACCGTCAAGGGCTTTGCCTTTCGCCCAAGAGCCTTCTTTGCTTTGGTCGCCTTCTGAGAAGTTATAGAAATCATAAGCGATATCTAAGCGTTCATTTTTGCGGTCAAAGGTACTTGGCACTAAAATCGAGCCTTCGTTTTCTTCCAATTCTTTCACGGCAGCTGCCCAAAGATTTTGGTGGTAGCTATCACGCGCTAATAAGACCGAAAGTAAGTCTTTGACCCCACGGTCATCGATCATTTCATAGATGCGTGCTACTTGCAGACGACCTTGTGATTCCGCATTTAAGTTGGCACGGAAATCAGCAAGTAAGTTGCCACTAGCAATGATATACGCACCTGACCATGGATTGCCGACGCTATCAGCAGGACGTGGTCCTAAGCCTGCAACGATGGCATGTTGCGGATTCATTCCAGAAATGATCGCACCGATCGTTGGGTCTTTTTTCATAGCCGCTTCTTGATCTTCCACAGGTGCACCTTCCAGTAGACGTGCAACCATCGTTGCTAACATTTCAACGTGTCCAAGCTCTTCAGTAGCGATATCCATTAACATGTCTTTGTATTTTTCTTCCCCACGGCAGCTCCATCCTTGGAATAAGTATTGCATGGCAACACTCATTTCTCCATATTGTCCACCGATTAATTCTTGAAGGTATTTCGCAACTAACGGATTTGGTTTTTCTGGTTTAGCTTCAAACTGTAATTCTTTCTGATGACGAAACATACGATTCCTCCTAAAATTTTTTATTGGGCCCATAAAAAGTTTCTCATGAATCGAAACGTTCGTCTAATAAAACGCACTTTGCCAAAATGAAAAAAGCATTGAAAAGAAAAGCCATTTATTTTGACAAAAAGCCTGAAGCGTTAGATAGTTAAATTAAGAGAGAATTAGAAAAGGAGCGAGTCACCATGTTTCAGTATTACAAAATGGAAGACCGAAAAATAAGCAAATCTTCGGAGGAGGATTACAATTGGCTAGTGGTTTCTGGCACAGATCCAGAGGAACAACGACACTTGTTAGATAAGTATCAACTGCCCGAAGATATTTTTATTGGCGCCAATGAACCGGAAGAAGTGTCACGTTTGGAATACTTGCGCAACACCAAGTTAAATCATCCGATTCTCTATACTTTGATCGATTTGTCGGAAGTGACACAAGATCGGATCGAAGACCGTCTTGAGCCTGTGACTTTTATCTACACCAAGGATCTGTTGATCACCTACGTATCTGAACAATCCAATCTGATCAAACGATTGATCGAAAAGCATGAGCAAGATATCCAGCGGTATGAAGATATTGTTGCTTATGCCACGTTGATGATCTACACCCATTACATCAAAGGTCTGCAGGAGATGAAGAAGCAAATCGATGATTTGGATCAAGCAGCCCGTAAAACGACGGAAAACAAGGAATTGTTTAACTTAGCCGATACCGAGCGAGACATGGTCTATCTTGATCACACCTTGCGGGACCAAAACCATACCGTCGATCGTTTGATGGATCGCAAAGAATTTTTGGATCGTTTGGATAATGAAGCACTTGTTTATGACATCAAGCTGCGGCAAAAATTTGCCATGAAAATGGTCACTATCTATCGCGACTTGTTAGAAACCATCGGTGGCTTGTTCTCTGATATGATGGACAACAATCTAAACCATCTGATGAAATACTTAGATTCTGCGGCATTAGTGGTGGCTGTGCCATCCTTGATCGCGGGGCTATGGGGGATCAACACCGGAGGACTGCCAGGAAAAGACAATGCGATCGGTACGATTGTCGTCTTTGGCTTGGCTATTTTAGTCGGCATTTTAACTGCCGTCTACTTGTCACGAAAAGACTTTTCAAAATAAAAAGCGCCGCTGCTCTGTGGCACCGTTCATCCATAAAAGGAGAAAGGTGCGACGAAGCAGTCGGCACTTTTTTTATTTTAGTCCGCTGTCTAAATTGCTGTCGAGAATCCAGCGCTGAAAGGCGAGGAAGACCAGCAGCAAAGGCAAAATGGAAATTACCGAGGCAGCGATCAAAATCGTCCAATTGATATTTTCCGCGCCCACCAAGCTGCGGATCGCCACTTGCAAGGTGTATTTTTTCGGATCATTCAAGACGATCAAGGGCCAGATATAATCATTCCACCGCCACTGGAAGGAAAAGATCCCCAGTGTCATAATGATTGGTCGGGCAATCGGCAGCATGATTTTCAAAAAGATCATCCCATCCGAAGCGCCATCGATGCGGGCTGATTCAATCAGATCGTCAGGAACGGAGACGAAAAAGGTTCGGAACATAAAGATACCTGTTGCTGTATTGATGGAAGGGATGATGATCCCCAATAAGTTATCATATAAGCCTAGTGAACGAATGACAGAAAACGTTGGGTTCATGATAACTTCCGTCGGCAGCATGGTGGTGGCGATGATACAGATGAAGAAAAAACGCAGCCATTTCGCATCGTATTTTGCAAAGGCATAGCCACAGGCGGCGCTGACTAGGATCGTCAATAAAGTGGTGACCACCGCTGAAATCAACGTATTATTGAAGTAACGAAAGAAATCCAATGTTGTCCAAGCATCAATAAAGTTTTGAATGGTTGGATTTTCAGGAATAATTTTCAAGGGATAAGCAAATAGTTCAGTCCCTGGTTTAAAGGCACTTAATAAGAACCAAAGTAGTGGAAAAAGGTACAGCAGGGAAGTGATGATCAGTGCCAGCGTTAAAAAAAACATCGCTGACTTTCTTGTGACAGGTCGTTTGGTTTTGATGGTCTTAGATGTCATTCTTGCCGCCTCCAATCTTCATTTGTGCTAAGCCTAACAGTAAAAGAATCACGAAAAGTACCATGGAGGCAGCACTGGCATAGCCGACCCGCATTTTGTCAAACCCAGTCGTATAGATATATTGCACGATCAACATGTTGTCGGTTCCTGGACCACCATTGGTCAGCGATTGCACGAGGGCGAACTCTTTCATAGCGCCGATCGAAGCCAATAAGATGACCATAAAGGAAGTCGGCCGCAGCATAGGCAAGGTGATGTAGCGTAATTTATGCCCAAAGCTGGCACCGTCGATTTCGGCAGCTTCATACAAAGAGCGGGGGATATTTTTCAAAGCTGCAGTAAATTGAAGCATGTTAAAGGCAGTCCCGCCCCAGATGGCAGCCAAAATAATGACAGAAAAGGCAGCATTCGAGTCGGTAAACCACGGGACAGTTGGTTGTCCCGCTTGCTCTAGAATAAAGTTGATAAAGCCAAAGTTTTCACCAAACAGCCATTTCCAGATAACCCCAGCGATGATCCCAGAGATGGTCCATGGTAAGAAAAAAATGATCTTTGCGAAAAATTTGCCTTTCGCCAGCTGACTGTTCAACATCAAAGCAACGGCGAGAGAAACGACATAGATACTTGGGACCAGAATAATCACGTAACGAAATGTACGAAATAGTGCTTTATAGAAGCTGGCGTCTTGAAACAATTCTTGATAATTCGCCAAGCCGATAAAATTGGCTGTCGCAAAGCCTTTATAGTCCGTCAACGAGTAATAAAGTCCTAAGAGTGCTGGAATCAAAAAGAAGATAATGAACAAAATGATGCTTGCGCCAGTGAATAGCAACGGCCATTTGTTTTTTTGTAAAGTGCTCACAGAAAATTCCTCCTCCGACGATCGTATCAGCAACAAAGAACCCGCAGTCTGCAAAAAGCCAGACTATGGGTTCTTTGTGGTTGAACGTCTGTTTATTTCTTCAAAAACCCATCATTGTAATCCTTGATCGTCTTGTCGATTGCCTCATCTAATGTAATTTCATCATTCAACACTTGCACGATGGCATCACGGTAAGCCCCTGTCAATCCAGTGTAGCCTTTCATACTCATTGTCACTTGATCGGTGGTTTGCTTGCTGCTGATTGGTTGAGCAGCGGCTGCGATCTCTTGGTTGTAGATTTCATAAGCATCCTGGCCTTGTTCATAATCGACCGTCAAATCTTCCACCGCAGGTAAGTAGCCAGCATAGGTACAAAGCTGTTTGTAATTTTCTTCTTCGTACAACCATTTGATGAATTTTTCGCCTTCTTCACTGTTTTTACTATTGTTGAAGCCAGTGATGAAGTTGCCGCCCATATTGACCGCGCGGGTCTCTTCATAAGGAGAATAGGTGGATTGCCAGTTAAAGTTGCTGATGTTGGTAGAAAAATCAACGATCTGCCAGCTGCCAGAAAAGTAAGCTGGCACACGGCCGCTCTTGAACATAGCAGAAGCATCTTCTCCAGAGGTCCAAACCGATTTTGGCATCACTTCGTCATTGTTCAAATCAACAAATTTTTGCAAAGCCGCTTTCGTAGCATCATCGGTCGTGTAAGAATCACCGCTGTCATCTAAAAAGAAATCTTGTCCCCCGTATTGATAGGTGAAAGCCCGTAAACGGTGATCCGACGCGTCCATGACCATACCGTATTTGGCATCGGTTTTTTCAACGACTTCATTGATCGCAGTTAAAAATTCATCCCAAGTCCAAATGTCCTCTTCCGAAGTGGGGTAGGTCACACCAGCTTCGTCAAACAAATCCGTATTGATAAACAACCCAGTGGCAGTCACATCAGAAGGAAGTGCTTTGACGACATCTGCTTCATCTTTGATCGTCATCGATTCCAATGTTTTTGCCTCACTGGCGATGTCTGATAGATCCATCAGATAGTCATTCCAGTCAGGTTGAACAGTAGAAACCCGCACGACTTCTGGTGCATCATCCGCTTGAACAGCTTTGGTGATCTTTGTCAGCAAGTCTGCATAAGGCACGTCGGTGACTTCGACAGTCACACCAGTTTCTTCCTTGTATTTTTCCGCCATTTTCGAATAAGCGCCGCCTTCACTGGTATCTCCAGAAACGAACATACGAATCTGCTTGTTCTCGCTGGCACTGTCACCACTGCCGCAGCCAGCGACCCCTAACATCACTGCCGCCAAAGACAAAATTGAATACCCTATTTTTTTGTTCATTTTGTTCCTCTCCTTTATTGAATGATTTTTGTTCAAAAAAACGTTTCCAATCGAAAACGATCGAAACGTCCCCCAATGAAAAATAGCTGATGTACTGAAAAGATAGTAGTCCTAGGACTGATCGAGGAGTGAAAAGTGCCAATTATCTGACAAAATAAGAGTGGTTCTCCCTCAGTTTAGCGGATAAGATGCAAAATACAAAATAAAACGATTTCAAAAAATGCACCAATACTAAAAAAAACGAATTAAAGCTCTTACAACGATAATTAGGAAGTGCTGATAAACGTTAATATAACAAGGTTTGAAAATTTTATTTGCAAATTGAGTGCAAATCTTTTGTCTAAAACGGGGATTAAGCGTAACATAATATGTGTAATAACTACTTAAAAGAAAGAAGGAGAAAAATATGCATTGGTTATGGGTATTAATCGTAGGAGCTATTATCGGTTTGATCGCCGGAGCTATCACAAATAAAGGTGGATCAATGGGTTGGATCGCCAACATCGTTGCAGGTTTAGTAGGTTCAGCTATTGGACAAGCGATCTTAGGTTCTTGGGGTCCATCACTTGCTGGAATGGCAATCGTCCCATCAATTATTGGTGCGGTTATTGTAGTTGCTGTTGTTTCATTCTTCTTAGGACGTTCAAACGGCTAGTCCATTCAGCAATTGTTTTCATTCATTTATTTCGGGTAGCAATTACCTCGAATAGACAGGCAAATCCAGAGTTTCTGGGTTTGCCTTTTTTTGTTTTTTAAAAGGATGCATAAGCAATCCTTTTGTCAGATTAGAAAATTGTCGTTACACTTAAAGTAGGTCAAAAAAAGAAAGGAAGAGGTTCAATGAAAAAGCAATATGAAACAGCGATGATCAATCGAGGCGGACGTGTCGGAGAGGTCGAAGCACCAAACGGTAGTTTTCATCTGAAAATCGACAAGCCAGGTCTTCATAGTGAAGGGACCAATCCTGAGCAATTATTTGCCGCAGGCTATGCTTCATGCTTCAACGGTGCCGTACAGCATATGCTGAAAGAGCATAACATCGAATCCGAATCCGAAGTTAAAGCAAGAGTGTCTTTGTATCAGCATGAGGACGGTAGTTACCAAATCGGCGTGATTTTAGAAGTATCGTTACCAGGCGTTGAAAAAGCCGAGGCAGAGAAAATCGCAGAAGAAGCCCACGATTTTTGTCCGTATTCTCGGGCAACTCGCGGCAACATTGATGTCGAAGTTCAAGTAGTCTAAGCATTATTACGAATAGACAAACAATAAGCGGTTGGTAAATCAACCGACAAGAGGGAATTCATCAAGGAGGTCAATCAATGAGACAAACAGAGAGCTTGCTGCTTTTGGGCGTGTTTGCGGTTGGCCTTTTTGTGGTGTACTGGCTAAAAAAGCACCGACATACACGCCACAACCAAGCACTGGCAGCCCAGCTGAAGCGTTATCCCAGTGTGCGGCAAGCGTGGCTGGCAGCCGGGGCGAAAAGGGAAGCAGTCCTTTTGGTTCCCGGTTTAAAAGAAGCCACTGCCGCAGTGGCAACGACGGCAACGGCGAAAGCAGAAACGAGGCTGCACAAGCATGCAGATCAATGTCAGGCAATGACCCCACAAGGGTTGGCCGTTTCAGAGGACTATTTGTTCATCTCAGCGTATTGTTCGCAGCAGGAACATCACTCACAGCTTTATATAATAGAAAGAACGAGCGGGCGGCATCTGAAAACGGTGGTTCTGCCAAAACGCCCCCATGTCGGTGGCCTAGTCTTTGATCGAGCAACGCAAATGCTGTGGCTAACCATTACAGGGAAAGGAATGGGGCGCGTGGCGTGTGTTTCTCTACAAGCACTGCTGGAAGATGATTCCTTGGCAACCAATCAGCCTATCGCTTATCAGCAAGTCATCGAATTGGCAGGCATCACTCACAGCTCCTATTTGGCAGCCGATGGCGGTGAACTTGTCTCAGGGACCTTTGCCTTGAAACAAGGAGGCGTGGTGGCGAATTATCCGCTGCCTGTTCTTTCAGACAGCGGTCGCAAAACGCCTCCTCGCATCAAGCCTCGTAAGAGAAGGGTCACCACCACGAAAGTCCAAAGTATCGCCTTTACCACTGAATACATGTTGCTGGCACGTTCTTTTGGACCAGGGTCGGCGGAGTTATGGGTCTTTTCAAAGGATGCAACGGTGCTGACCCGCAAACATGCGTTGCGACGCATCAAGTTTCCCCATTACCTTGAACAGATCGTGGTAGAAAAAGGACAGCTGTACTGCTTGTTTGAAAGTGGGGCATGGGCGTATCGGCAAAAAGGTGGCAGCATCGATGAAGTCGCGGTATTGGACCTTGCGACCTTGCTCCAGTAAAAGCACTGCTTAAAAAAAAGACCAGCCTCTTAAGAAGCTGGTCGTAAGTGCAGTGATTAGTCCACGATTGCTCGTTGGATATCTAAGACGGTGCCTGTATGAGCATCTGCCAAAAATTCATAGGTGACAAGCTGCCCGTCTTCGGTGCGGGTAATGCCGCCAGTATATCCTTGGGAAGTGATCGCAAATTTGCGCAAAGGTTGTTTTTCGAAATTGATCCAAGAACCTTCGATCGGTCCTTCTTTGATAAACGCCGCTTTTATATTGTCTAAGACATCATCGGCATTCATGGCTTGCCTTTTCTTCAACCAGATCGTTGAAAAAATCCCTCCTGCAAAGCCAAGACCTAAACCGATGGTCAGTCCATTTTTAAAATAATGCAATGGATGCTCATTCTCCATCTAATGTCCCTCCTAAAGTAAGTTTTCCCGAATGTTTTGATCTCGGTGAAAGCACAGGTTCTCTTAACAATAGTTTACCATAGTTTAGAAATATTCTATAAGAAAAATAACCAACAATAGAAATTTGCGCTATAATAAAGAATATCAGTAGGAATAAGGAGGAAGAGAGCACATCCGTTGTTTCACCCAAAAATTGCTGGAAAACACAGCAACAGCAAGCGTTGCTTTTTCAAAAAAAGCAGCTTTGTTTCTTTAGGGCAGCAAACAACCGATACGTGTTTCTCGAATGATCATGGAAGAAAAAACATTTCAACGCATCAAAGAACTAACGGAGTTACAAGGAACCAGCGGGTTTGAACACGACGTGCGGGCGTATATGCGTGAAGCGATGACCCCCTTGGTGGACGAGATCCAACAAGACGGCTTAGGCGGCATCTTCGGTTTGCGTCACCACCAAGAAGCAGATGCACCACGAGTGATGGTAGCTGCTCACATGGATGAAGTTGGTTTCTTATTGACGACGATCACCGATCGCGGCTTATTCAAAGTCACTCCTTTAGGCGGATGGAACCCTTATGTGGTTTCTGCTCAACGCTTTACATTGAAAACAGCGAAAGGCGATTATCCATGTGTTTCTTCTTCAGTACCGCCACATTTGTTGCGAGGAAGCAGCGGTCAAAAAAATGTCGAAGTCACAGATATTTTGTTTGATGCTGGGTTTGAATCAAAAGAAGAAGCAGAAAGCTTTGGTGTACGTCCTGGCGATACGATCGTCCCACAAGTGGAAACCATCAAAACAGCCAATGGGAAAAACATCATCTCGAAAGCTTGGGACAACCGTTACGGCTGTGCAGTCGTATTAGAAGCACTTGAAGCCTTGAAAGAGGAAACGTTAGGCCATACGCTGATTGCTGGTGCCAACGTTCAAGAAGAAGTCGGCTTACGAGGTTCTCGTCCGTCTGTGACGAAATTCAAACCCGACTTGTTCTTTGCGGTCGATTGCTCGCCAGCAGATGACACAGTCACCAAAAATGGTACCTTTGGTCATCTAGGATCCGGGACTTTGATGCGAATCTATGATCCAGGCATGATCATGTTGCCACGGATGAAAGAATTCTTGTTGGATACAGCAGAAAGCAACAACATTCCTTACCAATACTTTGTTTCAAAAGGCGGTACGGACGCTGGTGCGGCACACATGGCAAATGAAGGGATCCCAAGTTCAGTCATCGGTGTTCCTGGACGTTACATCCATACTCACCAAACCCTATTCAGTATCGCTGATTTTGAAGCGGCACGGGAAATGGTGATTCAAGTCTTGAAAGGTTTGGATCGTTCAACTGTTGATACGATCTTGGCTGGACAATAAGCGAGAACGAACGAAAGCAAAGAGACAGCCATCCGTTGTCTCTTTTTTTCTGCAGGGCTTTGCAAGATCAGCATGTCAGTTGGTAGTCCCTGAAAGAAAGGTGTATACTGAAAGAAAAGAAAGTGGTGAGCATTTGATTATTCCAAAAGATTTAGCAGAGTTAGCAACATATGTGGAGAAAGGCAAAAATGTCTTCTTTTTCACCGCCGATTGGTGTGGCGATTGCCGCTACATCAAACCGCAATTGCCTGAGATCGAAGCGGACTTTCCAGAGCTTCAATTTATCGAAGTCGACCGCGATGAATACATGGATGTAGCGGTTGAATGGAACATTTTTGGTATTCCTAGCCTCGTCGTTATCGAAGACGGCAAGGAGCTGGGACGGTTAGTCAACAAGGATCGCAAAACCAAAGAAGAGATCGAAACCTTTTTAACCAGCGTACAATCAGCATAGGAGGGGAAAAAGATGGAAGCACAAAGATATCAAAACATTTTAGTAGGGATCGACGGTTCAGATCAAGCGATGTCTGCCTTCAAAAAAGCAGTGGAAGTCGCTCGTCGAAATCAAGGGAAGGTCTATGCCGCAACGATCATCGATCAGCAAGTACCGACCATGATGGGCTATGCACCTTTGGATAGTTCCATCTTGGAACAAGAAAAAGATACGGCGAAAAATCTGATCGACGACTGTAAAGCATACGCAAAATCAGTGGATTTTGATCCAGTAGAAGGCATCGTCGCTTACGGCTCCATCAAAGACGCCCTTGCCACTCAATTACCAGATCAATACGACATCGATTTGATCATGGTGGGGCAATCTGGGCTGAACGCCGTGGAACGCTTCATGATGGGGAGTGTCGCCAGCTTCGTTATCCGTGAAGCCCGGTGCGACGTGCTGATCGTATCGCCTGAAGAAACCAAAGCGTAAGGTCATTTTTGAAAAAATAAGCTTGTCGTTGCCGAGTTCTTTTCCTTAAAGAAGATGGCAGCAAAAGAAGACAAGGGTTAAAAGAAAGTTCCTGAGAACCAGCGATGTTTCACTCGTTAGCAAAGCACCGTCTTTCGCTGATGAGCTGCAGCTGGTTCTCAGGATTTTTTGCTCATTTTGAAGGAAGACATCTGTCGCTGTTGTCTTTCTTCTTAGGTAGTAGTGCCAAACAGAAGTTTTTAGAACCAGTGTTTATCGGCTCGTTAGCAAAGCAGCGTCTTAGCTAATAAGCCGCAGCTGGTTGTTAGTTTTTTTCTGTATCCGTTTTTTGGAAAATTTATTGTTGTTGCCTTCTTTCGTAGAGCGTAGTTCTACCAGCAAGTTCTTGAGAAGCCGCGGGTTCTGCTCCTTCGCCAATTCTCAACCTAAGCCAGCCAGCAGAAGTTGGTTCTCAGGCGTTTTTTGTCTTTGAAAATAAGTAGAATTTCAAGGAAAACAAAGAAATTCCATGACGGATGCCGAAAAATTTGTTAAGATTATGGGCGGAATGTGTAAGTACCTAAGGAGGAAAAAACGTGATTTTTGCTTATAACAAAGAATATGTCAGTGATACACTGCTTGCCATCACAGCAGATGATAAAGGATTAGAACAAACCGTCGAACGCAAAGGCAATGTTGCCCAAATCAAAAATGAAGAAGGCACGATCGTCGGCTGGAACTTTTTTGCGATCTCAGAAGTGATGACGATCGAAGGCCGTGGCCAAGTGACGTTGACGAAAGAACAAATCCAACAATTGAACACCATGATCAAAGAAGCAGGATTCAGCGAAGAACTGCCAGCAGATACAGAACCAAAAATCGTCGTTGGCTATGTGAAATCTTGTGTGGAACATCCAGACAGCGACCATCTGTCTATCACGGAAACAGAAGTCGGGGATGGGGAAGTCTTGCAAATCGTCTGTGGTGCTGCCAATATCCGTAAAGGCTTGAAAGTCGTTGTCGCAAAACCTGGGGCAATGATGCCAGATGGCTTGATGATTTGGCCGGGGACGCTTCGTGGCGTAGAAAGCTTCGGAATGATCTGTTCTGCTAAAGAACTGCATTTAGAAGGTGCACCAATGAAAAAAGGCATTCTTGAGCTGCCTCAAGATGCCGTTGTAGGTGAAGCTTTTCCAGTCGGTAATGCCTAAAAAAATGAACTGCCGCTTCCTGTTTTTGCGGCAGTTCATTTTTTGATTGTTTCGATTGGTTTTGATGATTAGTTGCTGCTGTCTGTTGATTGTTCGTTGATCGACGTATCAACGGAAAGTTTTACTTCTGCTGTTTTTTCTTCATCGCCACGATAGAAGGTTACAGTGATCGTGTCACCGACTTTGTGTTTGTACAACGCAGATTGCAGATCCGTTGTTGTGCTGACTTCTGTATCATCGATCTTCGTGATAACGTCATATTGTTGCAATCCTGCTTGTTCTGCTGGTGTTGCATTGTTGACTGAGTAGATCACAACGCCAGAAGTTACGGATGAAGGAACTTTCAAGATTTGTTCTTGTTGTTGTGATGTGATGGAACCTAAATCGATCGTTTGGATACCTAGTGCAGGGCGAACCACTTTGCCGTCTGCTTCTAGTTGATTGATGATTTCAACGACATCGTTACTTGGGATCGCAAAGCCCATCCCTTCGACACTAACGCCTGAAGCAGAACCCGAGGTGCTGGCGATTTTACTTGAGTTGATCCCAATCACTTGACCATCAACGTTGATCAGTGGACCACCAGAGTTCCCTGGGTTGATCGCAGCATCCGTTTGGATCGCATTGATACTGATCGTACCACCAGATTCGTTTTGGCTTGTTACTTGACGATTCAAGGAAGAAACGATCCCTTGTGTCACAGAGTTTGCGTAGTCAGAGCCTAGAGGAGAACCGATCGCGATGGCTGGTTCGCCGACTTTCAAGGCACTTGAATCACCAAATGTTGCGGCAGTCGTCACATGCTCAGAAGAGATTTTCAATACAGCTAAGTCTGTGTAAGCGTCAGTACCGACCAATTCAGCTTTGACTTTCGTACCGTCTGCTAAAACAACTTCTAAACCGTCTTGACCTTCAACGACGTGGTTGTTGGTTACGACATAGGCATTGTCGCCATCGATTTTGTAGATGACCCCACTACCTTCAGAAGAAGCTTCTAAAGCACTGTCGTCGTCGCTTTGGCTATCGCCTTCACTTTGTCCACCTTGCTGACCAAAGAGGCTGTTCCAATCATTGCTTTGACTTTGTTGTAGATTAATGATGGAAACGACAGAATCTTGTACTTTTTCAACTGCCTCAGTGACATCGCTAGTCACATCAAGTTTTACATTAGATACTTGGGTTTGTCCGTTAGAATCTTGGACCCCGCTGTTGGTCGTGGTTTCTGGTGTTGAAGTCAAAGAGGAACCCATTGCCAGATACAGACCGCCGAAGGTCAATAAACCGCCGACCATACCGCCTAAAATCCCAATACCTAATCGTTTTAATAAACCAGGAGAAGTTTTCTTGCCTGGTGTGACATATTTTCTTGCCATTACTATTTCCCCCTTAATGAATAATTCGTTATAATCAGTATATTCCTTCTATCTGAGATTAGTCTACTAAGAGATTTTGAAAAAAATATGAAGAAGTTGCGTAAGAATCTGTTTCAAACGATGAAATTTTCTTCGCAAAACCCGTTCATTTTTGAATAAAAATAGCAGGCGAAACTGGGGAGAAGCGAAGGTCTTTTTATCCACAGTGTGTGGACAAGTTCGAGAGCTTTGATTGGGTGGATGAAGAAACCCTTGAAGTGTCGCTGTTTTATAGATAAAATAGAAGGATTTCAAAGAAAGTCAAAGTGTGTAAAAGGTTGTGGATAGCATTGTCCACATTTTCATAAAATAAGGGGATAACGAGGAGGCACCTATGAAAATCAAAATCGTCACAGTAGGAAAATTAAAAGAAAAGTACCTCGTTCAAGGAATCAACGAGTACGCCAAACGATTGGGGGCATACGCAAAGCTTGAGTTTGTCGAAGTATCGGATGAAAAAGCACCAGAAACCTTGAGTGAAGCCCAAATGCTGCAAATCAAAGAAAAAGAAGGCCAGCGCATTTTAGCCAAAATCAAAGACACCGATTATGTCTTTGCCTTAGCGATCGAAGGCACTAACCCCACCAGCGAAGCCTTCGCCAAACAAATCGATCAACTCGGCATCCAAGGAAAAAGCCAACTGACCTTCGTCATCGGCGGCTCCCTAGGCTTGAGTCAAGAAGTCATGACCCGCAGTGATGCCAAAATCTCTTTTGGCAAAATGACCTATCCGCATCAACTCATGAAACTGATCTTATTGGAGCAAATCTATCGCGCGTATCGAATCAATACGGGGGCGCCGTATCATAAGTAAAACGAATTAGTAAGGATAATCTATCAATAAAAGGAAAGAAAAAATGAAGGAAATTAATCAGTTTTCAGCTTCTACGCTCGCAACATTACAAAAAGATGAGAAGCATCTATATTATGTATATTGTTTAGTTGATCCTAGAAACAACCAGCCTTTTTATATTGGGAAAGGAAAAGGGAATCGTATTTTTGCCCATCGGCAAGCTGCTTTAAATAGGATGAAACAAGCAAATTTAGTTGGAGAAAATGAAACAGCAATTACTTTAAAAATTAAAACGATTCAAGAAATTATTGAATCAAATTTACAAGTATTAAGTTATATCCTAAGTTATGGGTTATCTGAAAATGAGGCATATGCAAGCGAAAATGTTATGATCAATTATGCACAGCTGGTACAGGGGCTTTCACTGACAAATTTGGTGAAAGGACATGGTTCTAAAGTAATGCTCGTTGAGGAAATCGAAGAGCGTTTTGGCTTCCAACCAATGTCTATCAGTGAAATAGCAACGGATGACTTGATATTAGCAGTAAAAGTAAGAGATGCTTTTTCTTTGAGTAAAGATGAATCTAAAGAATACCCTATATATGAAGAATATCGGGATATTTCAAATCTAAAGTCGCGAACTTTAGGGAACTGGGTTATTGGGCGCAATAAAATTCAACACATCCGTTATATCATCGCTATTAACACAGGAGCAGAAAATGCTGTTGTGGCAGCTTATAAAGTATCTGAGCAGTTTTCAGAATCAAAGAAACTAGAAAACGGTCTAACGCGATATGCGTTCCGTGCACTATCAACTAGAGAAGAAACACTGAAGGAACTCAATTTAGTAAAGCGTTCATTGCCAGAAGTTAAATTTGGAAGCGGCAGTGCGATCGCTTATATAAACACAAAACAAGCGAGATAACGTCATATTGTTCTTTTAAGAACTTTTAGGTTGACGAAACGTTTATAAATAATAGAAATAGTATGAAAAATAGAAAAATTTTTGTGTACTGTTTCTTGTATAAATGCACTTGTATATTTTTTAAAAGTCACTTTAAACAACAATCACAACTATCCACCGATAGTATCGGTAAAAAGGAGCAATAACCATGCGAAATATCAAATTAACGATTGAATATGACGGCAAGCGCTACTTAGGGTGGCAACGACTAGGAGATTCAGAAAAAACCATTCAAGAAAAAGTTGAAGGGGTCATCAAATTATTGACGGGAGAAGAAATTGAGATCGTGGGTTCTGGCAGAACCGATGCGGGCACGCATGCTCGAGGACAAGTGGCGAATTTCAAGACGACTCATCAAATGAGTTTGCCAGAGATGCAGCAGTTCTTTAACCGTTATTTGCCGCAAGACATCGTCGTCAACAAGATTGAAGAAGTGCCTGAGCGCTTCCATGCACGCTATCACGCCAAAGGCAAGCAATACAGCTATTATGTTTGGAACAACGCAATCCCATCGGTCTTTGTTCGCAATACTAGTTTTCATTGCCCGCAGCCCCTTGATTTGGAAAAAATGCAGCAAGCGGCTGAGAAGTTGATCGGCACCCATGATTTTATCGGCTTTTCTGCATTGAAAAAATCAAAAAAATCAACGGTGCGCACGATCGATGAAATCACCATCACACCAGAAGGCGACCTATTGCGGTTTACCTTCAAAGGCAACGGCTTTTTGCATAAAATGGTCCGAATCTTGACAGGCACACTGATTGCCATTGGCGATGGCACACTGCCACCAGAAGTGATCGATCAAGTGTTAGCCGATAAAGTACGACAAGCAGCTGGTGAAACAGTGCCTTCTCATGGCTTATTTCTAGATGAGGTGTATTATTAAAAGAAACAGGGTAATGGCTATTTAAGGAAAGGAGATCATCTATTGATCACATTAAAATCCCCACGAGAGATCGAACAAATGAAAACTTCTGGTCGTATCTTGGCAAGTATTCACGAAAAGCTACGAGAGAAAATCGTTCCCGGTATCACCACGAACCAAATCAACGCCTTTGTCCATCAACAGATAGAAGCTGCAGGGGCAACAGCCGCGCAAATCGGGTTTGAAGGCTATGAATTTGCGACGTGTATCAGTGTCAATGAAGAGATTTGTCATGGTTTCCCTTCAGAATATGTTTTAAAATCAGGCGATGTCGTCAAAGTCGATTTTTGTGTCGATTACAAAGGGGCAATCTCTGACAGCTGTTGGACGTATGCGGTAGGAGAGATTTCACCAGAACATCAAGCACTGATGGAAGTCACGAAAGAAGCCTTGATGAGAGGCATCGAGCAAGCACAGGTTGGCAACCGAGTTGGCGATATTGGTTATGCGATCCAAAGCTTCGCTGAAGAAAAAGGGTATGGTGTCGTGCGGGACTTTATTGCTCACGGCATTGGCCCAACCATTCATGAAGAACCATTCTTTCCTCATTTCGGGTTACCTGGCAAAGGAATTCGGTTGAAAGAAGGCATGACGATCACTATCGAACCGATGATCACGACCGGCACTTGGCGCATGAAGATGGACCCGAACGGCTGGACAGCACGCACCATTGACGGCAGCTACTGTGCACAATATGAACATTCGATCGCCATCACCAAAGAAGGTCCTGTCATCATGACATTGCAAAAGGAAGAAGCGTGAACATCACTTAGTGTCTTTGAAAAATAACTGTGTGTAATTTCCGTAACATGTATACTTTCTGCATCTCTTAAAAGGGCGTACCTAACTGATGGTACGCCCTTTCGAACTGTGCTTTTTTCATAAAGACTCACAAAAGAACTCAGAAATCAACAAGTGCTTGTTTATTCATATCGGTATTTTTGATGGAGTCATTCATATAGCATATCGTATGCTCAGTTGTTTTGGAGTGATTTAATCAAACTAAAGAACGATCTTTTTTCTACCTAAAATGAAAATAGGATTGAAGAGTCAATTCTGATTTATCAGCCCGATAAAATAAAGAGCGAAACTAATTAAACCAATGAATTTCAAATCATTCATACAATGGACTAGAAGCTTAAAAGTGTTTGAGATTTTTTCCCTTCATTCTTTCTATAGAAGACTATTTTATAGTGTGAGGACAGAGTTGACGTTAGATATTTAAGACCAGCTACTAGATAAAAAATAGGTAATTTATTCAATTAATAGATTACACTTTTATTTTTGAAAACTGTCTAAATGATGCTGAAGATTTGATATAATAAAAAAGGCAACTTGCCCCCTGGGGGGGTGTTTGTAGTGTATATGAGTTTTCTATCGTTGGTTGTCGCACCAATTATTGTTGGTATAGTCATCGAACTATTTTCTCACTGGTTGGATGAGAAAGACAAAGACGACAACTAAGCAAGTTGCTATCCAACTCACATGCTAGCAGTCGCAACTAGCATAAAAAAAGGCGCTCCCTTTCGTCGCGGTTAGGGAGCGTCTTTGTGCTGTAGTGCTATAAATTTTCTATCGTTTCGCAAGGTTATTATACCACAGAAAAAAATAAAAAACTACCCGTGATATCCACTTGAATAGATAAAGAAAACGACCCAGTATTTTCTGATAAAGCCATGGGTGACGGTTTTGCAGGTATTCATATTGAAGAAATTGTTGGCTCCCTGATTAGTGGGAAAGTTAACTATTTTTTCGAACTAGCTATGCTATCCAATATAGAACACATGAGGGAATAAGTAGGGGAGGGACAGCAATCCCTGTTGTTTACTACTTATTTGCATCCAAATATTGTTAATACCTAATGAGCGTATCACGTGGTTATAATCAAATCGTTTATGTCAGTCATTGTTTTACAATGCGACATTTCAGCATACTACAAATTTTTATTAGCACAGCAGAGTCCACTTTTGAGAACGATTCTTTTTAATGGAATTTAGGTGAATCGACCAAAAAGGATAATTATGTATATACTCTGTCGCGGTATAAGTTATACTATGTATATACAGAAAGAGGTGTCGAACATGGAAATGCTACCTATAAAAAAATGGGGCAATAGTAACGGTCTTAGATTGCCAAAGTACATTATGGAGTATCTTGGTATTCATACAGATGACAAAGTGAAGATAATACAAGAAGAAGTAAACGGGCATAAACGGCTAATCATCGAAGCAGCAAATGTAGAAAACGAGTTAACGATTGAAGAGTTATTTGAAAACTACACTGCTGAGAGAAATCATGTGGAAATTCAACATTTAGGTGAAGCAGTAGGGAATGAAAAATGGTAAGAAAACCTAGACAAGGGGATATTTTGTTATTGGATACAGCTCCTCGTGCTGGACATGAACAAACGGGAAAAAGGCCCTATATTGTTTTAAGTCATGACATGATTGCAGATTATAGTAATGTTGCCACCGTTGCTCCGATTTCGAGTACAAGTAGAAACTATCCGTTATATGTAAGTATTAATCCAGATTATGGCATGAAGACAACAGGAAAAGTATTGTTGGATCAATTAACGACAATTGATTATGAAGCCAGCGCATGTGTTTTTTTTGAAAAAGCGCATGAGCACTTGGTTGATGAGTTATTGATGAAAGTTAGAACAGTATTTCAAAAAGTAAGTAGATAAAAACAGCATGCTCATCTTATCGATGTTGACCATGCTGTTTTCTTTTATTCTATAAACGCTTTGTCTCATAACATTATACTCCATTGCAATCTTTAAGATACCAGCTCCATTCCCATGATCCTGAACGATGCTCTTATAAACAAGGCGATGGTGGGGATCTTTTGTGTTTGCACGGTATCACTTAGGAGGACCTTGATAGACGCCGTTTGCACTAGCAGTCTTAATACTTTATGCTTGGCGATGTTTGAATTCGGCACGCTGCTGCTAGGCATCATTGCCAAAATTTCGACGATCAAGACTTCGATGAATATATCAAGGAATCTAATGAATGTAGGACTAGTCCACAACGGCTAACATCAAACATCCCCATGATTGAGTTTGTCAGCCACAAAGGTTTCTACACTATACCTGCCCCAGTTTGAGAGACTCTCTATAAATAAAGGGAAGGTTACATCTGTAAAATGACTGACCAAGAGATAACAAGCTTGACCTGAAACTTTATGAAAGACCTCAATTTCTTTGTATTGATTCACGAAGGCTTCAAAAGCTGTATAGCGATTTGAATCCATAAAAAACCGGATGTATTGCGTACTTGGGTAATTCACCACAATACTAAATCGTTGAATGATACCCTCATCTTGCAATTTCAAGATCCGATTGCCCACGGCTTGTCCCGTCAAGTGGACCATTTCGCCGATTTCTTTGTTCGATAATTTGCTGTTTTGTTTCAGGATAGCTAGGATTTGTTCATCGATGATGTCCATAAGGGTTCCTCTTTTCATAATGAAAGTGAATTGACTTTATCTTTTTCAAGTGACGCTTTGTTGTAGGGTCATATGTATTTATACTGGATTATAACAAATAAGAAAAGAAATGGTGATTCTATGAAAAAAGCTTTAGTAATTATTGATGTCCAAAATGACTATTTTAAAGAAGGAAGAATGGCCCTTCATTCCCCTGAACAGGCGCTTGCAAACATAAATAAACTAGAAGCGTCTTTTATCGAAAAGCAACTCCCGATCATCTATATCCAACACATCAACGATCAAGAAGCGGCTGATTTTTTTGAACGAGGGACCAAAGGCGTACGGCTGCATGAACAGTTAAAAACAACGCATTCTTCTATTATTATCGAAAAGCACTTTCCTAACTCGTTCATTGAAACAAATTTAAAAGAAACGTTAGACTCTTTAGGTGTCCAACAAGTTATCATCACTGGGATGATGACGCATATGTGCATCGATTCAACCACAAGAGCTAGTAAAGAACTCGGTTATCAGCCCATACTGATTTCTGATGCCACGGCAACGAAAGCATTAACATTTGAAGCACACGAAATTCCTGCGGAAGCTGTTCAACGAGCGTTTTTATCGGCCTTGGAAACCTTCTCTACGGTGATGAAAACCGATGACTATTTAAACGGATTGTAGAAAAATTGCGTATTTACCAACAAAGGCAACGTTCATTTGCATTGAGTGGTTCTTGATCACTCTTTGAAATTGGTGATCCTAACTCATTCCGCTTCAATGTTTCTAAAAAAATGAATGCCCAGTTGCGTACCCACCAATTCTACTGAGCTGATTCTTCAGAGGATGCATGCGAACCAATTACGCACCAACCCATACAAAAGCCAAAAACGTTCGAGGATTTTTCTCGAACGTTTTTTGGGCATCAAATTGGGCGAATCGGTGAAACTATGGTACAGTGCAACCAAACAAGGAGCGAAAGTCGCTCCTTCATGAGGCAAAGGGGCAATGGTGATGAAGCAAAAAACGATGGCGTGGCTGTCAGAAATCTATAATTTGATCTTGCATCCTGGCACAAGACAGTGGGAACGAGAACAACTGGTGCAAGCAAAAAATACACTGGAAACTCAGCTGGCGACCAAACAAAAAGCAGGCAAACACGAAAAAGAATCGTCAAATAGCCTTGAAGACCAACAGACCAAGCGGGTTTTGGAAAAACTAGAAGCGTCGTTGCGTCCTTTGGCACTGAGAAACAATCTGACCCCGAATGTCGCAGAGTTTTATCAAACAATCAGCCAGTCAGCACCGAAAAAGGCAAGGAATGAAGAAACAAGCAAAGTCCAACCAGTAGAAGTTTCCGTGGAGCCGAACGAAACAGGTGAAAAAGCACAAGAAGTGGCTATTTTTGCTGGCGGCTGCTTTTGGTGTATGGTAGAGCCTTTTGAAGACCAGCCGGGCATTCTTTCCGTCTTGTCGGGGTATACTGGGGGAACAGTCCCGAATCCGACGTATGATCAAGTACTAAGCGGAACAACAGGGCATGTCGAAGCGGTAGAGATCGTTTTTGATCCCAAAATCATCACCTATCAGGACTTGTTGCAGTTGTACTGGCAAGTGACAGACCCGACAGATGCTTTCGGACAATTTCAAGATCGCGGCAATTTTTATCGCCCAATCATTTTCTATACGACTGCTGAACAGGAAGTGCTTGCGCAAGAAGCCAAAAAGGAACTAGCCCAATCTGGTTATTATCAGCAACCCATCGTGACCGAGATCCGCAAGGCCACGCAGTTTTGGCCAGCGGAAAACTACCATCAAGCATTTTACAAGAAACAGCCAAAGCGCTACCAGCGGATCAAGCGAACGCGCAAACAACTGATGCTTTTTTATCGGCTGAAACGCTGGACAAACCGAGGAAAAAAACGATCATAAACAGAGGATCACTAAAAAAAGCGGGGCTCCGAGAAAAGGGGAAAAGAATCAAATGAAGGCTCTTTTCTCCACAAGCCACGCTTTTTTCTGCGCTTTTAGCCAATTGGATAAAAAACGTAGATTTATTTTAGAATAATGTCCAAAGAAAGCGTTAACAACAAGAATTATAATAGAGAAAGAAAAAGTGGCGAAAAAGGTCGAAAAAGCAGGTGTCTTTTGCTTGATTCCTTTCTTCGAGGAAAGAAGGTGGGAAACACCAGAGAAAAATCAATCGGCAACACCCCATAGCAACACAACATTTATTATATGAAGGTTCATATAAGTTAGGAGAAATGTGATGAAAAAAAAGGGAACGCTCGTCTCACTGTTTATGGCTCTCATTCTTTTTATCTTTTCAGAAAGAACAGTGTTTGCGGCAGAAGCGATCAATGAGATCGTCGCACCAACAGGAGTTAAAGCATTTCTAGTACTGATTCCATTAGTGTTAGTGCTGGTTTTGCTCTTTAAAAAAGTAGATATGATCATTGCTGGCTTGATTGCTGGGATCTTGGCGATGATTATTGGCGGGATCAGTTTAGCTGAAGCTAATTCGCAACTGTTGGAAGCTATTCCGACGATGTTGAGTATTACGGTGCCAATCATCAATTCCGCTGTAGCGATGGCGGTCTTCAAAGCGGGCAGTTATACGGCGGCCTTAACCTTAGCCAAAAGAGGAACCAAAGGAAAAGTGGAATATGTGGCTGGTTTTATTGTCATCTTATTGGCAGCAGCGACTTATATGTCTGGAATCGGCGGCGGGAGTGCGATGGTGATCGCACCGTTAGCATTTGCGGCAGTTGGGGTGGTACCCGAATTGATCGCAGCGATGTCGTTAGCGGCAGCGGTCTCCTTTACGACTTCTCCTGCCTCTTTGGAATCTAGTATCGTGTCTGAACTAGGCGGTTTTAGTGTCGCTTCTTATGTCGATCAAATGCGCCCATTTTGGTTGTTATTCGTTGGTTTGGCGATTTTATTGGCATTCTTCGGGACCAAGCGTCGTCATCTGGGCTTCAAAGAATCAGCCAACCAAGAGTACGAAAACAAAAGCAATGGCGAGTTATTCAAAACGACACTGCCTGCGATCTTCTTGCTTTTTGCGGTCATCTTTGGACCGTTGATCAATGACCTGATCGGCTTTGTCCTCTTTACACCGCTAGTTTATATGGTGGTCACGTTAGCGTTGATTTTTGTTTGTACCGACTTTTCCATGAATCAATCGGTGGAAGCGATGGTGGACGGATCCACGTATATTTTGACCCGCTTGTTCCAAGTGGGGATCTTTTTAGCCTTCATCAACGTGATCGCTGAAACTGGGACGTTTGCTGTAATTGCCGGTGCGGCACAAAATGCCCCCGCAGCGATCGTGGTTCCCGTGGCGATCTTGACGGGTGTCTTGATTGGGATTCCCGCAGGTGCCTATGTCGGCTCCGTTTTAACACTCGTGCTACCAGTTGCCGTTTCATTAGGCTTCCCAGTCTTAGCTCTTGGCTTTGTAACGATGGGGGTTGGCCTCGGCAGTCAAATGAGTTTTGTCAACATTACGATGCAAGCTTTATCTTCTGGTTTCCAAATTCCGATTCTGGATGTAGTCAAAGGAAACGTGAAGTGGTTGAGTTTAGCAGCCGTATTATTATTAGTCATCAGCTTAGTGTTTGGCTGATGGATAGGAGGAAAACATGGATTTATTGATCAAGCAAGCACGTCTTGAAGACGATGCAGAATTAGTAGACATTGCAATTTCAGAAGGAAAAATCACCGCAGTTGCACCCAACATTGAAGAATCAGCAGCAACAACGATTGAGGCGAAAGGCAAAGTGGTGATCCCTGGATTGATCGAAAGCCATATCCACTTAGACAAATCCTTGATCGCCGATCGTGAACCCAATAATTCAGGTACGTTGCAAGAAGCGATCCAAGTTACGGCAAAGTTGAAACCGACCTTTACCGAAGAAGACATTTATGATCGGGCGAAACGCGCATTAGAAATGCTGATCGTACATGGCACGACTGCTGTGCGCACCCATGCCGAATTTGATCCAGCACAAGGCTTCACTGGATTTGACACCATCATGCGCTTAAAAGAAGAATACCGAGACCTGATCGACATTCAGGTCGTTGCCTTTCCCCAAGAAGGGATTTTTAAAGCACCCGGAACGGATAAAATGATGATCGAAGCGATGGAAAAAGGCGCCGATGTCGTTGGCGGCATTCCTTACAATGATGCGCCAGCCAATGAACACATCGACTTGATCTTTGAGATCGCCAAACGATTTGATAAAGACATTGACTTGCATCAAGATTTTGCTGACGAAGCAGACGATACATCGATCGTCTACCTGTGTGAAAAAACCATCGCAGAAGGCTATCAAGGTCGGGTATCTGTAGGACATTTGACTGCGCTGCACGCCATGGAACCGGATCAGCTGGCAGAAGTTATCGATTTGATGGTCAAAGCCCAAATCAATGTGATGCCGTTGCCTGCGACCGACTTGCATTTAGGTGCCAGAAACGATGCTTACAATGTTCGTCGTGCCGTGACACCGATTCGCAAGTTACGTGATGCTGGTGTGAATATTTGCTTAGGCAGCAACAATATCCGAAACGCCTTTACGCCCTATGGCAATGGGGATTTGATCCAAATCGCTATGCTGGCTGTGCCAGTGGCACACTTAGGCGGCGCCGATGACTTGCCGACAGTCTTGCCAATGATTACGACCAATACCGCCAAAGCATTAAATATCAAAGACTATGGGATCGCTGTTGGCAACCGCGCAGATTTGATTCTTTTAGATACCCAGAAAAAAGCCGATGTGCTGATCGATATTCCTGAACGTTTGATGGTCATCAAAAATGGCCGCATCACCGTGGAAGTCAAAAAAGAAGTGACGATCCACCGCTAAGCGATTTTTCACCCCTATGGGGGGTGTCACATAAAAAGTGAATCACTGAAAGAACACATCCGTCAAAGGCAGTCTGACTGCTTTTTGACGGATGTGTTTTCGTATAGGAGCAACCAGGTCGAACGGTATACGCTTTGATTTTCTGAAACCGACAGTAGGACGTTTTCGATTCAATGAACCCTCCTGATCTAGAAGTTGGGAATGCCCCCATGCAAGGATTTCCTTGACTGATGAATATCCTGATTTTTGATCTGTGGAGCTGTACCTTATACTTAAAGAGACAATCAAGGAGTGTGGGTCTTTCTCGGCAGGAAAAGAGGAGTAGGCACTTGTTTTTCACTTCTAAAATCAGATTTTTCAAAAGCGTTTAGGTTGGGATCTCTGGAAGCTGTACATAAGAAACGCATTGCTCAGTTTAAGAGAAGAAAAGAAGCAAAAACTGCATTGGCTTTGCATATTTCGTTGGCTGTTTTTCCTAGTTATTGTGAGCAGTATTTAACCAATCGTCACAATCATAGTACCTATACAAAGAAAGGAGGAGATCAACAAAATGAAAAAGAAGCCGCTAAAATTTCTGCTCCTAGTGATTGGGCTAGTGAGTATTCCGTTGAGTTTTCCCTTCTTACGTGATACTTTTATTGCGCCATTGTATGCGCTGCAGGAGCAAGAACGAGAAGAGGATGAACGTTCTCTAGTGGAAGAAAGGGCTGGTTTAAAAGACGTTGATTTTCAATTTTTAACGAGCAACAAGCAAGGATATTTAGGGGAGAAAATCCCCATCGAAATCATGGCACATCAGCCAGTAACCGAAGTGGCGGTGGTTCTACCGCCAGAGACAGTGATTGAGTCTTCCTTGTTTCCTGAAGGAATGACGATTGAACAGGTGGAATCCGACCAGTGGCAGCTGCTTAGCGAAACACCTCAGAGCAATTGGCTTTTGCCCCTAGCCTTTGAAGAAGAAGGAACCTACGAAGTCATGGTAGGAGAAGAACGGTTGGCAGTAGAAATCCAAGGTTCACCAAAGGAAGGTGAGGATAGTCAGGAAGAAAGCAAAGTAAGCAATCGAGAGGAAGAAGAACCCGAGAATGAAGAGCAGCAAGAAATAACCGCCCCTGACCAAACAGAGCAAAAAGACGGAGCGCTTTCCTATGATACCGATGATCCGGGGAATCTTTACCTGCTAGAAGATTCGGAGGAGCCTAAGCGTGATGTCTCTAATTGGCAAGAGTTTATGCACGCTATTATTAATCCAGATATTAATCACATTAATTTGACAACTAGCTTTGAATCTTCTAATAACCCCTCCGAAGGATTAACTGGTATTGATGGTTTTAGTGCTACAACTAATCCCAATGGAGGGACGGCATATATTTGGATCAATGCTCCAAGAATTTCACGTACGCTAATTATCGAAGGAAACGGTCGTAAAATTGATTTTCGAGCAGTGGCTGTAGGATTTCACGATTCCACTGTTAATACTGAAACACCGTGGGATATTACATTGCAAAATATTGAAATCTATCATGGAAATTGGTATGGACCTATAAATTTTACGAATTTAGATGGTTCTCATCAAGCTCAATCTAGAATTCGTTATCACAATGTAAATAGTGTAGGAAATCAGTTATTACATTCATTAAATACT
This sequence comes from Enterococcus sp. DIV2449a, assembly GCF_051711225.1. Lineage (NCBI taxonomy): Bacteria > Bacillati > Bacillota > Bacilli > Lactobacillales > Enterococcaceae > Enterococcus > Enterococcus sp. DIV2449a. Next base: position 985,200 of record NZ_JBIOME010000001.1, read on the forward strand.
ACAGCCATTTTATCAGGCAAAGTTTTGTCTCATCAAGTGGCTTCTTATGATGCAGGCTTAGGGAGGGGAGAATGGGGAATTGATAATACTGCTCAAGCTAACTTTGAAATCAATAAGATGCTTGTTGAAGATGGAGCCACTGTTGAATTGTCAACGATAAATGCGGGAAATATCGATTTCTATAATCACAACTCAGTACTAACTATTGGAGACGATGTAACCATGACCTTGACTGCTAATGGAACTGGTGGGGAAGTGGATGGAGTAAATTTACATTTCCGGAACTCCATTGTCCCAGATATCATCAGTGTTGGAAAGAGATCAGCGCTGAATTTAAATCCTCGGGATAATGCTGCTGCTATCGCCATGCATAGTCATGATTCAGAAATAAATCTAATAGAAGATAGTACTATCAATGTCTATTCTGCAGGACGTACTGTTAATAATAATGATTTATTGGGAAATCAAAATTTGGTTTCTTTACGTGGAGGAACTAGCATAAATCTTGGAGAACGTAGTACTTTTAGAGTTGATGCGATAAATCAAGGCACTACAAATAATGATGTTATTCGCTTTTGGTTATCGAGAAATAGCAAAATTAATGTGGGGAAAGATGCCACCTTGGATATCCAATCTGATAGTACGAATGTTAATCAGAGATTAATTTACTTTAATAATAGTACATCAGAATTTAATATTAATGATGCTAAAAAGGTAAATTTACAAAGGACTAGGTCAATTACCTCAAGTACGGCACATTTGATTCAAAATGCAAGATTAAATGTAAGTAATCAGTCGATTAAGCAATGGATACCTGGAAATACAAACGAGGAACCTAGCTTTGATTGGAGGCCTATTTTGAGTTTAAATAGTAATATAGGCGTAACAGGAATACCAAGCAACGATACTTCGGTTAGCGCATTAGATCCCAATATAGCACAACATGCTAGAGCGAACTTTACGCCAAGAGCGCAACGTCTCTTATTTGAGAATATTCCTCCTGTCGAGATCGCGCTTGATCCTTTGACCAATGATCGCTCTCAACGCAATTCCTATACGATCACGGGAGAAACCAGTCCCGGCGCTTACGTTCGTTTCAGTAGGGATCTGAGTTTACCACAACCAACCTTAGATACTGTTGTAAATGCTGAGGGCGAAACAGAAAGTTTCCATGTCATTGCCGAAGAAGATGGCTTTTTTGAATTTGATCTCTCCCAATTTGACGACTTTGACTATTTCCGTGGGCAAGAAGTTGTAACGGCGACGGCATTTTTAAATGGACGACGCAATGAGTCCTCCGTCATCGTTGACGGTATCGATCCTCGAGATCCTCTGAACCCTGATGTAGATGTTGATCCGGATAATCGCCCGACTCTTCCTGAAAACCAAGGGTTGATCAGTATCGACTTTATCTCGCAATTTGATTTCGGGTATGTGCCGATTCGTTCGAGTCAAGCCTATTATCCAGCACTGCCACAAAAGCTGCGGAATGCAGAGGATGATCCGGCAGGGGGAGAACGCCCAAATTATGTTCAAATCTCGGATCGGCGTGAGGAGTCCACCGGCTGGACACTGAGCGCACGGCTAGATGAAGCAGGGTTTGTCAGTGAGGAAGGCCATCAGCTGCGGGGAGTCCAGCTATTACTCAATAACATTCGTATGGCAACTACAAGTTCGAATACCTCCAGTGCCCCAACCTACTGGGAAAGCCGTGAATTAAATGCAGGCAGACAAATCTTGGCAAAAGCGGAAGAGGGACAAGGCAGCGGGACATGGATCCAACGCTTTGGTGATGGAGAAACAATGGATCAAAGTGTGATGCTGGAAGTTCCTATCAACGCTACGCCGCAAGCAACAAGCTATACTGGCATTATCCATTGGGAATTAAGCTTTGTCCCAGAGATGGACTGAGCCGCCTAAATGTTTCTCAGTAATCGGAAAAAGGAAGAAATGGAGACAGCAGCTGCAGAGAAAATCTGCAGCTGTTTTTTTATCTGCAAGTAGCCATCGATGATGAAGCAACCGATAGCGCCCCTGTGCTTTGGCGGATCTTCTTTGCTTGGAGAATTGGGAGGATCATTCATTACGTTTACTAGAGCAGATAATGCTTTTCACTCCTTCATGTTGAAGGGCAAGAAACATTCGGGAAAAATTCTGTCATGAAAGATGTAGTCGTTCACTAAATGTTTCCCCAAAATAACAAGATCATTTTCTAGTCATTTGTTCTTTTTTCATCTATGATAGAAAGAAAACCGCTATCACGGAGATTTCGTTTAAGAAAATCCTGTCAAAACTGTTTGACAACGCCATGATATCAATGGATTTGAGCAGAAACCACAGCAGGTCTGCGTTAAGGTAGAAGAAGGAGGCCAAGATGACGATTGGGGAAGCGCTAAAGAACCATCGAGTCACACAGCAAATGAGCCAAGAAGAAGTAGCAACAAAAATTTTAGTGACCCGCACATCGATCTCAAATTGGGAAACCGGCAAGACGGTCCCAGATAGTTTGAATTTATTGAAACTGAGTACCCTTTATGGGTGCAGTGTCGATGAGCTATTAAAAAAGGAGCGAACAGGAATGAAAAAGAACTTTCGTACGATGACCTATGGCGCTGGATTGAAAGACGGAACAATGCGTTTGAAAATCGAGACGGATGCCAGCAAGTTTTTCCCACGAGGGGTGGAAGTCAAAGCATCCGTCGATTTAGAAACAGGAGAAGTGACTTTTTTTGTCGAGCAAGAGGATTTGCAAAAGCTGAAAGCAGCCACCGACGACAAATAATTTTTTTATACAGTTTTTTGCTAAATTTTGCTTGGACAAGAGAAAAAAAAGCGATGGATAAAAAAACACGAGCCTAGCTGCGTCGTGTTTTTTTATGTGGGATGAAAGAGGGATGAGGCAATCGATGGAAGCTGATTCTACTTTTTCTTTTCTGCTATTTTCAAGATTTGTAACGATTAAGGGTAAGCGAAAAGATGCAGAAGGCTATATACAATATATAGTGAATAGATCGATTTTTATCTAAATGAAGCACAATATGTAGTATTTACTTTTTTAAGAGATTGTGTAAAATAGCAGGTGTAGTGAAAAAGGAGCTGTTGTTTTTGAGAGTAACTGTATATTGCGGCACCCGTTTAGAAAACGCGGAAAAGTTGGCAAAGACCGCTCGTGCCATCGGCAATGCCTTAGCAAAAAATCACATCGAGTTGGTTTATTGCGGCCCTTTGGCTGGCTTGATGAGGGAGATCGTGAAAGGGGTCTTTGAAAAAGAAGGCGCAGTGACGGGGATCTATCCATCAGGTTCCTTTGCAGAAGAATTGCCACCAATCGTCACTGGATCAAGCACATACACCGAGTTCTATACGGATACGAGGGAGGAACAAACACAACAATTGCTGGAAATGAGCGATGCCTACCTTGTATTACCTGGTGGATTTGGTACACTAGAGGAGTTGTCATCAGTATGCTCTTTTATGACTCTTGGGCCATGGCCAGTCAAACCGATCGGTGTGTTGATGACCCAAGGCTTGACTGATGGACTGAAGCCGCTGCTAACAATGTTTGAAGCTTCTAGCTTTGCCTGGCCTGAGCTGTCGGAAACACTCTTTTTCCTATCTGACGTTGAGTCGTTGATCCATCGATTGGCGGCGAAGGGATCAGGAAAGGAGTGCTTGGCAGGATGAAGCATGTCTATTTAGCGGGACCGTTTTTTTCAAACGAACAAGTCGCCCGACTCAAACAGGTAGTACGCAGTTTAGCTGAAAACCCGCAGCCATTGGCGGTCTATTCGCCGCGCTTGTATCAAGAAGGTTCATCTGAACCCAATACACCAGAACGGGCAAGAGAAATTTTCGAAAAAGACATGCTGGAATTGACACGAGCCGACGTCGTCGTTGCCGTTTTGGATAACCATGAAAGGATCGCCGATCCGGGAACAGCCTTTGAAATCGGCGCAGCACACGTACGAAATAAACCAGTGATCGCTTTTCAGGAAAAAGCCGCGGCGGTCAATCTGATGTTGACGGAGTCGGTGCAAGCGTATTTGACTGATTTGGCGGCACGAACAGCGTATGATTTTGAAGCGATGGCGCACCGAGCCTTTGTCGGTGACTATATTTAATAAAGGATGATGAATGTGTTATTAATCGCAGGAACGATCGGGGCAGGAAAAAGCAGTTTGACTGATTTTTTATCGAAGGAAATGGCGTCGAAGCCTTTCTATGAAAACGTGGAGGACAACGATGTTCTGCCATTGTTTTATTCCAATCCAGAACGATACGCCTTTTTATTGCAGATTTTTTTCTTAAACAAAAGCTTTTTAGGGATGCGGGAAGCTTTGTCCAATGATGACAATGTCATTGACCGCTCCATCTATGAGGATAGCTTGATGTTTCATCTAAATGCGGATCTAGGTCGCATCGCACCGATGGAAGTCGAACAATACGATAACCTGTTGAACACGATGCTGCGGGAATTGGAAGAATCAGCGCCATTGAAACATCCAGATCTAATGGTTCATATTAAGGTTTCCTTGGATACAATGATTGAACGGATCAACAAACGTGGGCGTTCTTATGAACAAATTGCCAACGATCCGACATTGTACGACTATTACAAAGAGTTGAATCAGCGATACGATGAATGGTATGAAAACTTTGACGTTTGTCCGAAAATGCAAATTGATGGGGATCAATTGGACTTTGTTGCCAATGAAGACAACCTCATGGTGATCCTCGAGATGATCCAAGAAAAACTGACGGAAGTCCGTCAGACCCATGGCAAAGGCCACTATTGTACGGACAAAGCCATCGCAAAAGGTGATTTTTCTAAGAAAAACGCAGCATCTGTGACAAGCTGAGCCAGCAGTTGAGGACGGCTTACGAAAAAAACAAGTGTCTTATCGACAATGGGAGGGAGCAAGGCGATGAATGTTGAACGATTTATTGAGGCGAGGAAACAGGCGGGCTTCTCGCAGCAAGAACTTTCGGAAGGAATCTGTACGCAAGCCACTTTGAGTAAATTTGAAAACAACGGGCAGGCACCGTCCCTCAAAATTTTGATCAAATTGTGTAATCGGATCGGCTTGCCATTGGTCGACTTGTTTTCTTCCATGAATGTCGCAACGACCAAAATCAAAGAAGAATTGGCAAAAGCCGAATTCTACTTGATCACGAGCGAGTATGAACAGTTGGCTGCATTGTTAAGTCAAATCGAAGTGAAGTTGATCGATGAACCAGCATTAAAAGCGCAATATGATTATTTAAAAGGCTTTGAAATGATTTTTAATGAAGCTGCGATTACCGATGTCTTGTTTCAATTCGATCAGTTATTGATGAATGAAACGGCGGAGGAATTGTTTGATCTCTTAGCGTATACTGGGATCGGTTTGGTGTATGCCAGAGAAGAAGAATGGGCAAAGGCTGAGTTTTATGTGACGAAGGTCTTTGAGAAAATTTATACCTATCCGATCAAAACGATCGAAGACACGTGGCGGGTGTTGAACATCGTCTTTCATTGCGGCGTCTTTTATGCCAAAGTCGATGATTTGGAAACTAGCGATACCTTGTTGAATTATGTGTTGGCGATTTGTTCCGACAATCATTTGACCTACTACTTGGCTCGCGCGGCAGCCCAACTGACCGAAAATGCCATTCGCGAACAACAGCCGAAAGAAACAATTTTGGAAATGTTACACGATGCACGAGCATATGCCAAAATCAATAAAAATGTAAAATTACTGGCGCATTTAAAAGCGGTTGAAGAAACGATCGAATAAAAATATATTTTCTACAAAAAAGTTTTGTTGCGCAAATGCTTGATAACTAGCAGTTCTTTCGACGAAGGGACTGCTTTTTTTGATTTTTCTTATATAAAAAAATATATAATCTTGTTGACAAAAAAATATATCGGGAGTATTCTTTAATTGTGAAAAAACTAACATAATTTGAGATGCATCGTTTTTAGGAGAAGGGATTTTATGAAGGCAGCAGTGAGAGAAGCCGCTCGCACGATTCAGCGGATGGGCACGTTCATTGAGTTAAAAGTCGCTCATACAAAACCAGAAAGTGTACTGGACGAGCTGGAGACCCAGCTGAAAGGATACGACCATCGCTTTAGTGCCAATAATCCGCAATCGGAATTGAATCAGCTGAATCAGTTGGCAGGACAAAAGGGGCTTGCGCTTGATCCAGAATTGTACCAGCTGATCGAAATCGGCAAACATCATAGCTGTGCTCCCCACAGTCAGTTGAATATTGCCATCGGTCCACTGGTCCAAGCATGGCGTATCGGGTTTGAAGATGCCCGCATCGTATCAGAGACGCAGGTCAAAGAATTGCTTGCGCTAACAGACCCGCAACAGATCCAATTGGCAGCAGGCAAGGTTTTTTTGAAAAAAGCTGGAATGAGGATCGACCTCGGAGCATTAGCAAAAGGCTACATCGCTGATAAGTTACGCATCCTTTGCCAAGCCCGAGGAGTTGCGTATGGATTGATCAACTTAGGCGGAAATATTGTCTGTTTCGGCGCTGCACCAAATCATTTGGACGGACATTGGCGGATCGGGATCCGAGATCCCAAAGGCGGTCGGGCCGACACCTTGGGCATTCTGCCAATCAAGGACCAAACCGTCGTCACTTCGGGGATCTATGAGCGGGTCTTGACCACCTCTGAAGGAACGTATCATCATTTGATTGATCCTCAGAGTGGCTTTCCCATCGAATGTGGGTATTTGAGCATCACGATCGTTGCAGCGACATCGTTACTGGGGGAAATCTGGACTTCGCGCTTGTTTGGCAAGCCCATTCCAGTTGTTTTACAAGAGATTCAGCAGCAGCCAGAAATCGAAGGGATCATCGTAACCAAAGAAAATGAAGTCATCGCCTCTAAAGGCATTCAGGCAAGACTTTTAAGATAGCCCAACCAGAAAGGAAGAGACAGGATGAAATTTATCGGATTCGTGGGAACCAATGCCACTCGTTCCACCAATCGCACGTTGTTGCAGTTTATGAAAAAAATGTTTGCCAATGAGGCAGAGATCGAACTAGTCGAGATCAAAGATCTTCCAATGTTCAACAAACCAGAATCAAAGGAGTTGCCCGTACAAGTAACCCAGCTTGCCGAAAAAATCGCAGCAGCAGACGGTGTGATCATCAGTACACCAGAATACGATCATGCCGTACCCGCAGCGTTGATCAATGCCCTGAACTGGTTGTCCTATGGAATTTTCCCTTTTGTTGACAAGCCAGTGATGATCACTGGTGCTTCTTATGGGACGTTAGGTTCTTCTCGTGCCCAAGCTCATCTAAGACAGATTCTGGACTCTCCAGAGTTAAAAGCACGGATCATGCCTAGCTCTGAATTTCTCTTAGGTCATTCGCTGCAAGCGTTTGACGAGCAAGGCAACTTGATCGATGAAGAGCAGACCCAAAAACTGCAAGGACTGTTCAACGATTTTCTATTATTTGTAAAAATTACCAGCCAGTTGCAGCACGCCCATGCCGCCAATCAAAAAGAAGCTGCTGAATTTTCATGGGAAACCATCTAATCGCAAAAGATAGGAGCGTAAAGACAATGAAATTGATCGGAATCGTCGGATCAGCCGCTGAAGTCTCCACCAATCGTCAGCTGCTGAACTTTATCAAAAAGCAATACAAAAAGGAATTCACGTTAGAACTTGTAGAGATCAAAGACTTTCCTCTCTTTAATCAAGAGGAAGATCAAACCCAAAGCCCAGCCATCCAGCGTTTGAATCGGCAATTGCTGATGGCAGACGGTGTGATCATTGCTACACCAGAGCACAACCATACCGTGACGGCAGGACTGAAAAGCTTGCTAGAATGGCTTTCATTCAATATCCATCCTCTGGAAAACAAACCAGTGATGATCGTGGGTGCCTCTTACTACGATCAAGGAACTTCAAGGGCCCAGCTGCATCTGCGCCAGATTTTGGACGCACCGGGAGTCAATGCTTTAGTGATGCCAGGGAATGAGTTTTTGTTGGGCAAAGCCAAAGAAGCTTTCGATGAAGCCGGTGATTTGATCGATGCCCGAACGGTTGCTTTTTTAGATGCGACGATCAACAGCTTCTTGCAATTTATCAAAGTCGTTTCTGCCTTAGCGGGTCCTAAACAATTGCCGCCCGAAGACCTCTACGCCACAGGGAAAATCGCAACCACCGTGGAAGGAGTGGATATGTATGATGATCAATGGCTGGAAAAAGCCGCTGAAGCAGTCGGTGCCGTTTCTGGCAATACCTACGTCAAACTAAATCGCGGCTTGCTGACAGTCGATCAGATCAATTACTTCTTAGATTCGATGCCGATGGAATTGACATTTGCCGATAGCAACAACCAATTCTTGTATTACAATCTGCGCGAAGAAGCCCAAAATATGCTGGCAGCACGTGTGCCAGGACAAGTCGGCAATCCATTAGCAAAATGCCATCCTGAAAAATCCTTCAAAAATGTTGAGTGGGTGATCCAACAGCTGCGCAGTGGGGCAACCGACGCGGTTCGGGTCCATGTGCCGAAACAGGTGCCAGAAAAATACATCGTCCACAATTATCAAGCGATGCACGATGAAAACGGCGAATATGCGGGGATCAACGAATACATCCTTGATTTCAAGCCAATCATCGAATGGTATTTGCAACAAACCGGTCAAAAACTTGTCGGCAATGAAGACGCCATTTCCAGTGCTTCTGTGCACCAAGAACCGACCGATGCGGTCACTAGTGCCAGTACTCATGACGCACCTGCAGCAGATGCGGTCACCAGCGCTTCAGTGAAATAAGGGTTGTCTAAAGGGAGAGAAGGAATCGCTAGAAGCATTCGCTTGCAATCAGTTGCCAAGCGAATGCTTCTCTTTTTGCTGCTTTTTCATGAATAAACGATTTTCTATGAGCGATTGAGTTGATCAAGGACATCATTGCGAGGATTTCACAAAGTTTCTGAAAAAAATTTGCATATTCATCTTTTGCTTCGTATACTAGTTTAGGACGTTGCTTATAAAACGGCTGTATCATCGTACATATTTTTTGATAGGAGGAATTGCATGAAAGACAAACGAAAAGTCTTGCGTCCGTTAGGATCAGGGTTTGCGATGGCGGTTCCTTTGTTTATAGGGATCCTCGTTCAGGACCCTTTGATAAGTTCTGTGGGGGCGATGGGGGCTTTTTCCTACTTGGCTTTTCAACATCGGTCCCTTTTTTATAATCTGCGCGCCATTTTGACCCACGGCGCTGCGCTGCTGCTGGCATTTATTTTAGGCGCTGGGACAGCACTGATTCCTTGGAGCGCGCCTTTTATCATCGGTGCGTTATCGTTTTCCGCGTTTTTGTTGTCAAAAGTGATGCGGATCCCCAAGCCCGATTATTTCTTCGTGTTGATGCTTTATGCCACCGGCTTTAATTTTCACGCAGCGCACCTTGGAGAGATCTTGCACCACAGTTCCTATTTGCTTTATGGCATCGCAGGCTCGCTGCTTGCTGGACTGGTGATTTCGTTGGCTGAACAGCTGCCGTTGAAAGAAGAAAAAACGGCCTTTCAACAACTGAGCTTGCACGAGAAATATTCGCTAGCATTATCTCAGCAACCAGAAATGGTCATCAAGGCGCTGCACTTTTCTTTGATATTGTTTATTGCGACCTACATTGCCTACCTGCTGCGAGACAGCAACGGCTATTGGATCTTGATTTCTGCTGCTGCCGTCTTGGCAGGAGAACATATGGAAAAAATCAAAAATCGCACGATCGGTAGGGTACTGGGAGGAATCGTGGGGTTGCTGCTGGGTTTCTTATTGATGTCCTTGCATATGCCCCTTGAAGCCATCGCAGTGGTCTTGATCATGCTAAACATATTGACGGAGTTTTTTATGCCAGTCAATTATACCGTTGCTAATTTTTTTACCAACCCGCAAGTCCTGCTGTTAATGACGATCGGTACTAGTTTTACGCCACTGAAATTGATCCCATTGCGTTTTTCAGGGGCATTGATTGGCAGCGTGCTGGCAATGCTGTTGATCTTTCTAATGGATTGGGCAGTAAAGCAAATGGAGCAAGCGCTGGGAAATAAGCCAGAAGACACGTCGGATCAAACACAATAGCATGCACCATCATCAATAAGCAAGAGCAGCTGCTCTTGCTTTTTTTTGCCTTTGATCCTCGAGCTAAACGTTTTCTCCATCGGATAGGAAAAAGAAGGGAAATGTGAAATAATCGAGCAAAGGTTCCTATTTTGAAATAGAAGCGTTTACATTTTTGCAAATTAAAGTGGCAGAAACATCTACTTTTTTTGTTGTAAGCGAAATCATATACTCAAATCAGAGAAGGAGAGAAAGTTGTGAAAAAACGAATCGTAGATGTTTTGCATCGCCTGTTGGTGACTGATTATCCACTATCCATCGAGCAACTGGCAGAAGAGACCGCAGCCAGTGGACGGACGATCCGCAATGATTTGAATGAGATCAACACGTTTCTTGCTGACTTACACATCGGACCGATCCAAACCCTTCGAGGAAAGGGCATCCTTTTGAAACTGACCTCGAAGCAGCAAGCCATCGTTTGGCAGGCATTACAGGCACAACAGTCGGAATATATGACCCGTGAAGAGCGTAGTTTTGATCTACTGCTGCATCTGACATTTTCAAAAGAGATCCTGGTGTTGAATAAAAAAGAAGAAGCGTACCAGATATCGAAAAGCAGCATGGATGAAGACATGCGCCGTTTGCGGGCGGACATCAATAAATATGGCATTGAGATCATTAGTCTAGGAAAAAAAGGACTGCGGTTGAATGGATCGGAACGAGCGATTCGGACGATGATTTTTGACATCATCAATCAGCGGATCGGTAGGCTGCCACTTGATAAACAGACCCCAGATTTAGTCTTTACGAAATTGCTTTATCGCTATTTGCCGCAAAAAGCAATCAAACAGATCCAACAAGTGATGCAAGCAGTGTTGCCGCCAAATCAAAATGAGTTGTATAGCAGCCAAATCTTATTGTTTACCGCCATTTGGCTGATGCGCATCAGAATGAAGGAATTTATCACACGCATGAATTGGTCTACTTCCAGCAATCCGCTCCAAGGGTCAGCCTATATCCAGGCGATCGCTGAAACCTTTTCGATCGAGCCACCAGAAATCGAAGTCAACTATCTTTCTTTCATCATCGAATCACTGAATTTTAAAGATTTGTCCAATTCCATCGAATGGGCGCATGCGCAACTCTTGTCGCTGCAGCTGATCCAATTTGTGGAATGCCAAACCAAGATCCCTTTTAGTAAAAAGGAAGAAGAGTTGTTAGAGGGATTGTATAAACATATGGCCGCGCTGATCGTTCGAGCCAAAAGCGGCATTCAAGTCCCCAATCCGATCAAAGAGACTGTTCGCAAAAATTATGGACAAATCTACCAAGCCGTCAAGGGCTTCGCCCCCACGATCGAAGAGATCGTCGGACAACCACTATCAGAAGATGAACTGACATTTCTCGTGATCCATTTTTCTACAGCCTTAAGTTCATTGAACCACGAGATTATTACGATCTATAAGGCGGTCGTCGTCTGTAACCATGGAATGGCAACCGGCAATCTGCTGGCAGCCAGCCTCAAGGAGAAGTTTCCAGAAGTAGAAGTTGCGGCAGTCTTGAATTCACAAGAAGTCAATTTGATTACAAAATTCGATGTGGATCTGGTTTTTTCAACTTATGAGATCGATTATCGAGAAAAGCCGGTATTACTGATCCCACCGATCATCAATGAAGAAAATCACCAAGTGATCCGCCGTTTCTTAAAAAACAATGAACAATTCAAGCGGATCGCCTTTGACCAAAAAAATGCCACGCTGTTCTTCAATCAATTGCTTACAGTCATTGAAGAAAGCGGTGGGACGGTCGATGCTGCCGCCTATCGCAAATTGACACACTTGTTTGAACAAAATCAATTAGCCATTAATGCAAGGGAGATTCAGCCAATGTTAAAAGATGTTTTATCCGCTAGTCATATTCAATTAAACGTTCCTGTTCAAAATTGGGAAGAAGCCATTGAACGCTCTGCGCAGCCGCTATTAAAAGAACAGATCATCGAGAAACGCTATATCGAGGCAATGGTTGCGGCGGTGGAGGAATACGGGCCTTATATCGTCATTGGCAAACATTTGGCGCTGGCGCATGCACGACCAGAAGATGGCGCCCAGCAGTTGGGTGTGAGTGTCCTCACCTTGGCGCCGCCAGTCGCATTTGGGAACCCAGAAATGGACCCTGTCAAAATCATTTTTTGCTTGGCTGCGGTAGACTCCTACTCTCATCTTGCCATCATGAAGGAATTGATCGAACTGATCAATGATGAAGAAAAAGTCACGCAGTTGCTGGCTTGCTCTACGATTGAAGCTTTTCAATCATTGCTATTTTCATAAAAAACAAGAAAAGGGGAAAAATCATGAACAAATTATCGATCTTATTCGTATGCGGTGCGGGTCTTGGCAGCAGCTTTGCGGCTCAGATGTCAACAGAAGATGTCTTAACGAAATTAGGAGTGGAGGCGAAATTGGATCATGTCGATATCTCATCAGCGGTATCAATGAAACCAGACATCATCATTACGGCAGAGAATTTCCGGACGCAATTTGAAAAGTTTGCTTTGGACCCGACAACCGCAATCATTTATTTACGCAACATTGTTTCAAAACCAGAAATCGAAGAAAAAATCACCCCGGTATTAACGGAAAAAGGCGCACTGTAAGTAAGGGTCATGATGAAGGGAGTTTGAAAAAATGGGCATCATCAATTTTATCATTGATAATATTTTAACGCAGGCATCGATCACGATCGCTTTGATCGCGATGTTAGGGCTGCTGCTTCAGAAAAAGTCAGCAGGTCAAGTCATTTCAGGAAGTTTGAAGACGCTATTGGGCTTCCAGGTTTTAAGCGCTGGTTCTAGCATCATCGTCGGTAGTTTGACCTATTTCGGCGAGATTTTCACAGAAGGATTCGACATGCAAGGCATAATTCCTTCCATCGAAGCCATCAACGGGCAAGCGATGAATGAGTTGGGCTTGGGTCGGGACATAGCGCTGACATTTTTAGCCATCTTTGTTTTTAATATTTTATTGGCACGCTTTACGAAATGGAAATATATTTTCTTAACGGGTCAAGCCATTTTATGGATGGCGACCATGACGACGGTCTTTGGCTATTTCGCTGGTTTGCGGGGCGTTGTCTTGATTCTCGTCGGTGGGTTGATTGGGGCGATCTTTGCCGTAGCGATGCCAGCGATGGCTCAGCCCATCATCCGCAAAGTCACTGGGTCAGACGACATTGCTCTCGGACATTTCTGTACGATCGGCTACCTCTTTGAAGCAGGCGTTGCCTATCTGTTTGGAGAAAGAGGCGAGAAGAAAAAATCGATCGAAGACATCAAACTGCCACGTTCTTTTGAATTTTTACAAGATACCTATCTTTCTGTCATGGTCGTGATGGTTCCACTGTATATCGTGACGGTCTTGTTTGCTGGAGAAACCTTTGCTTCTACGCTCTCTGGTGATCAAAATTACATCATGTATGCCTTCTTGCAAGCCATTCAATTCGTGGTTGGGGTCTATGTTTTGCTAGCTGGCGTTCGGTTGCTCTTAGGCGAGATCGTCCCTGCGTTTCGTGGGATCGCCATGAAATTGGTGCCTGATGCAAAACCAGCACTCGATTGCCCAGTGTTCTTCCCATATAGCCCCAATGCAGTTATTTTAGGCTTCATTACTACAACGATTGGGACAGTCATCGCCATGTTCGTTTTACCAGTCTTTGGCTTGGCGATGATCTTGCCAGGGATGCTGACGAACTTCTTTGCAGGCGGTACCGCTGGGATCTTCGGCAATGCGGTCGGTGGACGTCGAGGGGCGATCATCGGAGGGATCTTTCACGGATTCTTCATTACGTTACTGCCAGCCCTACTTGTAACGATCTTCAATCAAATGGGCTTTGTTAACGCTACGGCAACTGATGTGGATACCGTTACGGCAGCCTTGCTATATGCTTGGATCATCAGTCCCTTATTGAAAAACTTTTAATCGCTAGGAGGAAGACGCATGTTCTCTTTTTTCAAAAAAGAAAAAAAGCCCACAGAAACACCAGCGGTTCCTTTGACCGCTGAAGAAAGCCAAGAGGCAGAAGCGCTTATTGCAAATCTAGAAAGTCAGTTGCAAGCAGAAACCGACATCGACGAACAAGCAAAATTGTATGAAGCGTTAGGCTTAGCGCAGGCAAAACTTTCCCGCACAGAAGAAGCGATCGACGCATTGGAAAAAAGCTTGCAGGCGAAAAAATCGATCGGGGACGGCTACAAAAAACTGATGTCCCTTTATAATGCTCAGCGTGCCGCCGCCGCACGAAACGGCGACGATGCAAAGATCGACTATTACATGGACAAAATGGAAGAAATGCGGCAAATCGCCAAACAACTTACGATCAGCGGCAATTAAACTAGACGAGGTGGAATCAAGGATGTATACAACATTAAAAGAAGTAACGAAAACAGCAGAAGCATTGAATTTTACAGTGGGGGCTTTTAATACCCATAATTTAGAAATGCTGCCAAGTATGCTGCGGGCAGCCAAAGAGATGGGGGCACCCATCATCATTCAAACAAGTATCGATACGGCGAAATACATCGGCTATGATGTCTTGGTCAATGTCGTCAAAACGATTGCCGATCACGAGCTAGTAGATGCTGTCTTGCATTTGGACCATGCCAGAGATTTCGATGAGATCAAAGCGGCGATTGATAGCGGCTATAGCTCGGTGATGTATGATGGCTCGCATTTGCCCTTCAAAGAAAACATTTTGAAAACGCGCGCAGTCGTAGAATACGCTCATGCCCATGGGGTGTCCGTCGAAGGAGAACTAGGAACGATCGGCGGCACAGAAGAAGGCATTCATGTGGAAGAAGACGATAAAGTCTTCACACGCCCAGAAGATGCGGTAGAGTTTTTCGCTGCTACTGGCGTCGATGCGCTAGCCATCGCTATCGGAACCAATCACGGTCAATTCCGCTCCAAAACTGAAGTGAATGTTGAGTTATTGAAGGAGATCCATGCAGTCGTCGACGTGCCGCTAGTCATTCATGGAGGAACTGGCGTCAAGGAAGAAGATTATCCTGAATTGATCAATAACGGCATTCGCAAGTTTAATGTAGGTACTGAATTGTTGGTCAATTGGACGAAGATTGCGAAAGAAAATTTTGGGGCAACGGAAGTCAACAAATCTTTGCGCCACAACGTGATCCCATCCAATGAAGCCATCAAAGAAATCGTCAAGCACAAGATCGGCCTTTTCATGAATACGAAAGCGCCGACTGCGATCGGCAAATAGATGGTACGCAAAAAGATGCTTGTTTTATTGGCAGGCAGTCCTGGAACTGGAAAAAGTTATTTACTGAATCTGTTGAAGAAACGTTTTCCTGATCTTTTCGCTCTTACGCCAGATGAAATCAAAGAGTGCTATGCCGAATCCCTCGGCTTTGATTCATTGGCAGAAAAAGCCCAGATCGAAAAGCAGTATGTTTGGCCTTTTTACTATCAGGCATTGGGCTTGTACATGTCTTTAGGAAAACGCTTGGTGGTCTCGGAATACCCCTTTAGTGAAAAGCAGAAGCCATTGCTAACTTTTCTCGCCCAAAGCTATGGTTATGAGTGCTTGACCATTCGCTTGACTGCTTCTTTTGAAACCTTATGGGAAAGACGCTTCTTACGTGATCGAGCGGATGACCGTCACTTGAGTTTTATCATGGAACGGTACCATTACGGGGATGTGCTGGAAGATAGACAAGCTGCAACCAACCATATAACCAAAGAAGCGTTTCGGCAAATCATCACTGATCGCCGTTACGATGACTTTCAGTTAGGAGCGCTTATCGAAGTCAATGTGGAAGATTACGAGCAAGTGGATTATCGCCCGTTGATCGAGAGAATCGCTGAACAACTCAATGACTTAAATTGAAGAAAAAACAGGCGCTACACCTGAAAAGGGCAGCGCCTGTTTTTTTAGTCTAAACCCAAAAATTTCGAAGTTCCTTGGTTTTGGACTTGTAGGATTTCGGCTAATACTTTGGCATCAAATTGCCCCTCTTTATTGGCGGAATAGACATTGACCTTGAGCTGGTAGTCGGGCAAAGCATAGTTTTCAAGACTTGCTTCAAGCTGCGCGACCGCTTGTTTCGAGAGTGGTTCATCGACGAGTTTTAATTCAAGGGATTGTTTCTGCTCATTAAGTGTTTGCTCTAGCAAATAATGTTCCCCCAGTTTGGCTTCTACAAAACGCTTGGCATGGTATTCCACGAAAGTCGTTTGGATCGTCGTATAAACGAAGAAACTGCCAATGACCGTGATCGGTAAGGCAACCACGGCAAACTTCCACCATTTTTGGTGACGAAAATCCCATACTGCAACAGCCAGATGGTAATGAACAAGGAAAAACAAATCAAAAAGGAATTGGTGAAGAAGAGTTGAGCGGATTCCCATGAAATCGAATAGTCTTTGATCGACAGCCCATAACCTGTCACACAAAGCGGCAAAATCAGGGACGTCCCGATGGAGACGCCGATAATAACATCGTTGTCGCGGCCCCTGACTTTGGCAAAAGCCAGTGCTGAACCACCGATCAATGCGACGCAAATATCCCAAATCGTTGCAGATGTTTGGGTGATGATCTCAGGGGTTGTGTCTTTGACTGGCGTGAGTAAGAAAAAGGTAAATGAGATGATAAGTACGATGATGACTTGGATGCTAAAGACCAGCAGCCCTTTTTTAACCAAACGTAAGTGGGAAAGACCTAAACCAAAGCCGATCCCGTTGATCCCATTTAAAAGTGGCGAAATCAACATCGCCCCGATAATCGTTGTCGTAGAGTTGTAGTTTAAACCAATCGAAGCAACCAGCGTTGCACAAACTAAAAGTGCATAGACGAGCATCGTTTGGTCCATATCTTTTTGAATTTTTCCAATCAATTGTTCTTTGGAAACTAAATCAGGCGTTAAGTTCACCTTCATCATCCTTTCTGAGAAAAATCGTTCTGCTCTTTTCATTGTCCCTTAAATCGGCCGATTTTACAAAAATCTGCGTCTATCAGGTGATGATAGCAACAAGAATTCAATGATTGGGTTGCCAATCTTTTGCAAAACCGCCGATTTCCTCTAGAATAAGAAGCATAACAGAGAAATGGAAAAGGCGGGGAATGGATGAAAGATTATTTTGCGCAATACAAACGCCTGTTATCGATCGCTGAAGCAGGTTTGTACTATGGCAAAGATGTGTACGATAAGGAACGTTACCAAGAGATCAAAGAGTTGGCATTGCATTTGATGAGTACCGTCGTGGATCAAGACGCAGCTGCGTTGACCCTTTTAACAGAAAAAAATGAGGGCTATCCTACGCCCAAAGTCGATGTACGAGCATTGATCCAAAAAGACGAAAAAATCTTGCTGGTGGAAGACAGCCTGACGAAAGAATGGTCACTGCCAGGAGGCTATGCAGAAATTGGCTTGACGCCACGGGAAAACATCAAAAAAGAAGTGCTGGAAGAAACTGGCTTACTCGTTGAGGTCAAGGAGCTGCGAGCAATTTTTGATACGAATCTAAGACCAGACATTCCACAAGTGTTTCAATACTATAAGCTGGTCTTTGCCTGTGATGTTTTGGCAGGGGACTTCATCAAAAACAGTGAAACCTCTAACAGCGATTACTTTTCGTTGAAGGAGCTGCCGAAGCTTTCCATCAAGCGCACCACCAAGGAACAGCTGGAGCAATTGGTGAATGAGAAGTCGTTACACGTTGATTAGAAACAGCTAAGGGTAAGATGTTGGAAAAAGCGTTTTATTGGTTTTTTTAACTGGATAATATTTACTTGCAGATAAAGTTGGTTTATGATTGATTTCGTCGTTTTCATTATAAAAAATCAAGCAATGGCGACACCTTTGCTTGATTGCTGGAGGAGTAAAAATGAAGAATCAAATCAATTCCTTTTTTGGGCTGGATGCCTTACAAACAACGGTCAAACGAGAAATCTTAGCTGGTTTTACCACCTTTATCTCGATGGCCTATATTTTATTCGTCAATCCAACGGTCCTTGGGACATCTGGGATGGACGAAGGTGCCGTCTTTACGGCAACGGCGTTAGCCAGCGCATTGGGCTGTATCTTGATGGGGGTTTTAGCAAAATACCCGATCGCTACGGCACCCGCATTAGGGATCAACGCTTTCTTTTCTTATTCAGTCTGTATTGGAATGGGGGTTCCATGGCAAACAGCATTAGCGGGTGTGTTTGTGGCATCACTGATTTTCATCGTGATCACAATCTTTAAATTACGGGAACTGATCATTGATGCGATCCCTGCTGATTTAAAATATGCCATCTCTGGGGGGATCGGTCTGTTCATCGCCTTTTTGGGATTGAGCGAAGGCGGGATCATCGTTTCCGATGATTCGACCCTTGTGGCACTAGGCTCATTGAGTGTCGGTACGACGTGGCTGACGATTTTTGGTTTAGTGATCACTGCCGTCTTGATGGTTCGCAGAGTTCCTGGTGGAATTTTTATCGGGATGGCCGCAACAACTGTTTTAGGTCTTCTGACTGGCTTGATCCAAGCACCATCCAATATCGTTTCTGCTGCACCGAGTATTTCTTCCACAT
Source organism: Enterococcus sp. DIV2449a (assembly GCF_051711225.1). Lineage (NCBI taxonomy): Bacteria > Bacillati > Bacillota > Bacilli > Lactobacillales > Enterococcaceae > Enterococcus > Enterococcus sp. DIV2449a. Next base: position 1,003,873 of record NZ_JBIOME010000001.1, read on the forward strand.
TCTTAGTGGCGCTAAACCATGTAGGAGACATCAACTCCCTGCAAATGTGGGTCGTAGTACTGACTTTCTTACTCGTCACTTTCTTTGATACTGCAGGCACCTTGGTAGGACTTGCCAATCAAGCGGGCTTCATGAAAGACAACAAAATGCCGCGGGTCGGCAAAGCACTTGCTTCTGACTCCACCGCCATGCTCGCTGGTTCTTTATTAGGGACCTCACCAGTAGGCGCATATGTGGAATCCTCCGCTGGGATCGCCGTGGGCGGTCGTTCTGGCTTGACTGCCGTGACGACTGGAATTTTCTTCTTGTTCGGCTTGTTCTTTTCACCATTACTATCCGTTGTTACTTCCCAAGTGACGGCACCAGCACTGATCGTCGTGGGCGTGCTGATGGCACAATCGCTGCGAGAAATCAAATGGCACGAAATGGAAATCGCAATCCCAGCCTTCTTGATTCTACTAGGCATGCCGTTGACCTACAGCATCTCCGATGGGATCGCCTTAGGCTTCATCTTTTACCCAATCACCATGTTAGCAGCCAAACGCGGCAAAGAAGTCTCACCAATCATGTACGGCTTGTTCTTTGTCTTTCTTGGGTTTATGTGGATTTTGAATGTGTGATAGAGACGTTTTGTGATTAAGAACTTTATCAATTATAAAAAGAAAGAACAGTTAAGCTTGTGGCTTAGCTGTTTTTTTTGTATTGAGAATAAGAGTTGATAAATACAAACAAAAAAAGTAGAGCAGTGTTTATTAAAGCGATGGATGATGAATAGTAGGTTTTTTCACTTCTTACAAATACGAGGAGCGGTTAAGGCATTCTATTTTTTACCTAACATTCATGGGATTTTATTCTGGTTTAAAAAACGAATCACTGATTCTAACTTATAATTTTCTTCAATCAAATGATGGTACTTACCAAAGGAAAAGGATTGGCGTAGCTGATTTTGTATAGGTTTTCTTACTTCACTTGTTTTTTGTTTAGATTAGATAAATAACGCCTTCTTTTCAGCAGTAATCGTTTCGCGATTTTTTGACTAGAGTCTTTGATCAATAGCAAAAAATATTCATTTACAAGTGACGTTCACATCATTGAGAAAATGTAGTAAGTTAGAAAAGGAATGAAAAAATGATTATGGATTAAAAATACATGGTATGATTTTCTATAAAGTTGGGAGGTGTTAGGATGAAAGATCTGCAGTTAAAGTTTATTGTTGATCCAACAACTATTCGCTGGTTTCGTATATTGAATCTTTTTGAGCGGACACAAAAAGCGACTAAGGGTCAATTAGCTAAATTAAATGAGGTTTCAGAACGGACGATTTTAACTGATATAAATAAGCTAAAGGAGTATTTTTCTGATAGTGCGCAAATTGTTTCAACGAACAATGGGTACCTTTTCGAAAAAAAGAACGCCCTTCGATTTATTGAACAAAAAGAAAAACTATTGCAAAATGAAATTTTGTTTGAATTGTTGGGAAACGTTTTCTATGGAGAGTTAGAGGACGTAGCGGAATTAATTGACCGATTTCACATATCAGAAACGTCATTTCGACGCTATTTGAGACAAATTGAGCCGGTTCTTAAAGAATACGGATTAAAACTATCACTCACTCCAATTGATTTAAAAGGCGATGAAGCAAACATCCGAAAGTTTTTCAAAGATTTTTACTATGAAGGGGAAATGACCCCTCATACGTTGGTTCCTCCAAAAGAGATTCATGAATTGATCTATCAAACTTTTTTATCTAAAATCAAGGGAATCACGATTGGTACAGGTACTTCTCCAAATGAATTTTACTATAATTTATATATTGCTATCGAGCGAGTACGCCAGGGAAAGAGGATCAATGTACCAACAAATCTTTACAAGAGTGTTAAGAATAACAAGGATTTTCTTAATTTATTCTTGATTCAGCAAAGAATTCAAAAGATCTATCAAGTGGAATTATGTGCGGATGAGCTCTGTTGGCTATTTTTAGTAACGATTGCCAAGCGGCCTTTTGATCAAATAGACCAAGATAAGGTATTCTGTAAGCAATTGCAGGGCATTGATTCTTTTGCTCATTTAACTGAAAACTATCTCAAGAATTGCTCGCCTGAGTTGTATACAACAGAAATTTTATGGATCTATCGTGCGTTCTTCCTTTCTAGGTACGTGAATCATCTAATTTCACCAGTTCAAAATAGAATAATGTCAGAAATCACAGAGAAAACAAAACATGAATGCAAAGAATCATATATCGACAATCATCACTTTCTGCGCTCCTTTTTCGCTGAATCAGGAATAACAGACGATTTTTTGGAAGATATTACGACGAGCTTAACTTTGCTGGGAGAAAGATTGAAAGAACAGTATTTGTACAAAAGCAAGAGAATTGTTTTTTTATTAGAAGGCGATCTGTATGTCTGTCAATTGATAAGATCGCGAGTATATCAATACTTTGGTGATCGCCATCAAATCTTTTTTATTACGATTCCAGCTTTGACGGAAGAATTCTTAAACCAAGAAGATATTGATTTAATTGTGACAAACTACAGTGAATACTTGTCAGAGTATAAGGTGAGCACCAACTGCCTATTATTGAAAACAGTTCCAGATAAACAAGATTGGGAACTCTTATTCAAAACGATCGAACCAAAAATGTTCGAACTTATAAAATAATGAAAATAATAAACCTATTTTTTACCTATTCAGAAGGAAAGAAAGCCTTTTGCATAGGTTTTTTTATACTTAATTTCCCCCTAGGGTGAAAAACATGATTTTTTTATTAAAAAACATCCTTATATACTTTTGTTTAGAACTTCCAAGCTCGTGATAGATTATTCTACCAATTCAGCAGTGCTTGCATGAATAATTATTTTTCATGTTTCAAGAAGTTTACGTTAAAAAGAAAAGGAGTGTTAGGGAAGTGATACGCAAGGTAGGTTACATAATGTTGGTCATTGCAATGACTCTAGGACAGCCGCTCACTGTATTTGCTAATACAGTAAAGGATGTCTCTCAAAACGACAGCTTAGAAAATAATTTGAAAATGACGGATGTTTCAGTTGCTGAAGGGTTTCTAAGTGAATTGGCGGATGGAAATGCAGATCGTTATGAAGAAAGGCAATTGATAGAAGACGATCAACCGTCGACAGCAACTGAAGAAAACATAAGTACCAATGGATCTGGGGAACATACCGAAACAGACAGTGGTATAGAGGCAGATTCATCTGAAAGCTCTTTTGAGGAAAGCTCCAGTGAAGCTACATTAGATAGTAGTACAGAAGACAGTCATGAAGAATCAGTAGCTAGTAGTGCAGAAGACAGTAGTAAGGAAGACAGTAATGAAGAGTCAGATGAAAATGTGGAAGGCGTATGGGGAACTGTTCCGTGGACGTGGGATGAAGAAACGAAAACAATTGTGTTAGAAGAAGGGGCAGCCGGCACGTCAGCCACAGCACCTTGGAAAACCTACACGAATGTTGTTCAAATTTCTGTTAATGGCAAGGTTATTTTTCCAGAAGACGTTTCATGGTTGTTTGGATCACCGCAAGCGCAAGCAGCAGAACGTCTAACAGATTTGCTGACGATTGAGCATGCAGGAAATATCGATGTGTCAAATGTGACAAACATGGATCGCATGTTTCATGGCGTTACTACACTAAATAATATTGATGTATCAAATTGGAATGTATCGAATGTGACGGACATGAATGGAATGTTTGGACAAACCAGATCTTTAGCAAGCTTAGATGTGTCAAATTGGGATGTATCAAATGTACAAAATATGGGAGGAATGTTTAATTCAGCAGAGTCTTTAACGAGTTTGGATGTTGCAAGTTGGGACGTATCAAGCGTGACGAATATGCGTAGCATGTTTGGTCTAGCCAGATCCCTATCCGACTTAGACCTTTCAAACTGGGATGTTTCCAGTGTAACTGATATGGGCTTGATGTTTAATGCGGTTAACTCTCTCACAAGCTTGGATCTTTCGCGTTGGGATGTTTCGAGTGTAACAAACATGTCGGATATGTTTGGAGTAGCGACTTCATTAACCACGATTGATGTGTCAAACTGGGACGTGTCGAATGTCACATCGATGTTGAGGATGTTTAGTTCGGCTAGAGCGTTAACGAGTCTTGATCTTTCGAGCTGGGATGTAACGAATGTTACAAATACAAATAATATGTTTGAATCAACTCAATCTCTACGTGAGCTGACCTTAGGTGAGAAATCAATTTTTGCTTCAAACGTAAGATTGCCAAGAATCAACGCAGGTCTACCCTACTCTGGAAGATGGATAGAGCATATTAATGATGAGGGGGATAACGGTTCAACTCCAGTAATTTATGCTTCATCTGATGAGTTTATGAATCAGTATGATGGCAGTAACCCAGGAACATATATTTGGGAAAGGTTAATCTCAGCACCAGTGACTATACGGTATGAAGATACTGAAGGAAATGAATTATCCGAACCAGACATATTAAATGGGGAGGTGGGAGAACGTTACACAAGTGAACCGAAAGAAATTCCCGGTTGGTCTGTTATAGAAACACCAGTTAATGCATCAGGTAGATTTACAGAAGAAGAACAGGAAGTCATTTATGTTTATGAGCGATCAGATTCATTAGTCAGAGGAACGTGGGGAACCGTTCCGTGGACATGGGATGAAGAAACGAAAACAATTGTGTTAGAAGAAGGAAATGCGGGTACCGTTGCAACTGCGCCTTGGAAAACCTACACGTCTGTGACACAAATCGTTGTTAAGGCACCAGTATTGTTGCCAGTAAATTCTGCGGTTTTATTCAGTGATTTAAGTGAGCTTATGATTATAGAAAATGGGAATAATTTTAATACTTCCCAAGTGACGACAATGGCAAGCATGTTTGCTAGATTACCAAAATTAAAAAAAGTGGACGTTTCGAACTGGGACACTTCAAATGTTACAAACATGGCAGAAATGTTCAGAGAATTAGATAATTCTGCTAGCCCAGTAACACCGTTAACTGTTTTGGATGTATCTAAATGGAAGACAGGAAATGTAACAGATATGAGGTATATGTTTGGGGGAAAGAAGAATTTGACCTCTTTGGATGTATCCAACTGGAATGTCTCTAAAGTAGAACGGATGGATGGCATGTTTGCTGGAGGATTCAATAGAGGAAATAGTTCACTGAGTCAATTAGATGTTTCAAACTGGAATGTATCTAATGTAACAAATATGAATTGGATGTTTGAGAACTTACCTCATTTAGAAGTTCTGGACGTATCTAATTGGAATACAGAGAATGTGACGAGCATGTTAAGCATGTTTAGAAATGCTTCAAGATTGACATCACTTGATACAAGCAATTGGAAAACAAACAAAGTAACAAATATGGCGTATATGTTCAGCGGAGTACGGGTACCAACTGAATTTAGTGTTAGCAATTGGGATACATCTAGCGTAACTGATATGAGAAACATGTTTGCCTCCACTCATTCTTTAACTTCTCTCGATGTATCCAACTGGAATACTGAAAATGTCACTGATATTAGAGAAATGTTCCAGTATACAAGAGCATTGAAAAACTTAGATCTGTCAAATTGGAATACCGCGAAAGTAACCAATATGTGGTGGATGTTTCGCGAATCAGCCATAGAAAAGCTTGATGTATCAAATTTCGACACATCGATAGTGGAAAGTATGGCTCAGATGTTTTTAGACGCGAAACAATTGAACGAACTAGTAGTAGGCGAGCATTCGATCTTTTCTACGTCTACTCGTTTACCAGAGATTCTTATTGAGAACGGATATACTGGCAGGTGGATACAAAAAGAAGATGCTTATGGGAATGAGCCAAGTGTACCAATGGTTTATGAATCCTCGTTTGATTTTATGGACTTATATGACGGAACCATTCCAGGAACCTATATTTGGGAAAAAATAGAACATAAAGATGCGGCACCAGTGACAGTCAAGTATGAGGATACTGAAGGAAACCAACTTTCGGAGCCAACGATATTAAGAGGGAAAGTTGGGTTGCCATACGAGAGCGAACCAAAAGAAATTCCGGGGTGGTATGTGCCAGAGACACCAAGCAATGCTCATGGAATTTTTAGCGAAGACCCACAGGAAGTGCTCTATGTTTACGATCGCTCCGATGCGGCACCAGTGACGGTCAAGTATGAAGATGGCGAAGGAAACCAACTTTCGGAACCAACGATTCTAAGCGGAAAAGTTGGCTTACCATACGAAAGCGAACCAAAAGAAATTCCAGGTTGGTATGTGCCAGAAACACCGACTAATGCTCATGGATTTTTTAGCGAAGAGTCACAGGAAGTGCTCTATGTTTACGATCACTCCGATGCGGCACCAGTGACAGTCAAGTATGAAGATGGCGAAGGAAACCAACTTTCGGAACCTACGATTTTAAGCGGAAAAGTTGGCTTACCATACGAAAGCGAACCAAAAGAAATTCCAGGTTGGTATGTGCCAGAAACACCAAGCAATGCTCATGGAATTTTCGGAAAAGAAGCGCAAGAAGTGGTCTATGTCTATGACCGCTCCGATGCAGCACCTATAACCGTCAAATATGAAGATGGCGAAGGAAATCAATTGTCAGAACCAACGATTTTAAGCGGAAAAGTTGGGTTGCCATACGAAAGCGAACCAAAAGAAATTCCAGGGTGGTATGTTCCAGAAACGCCAAGCAATGCTCATGGAACGTTTACTGAAGAAGCGCAAAAAGTAATCTATATCTATGACCGTTCAGATGCGGCACCTGTAACAGTCAAATATGAAGACACCGAAGGGAATCAACTGTCGGAACCAACGATCTTAAGTGGAAAAGTCGGTCTGCCATACGAGAGCGAACCGAAAGAAATTCCAGGGTGGTATGTACCAGAAACACCAAGCAATGCCCGTGGAATTTTCGGAAAAGAAGCGCAAGAAGTGGTCTATGTCTATGACCGTTCGGATGCGGCACCTGTAACAGTCAAGTATGAGGATATCGAAGGGAATCAGCTCTCGGAGCCAACGATATTAAGTGGGAAAGTTGGCTTACCATACGAAAGCGAACCAAAAGAAGTTCCAGGGTGGTATGTGCCAGAAATGCCAAGCAATGCCCGTGGAATTTTTAGCGAAGATCCACAGGAAGTGATCTATGTTTACGACCGCTCGAATGCGGCACCTGTAACAGTTAAGTATGAGGATACCGAAGGGAATCAGCTTTCGGAACCAACGATTCTAAGCGGAAAAGTTGGTCTGCCATATGAAAGCAAACCGAAAGAAATTCTAGGCTGGTATGTGCTAGAAATGCCAAGCAATGCTCGTGGAATTTTTAGCGAAGATCCACAGGAAGTGATCTATGTTTACGACCGCTCGAATGCGGCACCTGTAACAGTTAAGTATGAGGATACCGAAGGGAATCAGCTCTCGGAGCCAACGATATTAAGCGGAAAAGTTGGGTTGCCATACGAAAGCGAACCAAAAGAAATTCCGGGGTGGTATGTGCCAGAGACACCAAGCAATGCTCATGGAATTTTTAGCGAAGACCCACAGGAAGTGCTCTATGTTTACGATCGATCGGATGCAGCACCTGTAACCGTCAAGTATGAGGATGCCGAAGGAAATCAACTTTCGGAACCAACGATATTAAGCGGAAAAGTTGGGTTGCCATACGAGAGCGAACCAAAAGAAATTCCAGGGTGGTATGTGCCAGAGACACCAAGCAATGCTCATGGAATTTTTAACGAAGAGCCACAGGAAGTGCTCTATGTTTACGATCGCTCCGATGCGGCACCAGTGACGGTCAAGTATGAAGATGGCGAAGGAAACCAACTTTCGGAACCAACGATTCTAAGCGGAAAAGTTGGCTTACCATACGAAAGCGAACCAAAAGAAATTCCAGGTTGGTATGTGCCAGAAATGCCAAGCAATGCTCATGGAATTTTCGGAAAAGAAGCGCAAGAAGTAATCTATATCTATGACCGTTCAGATGCAGCCCCCGTAACAGTCAAGTATGAAGATGGCGAAGGAAACCAACTTTCGGAACCAACGATTCTAAGCGGAAAAGTTGGTCTGCCATATGAAAGCAAACCGAAAGAAATTCTAGGCTGGTATGTGCCAGAAATGCCAAGCAATGTGTCTGGAACGTTTACTGAAGAAGCGCAAGAAGTAATCTATATCTATGACCGTTCAGATGCGGCACCTGTAATAGTCAAATATGAAGACACCGAAGGAAATCAACTGTCGGAACTAACGATTCTAAGTGGAAAAGTCGGTCTGCCATACGAGAGTAAGCCAAAAGAAATTTCTGGTTGGACCGTGAAGGAAATACCAGATAACGCATCTGGAACGTTTACGAATGACGTGCAAGAAGTGATTTATGTCTATCATAAAGAAGAAAATAACGGTGGGCAAAATACACCTGAAAAAGAGAATCCAGAAAATGAGAAGGAAGATTCTAACGATCCAAAACTTCCCAATACTGGGGAAGCGATGGTTGGACAACGAATCATGATCATTGTTGGATCGCTGCTACTGTTATTTGCCATTTTCATTATCTTTGATAAGAAGAAAAAACAAGATAATTAGTTTTTAGAATAGTCAATATAAAAAGAAAGCAGCAAAGCCCGTGGAGGTTTTGCTGCTTTCTCAAATCTAAAAAAACTTCAGAAAAATCATTCACTAAATGAAGAGGATCACGGTTTACTTTTATAGTAGATGGTAATAATCAGTAAAAAGTGGAAAGGAGTTCAATTGAATTGATGTTTTCGACGAAAAAAGAATATAACGAATATTTTCTAGAAGAGATTAGATCTCTGCCAAGAGAGAAAGACATGCTGGAAGACTACTTAGAAAAACAACTGGAACGGTTAAATCAATTGATAGATGAAATTTCGAAAGAAACGTTTTGGAAGGTTTTTCCTAAAATTCTTGGGATTGATGCGAAACTGAGTCTATTAGCTGATTTATCAAAGTATGAGGATTTTTCAGAAGCCGACATTATAAGAATTATTGAAAGTGATTATCAAAATTATTTTAAAGAATTGTGTGGGTACGATCTTAGTATGCAAACGAAGTACTCAATAGTTTTTAATGTCTGCTGAAAAATAGCAACTTATCGAAAAAGCATCGGGGTTAAGATGGACCGTGGGTAGAGGTGATTTAAAGTAAAGTTAAAGTACGATTTCTACTAATGAAAAAACCAGTTAAGCGCAGCTTAGCTGGTTTTTTTCTTATATGTTGCTTGCTATAAAAATGTTCAGAATTGAGTATCGGTTAAATATCTAAGCCAGGACGTCTTTTATTGAATTTCCTTTCCAGCCGAAGGGGCAAAGTCGATCCAAGCGATAGTCGCTTTTTGGAAATGTATGTTTGAACATTAGTTACTAAAAAATCATTTTCCCTTCAGATGAAAGGTCTTCCCACGCATCTTTTTCATAAAACTCTGATTCCACTCCACCATTAAAAGGATCTTCAATTTTAGGAACAAGAATGATCGTCCCATCCTCTGCGTAGACAACAATATATTCTTGGTTTTCAGGAGGATTTTTTCCGTTATCAGAAGGAAGCGTAACGGCGATGGAATTGCCTTGTAGACTTGATTTAGTAATAAGCATAGTATCACCTCTTAGAGATAGTAACCCTTGCAATACTATGGAAGGAGAAGACAACAGTGAGATTTAATGTATTTTGAACACATCAAAAGTTCAAAACGCACTTTACATAAGATAGATAAGAAACCGCAATGAAATATTGTTTGAAAAGATGGATGAACATCTCAGAAAAATAGATGTTAGATTTTAAGCAGAATTACGAAGTTTTTTAGATGGATCATTTATGGCATACCAAGGACCAGGGTATTAAAGCAACGAAAAAGTGAAACTTCATTCCAAAACCGCCCAACCCAACAATTTTCACGCAAAACCTGCGCTTTTCTTTCTGTTATTGTTATAATAAAAGAAAACGCAAAGGTGGGAAATCATGACAACGATCAAGGACATTGCTGAAAAGGCGGGAGTAGCGAAAAGTACGGTTTCCCGCTATCTGAACAATGGCTATATCAGTGAAGAAAAGCGCAAAAAAATTGATCAGATCATTGCTGAAACTGGCTATCGCCCCAATACATTTGCTCGCTCGCTGAAAGCCCAAGACACGAAATTGCTGGGCGTGATCATTCCTCGACTGAATTCACCGTCGACAAATGATGTGTTGAAAGGGATCGATACGACGGCACGGGAAAACGGCTATCAAATGCTGATCACCAACTCTGATCAAAGCGATGAACGGGAATTAGAAAATATCGAAATGCTGGTCAAACAAAAAGTAGCAGGGATGATCCTGTTTGCGCGCAAAATCACGCCGCAGCTGCAAGCGGTGCTGGCAGAGGTTCCTATGCCTGTTTTATTATTAGGTCAACAGTTAGCTGGCATTCATTCCATCGTCCATGAAGATTATCAAGCTGGCAAAACCATGGCAGAATATGCAGTCAGCGCTGGCCACCGACGTTATTTATTTGTTGGTGTCAGCGAAAATGATTATGCGGTAGGTGTCTTGCGGAAAAAAGGATTTCTTGATGTCTTGGCACAAACGCCCAACGTCAAAGTCGACTTTATCGAAACGTCCTTTTCAAGAAGAGAAACGTACCAAAAAGCCCTTATGTTCTTGAAAGATCAATCGGCAACGTACATCGCCTGTGCTACCGACAATATTGCTGTTGCTGTATTGAAAGCCGCCCATGAACTAGGGTATCAAGTGCCGCAAGACTTTTCCTTGAACGGATTTGGTGGCTATGATTCGACAGATTATGTCTATCCGACCATCACAACGACCCAATATCCCTATGTCCAATTAGGCATCGATGCCGTCTTAACGATCCAAAAACTGACGCAAGGGGAAGAGGTTCCTGAGGTGATCGAATTACCGAATCGATTAGTGGTCAAACAGTCGACTGCCAAGCTTGACAAGCAGGAGAAATAAAGCAAACATTTTTAGAGAAAACAGGACGTCCAGTTGCGGCGTTCTGTTTTTTTATTTTCTTTGCTTGTAATTGCAAACGGTTTCTGTTAATCTACAAATGTAGAACCGGTTCCACAAATGGACCGACGATCAAAGGAGTGGGAAAAATGAAGGAACAAAAAACGATCGACCAAGTGTTAGAAGCTGTTGGCGGCAAAGAAAATGTCAAAAACTTTGAACACTGTGCCACACGTTTGCGCTTGATTTTGAAAGACGATCAGTTAGTAGATAAAGACAAAGCGGAAGCAGTTGAGGGCAGCAAGGGCTATTTTTTCAACACGGGACAGCATCAGTTCATTTTTGGAACAGGAAAAGTCAATGAAGTTTATCAAGCCTTCGCAGCAGAAATGGGCAATGACGCCTCCGCTGATAAAGCTGGCTTCAAAGATGATGTGTATTCGAATCTGTCACCCGTCCAAAAAGTTGTCCGCACGTTGTCAGATGTCTTGGTGCCATTGATTCCAGCTTTGGTAACGACGGGGCTTTTGATGGGGATTCGGGGATTATTGACTGAGTTGGGGGTCACTTATAGTGCTGACTGGTTAGCTATGTTTGAAATGTTAACGGATACAGCGTTTGCCTTTTTACCTGTTTTGATCGCCTATAGTGCGACGAAAAAATTCGGCGGTAATCCGATCATCGGGATCGTGGTAGGATTGATGATGGTGGCACCGCAATTGCCGAACGCTTGGGCAGTCGCCAGCGGAGATGCAGAGCCATTGCACTTATTCGGTTTATCGATCTCTGGGTATCAAGGGTCGATTTTTCCAGCAATTATTGTCGGGATCTTAGTTTCTAAGCTAGAAAAATGGTTCCGTAAATTTGTTCCGCAAATGATGGACTTGATCGTGACACCATTCTTAACGATTGTCATTACTTTAGGTTTGATTTTGTTTGCGTTAGGACCAATCTTGCAAGTAGCTGAAAGAGCAGTCATCAACAGTATCGTTTACTTGGTGCAAGCACCATTGGGCATCGGTTATATCATTTACGGAGGGGTTCAGCAAGTGATCGTAATCACTGGATTGCACCATTCGTTAAGTATTATTGAGTTAGGGTTATTGAATACGACAGGCGAAAACGTCCTACAAGTCTTAGGTACAGCAAGTATGGCGGGACAATTTGGGGCTGCGATTGCTGCGGCATTTATTTATAAAAACAAAGTCAAACGCTCAAATGCCATCAGTGCGGCGGTTCCAACCTTATTTGGGATCACTGAACCTTTACTATTTGGGGTCAACTTACGCTCGATGCGGATTTTTGGCGCAGGCATGCTGGGGGGCGCAGTCGGCGGGTTTGCGACGTATGTCTTCCAATTAGCTGCTACTGGGATGGGCATCACTTTTATTCCAGGTCTGTTGTTGTATACTGGAGATTTCGGAGCCATGCTGAAATACGTTGTCGTGATTTTGATTGCTTTTGGTGTCGGTTTTGCTGGTGTCCAATTGCAGCGCAAACCGCTAGCCAAAGAGTTGAATCAATAAATAATCCCTTGCTGTTCATCGGCAAGAGAAAAGAGGTACCACATTGTTAACGAAGGAATACTGGGCACAGCTTGCCCAAACCCAAAGCGAATTAGCAGAAAAAATCAGTGCTGATGCGTGGCGCTTGAACTATCATTTGATGCCAGAAACAGGATGGATGAACGACCCGAATGGTCTTTGCCAATTCAAAGGCGTGGTTCATTTTTACCATCAATATGTACCGCAAACGCCCCATGGCGGGGAACCACCTCACTGGGGACACAAAACGTCGACGGATTATGTCACGTTTCAAGAAGAAGCGCTGTTTCTTTCTCCCGAACACGACTATGACAAAGACGGGGTCTACTCGGGCTCTGCCTTTATCGAGAATGACGCGATCCATTTCTTCTATACTGGGAATGTCAAACATCCTGGTGATCATGACTATACCTTTAGTGGACGAGAACAAAACACGGTCCATGTAATCAGCAAAGACGGCTATACCGTCGAAAAGCAAGAAGTCGTGATTCCTCATGAGGACTACCCTGAAGGATTTACCGATCATATTCGTGACCCAAAGGTTTTTGCCCACGAAGACACCTACTATATGCTGCTAGGCGCGCGTACGTTGGAAAACGAAGGCAAAATTTTGATTTATGAATCGACGGATTTAAATGAATGGACCTATCGAGGAATCTTTTTCGGTGAGGACTATGCTCTAGGCTACATGTGGGAATGCCCAGACTACTTCCATTTAGATGGCAAAGATGTGTTGGTCTTCTCACCGCAAGGCTTGGCAGCCAAAGAACATGCCTACCAAAATATTCATCAATCAGGGTATCTGATCGGTGAGGTGGATTGGGAAACCCTGACGTTTAAAGAAACTTCTGCGTTTCGTGAACTTGATTATGGGTTTGACTTCTATGCCCCGCAAACCTTTGAAGATGAGCAGAAACGTAGGATCTTGTGGGGCTGGATGGGGCTAGGGGATACCAGTCCTGAATACAGCAATCCTACGATCCCTCGCGGCTGGCAGCATGCCGCAACGCTGCCAAGACAGCTTTCGGTCAAAAATGACCAGTTGTATCAAGAACCTTTGCCAGAATTCCAAAAATTGCGAGACAAGCAAGTCAGCCAAAAAATTGTGCTTTCAGAGAAACCGCAGCACTTGTCTTTCGATGAATTGGCATATGAGTTGCAAGTTACGGCGGAAGCACCCTTGCAGCATTTCCAGCTTGGGCTTTTGCAAGATACGACTTTGGCTTATGAAGCTGGCGTCTTTACGATTCATCATGGCGTTTCTGGCTATGGTCGTAAACAGCGTAGTGTCAAGGTCGATGAACTGATGCAGCTACAGATTTTCGTCGATACGTCTTCCATTGAGATCTTCCTAAATGGCGGGCAATATTGTTTGACCTCTCGCGTGTATCCCAAACGGACCGAGGCGATCGCTCTCAGCGGAACCGGCACGGTTTGTGTCAATGCTTGGGCATTGGCGAGAAAATAAAGCAACGATCCGAAAACGACAGCAAACAGTTGGTTTTTCTTGTTACGCCCCAAAAGTCAGCTTTTTCTCTGGCTTTTAGGGGGTGTATCATACCAACTATTTTGCTGTCGTTATTTGCTTGTTACTGCTTTTGTTGGTTTTGGATAAAGGTCTGCAGCGCAGGCGCATCGATCCGATAACCGTCTGCAGTTTTTGTGACTAGTTTTTGCGTTTTGAAATCTTTTAAGGTATACGTCAAATGGCGATAGCTCACGCCTAAGTATTCTGCGGTCTCCGTTAATTTTTCTTGAAAAAGATCATCGATCGAAGCTTCCAACAGTAGATGGGCAAGGCGCCAAGCTAAGGGATAGGTTTGATTGACGGAAAAATGATCCATACGCAGCAGCAATTTTTCACCGATAGTTTTGCCTAGTGTTTGTACGAAAGCCAGGTCTTGCATGAGCCCGTGAGCTGCTGCTTTCATAGGAATGCCCAGACATGTTGTATCACCGATCGCAACCACGGTTTTCGGTACTGTTTCGGCGCCAATCAACGTGAGATCGCCAATGCAATCACCAGGATGGAGAAACTGCAGCAAGGCACGTTTGCCGTTTTCTTGCGTTTGAATGATCTTGGCTTTGCCAGTCAATAGGACGAAAAAGATCGACATCGGCACCGTTTCTTTTTGGATCGCTTCTCGATGATCAAAGGTCCAGAGGGCACTTTGTTGTAAAATCTCCTCAGGAATCGGCAAGGGGCAGCTTTCTTTGATTGGTACCTGCTTTATTGCCAAGGCATAAGCGGTTTTTTTCACTTTTTCCCTCCGAACTAGGAGAAATCTCCTATTTGTTTTTAGTCAGTATAGCACATACTTAGAAAAGCAAAAACGAAAGTGTGGGAGAAAAAATGAATAAAAAGCAATGGATAGGATCAGGGATTTTTTATGGGCTGAGTGCATTCGGGATCAGCTTGACCATTAAAGCAGGCGTTGGAGTCAGTAGTTTTAATGCCTTGAATGTCACGCTGGCAACGATGTCAGGAATCAAAGTCGGCACCATCACAACAGCCATCAACTTTGGCTTTCTAGCTGCCTGTTGGCTATTGGATCGGCGGCAGACGTCCCTCAAACAAAAAGGCAGTGAGTACTTGATTATGTTTTTCGCTTTGCTGGCTTTCGGCTATTTGATCAATGGCTTTGTTTACTACTTCTTGGCATCGCTGCACTTGACGAATTATTGGAGCCAACTAGCTGCTTTGATCGGTGGGATCTTGATTTCTGGAACGGCAACGGGACAAGTCCTACGGTTGCAGGTCTTGAAATTTCCAATCGAGCACTGGTGTCATTTGCTGGCGCAACGCAGTCGTTGGACATTTAAGCAGTACCGTTATGGCGTTGATGCAGTCTGTATTTCGGGGGCACTCTTGCTAGCGATCAGTTTGGGCTTACCGCTAGCGGTGAGGGAAGGGACGGTCATTAGTTTCTTTTTGCTGTCAGGTGCCATTGCTTGGTCGAAGGAACGTGATTTGGCAGCGGCTTTACCCATTTGGCAAAGAAACAGTTAGCCAGTAGTATTCTTGGAATTGGGAAGGCGTCGAGTGTTCTAAAAATGCAGAAAGCGTTTTTTATGCTACTCTTATTAAAAAAGCGAGATATTTAGTAGGAGGAGACAGGATGAATCGGTTGATTGAAGGGTTTCAGGAAAATTTTGCACCAAGATTGGTTAGGATCAGTGAAAATCGGTTTTTAGTTGCCGTGCGCAACGGAGTCGCCGTCACGATGCCGCTGACGATAATCGGCAGTCTCTTTTTGATTTTAGCCAATCTGCCTTTTCCTGGCTGGACCGAGTTTGTCGGGGAATTTGGCGTCAAACTAGGCGCCGCCAGCAATTTTACATTTGGAATTTTGGGACTGGCCGCTTGTATCGGGATCGCCTACTATTTGGCGGCTTCGTATGAGATCGATCGGATCGGTTCTGTCGTGTTGGCAGTCTGCGCGTTTTTGCTGCTGCAGGCGGGGGAAGAATGGACGATCGATCCAGCTTCTTTGGGGGCGTCTGGTCTGTTTACAGGAATCGTCACAGCGATTGCGACAGTAGTGATCCATCGCTTTTTTCTCAAGCACCGCTTAGTGATTCGGATGCCAGCAGAAGTGCCGCCCGCAGTTGCCAAGAGTTTTTCGGTCTTGCTTCCCGGAGCTGCCATCATCACTAGTGCCTGGGTGATTCGGGTCTTGTTGGAATTTAATGTCAATCAATTCGTGCAAGCCATCTTTTCACCGCTGGCAGTTGGTCTAAACACATTGCCTGGGATGCTGTTGTATACCTTTTTGATTTTGTTGCTTTGGTGTTTAGGGATTCATGGCAGCAATGTGATGGGGAGTATCGGCGATCCGATTTTTCTAGCTTTATTAGCAGCCAATACCGAAGCCTACACTGCAGGCGAACCGTTACCGAACATTTTTGCAGGCGGGTTTTATATCATGTTTTTGTGCTATGGAGGCACTGGTTCAACACTGGGGCTGATCATCAACATGTTAGTTTCAAAGAAAAAAGCCTATCGTTCCCTAGGGAAGATGGCTTTGCCCTCTGCTATTTTTTGTATCAATGAGCCAATCATTTTTGGGTTTCCGATCGTGATGAACCCTATTATGATGATTCCTTTCATCCTGACACCCCTTGTATTATGTGTCGGAACGTATTTCTTGTCGGTCACCAATGTTATTGGGCGAATCATGTTCAATCCACCGTGGACCACACCGCCCTTTATCAATACTTACCTTGCAACCGGCGGCAATATCCCTGCTGTTCTTTGGAGTATCGCTTCCTTACTGATTAGTGTGGCGATCTACTATCCATTCTTTAAAATCAGCGAACGAAGTTTAACGGAAGAAGAAAAAGGCGTTACCGACGCAGTTGCCGCGAAGGGGGAGAACTAAACGCTTATGATTGGCACGTGGTGCGTTGTTTTGTCTGGCAAAGAAAACAGTGGCTGCTACTCATCAAATTGCACAGTGATCCCAGATTTCGTCAATTGTTCCCATTCACGGATCGTTGGCAAGCGACCTTGGCAAAATAGCTGATCGTCGACATACACGAGTGGCAGACAGCTGCGGCCATTGCTTGCTAATTGCTGCTTGACGGCTTGATTCGTATGAAAAGGGGCAGAATCTTCTGTAAAGAAGTATTCGTCGATCGTTGAAGGTTCGTTATGAAATGTTTGATGAGCCTGGGTCCTTTCTTCATTTATTTTTAACTGGTGAGTCAAGTGTGCTTCCCAAGTATCTTCTTTCTGGTCGGCATAAACCGCGATCGTTGGCATTGCATCAAATCCTTTCCTGGCAGCTGATTTGTCAAAAGTATACCTGAATTTCTTGCCACGAGCAAAAAAGAGTATCAAAAAGAAGTGAAACAACAAAAAAAGACGCAAATGCGTCTTTTTTGTTGTTTCTTATTCGTCAGCGGGTAAAAAATCGAAATTGGTCAACTCGTTGTAAGAATACGCTTGGTCGATTTGACCCTTGTCTTTCGTCCAAGCAATGATTGCGTCGAATTGCTCTTGCGGCACTGCCTGGGCATACGGATAGTCTTCCTGGCTGTCTAAGTAGGTACTCATAGCATCGGGAAATTGATAGTCTGCCAAGATGTCGGCATAGTCTTTTGCTGAATGAGCATTCATGTAATCGATGGCTTCGTTGTAAGCAGTGTAGAATGCTTTTAGGTCTTGCGGGCGATTTTGGATAACTTCGTCCATAAATTGCAGTGTGCCGCCTTTGATGCCAGCATCTTTAGAGCTGCCTAAAACAATCGCCCCTTGAGCAGCCAACATGCTGGCTTGCGGTTCCGTATAAACAGCGCCATCGACTTGGTCATTGAGCAATGCTTCGGAACGGGCAGAAAAAGAAGCGATATCCACGATGTCATAGGTAAAATCATTTTCCTGTGCAAATTGGTCCATGATGTATTCTAAAATGAAATTCGGTACAAGGGTGATTTTTTTATCCGCTAACCCTTTCATCTCAGTGATCCCTGAATTCGGTGAAGCGAGAATCTTGAAGTTTTCCAAAATATCAGAAGTGATCGTCATATCAATGCCGTTTTGCTTAAAGGTCGCTTCTGTCATGACATCGCTGATCGTACCATCCAGCTCGCCTGCCTGCACCGCCACATTGCGGTCATTCGGGGAAGTGAAGGATTTGAGTTCCACAGTCAATCCTTGCTTTTCGAAAAAGCCTTCTTCTTTTGCTAGAATGATCGGAATCGCTGATTCTGCTGGTAACACCCCGATCGTCAATGTTTGATCTGTGACCGCAGCTTCTGTACTGCTAGTGCTGGAATTGCTGGTACTTGCTGTTTCGCCAGTGTTACCGCATGCGGCAGCGCCAACAGCGAATAGTGCTAGGATACTTGCTAAAATCGTTTTTTTCATTGGTTCATTTCCTCGTTTCTAAATCGTTGTTCAAAAGCAGCCATTGGTAGTGAGAACGGGATGACTGCCCGATGGAGTTCCATTGGCTTGGTTTGTGCCGTGTTGATACCTGGTTTGGTGGTAAATGCTAGAACGAAGCCTTCCTTTTCCAAGGTAGCGATCGTCTGCGGATCATAAAAGCCAAAGGGATAGGCAAAAACATCCTTGATGGCCACGTGCTGATTGCAGCTTCGTAAGTCTTGCGCAAAGGCTGCTGGTGTTTCCCACATTGAACGCCCTTGCTGGTCCTTGCGTTCGTGAAAATGATCGGTATGGTTGGCATATTCGAAGACATCGCTCATTTCGGCTAATTCGGCGCTGCTCAATGTCCGCGAAACTTCTGGCTCGTAAGGCTGAGGGGCATCAAAAAGCCAGCCAGTCACGACAAAGGCTGTTGCCTTGAAACCAGCTTCTTTCAACAGTGGGTAGGCATATTCTTTCATCGATTGATAGCAGTCGTCAAAGGTCAGCAACACGGATTTTTCTGGTAGCGGCTGCTGCTGGAAATAAAAATCTTTGACTTCTGCAAGGGTCAACGTATGGTAATTTTCTGCTTTCAAAAAGTCAATTTGTTGTTTAAAATGAGAAGTGCTATTGAATAAGGGCAGAGGCAAGGCATCTTGATAACCGTCTGCGACTTTGATCGGGCGAACCTGATCATAAAGTTCTGCTTCGGGACGTATTTCATGAAATACGAGGGTCTGAAACATCATAAACCATCCTTTCTTGTCAATCACGCAAAAAATAGTATAGCATAAAATGTGAAAACCAACACAAATAATTTGAAGAAAGAAGTTTATTCTCTGATGAGTATTCTATTCGATTCCGTTTCCTTTACCTATGGAGATACCACCATTTTTAAAAACCTTTCGTTTTGTTTTGAACAAGGCGCGACCTATGTGCTGCTGGGAGAATCGGGCATTGGCAAAAGCACGCTTTTATCCTTGATCAAAGGGCTGCAGCGACCGCAATCGGGCACGATCACTTACCAAGGCTGTTCCCCTGACAACATCGAGGTCGTTTTCCAAGAATTGCATTTGTTTCCTTGGCAAACAGTCTACCAAGCACTGGAAATGCCGCTGATTATCAATCAAACGCCCAGTGAGCGCCGTAAAAAACGGGTCGCCAGCTGTTTGGCTGAGTTGGGATTGACGCAGGTGCAGGACCGCTATCCGCATCAGCTTAGCGGCGGTCAAAAACAGCGGACCGCCATGGGGCGGGGACTGATCACACAGCCCGATGTTTTATTATTGGATGAGCCGACTGCTTCGCTGGACCAA
The DNA here is from genome assembly GCF_051711225.1 of Enterococcus sp. DIV2449a. NCBI lineage: Bacteria > Bacillati > Bacillota > Bacilli > Lactobacillales > Enterococcaceae > Enterococcus > Enterococcus sp. DIV2449a. The sequence continues at coordinate 1,023,559 of NZ_JBIOME010000001.1, forward strand.
GAAACCAAAGCAAACGCCCAAGCCATGATCGCTGCCCAACAGCAGCGCAGACAAAACAGCTTGATCGTGGTGACCCACGATCCAGAAGAGGCAGTGTTTTTGGGGCAGACGATTTTGTTGCTAAAAGATCAGGACGTTACGCCGATCAGTAATCCATTTTACGGCAGCCAGATGGAACGAGACTCGTTGGCTTTTTATGAAGTCGTCTTGCAGTTGAAAGAACAAATGAGGGAGGCGAGGCAATGAAACCCATCAAATCTTTTGCTTGGGGCTTCTGTTCGTTTGTCGTGGTTTGGTGGGGCGTAAGCTGGGTGACCAACAATCGCTCACTGCCTAATCCTTTAGAAACGGCCGAACGTTTTTGGGCACTGCGAGAAGTCTCACTGATCCACGCAGGTGCCAGTTTGTTGCGGGTATTTGCGGCGTTGAGTGGGGCGTTGCTAGTCGGGGTGCCGTTAGGAATCTTGATTGGGCGATCCCAAAGAGTGGATCGGCTGCTTGGTCCACTGCTTTACTTTTTATATCCGATTCCGAAAGTTGCGTTTTTACCCGTCTTTATGATTTTCTTTGGCTTAGGCAATCTCTCAAAAATTCTCTTGATTTTTGCGGTGATCGTCATTCAAGTGATCGTCTCGATTCGTGATGCAGTCACGAAGATCCCACCAGCGTATTTTCAGGTCATGAAAAATTATACCAATCAATGGCGCCATGTCTTGCGCTTCGTTATTTTGCCCGCGCTCATGCCCGCGCTTTTTGCCAGTGTGCGGGTCAGTATCGGGATCGCGTTGGCTTCCCTCTTTTTTGCCGAAAACTATAACACGACGTATGGTGTCGGCTATCTGATCTTAAGTGCGTGGTCAAAAATGGACTACCCACAAATGCTTTCGGGTATCCTCCTGATTGCTTTGATGGGCTATCTGCTTTTTGCCAGTATCGATTGGTTGGAAAAAGTGGTGTGCCGTTACCGACAATCTTAAAAAAAATGATCGATTGATAAATGTTTGCGGCAGTTCGTGTATTTTTGAACAAAATGATTTATACTAAGGATATCTTATTGAGAATCATTCTCACTGAAAGGAAGACTTTACTATGAAAGAAATCGATCTGTCAAAAACGCTCTATGAACTTGTGGCACAATATCCTGAAATACAAGAAATCATGAGTCAACTAGGGTTTACGGCGATCAATCAACCAGGGATGCTGCAAACTGCTGGACGTTATATGACGATACCCAAAGGTGCTCAGATGAAGAAGATCCCCTTGGAAATGGTTTGTCTCGCTTTCGAAAAACAAGGGTTTCTTGTGAAAGGAGCGACGAAATGAAAACCAACAGTCAAAGACAAGAACGGATCGTCGAAATACTGAGTTTGCTTCACCAAGGCGGTTCCTTTGAAGAAGCTAAACGCTTGTTTAACGAAGAATTTGATGGTGTGGATGTGACGGAGATCACTGCTGCTGAAAAAGCTTTGATCCAAACGGGGTTGGACCCTTCTGAGATTCAGCGTTTGTGCAATATTCATGCTGCTGTTTTTAAAGGATCGATCAACGAGATCCATCACTCCAATGAAGAATATGGGCAACCAGGCCATCCTGTTCATACCCTGAAATTGGAGAACCAAGTCCTGCAATCCCTGTTGACCGATGAGATCGACAGCCTCTTAGCCAAAATCAAAACCGGTGACTGGACGCCTAAAAAGCGTCTACAAGCTTCCTGCAATGATTTAATGCAGATCGACAAACACTATGCGCGAAAAGAAACGTTGATTTTTTCTTACATGGAGAAGTATGGCATCACTGCACCGCCAAAAGTGATGTGGGGTGTTGATGATGATATTCGGGTTATGATCAAAGCGCTCAATGAGCTTTTGGCATCCGAAAAAGCTGCCTATAATCCAATCGCTGTCCAATGGGAAGCAGTCAAAAACGAGATTGAAGAGATGATTTTCAAAGAAGAAGAAATCATGGTGCCAATGACGCTGGATGTCTTCAGTCTTAAAGATTGGGAACAAATTGCGGCTGACAGTTTTGACATCGGCTTTGCCTTTATCCCAGAACCGCTTCCTTGGAAACCGAGCCAAGAAGCCCTTGAAAAGGAACAGGCGGCAGAACCCGCACGGCAAGCGGCGATCAAACAAGCCCAAGAAACAACCGCTGGCATCGCAGCCGGTTTAGGATTCAATGACTTTCAAGTCACAGAAACGGAAGATTCGCCGCAAATTGCTGAACAGCCGACCGTTTCATTGCCTACTGGTAATCTGCAATTTGAGCAATTGGTGGCAATTTTTCAAACGTTGCCAGTGGACTTGACCTTTGTAGATAATGAAGAGCGGGTGCGCTTTTATTCAGAAGGCAAGAGGCGCGTCTTTCCACGAACGAATTCGGTTTTAGGTCGTGAAGTCGTCAACTGCCATCCACCGAAAAGCATGCATCTCGTGCAACAGATTTTGGATGATTTTCGAGCGGGTACAAGGGAGACTGCTGAATTTTGGATCGATATGCGGGGCCGTAAAATCTATATTCGCTATTTTGCATTAAAAAATGAAGCAGGCATCTATTTAGGTTGTCTAGAAGTCACGCAAGACATTACGGAGATCCAAAAAATCGAAGGGCAAAGCCGTTTGCTGGACCAGTGAGCAGTTTGGAGAAAGGCTGATCCGTGTCTATTTGAAACGAAGCAAAAAAAGAAAAATCAATAAAACGCTTGCAACGTTTCTAGAAAAATAGTATAGTAAAGGCAATCAAATGGGTAGTTACTGATAATGCAGGCTATACCTTTTTACGTGTGTATGGATCCTACACATGTATTAAGGTATCGCCTTTTTTCATTTTAAGGAGGTGAGAAGCGTCTTGAAGATCAAAAAAATCTTAAACAACAATGCAGTTTTGGTCGGACAAGATGGCAAAGATTTTATCTGGATCGGTACCGGCCTTGGCTTCAAAATGAAACCAGGACAAACCGCCGATGAATCAAAAATTGAAAAAGTGTTTGTGCTTCATAAGAAATCCTCTGATCGTTTGATGGAATTGCTAGAGAACATTCCAATCCAATATGCGTCTCTTGCGGATGACATTATCCGTTATGGCAAGCAAGTCATTTCCTACCAATTAAGTGATTCCATTTACATCTCTTTGACGGATCACATCTATAATTTGATTCGCTTGAAAGAAGAAGGGATCAGCATTAACAATCGCTTGACCTGGGAAATCAAGCGTTTCTATCCCAACGAGTATGCAGTAGGAGAGCATGCGGTTCGATTGATTGAAAGCAAAACGCAATTCTCCCTAAATGAGGCAGAGATCAGTAATATCGCCATGCATTTTATTAATGCGCAAATCAATGACGATTCAGAGAAGATGGAAGATATCGAATTGCTGACACAAAAAATCAAAGACATTATTTCACTTATTCGTATTCACAATCGTGTGCACATTGATGAGAATAGTTTAGCTTTCGATCGCTTCGTCACCCATTTGAGATTCTTTTTTAAACGGATTGAAAACAAGGAAATCGTTGAAGGCGTCGGGAATCCTCTGTTAGTCCACGTGATTGATAAATATCCTAAAGCCTATGAAACCACCCGTTTGATTGGCGAATATTTAAATAAAACATTATATGACGATGAACAATTGTATTTAACGCTTCATGTACAAAAATTGATCGATCAATAATTCAAGGTGTTACTGGTAAAGCAGGCAAGACTTGACAAGGCTACAAGAAATGTAGTGTTGTTTGGTCTTGCCTTTTTTATTGGTTGTATAGTAGAGAAAGGAATGAATGAGATGCAATACCAAGAATTGAATGAACAAATTTTAAAGAATATCGGCGGAAAAGAAAACATTGCTGGATTGACGCATTGTATTACCCGTCTTCGGTTTAAACTTAAAGATGAATCAAAAGCCCAGACCCAAACGATCAAAAATTTGCCGGGGGTTGTCACCGTCGTCCAAAGTGGGGGACAGTATCAAGTAGTTATCGGAAATCACGTAGCAGAAGTTTATAAAGAATTTACGGACATGATCGATATGAATACGGAAGAAACTTCTGGACAAGAGGAAGAACCAAAAGGGATTTTAAACCGATTTATCGATATTGTCGCTGGTATTTTTACGCCGATCATCAATGTCTTGATGGCAGCAGGGATGATCAAAGGGTTACTTGCTTTATTGACAACGTTTGAAGTGCTGGATAAAGCATCAGGGACGTATTTGATTTTAAATGCGACAGGGGATGGATTGTTTTATTTCTTCCCACTCTTTCTAGGGTACACTGCTTCGAAAAAATTTGGGGGTAAACCCTTTATCGGAATGGCGATCGGGGCAGCATTAGTTTATCCGACGATCGTAGCAGCAAATGGCGGAAGCGAAGCGATGTATACCTTATTTGCAGGTTCTGTCTTAGAATCTCCAATCTATATTACTTTTCTTGGAATCCCTGTTATATTGATGAGCTATACTTCAAGCGTGATTCCAATTATTGCAGCTACTTATTTGGCATCAAAACTAGAAGCTTTCTTTTCTTTATTGATTCCACGAGCAGTGCGGAGTTTCTTTGTTTCTTTTCTGACCTTGATCATCACAGTTCCATTAGTCTTTCTAATCGTTGGACCGATTACTACTTGGGCAGGATTATTACTAGGGCAAGCATTGTCAGCTGCTTACGAATTTAGTCCGATTATCGCGGGTGTTGTTATCGGTGGATTTTGGCAAGTCTTCATTATGTTTGGCCTGCATTGGGGCTTTGTGCCGATCGCTTTGAACAACTATGCCACACTAGGGTACGATGTCGTGATGATGGCTGGTCTGGCAACACCCGTGGCGATGGCGGGAGTCACCCTCGCAATCTTTTTGAAAACTAGAAACAAAAAATTAAAAGAAATCGCCTTCCCTGCTTTTCTTTCAGCAATCTTCGGTATCACGGAGCCTGCACTGTATGGGGTAACCTTACCTAGGAAAAAAGCATTTTATACTACCTCCATCGCAGTCGCTGTTGCAGGAGGAATCATGGGATTGTTCAAAACGAGAGTCTACATCAACGGCGGGACAGGTATTTTCGCTTTACCACGATTTATTCACCCAGAAAATGGCATTGATAACAGCTTTATCGGGTTTGCCTTAGCTAGTGCCGTTGCCTTTGCATTAGGATTTTTGATCACGTTCTTTTATGCCTATAATCCTAAAAGTGATGACGAACCAACTAGTGAAGGAACTCAGGAAAAAAACGTGGAGTCATCGACACTGAATCATGAACTTGGACAAACTGTTCTCTATGATTTAGCAACACCAGTTAGAGGAACGATCATCCCACTAAAAGAAGTAAAAGACGAAGCGTTTTCCAGTGGATTGTTAGGGAAAGGATTAGCTGTCATTCCGTCAGAAGGAAAGGTCTACGCACCAGCAGATGGAATCGTTTCAACACTTTTTCCGACAAATCATGCAGTGGGAATCACGACCGCAGATGGCGTCGAAGTTCTGATTCATGTAGGGATGGATACAGTGAATTTGAAAGGACAGTATTTCCAACCAGCCGTTGCCCAAGGAGACTCAGTAACGAAGGGACAATTACTTTTGAGTTTTGATAAAGACGCATTGGAAAAAAAAGGCTATTCCATCGTGACACCGATTATTATTTCAAACACGGCGGATTACCTAGATATTGTTGAAACAGACAAACAAGATGTTGAAAAACAAGATACCTTATTAACGGTCATCGGTTAGGAGGAAAGACCAGTTGAAAAAAAATATCTTTTTATTCGTAGCAGATCAGATGAGAAATGACGCACTCGCACATATGGGGAATCCCGCATCAATCACCCCTAACTTTGATGAACTGGCAGAAGAAGGGGTTTCATTTGAAAATGCCTACTGCCAAAACCCTGTCTGTGTGCCTTCTAGAAATAGTTTTCTGACGGGTTTTTATCCACATGTCAATGGGCATCGAACGATGCACTATTTGCAAAGAGAAGATGAACCCAATATTTTGAAAGAAATGAAGAATCAAGGTTATGAAGTCATCTGGATCGGCAGAAATGATGTGGTTCCAGGGGATAAACCAAAAACAGACTATTGTGATGAATATTATGACGGTGTGGTAGATGAAAACACTCGGGATGCTCAAAACAGTGAAGTCAATCATTCTGCTGATATGAACGAAGCCAGTAAACAGCTGTACGACCAGATGCTTTCAGGAGATACGTATTATTCATTTTATATGGGAAAATTACCAGACAGTGAGGGCTATGGCAAAACGGACTGGAATTGTGTGAAAAAGGCGTTGGACTATCTTGAACGCCGCAGTCAGGAAAAGACAGACAAACCATTTTTCGTTTATTGTACGATCTCATTCCCACATCCACCCTATGCTTGCGAAGATCCATGGTATTCGAGTATTGATCGTCAGAAACTGCCGAAACGTCGGCCGAATATCAAAGATATTCCTAACAAAGCCTCAATGCTGTATGGCATCAATGAGAAACAGAATTTGAACGGTTGGACAGAAGAGCGTTTTGATGAATTACGAGCTACCTATTTAGCAATGGTTTCGCGTTTTGATCATCAACTGGGCATGATCAAAGAGAAGCTGCGTGAAACAGGCTTTTATGATGAAACAAACCTCATTGTTTTCAGTGACCATGGAGACTATACTGGTGACTACACGATCACTGAAAAAGTCCAAAACTGTTTTGAAGAGCCGATCACGAATGTCCCATTGGTCATCAAACCTGCTAAAACGATTGAAAGTGTGCCGCGAATCACCAAAGCACAAGCGGAATTGCTAGATTTACCAGCAACGATCGCTGAACTGGCTGAGTTCGATCTTTCCTATACACAATTTGGAAAATCCTTGGTTCCTGTGATCAAAGGAGCCGAAGAGCACAAAGATGCTGTTTTTTGCGAAGGCGGACGCATTCATGGCGAGACACAAGCGATGGAGCTGGGGCATGGACCGAAATCTCCGTATTGGCCGCGGCTTGCGACACAGTATAGCGAAGGTCCGGAACATACTAAAGCAGTTATGTGCAAGATGGGGAACTATAAATATGTGATGCGTCTTTATGAGCATGACGAATTATATGATTTGGAAAAAGACCCAATGGAAATCAAAAACTTGGCGCTAGAAAAAGAATACACCGAAATTGTCGAGAAAATGAAGCAACGCGTTACTCGTTTTTATATGGAAACGACTGATTTTGTTCCGATGAAACGGGACAAACGCTAAATAAGTAAAAAAAGAATCGAGGCCTTCACATGAAACACATCTCCGTATTGATCAAGCCAGCATCCTCTCTTTGCAATCTGCGCTGCACCTATTGCTTTTATGCCAACGTCAGTTCCTTGCGCGAAGTGCGTTCCTTTGGCAAAATGAAAGAGGATGTAATGGAAAAGATGATTGCAAACATTTATGCAGACTTAGAAGCTGGCGATCATTTGACGTTGGCATTTCAAGGCGGAGAGCCGACGATGGCGGGGCTGAGTTATTTTAGAAAACTAACGGCTTATGTTGCGGCGCAAAAAAAGCAAGTGACAGTACACTATGCGATCCAGACCAACGGCATGGTGATCAATGACAAGTGGTGTCGTTTTTTGAAAGAGCATCGCTTTTTAGTCGGACTGTCGATGGATGGGCATCCGCTTGCGCACGATCGGCATCGATTAGACGCCAAAGGACGGGGGACCTTTGCGCGGGTTTTACAGACCAAGCGGTTATTGGATGCCTATCAGATCGAGTACAATGTCTTGTGCGTGTTGACAAACCCGTTAGCAAAGGAAGCCCAGCGTGTGTTTGATTTTCTCAAGGAAGAGCAGATTGCCTTTGTGCAGTTCATTCCTTGTTTGGCTGATTTGGATGCCACATCAACCAACGACTATGCCTTGACACCAAGAAGCTTTGCTGGCTTTTATCAGCAGCTGTTGGCGTTTTGGCTGCAGGAATTGAAGCAAGGGCGCTACCTAAGTATCAAGCTGTTCGATGACTTATTGAATCTATTGGTGCGGCAGCAAGTAACTGCCTGTGGGATTCTAGGCAATTGCCAAGTGCAGTATGTGATCGAAGCCGACGGCAGTGTCTATCCTTGTGACTTCTATGTATTAGATGAGTTTCGCATGGGCTATATCCAAGAGCAAACGTTGCGGGAATTGTTTTCTCAAGACTGTTCGCAGCAGTTTTTGTGCCAGAAAAAAGACATGCCTTCGAAGTGTACGCAATGTCCTTTCCAAAAAATGTGCCGAGGAGGCTGTAAGCGAATGAAAGATGCAATGTACGTGGATAGTGAGGGTTTTTGCGGCTATCAGGAGCTGTTAAAAGACTTTACACCTAGAATCAATGAGATACTGGGACTTTTGCAAGGGGTGAGACAATGATCGGACTGATTTATTTTCTCGTGATCGTCTTAGCAAATGCCGTAGGGGCAGTTTCGGGCATGGGGGGCGGCGTGCTGATCAAACCGATTTTCGATTTTATCGGCGCCCATTCTGTTGCTGCGATCTCTTTTTACTCGGCGACAGCGGTCTTCACGATGTCCATCGTTTCGACAGCTAGACAATTAGCCAGTGGACGGAAAATCAATTGGTCGATTGCCTTGTGGGTTTCTGGCGGCGCTGTGTTAGGCGGTGTTTTAGGCAATGTTGCCTTTGAACAGCTATTGCTGGTCTTTCGAGACGACAAGATGGTTCAGCTGATCCAAATCCTTGTGACCGTGCTAACACTATTGTTTGCTTTTTTGTATACAAAATATAACTGGCGTGGGTTTGCGCTGGAAAAAGTCGGCTGGTATGCAGCTTGTGGCTTGATTCTCGGCTTTCTAGCCAGTTTGCTGGGGATCGGCGGCGGACCCATCAATGTTTCTTTATTGATGCTGCTGTTTGCCATGCCGATCAAAGAGGCGACGATTTATTCAATTTGTACGATTTTTTTCTCACAGCTGGCAAAAATTTTGACGATCGCTTTTACGACAGGTTTTGGTGCGTATGATCTGCAAATTTTGTGGTTTGTTATTCCAGCCGCGATCGTGGGAGGACTGTTAGGCGCCAAGGCCAGCAACGTCCTGTCACCGCAGCGAGTGACACTGGTATTTCAAACTGTGATCGTGCTGGTGTTACTGATCAATCTGTACAATGGCTATCAATTATTGTAAAAAGGAGGCAAACAGATGCCCACGATTCCAGCAGGAACTTATCGAATCGGCACGAATACGATGGACGGCTTTGCCGAGGATCTTGAGGGACCGCAAATCAGCCTCGACAGCCCAGCATTTGCCATTGATGCCACGACGGTGACGAACCAAGCTTTCCAAGTTTTTGTGGAAGCAACAGGATATGTCACAGAAGCCGAGCGATTTGGCTGGTCGTTCGTTTTTCACTATTTTTTAAGTGAGCAAACGAAACACCGCAGTCAAAAGGTACCAAATATGGCTTGGTGGTACGCGGTTAGCGGCGCAGATTGGCGTCATCCTGAAGGACCTGATTCAACGATTGCCCAGCGGATGGATCACCCAGTGGTTCAGGTGTCTCGCAACGATGCGATCGCCTATTGCCAATGGGCAAAAAAACGCCTCCCGACAGAAGCAGAGTGGGAGATCGCTGCAAAAGGCGGGACAAGTTTTGAAAAATATCCTTGGGGAAGGGAATTTTTGGCAGAAAATACCTATCATTGCAATATTTGGCAAGGAGAGTTTCCAAAAAGCAACACGCGAGCAGACGGCTTTGCCAATACAGCGCCAGCGAAATGGTATGAGCCCAACGGCTTTGGTCTCTATCAAGTGATCGGCAACGTCTGGGAATGGTGCGTCAATCCTGCCCGCATCCCGCTGACACAGTTTCAACAACAGACGGGACAAACCTTTTGGGCAAGGAATCAAACACAAGATGATCAACTGTATGCGACTCGCGGCGGTTCGTTTTTGTGCCACGAATCCTATTGCAAACGATACCGAATTGCCGCTAGAAATGGTAATTCTGGGATGTCGGCAGCCAATAATCTAGGGTTTCGGTGTGTCAAAGACTTGGATCAGTAAACCGATAAAAGCAAAAGCGGCACCTATTCACGTGGATAGGTGCCGCTTGTTTTATTGCCATTCGGATTGATAATTTCCTTTGAGATCATAAACATAATTGATCTCGGTGCGATTACGAATCCCATTTAAACCAACGGTCCAAGTCCATTCGCCTTGGAAGCCGTTTAAAATGACGATGCTGACGCCAGGAACATAGTGATCCAGCTGAGCTGCTCGTGCCTCAGAATCCTTGATGATCTTGGGAATGACGCCCCAATCGATGGCATCAAAGGCAATGGTATCTTCCATCGAAAGCTCGATCGTATCGTCGTCTTTTTTCCATTTAGTCAACAGATTTTCTGGGTAATACCAATACTCGTCTTGCAGGCCTGTGTTTGGATTGATCACTCGCGCAACTGCATAAATGCCGCTTTTCAGCGGGACATTGCGGATGTGAAAACTATAGCTTACCAGTTGCAGCTCTTTGTCCTTGAATGAGGATTGATTCGGCAGCGCAGCCATAATTTCTTTGGCACTGGCTTCTTCTCGAAAGAGTTGGCGGTCTACAGGTAAAAAGGTGGAAACTACGCCAATACAAAAGAGAATCACTGGCAGCAAGAGCAATGAGAATAACCAATAGAATGGCGATTTTTTCCGTTTCTTGATGCCGATGACCAAACCAATCAAAAAGACCAGCAGGATCCCTGCGACCCAAAAGTAGGGGAACAAACGAATGATCTGATGCCTGGTTTCAACGACTTGGTATTCATTCAGACCAAACCAATTTTCCGCGATGGTGAGGTTATTTAAAACAATGATTCCGCCAATAATACTTAGAATAAATAAGAAAATCAATAGCAAAAGTATCCGGCCGAGTATCCGACGTATCAGCGAGGGTCTAGTAGGTGGGGTCATGAGTCACGTCCTTTTTGTTTTTTCGAAAATAGTAGGTTAAATACAAGAGTAGTACAACTGGTGTTTTTTTTCAATGATTGTAGACAAAAAAACTGCATCCACAGATGCGACCTCAAAAAGTTAGACCAAAAATCTAACTTTTTAGGGTCAGGACACCGCAGATGCAGGTTTTATTTTCAATTAGTCGAGTGTTTGTTGGCGGGCGATAGCTGGAAAGAATTTCAGGCTATACAATGCGCTGATCCCAACTAGAATATAAATGACGCGGGCAATGATCGACGTGCTGCCGCCGGTGATCGCTGCGACAAGGTCAAACTCGAAGGCGCCGACCAGCAGCCAATTGATACCGCCGATGATCAATAAGGTCAGTGCGATCCCATCAAATGTTTTTAACATAGGAAACTCCTCTCTAGTTGTCGTCCCATCAACGTTCATCGTCGGTGATGGTGACATCTTTTTCTTTCTCGCCTTGTTGATTGCGCTCATTATAGATATAGACATGGCGAACGATTTTAATCAGCGGGCGAATGGTCAAAAAGACTCCGCCGATCAAATAAGCAATCGTTCCGTAAATCGCAGGCAAGCTAGTTAATGAAACGATACTTCCGAAAATATAAAACAAGCCCGTCAAAATATCATTCGTAAGTGAGATCAACATGTAGCGATTTTGAAAGTAGATGCGAAAGCGGCTTGCCTTGATGATCACATCTTCTTCTTTTCCCGGATCGAATTGATGTTCACTCCGTTTGATTTTTGGCATAGGTGCCATCACTGCTCCTTTATTTGTGCTAAGGTTTCAAGACAACTTTGATATTCTTGTCTTCTTTTTTGTCAAAAATCTCATACGCTTTGGCAGCATCTGCTAGAGGCATCGTGTGGGTGATGATCTGTGACGGATCAAAGAGTCCGTCCGCAATCATGTCATAAATTTTTGGCATCAAATGGATCACAGGTGCTTGCCCGTGTTTGACATCAATGTTGCGCATAAAGAATTCTTGCAATGGATAAGAAGAAGCAGGTGTCATGTAAACGCCAGTGATTTGGACGGTACCAAATTTTTTGACTGCTTTGGCGGCCATCTGGATCGGTGAGATCGTTCCACTTTGCAAGCTGACTAGGTTTTTGGCTTTTTCTTTGACGGGTTCTAAACCATCCATCCCAACACAGTCGATGATTACATCAGCGCCACCTTTGGTCAGCTCATACAGTTCATCAGCACTAGTAGCCAAATCATCCAATTGGAATGTTTCGACTTGATTGTAGCTGCTGGCTTTTTCTAAGCGATGAGCAACAGGGTCCACGGCAATCACCCGCTTAGCGCCTGCCATCACGGCAAATTTTTGGGCAAACAACCCAACTGGGCCTGAGCCTAAGACGATCACGGTATCATCCTTTTTGACGCCCGCATTTTGGACGCTCCAATACGCTGTAGGTAAGATGTCAGATAAAAACAATACTTTTTCATCAGGGATCGTTGATTCAGGTACGATAAACGAGGTGAAATCTGCGAAAGGAACGCGCAAGAATTCGGCTTGACCGCCCCAGTGGTTGCCGTTCATTTTTCCAAAACCGAATAAGCCGCCATACAATGTATCTTCTGAAGAATTGTCGCATTGACTTTCCATTTCATTTTGACAAAAGTGGCAATGGCCACAACCGATATTGAAAGGGATGACGACGCGGTCGCCTTTTTTTAGTTTCTGTACTTGACTGCCAACTTCTTCGACAATACCCATTGGTTCGTGACCAACAACATAGCCTTCTTCCAAGACCGAGCCGCCATGGTGGTAAAGGTGGAGATCAGAGCCGCAGATTGCGGTTGCGGTGATTCGGATGATCGCATCCGTCGGTTCTAAAATCGTTGGATCTTCTACACGGCGAACGTCCATTTTTTGATTTCCTTGCCAGGTTACTGCTTGCATCATTTTTCCTCCTTGTTTGTTCAGATAAGTTCGGACAATCACTAATTTTTTCAACAACACGTTTTTACTTTTTAGTAACAGTTAATTTAATTCTGCAAGGATTTTAAGGATTTGACAACGAAAACGCTCAAAACGGTTGATTTGTTTTTTCTTCATCAATGGTTTAAAAAAAGAAAAACAGATGATTTGCTAAAAAAGTGAAAGCGTGACACTATTAAAGTGAAGCATGCATGCGTTACGAGTATCTAACGAAACCTGCATCAACTAGTGACAAGAAATGAGGAGGGATGATCATGGATCTAACGATTCGAGGAAAAGCTTCCTGCACCAATTGCAATGAAAACTTTGATGGGAAGCTGGTCGTTCATTTACAAGAAGACAGCGAGGGGCAATTAACCATGGTACCACCGTTGGAAACGAATGAATTGGCAGAAGATGAAATCGCTATTCATTATGCTTACGGGGAAGTGAAGGAAGCCATCGAAGGAACCTTCATATGTCCAAACTGTCAGACTGAAAATGAGGTTCGGATTGAAATTCCGACCGAGCTATTAGATGGCTCAATGAATTAAATGAATAATCAAATTGAAAAAGCTCTCTGTTCCTTGAACAGGGAGCTTTCGTTACCTATTGGCCATTGGTTTGTTTTGTGCCATCAATGATTTCGACATTGAAGTCTCGTAAGATGTCGAGTCCTTGCGACTCGTGGTTTTTACCAGCGACTAATGTTTTATTGATAGTGAAATCAGCGTCAGGAAAGGCGCTTTGGATCTCGATCGTATTGGAAAGGACACAGATGTTGGTTTCAACACCGGTGATTTCGATTTTCTTTTCTTCTTCAGGTTCAAATAGATTTTTCTTAATGTCGATCAAGACTTCAGGTGGAATACTGTAATAGTATTTTTTGACGACTTTTTCATTTTCGAGAGGCTTAAGTTCTGGGATCAGCTGCAGGGCATCGGCTTCTTCATCAGGCGTTCCTTTGACTTCGATTGGAATGTCGCGGGTGTGTAAAATGTACTCCCCATTTGCCCTCGCTTGTTCTAGGCGCTTGGCGATTCGTTTGACGAGAGCGGCGCCATCTGGCACATACGCTTCGTTCTCTTCATCGAGAATTTGGTTTTGCATATCGACAATGACTAGCATGTGGTTACTCCCTTTCTATAAACATCGTTTTTTAAATGGTCTGACATGAGGATGAAAAATAGGTGCTATTTCTATGATGCCCCACTTTTTTTATATTTTCAAAGAAAACGCTCTTCTTGTCGATAAACAGTAAAAACGTTATTTTTTTATTCGAATCACGATGCTTTTTATTTGCTGAAAAGAAGAAGTAGTGATAGCTTTTAAATAGTACATTAAAAATAAATGAAAGTAGGTTAGGTTAAATGAGAAAGTTATTTTATATGGGGACTTTGCTTTTTTCAGTTGGTGTACTGGCGGCAGGATGCGGCAACAGTGAAACCGCTGATTCCTCGGGGAATGAGTCAGCAGATGGCAAAACGACGTTGGACTTTTGGTCCTTCTGGGGGTCTGGTGCAAGACAAGAAGTAATTGAAGAAATTATTGATGATTTTAATGCGTCACAAGATAAAATCGAGGTCAAATACAGCTACCAGCCTTGGGGCGATATTTGGACAAAATCACTGTCGTCGATCACTGCTGGCAATCCGCCTGATGTTATTGTACAAGATATCAATTCTGTTGCTCAGCGGGCAGAAGCGCAGCAAGCAACGAATTTAAGCGAGTATATCGAAGAGGGCTTTTCTGATGAATTTTATCCGCAATTATGGGATACGGTGGAGTACGAAGGGGATGCCTATGCCGTTCCATTCAATACAGATACGCAAGTGATTTTCTACAATAAGACACTCTTTAAAGAGGCTGGTATCAGTGAAGAGCAACTGCCACAAACGTGGGAGGAGTTAGAAACAGTTGCTCGTAAATTAGATGTCAAAAACGGTGATGATTTTGAGCGAATCGGCTTTTACCCATTGTGGAATTTAGGCGCTGACGTGTGGGCGTTGAATGCCGACGATGGCGTCAGCTGGTTTGACAAGGATGAGAACGTCAAAATCGATACAGACAACAAAGTGGAAGCGTTGGAATGGATCTTAGACTGGCAAGAGTATTATGGTCAAGATACCATCAATCGCTTAGAAGCTGAATTTGGTTCAGGGGTTGCCGATCCATTCATTTCTGGATTAGTGGCGATGCGTGCGCAAAACATCAACTACTACTCAAGTTTGGCGGAAAATGCACCAGATGACTTTGAATTTGGGGTCATTCAAATTCCTGAAAAAGAAAGCGGCTCTGGTCACTGGTCATGGGGCGGCGGGTTCGTCCTAGAAGTGCCATACGGTGCCAAAGATCCTGAAGCGTCCTATGAGTTTATCAAATACTTGTCGACACCAGAAGTTCAAGAGAAATTTGGTGAGAAGAGCTTTGATATCATGGCGAATCGGACAGCCAACGAAAACTTGGTCAACAACGACAATCTAGATGAAAACGGCCAAATGATCTACCAAATGGCGGATGAAAACTTTGCCAATACGGTGATCACGCCTGTGCCGTTGACAGCGCCTGACTTCAGCAGTCTTGTCAATGAACAGATCGACCAAATCATGCTCGGCAGCAAAACACCGGCTGAAGGGTTGGCAGATGCGCAAAAAGCGGTGGAAGATCTTGTTGAGCAAAACAAATAAACTTCAAAACGAGCGTTTTTAAAAAAGAAGGAAAGTCCAGTCGGTTAGCGGACTGGGCTTTGCTTTCTGCTTTGCGAAGCGGACATGTTTTCTTGAACAAACAATGAGTAAAAATAGAATGGAGTGGAAGGAATGCCAAAGAAGCGTTCAAAAAGTAAACGGCAAGAAGCTCTTTGGGGCTACTTCTTCGTAGCACCATTTTTGCTTGGGTTCGTGGTGTTTATGTTAGGGCCCATGCTGTTTTCCTTCGTAGGAAGCTTTACCGATTACAATCTGACGTCGAAAATGAATTTTATCGGCTTTAAGAACTTTACCCGCATGTTTACGCAAGATACCCTGTTTTGGAAATCTCTCTATAACACGGCGTATTTTGTACTCTTCAATGTTCCCTTAACCACGTTGTTCAGTGTCTTCCTAGCCACTTTATTGAATCAAAAAATCCGCGGAATCAGTTTTTTCCGAACCACCTTTTACTTACCAGCGATCCTTTCAGGGGTTGCCGTCTACGTCTTATGGATGCAATTATTATCTCCTTCCGCAGGATTGATCAATACCTTCTTGAGCTGGTTCAATATCAAAGGTCCAGCATGGCTGTTTGATCCCGAATGGACGAAACCAGCGTTGATTTTGATGAAGATTTGGAGTTCGGGGGGCGCGATGCTCTTGTATCTAGCTACCTTGCAAAATATTTCACCGACGCTGTATGAATCGGCTGAGATCGATGGGGCGGGAGTTTGGGCGAAATTCAAAAATATTACGATCCCTTTGATCACGCCAATCATCTTCTATGATGTGATTACTTCAACGATCGGTTCTTTTCAAATTTTCCAAGAAGCATACGTGATGACCAAAAATGGTACCGGCGGTCCTGCAAATTCGCTGCTCTTCTATAATTTGCATATGTGGAACAAAGCCTTCGTCGCCTTTGATATGGGCTATGCGATGGCCATGTCGATGATCTTGTTCTTGATCGTCTTAGTCTTGACCTTTATCAATCTCAAGCTGGCACCACGCTGGGTTCACTATACCGGAGGTGGCAGCTAATGGAAATGACGACAAAAACACGAAGCAAATCAAGCCAACAGCGAGTCAAAAAAATCATCAGCTATGTGGTGATGTCGATCATCGGGATCGTGCTGCTGATTCCGTTGCTGTGGATGGTCTTTACGTCATTGAAACCGATGGAGGAGATCGTGCGCTACCCGCCGACCTTTTTCCCAGAAGAAATCAATCTTGGCAATTATTTGGAGACTATCAACGCCTTTCCATTTTGGCAGTATGCAAAAAATACGTTATTCATTACCGTCTTAGTGGTCTTCGGGAATGTCTTATCAAATTCCTTCATTGCTTATGGGTTTGCAAAATTGGCCTTTCCAGGAAAAAATCTGATCTTTGCCCTCGTCTTGTCTACGATGATGATTCCTGGCTTTGTGACGATGATCCCGCAATATGTTTTGTTTTCCAAAATCGGCTGGGTCGGCACCTATCTGCCGCTGATCGTTCCAGCGTTTTTCGGCAACGCCTTTAACATTTTCTTGATGCGGCAGTTTTACTTGTCCGTCAACAATGAATTGATCGAAGCCGCTAAGATCGATGGCGCCAATCATCTTTATATTTGGAGCCATCTAATGATCCCATTGACGAAACCCGCGCTGATCACGATTGCCATCAACTCCTTCAATGGGGCGTGGAATGATTTCTTAGGACCATTACTGTATATTCAAAACCAAGAAAAGTACACGCTGCAGATTGGCCTGCAAGTTTTCCAAAACCAATCAACGACCCAGTGGAACTACTTGATGGCAGGAGCAACGCTTGTGCTATTGCCGACGATCTTGCTGTTCTTCCTCGCTCAACGTTACTTTATTGAGGGAATGGATCTGACGGGAGGTTCCAAAGGATGAGAACAAAAGTTACCCCGCAACGCTTAAACCAAGCGCTATTGACTGGCATCAACTGGCTTCCGCATTTACTGGTTTTACAAGGCATGTTGCTGTTGTATTCCTTGCCTTTGATCACGAGTACCACCGCTAGTCGAGCATTGATCGAAACGTTGACGGAACTGCGTAACGATGGCTTGGAGGCAAGCAGCAAAGCTCGTTTTCAGCAGGCATTTCATCAGCAGTGGACAACAAGAAAAGGGCAAGACCGTTTGCTCAGTCTATTCTTCCTGCTGCTTTTGGCGGACAGCTTTATCTTTAGCCGTTTGCAGCACCCGCTGTTTCAGATTGCTAGTTACGCGTTAGCGTTCACCTTTGGCTTGTTTTGCTTGGTCTTACTTTATCAAACGAGGCTGCTTCACACCTATCCGCAGCAGCCCAGCTCATTGTTTTATAGTTATTATCAGTTTGCTCGTTCACCCAAACGAGTATTGGCACATATTTTAGCAACGGTGACGCTTGTCTTGACCTTTTTGCTGTTTGGTCCAGTCTACTTATTGGTCTTAGGAATCAGCACCTTGTATTTGGTCAATGTCTTGCTCTGTGACCAAGCGCTCAAATAGAAAACAAACGGGTATCCCGAAACTTCCTTAGTGAAAAGCTAAGGAGTTTCGGTTTTTTTGTGAAAAGAAGGTTGACAGGGTCAAAAATTATGCCTATGCTGAATGTAAATTTAGTAAACAGTAAACAGATGAGGTGCAGCTATGGCAAGTATGAGAGATATCGCGAAATTAGCCGGGGTGTCGGTAGCAAGTGTTTCTAGAATCCTTAACAATGATGAAACCTTCAGTATCAATGAACATACGCGTCAACGAGTCATTGAGATCGCCAACCAAATGAATTATTCAAAAGAAAAAAATCAACCCCATTCCCGTGAAGTCGGCGACCAAAACACGATTGCCATCATTACCCGCCACGATCGAGAGTCGGAAAGAAACGATCCGTACTTTATGATGATTCGCAATGGGATCGAAAAGGAAGCGGCGAAGTGGCGTTTAAAAACGATTCGGGCCTTTTCCATGCGGGAGCCTCAAAAAGATTTGGCACAATTGGCGAAGTATGGCGCAGTCATTATTATTGGAGAGATGACCAGCGATGCTTTGGCAGAGATCAGTCAGCAAAATGCCAATATTATCTTGGTGGATAATTATAGTGAAGCACCCAGCTACGATTGCATCCAAACCGATTTTGCCCAAAAGACCCACCAGATCCTCACGATGTTAAAAGAGAAGGGCCATGAGAATATCGCCTTTGTGGGTGGTGTTGCCAGCCGAGTGACGATTTCTGGCGAAGTCGTTTACGATGAACATGAGATTCGAGCAGAAAACTACCGCCAATGGATGCTGCTCAATAAATTGGAAAAGTTCACAACCGTGCTGCAGGGGAAATGGTCACCAGAGACTGGTTTGCATTTTGGTCAACAGATCGCGCAAATGAATCCTCGCCCCACAGCGATCGTCGTTGCCAGCGATCCTATGGCTGTCGGGGTTTACAAGGCACTCGCTGAAGCGGGGCTATCGATTCCTAAAGATGTGTCGGTCGTTAGTTTTGATGATATCGAAATGGCGCAATTTATGACGCCCGCATTGTCCTCCGTTAAGATGAAAGCCGAAGAGATGGGGCAGATGAGTGTCGAATTAGCGAAAAATAAAATCCTTGGGGTGCGGACGATGCCGGTTCGCGTCGTTTGTGGCAGTGAATTGATCATTAGAGAATCGATTGCCAAAAAAGATCAGTGACGTCTGATCTTTTTTTATTTTAGGGGTTGTGTAAACATTAACTAAACAACTATACTGATTGTAGTAAACGTTTACAGTTAAAAATAAAGGAGAAAACGAAATGAAGTTTATTGATAAATTAGCCGAAAAGATGGTGCCTTTTGCTCAGATCATTGCCAACAACAAATACTTGTTAAGTCTTCGTGATGGGTTTATGGTCGCTTTTCCTGCAACAATGTTTGCGTCAATTATGATTATTATTCAAAATCTGCCTGCTACTTTCGGACTCTCGGAAAAACTTCCAGAGGGATTCATCACGTTTCTAAACGACTTTTTTGGTCCTATCGGAAATGCGACCATGAGTATCACCGCTATTTTCGTTGTTTTTGGGATCGGCTATCAATTGGCTGGCAAGTATGGACAAGCCAAATTATTTGCGGGTGCCATCTCACTGTCTTCGTTTTTGATGCTGCTGCCTTTTGGCTCATCCGAAGAGTTAGGTACAGTGATCCCCTTGTCGAAATTAGGGGCTGAGGGAATGTTTGTCGGAATCATCACGGCCATTATCGCTACGCAGATCTATTGCAAAATCAGTGCGGCTGGGCTGACGATCAAAATGCCAGATTCGGTTCCGCCAATGATCGCAGAATCATTTGTCGCCATCATTCCTGGTGCGGCACCGTTGTTCCTTTTCAATTTGATTCGCTACTTGTTCACCTTTACTTCATGGGGCAATGCCGTTGATTTCGTTTATGAGATTTTGCAAAAACCATTAATGGGCTTAGGCGGTACTTTGCCAGCAGTACTGATCGCCGTCTTGTTCACCCAATTCTTCTGGTGGTTTGGGATTCACGGAACACTAGTGGTCAATGCGGTGATCGATCCAATCATGAATGCGTTAGCGATCGAAAACTATGAAGCCTACAAAGCAGGGGCTGAACAACTGCCCCATATCATTAACACTACGTTTATGGGCGTGTTCGTCAATCAAGGAATGCAGCTGGGGATCTCGATTACAATGGCCTTCTTTATCGCTCGTTCGATTCGGATGAAAAAATTAATGAAGACGGTGATCGCTCCATCTGTTTTCAACGTATCTGAACCGATGACCTTTGGGTTGCCGATCGTCTTGAACCCGATCGCTTTTGTTCCATGGATCTTAGCGCCATTAGCCAGTACGACGATCTCTTACTTTGCGATTGCCGCAGGCTTAGTGCCGCGGCCAATCGGAGCAACGGTTGTTTGGACGACCCCTGTTTTCTTATCTGGTTGGTTAGGCACGGGTTCTGTTGCCGGCGCAATCTTACAGTTAGTGACGGTTGCCGTAATGACCTTGATCTGGGTGCCATTCTTGATCGTAATGGATCGCGGGTACTTGAAAGAAGAAAAAGCGGAAGCGGCATTAAATGAACAAGCGACATCTGAAACGATCAATCAAAGGGTAGAAGAAAGATAAGCCCAGAAACGGAAAGGAATGCAATACGCGCACCCTTTAGAAAGGAATTTGTTATGAGAACCGATACATTGTCTTGCAGTTATCAAATGAATACGACACCTACGGACTTTTCCCGTGTGTTATTGGCGGAACAAGAGAAATTCTTTCTAGCCAAACAAGCCCAAGAACCGTTCGGGGAAGGCTGCCGTATTGAAACGATGATCCAAACCAAAACCGCCCCGCGGTTGGTACCTGCCGTCATGACGGTCAAAAAAATTGCCGCGGATGAGCTGTGGCTTCGTACGACCCATGAAGAAGGAGTGATCGATCAACGGTACAGTTTTGCTCCAGGACGAAAAGGGAAGCTGCAAGTCACGTATTCGGAACAAAGCCGTTTTGCGCAGCAGAAAACAACCTACAGTTTTATGCTGGCGGCGCTGTTTTACAAATTCTTTTTCAATCGCGGCGTCAAAAAACGCTTGCGTTATCTTGAAGCAGCTTGTCAACGAGCAGGGACAAATGAAAAAAATGGGGAAAATTGAGGATAGCAATGATAGAAATTAGGAATGAACAACTCTTTCACTTATACAATGAAAAAATCAGTTATATCATAAATGTGTTACCAAATCAGCAACTGGGTCATGTCTATTTTGGGCCATCTCTAGGCACACTGGCGCCATTTGATCAAGCGTACCTTGAGAAAAAAGAGAATAAATCGGCAGGAACCGTCAAGTTTTTTGAAGCTGACAATCTTTTTACCTTGGCGGACCGTTTTCAAGAATTGCCAACGTATGGGACTTCTGATTTTCGAGAAGGGGCAGTGTCGGTTTTTGAGGAAGAAACCCCTCTTTATGTGGATTTTAAACTTGTAGCTTTTCACTGTTTTGAGGGCAAAGAACGAAAGCTGGCACAACCAGCCAGCTTTGCTTCTGCCGATGAAAGCCAAAGCATCGTCTTTGAATTAGTAGACCAAGAGCGACAGCTGGAAATGGCAATCACCTATACGATCTTCAAAGGATCAGGAACGATCACGCGGCAGCAAACACTGACCAATAGGGGGAGCAAGCCGAGAACCATCCAGCGCTTTTTGAGTGGTGTCTTGGAGCTGAAAAATCGCGATTTTGAACTGCTGCATCTTTCAGGCGCATGGCTGAAAGAACGGCATATCAAGACGGTCCCTTTGACCCAAGGGACGATCAGTGTCGGCTCGTTAAAAGGAGCGTCTGGTCATCAGCACAATCCTTTTGTCGCCTTAAAAGAACAGCAAGCCACCAATGACACTGGTCACGTCTATGGTGCCAACCTGATTTATTCGGGCAACTTTTTGGCGCAAGCGGAAATGGATGAATGGGACAACGTTCGATTGATGTTGGGGATACATCCTGAGCATTTCAGCTGGCAGCTTTCACAAGGAGAAACTTTTGAAGCCCCAGAATGTCTCTTCACCTTCACCGCTGCTGGTCTGAATGGCTTGAGTCAAGAATCCGCCCAATTTATCGAAAAGCATGTGATTGCTCCTTATTGGCAAAAGCGGCAGCGGCCGATCGTCTTTAATAACTGGGAAGCGACTTATTTTGATTTTAATGAAGAAAAGCTGTTGACCTTAGCTCAAGAAAGCAAGGCGTTAGGGATGGAGTGCTTTGTGCTGGATGATGGTTGGTTTGGAAAACGCAACGACGATCGCAGTTCATTAGGCGATTGGGTGGCGGACCCTGCCAAATTTCCAAAAGGAATCGGGTCTTTTGCTGAGAAAATTCATGCCATGCAGCTGCAACTGGGGATTTGGTTTGAACCAGAAATGGTTTCGCCGGATAGTCAGTTGTACCAAGAGCACCCTGAGTGGGTAGTCAAGCATCCTTATGAGCGGATCTCTGTGGGGCGCGGGCAATACGTGTTGGATTTTGCCAATCCAGCAGTGGTCGAGGCGATTTTCGAAGCGATGCAAAAAGTGATCCTTGAAACCAAGCTGGATTACATCAAATGGGATATGAACCGCAATATCACTGAAGCTTACTCTCCCTATTTAGCGGAACAGGGTATTTCTCAGACGGAGTTTTATCATCGCTACATTTTAGGTCTTTATCGCTTATATGAAAAAATCTTAGCTGCGTTTCCGACCCTTTTGATCGAAGGCTGTGCTGGCGGCGGGGGCAGATACGATTTAGGGATCTTATTTTACAGTCCGCAGATTTGGCCTAGTGATGATAGTGATGCAGTGGAACGTTTAGCCATCCAAAGCGGAACGTTGTTAGGGTATCCTTTGTCCTCCTTCAGCAATCACGTGTCGGCGGCACCAAACCACCAAGTCGGCAGGTCAACGTCTTTAGCCTTTCGGCAAACCGTCGCAATGTTTGGGCCTTTGGGGTATGAACTCGATCTCTTTCACTTGTCTGAAACCGAAAAGCAGGCAATCAAATCCCAAATCGTCTTTTATAAAAAACAGCGGCAATTGCTGACCTTTGGCACTTTTTACCAGCTGCAGCAGTTGGACCATGCCAATGAAACGACTTGGGCGGTGTATGATCCGCAAAATGAAGAAGCCTTGGTTGCTTTCTTTCGCGTGTTGGCACAAGCCAATCCGACGGCGGAAGACTTTTTGCCCGCAGCCTTTCTCAATGCCCAACAGGTGTACCAGGTCAATGGCGAAACTGTCTCTGGTCAGCTGTTAAGGCAATTAGGGTTGCGTAAACCCTATCAGTTTAATGCCGTCAACCATGGAACAGCACAAGTTACTGGCGATTTTCAATCATTTGTCTACCAGTTACAAGCCAAAAAAGGAGTAGAATGATGAGCAATCAATTGTTTGATCAGCAGTTTATGCATGGCGGGGATTACAACCCCGATCAATGGCTGGCTTATCCAGAAATCTTGCAAAAGGATCTTGCTTATATGCAGCAAGCCCATGTCAACACCGTCACATTAGGGGTATTTGCTTGGAGTGCCTTAGAGCCGCAAGAAGGCGTTTATCAGTTTGACTGGTTGGATCGTGTGTTTGATCAGATCCATGACATCGGCGGCAAAGTCATTTTGGCCACTCCTAGCGGTGGGCGTCCTCAATGGTTGAGCCAAAAGTATCCCGAAGTCAATCGGACCAACGACCAAGGGCAAAAACATACCCATGGGTTTCGCCACAATCACTGTTACTCTTCACCGATCTATCGGGAAAAGGTGACGCAAATCAATCAGCAGTTGGCAAAACGTTACGGCAAGCATCCGGCATTAGCCATGTGGCATATCTCCAATGAGTACTCTGGGGAATGCTTTTGCTCCTATTGCCAGGAAAACTGGCGCAGCTGGCTGCAAAAAAAATATGGTGATTTAGCCACGTTGAATCATGCCTGGTGGACTTCTTTTTGGGGCGGTACGTACTCTGATTGGTCGCAGGTTTTACCGCCTTCACCTTTAGGGGAACACAAAGTGCATGGCATGGATCTTGATTGGAAACGATTTGTCACAGATAGGACGATCGATTTTTATTTGCATGAATGTGCGCCGATCCGTCAGCTGACACCGGACATTCCTGTGACGACGAATTTTATGGCGGAAGGACATGCTACCCAAGATTTTATTCCTTTAGAAGGCATTGACTACAGCAAGTTCGCTTGTCATGTGGACATCGTTAGCTGGGATAGTTACCCTGATTGGAACAACAACTTTGAATCCTTGGCAGCGACAGCGATGAAATCCGCCTATGTACATGATCAATACTGGTCATTGAAGAAACAGCCCTTTTTAGTGATGGAATGCACGCCGAGTTTTGTTAACTGGCATTCCTTTAATAAAGCGAAAAAGCCTGGTGTCCATCAGTTGAGTGCCATGCAGCAGATCGCTCACGGCTCAGATAGTACCTTGTATTTTCAATGGCGCCAATCCCGCGGCAATTCAGAAAAATTCCATGGGGCAGTCGTGGGACATGATGATTCCACTGAGAATCGGGTCTTCAAAGAAGTTGCGGCTTACGGCAAGCGCTTGGAAAAAATCAAAGAGATTCAAGGAACCACAAGAAAAAAAGCAGTGGCGATCCTTTTTGACTGGGAAAGCAACTGGGCATTGAAGCGAGGCGGCGGGTTTGGTCGACCAACCAGACGGTATCCGCAAACGTTGCAGGAGCATTATCGTTATTTCTGGGAACAAGACATCGCTGTCGATATTTTGACGCCAGAGCAAGATTTTTCTGACTATCAGTTGGTGATCGCTCCAATGCTTTACTTGATGACATCAGAGACGATGGCAAAACTTTGCCAGTATACACAAGCCGGTGGTACCTTGATTTCCAGTTACTTTAGCGGCATGGTCAATGAAACCGACCTGTTGTATCTGGGGGGCTTGCCACAGCCGTTGCGAGGGTTATTAGGCATCAACGTGCTGGAGCTGGAAACTCTTTTTGACACTGAACACAATCAAGTGGTTTTTCAAGGACAGCCCTTTGAAACACGGGACTATTCTGCAATCATCGAAGCCGAAACAGCGGAGGTATTAGGGGAGTATCAAGCGGATTTTTACCAAGGAACACCTGCGATCACCAAAAATGCCTTTGGTGCCGGCACCGCCTACTATCTGGCGGCTCGCACCAACTATGACTTTTTCGAACAGTTTTATGCCTCTTTGGTCCGTGAGTTGTCCTTGGCAGAGGAAAGGATCGCGCATGCCAACCCTGCAGTCTCGATCCAAGGCAGGATCAGTCCAGAACGAACGTACTTTTTCATCATGAATTTTTCTGAGAAAGAGCAGACATTGGACTTGATCAAAGAAGTCGTTGATTTAGAGACCAATCAAGCAGTCCCTCAAACAGCAACCTTGGCGCCGTATAAAGTGCGAGTGGTTTATTTTAACAATTAGCTGACTATTGGAAAAAACGTCCCTTTCGATAAATGCAGAAAGGGACGTTTTTTTGATGAATGGTTTATCAGAAATCATTCTGGATCGGATGCTTGGTGCTTTTTCATCCATTGAGGCAATGCGGCACTAATTTGTGTCGGCAAAACGACATAGTGCTCTTTTGCCAATGCTTCGCCAATCAGGCTATGGAGATAGACAGCCGCTTGGATCGTTTCCTCTGTTTTTTCAAACTGTGCCAAAAAGCTGGTGATCATGCCTGCCAGCGTATCCCCCATGCCGCCAGTCGCCATTGCGGGTGTTCCGAGGGGATTTTGGGCGATACTGCTGCCGTAAATTTGCGTGCGATGGCTTTTTAAGACTACCAGACTTCCGAGTTTTTGTTGGGCTTGCTGGTTGTTTTCTTCTGTCTGGTCGGCAATTGCCAGTCCGCTGAGCCGTTGCCATTCCATCTGATGCGGCGTGAAGACGACTTGTTCAGGAAAGGGGATGATCAGCGGATATTTGGCAGCCAAATTGATCGCCGAACCATCGATCACCAACCATTGGTGTTCTTTTTGGGCAGAAACGATCCGCTGCAGCAGATCAAAATTGCTTTTTCCTTCGCCTAATCCAGGACCAATCAGTAGGACGTCTGCCGATTCGGTGACCGTATCGATCAGTTCTGTTTGCTGCCAATCGACAAACATCGCTTCAGGCAAGCGGGCGTGCAGGGCGGTTCGGTTGACGCCATCGGAGATCACGGTGGTCAAACCAGTTCCCCCATACACACAGGCTTGCGCAGCCATTAAGATCGCCCCACCGAATTGGCGGTTGCCCCCTACTAAAACGGCTCGGCCAAAAGTGCCTTTGTGGCTTTTTGTCGGGCGCTGTTGGATCACTTTGGATAAAATTGCAGAATCAAGTTGCTCCATGCAATGACTCCTTTCGTTAATCAAAATCGAGTTATATTTATTATACCTGTTTCCTAGAAATTTCATAGAAAAGACCCATGGAAAAAGGCGCAATTTTTTTTCCTTTTTTGGTTTAAGAGTGTTATCATAAATAGCGAGAACAGAAATGGAGGGAACACTATGACAATCGATTGGAAAAAAGAGGTCGAAGCCCGCAAAGACGATTTGCTGAACGACTTGATTGATCTATTGAAAGTGAAAAGTGAAAGAGAAGATGATAAAGCGACTGCGGATGCGCCATTTGGTCCTGGACCTCGTGATGCGTTGCTACACATGCTAGCTTATGGCGAACGTGATGGCTTCACAGTCAAAAACGTCGATAACTACGCTGGTCACATCGAATTTGGTGAAGGAGACGAAACATTAGGGATCTTCGGCCACATGGATGTTGTTCCTGCAGGTGACGGCTGGTCAACCGATCCTTATGATCCAGTCATCAATGACAACAAAATCTATGCTCGTGGTTCTTCTGATGATAAAGGTCCTTCAATGGCTGCCTATTATGGGATGAAGATCATCAAAGAATTGGGCTTGCCATTATCGAAAAAAATCCGTTTTGTCGTTGGTTCTGATGAAGAAAGCGGCTGGGCAGATATGGATTACTACTTTGAGCATGAAGAAAAGCCTGATTTTGGCTTCTCACCAGATGCCAATTTCCCAATCATCAATGGAGAAAAAGGGAATGTGACATTAGGTATCCATTTCCAAGGCAACAATGAAGGAGACTTCACGCTGCAAAGCTTTACTGCTGGCTTGCGAGAAAATATGGTACCAGGAACGGCAACAGCAAGCTTCATTGCTCCATCAACAGAAGAAGCATTAGCAATCGAAAAAGCCTTTTTCGATTACGTTGAAGCCAATCCAGTGACGGGGACGATTGAAACAGAAAATGAACAAGTGACGATCGAATTAGTCGGTAAAGGTGCTCATGGTGCCAGCCCACAATCAGGAATCAATGCGGGGACTTTCTTAGCAGTCTTCTTAGATAACTATGCCTTTGGCGGCGGCGCAAAACAATTCATCCATGCAGCAGCAGCCTATGTCCATGAAGATTTCTACGGTGAAAAATTAGGTGTGGCGTACGAAGACGAAAAAATGGGTAAATTGACTATGAATGCTGGCTTGTTTGCTTTTAAAGCGAACCAAGCAGGAACGCAAGCAGACAACTTTATCGCATTGAACTTCCGTTATCCTAAAGGGGTAACTGCGGAAGGACTTGAAATCGGTGTGGAACGCACCGTCGGTATGGAAGGGGCAACCGTTACCCGCAATGACCGCAACATGGAACCTCACTACGTACCAGCAGATGATCCATTGGTAGAAACTTTATTGGCGGTTTATGAAGAACATACCGGTGAAAAAGGCTTTGAACAAATCATCGGTGGCGGCACATACGGCCGTCTCTTGAAACGCGGCGTTGCTTATGGCGCAATGTTCCCTGGCTATGTTGACACCATGCACCAAGCCAATGAATTCATGAGCTTGGATGACCTCTTCAACGCAGCGGTGATCTATGCAGATGCTATCTATCGTTTGGCGAAATAAAGAGACATTGATTGGGTCTGTTCACTCGCTAAATAAATACAATTGAACGTTTCGTGCGGCATTCTCGTATCTTTTTCATGTGAGAGAATGCCGCACTTTTTTAGTATAGAATAGCGGGCTGAGTAGTAAAAAACACCTCATAGTGATGAGGCGTAGAAGCAATCAGTCTTTACATTTTTTCTTTAGGATTGCGTCAGTGAGGATTTCTGAAAAATCTAAATGCATAGTTCGTCCTTGTTTATCCGCCCACTGAGGAATCGCCAGTTTTTTCTCGACGAAGGTTTGATTCTCTAAATATTCTGAAACATCGACAAGGACCATCGATAGAAATGATTTTTCTTTATCGTAATCGAATTCAAAATCTAAATCGTCTATAAATGGATTGTTCGCTTCCAGTGATAAACAATTAATGGGGGTAGAGAGCGGAATCTCCCGATTATTTTCAATACAATCTGCCAAAACGATTCCGAGCCAATCGGATGCCATGAATAAAGCATCGGCGATGTCTAAGCCTTGAGTGCCGACTTGCTCAGGAAAATCAGGAAAAGAAATAAAATACTTCACTTCGCTTCCGTCTGTATCGGTGTAATAAAACAATGCAGGGTAACTTGCTAACATAGTGTACAACTCCTTTTTCGCGATTCTCTACAGATCTGATTACAATGGTAGCGCTCTTATTTTTTACTAGTACCCAGTAGTCTTAAGCAAGAGTTGTCGCTTTTTCAATTGTACCAGTGTCATAAATACTGAACAATAGGCAATTTTTTTTAAGAGGAGAGTATCAATTCAGAAATTCTGATGATTGAAAGAACATCATCTTTTGTGGTAATTTAAAAATCTTTGTGTCTATTATTAATGAAAATGTTCTATTTTATTATTGACATCAAATCATCTGAATGATTTACTTTTTGTAAGGAGTTGAAAAGTGATGCCTGATTTGGTGAAATTTATTTTGGTTATTCTGGCGATTTGGGTGGTTTATCAAGTATTTACGACGATTTTATTTACCCTTTCCCAAAAAGCAGTTGCCAAACGAATCAAAAGCGGGAAGATGTCTGATCAGCAATTGGCGAATTTGTACCACGCTGTAGCACGAGCAAATCAAGGAAGCAATTTCCAAGCGATTTTCTCTTATGGGCTCTTTTACCGCAGCCATGCAAAGCAAAGTGATGCGGTCTATGAACTGTATCGCGCAGAAATGGCGAAAAGAAATCTGCTGTAACCAACTGTGAAGCAGCTGCTTTCGAGAATATTGCTCGAAGTAGCAAAAAAGCCTAGGTCCTGCACAACAAGTGCAGAACCTAGGCTTTTTTGGTATTTACTGGGCAGCAAGCTGTAACAGATAAACACAGCTCCTTGCTGCAGCTATTTCTTGTCTTTGCTGCTTTTTTGATCCATGCCCGCACCGATCGCTACACCTAGTGCGATGCCTAAACCCATGCCTAATGCTAGATTGTCAAAAAACAGCAGCCCAAATGCAGCACCTAATGCCATTCCGACACCGATACCCAGTCCCATATTGTTAGAAGCGGCTTCCTTTTCTTCAGACGTTTGCGGCGGTTTTTTCGTCATTGTGAAAAACCCCTTTCTTTTTAGTATAGAGGGGTTTCGTTTGGATGACAAATATTCGAACTGCTGCTCAGTGATATGCATCAGGAGAGTGCAGCCGCTAAGTATAGCAAACGGGTTGAACCATTGGCCTATCTTCCGCCGGGCAAATAGTTACGCTCGGGGTTGTAGCGGCGAATGATCTTATTTTCAGCGAGTACGTGCTCATAATAATAAACAGGCGCATCCTTAGTCTCTAGTCGAAAAACAAAGACGAGCGGAACCTTTAAGACGGAATAGCGCGCGGGGATCGCAATATACGATTTTTGATTGCGCTCCATCGTCAGTGCGAATTCATCAAACAAAAGCGCCACTGGTGTGGGAAAGTTTACCAATTCATAATAGTGTTTTTCAAATGCATAGGTTTCTTGTTTTGCATAAGCGATTTTTGCAGCTGGCATACACATTCACCTCACTTGAATTATACGAACGTTTGTTCTGTTTGTAAAGTGATAAATCACCAAACGAGGAAAAAGGAGGCGTTCTCTATGAAAAAGATGTTTTGCTAACAAGAAATTTGCTACACTAGAGAAAAGAAGGAATCAAAAAGGAGCAGATACCATGGATTACGAACGTTTCGCACGATTGCATGCACGCTTTGCCGATGAAAAACTGCTGACCAAAGAAGGGGTCTATCGGTTGCGTTTGTCAGGGAAGGCGCAGTTCGAACTAGCCTTTATCAAAACCGGACCCTGTGGCGAGTCTGTCTACCAGCCGCTGATCAAGGGCACTTTTGCTGAAAAAGAAGCAATCCCTACCTATTTGCTGGATCTTGCGGCGCAGCCTATGACGCAAATCAGTCAGCGAACCTCCGAAAATGAAGCAGTGTTAGATAAAGCGTTAGTAGAATTAATGGAAAAATGTGAGCAGGCAGTTGCCGTCAACGAAGCCGCACAAGAAGCCACACGTTAATTAGCGCGACAAAGATACAAGAGCCGCCTGAACTTGATTTTTTACACTAAGCAAAAAACGATCCTGACAAGATTCCTTGCCAAAGATCGTTTTTTATTTTCCCGTGGAAATTAGTGTCCTCATTCGCCGAAGTGGTCTGAGAAGCCTTGTTGCTTCATAAAGGCAGCGACATCTGGACGTCGCGGTTCACGGAAAAATTCCGTCATTTTCGTTTGCCAATTGGTTTGCTGTTGATTACTGCTGCGTTGTGCATAATAGGCTTCTGTCGTTTGGTTGTACTGGGCTGTTTGCTCCTGCGTCAGCGGTTGATACTGATCGACACTTACGATCGCTTCTTGGGGCAAGCGGACTTTCGGCTCATTTCTGTGTTGCGGATAGCCGATCGTTAAACCGAATAACGGAAACGTCAATTTTGGTAAGCCGACAAGTTCTGCGATACGAGGCAAATCATTGCGGATGCCGCCGATGTAACAAATTCCTAAGTCTTGTGCTTCAGCGTAAGCTACCATATTTTGGGCAGCGATGGTCGTATCAACGACAGACACAATAAATGGTTCCATCGTGGTTAAGTGGGTATCAGGCACCCCTGCTTGGGTCAGCAGCTGCTGGTGTTTATGTAAGTCGGCGACAAAAAGATAGAAGACGCCCGTTCGAGTGATGTAATTTGGGGCACCGGCAATTTCTTCGATGGCAGCCAGTTTTTCAGGATCACTGACCTCAATGATTGAATAGGCTTGAACAAAGTTCGAACTGGAACCGCTCTGGGCAACCGTTACTAATTTTTGCTTGAGTTCCTTTGATAGTGGCCGGGGTTGAAAATCTCGGACAGAGCTATGGCGGGTAAAAGTATCAAAAAGATCCATCGTTTTTCCTCCTGTAACGTACAAATTTCTTTCTTCCTTAGTGTAACAGAAAAAAAGGAATGGGAACAAAAAGAATGTTTTCAAAAAATTTTCAAATTGATGTTTTATAGTTGCCAAGCACAAAAGTTTCCGTTATGATAATGATACATTCTTATTATTATTCCTTAGGGGAGTAACCGGTGGCGCAAGCTGCGATAATATCAACAGTAAGTAAGCTGGCGACAGCTTTCTGGTATTATTTGAAATGGTGAGACCTAAGACAAGCGTATACTTGTCTTAGGTCTCTTTTTTTCTAGCAGAGTGCCTAAGGAAAATAAAATTAAAAGGGGCAAAAAAATTGGCGAAAGAAATGTATCAAAAAGAAATCTCGGAAATTATGGCAGAGGTCCAGAGCAGTCCAGAGGGGTTGACGCAGCAAGAGGCAGCCAAGCGGTTAGAAAATGGCTTGAACCAGCTGAAGGAAGCACCTAAGAAATCTAGCTTTGCCTTATTCTTAGATACCTTCAAAGATGCGATGGTGATCGTCTTGCTGATCGTGGCAATCATCCAAATGGTTATGGGTGCCCACGTTGAGTCGATCGTTATCTTCGCAGTACTCTTGTTGAATTCCGTCGTCAGTGTGATTCAAACGAAAAAAGCCGAAGGGTCGTTAGACGCTTTGAAAAGCCTATCGGCACCAGATGCTAACGTCATTCGGGATGGCAAAGAACAAAGTGTGCTGGCGAAAGAATTGGTTGTCGGCGATATCGTTATTTTAGAAGCTGGGGACTATGTACCAGCAGATGGTCGATTGATCGAAGAGGGTTCTTTGAAGGTCGATGAAGGAATGCTGACTGGGGAATCAACGCCAGCGGAAAAAGAATTAGGTGTGATCGATCGTACCGCACCGATCGGTGACCGTGACAACATGGTCTTCAGTGGAACGATCGTCACTTATGGACGTGGTCGGTTTATTGTAACCGCGACTGGTAATGTGACGGAAATCGGTCAAGTGGCTGGCTTATTGGAAAGTACAGTTGAACACAAAACGCCATTGCAAAGAGGATTAGACAGCTTCAGTAAAAAACTGAGCTTGGCGATCTTAGTCCTTTCATTGATTATTTTAGGGGTTCAAGTCGCACGGTTGTTCTTAGGTGACGGAACAGGTGATATGACACAAGACTTAGTCAACGCCTTTATGTTTGCGGTAGCCGTAGCCGTTGCAGCGATTCCAGAAGCCTTGCAATCGATCGTGACGATCGTTCTTTCGATCGGAACAAAACAAATGGCGAAGCGTCATGCCATCATTCGAAAACTACCAGCGGTTGAAACATTGGGTTCAACGAGTATCGTTTGTACCGATAAGACCGGGACTTTGACCCAAAACAAAATGACCGTTGTTGACTACTATTTACCAAATGGGCAAACGGGCACGTTCTCCGATGAGCCAACTACCTGGTCATTGCCTGAAAAACGCTTAGTAGAGATCAGTGTCTTGGCCAATGATGCTGCCATCAGTGAAGATGGGGCGAAGCTAGGAGACCCTACTGAAATTGCTTTTCTGGATTACAGTGAGAAACTAAATCAGCCTTATCGGGCAATTCGTCAACAGTTTCCTCGTTTGCAAGAATTGCCTTTCGATTCTGATCGTAAATTGATGTCTACCTTACATGAGATCGATGGCGAACATTTATTGTTGACCAAAGGTGGTCCAGACATCGTCTTTGGCCGCAGTACTAAAGTCTTGATCGATGATCAAGTCGTTCCTTTAACAGATGAAATCAGAAATAAATTGCAACATCAAAACGAAGAATTCTCAAAACGGGCATTACGGGTCTTGGCGTTTGCTTACCGTCCATTGACCGATGCCCAATCACGAGAATTGACACTTGAGGATGAAAACGAGCTGATTTTGGTTGGTTTGATGGCAATGATCGATCCTCCTCGTAAAGAAGTCAAACAAGCCGTAGCGGATGCTAAATCTGCTGGTATCAAAACAGTTATGATCACAGGGGACCACAAAACGACAGCCGTGGCGATCGCACAAGAGATCGGTATTTCAGCCGAGGGCGATTTAGCCTTGACTGGTACGGAATTGGATGCTCTTTCTGAAACCGAACTAGCGGATCAATTAGACAAAATCACGGTTTATGCTCGTGTTTCGCCTGAAAATAAAATCCGTATCGTGCGGGCTTGGCAAGACAAAGGCAAGATCTCTGCCATGACCGGAGATGGGGTCAATGATGCACCCGCCTTGAAACAAGCGGATATCGGGATCGCAATGGGAACCGGAACGGACGTTGCCAAAGATGCAGCGGCGATGGTCTTGACGGATGATAACTTTGCCTCGATCATTCGTGCCGTAGAAGTTGGCCGAAACGTCTTTGACAACATCAAAAAAGCCATTTCGTATTTGTTTGCTGGAAACTTAGGTGCGATCATTGCGATCGTCTTTGCCTTAGTGATGGGTTGGGACAATCCATTTACTGCCTTGCAGCTACTCTTTATCAACTTAGTCAACGACTCATTACCAGCAATTGCTCTGGGAATGGAAAAAGCCGAACCAACCATCATGCAACGTCAGCCTAGAGATCCAAATGCTGGTATCTTCACTGGAAAAACATTGATCTCAGTAACGTATCGCGGTATTTTGATTGCCGCTGTCGTGATTTTGGCACAATGGTTAGGGATGAGTCAATCACCTGAGTTAGGTGTAGCGATGGCCTTCTCAACACTTATCTGGAGCCGGACATTGCAAACATTGCCAGCACGCTCAAATACCGAGACTGCTTGGCAAGCTGGCCTTTTTGCCAATAAAATGGTGTGGTTGGCGATCGTCGTTTGTGGTGGACTATACAGCATTACCTTGATTCCTGGAATCCGTGAAGTCTTTGCGATTCCAGCAACCTTCACTTTAGGACATGTCGGTCTATGTATCGCAATGGCTGCTGTAGCAGTTGTTTTGATGGAAATCACAAAGCTGATTATTATTGCCGTTCAAAAACGTCAAGGAAACGCCTAGAGCAAAAAACGTATCGATCCTTTGATCGATACGTTTTTTTGTCGTTTATCCTCACCGCTTAGTTGATTTTTTTCAGCTGACTGATTTGGGCAGCGACTTGCTTCAAGAAGGCTTCTTGGCCAGCCGGCTGTTCTTGGCTGTAAAGGTAGGCTTCGTATTGCTGCGTCAAGCGGATAAAATCACCATGAAACAGTGGATAGAATGCTTCGAGTCGTTGGGCATAATCGATCAACGGCTCCGCCTCGTTACGGTACAGAACTTTCGTCGTTTGCCGTAAAAACAAAGGATAGGCAGCAACTAGCGGCTGTTTGTTAAAGCGGCAGATCAACCATAAATGAATACGGAAAAACGAATGGCGGAAATAGAAAAGCAGGCCAAGTCCTAGGAGAGCTAAGCTTCCAAAGAAACCATTGCGCAGCGTTTGTTTCAGCTCCTCAGTCAACCAAACGTCATCGGTAACCGCGGCTGTTGCAGAACTGCTGGTCGTGGTTTCGCTACTTTCTGTTTCCCTGCTGCTCGTTGGTGTTGTTTCACTGCTAGCGGTCGGCGTTTCTTCGGAGCTAGTAGATTCTTGAGTCAACACGGGACGATCTGGATTTTGGAAACTAGGGGTCGGTTCAAAAGGCACCCAACCGTATCCGTCAAAGTAGACCTCCACCCATGAGTGGGCATTCAAGTTGCGAACGGTATAGGTAGTGATGCCGTTTTCTGTCGCAGGAGATCCAGGAGAAAAGCCTTTTGCCCAGCGAGCAGGGATCTCTAAACTCCGTAGTAGCACGACCATTGCCGTGGAAAAATTGTCACAGTAGCCGACTTGTGATTCAAATAAAAATTGATCAACATAATCTTGCTCTTCTGCAGGCACGACGGCATCGGTTTTGGAATAGCGGAATACGAGCGGATCTTTCAAATAGCTTTCAACCGCCGTGACTTGATCAAACAGACTGTTGCTGTCAGCGGTGATCTCAGCTGCGAGATCTCGTACCCGCTGCGGCAAAGAATCGGGTAACTGGATATAATCGATCGGAGAATCCGGATAGATCAAAGGCAGATTTTGGAGATTTTCTGCGGCAAAATCTGGATGGTCCCAATCGAAGGTCAAGGTGGTGTCTGGGAGTGGATCAATGAGATCGACCCGCTGGATGGCGTCGCTGATCTGAAAACCGCGAGCACCGTTTTCAAGGGACAACGTGCTGCGTCCATAGGGCAATGGGACATAGTCTCCATGGTTTTGAAATTGGATCCGAACGGATTCGTTCTCAAGATAGGCTTGCTGATAGCTTTGATCCGCGATCGTGACGGCCTCTGCTTCTAAGCGAGCCTCTTCGCGGCTCGTACTGATCCAGCCCTTACCAGAATAAAAATCTTTGCTTTCCACCCGCCAGTAATGCGGGGTTTCTTGTTGCGCTTCAAATAAAATCGTCGCATCATCCAGTAGTGGTCCGCCTAATTGACGGTCGTTTTCACTGAATCCAGTGCGAGAGCCGCTGGGCGTGCCATGATCTTCAATAAATTGATAAAAACCCAGCTGATTCAGATTTGTCCGTATAGGCGTGGAACGGGCTGCCAACTGTTCCCGCAGGCTCGTTTGCGGCAAGTAGACAGCAGTGACGGCTAGTCCACCAATCAATAGCATCACAGCGAACCAGGGAGCGATCGTTTGACTGGATTGAAAGACGCTGCGCTGGATCAGTGAAGAAGCCAAGGCACAAAGAAAAATACCCATCAAATGCCACGTCAGATCAAATTGATTAAAAATCACGACTGTTAGCAAGTAGCCGATCATGGTAGCGTAAATCAAGAAAAAGCGTTGATAAGCGATCGGTAAGATCGCTAAAAACAAAACCCAACTAACGATCAATGTCACCGCCGCCAGTTCGGTGATATAGCCGACTTCACCGCTGAGGATCTCTTGAAAGGCACGGTGCAGGTCTAGCCAAAAACGTAGCAGCCAATCAAAAGAAAAGGCAGTCCCATAAGGAA
Organism: Enterococcus sp. DIV2449a; assembly: GCF_051711225.1. Classification (NCBI taxonomy): domain Bacteria; kingdom Bacillati; phylum Bacillota; class Bacilli; order Lactobacillales; family Enterococcaceae; genus Enterococcus; species Enterococcus sp. DIV2449a. The sequence goes on from NZ_JBIOME010000001.1 coordinate 1,059,884, forward strand.
AGATCCGATACAAGACGATCAGCCAAGCGGCTGCCAGCAAAGGCAAACTGTAACGGACTTTCGGCACCACGGTCAAAATCAAACAGACACTAAAGGCATAAGTTAAAAGGGTGAACTGATTGCCAAGGTCATAAACTGCGATAAACGGCAAGATCACCAGTGATAGACTGAGAAAGGTCAGAAGACCAATCAGCGCTTTCTTAATAAATCTCATCCTACCGCCTCCTCAAGTTTATTCAACTGCCTCATTAAATCAGCGTAGGTAAACACTTGGCAGCTGTTTTTTGCTTCCAACTGACTGAGGTAGTCTTCCAGTTGTGGGGTAAAAACCGGGGTAATGAAGACAAGATGGCTGCCAGTCAAAAGCGGTACCCCTTCAGGAACTTTCTCGAAGGGAAGGATCTGGGCATAGGCAGCGGCATCCGTTTGGTAAGGAGAAGTCAATCCGTCACCAATCAAGAGCGGCTGAAAAAGTCGTTGATTTTGCGAGAAATGGTGGATCGAATAAAACAGTGATAAAGTCTCTTCAAAAGCAGGATGATCTTCTCCCCAAAAGAGCAGAACGATGTCTTGTTCTTCTTCATGTTCTCGTTCGCGATAGATCAATTCCTGTTGTTTGCTGGATAATTTCCAATCGATATTTTTTAAGGAATCCCCTAACTGGTATTGACGGAACTGTCGAATAGAAAAATTGGGTTCCCCGTGGGTTTGGCTGCGGACTTGCTGTTTAAAAAATGGCAGCAGGGTAACGGCTTCTGGCGCCAATTTAGGCAGGATCAAAATCGATTGTTTCGCAACTGTAGCGTAGCTTTTTTCAAAAAAGCCAAAGAGATCATGGCTGTACAATTGAACGGGCAATTCTTCATAGATGCCTCGCTCCTTTGGGGTCCAAGGCAGCTGCAGCCGAATCAGATTGCCTCGATAAAAGGCGCTGTGATGACTTTCCTTGAAACGATCGTCAAATTTTAAGGTGAAATCGACCAGCGGCAGCAGCGTCGGGCGATACTTGAAGACTTGCAGCGGTAAGGTGATCGCTGTGTGTGTTTCAGCTTGGATCGATTCTTCTAAAATGATTTGGACCTTCTTGAGGGAGGGGAGCAAGAATACTGCATCAAGCAACAATAACAAAGTCAGTAAAAACCAAAGGCTCCAGCCAGCATTATTATTGAAGATCACACAATAAGCCAGCAGCAGAAAATAGGCAGCGCTAAACAACAGGAGGCGCAGCAGGCGTTCAAGCTTCTTTTTCTTCATCGCTATCTCCTCGTTGGGACAGGCACTCGTTGGATCATCTGTTTCATCAAGTCTGAAAGGGTCTCCGTGCTGGCATGAACGCCACCTTTCAGTAATAAACGATGACCGAAGACTGCTGGTAAAATTCGCTGCAAGTCTTGCGGCGTGACAAAGGTCCGACCTTCCGTCAATGCTAACGCTTTGGCCCCTTTTAAGAAGGCGATCCCACCACGAGGGCTGATACCAAGGTCAATGGCATTATGCTGACGGCTCGCTTGAACCAGCTGCAATGCGTAACGGGCGACCCGCTCATCGACATACACGTCATCGACCATCGCTTTTAAAGCGGTCACTTCATCAGCATGTAAAATGGTTTGGATCTGATCCAAGCTTTGCTGTCGTTTTCCAGTCAAGAGGGCGAGCTCATCTTGAAAATCTGGGTAACCGATATGCAGGCGGAACAAAAAACGATCCAATTGGGCTTCAGGCAAAGGATACGTTCCTTCATACTCGATTGGATTTTGCGTGGCTAAAACAAAAAAGTGGGGACTCAATGGGTACGTTTGATTGTCGATGGTGACATGATTTTCTGACATGGCTTCTAAGAGTGAGGCTTGCGTCCTTGGTGTGGTTCGGTTGATCTCATCTGCCAAGAGGACGGAGGTGAAGATCGGGCCAGGACGAAACTCGAACTGGTGGCTTTGGGAATTAAAAATCGACACACCTAACACATCGTTAGGTAAAAGGTCTGGGGTAAACTGTACCCGTTTGTAGTCACTTTGAATGGCTTTGGCTAACGATTTGACCAACATCGTTTTCCCAACACCAGGGATATCTTCGAATAAAACGTGTCCGCCAGCAAGCAGCGCAGCCACGGTAAATTGGATCACATCTCGTTTGCCTAAAATCACTTTTTCCACTTCTGCGATCAAGGCATCTATTTTTTGTAATTCAGCGGTCATCTGATAACCTCCCTACGTTCGTTTCTTCCATTGTAACGGTTTTCTAGGACTGTCGCAATTTTCGTGTAACAATTAAAGAAAATTTCAAGAATATTCAAAAAAGAGAAATCCTTTCTGCGGATTTGCGAAAGAAAAACAAAAAACTTCCGAAGCGTTTCCTCGGAAGTTTGCGTTTGATAGAACAGAAGCGACTAGAAGGTGTGGTGCAAGAGGTCAGCGGCGATCTGGTCTGCCTGCCGTAAATTCCAAGCATCGGTTCCTGGCTGAGCAGTGGCAGCCGTCAGCCAGTGGATGCCTTCTGTGGGAATCCCAAAACAATAGAGGGTAGGGTAAGGGCGGTCATCTGGTCCAAGGATCTGATTGGTCTCAGGATCGATGGCGATCGCACCCGTCTCAAAAGGCACCTCATTGGGGATCGCCAACTGGTGCGGGTGAATAATCCGATCGTTTAGCAGTTGCCGCAACAAGGAATTGTTGGTTCGACGAATCGCTGTCGATGGAATGCGAGCCTCAATTAGTTGCGTCGCGTGATAGCGTGTGTCGTCAAATCGCTTTGAATACGTACAGTAAGCCTCCTCGATCTCAACAGTCATGTCAGGACCTAGTAAGGTCACCACTCCCGCTTCCATCAATGCCACCAGTTCCTGCAGTCGCTGAACCGGCGGACCGATCGATAAAAAGCTGTTCAAGGGAACGAAAGACTGCCAAAAGAGTGTTTTCAAGTCTTGTACTGGCATTAGCTGATGATCGAGAACAAACCGAATCGGGTCCCGCAGGTCTTTGAAGACTTCCAAGGCACTGCTGATAGGTCCTGTTAGATTGCCTTTTTCGGCATCTTGGATTTGGGTACGTAATAGTGCAATGAAAAAGTCTTGCAACGACTGTTGCTTTTTCTGAGCAAAGGGGTCGGCTAGTTGTTGCCATGACCACCACTCCGTCGTAGGAAGCTGCCATTTTTTCAGCAAGTCTTCAGATCCTTCAGAGGCAACAAAGGCGGCGGTAAAAGCGGCAAGCTGATCTTTGTCCAGCAGCTGTGTTTCTAAAAGCAGCGTCTGATAATAGACGAGTTCTGCCTCTTTTTTTAAATAGAAGAGCAGGGTCTTGCCAGCAACCGTTTTGGCTGCTTGCCAAGCAGCGAGGCGTTCAGGGGTCAAAAAAACGGGCTTTCGCTGCTGCGTCGGTGTTTTTTGATTGCGGCCACGAGGATGATACGGGACACCCCGACGAGAACCTGCGATGATTTGTGGTTCTTCACCAGAAGGTTGATAGACGAGGGATCCATTGACTTTGACGAAGGTGCCGCCCCGACCGCTGGTCAAGCGGGTGACGTAATCGTAAAGGGCAAGTCCTAGTCCCCGTAAAATCACAGGTTCGCCAGCTTTCACCGCCGTTAGATCCGTATCTGCCGCATTGGCTGGCGGTGCATAAAACCAGCCATTATTTTCTGCGGCAGCCGCCAATCGTTGTTCTGCTGCTGACAGTTGGGCTTGTGAATGGCCTGTAGCTAAGACGACGGCATCAACAAGAAATGTTTGGTGAGCCGTCGTCAACTGGTAGCGATTTTTGGAAAGAGGGGTCAAGGAGCTGACACTGTCTGACAGATGGTTGACGGTAATGGATTCAGGCAGCTCTTTTAATAGCTGCTGATAAAACCACTGCTGATAGAGGCCATATAACGCCCGCGAGCAATGCCCGTTAGGATCAAGTGAATCAAGTGCTGTGCATTCCGCAACGAGCTCAGGAGCATGCGTGGCTGCGAAATGTTTCCCTTCTGTCACTGCCCATTCGTATAAGGTAGGTCCTTTGACCACGGGACCGCCGGTGCTTAATGTGTCATCCGTGAAAAGGGTGACTTGACTGGTTACAGAATTCAATAGCAGATCCGCCGATTGGTCCGTGCGCCAAACTGCCCCAGGAAGAAAGGGATCAAACAGCAGCAAGTCGATGGCTTGTTTGTTTTGTTTGCTATGAGCGATCAGTCGTTCTGAAAGTGAAAGTCCACGAGGACCAGCACCAATGATAGCTATTTTCATATCACACCGCCTCAATTATTCTATGGTCTTTGTGTCATCAACGGGCTAAGTCAAAAGGTGTCTTGCGGAAAATCAGCCAGTGCATGCCTAGCACCATGGCTTCCTCGATAGCATCGATATAATGGAAAGCAGGCTGATTGGGTTGTTGCTGCAGCAATGGATTTTTTTGGATCGCGTCTAAGAGATCGGTTTTTACTGCATCACTGCTGGCTAAAATAATACAGTGGGGGGCAAAAGCTGCATTGTAAAATGGCAGTAAGCTTGTCAGACGCTGAACCAAAGCCGTGCGGTCTTGCGGTGCCCCTTGATCCAAGTAGCCGGGCAAAAATTTTGCTTCTCCTGCTAGGGCATCTTTTCCTTCTAAAAGTGCACCATTGACCAGGAGCGTGATACCAGGCATGCTTTTTTCGGGATTGTACATGCCGACGATGGTTTGCTGCAAAGAGATCTGTTGGGCGATGCAATAGCCGATCGTTAAAATATGGGCATCGTTTTGACAGTAGAAGGGCAGTGCAGTGACCTCTGCCACGAGAGCTGCCAGCTGCCAGCCATTGAATTTTTCATACCAGCTGGAAGTCACGGTTCCTCCACTGATTTTTCCTGGTAAAAAGAGGGCGATCTGTTCCACAGAGGGAAATAATGCTAGCTCGTTCGTTACACATTCTTGAAAGCGATGAGGGGCAACATCAGGAAACGGCTGGTCGTGTTTTGCCAAAACCTTCCCCTTGCGGTCGATCAGCATGGACCAAAGAGCCAAGGAACCATCGTGATCAATAAAGCTAAGCAAAAGAGAATGGCCTCGGTCTTGGTTGAGCTGATAGGTCACAGCAGGCCGCCCTAGCTCTTTTTGCTCCAGCGGACCTTTAGTGATTTCTTCCTCTGCCAACAATTCTTTTAATAATGAGTTAGTGGTGACCATGCTGATGCCGGTTTTCTTTACTAAATCGGAGGCGAATAATGCCCCGTTTTGAAATAAGGTTTTTAAAACCAGCTGTTTGTTTTGCTGGCGAATGGAATGGGTGGTAGAAGCCATAGGTGTTCTCCTTAATGAAGTGATTTAATTAAGTATACCGACGGGATGAAACGATGTAAAGTTTTTAAAAGACTGACTTGACGGAAAACTTGAAAATAAGTATACTTAATTAACAATGTTAATTAAGTGATTCGCCATAAAGAGGACACGAGGTAGAGGGGAAGAGAAACGTATGATCAAATTAGTCATCACAGATTTAGACGGCACATTTTTGAACAGCCAAGGCAGTTTTGATCGGCCTTATTATGAACAAGTCAGCCAACAAATGAAAGAAGCGGGTGTTGCTTTTGCTGCGTGTACCGGCAAACAGTGTGAACGAGTGGAAGAACTGTTTGGTGAAGCAGCAGCGGATGTTTGGATTCTTGGGGATAGCGCGACCCGCATCAAACATCAAGGCGAATACATCTTTGAATCACTGCTGCCAAACGAATTAGGGCGGCGGATCATTGCGAGGCTCGCTGCGATTGCGCAAGATCATGTGATCATCGCCTGTACACCGACTGCGGCGTACATTGCGGAAACGACCAATGAAGCAGATGCCCAGAAAGTTCGGGGCTCTTATCGGGTGGTCAAAACGGTGGCGGATTATCAAACCATCACAGAAGATTTTGTGAAGCTCACTATTTTTGATCCCAAACTACGTTGCTTTGAGCATGTCCAACAGTTAGGCGAGTTTACAAACGACGCCTACATCGTGGCTTCGGAAGCCGCTTGGATCGATATCACCAATCAAGGCGTCCACAAAGGAACGACTGTGGCACACTTGCAAGAATTGCTGCACGTCACACCAGAAGAGACTATGGTCTTCGGCGATGGCTTGAACGATTTGGAGTTGATGGCAGCTGGCACGTTTAGTTTCGCCATGAGCAATGCCTTTGAGGAAGTCAAGGCAGCGGCAGCGTTTGTGACCAAGTCAAACGATGAAAATGGCGTGCTGAAAACCATCGAACGTCTGTTACCGCTACAAATGAACCAATAAAAAAACCGCTCCCTAGCAGGGATAGCACGTACTTTCATTTGACTGAAAGTAGAGTGCTGCCTGTTGCTAAGGAGCGGTTTTTTCGTTATGCATGTGGTTGACTGACGCTATAAGGATAGGCATCGGCTGACCACTCTTTGCTGCGAGGGACGATACCTAGCTGGAAGTTCAATGTACCACCGGCAGTCAATTCTTGGTGGGTGAAAAACAATCGCTCGAAGGGGTCTTCGTTCAATGTGATTTTATCCACGAAGAGCTGTTGCGGCGCATTGGGCGTGCTCTTGATCACTAAGTCTTTGCCTGAAGCAAGATGTAGTGTTGCTTGATCAAATAATGGCATGCCGATGACATATTCCCCCGTCCCTGGTGTGACTGGATAAAAGCCCAAGGAGTTGAAGATGTACCAACCAGCCATGCTACCGTTGTCTTCATCGCCAGGAAAGCCTTTGGGCGAGTCATTGAAGCATTGTGTCAATAGCTGCTTAATCAAGGGCTGTGCCATTTCTGGTTTGCCCAAATAGCTGAATAGATACGGATAGTGGAAGCTTGGTTGATTGGAGATCGCCAGCTGACCAAAATCGAGTGCGGCCATCTCGCTCATTTCATGGATCTCAAAGCCGTAGCCTTCTGTTGTATAGCGAGGTTCTTGATTGCACAAGTCGATCAGTTTTGCTTCAAAAGCCGCTTTGCCGCCGTGTTCGGCGATCAAACCAGCGAAATCATGGTAAACAGCAAAACTGCTTTGCCACGCACTGCCTTCTGCATAATCCAAGCCCCAGCGTGTGTCACTGAATTCTGGACGAAAGGCACCATCGGGATCTTTTGCCCGCATAAAGCCAGTTTCCTGATCGAAAATGTTGCGGTAGTTTTGCGATTGCTGCTGATAATAGTCTGCTTGCTCGTCACCCAGCTGTTGCGCGACTTGTGAAATACAAAAATCACTGTAACAATAATCAAGGGTGTGATTGACCGATTCATGATGCGTCAATGGCACATACCCGTAAGTCAAATAGTCCGTCGTGCCCCGCCGACCATAATTGGGATTTTCACTTTGGACGGTGGCGCCTTTTTTCATCGCTGCTAAAAATTCGGGCATCAAATCGGGACGAATGCCTTTTACTGCGGCATCAGCGATCACGGCATCGATCAGCGTCCCTGGCATCAATCCACGCTCATCTGGCGATAGCCATTTTGGTAAAAAGCCGCTTTCACGATAACTGTTCAAAAAGCCTTCCAGCATGTCTTCCAATTGTTCGACAGCCAAGAGTGAAAAGAGCGGGTAGACAGTTTTATACGTATCCCAAAAGCCGTTGTTTGTATACAGTGGTCCTGGTTTGATCGCTTTTGCCAAGGTATCCCAATGCATTTTGCGGCCCTCTTGATCGATTTCGAAGAAGGTTTGAGGAAACAAGAATAAGCGATAAAAATTATGATAAAAAGTAGAAACTTGTGTTTGATCGTGATGCTCAATCTCGATTTTTTGCAAAAAATGATTCCATTGCTGTTGGACAGAAGCCAGATAATCGGCAGGAGCCCATTGCTGTTCCCGTTGCAAGTTCAAACAAGCTTGTTCGCGGCTGAGAAACGAGGTCGCAAAACGGATCGTCTGTGTTTGGCAATCATCAAAGCGGAGAACGACGAAGGCTTCTTTGCCTGTCAAGGCACCTTCGATCGCCATGATGGGTGTTTCAAAACGATAGACGAAATGGAAGGTGAAGCGTTCATCTTCGCACCCTGAAAATACGATCAGTTGACCAGCCACTGTCTGTTCATCCAACTGCTCTAAGACATAGTCACCCGGCAGTGACAAGCCAAGACCCGGCTGATCCCCGCAGTTTTCAATAGTCAGCACACCGCCATACATGCTGGGGATCAAAGTCGTTGTTGTTAAATACCGCTGCGTCTTGATTTTAAGAAAGGCTGGATTAAAGGTGCTTTCTTCGGGACGATACGAGCTTTGCGCATGGAAAAGGGTATTTTCAGAAAGCGTGCCGTTTATCGGCAGCATCGTCAGATGGCTGAAATCTCCCATCCATGGGCTAGGCTGATGGGTGATGCGAAAGCCCTGAAAGGTTCGATCTTCTGGATGAAACCACCAACTGCCGCGTTGATCGCTGGTTTGCGGGGCAAAGTAGTTCATGCCAAAAGGAACCCCTGTATAAGGCAGGCAGTTGCCGTGGGAAAAACTATATTGGTTGTCTGTTCCGTGTCGTGTGTCGATCATTGATACGTTCACTTGGTTCACTCCTTTAATTGGGTTGATTCTCTTTTGATCAAAGAAACCGCCACTAGATGGGTGGTCGTCTCCGTTGGTACTGGGGTTGCTGCCTTCGCAGCGTTGATTTTCTCAATCACTTGGTTTCCTGCCAAGCGCCCCATCTCGGCAAAATTCTGCCCGATAGTCGTTAGTGCTGGATCAACGAGGCCAGCGGCTTGGATATTATCGAAACCAACCAGGGAAATGTTGGCAGGGACGTGCAAATCTGCTTGGCGCAAAGCACGCATCAATTCGATGGCGATCAAGTCATTTTCACAGACGGCTGCCGTGACCTGATGTTCTTCCAAGTAGGCAAGCGCATTTGCGATGCTGGCAGCCGTGTCGTCGAGCTTGGTGCGAAAGGTTCTTTGGGCTTTTTTCAGCGCATCGATGTAACCTAGATAACGCTGACGGACGGATTGCGGATGATGGGTATCACCAAAAATATAAGCGATCCGTTGATGCCCCAACGCAAGTAAATGCTCCGTGGCTAGCTGTCCACCTTGAAAGTTATCTGGCATCACCGCTGGAAAATCAAACTCATGCAGCTTTTTATCTAAGGTCACGATAGGAAAGTGCTTTTCAGCACATTCGAACAGCAAGTCATAGTAAGAAAACGTATTGCTGGCGTAATAGATCAGGCCGTCGAATTCTTGCATCAGCTCAGCTGCCGTCGTTTTTTCCAAATAATCCACTGGTGTCATCAAAAGTTCAAAGCCGTGTTCTTGCATCACAGGGTAAATGCCTTCGGTAAAGTTTCCTAAAGAGAGATCATTGGCAAAGGGCAAGACAAACAAAATTCGTCCAGTCGCTTTTTTTTCCTTCAATTCTCGGACAAAGCTACCGCTGCCTTGCACGCGATAGATCAGCTGATTTTGTTCCAGTTCCGTCAAGGCTCTTTTAGAGGTGATCCGACTGACTTGGTATTGTTCAGATAGTTCTTTTTCAGTAGGGACACGACTGCCCGGCGCTAATCGCCCTTCAACGATGGCTTCGTGAAGCTCCGCGTAAATTTTTTTATATAATGGTTGTTTCATAAGAAAACCCCTTTTGATATATCATATTTGTTAGCATACCATAAACCAATAAAAATGAAAACCCTTTAATTATTTTGAAAAAGCTCTAGACATTCAATTAATTCATGATATACTAGGTTCGTAAATTGATATATCAAATCAGGGAAGGTGATGGAATGGTTTATAAAGAAATACCAACTTCAGTAGCAACATTTATGGAAACGATTACGGATCTATGCGGAGAAACGCATGCCGATTGGGCGAAAAATTTTAACGCAGCTTTCGCCAATACACTATTAACGACGGTCAAGCGTCATGAGGATGGCACGACCTTTTTACTGACGGGGGATATTCCAGCGATGTGGCTGCGAGATTCCACTGCACAAGTTCGTCCGTATTTGGTGATCGCCAAAGAAGATGAAGACTTAGCAAGCATGATCAGCGGGTTAGTCAAGAAGCAATTCTACTATATTACGATCGATCCTTACGCAAATGCCTTTAACGAATCAGCCAATGGCGCTGGCCACCAAACAGACGATACAGAAATGAACGATTGGATCTGGGAACGCAAATATGAGATCGACTCTTTGTGTTATCCGATCCAAATGGCCTATCTGCTATATAAAAACACAGGCAGAACCGATCAGTTCAATGATGATTTTGTAACAGGCATCAAAAAAGCCTTAGAGGTGTTTGTGACAGAACAAAACCATGAGGAATCTCCATATCGCTTTGAACGGGATACCTGGCGAAAAGAAGATACCTTGACTCATGACGGCAAAGGCGCACCAGTGAAACCCGTCGGCTTGACTTGGTCAGGCTTTCGACCAAGTGATGATGCCTGCAAATACGGCTATTTGATTCCCTCCAATATGTTTGCGGTGGTGGTCTTAGGCTATATCCAAGAAATCTTTACGACAGTTTTAGAAGACACAGCGGTCGTGGCACAAGCGAAAAAACTACAAGCAGACATCGAAGCAGGGATTAAAGCATATGGGTTGACCACGAACCAAGCTGGCGAAGAAGTCTACGCCTATGAAGTGGATGGATTCGGCAATGGCACCCTGATGGATGACAGCAATGTGCCGAATTTGATCGCCGCCCCTTACTTGGGGTATGGCAGCATGGAAGATCCCCTTTATCTTCAAACCCGTAAAACGTTGTTGAGCAGTGAAAATCCGTATTTCTATGAAGGCAAATACGCCAAAGGCATTGGTAGCTCTCATACGCCAGAAAATTATGTGTGGCCGATCGCCATGGCAATGGAAGGCATGACCACCACTGACAAAGAAGAAAAGAAACGAATTTTGGATCAGTTAGTGGCGACAGATGCGGGTACAAATTTGATGCATGAAGGGTTCGATGTCGATGATCCTTCGCAATACACGAGAGAATGGTTCTCGTGGGCGAATATGATGTTTTGTGAATTGGTCATGGATTATTTCGATATCCGAGTGGAAAAATAAGCAGCACGACCCACCACCATTCGAGTGACACAAAAAGCAGTCCAACGACGCAAACAGCGAGGAGTAAAAATCAATGAAGAAACAAGTTTATATCATCTCACACAGCCACTGGGATCGGGAATGGTACATGCCTTACGAACAGCATCACATGCGGCTAGTTGAATTGATGGATGATCTTTTAGAGTTAATTGAAAATGACCCTGAGTTCCACAGCTTCCATCTAGATGGGCAGACGATCATCTTGGATGACTATTTAGAAGTGCGACCTGAAAAACGCGAAGCGGTCAAAGCGGCCATCAAACAAGGAAAATTACAGATCGGTCCGTTTTATATTTTGCAAGATGACTTTTTGATCAGTGCTGAATCAAACACCCGTAATATGCTGATTGGAATGGCAGAAAGCAAAAAGTGGGGCACCCCTGTTATGTTGGGGTATTTCCCAGATACTTTCGGCAATATGGGGCAAACCCCGCAAATGATGCTGCAAGCCAATCTTGAAAGTGCTGCATTTGGACGTGGCGTCAAACCGATCGGCTTTGACAACGAAGTTTTACCCGATGATCAATTTACTTCCCAATATTCTGAAATGCATTGGGAAGGTCCAGATGGCAGTCAAATCTTTGGTCTACTCTTTGCCAACTGGTACTCCAATGGCAATGAGATTCCAGTGGATAAAGCAGAAGCCAAAGCTTTTTGGACACAAAAACTGCAAGATGTAGAAAAATTTGGTGCCACCAATCATTACTTAATGATGAATGGGGTCGATCATCAACCTGTCCAAAAAGACATTTCGGCAGCGATTCGTACAGCCAACGAGCTTTTCCCAGAGTATGAATTCAAACACGCCAGCTTTACCGAATACCTTGAAGCGGTGCAAGCAGATCTGCCAGATGACCTAGGAACTGTCACAGGTGAATTGACCAGTCAAGAAACCGATGGTTGGTATACTCTAGCCAATACCGCCTCTTCCCGAGTCTATCTGAAACAATGGAATACAAAGGTTTCCCGCCAATTAGAAAATGTCGCTGAACCATTAGCAACTATGGCTTATGAAGCAAGCGGCAGCTATCCTCACGATATGTTGGATCATGCGTGGAAAACCCTGATGCAAAATCATCCTCACGACAGTATCTGCGGCTGTTCAGTGGACGAGGTACACCGAGAAATGATGCCGCGGTTTGAAAAAGCCAATGAAATTGGTAAGTTCGTGGCAGATGAAGCGTTACGCAATTTAGTAGCCGCCATCGACACGAGCCAGTTTCCTGAGGAGAGTCGTCCCTTTGTGGTCTTCAACACCACTGGCAGCACCCGTTCTGGTTTAGTGGAAGTCGTGATCGAACTTGAGCGTAAAACATTCCGTGAAGGATTGCCAAGCAAGCTTTACCACGAATTATTGGCGAAGCCAAAAGGTTCTTATTCGGTGATCGATGAACAGGGGAACCCTGTTGCTGCGATCATCAGTGAAGAAGAGGTCCTTTTTGACTATGAATTGCCTAAAGATGCCTTTCGGATTCCTTTCATGAAACGCTTTGTCACGGTTCAAGTAGAAGCAAACCAGTTGCCAGAATTTTCATGGCAGACCTTTGCCCTAGTGGAAAAAGCCGCTACGCCAGTAGAGAGCGCACCGATCGTTTCAGAAGGAGGGCGTAAACTTGCCAACGCACATTTGGAAGCCGTCATTACTGAAAACGGCAGCTTGGCGATTACAGACAAAGTAACCCAAAAAACGTATCGCAATTTATTGGTTTTCGAGGATGTGGGGGATATCGCCAATGAGTACATCTTCAAACAACCAGAAGGGGATCAAGCAATCTTATCGACACAATTTCCGCATCACGTGACGATCGAACAAAACGATCCACTGGTGGGGATCGTGCGACTGACGCAAGAATTGCAGATTCCCGTTTCAGCAGATGACCGTTTGTTAGAAGAACAAAAAGCTGTTGTCGATTTCCGTTTCCGTAAGGCACAGCGGAGTCAAGAATTGGTTGCTTTCAAGATCGAGACGGAGATTCGCTTAGAACGAACCAGCAACCGCCTGGCATTTAAAACCACCGTCAACAACCAAAGCAAAGATCACCGACTGCGGGTGTTATTCCCAACAGGGATCACCACGGATTTCCATGAAGCTGACAGCATTTATGAAGTTGTAAAACGGCCAAATCAGGTTTCCAGTCATTGGGAAAACCCAACAAATCCGCAGCATCAGCACGCCTTTGTCAACTTGCATGATGAAACTAGCGGCATGACGGTTTCTAATTTTGGTTTGAACGAATATGAAATCGTGAAGGATCAGATCTGCTTGACCTTGTTGCGCTGTACGGGAGAGCTAGGCGATTGGGGCTATTTCCCAACACCAGAAGCGCAATGCTTAGGCAGCCACACCTTTGAATACGGCGTAGCCTGTCATGGGGCTCCTGAAGAACGTTATGAAACGTATCGCCAAGCACAAGCTGCCCAAGTTCCTTGGACGGCAAGTCAGACCGACAAGCATCAAGGCAAGCTAGCCAGCAGCAACCAATACATGGAAGCTCATGGATCGACGGTAGCTATCACCGCCTTAAAACGCAATCGCCAAGACCAGCAGATCGTTTTGCGGGGCTATAATTTAGCGGATCAAGCCACTGCCTTTCACGTGCAAAAAGAGCAGGCGACGCTCTGTCTAATGAACCTTTTAGAGGAAGAACAAGTATCGACCGTCAATGAGCAATTACACCCATATGAAATTCGTACCATTGGAGTAAAGGAGTGAGTAATGATGGTTTATGGAGGAATTGAAGCCGGCGGCACAAAAATGATTTGTGCCGTTGCCGATGAACAGTTGACGATCATCGCCCAAGAGTCGATCCCAACGACAACACCAGAGGAAACGTTAGCGGCGATCTTTGCCTTTTTCGATCCCTACGATCTCGTGTCATTAGGGGTCGGTTCCTTTGGTCCGATCGGGATCGATCCAACCCAAGCAACCTATGGCCACATACTAGCGACGCCGAAACAGGGCTGGCAGCAGTTCGATTTTCTCGGTGCATTGAAGAAGCGCTACCCAGAGACAGCATTTGCTTGGACAACAGATGTCAATGCTGCCGCTTATGGGGAATTACGTCAAGGAGCGGCGCAAGGCAAAGACAGCTGTGTCTATTTGACAGTAGGAACCGGCATTGGCGCAGGAGTCGTTCGTGAAGGAAAGATTTTCGAGGGGATCGGTCATCCAGAAATCGGTCATACCTATGTCAAACGCCACAGTGAAGATACGTATGCGGGTACTTGCCCGTATCACGGCGACTGTCTGGAAGGATTAGCCGCAGGGCCTTCTTTAGAAGGACGTACGGGGATCAAAGGACAAGACTTGCCGCAAGCGCACGAGATTTGGGGGTTGCAGGCCTTTTATCTAGGGCAAGCGCTGGTCAATATCACGTTGACCTTAGCACCTGAGAAAATTATTTTAGGCGGTGGGGTCATGAATCAGCCGCATCTACTCGCTCAAATCCAACAAGCCTTCCTGAAACAAATGGCAGGCTATATGGAGACACCACCAGTGGAAGACTACATCGTCACTTGGGGCTTGCCGAACAAAAGCGGCATCATCGGCTGTCTCTTGTTAGGCAAAGAGCAGGTGACTGCCCATGACTAACCTGCATTTTCCTAAAGATTTTTGGTGGGGAGCCGCTGCCAGCGGTCCGCAAACTGAAGGACGAACGGCCGATGATGGCAAAGGCGATTCGATTTGGGACTATTGGTACGCAACGGAGCCAGAACGTTTTTATCAAAAACGGGGACCAAAAGATACCGTCCAGCTGCTGCAGCGTTACCCAGAAGATGTGGCGTTGATGAAAGAGATCGGCTTTAATTCTTTTCGAACCTCGATCCAGTGGAGTCGCTTGCTGCCAGAAGGAAGAGGAGCGGTCAATCAACAAGCGGTGGCGTTTTATCGCGAGTACTTCGCCACCTTGATCGAAAATGGCATCGAGCCTTTCATCAATTTGTATCATTTTGATATGCCGATGGCACTGCAAAAAGAAGGCGGCTGGCTCAATCGCGAGACTGTCACAGCATTTGCAGATTATGCCGCTTTGTGTTTTGAGTTGTTCGGTGATCAAGTCCGTCATTGGTTCACGCAAAATGAACCGATCGTGCCAGTGGAGATGGGGTATTTGTATCAACAGCATTACCCAGCAGAAATCAACTTGGCACATGCGGTGCAAGTCGGCTACCATGAAGCACTCGCCAGCGCCTTAGCGATCCAACGCTTCCGTCAATCTCAGCAATCAGGCGAAATCGGCATCATCTTGAATTTGACACCGACTTATCCGAAAGATCCGAACGATGAAAAAGATGTCCAAGCTGCGCAACTGGCAGATGCCTTTTTTAACCGATCCTTCTTAGATCCAGCGGTCAAAGGCACCTTTCCTGTAGAATTGATCGCTGTCTTAAACGAGTTGGCGATCATGCCAGAAACCAGAGCAGAAGATTTGCAGATCATTAAAGAAAACACGGTCGATCTCTTAGGGGTCAACTATTATCAGCCACGGCGGGTACAGCAAAAGCGTTCTGCCAAAACAGCGGACACACCAATGCCAGAAGATTACTTCGATGTGTATGATTGGCCAGAAAAGAAGATCAATCCCCATCGAGGCTGGGAGATCTATGAACGAGGCATCTATGATACCTTGATCAACCTACGAGACAACTACGGCAATATCCCCTGTTATATTTCAGAAAACGGGATGGGGGTCGAAGATGAAACACGCTTTATCGATGCCAGCGGTCAGATCCAAGATGAGTACCGTATCACCTTTATCAAAGATCATTTGCGGTATGTTCACCAAGCGATCCAAGAAGGCAGCCAGTGCCGCGGGTATCACATGTGGACCTGCATGGACAATTGGTCTTGGCTGAATGAATTCAAAAATCGTTACGGGTTTATTGCTGTCGATTTGGCTACCCAAAAACGGACCATCAAAAAGTCTGGTGAGTGGTTCCACGAAGTGATTCTACAAAACGGCTTTGTCGACTGATCATTCATAAAAAACAAATCAATGAAGCGTCCTATCTTGCAAAAGGTAGGACGTTTTTCAGGTTTTTAGAGAATAAAAACAAAATATAAACAAAGACCTTTAATTTGTTTCATTTTATCTTTAGTTTGTTCCTTATTTTTTAGGGATGAAAGCGTTATTCTAGTAGCATGAAGGAGATGATGAGATGTGAAGAAAAAGGGGTTTTGGAGGAATGTCTGGCAATACAAAGCATTGATATTGATGGCTTTGCCAGGTGTTGTCTGGTTTATCTTTTTTTTCTATATACCTGTATTCGCAAATGTGGTGGCGTTCAAAGATTTCCACATTTCACCAGACGGCTTTTTTGCCAGTTTGAAACAAAGCCCATGGGTCGGCTTTGATAACTTTAAATTTTTATTTGCATCCAATGATGCTTGGCTGATTACTAGAAATACCCTACTCTACAATATCGTATTTTTAGCATTCAACCTATTCTTTGCGATTGCCTTTGCCATTATTATGAGTGAGCTGCGCAATAAGCGCTTGGTAAAAGTGTATCACACGATGTCCCTGTTGCCGTACTTCCTTTCTTGGGTGGTTATTTCGTACTTTGTCTATGCCTTTTTGAGTCCAGACAAAGGGATCATCAACCAATGGATCACGGGTATGGGCGGTGAAGGAATCAACTGGTATGCTGATCCGAAATGGTGGCCGTTTATTTTCGTCTTTATGAATGTCTGGAAGAGCTTAGGCTACAACAGCATCATCTATTATGCGTCAGTGGTCGGGATCGATCAGACGTATTACGAAGCTGCGATGGTCGATGGCGCCAGCAAATGGCAGCAGATCAAAAATGTGACGTTGCCACAGCTGATTCCAATGATTTCTGTTTTGTTGATTTTGAACATCGGTGGGATCTTCCGTGCCGACTTCGGACTTTTCTATCAAGTCCCACGAAACTCTGGGGCATTGTACCAAGTCACCTCCGTTTTAGATACGTACATTTATAATGGACTGACTGCCACAGGCGACTTCGGGATGACCGCAGCTGCTGGCCTTTATCAATCAGTGGTTGGGGCATTACTATTACTAACAGCGAATTTGGTTGTTCGTAAACTAGAACCAGATTCAGCATTATTCTAAGGAGGATGGATAAATGAAGAAAAAAGTAACGAAAGTCGAGATCCGCTCCTTTAACCCAACGGTCAACCTGATTTTTAATATCGTGATCGGTCTGTTCGCGATTTCCTGTGTCTTGCCGTTTCTCTTTGTGATCGCGATCTCATTGACCAGTGAAACCTCTTTGGCAGAAAACGGCTATCGCTTTTGGCCACAAGAATTTTCGTTCGCAGCGTATACCTACCTGTTTAGCGGACAAATGAGCAGCAAAATTTTCCAAGCATTTGGCGTATCTATTTTTATCACTGTTTTTGGTACCTTCGTCAATGCAACGATGACTTCGCTATATGCCTATGTCATCTCTCGCTCAAATTTTCCATTCCGTCGTTTCTTTACGATCTTCGCTTTGATCACCATGTTGTTTGCGCCA
The DNA here is from genome assembly GCF_051711225.1 of Enterococcus sp. DIV2449a. Classification (NCBI taxonomy): domain Bacteria; kingdom Bacillati; phylum Bacillota; class Bacilli; order Lactobacillales; family Enterococcaceae; genus Enterococcus; species Enterococcus sp. DIV2449a. The sequence goes on from NZ_JBIOME010000001.1 coordinate 1,077,406, forward strand.
GGGATGGTTGCCAATTACTTAGTGATGGTCAACTTGATCCAATTGAAAGACACGATTTGGGCGTTGATTTTGCCCCTTGCCTTAGGGCCTTTTAATATCCTTGTTATGCGGACCTTCTTTAAAAAGACGGTACCAGATAGTATTATAGAATCTGCGCGCATCGACGGTGCCAGCGAAATGAAGATTTTTCTGTCCATCGTGTTGCCGTTAGCCGTTCCAGGGATCGCAACGATCAGTCTATTTGCCGCTCTTGGCTATTGGAATGACTGGTTCAATGCATTGTTGTATATTCAAAAAGACTCTTTAGTGCCGTTACAAGCACTTTTGATGCGGATTCAAAGCAACTTGGATTATCTAGCCAAAAGCTCTGGTATGGCTGCCCAGATCCAAGGCGGTTTGGCCGCTTTGCCAAGCGAAACTGCTCGCATGGCAATCGTTGTTGTTGCAACCTTACCGATTGCGATCACCTATCCATTCTTCCAACGGTATTTTGTCGGTGGTCTGACAATTGGTGGCGTCAAAGAATAATCAAATAAGTATAGGGAGGAAACAAAAATGAATTTGTGGAAAAAAACAGCTTTTGCTGGGATGGCCGCAGCGGCAACTTTGGGAATGGCTGCCTGTGGGTCGAACGGCGCAACATCCGATTCAGAAAACAATGCAGACGGCGTAACGACTTTATTGATGTATCAAGTCGGGGACAAGCCAGAAAACTTTGATCAATTAATGGAGATCGCCAATAAACGCATTGAAGAAAAAACCAACGCTCGCATCGATCTGCAGTATATCGGCTGGGGTGATTGGGATCAAAAAATGAGTACCATCATTTCATCGGGTGAAAACTACGATATTTCCTTTGCCTCAAACTATGTTGCGAATGCGCAAAAAGGCGCGTATGCAGATTTGACGGAGTTAGCACCAAAATATGCCAAAGAAGCGTATGATCAATTAGACGAATCTTATATCAAAGGCAATACGATCGACGGAAAATTATATGCCTTTCCAGTCAACGGCAATATTTATGCCCAACAAGTCTTGACCTTCAATAAAGAGTATTTAGATAAATATGATTTGGATATTAGCGGGATCGAATCTTATGCAGATGCCGAAGACGTGTTGAAGAAGTTTAAAGAAGAAGAACCAAACATCGCACCGTTTGCGATCGGACAAACCTTTAATGTTTCTGGAAACTATGATTATGTGATCGGGAAAGATTACCCATTTGCTGTTAAATTGGACGGCGATACAACGAAGATCATCAATCAATACGAAGATGATGAACAAATGGAAAACTTGAAATTGATGCACAAATGGTACAACGAAGGCTTGATCCCAACTGATGCAGCCACTAATACGACTGGTTACCCATTAGAAGGCAACACATGGTTCATGCGTGAAGAAACCCAAGGACCAATGGATTACGGCGATACGATCTTAAGCAATGCCGCAGGTCATGAATTGGTTTCACGTCCAATCACGAAACAATTAAAATCAACAGGCCAAGCGCAAATGGCAAACTTTGTCGTAGCGAATGTTTCGAAAAACAAAGAAAAAGCAGTGGAAGTGTTGGGCTTGTTGAACAGCGACCCTGAATTGTTGAATGGATTGGTTTGGGGTGTCGAAGGCGAAGCATGGGAAAAAATCGAGGGCGAAGACAACAAAATCCGTCTCCTTGATGGCTACTTGCCAAATACTCGGATGGCTGCTTGGAACACTGGGAACAACATGATCCTTTATACACAAGAATCCATCACAGACGATATGATCAAAGAGCGTGATGAAAATATTGCTAACGCTGAAGCATCACCAATCTTAGGGTTCAACTTCAAGACTGATAATGTGAAAACAGAAATCACGAATATCGCCAATGTCATGAACCGTTACAAAGCAAGTTTAGCAACGGGAACGATCGATCCAGAAGAAAATGTTCCGAAACTAAACGAAGAATTAAAAACCGCTGGCTGGGAGAAGGTCCGCGATGAAATGCAAAAACAATTTGATGAGTATCGTGCAAGCCAAGAATAAGCAACAGGTGGTTCTCACAAATCAATAGATCAAGTAAGCCGGAGGCTAAACGCATCAGGACCAATGGTTCCCACGTCTAGCTTCTGGCTGCTTTTTCTTTAAAGTAAGTAGCGAAATCTTTGATGAAAAAATAACGTTACTTTTGTTTTTTAACCTTCAAGCAGCAAGCATAGTGCCTCTAAAACGTACATAGCATTAAAAGATTCTCAGGTAGCTTGAGTAGGAAGCTAAAATCATGCTACATTTTCGATAGGGAACAAATAAGGGAGGAATTTTAAATGGAAGAAACAGCAAATAGTGGGTTGGTCAAGGGCTTTCGCTTGATTTGGGCGATCGTGAAGTTGAATTTGTTTTTCGTCGTATTGACATTGGCAGGTGGCGGAATCTTAGGGATCGGTCCAGCGTTTCATACCATTAGTACCTTGATCCGTGAAGACGGACTAAATTATGAGCATCAAAGCTTTCGCAGCGCATGGCGCATTTGGCGCAGCGTCTTTGTCAAAGCCAATAAACAGTTTTATCTTTTCTTCCTACTGACAGGTTTCTTAGTGTATAACTTGTATTTAGCTACCCAGATCCAAGGCTTGATTTGGCTGATGATCTCTTTTGTTTTAGTTGTCGTCAGCGGATTGAGTATCTTACTGTACTTACTAAGTGTGGTTTTTGACACATCCTATGAGATTTCCCTGTGGAATAACCTGAAATTGTCCTTCGTGTGTCTGTTTCTTCATATGGCGACCTTTCTAAAATTGTTAGTGGGGATTGCCAGTATTTTCGCTTTTACTTGGATGATGAAAGGGCTCTTGCTCTTTGGAACCTTCAGTCTATTGATTTTGTGGTGCCATGTGGCAATCAGTCAGGAAAAAACCGTCATTGATCGGGATTTGGCACATGACTAAGCAGCGCTTTCGTTTGTTTAAACATGATTTTTTGATCAATCAGTTGATGCAGTTGTATAGTGTCCTTTTGGTGATCATCTCGATTATTATCATGCTGGTTCTGACGGCATATACTGGGGCAGACCGCTTCAATAGCAGCGAACGCCTCGTGGAAGCCACCAGTATGCAGCTGGATGCATACGTGCAGGATCAAAACGCGGTCGTCTCAACGGTATTAGGCGAATTTACCAGTTCGGATACTGCTTTTGAATCGCTGCGCAATTATTTACAGCTTTCATTGCCAGACTATTTTTCCTATAGTAATGATATTTTTCGCCAGACGGGACAAAGTGTGTATTTGCCAAACATCCTCTATCGCTTGATCCGTAATCATCCTAGTATCGAAGAGATCATCATTCAACTAGATGAAAGCAATGAGACACTAGTGGCAACCCCAGATACCCCTTATGGAGAAAAACGCAACGGCAAGCAGATCGATTTGAAAAATCGTCTGTTTTTTGTTCGTTCGATCGCCCAACCAAGTAATTATGCGCAACCGTTAGGACAAGTCTACGTGATTTTTCACTCAGACGATGTCTTAGCCAATCGACAAGAAGACAACCAAGCGCATGGTATCAACAGTTTTTTGTATACCTCCAATGGTCAGCGGCTATACAAGGATGCCGCGAACCTTAGCAAGCAGACCTTAGCGACAATTGATCAGGCGGTGGCTCATGGAACTATTCACGACACTCTGTCGAAAGACTTTTATATCAAAAAACAAACGACCGTTAGCGGAGAGTTGTCACTGATCTTGTTGTCAAAAGGCGTGATCTGGCGGGATATTTTTTTCAGCGCCATTTGGATTTTTAGCTTTGGGATTGGGATTCTCTTGTTGGTCCTATGGGTGCTCCATCGGACCTTCAAGCGCTATACATCGCAAGTACAGCAGATCGTCTATGCGACGAAAGAAGTCAGTCAAGGAAATTTTGATAAGCGGATCGATACCGCCAATGTCCAACAAGAGCTGAAAGAAATCGCAGAAGCCATCAATCAAATGACTTACAGTATCAACGAGTATATCAAAGACATTTACACGTTAGAGATCAAGCAGCGAGACGCCGATATGCGGGCGCTGCAAGCACAGATCAATCCGCATTTTCTGTATAACACGTTAGAATACATTCGAATGTATGCCTTGAGTCGCAACCAAGAAGAGCTGGCGGATGTCGTCTATGCCTTTTCGGCACTGCTACGGAACAATACGACGCAAGAAAAGACGAAGACCTTAAAAGAAGAAATCGATTTTTGTGAAAAATATGTCTACTTGTTTCAGATGCGCTACCCAGATAAGATCGCCTATCATGTAACCATCGATTCGGCATTAGAACAGTTGGAATTGCCGAAGTTCACGCTGCAGCCGCTTGTCGAAAACTATTTTGTTCACGGCATCGATTATCAGCGCAACGATAACGCCATCAGTATCAAGGCTTATAAAGAAGCCGATCAGATCGTGATTGAGGTCAAAGACAACGGCAAAGGCGCAGATGCACAGCAGTTGGCGATGGTCCAAGAAGAACTGCAAAATCAGGAGATCGGAGCCCAAACCTCGATCGGGATCAAAAATGTTCACGAACGGTTGCGGGGCATGTTCAACGGCGCCTATCAAATGGACGTTACGTCTCAGGCAGGTGCTGGGTTTACGGTCAAGATCCGCTTAGATGAGAAACGTTTGCAAAGGGGGCATGAGACAGATGTATAAAGCAATGTTCGTTGATGATGAATACATGATCTTGCAGGGGCTGCAAATGATCTTGCCTTGGCAAGAACTGGGCTTTGAAGTGGTGCATACAGCGAAAAGTGCTAGTGAAGCCCTCGAGTACTTGCAAGAGCATTCTGTTGATTTGCTGATCACGGATATTCGGATGCCAGAAATGAACGGCATCGATATGATCCGCCAAGCACAAGCGTATGGGAATCGATTTTTCTCGATCATTCTATCAGGCTATCAGGAGTTTGCCTTTGTCAAACAAGGCATGGCGTTAGGTGTGCGTAATTATCTCGTCAAACCTGTTAACAAAGAAGAACTACGCAGCAGTGTACAAGCGATTGCAGCTGAGTTAGAGGAGCAGCAAAAACTGTTGGCAGAAAAAGAACTGTATCAAGAATCAAGCCTGCTGCTTTGGTTGAATGATGAATTGAACGAAAGCGAGTACCTCCATTTGCTGGCGCAACAGCGGGTGCCACTAGCAGCACCCTTTACCGTTTTGCAGTTCAATGGGACTGCTGAGATCTTACAAAAAATCACGACGTTTTTTCAGCAACACGATCAGCCATTGATCTTACCAGGTCGATTAGATGAAAACCAAGTGATCATTACTGCTGCTGGACCAAGGCAGCAAATCAACGCTGACCTAAAAGCACTGGCACAGCAGCTCAATAGTACAGACTGGCAGTTGATCATGAGCGAGACCATCAACGAGTGGGAGAATTTGTATAAAGCCTATGAAAAAATCAAACAGGTTCAGTCACTGCAAGCCTTCTACCCAGATCTGTTCTTACAAGAACAGACGATCCACGTGGATATTTTAGAGCGAAACGAAGAACTCCCGTTTCTGTCTTTTAACAAAGCATTGACCATTGGGGATGTCAAAACGATCCAACATGAGCTGGATAAAATGTTCGCTATTTTGGAACAAACCCAAGCAGACCCTGAACATGTTCGCTATGTTTCGTTCTTGTTGTTCAATGATATCTATCGGCAGCTGCCAGTGCTTTCCCATGAAAACCATGAACAGATTTTGGCACGGATTCGTGAGTCTAATACACTGGCAGATCTGCGGCAGCTCTTTGATGATGTGCTGGAGCTGGCGAAATCGCAGCCACCGCAAAAACGCTATTCGGAGATCGTTCAAAAGACGATCCAACTGATCGAAGAAGGCTATACCCATGATTTGACGGTCAAATCAGCGGCAGAAGAACTGCATGTCAGCGTCGTTTATTTGGGGCAGCTCTTTAAGAAAGAAACGGAAATGAGCTTTAATCAGTACGTCAATCTGGTGCGGATCAAGCAAGCCCAGCAGCTGCTGCTTCATTCGAAAGCCACGATCAGTGAGATCGGCGATCGTATTGGTTACAACAATACCAACTATTTTTCCAAAATGTTTAAGAAATTGAATGGTCTGACCCCCAAAGAGTTTCGCGATACCTATGAACAGCATTATGAATCCCTTGATTGAATTTAGATTTCTTCAAAAAAAATCTCGTTTTTGTGATTAAATGATAGTAATTGTGACGCTTTCACGGTAAACTAAGAGAGGAAAAATAAAGAAGAGAGCGTGATGTTGTGAAAGAAACCAAAAAATTTGCACAAGTTTTGATAGGTACCGGGCTGATTGCGTTGGCCATTTCCTTATTGATCACCGCCCATCAAGGTTATGATACGATCAGTACGTTTTTACTAGGAATTTTGAATTTTGTTGATGTCCCTTTTTGGATTGCCAGTTTGTGTTTTAATATTATTGTTTTGTTGATCGTTGCAGTCTTTGATCGTGCCGAATTAGGCATTGGCAGTTTTATCAACGGGATCGGATTAGGCCTGTTGATCGGTATCTTTGAACCAGTGATGGACAAAGTATCGATTCATTTGCCTTTTTATCCTTGGATCGCTATTTTCGCAGCACCGATCTTATTTGGGATCGGCGCTGGTATCTACGTTTCTTCCAACAAAGGATCAGCGGCGTTAGAAGCCTTGACTGCCTTGATCTACAAACGAAGCAAATTGACGCAAAAAACGATCCGTATCGGCTTGGATGCAGCCATGGTCTTGATCGGTTTTGCGTTAGGCGCCAGTGTTGGGTTAGGTACTCTCTTGTGTATCGTCTTTATTGGCCCAATCTTTGAAGCCACCATGAAAACCATCGCTGCTCGAAAGAAAAACGCCTAGCCTTGAGAATAAGTCGGAAAAAGCTGTCTGTGAGGACAGCTTTTTTGCTGCTTCCATTTAAGGGAATTATCTGAAGGAAGAAAAATCCTGATTTCCTTAAGATTCTCTGGGTAAAAAAAGTGTTTTCTCCATGGTTAGTGTCTTATTGGACTTGGTATACTGATAAGACGAGTAAAGGAGAAGTGAAAATGAAAAGTTATCGTTCGACGATTGCGGCTTGCTTTGTAGGGTACATCGTTCAAGCCGTCATCAATAATTTTGCCCCCTTATTATTTTTGACCTTTCAAAGCCAATACCAGCTACCGATCAGCCAGATTACTTTGCTGGTTAGTTTTAACTTTTTGACCCAGTTAGCCGTCGATTTTGCAGCAATCTTTTTTGTAGACCGCATCGGCTATCGAGTGTCGATCGTAGCCGCGCATTTTTTTGCAGCGATCGGCTTGATTGGTCTAGCCGTTTTTCCCTTATGGTTTCCGACCCCGTTTAGCGGATTGTTAGCAGCGGTTTTGTTGTATGCCATTGGCGGTGGCTTGCTGGAAGTCTTAGTCAGTCCCATCGTTGAAGCCTGTCCAACGGAACATAAGGAAAAAACGATGAGCATGCTGCACTCGTTTTATTGCTGGGGGTACGTGGGGGTCGTTTTGTTCTCAACGGCGTTCTTCATGGTGTTCGGTATTCAACAGTGGCCGATTTTGGCGATCATCTGGGCACTGATCCCGTTGGTCAATTTGTTTTTCTTTACCAAAGTCCCGTTGGCGCCAATCGTTGCCGAAGGAGAACGAGGGTTGACCACTCGGCAGCTCTTTTCCTTGAAAAGCTTTTGGCTGTTTCTGGTGATGATGGTCTGTGCTGGAGCCAGCGAACAAGCAGTCAGCCAATGGGCATCGACCTTTGCCGAACAGGGCTTAGGCGTTAGTAAGACGCTAGGCGATTTAGCAGGGCCAATGGTTTTTGCCTTGATGATGGGGATCTCCCGTTTGCTTTACGGCAAGTTTGGGGAACGCATCGATTTGAAACGCTTTATGTTTTTGAGTGTTTTGCTTTGCCTACTGGCGTATATGATGATCGGCTTTGCTTCATTGCCATTGATCGGGTTCCTTGGCTGCGGCTTAAGCGGTTTTGCCGTAGGGATTATGTGGCCAGGGGTCTTTAGTCTTTCTGCGCAATACATTCGCAACGGCGGAACGGCGCTATTTGCTTATTTGGCATTAGCAGGAGATTTAGGGTGTTCAATCGGACCCGCTGTCGTCGGCAGTATCGTCGAATGGACGGGACAACAGTTACAGGTTGGGATTCTAGGGGCGATCGTTTTCCCGATCATCTTGCTGGCAGGAATTTATTTGGTTCAACAAATGCACAAAAAACGACAGCTTCCGTTGCTGGTTTTTCAAGAATCCACAAAAGAATAAAAAAATTTTGGAGCAAATGCCGTCTTTTCATGGTATTTGCTTTTTGTTTTCTGAAATTCCTCTAGTCAAGATAGTTTCTATCCGCTATACTTTGACTTATTCATTTAAAAAGGAAGTGATGTTGTGAAAAGTCAATTGAAAAAAGAAATCAGTTTTTTTGGGGCATTATCGACAGTAATGGGAACGGTGATCGGCGCCGGCGTGTTTTTCAAAGCAGCGGCTGTGGTCCAGCAGACCCAATCCACCGGTTTGACCTTGTTGGTCTGGCTGCTTGCCGGCTTTCTAACGATTTGCGGCGGTTTGACGGTGGCGGAGTTAGCGACGGCGATTCCTGAGACTGGCGGACCCATTCGATATATTGAAAGAATTTATGGGAAATTACCCTCCTTTTTATTAGGCTGGGCACAAAGTATCATTTACTTTCCAGCAAACGTGGCGGCTTTAAGTATTATTTTTGCGACCCAGTGTTTGAACTTATTTCATCTACCCAGCAATTATTTGCTTCCTTTATCGATTTTGACCGGAACGAGTGTGACCTTGATCAATCTTTTGGGAACAAAAGCCGCTGCTCAAGTCCAGTCCGTCACGTTAGCAGTCAAGCTGATTCCGATTGCGGTGATCATCGTGGCGGGCCTGTTGACACCAGGGCAAGTATCGGTCTCATTGGTGGATTTTTCTTCCAATACTCAAGGATCGCTTGCAGCTGGCATCAGTAGTGCCCTCTTAGCAACCCTTTTTGCTTATGACGGCTGGATGGGAGTCGGTAATGTCGCTGGGGAAATGAAGCGACCCGAAAAAGATTTACCAAAAGCCATCATCTTTGGGTTGAGTTTTGTTACCTTGGTGTATGTGTTGATCAATGTTGCCTTTTTAAAAACATTGCCGATCGATCAAATCGCTGGTAATTTGAACAGTGCTTCAGAAACTGCGATGGCCTTGTTTGGTAGCTTTGGCGGAAAACTGGTCACGATCGGTATCCTGATCTCTGTGTATGGCGCATTGAACGGCTATACAATGACTGGCTTGCGGGTCCCATATGCCATGGCGTTGGAAGATGAGATTCCTTTCAGCAAGACCTTTGCCACTTTAAGTAAAACCACCAATGCACCCTATGCGGCGGCTTTTTTACAATTAGGGATCGCGTGTATCATGATGCTTTTAGGCACCTTTGATCTCTTGACCGATATGCTGGTTTTTGTTATGTGGTTCTTTAGTGTATTATTATTTGTAGGAGTTTTTCGTTTGCGAAAAACAGAACCGCAGATGAAGCGTCCGTATAAAGTTCCCTTCTATCCAATCATTCCCTTGATTGCGATCTTAGGTGGCTGTTTTATCTTGATTATGACCTTGATCACTGACACGTGGTTAGCAGTCGTGGGAATTGGCGTGACGTTACTAGGAATTCCCGTTTTTTATGGAAAAGCAAAAGGAAAAGCGAGAGGAGCGAAAGAATGAAGATCGTTGTACTTGATGGCTATGCGTTGAATCCAGGAGATTTGTCTTGGCAAGGGTTTGAAGAATTAGGAGAGGTGACGGTGTATGATCGTACCTTGTATACAGATAAACAAGAAATTATTGAGCGAATCGGCGATGCCGAAGCAATTTTGACAAATAAAACGCCGATCACCGCAGATGTGCTCAAAGCATGTCCGCAATTGACCTACATTGGGGTCTTGGCAACTGGATACAATGTCGTTGATTTGGCAGCAGCGAAGGAACAGGGAATCACCGTGACCAATATTCCTAGCTACAGTACCAATGCAGTGGCACAAGCGACCTTTGCTTTGCTGCTGGAAGTGACGAATCAAGTGGGACACCATAATCGTTCCGTGCATCAGGGCGACTGGCAAACCAGCAAAGATTTTTCTTATTGGCAGACACCATTGATGGAATTGGCAGGCAAAACGATTGGGCTGATTGGATATGGTGCGATTGCTCAAGCAGTTGCCACGATCGCTCATGCGTTTCAGTTGAAGGTGATCTACTTTAATCATCGACCAAAACCAGCACAAGCAGATTGGGCAAAACAAGTTTCGCTGGCGGAATTGTATCAAGAAGCAGATATCATCAGCCTTCATGTTCCGCAGTTTCCTGAGACAGAAAAAATGATCGATCGCACAGCATTGGCACAAATGAAATCTTCTGCGATCCTGATCAATACCGCCCGTGGCGGCTTGATCGATGAAGCGGCAGTTGCTGAAGCGCTGCAAACTGGGCAGATCGCAGCCTTGGCGGCAGATGTCGTTTCAAAAGAACCGATCGAAGCTGACAATCCCTTATTACAGGCGCCAAATTGCTATTTGACACCGCATATCGCTTGGGCACCCGTCGAAACGCGGCGTCGTTTGATGGGGATTGCTGTGGCGAACTTAAGCGGCTTTAAAGCAGGTACACCGCAAAATGTCGTGTAAGCAAAACGAGCAAGGAAAAGGACTTTGACAAAACAGGCGACTAGCAAAGCAGTTAGTCTCGCCGACACAGTAACCATTTCGACCAGTCATCCAGCCTCACAAGGTGATTGGTCGTAGGACTGGTGGTTTGTCTAAGTCTTTTTTTGCTGAAAATGAAAGGAGACGGTCTTGAAAAAGTATTATTATCTAGCGGCCTTTGTTAGCTTGCTGGTCTTAAGCTGGCTGATCCAAACCCAAAGTAGCCGCTTTTATGCACAGCCGATCATAGAAGTACAAACGGTTCAAGTCACCGCCGACCAGCAGCAGATCCAAGGGATCGTTCGTAACGGAGAAGAAGCTGGGGTACTACGGACAGTCACTACGCAATACACCCCCAACGGTGCGATTCATCCGTTGTATCAGACCGGACAACAGCTGCTTTTGCAAAAAGAAGGGGATGGCTGGCAGGTACAAGCACAAAAACGGGATGGGTATCTCTTTTTCTTCCTTGCCTTATTTTTGATGGCAGTAGTCGCAATTGGTGGCAAAAAGGGCTTGCGGGCTTTACTTAGTATCTTTGTGAATACTGGCTTGCTGCTCCTTTTTCTGTGGTTTCACAAAGGCAACAGCTCCTTTTCATTGGTCTTTTTGATGATCGTTTTTACGATCGTCTCGTTGGTTTTGACGATGGGGATTTCCTATGGCTTTCGTACGATCGACAGCCGTAAAATCATTGCCTCGTTAGCCAGCGTCCTCTTGGCGTTTTTTCTCTGTCGGTTCGCCATGGATCTTTTGCAAGATCATGGGTTGCGCTATGAAGAAATGTCGTTTCTGACCCGTCCGTATCGCAGTGTCTATCTAGGGAGTCTGCTGATTGGCGCGATTGGTGCCAGCATGGACAATATTGTCATGCTGATTGCCAGTCTAGATGAGATCCAGCGCATCAATCCCCAGACTAGCCGCAAGGAACGATTAGCGATCGGTCGATCCATCGCGCAAGATACGACTTCTTCGATGATCAATGTCTTGTTGTTTGCTTATTTAAGTGGGAGTATGCCAGCGCTATTGTTTTACCTAGCAAATGGCTGGCTGCTGTCGCAAGCATTGCCGATGCATCTTTCTTTAGAAATAGTGCGTACATTATGCGGCGGCTTTGCGCTGGTTTTATCGGTACCGTTGACGCTCCTTTGCTTTGAACTACAAAGGAGGAAAGCAAGATGAATGTTTTGTTTGTGTTGAGCTTGCTTTTTCTCTTGCTGACTTTCGCTGTTTTTCGGATCGAAGGGCTGTTTCAAGTCACTGGTCTGTTTATGAATGTGGCTGTCTTTCTAGCGCTTCTGGTCCTGATTGACCGAGGGGCACCGATCATACCAGCGGCTTGTGTTGCCTTTTTAGCCGTGGCGGCGATCACCTTGTTTTTCGTGAACGGCGTCAATCAGAAAACCAAAATTGCCTTTGTCTGTGTGTTGGTCTTCCTAGGGCTTTTTCTACTACTATTTCCGCTTGTGCTCTCTGCAATGAATCTGCATGGGTTTTCGGCAGAGGAACTGGATGAGTTGGCGATGTATTCCTTTGATGTAGCCATCGATTTTAAGACATTGATGACTGCGATCATTTTGATGAGTTTTTCGGGGGCGGTGGCAGATGGGAGTATGGCAATCAGCACTGCGACCTATGAACTTTTTCAAGCAAACCCGCAAGTCTCGATCAAGGCATTAAGTAAAAGTAGTATGACCGTGGTATCAGACGTATTGTCTTCAACGATCAATACCTTATTGTTTGCCTTTATGGGAAGTAATCTGGCGTTGATTGCGTGGTTTCAAGATTTGTCGATCTCCTTTGGTGAAATGGTCAATTCGAAGGCGTTCGTCTCAGAATTGGTCGTTTGTTTGGTCACGGGTCTGGCAGCGGTGATTATTTTACCCATCACCGCATGGGCAGCAAGTTGGTATTTTTTGAAAAGAAACCGAATGGAATAGGAAGGGGCGCAACCACCATGGAACCACTAATTGAAACTAAGCGATTAGTCCTGCGAGAAATGAGTCATGACGATCGACCAGCGATTGAAAAGATTTTGCAAGATCCAGAAGTTATGATTGCCTATGAAGGACCCTTCAGTGAGCAAGAAGTCACTGGTTGGATCGACAAACAGCTGCAACGCTATCAAAACGATCACATTGGCTTGTGGCTAGTGATTGAGAAAGCATCCGGGCAAGCGATCGGTCAATGCGGGTTGACATGGCAAGACGTCAAGGGAGAAGCCGTTTTAGAAATTGGGTACTTGTTTCAAAAGAACTTCTGGCATCATGGGTTTGCCACAGAAGCCGCCCAGGCTTGTAAAGGCTATGCGTTTGCAACGCTGAATGCCGCCATTGTTTATTCGATCATTCGTGAGACCAATCAAGCCTCCATAAATGTGGCATTGCGCAATGGAATGAAGCTGGTGGATCGCTTTGTCAAACACTATCGGCAAGTGGACATGCCGCATCTTGTGTATGCTGTGGCGAAAGAGATGTGAAAAACGTAAGAATGCTTTTTTCGATTTAGACAATGAAACGCCCTTAGAAAGTTAGCTTTTTCTAACTTTCTAGGGGCGTTTTTTATGCTTGCGTAAAGCTTTTTCGTTCGATGAGTTCAGCCCCTAAAAGGACTGTTTTGGTGATCGCTCGAGGATGAACGATCTGATCCACCAATAAATCGATCGCGGTTTTGGCGATTTCCTCCACATCAATTTTAAACGTTGTTAGAGGGGGAGCCACAAATTTTGCGATCTCATTGTCGTTGATACTGATTAATTCCAAGCGATCAGGAGTGATGATGGATCGTTCATTTAACGCTTGGAGCACACCAACTGCGATGGTGTCAGAAGCCACAAAGAGCGCCTCTGGCAAATTGTCACCAAGGGATTCCACCATTTTTTTCGCCAAACGATAGCCGGTTTCAACGGAAAAATTGCCACCACTAAATAAGAACGCCTCATCGAGCGCATCTCGACGAGCCAGCGTTTGACGGAAGATGACCTCGCGACTATCCATTTCTGCACATTGGGTATCAGGATTTAGATAAGCACCACCAATAAAGCCGATCTTTCGGTATCCTTTTGTTAAAAATAGATCGATCGCCAGTTGCGTCATTCGATCAGTATCAGGTTTGACCGTATCGAACAGCTCTGGACAGGGGTTGATTTCCAAAAGGACGCCATAGGGGCAAACGGATTTGAACTGCTGCGTTTCATTCTCAGTGAAAGAGCCAATCCCAATAAATCCGGCGACTTCTTGCAGTGTTTCTAAAACATCATCTTCATGGGTGATCAGTTGAATTTCCAAATTGTTGATTTTCGCATATTTTTCTAAAGAGATACGCAATTGTCGAAAATAGACATCTTGCAGCTCTTCTTGTTCTGTCAGCCAGAAAAGGACGGCGATTTTTTCTAGTGTTGTTTTTATTTTTGAGCGATCATAACCTAGTGATAAAGCGGTATGAATAATTTTTTGACGCGTATCGGCTGCGATCGACAATGATTCGTCGCCTTTCAATAATCGGGAAACAGTCGCTTGTGAAAAGCCTGATTGCTCGGCAATTTTTTTTATTGTAACCAATCTTCTTCACCTCTTTCTTCTAGTATACGCTAACAACTTTACCAAGTAAATGAATTTACTAAATATATTTACTGAATAGTGAAAATTTAGAGCGTGGTGGTATTTTGAAAAAATATTTGTGAGATAAACCTTGGTTTTATCCGTTTATTTACTTCGTTGAAGAAATTAATTTAGTAAAACTATTTACATATTAAGTAAAATAATTTATTATAAACAAGAAGATAGCGTTTGCAAAATAAAGAAAAGGTGGAGAAATGATGATGAAAAAAATGTCTCGAGTTCTTTTTTTAAGTGTAGCAGCTTTAGGATTAGGTGCTTGCGGTCCACAAAGTGAAGGGACAGATAGTACTGCAGCAAATAGTGGCAGCGATAAGGACTATGATCTATTGGTCTGGGAAGACCAAGCAAAATCAGCTGGGATTGAAGAGGCAGTCAAACAATTTGAAGAAGAACACGATGTGACGATCAAAGTGGTCGAAAAAGCCTATGGTGGACAGATCGAAGATTTACGATTGGATGGACCCGCTGGTACAGGTGCGGATGTCATCACGATTCCTGGCGATCAAATCGGTACAGCCGTTACCGAAGGTTTGTTGAAAGAATTAACAGTCGATCAAACGCTACAAGAGCTGTATACAGAATCAGCAATGCAATCGCAAATCGTTGACGGCAAAGTCTACGGCTTACCAAAAGCGGTTGAAACACAAATTTTGTATTATAACAAAGAACTAATTTCCGAAGAAGACTTGCCACAGACAACGGATGAGTGGCTGGAGTATTCCAAGTCTGTCTTAGATGCTGACAGTTATGGGTTACTGGCATTATGGGATCAAATTTATTACGCACAAGGTGTATTGAGCGGTTATGGCGGTTATGTTTTTGGCGAGAATGCCGATGGATCCTATGACCCTGAAGATATTGGATTAGCTAATGAAGGCGCGATCGAAGGAGCAGACTATATCCAACAATTTTATGATGCAGGTGTTTTTCCATCGGGATTGGTCGGTGAACAAGGAATCAATGTGTTGGACTCTTTATTTACGGAAGGAAAAGCTGCCGCTGTCATCTCGGGACCATGGAACTTGTCTCCATATAAAGAAGCGGGCATCGACTATGGTGTGAAAGAATTGCCATTATTAGGCAATGGTGAACATATGGGCTCCTTTATCGGTGTCAAAAGCTACAACGTAAGTAGCTATTCCCAAAACCCTGAATTAGCTGAAGCATTCGTCAAATTTATCAGCAATGAAGAAAATTCAAAAGGTCGTTATGAAAAAACACAGGAAGTACCAGCGGTTGCTTCATTGGCAGATGATCCAGCAGTTCAAGAAAGTGAAAGTGCTGCAGCCATTGCCGCTCAGTCCCAACACGCAGAACTAACGCCTGGGATCACTGAAATGAATTCAGTATGGGAACCAATGGATGCCGCATTGCAAACCATTGCTACTGGAAAGGCTGAACCGAAAACAGCTTTACCACAAGCAGTCGAACAGATCAAATCAGCCATTGCGGCAATTCAAAACTAGAAAGTCGTCTCAAGGACAAACGTTTCGGAGGTCATTCATCACTAGGAATCAAGTAAGGCCGAACGAAACGTTTGTCAGCGGCTTTTTCTTACAGGGGGCGAAAATGTGAAAAACACGCAGTCGTATGCAAAACGAGCAATGCTATTCTCGATCATACCAGGATTCGGTCAATTTTATAATCGGCAAAAAATCAAAGGCGCTTTATTTTTCTTCTTTTTTGCTATGTATCTTGTCGTCTTTAAAGATTTATTTAATATGGGACTTTGGGGCATCGTGACATTAGGCGTGGAAGTGCCGAGAGACAATTCCATCTTTTTATTAGCAGAAGGATTAGTTGCCTTGATCGTCATCGGTTTTGGTCTGTTGTTCTATTATTTAAACATCCGTGATGCCTATAAAAACGGTGAATTAAGAGATAATGAGCTACCAGTCAACTCTATCCGTGAAAGCTACCAGGCACTATTAAGAGAAGGTTATCCTTATTTAATGAGTAGCCCAGCATTTTTCTTACTCGTGTTTTCTGTTATTTTTCCGATTCTCTTTAGTATCGCGTTAGCTTTTACGAACTATGATCTGTATCATTCTGCACCTGCCAATTTAGCAGATTGGGTGGGATTAGAGACCTTTAAGAAGATTTTTACTGTCGATATTTGGCGTAGTACCTTCTTCAATGTTCTGGGCTGGACAGTTATCTGGACCTTGATCGCCTCAACGTTACAAGTTTCTATCGGAATATTTTTAGCGGTGCTGGTGCATCAAAAAGAATTACGACTCAAAAAGTTCTTTCGAACGATTTTGATCCTCCCATGGGCAGTTCCGGGATTTGTTACGATCTTGGTGTTTTCAGGAATGTTCAATGATTCCTTTGGTGCGATCAATCATTCGATTTTGAATTTCTTCCAGATTTCACCGATTCCTTGGCTAACGAGTGCGAATTGGACCCGCTTAGCTTTGCTACTGATTCAAGGCTGGCTAGGCTTTCCGTATATTTTTATCGTGACTACAGGGACGCTGCAATCCATTCCGGATGATTTGTATGAGGCGGCGACCATCGATGGTGCTTCAGCTATGCAAAAATTCCGCCGAATCACATTGCCATTACTGCTTTATGCAATGGCACCGATTTTGATTACGCAATATACGTTTAACTTCAACAATTTCAATATCATTTATCTGTTTAATTCTGGTGGACCGGCAGTTCCTGGTTCGACCGCTGGTGGTACCGATATTTTGGTTTCGTGGATCTATAAGCTCACGATGCAAAATAGTCAATATGCATTAGCAGCAGCGTTGACGATTCTCTTATCGATCGTCGTGATCGCGATTGCTTTATGGCAATTCCGCCGAACAAATTCATTCAAGGAGGTTGGATAAGATATGAAGGCAGCAAGTATGAAGAAACAAAAATTTGTCCGCCTATCCTTGACGTATCTCGTACTGATTTTTACGGTAGTAGTGATCGTCTACCCTTTACTTTGGACGATCGGTGCTAGTTTTAATCCTGGGAACAGTTTAGTAAGTACGAGTTTGATTCCGACGAGTCCGACATTAAGTCACTACACGAAATTGTTTGCTGGTGACAACTCGCTTTATTATAGTCAATGGTATTTGAATTCATTAAAAATCAGTGTATGCACCATGTTCTTGTCACTGATTTTTGTCTCCATGACGGCGTATTCCTTTTCACGATTTCGTTTTGCAGGCCGTAAAAATGGGTTGATGCTGTTCTTACTCCTACAAATGATCCCGCAGTTCTCTGCCTTGATCGCAATTTTTGTATTGGCGCAAATGCTCGGCTTGATCAATAGCCATTGGTTGCTGATCTTGATTTACGTTGGGGGCCAGATTCCCATGAACACGTACTTATTGAAAGGGTATTTTGACTCGATCCCGTTAGATTTAGACGAGAGTGCCAAGATAGATGGCGCAAGCAATACGCGAATATTCTGGCAAATTTTGATTCCTTTATCACGACCAATGCTGGCAGTCGTTGCCATGAATGGCTTTACTGGACCACTTGGAGACTTTGCCCTGTCTTCTGTGATTTTACGTAATCCTGAGTACTATACATTACCCATCGGGTTATACAAATTAGTCACGGATAAAATGGGAGCCAGCTATACAACTTTTGCGGCAGGGGCTATTTTGATCAGTATTCCGATCGCGCTCGTCTTTATTGCATTACAAAAACATTTTGTCTCCGGTTTGACCGCTGGTGGCACAAAAGGATAGGAAGAGAAGATGACAAGATATAACTTAGAAGAACGCTTTTTACATGGTGGGGATTATAATCCTGACCAGTGGCTAAATTATCCCGAGATCTTAGCTAAAGATTTAGAACTAATGGAAAAAGCTCATGCTAATACATTTTCCCTTGGTATTTTTGCTTGGAGTGCCTTAGAGCCAGCAGAAGGGGTGTTTCAATTTGAATGGTTAGACAAAATCATGGATGAGCTCGCCGAACGAAACAGCAACGTCATTTTAGCGACGCCAAGCGGCGCGCGTCCTGCCTGGTTGTCTAAAGCATACCCTGAAGTTCTACGGACCAATGAAAAACGGGAAAAAATGATACACGGCGGGCGTCACAATCACTGCTTTTCTTCACCGATCTATCGTGAGAAAGTGGCGATCATCAATCGGAAATTAGCTGAACGCTACCACGATCACCCAGCACTATTGATGTGGCATATTTCCAATGAGTATTCTGGAGATTGTCATTGTCCCATTTGCCAAGAAAACTTTCGTCAGTGGGTCAAGCAGAAGTACCAAACATTAGCAGCCTTGAATGAGGCCTGGTGGGGACCTTTCTGGAGCCATACGATCACCGATTGGTCGCAAATCGAATCTCCTTCACCGATCGGCGAAATGCAAGTTCATGGACTAAATCTAGACTGGCATCGTTTTGTGACCGATCAGACCATTGATTTCTATGAACATGAGATCAAAGACATTCGTCGTTTGTCTCCAGATGTGCCGATCACAACGAATTTCATGGCAGATACCCGAGATTTGATTCCCTTTTATAGCCTTGATTATGGAAAATTTGCCCAGCATGTGGATGTCATTAGTTGGGATTGTTATCCTGCTTGGCATAATGATTGGGGAACGACCGCTGATTTGGCAAGTAAGGTTGGGTTTATCAATGATCAGTACCGTAGCTTGAAAAAGCAACCCTTTTTGATCATGGAATCAACCCCTAGTGGTGTGAATTGGCATCCAGTCAATCGCACGAAACGCCCCGGGATGCATCTGTTGTCTTCTATGCAATTTATTGCTCACGGTTCAGATAGTAATCTTTATTTCCAATGGCGAAAATCTCGAGGCTCATCTGAGAAGTTCCATGGGGCCGTCGTGGACCATGACAACGACGAACAGAATCGTGTTTTTCAAGATGTAGCCGAAGTGGGAAAAGCCTTAGAAGAAATCAAAGAAATCAAAGGATTGCACAAAAAAGCCAAAGTGGCGATCATCTATGATTGGGATAACAATTGGGCGCTCAATGATGCGCAAGGTTTTGGTTTGGAGAGCAAACGCTACCCACAAACGTTGCAAGAGCATTATCGCTATTTTTGGGATCATGACATCGCGGTTGATGTCATCACGAAAGACCATGACTTTGACTCTTACCAATTGATCATCGCTCCGATGCTTTACCTTTTACCAAAAGAAACTATGAAAAAGTTTCAACAGTATACGAAAAATGGCGGGACGCTGGTTTCCACTTATTTGACGGGGATCGTGAATGAAACGGACTTGACCTATTTAGGGGGCTGGCCCCAAGAGTTAGAAGAACTGTTTGGTGTGTCTGTGAAAGAAATCGATACGTTATATCCGAAACAAAAAAATTTGCTTTTAATGAAGGAGCAGCAGTACCAAATTCATGATTATTGTAGTGTTGTTCAAACAAACACTGCCCAAACGTTAGGGGTCTACGGTGCTGATTTTTACCAAGGTCAAGCTGCAGTGACCGTAAATGATTATGGTGAAGGAAGTGCCTACTATCTTGGGGGACGGACGGATCAAGCCTTTTTGGAAGACTTCTATCAAGAAGTAACACAACAGCTTCGCATACAAAATGAGTGGGTCCGTCAAGGTTCAACGAACGTGTCGATCCAAAGTAGAGAAAGTCAGCAAGAGCAGCTTACTCCGACTACCTATTATTTTGTGATGAATTTTTCCGAAGAAAATCAAGAAGTAGAGGTAGCAACTACAGGAGTCGATTTGCTTACTGGAAAAACGACAAACCAAAAGCTTCAGTTGGCGCCTTATGAGGTGCAGATTATCAAAGTGACAGCACCAGAACAATAAAAACTATTGTGTCAATTATATGAAAAAAGAAGTACTTACGTTGATGAAAAAACGTAAGTACTTCTTTTTTATAGAGAGTGTTTTAATTTTCTTGCGCAAATTCGGCAGCTTTTGTTCCTGCTTGGCGTCCGAAGATGATGATATCGGCAACGGCATTACCGCCAATTCGGTTTTCACCATGCAACCCACCAGTTACTTCACCGGCTGCAAAAAGACCTGGAATGATCTCGTTATCCGTAGCGATCACTTCTGTGTTGGTGTTGATCTTCACGCCGCCCATCGTGTGGTGGATACCAGGAGCGATGGCAATGGCATAGTAAGGTCCTGTTGACAAATCGTTGTCCATTGCTGTGCTGCGTCCAAAGGCTTCGTCTTCACCAGCAGCCACACTGCTGTTCCACGTAGCGATCGTGTCAGCAAGCGCTGCTTCAGGCATGTCCAATTCTTTTGCTAATTCTTCGATCGTGTCAGCGGATTTGACTAACCCTTGTTGCTCGTAAAAATCAATGGCTGTCACGCGTTCTTTGACACCTGCATCAAAAACTAACGTTGCTGATTTTTCAGGTAGGGCAATGATCGCTTCAGAGACTTTGTCTCGTGTTTCCATTTCATTGAAGAATCGTTCGCCTTCTTGATTGACCAAGATCGCGCCTTCTCCACGGACAGCTTCAGTGATTAACAGTGATTTCGACTGATCCACTGTTGGGTGGATTTGGATTTGCTCTAAATCAACCGTTTGTCCACCTAATGCTTCGATCATTTTGATCCCATCACCAGTCGAACCCTCTTGGTTCGTTGTCACGTAGTCTGCCAATTCTGGTTTGTATTCGGTGATCATGTCGAAATTGGCACCGAAACCGCCTGTTGTAACGACAACTGCTTTGGCATCAATGGTTTGTTCGGTTCCTTCTACTTCAACGGTCACCCCGTTGACTTGGCCATCTTCTTCATTGATTTCTTTGACATCGGCATTCACAAAAATTGGGATTTCCAATTCGTGGATGTTGCGCATCAAGCCATCAACTAAGTATTCCCCAACAGCAGAACCATCCGATGGACGGTGCGTTCTTTTTTCACTCATCCCGCCAGTCGTTGTTAAGTTGTCTAAAGTGATACCCATGGAATCTAACCAATCGATCGCTTCTGCTGAATGATCCACAAAGTAGCGCAACAATTCTTCATCATTGGTGTTGTGACCGCCAGCTAATGTTTCTTCATAAAATAGATCGTTTGAATCTTCGATGCCTTCTGCTTCTTGGAATTTGGTTTCTGAAGCGTTCATTCCTGCTGAAGATTTCAATGTATTTCCACCAGAAATTGGCATTTTTTCTAAAATAACTGGGTTTGCGCCAGCTTCTTTTGCTTGGATCGCAGCGGCCATTCCAGCGCCACCTGCACCGACGATCACGACATCGTAGCTGTCTGCAAGTTCGCTAGGGTCTGTGTATTCTTGACCAGATGCAGCAGAAGTTGCATCTGTTTCTTCATTAGCAGATGAACCAGTACTTGAGCTGCTGCTTGTTTGTGAATCAGCGCCACAAGCACTCAAAGTTGCTAACGAGGTTAGGACTAATAGTGTTTGGAAAATTTTCTTCATTGTTTTTATTCCTCCTAAAACTTTTTCCAAATCAAAGACTAACATAGTTGTCATGTTATTTTTAGCTTTTGTTCGAAAAATCACATAATAATTAGAAAAGTTTAATTTATAAAGCGTTTTAGTCGAGATGAAAGGGTTTCTTGGTCATCATAAAAGAGAGTGAATTCGTGAATTTATGGAAATAGAAGAATTGTTGATTCTTTGATTTGTTTGGTATTAATCATAAAGGGAGAAAGCGAAGAGGCTTTGATTCGCCTCTCTTCTGTTATTGAAAAAACGTACGTCACTGAGGTGCCGAGGAATGATCTCTTTTATTAAGAATAAATCAAATGCTTTGCGCTCAAAAGATAGAAAGAAATTGATGGCATCCGTGTTTGTGGGCACCAACTTTTACTCAATAAATAAAGATAGAATCTTAGTTTTCAAGAGTCATTGCCAAGAAACTGTGGTGTTTCTTAAAAAATCAAGAGAACTGTCTTGCAAAACCAATCCTTTCTTGTATAATAAAAATAAGTTAGGTCTACCTAAAAAATAAATAAACTATCCTTAACTATGGAAATGGAGTGAAAATAATGATTACTTTTTCAGAAATATCCGCAGCCTATGATGGCGATCATCAAGTGATCTCGGATTTGTCGTTTCAAGTAGAAAAACCGTCGATCGTAGGGATCATTGGTCCAAATGGGGCAGGGAAGTCAACGCTGATCAAAGCGGCGTTGAAATTGATCCCTTCCAGTGGGAACATGAGTGTCGACAAAAAAGCGTTAAAAGACTTTCAAAAGGAAATTGCCTATGTCGAACAAAAGACCGCGGTTGATTACACGTTTCCGATCACAGTCAAAGAAGTCGTATCTTTAGGCTTGTATCCTAAGATGCGCATGTTCCAAAGGATGTCGGCAAACGATTGGCAGAAAGTGACAGCCGCTCTGGCAGCGGTAGAAATGGAATCCTTTGCGGAACGTCAGATTGGGGAATTGTCCGGCGGGCAGTTTCAGCGGGTCTTGATTGCTCGAACGTTGGTGCAAGATGCCAACTATATTTTCCTCGATGAGCCCTTTGTAGGGATCGATGCCACCAGTGAAGCGATCATCGTCGGCCTGTTGCGTAACTTGCGAGATGCTGGCAAGACGATTTTTATCGTTCACCATGATCTGGGGAAAATCACCGAATACTTTGATTACTTGGTTCTGCTCAATCAAACCCTGATCGCTGCGGGACCAGTCAGTGAAGTCTTTACCGAGAGCAATTTGAAGCAAACATTTGGCGATGCGATCATCGTGAAAGGAGGCGTTTAACATGTTGACAAGCTTTTTTACGAGTTTAAGTAACTATCATTTCTTGCAAAATGCCTTGATCACGGCAGTCGCGATCGGGATCGTGGCAGGGGTGATCGGTTGTTTTATTATCTTACGAGGGATGTCCTTGATGGGGGATGCAATCTCTCATGCGGTCTTACCAGGGGTAGCCTTGTCTTATATCTTCGGCGTTCATTTTTTTGTCGGGGCGATCTTCTTTGGGATCTTGGCTTCCATGATCATTACCTATATCGCCAATAACAGCCTAATCAAAAGCGATACAGCGATCGGTATCACCTTTAGTTCGTTTCTAGCTTTAGGGGTTATCTTGATTGGAGTAGCAAATAGTTCGACTGATTTGTTTCACATTTTGTTTGGGAATGTGCTAGCGGTGCAAGACAGCGACAAATGGCTGACGATCGCTATCGCTATCCTTGTGCTGGCAGTGATCATCCTCTTCTTCCGTCCACTGTTGATCACGTCTTTTGATCCGATGATGGCAAAGGCCTTTGGGATGAAAGTGCAAGCCTATCACTATTTATTGATGTTCTTGTTGACTTTGGTTTCAGTGACAGCGATGCAAAGCGTCGGAACGATCTTGATCGTGGCTCTGTTAGTCACTCCAGCAGCAACGGCTTATCTTTATACAAAACAATTGAAGCATATGATGGTCATCGCAGGGGTTTTAGGTGGTTTCGCCTCATTTATCGGCTTGTTTATCGGGTATAGCTTTAATATTGCCGCAGGATCAAGTATCGTTTTGACCGCAGGAGCCTTTTTCGTGATCGGTTTCTTGTTCTCACCAAAACAAAAGACCAGTCCAGTCAAACGCTGGTCAGCGACGGCGGTTTTAGCAACGGCAGCTGTAGCTGGTGGCTTCTTTTTGGCACAGCAAAACGGACAGATGGCCCAAACAGAAGGGAAACTTTCAGTAGTAGCGACCAATTCGATCATTGCTGATATTACGGAAAACATTGCCGGTGATCGAATCGATCTTCACAGTATCGTACCAGTGGGGCGTGATCCCCATGAATATGAACCTTTAGTGGAAGATGTTCGAAAAGCGACCGATGCCGATCTTATCCTTTACAACGGCTTGAATCTAGAAACTGGCGGCAATGGCTGGTTTACCAAATTGATGAACAATGCCAATAAGGTAGAAAATGAAGATTACTTTGCCGTCAGTGATGGCGTGGATGTGCTTTATCTTTCTGATGATGAAGACCACAGCAAAGCCGATCCTCATGCCTGGTTAAATCTAGAAAACGGTATGATCTATGCCCGCAACATTGCTCAACGCTTGAGCGAAAAGGACCCTGACAATCGCTCTTTCTATGAAGAAAACCTTGAACGCTACTTGGCTTCATTAGAAGAACTCGATCAGCAAGCGAAGGAAAACTTCCAATCGATTCCCGAAGAGAAGAAATTGATCGTCACCAGTGAGGGAGCCTTCAAATACTTCTCCAAAGCCTACGGTGTAACGTCTGCCTATATCTGGGAAATCAATACCGAAGAAGAAGGAACCCCTGCGCAAATCAAGAACTTAGTGGATCAGCTGCAAAACTCAGCCGTCGCTTCCTTGTTTGTCGAAAGCAGCGTCAATACTCGTCCGATGCAAAGTGTTTCTCGTGATGCAGGTATTCCGATATTCGGAACCGTCTTTACCGATTCGATTGCAGAACCGGGAGAAGAAGGTGACAGCTACTATAACATGATGAAGTGGAATCTCGATACGATTTATCAGGGCTTGAATCAATAATGCAAAAAACATCCTTAGCTCGTTCTGGCTAAGGATGTTTTTTCGTCGTATTTTTGTGCTGGAGAAAAGCAAAGAGATAAAATCCGCAGCCCATCAAAGCAGCAAGAAAAGCGATGACAGGAAAGTACAACCCCTGACCGTATACATAGGCTGTATAAGCGAAGAAGGCGATCAAAAACCAAAGCGTTTCCGAGATGAGCATTTTTTGGTTCCTCCTAATTGTTGAAAAGTGTTTATTTAGTATATTTTAACACGGTGGGCGCAAAAAGAAAATCAGCGAATCGAACGTTTGCTGAAACGAGTCGCTGATTTTTTCCCAATTGCACCGATGAACAGTTAAGAAACGTTCAATTGCTGTTGCGGTTCTAAATGGTAATAAAGGATCTCAGGTGGGACACCGAGTCGGGCGGGAATCTTGGTCATACCAACCCCGCTGGAAACACTTAATAAGGTCTCATTGCCTAAAAGGTAGAGCCCATCGGTATATTTCAACGCGCCCTTTGTTTTCGCATAATAAAAAGGCAAGCGAATCTGCCCGCCATGGCTATGGCCAGAAAGAATCAAGTCGTAGTTTGGCAGATTGGTGATCCGAGCAACATAATCGGGTTCATGGAGCAAAAGCAGCTGCCATTCTGCTAAGGTTGCTTCATAGGTAAAACTGACTTTCGGACTTTCTATATCGATACCGACAATATTCATCGACGTCTTGTCATCAGAACCAAAAACCGACTCATTATCAAGTAAGGTAAACCCTGCATGCTGGTATATTTCCTTAACAAAGTAATGCCCGTCATTCAAATGGTCATGGTTCCCCATAACTGCGATCTTACCCAGAGGCGCTTGCAATTTTTTCAGCTTTTCGATCAGTCGCTTGGTTGAACGATGCGGCCATTTTTTATAATTATCGATCAGATCCCCCGTGATGATGATCAGATCCGGCTTGTTTTGGATCGTTGATCGAATGATGCGATTCATTCGCCGTGGTTTGTACCAACGAGAAAAATGAAGGTCGCTGATATGGGCAATCACGAGATTGCTTTCTGCTTGATAAAGATCGTAAGCCTTTGAAATATCTAAGACGGTGCGCTTGTCTTTTTTTATGAGGTAGTGCCGTTGTTTGAGAAGATGCGGTTCAATAATAAAGGAGTAAACTAGCAAGCCCGTAAGGAGGAATGCAATAAGAATGAGGGTGTACATGGCGTGGCTCCTTTTTTGATTTGCTAGTTTCTAGCATAGTAGATTCTTACAAAAAAAGCAATCATGCGAAAGCAAAAATAACAAAAAATATCCATCGTATTTCGTTTGTTTCTTCCATGAAAAAAAGATACAAAAGGGGCTGTAATAGCCGACTTTTGTATCCTAGTTCGTAATTATTTGATTTTCACCAAACGTTTGAAGCGTGCTTTGTGTTTGACGGGGATCAAAGCCATGACACAATCATAAGGGACGGAGATGATCGCCCATACGAGACTTTTACTTGAAGCAAAGGGATAGTTTTGCTTTAAGACAAAATGGCCACTGATCAAGGCAAAACCGATACTACCGACCCACAGCCATTGCGGGTCCCAATTCGTAAAATGTTGGAGGGCTGTGATGACAAACGGATAGCCGTAAAAGTACAATGCAGTCAAAACGAAAGTGACATTTTTGGTTAATTGACGCAGGGTCAGTAAGAAAAATAAGCCAGAAAGAACGATACCCAATGGCGGGAACAGACTAACTAAGAAGGAATAAATGATGCCCCATACGATCATGCCAGGTCCTTTGACGAGAGCGGCTAAGACAAAGACAAAAAGTAGGAATAAGAGCTGTTGCGAAAAACTTGCTGCTGTCAAAAGGCCGAAGAAACCAACCAATAACCAGTGAGAAAAAGTCGCTGTTTGATTCTTTTGTGGTGTCTGTTGCTGCAATTTTAGCCAGGTAGCAAAATTCGGGAAATCATGCTGGAAATTTCGCTGAAAATCGCTGTTGAATGCTTGATGGGCATTTTGCTGCCGATAGTAATGATATTGATGTTTTAACGTGCCTTTCGGTGCTGCTTTTTGGCCAGAAAAAAAGCGGCCGGGATCAATTTTTGATCGTTCCATATTTCCACCTCCATACGATTTCGTTATCCTCAGTATAGAGAAAATCAGCTTCGGCGTCCTCCAACTTTGGGCGGATTTTTTTTGCTTGCTGAAAGTTTTCTTAAACTGCTGAAAAAAGCGGAGAGGATTCGTTTCTTAAACCGTCAAAATATGCTAGAGTATAGAAGGACTAAGGAGGAGATTTCATGATTTTTGATTCTCATACACATTTGAATGCAGAACAGTTTAACGAAGACATTCCCGAAACGGTCGCCCGTGCGCAAGAACTAGGAGTAACGGAGATGGCGGTCGTCGGTTTCGATCAGCCAACGATTGAAAAATCGTTAGCAATAAGCAAAGAATATCCTGGCATTTACAGTATTATCGGTTGGCATCCAACCGAAGCTGGTTCTTATACCCCACAAGTGGAAACCTATTTGCAAGAGCGCTTGGAACGACCAAAAGTCGTTGCCCTAGGTGAAATCGGTTTAGACTATCACTGGATGGAAGATCCGAAGGAAGTTCAAGAAAAGGTCTTTCGTCGGCAAATGGCGATCGCCCGTGAACATCAACTGCCTATCAGTATTCATACCCGTGAAGCCTTAGAAGATACCTATGCGATTTTAAAGGATGAAAAAGTCCAAACGATCGGCGGCATCATGCACAGCTTTAGTGGGGACGGTGAATGGGCGAAAAAGTTCTTGGACCTAGGAATGTATATTTCCTTTAGTGGTGTCGTGACCTTCAAAAAGGCGACGGAGGTACAAGAAGCTGCGCAAGTCGTGCCACAAGATCGGCTACTTGTTGAGACTGACGCGCCGTATTTAGCCCCTGTTCCTTATCGCGGCAAGCGCAATGAACCGGGCTATACTCATTATGTAGTGGATAAAATCGCGGAGCTGCGGCAAGAAGCGGCCGCTGACGTTGCGGCCTACACGACAAAAAATGCCCATCGCTTGTTTAGGATCAATGACTGATAAACCGAAAATCGAAGAAATCATTGTCGTCGAAGGCAAAGACGACACCCGCCGATTGCAAGAAGTGTTCGAAGTAGATACTATCGAAACGATCGGTTCGGCGATCGATGACACGATCCTTGATCAAATCGAGCATGCCCAAGAGACACGAGGGGTTATCGTGTTTACCGATCCCGATTTTTCGGGAGAAAAGATCCGCAAAATCATTATGGAAGTGGTTCCGGATGCCAAGCATGCCTTTTTACCGCGCAGTCAGGCAGCACCGAAAAGCAAGGGCAGTTTAGGCGTGGAACACGCCAGCCATGAAGCATTGAAAGAAGCCTTGCGAAAAGTCGTAACCCCGATTGCTTCAAATGAAGTCAGTGAAGGAACCATTGATCGCCAACAGTTATTAGCGTATGGCTTGATCGCAGGCGCTGGAGCAAAAGAGAAACGAGAGCGGCTAGGAGATCTTTTACGCATCGGCTATACGAACGGCAAACAATTAGAGAAGCGGCTGGCAATGTTTCGTATCACCGATGCAGAGTTGGCAGAAGCAATGAAAATAGTGGAGGAAGAATTGTGAAGGAAGAACGGGATATAGCAACCCCCTCAAGAACCAAAGAGATTTTAGCGAAACATGGCTTTACCTTTAAAAAAAGTTTAGGACAAAACTTCTTAACAGAACCGAATATTTTACGGAAAATCGTAGAAACTGCAGGCATTGACGAGACGACAAACGTCATTGAGGTTGGTCCTGGAATTGGTGCGCTGACCGAACAGTTGGCAAAACACGCCAAGCAAGTGTTGGCGTTTGAAATCGATGATCGGTTGATCCCTGTATTAGCTGATACGATGCAGCCGTACGCAAACGTAAAGATCATTCATCAAGATGTCTTGCAAGCAGATCTGGCAACGACCATTCAGTCAGCATTCAGCGATACGGCTGCTTCATTAAAAGTTGTCGCAAATTTGCCCTACTACATCACTACGCCAATTATGATGCACTTTTTAGAGTCTCAGGTAAAAGTAGATGAAATGGTCGTGATGATGCAAAAAGAAGTGGCAGATCGAATCTCAGCAGTTCCCGGGACTAAAGCCTATGGCTCGTTGTCGATCGCTGTGCAATACTACATGGAAGCAAAACTGGCATTCATCGTCCCGAAAACCGTTTTTGTACCCCAACCGAATGTTGATTCGGCTATTTTGAAATTGACGCGTCGATCACAACCAGCGGTCGCAGTCACCGATGAAAAAGAGTTTTTCAAATTAACGAAAGCAGCCTTTCAGCTGCGTCGTAAAACCCTTTGGAACAATTTGCAAAATAGCTATGGAAAAGATGAAACAACCAAACAGTGGTTGGCAGACAGTTTAGAAGCAAGCGGGATCGATCCGAAACGACGTGGAGAAACGCTGTCGTTAGCGGAATTTGCCAAATTAAGCAATGAAATGCAAGCGCGTAAAGGATAACTTCAATATAAACGGATGTTGAATAAACATTCGTTTTTTTGTGTCTTGACACCTTGTGGAAATACCAGTAGAATAAGCAAGACAGAACTGTCATGACACATTGAAGGAGAGAGTATAAATGAAAAATCATTCCATCCGCCATTTAACGATCGCTGCATTGTTGATCGGCATGGGGATCGTCATTCCCATGGTAATGCCCAAAATCGTCATCGGACCAGCATCTTTTACCTTAGCTAGCCATGTGCCCGTCTTTGTGGCGATGTTCTTTTCACCTGCGATGGCAATCGCGGTAGCTTTAGGAACGACCTTTGGCTTTTTCTTAACACTGCCACCAATCATTGCTTTACGGGCATTGTCCCATGTTGTTTTTGCCGTCATCGGTGCCTTTTATTTACAGAAGCACCCAGATATTTTACTAAAAAATGGCAAACCCTCTTTATTGAATATCAAATTTCAGAGCTTTAACTTGATTATCGGACTGATCCATTCTGCCGTTGAAATGGCAGTCGTTGCCGCCTTTTACTTCACAGGAAATGTACCAGGGACCGCATTCGATGGTAATTTCTACTATTTCTTGTTCGTTTTGATGGGGATCGGCGGGTTGATCCATAGCTTGATCGATTTCAATTTGGCTTATTTTGTTGCAGGTGCCTTAAGCAAACAATTTGATATTCGTTCATTTTCAAAAGCAAAAGGACGCTTTATTCAGAAACAGAAGAAAGCGGCATAAGCGCCAGTTTGAATAGACCCGCTGCGTAAACGGGTCTATTTTTTTGTGTTTAGATTAAGAAAATACTCCTTACTAAAAAGTTTATTATAGTGAAATAATAAACAGAAATAAGTTATAATATACAAGAGGAGGAAGTAGATGAAGAAGAAAAAGTTAAAACGGTTACTTTTAGGTATGTTCGTCTTGATGCTCTTCTTTCTGGTGATTTTTTATGACAGTAAGAACGGGCAGTCCCCCTTTGAAAAGATAGAGGATGAATTGACACTAGCACTTTCGGATGAAGAACAAGCTCCAGAACCTGAATACAGTGAGGTAATTCAACTAGATGTTCCGTTAGAAAATCAATTCGATGAAGTGGCGCTAGGGAATGGCTGTGAGGTAACGGCTTTATCGATGCTCTTGAATTTTTACGGATTTGATACCAATAAAAATCAATTGGCGGAAGAATTAGCGTATGTCCCGCTTTATGAGGATTATTATCACCATGGAGATCCGCGAGAAGGCTTTGTTGGAAACATCTATGGCGGTGATAGCGCGATGGGTGTTGACGTAGAACCAATCACCGATGTCGCCGAAAGGATTGTGAAAGAGCAATATGAAGTCGTTAGTGGACGAGACAAAAGCTTTGATGAGATCGTCAAAGTACTACAATCTGGGAAACCAGTTTGGATGATTGCGACGTTAGAATTACAAGTACCTACCGATGCTGATTTCTTTCAATGGAATACCCAAAATGGCGAAATCCTTGTGACGGCATTGATCCATTCGGTGGTGATCACAGGCATCGATGGTGATACGATGTATGTCAACGACCCTTATGGGCATAAGGATCGTGAAGTCAGCAAAGAAGATTTAGCAGCGATCTATGAAAAAATGGGTCAGCAATACTTATATTTAGAAGAAATCTAAGAAAAACCCCTAACTTGCCGTTGACAGTAAATGAAAAAACAATTATAATTTTTTAAAATTAAACAAAGAAATCGATAACGTTGAAGAGAAGAGTAGCAGATCAACAAAGGTACAGAGACTCCGGTTGGTGAAAAAGGAGACATGCGGTGATCAGTGAAGATGAGCTCTGAGTTTTTTTGTTGGTTCACGCCAGCAAAACGGCATGCGCCCGTTACAGCGCCAAGTATCATAGTGTACTGTTGAGGTGTTATTTGTGAGAATAGCACGAATTAGGGTGGTAACGCGCATCAAGTCGTCCCTTTTATCCGTAAGGATAAAAGGGCGGCTTTTTTTGTTTTTCACAGCTGAAACTATTCGCCTTCTCTTCAACAAGAAATTTAACTGTAAGGAGTTGAAGCAATGCCGATCATTATTCCCAAAGAACTACCCGCTGCAGCGGTCCTGCAAAAAGAAAATGTCTTTGCCTTACTGCAGCATAAAGCGGCGAAACAAGAGATTCGTCCCTTGAAGATCGCAATCGTCAATTTAATGCCGAAAAAGATCGCCACAGAAAATCAATTGCTGCGCCTGCTTTCCCAAAGTCCGCTGCAAATTGAAGTAACTTTACTGAAAATGAAGTACCACGAAAGTAAAAACACGTCTGTCGATCACATGGAAAAGTTCTATCAAGAATTCTCAGTGATCCAGTCCCAACGATTCGACGGCTTGATCATCACTGGTGCCCCTGTTGAAAAAATGGCCTTTGAAACCATTGATTATTGGCAAGAACTGCAAGAGATCATGGATTGGAGCCAGACGAATTGCACTTCAGTCCTGCATATTTGTTGGGGGGCACAAGCTGGTCTTTATTACCATTATGGTATCGACAAAGTGTTGTACCCAAGCAAATTGTTTGGCGTCTTCGAACAAGCAGTCACGCATTTTCATCCACTGGTTCGGGGCTTTGACGACGTCTTTTATACACCGCATTCGCGCTATACTGGCATCGATGAAGGCCAGCTCGCCCAGGCGCCTTTAGAAATCTTGGCAGCGGGTGTTGAAACAGGGCCTTCCATCTTCGTATCAGAAGATCATAAAAATGCCTTCTTGCTAGGGCATTTTGAATACCACACAACGACCTTGAATGAAGAGTACTTGCGAGACATGGAACGGGGCTTAGCTACCGCATTGCCTAAAAATTACTTTGCCTATGACCGTTTAGGGGGAAAAATCACCAACCGTTGGCGGGGACATGCCTCTTTGTTTTTCAGCAATTGGATCAATGAAACCTATTTGCGAACGCCGTATGACCTGTCCGTCACGCCGACGAAAGAAGGTTACCGAATTGGCAGTGAGCCAGAAGGTCGGGTGAGTATCAATGACGATTGAGCATTTTCTCTCCCACTATGCTAGACAGCGAAAAGGCACTGATTCTTTAAAATGGGATCTTGTGGATCAACGGTTCCAAGGAGAAAAGCTTTTGCCTTTATGGGTAGCTGATATGGATTTTGCTGCACCAAAGGCAGTGGAAGAAGCCTTGCAGCAACTGGTTGATCAAGGAACCTTTGGCTATGCGATTCCCCCCTCAGGCTATTTTTTAGCCTATCAAGCTTGGCAAGATCGCCACTGGGGGACGAAATTCGAAGAAAAATGGCTCTCGTTTTCCACAGGGGTCGTCCAATCTTTGGTTGATTTGCTTCATTGTTTCACAGAACCAGACGATGGCATCTTGATCCAGCCGCCCGTCTATTATCCCTTTTTTGACAGCATCAAAGAGACGAAAAGGCGCTTGATAGAAGCACCCTTGCAAAAGGTGGGGAATTCCTATCAAATCGATTTTGCTACTTTTGAAGCCAAAATCATTGAAGAAAAAGCGAAACTATTTATTCTCTGCTCCCCCCACAATCCAGTAGGGCGGGTCTGGCAAGAGAAAGAACTGCATCAATTATTGGCCATTTGCCAAAAACATGAGGTTGTCGTGATCGCCGACGAGATCCATCGTGAGCTGATACTCGGTGAGCAGCAATTTGTTTCGGCAATAACAGTGGCGCAGCGTTTAGGTTTTGAAAAACTGATTGTTGTCGATTCGCCCTCAAAAACTTTCAACTTAGCAGGATTATTGCTGTCTCACGTTTGGATTCCAGATTTAGAGATGCGCACAACCTATCACGCGTGGTGTCGGCAATACAAGCAGACGGAAGTTAATTGTTTTGGTCTAACTGCTGCCAAAGCCGCTTATGAATCGGGGGATCAATGGCTAGCTGACCTACTTTTGGTGATTGCTGCCAATGAACAAATGGTCCGCCAGCAACTGCAAGAAGCATTTCCCAAAATTGAGGTCCTGCCATTAGAAGGAACCTATCTTCTCTGGGTCGATCTGCGGCAAGTCATTGCCAAAGAACGAACCAAGCACGTGATCCAAGATACTGCCGGTCTGGCAGTCGACTATGGGGAATGGTTTTCACAAGACGGTCAGGGCTTGATTCGTCTGAATCTTGCGACAACACCGACGATCATTCAAGAAGCCCTTGATCGCATGATCGAGGCAATCAAAAAGGAGGAACGACATGACGATTGATACAGCAACTTTTCTGGCACAATTAGGCAATCATTCGGATCAGCAAACTGGGGCGATCAGCCCACCGATCTATCTTTCCACGACCTTTGCTCATCCCGAGTTAGGGCAAAGTACAGGCTATGATTATACCCGTACCAAAAACCCGACCCGTGATATCTTAGAAGCAGGTCTTGCTGAATTAGAAAAAGGAGCTCGGGCAGTAGTGACCAGCTCTGGCATGAGTGCGATCGCTTTGATTTTTGACTTATTTGCCAGCGGGAGTCGCTTTTTGGTTTCTCGTGATTTGTATGGCGGCAGCTTTCGCTATTTTGCGGAAATGGAAAAAAGCCAACGGGCATTCTTCGATACCTTCAGCACTGTAACAGAATTAAGTGAAAAACTAACTGACGAGGTAACGGCTGTCTTTTTAGAGACCCCAACGAATCCTTTGATGACCGTGACGGATATTGCTGAAACCGCCAGGCTTGCTCACGACCATGGGGCACTACTGATCGTAGATAACACCTTTTTGACGCCGTTACGGCAGTTGCCATTAGAAGAAGGCGCGGATCTGGTGATCCATTCAGGCACCAAGTTCTTATCAGGTCACAACGATATTTTGGCAGGCGTCGTGATCGCCAAAGATGCGCAAGTAGGGGAGCGCTTGAATTATTTAGCCAATACTTCAGGCCCGACCTTGAGCAGCTTTGATACATGGTTATTCATCCGAAGTTTAAAGACGCTGCCGTTGCGCTTTGAACGACAGGAAGCCAACGCCAAGGAAGTTGGCCGCTTTTTACGAGCCCATCCGGCGATCAAAGAGGTGCTGTACCCAAATGCAGGGGCGATGATCAGTATTCGGGTGCTTGATGAAACCAAAATCAGCGGCTTTTTAGCGGCATTAAAGGTTTTTACCTTTGCGGAAAGCCTGGGTGGTGTGGAAAGTCTCATCACGTATCCAACGACACAGACCCACGCAGATATTCCTCAAGAGGTACGAGAATCTTATGGATTGATGCCGGATCTTTTACGGATCTCCATTGGGATCGAAAGTAGTAAAGATTTGATCGATGACTTAGAAAATGCACTAAAGATATTCAAATAACCCAACCACAGATCAGCTAGTGAAAAACTTACTTTTGTAGAGTAATTTTATTGACAGTTTTAGTTGTATAGGATAAAGTTACACTACATATGAATAGTGAGTCCGATGTTTTCGGTTGACGGCAACAGGGATTAACCATTTCTCCTTTGAAAAAGTAGGTTGTTTTGAGAAACAGAGGGGAAATTGGTCTAGTTGGGCCATTCGACAAGGAAATAGGATGATTGATCTGAGGAGGGAACAAAAGGGGAAAAAAGGGATGAAAAGAAATGTAGTAAATGTGTTGACGACAGGAGTGATTGGGCTGCTTGCCTTGTTTAGCTTGGCTGCCTGTGGCAACAACCAAGCGGATGAAGAAACGACCGTCGTCAAATTAGGTGTCGTTGGCGAACAAAATGAAGCCTGGGAACATGTGCAGGAAGAATTGAAGGAAAACGAAAATATCGACTTGCAACTGGTGAAGTTCACCGATTATCGCCAACCAATCGTCGCACTAGAGGATGGGTCAATCGATCTACACGCAGCATTGACGGAAATTTTTATGGATAATGTCAACGAAGAAAGTGGTTATTCCAACACGACGATTGCGTATACGACATTAAACCCACTTGGTATTTATTCCGATAAAATCACTGATGTCAGCGAATTGGCAGATGGTGCTACGGTGGCTTTACCCAATGATGTGTCAAATGAGAGCCGCGCACTATTACTCTTACAGACCGCCGGTTTGATCACTTTGGATGAATCAAAAGGTTTACTGCCAACAACTAGTGATGTCATTGACAATCCCAAAGCCTTGAAATTTGAGCTGCTTGACTCCAATCAAACGGCTCGGGCAATGACCGATGTCGACATCTCTTTGATCAACAACGGCATGGCAGTCGATGCTGGCTTGGTTCCTACAGAAGATGCGATTTTCTTAGAACCTGTGGCTGACTCCTCCACGCCCTATTATAATGTCATTGCTGCGCGAGCAGACGAAGCAGAAAATGATGTGTACCAAACGGTCGTAGCGTATTATCAGACCGATGAAGTAAAAGCAATTATTGACGAAGTTACCAAGAAATCAAGTATCCCTGTTTGGGAATAAAAAGCAAAAAATCTACTATAAATATATAGGAACAGGAAGTAGGATGGAAAAATGATCAATTGGAAAAAAGGTTTAGCAAGTGTTGCCGTCGTCGGACTAGGATTCGTTCTAGCAGCCTGCGGTGGATCAAATACAGAGGAAACGGCAGCCAGTAGTGCAGCTGGTACTGGCGATGATGCAACATTCACTTATGCCATCAGCGGGGACCCATCGTCCACCAACCCGATCAACACCAGTGATCGCTGGGGCTTGACAGTGACAAACATGATCTATTCTCCACTCGTTACAGTGGAAGCAGATGGAACAACACAAAATGCGTTAGCAGAATCAGTGGAACCGGCGGAAGACGGCCTTTCATTGACCGTGCATTTGAAACAAGATGTCAAATGGTCAGATGGCGAAGATTTTACTGCCGATGACGTTGTTTTCACGTATGAACAAAAAGTCAAAAAAGAAAACGGCAATGCCGATTCGCTTTGGGTCGACGACCAGCCGATCGCGATCGAAAAAGTGGATGAATACACCGTGAAATTTGTGTTGCCAACACCGAGTGCAGCAGCAATCAGCAATATCGCAACCGAAACATACATCATTCCAGAGCACATCTTTAAAGATGTTAGCGACTTTTCGGTCAGTGAACTGCCTGAAAAACCAGTTGGTACGGGTCCATATCAATTGAAAGAATACAAACGTGGTGAGTACTTTACTTTTGAAGCCAATGAAAACTATTATGGCGGCAAGCCTTCGATTCAAAACGTGACCTTGCGGATCATTGAAAGTACTGATACGGCCAAAGTTGCTTTGCAAAAAGGGGAAGTTGACGCAGCCGTTGTTTTGCCTTCAGATATCGAAGACTTAGATGATACGCAAATTTCTGTTTATCCCTATACAGAAAACCGCATCGGATACTTAGGCTTAAATACTCATTCAGATGCATTACAAGATGTGAAGGTCCGTCAAGCAGTCTTGTATGCTTTGAACAAAGATGAATTAAATCAAGCAGCGTATTTAGATGAAGACTATTATGCAACACCGTATTCATTCTTACCACCGAACAATCCATACGTCACCGAAGATGTCGAGAAATATGAAACAAATGCTGAAAAAGCAAAAGAGCTTTTACAAGAAGCAGGTGTCACTGATTTGTCATTGAACTTGGCGTTCAACTCAACTGACCCAGCTCAAACGATCCAAGCTACGTTGATTCAACAACAATTGCAACAAGCAGGCATTACAGTTACCCTTGAAGGGGGCGATGGTACTGCGATCTTCACTGAGTTGAAAAAACCTGATTCAACGAAATACAACCTGTTCCTTGGCGGGTATATCATGGGGAATGACCCTGACTTATACGGCAGTTTATTCGAAACTGGCGGCAGTGCCAACTACTTCCAAAGCAATAGCGAAACCATTGACAATTTGTTTGCGCAAGCAGCAGTTGAATTGGACACAGACAAGCGTGAAGCATTGTACGATGATCTGCAAAAAGCCATTGCTGACGAAGCGATCATTTACCCAATCGTTGACAACAAGAAAATCTTAGCGGTCAATAACCGAATTGGTAATGTAGAAGATGCAGGCTTGATCCCAATCTATACATTCGAAGATATGTCTAAATTGACAATCAAGTAAATCAATTGGCTGTGATAAAGAGGAATCTTTTTTATCACAGCTTTTTTCTATGAAAAAGAAAGAAGGTCAATTATGTTTCGATATATTGCAAAACGAGTATTGCAAGCAATCCCTTTGCTATTTGTGATCTCTTTTATCGTATTTTCACTAATACATATCGCCCCGTATGATGTGATCGATTCCATCACGACACCGAATATGTCACAAGAGCAAATCGATCTGTTGCGGCAGCGCTATGGCTTGGATCAACCCTTTTTGGTTCAATATTTTCTTTGGATCAGAAATGTTCTTACTGGTAATCTTGGCTTTTCGTTGGTTTCTCAAAGCAGCATTTCACAAGAACTTGCGACTCGGATCCCGAATACGATGCGGCTAGTGATCCCTGCATATTTGACGGCTTTATTGCTGGCGATCATTTTGGGTCTGTTAGCCGCTGCCAACAAAGGAAAGATTTGGGATCGGATCATTGACGCTGTGGCATCTCTAGGGATCGCTGTGCCGACCTTCTGGTTTGCGATGATCTTGATTTATGTGTTTGGTTACTTATTAAATATGTTTCCAATCATTGGCATGTATACGGTCGGTAAAGAAGGGGATTTTGGCGATTTTCTGCAGCATTTTATTTTGCCTTATACCACATTGACAGTCGCCTTCTTTCCAGATTTGACGCGGTATATCCGCGCATCAGCGACACAACAAGTTTCAGAAGACTACGTGATGGTGCAACGGGCATTTCATGCCAGCAAATGGCAGATTTTCAGTCGGCACATCAGTCGCAATATTTTGATTCCCGTTGTCACCCAAATCGGCTTGGCGTTGCCGATGTTAGTTACCGGTGCGATCATTACAGAAACGATCTACGGCTGGCCGGGCGTCGGACCTTACTTGATGAGTGCGACGAAAAGCCTCGATTATCCTGTGATCATGGCCATCATGCTGTTGTCAGCAACACTGGTCATCTTAGGGAATTTGTTAGCGGATGTTCTGTACTCCGTGGTTGATCCACGTATCCGTAAAGGAGGGAGCAAGTAATGAAACGTTTCAAAAAAATCAGTGAAGTCATGCTTGCTTCACCCATCTATACCTTTTCTGTCGTTTTCCTGACGTTATTGATTATTTTGTCGCTTGTTGCACCTTTGATCCCCATCGATCCTAATGCAACGGATGTCAGCAACATGTCACAGCCGCCGAGTTGGTCTCATTTATTTGGAACCGATGAAGTGGGGCGAGATTACTTTATTCGGGTCGTCTACGGCGGTCGGGTATCATTGTTTGTAGGTGTTTTGGCAATGATCACTGCGACGTTTATTGGGACTCTTGTCGGTCTTGTTTCTGGCTACTTTGGCGGTTGGATCGACAACTTGCTGATGCGCCTCGTCGATGTATTGTCATCGATTCCTTGGTTGGTGTTAGTGATCGTTTTGAGCGTCTTTTTACGTCCCGGACTAACCACGATTATTATTGTGATCGGCGGCTTCTCCTGGATGAACATCGCTCGTTTGATTCGTGGTGAAACGTTAGCGGCGAAAGAACGGGAATATGTCGCTTACGGGAAATTTATCGGACGTTCTTCATTTAGTATTATCGTGAAGCATGTTTTCCCAGCAGTGCTGCCTACCTTGATCGTTGCGGCATCTGCAAGTATTTCAGGAGCGATCATGACCGAATCAGCGTTGAGCTTCCTCGGATTAGGGATTCAGCAGCCGATGGCTTCGTGGGGCAGTCTGTTGCAAAATGCGCAAAACAGCTTGCAGCGGGCACCATACATGGCGATCCTTCCAGGGCTCTTTGTTATTTTCACCATCTATTCCTTCAACAACATCGGCGACATGATCAAACATGTCTTGCAAAGGGAGGTGTGACCGATGAAGACAGAATTATTAGCGATCGAGGCGTTGAATGTGACGTTTCACAGCAAAACCGGTCCGAAACCGTTAGTCAAAAAGCTGGATCTAGTGATTCCAAAAGGCAAAGTGGTTGGGATCGTCGGCGAATCTGGTAGTGGTAAAAGTATGACCATGAAAAGTGTCATGGATCTTTTGCCTGATAAGGTGACCGATCACTATGCCAGTTATACATTTGAAGGAGCAGCAGTGACCGATCGTCGAACATTACCGATCGCCATGATTTTTCAAGACCCGATGACTTCGTTGAATCCTTTGCGTACGATTGGCTATCATTTGATCGAAGTGATTCGCCGCTCACAAAACGTATCGAAAAAAGCAGCACAAGAAATTGCCGTCAAAGAGTTAGAAAAAGTCGGCATACCTTTTCCAGCACAACGCATGAAACAATATCCCCACGAGTTATCAGGAGGGATGCGTCAGCGGGTGATGATCGCCATGGCTTTATTGGCGCAACCGAAATTGCTGATCGCAGATGAACCGACGACGGCTTTAGATGTGACGATCCAAGCACAGATTTTGGCATTGATCAAAAACCTGCAAAGAGAGAACCAGCTTTCCGTCGTCCTTGTGACCCATGACTTTGGGGTCGTTGCAGGAATGTGCGACTTTATTAAAGTGATGTATCAAGGTCGAGTCGTGGAAGAAGGCACCACAGAAGAAATCTTTTATCAACCTGCGCATCCTTATACGAAACAATTATTGCAAGCGGCCCATTTAGGCGACAAGCATGCCGAATTAAAAGTCTTTGACTATCATGAGACATTGGCAGATGAGTTGCAAGAAACGCAGTTATCTAAGACCCATCGCGTTTGGCGCAATCAGGAGGTGACAGAATAATGGAAGAACTGATTCGCGTAGAACATGCGACGAAAACCTTTCGCAGCAAAAACTGGCGCGGCACTGTCAGTGAAGTCCGAGCGGTCGAAGATGTCAGTCTAACGATCCATCGGGGCGAGACATTGGGGCTAGTAGGGGAATCTGGGAGTGGGAAAACCACTTTAGGACGCAGTATTTTAAATTTAGAGACCTTAACAAGCGGGGAGATTTTCTTCGAAGGCAAAGAGCTAACAGCATTGACGGCAGAAGATCGCAAAGCAGCGTATCAGCAAATGCAGATCATTTTCCAAGATCCGTATTCATCATTGAATCCCCGCATGACGGCACTTGAACTGGTGATGGAGCCCTTGTATCATGAAACGAAAGATG
Organism: Enterococcus sp. DIV2449a; assembly: GCF_051711225.1. Taxonomy (NCBI): domain Bacteria; kingdom Bacillati; phylum Bacillota; class Bacilli; order Lactobacillales; family Enterococcaceae; genus Enterococcus; species Enterococcus sp. DIV2449a. The sequence goes on from NZ_JBIOME010000001.1 coordinate 1,117,742, forward strand.
CTGCCCGAGCGAAAGCCAAAGAAATCTTAGCGATCGTCGGGATCACGGGTGATGATGTCCATAAACTGCCCCGCAGTTTCAGCGGCGGACAACGGCAACGGATCGGCATCGCTCGTGCGGTGGTCAATCGCCCGGCGTTCGTCTTGTGTGATGAACCGACTTCGGCATTAGATGTCTCCATTCAGGCTCAGATCATCCAATTGCTACTGCGTCTGCAAAAAGAGTTTTCGTTGTCTTATTTGTTCATTTCCCATGACTTGTCCGTGATTCGTCATATCAGTGACCGAACAGCCGTCATGTATCAAGGGAAACTAGTTGAATTGGCACCCACCGACCGTTTGTTTGACAATCCGCTGCATCCTTACACGAAGAAATTATTAGCAGCAGCGCCGATCGCTGATCCTGTGTTAGCAAGAGGTGCGATGGAACAAACGGAAATTCAAAGCACGATTACTTTGACACCATTGTATGAATGGGTCGAAGTTGAACCAGATCATTTTGTGAGGAGAGAAAAACGATGACAGTAGAAACATTGACGATCCATCAAGGAAGCGACAAATTTGAAATGACGACCCCAACTGGCAATTGGGTGTTAGCACGGGAAAAAGGCTATTCGCCAGTCCAAATGCTAGTGAGTGCGGTCGCTGCTTGCGGCGGCTATGTATACGCATCCGTCTTAGAGAATTCAAAAATCACAGCAGAAATCGAAAAGATCGAAGTCAGCTATGACCGAGACGACAACAAAAAAGCCCAACCAGTCAGTGCTATCCACATTCAGTTTTATGCGAAAATCGCTGAAGCCGACCATGACAAAGCGACCCGTTGCCTAAAACTCGTTTCACCAAATTGTCCCGTGATCCAATCATTAGATCCAGCGATCGAAGTGACGGAAACAGTGACGTTTATTTAATCGAAAAAGACTTTGTGTGCCTGAAACCAATAGGCGTACAAAGTCTTTTTTTTGATCAATAAATAATATTCTCCCGAATAAAGTCGATATCTGTCACTAATAGTTTGCGATCGACACTTTTTAGGGCGCCAGATTCTCGTAATTTTTGCATCATTCGATTGACACTGCTGGCAGAGGTAATGCCGCAAAAGCGAGCGATCTCCTCATTGGTGACTTCAAAGTCAATCAAGACACCATCTGTTGTCTGGATTCCGAACGTTTCATACAGCTCATTGATTTGGGTACAGACAGCACCAAATTTGCCGTTCATCAGCATTTGCTGCATCTTTTTCATCGTATCCATCAAGTTTCTTCGATAATACTCTTTGACATAATCCTGCAGCAGACGGTCACGATTGACATCTGCCCAAAATTGATCCCGCACGATTTTGTATAATTCGGCTTCTTCTGATTCAACCCGCACATTAAAAGGGGCTTCGACTTCTTGAGAGGATTCGTCTTTAAACAAAGAGACGATCTCAAAATCCGTCAAATAGCGCAAGTTGAATTCGCGCCCTTCATGGGTCACTACGCTAGTTTTGATGATGCCTTTTTTTAAAATATAGACGTACCGATCCGGGATGCCTTCATATGTCAAGTAACTCTTTTTCTTACGGATAACGACCGGTATTGCTTGTTTTTCTAAATAATCACGTAATATCTGTTTCTCCACCCACGTTACTCCTTCACTTCATGCCAACCCAACATTTTCTGAAAAAAATCTGAAATTTCCTCTATTCATGCTTCATTAAAAGACATTTCTGGTGAAAAAGCAATAACAAATGTTAATGTTTCTTGTTAATGCTCTTTTTTAACAGCAAAAGCGCATTTCAAGCAGAGGAAGTTTCGGTATAGTAAAACGCATCACAGCACAAACAGGAGGAATGGAAGAAACATGTCAGATAGGGAAACCAATCAAGAAGGAGTCGTCAGCTCGTTGCCGACAACTAAAAATGAAAAACTATGGAACAAAGGGTTTATCACGATTACCTTGATCAATTTTATCGTCTTTCTCGTGTATTATTGTTTTGTCGTCATCACCGCGAAATTTGCCACGCAGGAGTTAGGGGCATCCACTGCACAAGCTGGCTTGGCAGCGGGGATCTATATTATCGGGACCTTGATCGCTCGCTTGTATGTTGGGAAAATTTTAGAATTAGTTGGTCGTAAAGCCGTTTTGCGCTGGGGGATATTGTTTTATGTCATTACCACCGCTGCTTATTTGGTCTCAGTCAACATTTATATTTTAGATGCGGTGCGCTTTTTCAATGGCTTTGCTTATGGTGCCGTCTCGACTGCGGCTAATGCGATCGTCACCGCTTATATCCCAGCTTCCAAACATGGCGAAGGGATCAATTACTATGGATTAAGTACTAGTTTAGCAGCGGCGGTCGGACCTTTTATTGGTATGCTATTACTACCGACGGTCGGCTTTGATTTCATTATTTGGTTAGCAACTATTTTATCGATCGCAACAGCCATCGCTTGTTTCTGGTTCCCGGTCAAAAACATCCCATTGACGGAAGAACACAAAGCACAGCTGCAAAAATGGTCCGTCAAAAGTTTTGTCGAACCAAAAGTTTTTTTCATTTCTGGGATTGCCTTTTTGATCGGGTTGGCTTATTCAAGCGTTCTCGGCTTCTTGTCGATCTACGCCAGTGACCTTGGGTTGGAAACGGCCGGTGCCTTTTTCTTCATCGTCTATGCACTTTCTGTGACCTTCACACGGCCAATGACGGGCAAACTGTTTGACCGCCATGGCGCAGATGCAGTCATGTATCCCAGCTTTCTATTCTTGACCCTGGGTCTTTTCTTATTGAGTATTACTGGCAACAGCTGGATGTTGTTGCTTGCGGGTTGCTTTGTCGGCTTGGGCTATGGCACCTTCATGTCCAATGGCCAAGCTGTCTGTCTGAAAGAAGTCGATCCTCACCGAGTCGGCGTAGCGCTCTCCACTTATTTCATCGGGCTGGATCTCGGCTTAGGCGTAGGTCCCTATGCACTAGGAAGCTTACACGGTCTGTTTGATTATTCGCAAATCTACATCTTATGCGGACTGATCCCAGTCGTCGTTCTTGTTTTATACAAATTGTTTTATAAAACGAAACGCGCAGTTGCCGCAGTTGGTACGATGAAGCAGCCAATCAACGAAGAAGACTAACCTCAACCATTACAAAAAGGAGTGTTTCACCATGGATAACAATCAATTGATTATTGAAGCATTGAACAAATTAGTAACGAATATCAACGAATTGAATGAAGAAATGCATGCCATGAAAGAGGTTACCGCAACAATGACCCATGAACAGCTTGCTATCGATCATCAATTACGCGACATCAAATCGGTATTGATCAATGACAATCTGATTGGGTAAATTGTCATAAGGCTTGAAAGGAAACAAGAAACAGGAATGAACGCTTTTTTTTGAGAATGTTTCCTGCTCACTTACTGGTGGTAGAAAGATTCACATGAGAAAAGCGTTTTTTTGATGCACAAAAAAAGAAAAGCGAACATTGGCAGATTTTGTACAAGAAAATAAGCAAGAAAAATTGTAGCAGTCCGCGCTTGTATGCTATAGTGTGTCTGGGTAGCAATACCTAAAAAAAATCAGAGTAGGAAATAAAGCGTTAAGTGCTGAAAGGATGGGATGTTGCCTTTCGGACGAAGAACGATCATTCGTTCGCGGTTTTATTTTCGCATTCGCTGCATGAATTTGTAGCAACTCTAAAAGGAGATGCTCGCTATGAAAAGAAAAGTCGATGCACACATGATTGCGGTCATGGGACTTTTGATTGCCTTAATGGTCGTCTTGTCGCAAATCTTGGGGTTTGAAACCTCCTATATCAAAATCACATTTTCCTTTGTACCACAGCTGATCATGGGTATGCTGTTTGGTCCGTTCTGGACAGCAGTTGGCTCCTCATTAGCCGATATCGCAGGAATGGTGATTTTTCCAAAATCAGCCTACTTTTTCGGCTTTACCATCAATGCCTTCGTTGGTGGACTGATTTATGGCTACTTCTTTTATCGGAAAGAAGTCACATTAAAACGAGCGGCGATGGTCGTCTTGTTAAATACACTTTTAATAACCTTGATCTTAACACCGATCTGGTTAGCTATGATGCTGAATATTCCTTTGACAAGCTGGGCGATCTGGTCGGTCCGCTTGCTAAAAGCAGTCATCATGTTCCCGATACAAACTGCGTTGATTTACATCGTAGGGCGTGCGGTACCATACAAACGGCTGATCCGACGGTTCGTTTAACGAGTAAAAAAGAACGATAACATCCATTGAAGTGAATCATCTGCGAATATTTCGTCAGTGGTTCACTTTTTTCTTTCTAAGGATTGGCTTAATCATTCTCAATAACTTGTTTAGAGGGGAAGGGGAACCTATGAATAAAAAAGGACTCGCTATGGGACTGTTTCTTTTCTTGGTCTTAGCAGCAATGGGAGGGATGAAGTGGATGATAGAACAGCAAAAACAGCAAACCGAAGAGCCAGCCATGATCCAGCAAAGTAGCTTGAGGGACGAAACACAGGAAGAAAGCAGGGAAAGTCAGGAACCCGCCTCAGTTTCCACGTCAACTTCTGTTTCAACTTCCACGCAAGAACAGCCAGAAGAGGCAATAGCAGAAAAAATCGCCACGATGAGTTTGGAGGAAAAGGTCGGGCAATTGTTTTTTGTGCGTGTGCCAGAAAGCAATCAAATCGAAGAGCTTCAAAAGTATCACTTTGGTGGCTATCTGTTATTCGGCCGTGATACCGAAAATGAGACGGCGGCGAGCTTGAAACAGAAAATTTCAGATTACCAAGCAGCCAGCGCCATCCCGCTGTTAATCGGTATGGATGAAGAAGGGGGCACAGTGACTCGCATCAGCCGCAATCCGAACCTTACGGATCAGCGTTTTCTCTCACCACAACAGCTGTATGCCCAAGGTGGATGGTCAGCGATCGAAGAAGATACAGCAAAGAAAGCGGAAATTTTAAAAGCTTACGGCATCAATGCTGGGCTGTTTCCCGTTGCCGATGTTTCCACTGATCCGCAGTCCTTTATCTACGACCGAACCATTGGCATGGATGCGCAGGGCACGAGTGCGTTTGTAGAACGTGTGGTTCAAGTTTTACAGAAACACCACGTTGGGTCTACCTTGAAGCATTTTCCTGGCTATGGCAATAATCGTGACTCGCATGTCGAAATCGTCACCGATGACCGCCCGCTATCTGCACTGCGGGAAACGGATTTTCTGCCTTTTGCCGCAGGGATCAAAGCTGGTGCCGATAGTATTTTGGTCGCCCATACGATCGTCAATAGTATCGATAAGACCGTACCCGCCTCTATTTCAAAACCCGTGCATGAGCTGCTGCGAAATGAATTGCATTTTAAAGGGGTCATCATGACGGATGACTTGGATATGGCAGGACTTTCTGAGTTCATTCCGCAAAAAGAAGCCGCATTACAGGCGTTGCAGGCGGGAAATGATCTAGTGATCTCCTCTACCTATCAAGAACAGATTCCTTTTGTGGTACAAGCGGTTGAAGATGGCCGCTATTTAGAAGCTGATTTGAATGCTTCCGTCAAACGGGTCTTGCTCTGGAAAGAAGCATTGCATTTACTTTAAGAAAAAAATAAACCTGCTGTTTCCTCCGTGTAAGAGAGTCGTTCTCTTACTGAGAGGAAGCAGCAGGTTTTTTTTAGATACTCTGAGCCAGTGCCTCTAATTCTTTGGCAAAGGCTTCTTGCCCAATAAAACGCAGATAATCCAGTGCTTTTTCAATCGTGGCCATTCCCAGCGTACGATCTCCTTGAAACAAGGCGTAGATGCCTTCGAAATAACGAATCATCAAGCGGATACGATCATTGTCCGGCGGCAGGTGATCGGCTAGATACGTCAGCACATGCGCCAACTCGGCAGGTTTTTTGCGATCGATAAACAAGAAAGCCGCATTCGTCAGCAATTTTGTGTAGATTTGATAATTGATACTTAACGCATTGCTGTAAAAAATTTTTTTATTCAGGTGTTTCATTTGATACAAGATGTACTCGTCAGAAAAGAGGAAGAGCAGATTGGTAAATAAGGAGATTTCAAATTTTCCCCACGTGTCGATGCGTTCCAAGTATTTCTTGATGGTCGCTTCGATGATGCACCGTTCTTCCTCGTCGGTAACCACGCCTTTTTTCTCTAAAATCAAAAAGAATTGACTATACAGGACATAATAGAAGAAATCCTTCGTGGTTTTATACAGCGCTTGGGCTTTGTTAATCAAAGAGAGGACTTCAGAATACTTGCTTTCATAGTAAGCGGTGGTCAACTGTTTGGATAGCTGCTTTTTCTCGCTGACTTGATTGTCATCCAAGCGATACTCAAATTCCTCCAAAGTGACATTTAAGCGGTCCAAATACTGGTGCAAAATATCAAAGGCGATGCGGTGCCCTTTTTGTTCAAAGGTTGCCAGTGTACTGCGTTCTGAAATGTTCTCAACCAATTTTCGCTGTGAGATATTTCGTTCCGTTCGTAACTCTTTTAACAAGTCATTGGCCTTCAAAAAATCCCTCCTAAAAAAAGTGGACGGAAAAATAGTCCAAATATGTTACAGCTTTATTTTGCGGGTAAACTTGAAGAAAGTCAATTAAAGGAGGAGAAATGGATGTTTGATTTTTTTAGTTTTCCCTGGGAAGTTGTAGAACTAATGGCTAACGTTTTTTCTTTCTTCAAATAATCGATCCTTTGTGATTGGTTAGCAATTGATTTTTTAACAGGAAAAAAGTATAAGTGGTTTCACGTAATAAGTTACTGTTCATTCGCGCATTCAAACGCCCTCTCCCCAAACAGCTTACCCTGTCAAGGTGCGTAGGTCTGCCGAATCCCTTTTAAAAAAGGAGCAAACACAACAGCGAGTGATTGCTCTTTTTTTGTTGGTCAAAAAACCTGCATACGGCATCCCAACAGTCAGTTTTGTTTTTTCTTGAACATTGGTTCATTCGGATCAGAATAGTAATCAGGATTGAATTCATCATCGATCGAGACCCCGAAAAGAGAGACGAGACTGGGAAGAACCCCAATCACGCCGAGGACGACGGCAACTGGAAGGTAGAACTTTTTGCGCTTGTACCACGGAAGCTGCGATTTCTTTTCCATAGGAACTCCTCCTTTTTAAATAGTGTAGCATGTTCTGAGTTAAGTGTGTTAATAATTATCTTCAATATTTAAAAATATACTAAAACGGTATATCTGATGGGATAAAAAGTTTCGCTAGGTAAATCTAGGGAGCGTTCGTTTTTGTCATTGTTGCCAGAATCAAGTTTTTATAAAAAAGGAACCGAGTAAGAAAGCCATCCTTCTTACTCGGTTCCTTTTATTGTAAGTAATCCTTGGTTTGGTCCATCAAGGTTTGAAAGTCTGATTCGTTTTTTCTTATCGCCTCTGTTAGGGTAAACAAATAACCGTTGGGGTCTTTGATGGTCATTTCAAGGGCATTCCACGGCTTTTCAATTAAAGGTTCCACGATCCACTTTTCGGGAATTTTCTGAGCGATATTCTGAAGATCAATCATCGCTACATTCAAAATTGCCCCATCGCCAACAGTGAACGAGTCTGCGGCAATCAGCATCAAATCTTGGTAGTCAGCAAGACGCAGATGGTCCATCGTCACTTGATTTTCTTGATTGCGAAACTGATACAATGACTGGAAACCCAAGATTTCTGCAAACCATTTTGATGATTGTTCAATATCTTTTGTCTTCAATTGATAAAACATTGGCATAACATAAACGTTCATTTTGACACCTCCTCTTGATTAGAGGATACCGCTTGACGCAGCGTCAAAGTCAATAGACAATTTCGTATTGAAGCAAAGCTTGAAAATGGCGTTTCTTTTAGACTTAAGTCAAGGAAAAATGGGCAATAATTATTTGGCTCACTTCATCAGGTGATAAGTGGGTATTGTTGATTTTCAGCGAAGGAATCGTTGGGAAAAGGGTAGTTAATTCCTGTGGCAGGCTTTCTAAGCGATAGTTTTCAAACGAAGACAAAAGCTCGTTTCTAGAAAAATCCAGCGCTCTTTTTGACGGCTTTGCGGCTAAACGGTCCTCATGGCAATTGCGCTTTAAGCGTTCCTCAATATCAGCCACTAGTTCGATAAAATAGACCTTTTGCTGGGCATCGGTAAATAGTTGGGCGATCTCTTGTAAAAAAGCTAAATCTCCCGCTTGATCGAAACCAATCAAGACCGTAAAAATGATTGATTTTGTCGTATTATTGGCTTCATTTTGAACAAAGGCTTTGAAGAGTTCGATCCGTGTTTGATTAGACAAAGCGAATGCTGCGGGGCTATAGCCAAGAAAGTTCGCAAAAAGATCAATGGTCTGGTGATTGAATAAAAGCTTTGCATCCAATCGTTTTTCCAGTTCTATGCCCACAGTCATTTTCCCTGCGGCTTGTGCGCCAATCAAGACGATCAATGACATCACAACACATCCTTTTTATCAATCGTAACAAAGGTGAGCTATCGTGTAAATTGGTTCTTAGAAAGAAACGATTGAGAAACTGGAAATTTTCATATGCGGAAACCAAAGATGCTCTTTTTTAGGTAAAAAGGAATGAGCGGAACTTCTCCGACAAAGGGAAGAAAACCATGCAGCACAAAAGCACAGTCTGGAACAACAAAATGACTAGTAGATTGATCGTTTCAAATCGTGAATAAAGATAGTAGTGGATCAGCCATTCGAAGACATTGACAAAGACTAAATAAAGGTAGTGCGCTTTTTTGACTTTGCAGTTTTTTAACCAATAATAGCTTAAGTAATAATCCAGCAAGATCATCAATAATAGAAAAAGTTTACTGAAAGCCGTCAGATTGTCATGCTGCGAGGCGAGTTTTTGAAAAAACAGCAAAAGGGTTGGTGTCGGAATATAAATGATCAATAAGGATAGGAAAAAATAGACAATAAAGGGCATAGTCATTCCTCCGATCTGTTATTAAAAAAACATAGATAAACTAACAGATTTATTGAGAGCCGTCAACTGGTTTTTTATCGAAAAATTCGATAATGATGGGTAGCGTTGCTTGGAGGAAAAGGTTCAAAGGACGGTCGGTGGTAGCAAAGGATGATCGTGGGAAAATGAAAAAAGAAAGACTCCCTTTTACGAGAAAAGGGAGCGGAGGAGCTGCTTCATGGGGTATATTTATGTCCATGTCTCATTGAGTTTATCCGCATAAAACAAAATTGCCTGTCGGTAAGACTGGATGTCTGGATCGCTAGAGGTTTCGGCAAGCAGGGTCATTAATCGTTTAGTGGCTTGCTCATACTCGGCGAGATTAAACAGTGTCATGGCATAGAAGGTTTGCAAAGCATGATTTTTTGGAAATAGCTTCATCGCTTGTAAAAACACGTCTTCGGCTTTTTGATAATTGCCGAGGGCACGATAGGTGCTGCCTAGACCTAGGTAGGCATCTGGCAAGTCATTTTCTGATAAACCTAACGCGATTGCTTGTTCATAATAAGGAATTGCCTGTTGTTCTTCCCCTAAAAGATCATAGCTCCAAGCCGTTTGGTACTGCACAAAGGCATCTTGGGGATTTTCGGCAGCTAATTGAATCAATTGTTCATTTGATTGTTGCAGTTTTTTTTCAGTCCGCAGTTGGATCGCAGCAGCTAGTCGTTCATTCATTGGTTGGAAGCTCCTTTTCAAATAGTAGAAAATGACTTAGATAACTTGCAAGCTTAGCTAAGGAGAAAGATCTGCCCAGCTTTCACCCGCAAAAGAAAAACCGCATGCTTCATACAGCTTGTAGGCTGGCTGGTTTTCAACCGTCACTACCAAGTAAAGGTGAGTGAGCCCCATGGCTTTTGCTCGTTGGATCACTTCATTCATCAGCAACTTGGATAAGCCGTTGCCTTTAAAGGCTGCGCCCATAACAACAAATAATAGCAGGGGAAGCTCTTGAAACGTGCTGGTTACTACGGCACCGATAGGGTGATCATCCTTTTGCAACTGAAAAGAAAGCTCTGGAATCAAGGGACCGTATTTTCCGTCAGCGGTCTCTCTCAGCTCTCTTTGCCAGTCAGCAAGCGATTCCCCTTCGTCATCTGTCGTTTCATGATAGGCGGAATAAAAAAGCTCTGCGACACTTCGAGAATTCGGGAGAAAAGGCTCAAAAGAAAGGGCGGATTCTTGTAAAGCTTTGGGGGCATGTTGTAAGTCACAAGCCATAATGATTCGTTTCATAGAAGCACTCCTCTCTGCTCGTTTCATTTATTATAGCAGAGCCAAGCTTTTTCACGCTCGTTTTTTTCTAATAAAAGCCCAGATCCAACGAATTCCTTCATAGATTGCAGTGAAGACAGCTACCAGAAACAAAAACGACATGTAGTGGATCAAAAAAGCGAGCTGAAACCATAAGCCATAGACCATCGGCAGGACGACAAGCAAACAAAGAACCAATTCGATGTTTCGCTTTCTTCTAATTTGAAACCAACGTTCATCTGACATCCTTTTTTCCTCCTGTTCATTCTTTACACACACACTTCGTTAAATCTCCATCTTTATATAAAATAATCGATAGAGTTGCGATATTTTGATTAAAAAACTAGAAAATTGATTTATTTTTTGGTAATCTTGAAGATAAGATTAGAAATAGCTGTTGTTTTTTATTTTGACTGATTTTCCCACGAAAGACAAGGTGAGCACAATGGAAAGAAAACCGATGTATTTAAAAAATGGGCTTCCATTAATAATGGAACCAGGTAAAATTTACACATGCCTATATCGAGGCGGTTATTTCATTTGTGAAGAAAAGGGCCAACCTCTGCCACCGATAAAAAGAGAAGTGAAATAAGCGAACTTCTCACTTAAGATTTGTCAGGGATCGAATGGGTTGTTGGAACTGTTATCTCCTTTTGGGTACCAATCAAATGATGTCTAGCATTTTCAAAAAATCTCAACGTTCTTCATTCATACCATTCTAAGTCTTAAATTGATTTTGACCGATTTCAATTTAGTAAGAACAATCCGATCCCTGGCAAATGTTAGGTGGAAAGTTGGGCAGGTAGCAAGTGGATCAGTAATAGGTGAAAAACACTTTTTTCTCACAAAAGATGATTTTACTTGAATAGAACGCCGTTTTTTGCTATAATAGTTCAGGAATTGAAAAATAAAATAGACAAAGGTTGAGCATTTTTTATGCTTCAAGGATCAGGTTTGCCAAGGGGTGAGGCAAACATTCTTGGAGGAATGCTGGCCTTTTTTCATATCAGCATACTTCTTCGTGAGGTATGCTTTTTTTGTTTATTTTTCAGTTGAGAATACAAATCATTATAGGAGGGGAATCGATGAGAGAAGCTTTGACTCGTTTACGAGAAGCAGAAGAAGCCAATGAACAGCAATTGCGCGCTTTGAAAAAAGAATTGCAGTCGGAAGAAGCGCAGCAGCAACAAGTATTGCAAGAGCGATCAGCCGCTTTGGAAGAGGCGCTTGCTCAAGAACAAGCAACAATCGAAGAGCAGTTGCAACAGTCACTAGCAGCACAAAAGCAGCAGCTGGCAAAAGAGAACCAGCAAGTGTTAGATCGTTACCAAAAAAATATGCAAAGCTTCCAAGAGCAAGCGGTTCAACAGATCGTTGAAGGAGTGATCGGGACTTATGGCAGTAACCAAACTAAATAAACTAACGTTGATCACCCCGAAGCACTACCAAGAAAGGTTATTGACGAAGCTGCAAACGATGCAGTTTGTTGAAATCGAGAACGTATTTGAGCAGGAAGCCAACGAAACTTGGCTGCAGGAATTTTTTGCAGGAGCCACCCCAGAAGGTGCTTCTCATCAACCAATGATTCGTCGACTGCAAGAAGCGATCCGCTTTATTCGTCAAAATGGTGATGCGAAAAAAGGCACGGAATGGCAACGAGATGCCTTGCGGCTGTCGGACTTTGAAACAAGCTTCGATGAAGCCGCAGCATTAACGGAGCTGGTTGAAGTCGAGAATTTGCAGGAGCGCTGGGTAGAGACGATCGAAGCGATCGAAGCAGCGACGCAGTCGGAAGAATGGGCGTCACAATGGCAAAATCTTGACGTACCCTTGGAGATCGAAGCGCCTGCACATACAAGTTTTTTTGCTGGGAGTGTCGAAGGCCCGCGCTGGGAAGATCTAGCTGAAGCCTTGCGTCAATTGGAAGAGATTCATATCGAAGTGATCTATTCTGAACCCAAAAAAGTCAATTTCAGCTGCCTGTTTTTAACAGCGATCGAAGAGCAAGTGTTCCAATTGTTTCACCGATATGGGGTGAAGAAAGAAACTGGCCTGACATCCGAATCACCAAAAGTGGTTTTGCAAAATGCGAAACAAGCGTTGACTTCCTTGACGCAGCAGCGCAAAGAACTGATTACAGAAATCAGTCAGCACAAACAACGGCTGATCCTGCTGCAGCAAGCGGAAGAACTGTTTTTGACTCGTGAGAATCGGGCAATGATGCAACAGCGCTTAGCAGCTGGTCAGACCTTTGCCCTCTTGCGCGGCTGGATCGAAGAAAAGGATCAGCCGTTAGTGGCGGAAATGGTCCAAGAATCCTTTGCCAACGAGATTTACTATTCATTTGAAGAACCCACTGCAGAGGAGATCGCTGCCAATCAAGTGCCAACGAAGCTAAAAAACGCCTCGTTTATTCAACCCTTTGAAATGTTGACGGAAATGTACAGCTTGCCAAAATACGATGAGATCGATCCAACCCCATGGATGACGCCTTTTTACTATGTTTTCTTTGGTATGATGGTGGCTGACTTAGGTTATGGTGCATTAATGGCTGTCGCGACCACGATTGGGCTACACGCCTTGCGTTTGCCCAAAGGGACCAAACGGTTTCTGAAATTGTTCCAAATTTTGTCTGTGCCAACTATGATTTGGGGCGCAATCTACGGCTCCTTCTTTGGTGCTACATTGCCCTTCCAACTTTTATCGCCCTCCGAAGATTTTATGGCGATCTTTGGTCTATCCATGATTTTTGGTGGCATTCAACTGTTTACAGGCCTTTATTTAGCAACCAAAGAAAATATCCGCAAAAAGGATCTTTTAGGTGCAGTCAACGAAGGCTTTGCGTGGCTAGGACTTTTGAGTGGTCTTTTAGTGGCAGCCGCAGGCAATCTTTTGATCGATGTCCCTGCACTAACAACCGTCGGCTTGATTTTAGCAGGCTTTAGTGCCTTATTGATCATCGTGGTACCGATTCTGAAAGGGAAAACCAAAGTGGGCGGCTTCTTTTTAGGCTTGTATGACTTATACGGTGTGACCAGTTACATCGGCGACTTTGTCAGCTATAGCCGCTTGATGGCATTAGGGATCTCTGGTGGGAGTATCGCAGCAGCCTTCAACTTATTGGTGGGCTATTTGCCGCCAGCCGCTCGTTTTTCTGTAGGCATTCTCTTATTGGTTGTCCTACAAGCTTTAAACATCTTTTTATCGTTACTGAGTGCGTATGTGCATGCCGCTCGTTTACAATATGTAGAGTTTTTCGGAAAATTTTTCACTGGTGGGGGGCGCCAATTTGAAACCTTTAAGCCAAGTGAGAAATACGTTGATTTTGATAAAGAAAATGGAGGAGACAATAAATGATTGATTACTTAATTAATAATAATGGTGGTATGGTGTTTGCAATTATCGGAATGGGGATCGCTACGATCTTTTCTGGGATCGGTTCAGCCAAAGGGGTGGGCCAAACTGGTGAAGCAGCGGCAGCCTTAACGACGAATCAGCCGGAGAAGTTTGGACAAGCCTTGATTTTACAATTGCTTCCCGGAACGCAAGGACTATACGGATTCGTTATTGCGTTTATGATCTATGGTAGCTTAAGTGGTGAAATGTCTACAGTGACTGGTATGGCGTACTTGATGGCCTCACTGCCAGTTGCCTTTACTGGCTTATTCTCAGGAATGGCCCAAGGGAAGGTCGCTGCAGCTGGGATTCAAATTTTAGCGAAGAAACCAGAGCATTTCTTTAAAGGGGTCATGTTCTCAGTAATGGTTGAGATGTATGCCATCTTAGGCTTTGTTATTTCTTTCTTACTTTTAGGAACGATTTAAAGGGGGCGAAGGTATGGATGCAATCGACAAAATGATTGCTGAACTAGACCAAGAAGCGCAGACAAAACGGGAACGTTTGGCTGCCGCTGAACGTGCTAGGATCAGTGAAACGATGGCACGTGACTGGGCGAAAAAAGAGTCGGACTTGCAGCTTCGTGCCCAGCAAGCAAAAAAGCAAGCCGAAAAAAATTATCAGCAAGCACTGAATCGCCAAGCAAGTGCCGCTAAGCAGCAGCAAATGGTGAAACAAAACGAATACCTGACACAACTTTTTGAGCAAGCGTATCAACAAATGGTTGCCTGGACGCCAGAAGAGCTGCAGTCATTTGCTGAAAATGTGCTGCAACAGCTGCCGATCAGCGGGACGGTGACCTTCCACGCTGGTCCTGAGCAAGCAGCCCATCTAGATGCCGCTTGGCTTACGTCTTGTCAATCAAAACTACCGTATCAAATCAAAGCAGGCGCACCATTGACAGAAGCAGGCTTTTTGGTGGATGACAACGGCATTCAATACAATTTTACCTATCAGGTACTGCTTGATGAATACAAGAAAGAAACCCGGGAACGGTGGTTGCAGATCATACAACAAGGAGGTTGATCCATGAGGAACTATCATCAATTGAATCCAATCATTCGGCTGAAAGAGATGACGTTGCTAAAGCCGCAAGAAGTCGAGCAAATGATTGCGGCAGAAGGGTTTGCTGAAGTCGAAGCTGTCTTGCAGCAGACCCATTATCAACGCTATTTAAAGCCAGATTTTCATGAACGATTCGAAACCTATCTCGATGAAGAATTGTTAAAGACGATCAAAGAATTGGCCGAGCTGGTTCCTGATCAAGAGATCCTCCGACTGTATATGATGCCTTTTACTTTCCATAATCTAAAAGTCTTGACCAAAGAGTCAGTCACTGGAAAAGATTATGATCATCTACTGATCGAAGACGGTTTTTACACGATCGATGAGTGTCGGACCGCCATCAAAACGGGAACCTCAGAGGTATTGCCTGAGAAAATCGTGACTACGATCCAAGAAGTGCGGGAGTACTTAGAAGGCGGCGCCGTGCTGCAAGGCATCGATATCATTTACGATCGCCGGTATTTACATGAACAACGGCGACTGGCAGATGAAATCAAGATCCCTGAGCTACAAGAAGCTGTCATCAAGATGATCGATCTGACCAATATAACGATTGCCGCTCGTTGTGTACTTCAAAAACGATCGCGTAGTTTTATGGAGGCAGTCTTAGTGAGTGTCGGTAGTATCCCGAAAGAAGAATTTTTAGCGTTTGCGGATGCGTCCTATAGTGACTTTTTAGCCTTCTTATTAGAAAGTGATTATCAGGAAGTATTGCGGCCTTTGATTCATGAACAGGTGATCGACTTTGCTGGCTTGGCACTTTTACAAGACAATTTGATCACAGAAAGCTATGGCCAAGCCCAAACGGATGCTTTAGGACCACTGCCTTTACTCGCATTTTTGAATGCTAAGGTTTTGGAACTGCAAAATCTGCGTATCTTGCTAGTAGGCAAACGCAGTGGCTTTACGGAAGAACAACTCAGAGAAAGGATGCGGCACTATGACTCATAAAATCGGCGTAATCGGCGAGAAAGAATCCGTCATTCCTTTTCAACTATTTGGCTTTCAGGTCTGCTATGCCTCGGAAGAAAAAGAAGTGAAGCAGGCGCTGGCAAAATTAATGAAGAACAGTACGATCATCTACCTGACTGAAAAATGTGCCGAGCTGATTCCCGATGAATTAGCAAAAGTCCAACAAAAAATGACACCTGCAGTCATCTTGATTCCTGATTATGATGGTTCCCGAGGAATCGGCAAGCGAATGATTCAAGAAAATGTCGAAAAAGCAGTTGGACAAAACATACTATAGAGAGGAGCCGATGTTGTGGAAAAAGGAACAATTATTAAAGTATCTGGTCCATTGGTGCTAGCCAAAAATATGGGCCATGCAAGTTTAGAAGATATCTGTTATGTAGGAGATTTAGGCGTGGTCGGTGAGATCATCGAAATGCGCGGCGACGTCGCTTCGATCCAAGTCTATGAAGAAACGTCTGGGATCGGACCTGGTGAACCAGTCGAAACCACCGGTGAACCGCTATCCGTCGAATTGGCGCCTGGGATCATGTCACAAATGTTTGATGGCATCCAACGTCCCTTAGAAACCTTCATGTCTGTCACCCAAAGCAACTTCTTGACGCGTGGGGTGCAATTGCCTGCGTTGGATCATGAGAAAAAGTGGCCCTTTGTACCGACAGTCGAAGTCGGCGAAGTAGTCAGTACCGGGATGGTCATCGGCACCGTGCAAGAAACACCGTTGATCAATCACAAGATCATGGTTCCTCATGGCGTTTCAGGAACAGTCAAGGCTGTTTATGCGGGGGAATTTACCATCGATGAAACGATTTATGTTTTAGATACACCCAAAGGAGAACGGTCTTTCACGATGCTGCAAAAATGGCCCGTTCGTCATAGCCGTCCAGTAAAGCAAAAACTGAATCCAGTCGAACCAATGATTACTGGTCAGCGAGTGATCGACACCTTCTTTCCAATCGCTAAAGGCGGGGCGTCAGCCGTTCCAGGACCTTTTGGTGCAGGGAAAACTGTCGTTCAGCACCAAATCGCCAAATGGGCGGATGTCGATCTGGTCGTCTATGTCGGCTGCGGCGAACGCGGCAATGAAATGACCGATGTAATGAACGAGTTTCCAGAGTTGATCGACCCTCGTAGTGGTGAATCTTTAATGGCGAGAACCGTGTTGATCGCTAACACCTCCAATATGCCGGTAGCCGCTCGGGAAGCGTCGATTTATACTGGGATCACGATTGCGGAATACTTCCGAGACATGGGGTATTCAGTGGCGATCATGGCGGATTCCACCTCACGTTGGGCAGAAGCACTGCGAGAAATGTCTGGTCGTCTGGAAGAAATGCCTGGGGATGAAGGGTATCCAGCTTACTTAGGCAGCCGCTTGGCAGAGTATTATGAGCGTTCTGGAAAAGCGATTTGCTTAGGTTCTGATCAAGAAGGCAGTATCACTGCCATCAGCGCCGTTTCACCATCAGGCGGCGATATTTCAGAACCAGTTACCCAAAATACGTTGCGGGTCGTAAAAGTCTTTTGGGGCTTAGATGCCACTTTAGCGCAAAAGCGTCATTTTCCATCGATCGATTGGTTGAAGAGCTATTCATTATACGAAAACGAATTGGGTGCCTTTTTGGACCAACAAATGCAAGTGGATTGGTCCAAACAAGTAACAGAAGCCATGCGGATGCTGCAAAAAGAATCTGAGTTGTCAGAGATCGTTCGACTTGTCGGCATCGACGCTTTGTCCGAAAAAGATCAGTTATTGCTGGAAACCACCAAATCATTGCGAGAAGATTTCTTGCAGCAAAACGCTTTTGACGACGTCGATACGTTTACCTCTCGTGAAAAGCAGTTCAAAATGCTGGAAACGATCTTGCTGCTCCACAAAGAAGCGGAAGATGCGTTGACACTAGGTGCGTATCTTTCAGAAATCTATGCAGGAACCGAAGAATTGCGAGACAAAGTGGCACGTATGAAGTACTTGCCTGAAACGGAATTAGCAAAAATTCCTGCTTTACATCAAGAGATCAAAGCAACGATGAAAGAAATTTTACAGAAAGGAGACCGCACCGATGATCAAGGAATATAAAACGATTGGAGAAGTCGTCGGACCATTGATGGCCGTCGATCGCGTCTCCGGTGTCAAATACGAAGAGTTGATCGAAGTCCGCATGCAAAACGGCGAAACGCGGCAAGGACAAGTACTGGAGATCCAAGAAGACAAAGCGTTGGTCCAAATTTTTGAAGGAACCGGCGGGATCAATTTGCGGGAATCTGCGGTGCGTTTCTTAGGACATCCTTTGGAATTAGGCGTTTCCGAGCAAATGATCGGGCGAGTCTTTGACGGTTTAGGTCGGGTTAAAGATGGCGGAGTAGAGATCGTCCCAGAAAAATTTATGGACATCAACGGCGAAGTGATCAATCCAGCAGCGCGGGATTATCCTGATGAGTTTATTCAAACGGGGATCTCATCGATCGACCACTTGAATACGCTCGTTCGGGGACAAAAACTGCCGATTTTTTCTGGTTCTGGTCTGCCTCATAAAGAATTGGCTTCGCAAATTGCGCGTCAAGCACAAGTGTTGAACTCGGAAGACGATTTCGCTGTTGTGTTTGCTGGCATCGGGATCACCTTTGAAGAAGCAGAATATTTCATGGAAGATTTTCGTCAAACTGGCGCCATCGACCATTCTGTCGTCTTTATGAATCTAGCCAATGACCCAGCGATCGAGCGGATCGCTACTCCCCGAATGGCACTGACAGCAGCCGAATACTTGGCTTATGAAAAGGGCATGCATGTCTTGGTGATCATGACGGATATGACCAACTACTGTGAAGCTTTGCGGGAGATCTCCTCTGCTCGTCGTGAAGTGCCAGGACGTCGGGGTTATCCTGGGTATCTTTATACCAATCTATCCACGTTATATGAACGTGCGGGACGGATTCGCGGCTTGAAAGGTTCAGTGACCCAGCTACCGATTTTGACCATGCCAGAAGATGACAAAACCCATCCGATTCCCGATTTGACCGGCTATATCACCGAAGGACAAATCATCTTGTCTCGTGATTTGTATAAAAACGGCATCCAGCCACCCATCGATGTCTTGCCGTCATTGTCACGGTTAAAAGATAAAGGGACCGGTGAAGGAAAAACCCGTAAAGACCATGCCGCAACGATGAACCAGTTGTTTTCTGCCTATGCTCAAGGAAAGCAAGCCAAGGAATTGGCAGTCGTTTTAGGAGAATCGGCATTGTCGGAAGTAGATAAAACCTATGCCAAATTTGCGGAACGCTTCGAAAATGAATACTTGAACCAAGGGTATCGCACCAACCGTTCGATTATCGAAACCTTGGAATTAGGCTGGGAATTATTGGCGATGCTGCCAAAAGTCGAACTGAAGCGGATCAGCGATGCCCTACTGGCGGAATACTTACCGGGAGAGGAGAACAATGGCGCAAAAAACCGTTAATCCAACCCGCATAGAGCTGTCGCGCCTCAGCAAACAATTGGCGACAGCCAAACGCGGACACAAATTATTAAAAGACAAACAAGACGAACTCATGCGTCAATTTATTGAATTGATCAAAAAGAATGACCGCTTGCGTAAAGAAGTCGAAGAACAATTGCAGCGTGCCATGAAGGCATTTCGCTTAGCCAATGCCACAATCAATGAAAAATACATTGAAGAAATGTTTATTTTACCAGCAACTGAAGTCTCCCTTGAATTGTCCACGAAAAACATCATGAGTGTGGAAGTGCCAGTGATGCATTTTGATTACGACGATACGGTGATGCAAGCGCCGATCGAGTACGGCTTTTTGAATTCCAATGTTCCGTTAGATAATGCTGTCGCCCGTTTTACTGACGTCATGCCGAAGCTGTTGGAGCTAACGGAAATCGAAAAGACCTGTCAATTGATGGCAGGGGAAATCGAACGGACGCGCCGACGCGTCAATGCCTTAGAATATTTGACGATTCCCGAGCTGGAAGAAGCCATTTATGGAATCAAAATGCGGCTGGAAGAAAATGAACGAGCAAACGTAACAAGAATGATCAAAGTGAAGAATAAATCAAAATAAAATGGTATGATAAGAGAAAAAACAAATGCAATAAACTTGGATTACTAAGACATTGGTTTTTGCAAAAGGTCAAAGGAAATGAAAATGAAAAAAAGAAATCGTTTGAAAAAAAAGCTGGCATCGCAACGCTTTTTGATTCCGCAGATCGTCACACTGGTCTTCGTTTTGCTGATATTGGCAGGAACTGGCTTGCTGATGCTGCCGGCTGTCACCCAAAGTGGTGAAGGCACCAACTTTTTAGATGCGCTGTTTACTGCCACATCGGCTGTTTGCGTGACGGGTCTTTCGACCTTGACCGTAGCCGATCATTACAACCTGTGGGGCCAAGGGATCTTGCTGATGCTGATTGAGATCGGTGGGATCGGCTTCATGTCGATTCCCGTCTTCTTTTACATCTTGGCGAGAAAAAGAGTCCATCTTAGTACTCGGATGATTTTGCGGGAATCATTGAATCTGGACCGAATGTCTGGAGAAATCCATTTGGCATGGTACCTGATTCGGATCGCCTTTTTGATCCAAGTCAGTGGGATCATCTTGCTGGCTTTTGCATTCGTGCCCCGTTTTGGTTGGGAGCAAGGCCTTTGGTACAGTGTTTTTCATGCGATCTCGGCCTTTTGTAATGCTGGGTTTGATTTGTTCGGCAACAGCATGTTAGGGTTTCAAAACGACCCATTTGTGCTGGGGGTCGTCAGTTTCTTGATCATCGCAGGTGGTCTGGGGTTTCTCGTTTGGTTCGATCTCCTGCATACGGCGTCCAAAAAAAGGTCCCTGCATAGCCGCTTGGCATGGATCGCTATGATCGTTTTGGTGGTTTTTGGAACGGCAGGGTTCTTTTTGACCGAAGCCAATTCACAGTTGATCACGGGTGACTCGGTCATCGAACGTTTTTTCCAATACTTCTTCTTAGCGGTCACCCCAAGAACCGCTGGATTTTTCAGTATTGATTACGGACAAATGAGTCAAGCAGGCCTGATGCTGACGATGATTTTAATGTATATCGGCGGCACTTCTGGATCAACTGCTGGGGGATTGAAGACAACGACATTTGCGGTCTTGATCATCAAGATCCGCAGCTTATTGAAAGGGCGCAGTCGAGCGGAAGTTTTTGGTCGCACGATCAAAGAATCTGCTGTATCGCGTGCCTTTACGTTGTTCTTTCTTACCTTGACGTTATGCTTCGTAGCGATTTTCTTATTGTCGATCACTGAGAGTATGCCGCAAACCCCAAACTTTGGGTTGCCAACCATTGCCTTTGAAGTTTTTTCCGCTTTTGGAACGGTGGGATTGACCATGGGGTTGACGCCTTACTTGTCGGTTTTTGGCAAACTTTTGATCATTTTTTTGATGTTCATTGGTCGAGTCGGCATCATGACCGTTGCTTTTTCATTGATGAAAAAAGCCAACAAACAAGAAGCTGGCTACAAATATCCTGATGAAACCGTGATGATCGGGTAACGAAACAGGGAAACGAAGCGTGCTTCGTTTCCCTGTTTTTCGTTTATTGAAGTACTTCTAACATCACATCTCGTTGGTCATCGCTGACATTTCCCGCATAGTTCGGCGTGATCAAAGATAGACCACCCTCCTTATTTGTAAATAGGTACAGGTTTTGGTTAAAATCAGGATTGCTATTGGGTGTGATCTCTTTTGCAAAGGTCAACTGGGTATTCACTTTTACTGTACGAATCCCATTGTCATTTGCTGAAAAGATGCGAATCTCCTTTGTCGCGATCGTATCGACTTGTGCTTCATAACTAATTCTGTCGGGAATCGAAATGATCATTGGAGTCGTATTTTGAATCGTGACAGTATCTGGTACATTGAAACCGTTGAAGTGAAAAGTCAGTGTAGGGCCATATTGGGAAAGATCAACGGCATATGGAAACTCGTTGGAAGCTGAGCTTGCTGTCGTTTGCATTGTGTCAGAGTGGTCCGTCGATTGCTGGCTTGTGGTCGAAGTTTTTGAAGTAGAGGTTGACGCTAAGGAGCTGCTTTCAGTCGTTTGCGTCGACGTACTTTGTTTGCTTTCAGTAGACACACGACTCTGGCTTAGCTCGCTGGTTGACTGAGCAGTATCTTTTTCGTTGTTACAACCTGTCAAAAGCCCCAAACTGACGAGTGTTAGTGCCCCAATCAAAGAAAATGTTTTTTTCATCGTTTGCTTCATCCTTTCCTTAGAATATTAGAACATCTAAAACAAGCAAATTATTGTGTCGGAATGCACAATTTTGCTGATATAGTGCTTAAATATTCTTTGGTGTTAAAGCTATTGTAGTATAGAATATTGAGAAAGAACAGGAAGTTTTTGCTGAATTTTTCGTCAATTCTATCATAAAACATTCATGAACGCCCGCAGTAGCTGTCTAATTTTGTATAATAAAGTGTTAACCTTTTCTGGCGACTTGCGTAACGCAGGGATCTAGATTAAAATA
Organism: Enterococcus sp. DIV2449a; assembly: GCF_051711225.1. Lineage (NCBI taxonomy): Bacteria > Bacillati > Bacillota > Bacilli > Lactobacillales > Enterococcaceae > Enterococcus > Enterococcus sp. DIV2449a. The sequence goes on from NZ_JBIOME010000001.1 coordinate 1,139,876, forward strand.
CCTTGGTATAGAAGAATGGGTGGTGAAGAGGATGGAAAAAGAACGGATGGGGCAATGGTTAGCCTTTACGAATCAGCATCAAGCGATCGAAGCTCGTTTGGAGCAAGCCCTCAAAGCAGAAAGCAATCTGTCTTTGAATGAGTATTACGTGCTTTATTACTTAGAAAAGACCCCCAATCATAGCATGCGCCTCAATGATTTGATCGCCCATTTTGATCTGAGTCAAAGTGCGATGTCACGTATGATCATGCGCATGGAAGACAAGCTGTGCGGTGTGATCGAACGGCATTCTTGTCAAGATGATAAGCGGGGGATCTATATTGATTTGACCCAATCAGGGGAAAAGAAACTGCAGCGTTCAAAAGTCGTTTTTGAAAAAGTCTTGGAGGAAATGCTAGACTAATGATGTTTTTCACTTGTTTTCTCCTTGATTCTTTTGTAATATAGATGCATGTGCATGTATGTTTTGATAAAGGGAAAAAAGATGCACCGATTTGCTTTAAGGATCTCCTTGGGCAACTAAGCCAGTCAGATCCACAAAGCGAAATGAATCCAATGGAAAAGGTGGGAAACCCATGCGAAATGTAACAGACAAAGCAACATTTAAGCGCGGATTGCAGTTGAAAAATCGAATCATTATGGCACCAATGACGACCAAGATGTCCTTCTTTGATGGGGTGATTACGAAAGATGAGTTGGCTTACTATGGCTTACGCTCTGGGGAAGTCGGAGCAGTCATCACAGCGGCAGCCAATGTCCAAGAAGATGGCAAGGGCTGGGAAGGGGAATTAGGCGCTTACGACGATGCCTTTTTACCTGGATTAAGTAAATTAGCCAGCACCATCAAAACAAATGGGACCAAAGCCATTTTACAGATTTTTCATGCCGGTCGGATGACGGATGACTCGGTCCTACGAGGGACACAACCGATTTCTGCCAGCGCAGTTGCTGCCGAACGTCCAAATGCCCAAGTTCCCCGAGAAGTCACAGTGGATGAGATTTTAACGATTATTGAAAACTTTAAAAAAGCTACCGAACGGGCGATCAAGGCGGGGTTTGATGGCGTAGAACTCCACGGAGCCAATACGTATTTGATCCAACAATTCTTTTCTCCGCACTCAAATCGTCGATCCGATGAATGGGGTGGCTCACTAGAGAACCGTTATCGTTTTATTGAGAAGCTCGTCGATGAAGTATTGGAAACAGTGGACCAATCAGGTGTGAAGGAGTTTATCGTCGGTTATCGTTTTTCACCGGAAGAATTCGAAGAACCAGGGATTCGCTTTGAAGATACGTTGTTCTTAGTGGACCAACTGGCAGAAAAAGGATTAGACTATCTGCACATCTCCCTTGCGGATTATACCCGCAAATCGATTTCAAAAACGTACCAAGAAAAATCGATGTTGGCGTATGTCTATGAAAAAATCGCTCAGCGGGTTCCTTTGATTGGTGTAGGGGATGTCCGAACATCGAAAGATGCCGCGGGCTTGCTAGAACATGCAGACTTTGTAGCAGTGGGCCGGGCATTGTTGATCGATCCTCATTGGGGACAAAAAGTCTTAGACGGTCAAGATGAGTTGATCCGCACCACGGTTTCTACTTACGAACGTGAGGAACTCGTATTACAAAACGGCGTTTGGGGTTTTATGGAAAACATGATGCCAGATCGACTAAATGAAGAAAAATAAGCAGACAACCACCTTCGCCTTGGGCGAAGGTGGTTTTTTGGTAAAACGAGAGGAACGATCCGATTATTTTCAATTATGACCATCATTCTTTATAATTGGTGTAACGGAAAGCGCTTACTTTATTTTTATGCTGATGGGGATGAGGAGAGAATCATATTGGAGGGAGAAAAATGAAAAAAAGTGGCTTGTTCTTGCTAGTATTTTTCACAGGGTTGTTATTTGCAGGTTGTGGAGGAAATCAAGAAACAGCAGATTCACAAGATTTTGCCAGTACAGATGAGAATACGCTGACTGTTTGGGCTTGGGACACAAATTTTAATATTCCAATTATGGAAAAAGCCGGGGAATATTACAATGCGGACAATGATGCAATCGACCTTAATGTCGTCGAGATGTCCAACGAGGATACCAAGCAAAAAATGGTTTCATCCTTTACTTCAGGGGTCTCCGAAGGTTTGCCAGACATCGTTTTGATGGATGACTATGATGTGCAGAACTATTTGCTAAACTACGAAGGAAAATTTGCAGAATTATCGGAAGACATGGACTTTGACCAATTTGCTCCTTACAAAGTAACGAATGCGACCTATCAAGAAGGCGTTTATGCGGTTCCCTTTGATTCAGGTTCTGCTGGACTCTACTACCGCAAAGATTATTTAAGTGAAGCGGGGATCGATGAAAGGGAACTCACCAATCTAACCTGGTCTAAATTTGTGGAGATTGGTGAGACAGTCAAAGAAAAAACGGGGAAATGGTTCGTCGCGTTTATTCCAAATCGCGGCACTCATTATATCCAGATGGCAATGCAGTCAGCCGGATTATGGTATTTTGATGAAGACGGAAACATATTCTTGAAAGACAATCCTGCTATTCGTGAAATGCTGCCGATTCTGAAGACGATCGAAGAAAAAGAGTTGGCAAAACCAGTAGATTATTTTGCGCCAGAAGGGATCGGTGCAGTGACGAGTGGAGAAGTGGCAGCAGTCAATTCAGCCATCTGGTTTTCTGCGACAATCCGATCCGCAGAAGATCAAAAAGGAAAATGGGGCTATACGAACCTTCCTCAATTAGAGACAGTGTCTGGAGCGACACCTTACTCGAACTTGGGTGGTTCTAGCTGGTTGGTGCTCAATGACTCACCAAATAAAGCGTTGGCCATTGATTTTCTTAAACAAGAATTTGCTGGGAATGATGAATTCTATCAAGAGATTTTAGTAGAAAATGGGGCAGTGGGGACTTACCTACCCTCACAAGAAGGAGAAGCTTATCAATATGAAGATCCTTTCTTTAATGACGCCTCAATCTATAAAGATTTTTCCAGTTGGATGGCGGACATCCCCGCCGTTGATTACGGGGTAAATACCCAAGCGGCAGTGGATGCCTTGCGTGGGGGAATGCAAAGCTATTTTGATGGTGCTATGTCCTTAGATGATATGTTGACGGAAGCAGAAAACACCTACAAGATGCAAGTCGGCGAATAGCCGACTTGTGTTGCTTAAGGAGTGATGAATATGCAAAATTCGATCAGAAAAAAGCGCCCCAAAAACCAACAAGTATGGGGATTTATTGGCCTTTCTTTAGTATTCAGTAGTGTCTTTTTGCTGTATCCCATCGTCTATTCCTTATACCTTTCCCTGCATGGTATGCAGGGGCTGCAATCGGTTTTTGTCGGTTTCGGCAATTACCTGCGCATGCTGCAGGATACGATTTTTCAAAAAGCCTTACTCAATAATTTTATCTTTCTGATCTTTCAAGTACCAATCATGGTGTTATTGGGTCTTCTGCTGGCGTTTGTTTTGAACACGCCGAAGCTTGTAGGACGCTCCTTCTTTAAATTGGCGTTGTTTCTACCTTGTGTCACCTCGCTGGTTTCCTATGCAGTTTTATTTAAAATGATGTTTCAAATTGGCGGGATCGTTAATCAAGGGCTACTGAACATTGGCTTGATCACGCAACCGCTAGATTGGCTAAATAATCCGCTTTTAGCAAAACTGACCGTTATTATTGCCCTGTGCTGGCGTTGGACAGGCTATAACATGATTTTTTATTTGGCAGGATTGCAAAATATCTCTGATGACACCTTAGAAGCTGCTGCGATCGATGGGGCGAATGGGTTTCAAAAGTTCTTTTTCGTAGTGATCCCACAGCTGAAGCCGGTGATCGTTTTTACGACCATCACCTCCACCATTGGGACGATCCAGCTCTTTGATGAAGTGGTGAATCTAACAGGTGGTGGCCCATCCAATGAGACGTTGACTGTCGCCCAACTGATCTATAATCACTCCTTTGTCTATACGTCAAATTTTGGGTATTCGGCTACGCTGTCGTGGGTCTTAGTGATCATCATCGCTCTTTTATCTGTGATCCAGTTGAAACTCTCGAAAACGAATCAATAAAAGCGATAGAAAGGAGCAGCTATGAAAGTTACTTTAAGTGGATGCATAAAATATGGTTTTTTACTGATCGTCTCGTTTTTTTCGATTTTTCCGTTTTACTGGATGATGGTGGGCTCTACCAATACCGCCAATCAAGTTGCCGAAGGGAAGCTGACTTTTGGGAATCAGCTAGCAAGCAATTTTCAGGTGCTGTTCAGCAATTACGACATCCCATTGATCATGTGGAATTCCATCAAGATTTCATTGATCACCGTCCTTGTCAGTCTACTGGTCACTTCTTTGGCTGCCTTTGGATTTGAGAAGTTTCGAACGCGGGCGAGTGAAGGGATTTATGCGGTTTTTCTGTTATGTATGATGGTGCCGCTGGCAACTTTGGTGATCCCGTTGTTTAAGATGATGGCAGGAATGCAGCTAGTCAATCAGCACGTGGCGGTCATTTTGCCATTGGTCAATAACCTGTTTCTGATTTTCTTTTTTCGCCAGAACTTCAAGTCTTTCCCTGACGGTATTTTAGATGCGAGTCGCATCGAGGGGGCAACAGAGTACACGATATTTTTTCGGATCGTTTTTCCTATGATGCGCTCGACCTATGCTGCCGCTGCCATCTATGCCTTTATGAACGCATGGAACAGTTATTTGCTACCCTTGGTCTTTTTGCAAACGGAAAGTCGTCAAACCATGACATTGCTGATTTCCAATTTATCGTCAGCCAGTTACGTACCAAATTATGGCGTTCAAATGCTGGCGATCGTGATTGCAACGATCCCAACGTTGGTATTGTTTTTGTTTATGCAAAAAGGCTTTGTGAAAGGCATGACCGGTTCTTTGAAACTATAAGTAGCAATAACCAGCTTGGCTACTTTTCCATAAGGTTGGGGAAGGCTTGACGTAGGGGATGAAATAGCTTTCCTCAGATAAAAAACAATTGCCTTGAGAGGCACTATTTTAATAAATAGTCAAATAATTCAGAATCATTCATTTTTCTTACAAAAAGATAGCGCAAGTCGAGTTGATTGATAAAAAAACAATCAGTTGTTAGACTGAATACAGGTTAAAAAAACAAAAAGGGGATGTAATGATGAAAAGAGGATTCAGAAATTATTTAGGTTCAGATGAGCGGGAGGCAGGCTACAATTTGTCTTGGGGGTCTATCTTTGCAGGGGTCGTAACATTTATCGCATTGTTCATGACACTGTCAATGATCGGCTCAGCAATCGGTTTTGGTTTGGTGGAACCAACATCAAATAATCCATTAGATGGTGTTGGTACAGGATTATTGATTTGGACAGTCATTACCTTTGTCTTGGCATTATTCGGTGCTGGTTTTGTTTCAGGTGTGGCGGCTCGACGTGTTGGATTGGTTCATGGTTTCTTAACATGGGCAACTAGTATGATCGTGATGATGGTTATGCTCTCTTACTTAACGATCGGTGCATTTTCTGTAGTCGGTTCACTTTTAGGGAACGTTGCTTCTGCTGTTGGCAGTGGCGTTGAAACAGTTGCCTCAGGTGCTGGCGATGTCGCTTCAAAAGCCTTCGATGAAATAACAGGAAACATGGAAGACGTCAATACAGATGAATTACAAGCGAATGTCAATGATGTTTTACAAGATACCGATGTTCCTGAATTACAACCAGACTACTTGCAAAATCAATTGTCTGATGCGACGAACGACATCAAAGATGCCGGCAAAGACATTGCAACGAATCCAAATGATGCTGATAAAATCATTGATGATTTAGCAAGCAAATTACAAGATCGTGCTACAACGATCGGTGATTCAGTCGATAAAGAAGCAATCTCAAATGCAGTGGCTCAAAACACAGATCTAAGCCAACAAGAAGCGGAAGAAGCAACGAACAATATCGTGAACGGCTTACAAGATGCTTCTGATGAAGCACAAAAACAAATCGAAAATGCACAACAAAATCTTGAACAAGCCAAACAAGACATTGACCAAGCAGTGGAAGACGCTCGTCAAAAAGCGGAAGAAGCAAGTGATGCAACAGCCAAAGCGTCCATTTGGGGCTTTGTGGCAATGGTCTTAGGACTCGTTCTTACGTCAATCGGTGGGTTGGTGGGAGCAAACTTAGTCAAAACTGCTGACCACGAAAACCGTATCTAATTTTACCTCTCATCAAGAGAGCTAGTGATTCATAAACCAGTGAACAGCGTTCTGTCAAAGATTCAAATGGCAGCAGCGCTGTTTTCTGCTTTTAAACAAGCGGTTAAAAATCCCCATTGACGAGTGATTTTTCTCATGCTACACTGGCTCTGAGGATTGTTACCGCTTTAGGCGGGCTATACCTATTTTTTTGTGTGAAGAAATCTAAAGAAGAATAGGGTCGTTAAAATGAACGTAACAAAAGTGATCAATAACAACATTGTGATTTCTGAGAATGAGGAAAAACAAGAATTGGTCGTCATGGGCAAAGGCTTAGGCTTTAAGAAAAAGCCGGGCGATGCGATCGACGATACCAAGATTGAAAAAGTCTATCTCAGTACACAAGAGTGGAATGTCACAAAACTAACCCAATTACTTTCTTCTATCCCTATCGAACATATTCAAGCAGCGAATGAGATCATCAGTTTTGCAAAAGTTTCCCTTGGGAAAAAGTTGAGCGAAAAATTGTTTCTGACGCTGACCGATCATATCAATTATGCTATCGAGCGCTATCAAAACGGCATGGAAATTAAAAATGCCTTGCTATGGGAGATCAAGCGGTTTTATAACCATGAATACCTCATTGGCAAAGAAGCGTTATCGATCATTAAAAATCGCTTGGCGATCGAGCTGCCGGAAGATGAAGCCGGCTTCATTGCTCTGCACATTGTCAATGCTGAGTTGGATATGGCGCAGGTCAGTCAAGTATCGGAAATGGCGAAGATCATTCAGCATATCCTAAACATCGTCAAATATCATTTTTCAATGGAGGTTGATGAGTATTCATTGAACTACGAACGCTTTGTGACCCATTTGAAATTTTTTGTCCAGCGCTTATTCAGCGGTACAAAGCTCGATGATGCAGGAACCGGCAGTTTTATTTTTATGTTGAAAGACCGCTACATGAAGGAATATGCGTGTGCGTTGAAAATCAGTGACTACATCAACAAAGAATTCGGTAGACCGTTAGAAGAAGACGAATTGATCTATTTAACTATACACATCAAACGAATAACAAGTGCTTAGGATTGTTACTGGATTGGCAGGCTATACCTAAATGAACTCCCAAGGGGTTTGTTTAGGTATTTTTTTATGGTTTGACACACAAAAACAAGCGAAAGACCAAAATAGGAGGAACGACATGAATTACAAAGAATTAGCAAAAACGATCATCACCAATGTTGGTGGGGAAGAAAATATCCAAAGCTTGACCCATTGTGCGACACGCTTGCGCTTCAACTTGAAAGATGACAGCAAAACACAAGAAAGCACTTTAAAACACACACCAGGCATCATGGGTGTGGTCAACAAGGGCGGACAGTACCAAGTGATCATCGGCAGTGATGTTGGCAATGTCTACAACGAAATCACTGCCCAAACCAATTTGACTAGTGATCAAGAAACAGAAGAAGACGATCGCGGACGTGTAGCGAAAATTATCGATACGATCACTGGGATCTTCACCCCGATTTTGCCAGCCATCACGGCAGCTGGGATGTTAAAAGCGGTCCTTTCGTTGCTGGTGGTCTTCAATGTCTTGACGGCAGAAAGTCAAAGTTACCAAATCCTAAACTTTATGGCAGATGCTGCGTTCTACTTCTTGCCGATTTTGCTGGCTGCTTCTTCTGCACAAAAATTCAAAGCCAATATGTACTTAGCTATGATGGTGGGGGGGATTTTACTCCATCCGAACTTTATCGCGATGGTGACAGCAGTCAATGAGACAGGCGGCGGCATCCATTTATTCGGCTTGCCGATTTCACCAGTGAGTTACTCATCATCGGTGATCCCAATCATCTTGAGTGTTTGGTTCATGTCTTACGTTGAACCGATCGCCGATAAAGTCTCGCCAAAAGCAATCAAATTCTTCAGCAAACCGTTGCTAACGATCTTCGTCGTAGGAACAGTCGCATTAGTTGCTTTAGGCCCTCTAGGCTACATGATCAGTGAAGCGATCTCTGCAGGGATCCAAGCCCTAGAAACGGTCAGCCCATGGATCGTTCCATTACTGATTGGTGCCTTCACGCCATTGTTCGTGGCAACGGGTACCCACTATGGATTGGTTCCTATCGGCATCAACAACCGGATGACCACAGGTTATGACACAGTGATCTACCCTGGCATGCTGGCTTCAAACGTCAGTCAGGGAGCTGCAGCTATCGGCGTTGGTTTTAAATCAAAAGATTCTACGATCAAACAATTGGCATTTTCTGCTGGTCTGACTGGGCTATTCGGCATTACTGAACCGGCGTTGTATGGGGTCAATTTGCGGTTTAAAACACCCTTGTATGCAGCAATGATCGGTGGCGGATTTGGTGGTCTATTTATGGGGATCATGCGTGTCCGCAATTTCTCAGGAGGGTCACCAGGCCTGTTGACTTTGCCAAGCTATATCGGCGATGACACCTTACGTCATTTGACCAATGCCTGTATCGGTGCGGCAATCAGTATCGTGGTCACATTTATTGCGACATTATTCTTATACAAAGACCCTGTCACAGAAGAAGCACCTGAAGCAACACCAGCAGACAAAGAGCAAGAACCAACCCATCAAATCATCGGCGCGGAGATCAAAGCACCTTTAAAAGGGGAACTAAAAAGCCTGCAAGCAGTCAATGACGGCATGTTTTCAGAAGAAATTCTTGGACAAGGGGTAGCGATCGAGCCAACCGTTGGAGAAGTGCTAGCACCAGTCAACGGGACTGTCACAGCAGTCTTTGATTCCAAACATGCCATTGGATTGACCAGTGAGGAAGGCATTGAGCTGCTGATTCACGTGGGGATCGATACAGTGCAATTGAATGGCGAAGGCTATGCCTATCAAGTAGAAAAAGGACAAAAGGTGACAGTTGGCGATCCTTTGATTACGTTTGATATCGAGTTTATCAAAGAAAAAGGTTATCCAGTGATCACGCCGATCGTTATCACCAACAGTGCAGAAGTTGGCGACATTTTGACGGCAAACAGTGGTCCGATCACGTTTGGCGATCAAATCATCAAAGTGATTGGCTAAAAAAGGAGAATAAGACATGGGATTTCCAGAAAACTTTTTATGGGGCGGCGCAACAGCCGCTAATCAATGTGAAGGCGGGTTTGATCAAGGAGGACGTGGACTTGCTAATGTCGATGTGATTCCGACTGGCAAGGAGCGACGAGCAGTCATTACCGGCAAGCGTGAGATGCTTGCCTTTGAAGAAGGGTATTTCTATCCAGCCAAAAAAGCGATCGATATGTACCATCATTTCAAAGAAGATATCGCCTTGTTTGCGGAGATGGGCTTTAAAACCTATCGTTTATCGATTGCTTGGTCAAGAATTTTTCCGAAGGGCGACGAAGAAACCCCTAATGAAGAAGGCTTGCGCTTTTATGAAGAACTGTTTTTGGAGTGCCGCAAATACCAAATCGAACCTTTGGTGACGATCACGCATTTTGACTGTCCGATCCATCTGATCAAAGAATATGGCGGTTGGCGCAACCGTAAGATGATTGCCTTTTACGAAAACCTTTGTCGGGCGATCTTCACTCGATACAAAGGATTGGTGAAGTACTGGCTGACCTTTAATGAAATCAATATGATCTTGCATGCCCCGTTTCTCGGTGCAGGGCTGACCTTTGCTGAGGGCGAAAATGAAGAACAAATCAAATATCAAGCTGCTCATCATGAGTTAGTCGCTAGTGCGTTGGCAACAAAAATCGCCCACGAGATCGATCCAGAAAACAAAGTAGGCTGTATGCTGGCAGCGGCTAGTTATTATCCTTACAGCTGCAATCCGAAAGATGTCTGGGAAAGCAAAAAAAGCGATCGCGGCAACTATTTCTTTATCGATGTGCAATCGCGAGGAGAATATCCAAATTATGGTTTGAAGATGCTAGCGGAAAAAGGAATCACTTTGGAACAAACCGCCGAAGATACGGCTTTATTAAAAGCCCATACCGTCGATTTTATTTCCTTTTCTTACTATGCCTCTCGGGTCGCTGCTTCAGAAGATTCCGGTGTTGAGAAAACGGAAGGCAACTTGTTCCCGACCATTAAAAATCCGTATTTAGAAGCGTCGGAATGGGGCTGGCAGATTGATCCGCTTGGTTTGCGGATCACGATGAATGATCTTTATGATCGTTACCAAAAACCGCTTTTCATCGTCGAAAATGGTCTAGGAGCGGTGGATACACCAAACGAAGATGGAAAAATCAATGATGTGTATCGCATCGAGTATTTACGTGCGCACATCGCTGCGATGAAAGAAGCCATTGACCAAGACGGTGTGGAACTGTTGGGCTATACTTCATGGGGCTGTATCGATTTGGTTTCTGCAGGAACCGGAGAAATGAAGAAACGCTATGGCTATATCTATGTCGATCGCGACAATGAAGGCAATGGCACATTAGCCCGCAGCAAAAAGCAATCCTTTTATTGGTACAAAAAAGTGATTGCCTCAAATGGGGAAGATTTGGCTTAAGCCAGTTAACAAACGATTATTTTTAAGGAAAGAAACGCCAGCGGAACAGAACTGCTCATGGAAGCAGTCTGGTTCTGTTGGCGTTTTTCTTATTTAATGAAAGAAATTATGCTGCTTCCTCCCGCTGGATCGGCAGCAGCAAGCGAACGGTGGTTCCTTCGTTGAGGCGTGATTCTACAGTCAATCCATATTTCTCCCCATAGAGCAGCTTGATACGCTGATCAATATTGTCCAAGCCAATACCCGAATAGTGTTCAAAATGGTTGGCGGTGCTGGTTGGGTGCTCTTCATTGAACCCGATGCCCGTATCGATGATCTCAATTTTCAGGCCTTCCTTACTGACGCGAGAAAAAATCTGGATCAATCCTGAATCCTCTTCGGGAAAGGCATGCAGGTAGGCATTTTCGATAATCGGTTGCAAAATCATCTTCGGTACAAGAATATCTTCACAGCCATCTTCTGAAAAAATCGTCGATTGGATGCGATTGCCGTAACGTACGTTCATTAACACGAGGTATTCTTCCACGATCGCTAGCTCATCCTTTAAGGGGACGATCTCTTTGCGGTTAAAGGTGTGCCGCAACAATTGGACAAAGCTTTCAATCGCTTGGGTGGCGGCTTCTTGCTCGTTTTGCCAGATCAAAAACTTGATGGCAGTCAATGTGTTGTAGACAAAATGCGGTTGGATCTGCATTTGCAACGAGCGGATCTCGAACTTGCGTTTTTCGGCTTCTGTAACCATTAAATGATCGACATAAGATTCCAAGTCCTCTAGCATCAAGTTATACGCACGCCCCAATTCTCGCGTTTCGTACGTCCCGTTGATGGTAACCTTGTCGCTGAAATCGCCTTGTGTGACCGCAGGCAGCTTGGCAATCAGCTGATAAATCGGTTGGGTGATGTTGCGGATGATCCAAAATGCCAGCAGACTAAAGAGTAAAATACTGACGACAGAAATCAACAGAGCTGGCTTGATCAGATTCATATTGCGTACTAGATGCGATTCATCCAAAACATCGTAAAAAGTAAAATGATACGAATAAAGGGGCAGCTGATTGATGCTAGTATCTCTTTTGACCGTGACGAGGCGATCTTCAAACGGCTTGCCTAAAAGGCTCGGATCAGAAGTGGAAAGAATTTGATTTTGTTCATTGACGATATAGATCGAGTGGAGACTGGTATCTAAGAGTTGACGATAGATCGAAGAAAAATCGGATTCTTTTAAGAAAATCAGGGCATAGCCGAAAATCGTTTCTTCTTTCATTAATTTGCGCACGTACATCAAGCCAGGGGAGTCGCTGGTGGAGGTACTTAATCCTTGGTCCAAGAAATAATATTGACTGATGGCGTCATTGTCATTGATCTGCTGGATAAAGGCACTGGCGAGAAAATCATCTACTGATTGATTGCGAACCGCATCGTTTTGAAAGAAAGTGCCCCCGTTGACCCCAATCAACACTAAATTCGAGGGGATGTCTTGAAACAAAGAGCGAGTGTCTTTTAATTGCTCGTTTAATTCTAAAATCGTACGGCCTTGATTCATGTCGCCTTCTAAGTAAGTTTCAACGGCTTTGCTTTCATCGACGATATCAAAAATTCGATGGATATTCTCGTTCAGACGCTCATAATCTTCTTGGATTTTTTCCAGTAGCAGCTGATTGGAACTCTGGTACGAAGCAACATAGGCATCTTTCGAGCGACCATAGATCACGACGACAGTTAGCAGACAAACACTAATGACCCCGACGACAACAAAGAGGAAGATCCGACTGAATAATTCATTTTTCTGAATCCATTGGTTGATTTTCATAATTGATTCAACCGCCGATACTTCGATGGGGTGACCTGACATTCTTTCTTAAAGATGCGAGAGAAATAGCTGATATCCGAATACCCGACCGCTTCACTGATTTCAGATAGATTCAGATCAGATTGTGTCAGTAGTTCTTTGGCTTTATCCAAGCGGGTTTTCTTTACATACTCAGAAAAGCTCATTTTCAGTTTCGCAGAAAGAAAAGCCGAAAGATAGGTGTAACTAAAATGAAAGGTTTCAGCTAGTTCAGACAAAGACAGACTTTTGGTGTAGTTGTCTTGAATAAAGCGCTGAATCGCAACGAGTAGATCATCTTCATCCAGCGGTGATAAGGTCGTCAACTGTTGACGAATATCATCAATGGTCGCCAACAACAAATCAGAAAAATCTTCCAAATACTGCACGTGACCGATGGCATGCAAAAATTCGGCTTTTAAGCGGCTAAAGCGTGGAGCAGTGGGAAATTCTTCTTCCAATCGGGACAGTAACGTGTAAAAAATACTGCTGGCCTGTTGTTTTAAGAATGTCGGATCGACATTGGATAAAATCATGTCATTAAAATATTCCTCGATTCTGGTGATTCCTAACAAAAAGTTGTTGTCTAACAAAGCCCGTAAGAACTTCTTCGTATCAAAGCGATCACTTTCGATGTACAAAAAGAGTTCTTGTTCTGGCACCAGCCGTTGTCTTTTATAAAAAAACGATTGTCCTTGGCTTTTGGCTTTAAGGGTCACAAAATTGTCCCGCAACTGTTCAATCTTTTGAAAGGGCACACTGAGAGTAAAGAAGGCGTCTGGCTCGGTAAAACGCAATTGTTCCAACGTTTCTTTCAAAGAAGAATAAAAATTCGTTCCTTCTGGATAACTGATCACTAAGCCGGCATCTTTGTTACTGGTTTGAAAAAAGAGCGTCTTTACCTGCGGTTGTGATTGAGTAAATTCCGTCAATGCATGTAGCAGCTGATCATTGGCACGAAAGCCGCTAAAATTGGTGGTCAAAATTTGGGCTTGCTGTTGCGACTGATCTAATGCAAGGTAGTCCGCCAAAGGAGCCAACGGTTCTTCATACCCTGCTAAATAGCGATTCAACGATTCTTGCAGCTGCGTCTCCTCAGTCACGGAGCCTTTTGTATGTGACAGCTTTTGTGAGATGTTGTGCAGCGTCTTCAACAAGAGTGTCGGTGTCAGTGTCGGTTTTAAAAGATAATCTACGGCACCATTTCTAAAAGACTGACTGACGTATTGGAAATCATCGTAGCTGCTCAAGACCAAAAAATGGACTTCTGGATATTGTTGTTGAATGATCGTTGTGAGTTGAAGACCGTCCATTTGTGGCATTTTCAAATCCGTGATCACGATGTCGGGATTCAGTTCATGAATCAGCGCCAATGCTTCTTGCCCGTTCGCTGCATCGCCTAAGAGACGGAACCCTTCTTGCTCCCAACGTATCATATGTTTCAATCCATCTCGGATCGTTGCCTCATCATCAACGACTAAGACCGTGCGTAAAATAGTCATGGTATCCCCCCTATATCTCTTCTTTATTATAAACGCTTTCAAAAAAGAAAGGTATTGTAACTTTTTTCTATTTTTGGACAAATTTAGTAAGCTCTTTCATAATCATTGAATACGGTTACAAAATCAGTGTATAGTTAGCCATGTAAATAAAAGGAAAGAGGGATAAAAATGAAAAAACTACTTGCATCGATGGTAACGGCGGCTGCAGTGCTGACTTTGGCGGCTTGCGGAAACAGCAACACAAGCTCTGGGGATTCTGGCGAGTCCTCAAACAAAGTCACGGTCTGGGCATGGGATGAGACCTTCAACATCAAGGCAGTCAATGAAGCCAAAAAAGTGTATGAAAATCAAGATGTCGATGTGGAAGTCGTGACGATGTCACAAGATGATATCGTTCAAAAATTAAATACGAGTCTGGCATCTGGAAATACGGACGGACTACCAAATATCGTTTTGATCGAAGACTACCGCATCCAAGGATACCTTTCTTCTTATCCAGATGCGTTTAGTGATCTAACGGATATCGTGAATGAGGAGGATTTCTCCAGCTATAAATTTGCGGTCAATAAAGTCGACGATGTCATTTATGGGGTGCCATTTGACAGTGGCGTCGCAGGACTATTTTACCGCACAGATTATTTGACCGATGCAGGCTATGAGCAGGCTGATCTCCAAGATATTACTTGGGATGATTTTATCAGCATCGCCAAAGACGTCAAAGAAAAAACGGGTCACGCTATGATGTCGTTAGACCCAAGCGATCTTGGCTTGGCACGAATCATTATGCAATCGGCAGGCGAATGGTATACCGGTGAAGATGGCTCCACCGTAACCATCAAAGACAATGAATCCTTTAAAGCCGGTCTAACTGTCTTAGCAACATTGTTGAATGAAGGCTTAGTTGAACAAGTTTCTGATTGGGATGGCGGGGTCAATGCCGTTCAATCGGGGAATGTCGCCTCTGCGCCAACTGGTGCGTGGTATTCCAGCACGATTCAAGGCGCGGAAGACCAAAGCGGCAAATGGGCGATCGCTCCAATCCCATCTATCGCTGGCGACAGCAATTCAGTCAATGCTTCCAGCATCGGCGGAGCAGGCTGGTACGTGATCAAAGGGGTTGACGGCGAAGAAAATGCCAAAGACTTTTTAGCCAATACCTTTGCTTCAAATAAAGAATTGATGGGTACATTAGCTACCGAGATTGGTTTGGTTTCAACCATGAATGCTGCAGAAGAAACGGAAGAATATACGTCGGGGCTTGATTTCTATGGCGGTCAAAAAGTCTTCCAAGATTTCTCTCAATGGTCACAAGAAATTCCAGCCGTGAACTACGGCAATCACACCTATGCCATTGAATCTGTCTTGACTGAAAGCTTGCAACGAGTAATCAACGGCGAAGACATCGATAAAGTATTAGAAGAAGCACAATCACAAGTGGAAGCACAAATTGCAAACTAATCGAACAACTTTGCAGAAACTCGTGAGCGATCGCGAGTTTCTGTGTTAAGGGGGAATTACAATGAAAAACAAAACAAAAAATTGGTTTGCAAACGGCAATGCCTTTATTACCTTACCCGTCATTTTGATCACGATGCTGGTCTTTATTCCGATGGTCTCGGCATTGTTCACGTCATTCCAATCAGGACCACCAACAGCGATGACCTTTAACGGTCTTGGCAACTATCAGCGGATGTTGAGCGACTCAACCTTTAAAAAAGCCTTTGGCAATACGTTTTTATACTTATTAGTCCAAGTTCCGATCATGCTCTTTTTGGCGCTGATCGTATCGAACATATTGAATGACAAAAAATTGAAATTTAAAGGGCTGTTCCGCACCGCCTTGTTTTTACCCTGTATCACATCCTTGGTTTCTTATTCCTTGATCATGAAAAGTCTCTTTTCGGCAAATGGGTTAGTCAATAACTTTTTGACACAGCTACACTTGATCGATGCACCAATCCAATGGTTGACAGATCCTTTTTGGGCAAAAGTACTGATCATTTTTGCCATTACGTGGCGTTGGACCGGCTACAATATGATCTTTTTCATCTCAGGCATGCAGAATATCGATCCAAGTATCTATGAAGCGGCAGAGATCGATGGTGCTTCAAAATGGGATCAGTTCTTCAAAATCACGATTCCCAACTTGCGTCCAATCATCCTATTTACCACGATCACCTCAACGATCGGTACGCTGCAATTATTCGATGAAGTTCAAAATATCACTGGCGGTGGACCAGCCAATGCTACGACGACCTTGTCGCAATATATCTACAATTTGAGTTACAAATTCACGCCAAACTTTGGGTACGCCGCTGCGGTCTCCTTTGTTATCGTGATTGCGATCGTGATCTTATCGATCATCCAAACGAAAATAGGAGGAAAAGAAAATTGAAAACAATCTCACTCACTTTAAAATACGTCTTTCTGGCGATTTTGGCTTTCATCTCTATTTTTCCATTTGTTTGGATGATTCTAGGGATGACCAATCAAACCTTTGATATCGTTGCTGGAAAAATCATGATTGGCGATCAATTGGTCATCAACTTCCAAAATCTCTTTTCTTCCGACTTGAATTTTACTCGGGCATTAGGCAATTCCGCAGTGATTGCCGTGATTACGACCGTCTTTGCGCTGTTGTTCTCCTCCATGGCAGGGTATGGATTTGAGATCTATCGGACGAAAACCAAAGACCGCATCTTTAATATTCTCCTGCTGTCGATGATGGTGCCTTTTGCCGCGCTAATGATCCCGCTCTATCGGATGTTCAGCAAGCTTAGCGGCACACCGATCGGGATCAATACCTTCGCTGTCGTGATTTTGCCCTCAGTCTGTACCGCCTTTTTGATTTTCTTTTTTCGCCAAAATATCAAGGCATTCCCTAGAGAATTAGTCGAAGCTGCTCGGATCGATGGCTTGAATGAACTGAGCATTTTCTTTAGAGTCTACATGCCGACGGCTAAAAATACTTATGCAGCTGCTGCGATCATTACGTTTATGGGCAGCTGGAACAATTATTTATGGCCATTAGTTGCCCTGCAATCACCAGACAAACGGACCGTTCCACTGGTTCTTTCGGCTATGGGTGCTTCTTATACACCTGATTATGGCATGATGATGTGCGGCATCGTGATCGCCACACTGCCGATGGCCATCATTTTCTTCGTTTTACAAAAACAATTTGTCCAAGGGATGCTGGGATCCGTGAAATAAGCGGGGCATCAGCAAACAAATACAAAGTAGAGGGTACGATATGATTCTTTTTGACAAACATTTAAACGTCTTTCATTTAAGCAACGATCAAATCAGCTATCTCTTACAGATAGAGGAAGGGGGCAATGTGGCGCACCTTTATTTTGGGAAAAAAATCGCCCATTATTCTGGCGGCTATCGCTACCCACGCCTTGATCGCTCCTTTTCACCCAATCCCCCAGACAGCAGCGATCGGCTTTTCTCATTAGACACCTTGATGCTGGAGTTTCCTGGTAATGGCTTCGGGGACTTTCGAGAAGCTGCCTACACGATTCGCCAGTCTGACGGCAGCCGAGTCAGCCATTTTGTCTTTAGTGATTACCAGATTCAACAAGGCAAACCAGCCTTAGCAGGATTGCCTCAGACCCATGGGGCCGACGACGGCATCGAAACACTGATTCTGTCCTTAAAAGATGATGTGGCGGGACTCGAACTGCAGTTGTTTTACACGATTTTTGAGGATGCGGCAGTGATCGTTCGCTCAAGTAAAATAATCAACCACGGAATCCAGCCTGTTACGATCGAGCAGCTGGCGAGTCAAGCGCTCGATTTTCCTAACCGGCCCTTTGATTTGATCCACTTGCCAGGGGCGTGGGCGAAGGAACGTCAAGTGACCCGAGAACCCATCCATCGCGGCATCAAGCGTTTAGACAGCAAGCGGGGTTCCAGCAGCCATCAGCAAAATCCCTTTGCCGCCTTGCTGGAACCTAATGCTACGGAGTTTGCTGGGGAGTGTTTTGGTTTTAGTTTGCTGTATAGTGGCAACCATGAAATTATCATCGAAAAAGATCCTTACCATCAGACTCGTGTGATCATGGGGATCAACAGCCATCAATTTGCCTGGCAATTGCCGCCAACTGAAAGCTTTCAAGCCCCAGAAGCCGTGATTGCTTATAGTGAGGCTGGCTTGAATCAGCTGTCAGCCACCTATCATGATTTTTATGATGAGCATTTGATTCGGGGTAAATACAAAAAGCAAGAACGGCCGATCCTGATCAATAACTGGGAAGCAACGTACTTTGATTTCAATGAAGAAAAGCTAGATGCCCTCGTTGATGAAGCCAAGGAGCTGGGAATCGAACTGTTTGTTTTGGATGACGGCTGGTTTGGTCAGCGAGAAGATGACCAAACCTCATTAGGCGATTGGTTTGAAAACGAAGGCAAGCTGGCTTCTGGCTTGGCAGGATTTGCCCAAAAAGTCCATGACAAAGGGCTGCAATTCGGGCTTTGGCTGGAACCAGAAATGATTTCTGGTGACAGTGAACTAAACCGACAGCACCCCGATTGGCTGTTACAAGTACCCAATCGCAAGCCAGCGCTTAGCCGCAGTCAGTATGTGTTGGACTTTTCTCGACAAGATGTCAGAGACCATCTCTATCACCAGTTAACCCAACTGTTTGATACGGTTGCCATCGACTATATCAAATGGGACATGAACCGCAGTCTGTCGGATGTCTATTCCTTGCTCCTCGATCCTGCCCAACAAGGGGAGGTTGCACATCGCTATCTGCTGGGCTTGTATGAATTTCTGGAAAAACTGACCACTGCCTATCCAACGATCCTGTTTGAAGGCTGTTCTGGTGGCGGTGGGCGCTTTGATGCTGGCTTCTTGTATTATATGCCGCAGATTTGGACCAGCGACAACACCGATGCCATCGCCCGCCTGAAGATCCAATACGGAACCAGTCTGGTCTATCCGCCATCCACCATGGGTGCCCATGTCTCAGCGATCCCGAACCATCAGACCCAACGGGCAACGGATCTAGCGATTCGCGGCAATGCTGCGATGTCTGGCTTGCTGGGCTATGAGCTTGACTTGACACAGCTGACACAAGAGGAAAAAGCGCAGATCAAAGAACAAATCGCTTTTTATAAAAAACATCGGCGCCTGCTGCAGTTGGGCCGCTTTGTTCGACTGCTCAGCCCTTATGAAGGCAATGACGCCGCCTGGCTGTATGTTTCTCCAGATAAAAAAGAAGCGATCGTCTTTTACTTCCGAGTCTTGGCCGAAGCCTCTGCACCATTGGTTACTTTAAAACTGGCTGGCTTAGATCCTGACCTGACCTATCAAAGTGGAGGAGAGACCTTCGGTGGCGATGAATTGATGCAGCTCGGGTTGTATATCGATCCTCATTTAGCAGGGGATTACGCCACACAGCGGTTCCATTTTGTTGCAAAAGCGCCTTACGAATGAAAATCAGCGTCCCGTCAAAGCAATATGTTTTGACGGGACGCTTTATTGTGCTGCCGCAAGCTTTTGGCTAATGATCGGCAACTGAGAGGTTATTTTTGAACAAATGATTTATTTTTTTCTCGAGAAGTCGTATGATGAAGGAGGAGGCAGGCAGATTGCTTCTGACAATCAATAAGAGGAGGGTGTTCAACATGGACGAACAGCCACTAGGCAAGGAAACAGAAGCAGGGTTGATCGCTGCAGGATATCGGAAGTATCGTGGCGAAGCGATCGATATTTATTACAACAAAGAAATCTGCACCCACAGCGGCAACTGTGTGCGGGGCAATCCCGCTATTTTTGAAGTTGGACGGCGCCCATGGGTGATTCCTGATAACGGGGAAGCAGCGCAAGCGGCACAAGTGATCCACACTTGCCCCAGCGGTGCATTAAAGTACATATTAAAGGAGGAAGAACCATGGAAATCTTAGAAGAAAACACTCGATTTGTGTTAAAAGACGGCGACAAAGAAATCGGTGAAATGACCTGGTCGGAAGCGGGCGAAACACGCTTGATCATTGACCATACCTTTGTCGATCCCGCTTATCGGGGCCAAGGTCTGGCCGAAAAATTAGTGGCAAAAGGGGTGGAAAAAGCCCGCAAAGAACAAAAGAAAATCATTCCTTTGTGTCCCTTTGCCAAAAAAGAATTTGAACGCAAACCAGAATATGCCGATGTTTGGAACCAATAAATAAAAAAGACCCCCGTCAGCTCAAGCAGGTACCTTTGAGCTGATGGGGGTTTGTGGTATGGCTGATCAATGTTGGAATTGTGCATGGTACAGGCGATAGTAATAGCCTTGTTCTGCTAGTAGTTCTTCATGGGTTCCTTGCTCCACGATTTGACCGGCATCCATCACCAGGATCTTGTCTGCTGCTCGAATCGTTGATAAGCGATGGGCGATCACAAAGCTGGTTTTGCCTTCCATCATTTTCAAGAAAGCATCTTGGATTTTTTTCTCAGTCAGAGTATCAACCGAACTGGTTGCCTCATCCAAAATCAGCATGGGTGGGTTGCTGATCATCGTGCGGGCGATCGTCAAGAGCTGCCGTTGCCCGTCAGAGATCTTGATCCCTTGATGACCGATCGGTGTATCAAGTGTTTCTGGTAGGCGCATCACATACTCATACATATAGGCATGCTTTAAGGCATCGTAGATTTCTTCATCTGTGGCAGTGTCATTGCCGTATTGCAGGTTTTCTCGTAAAGAGGCATCAAAGAGCCACGTATCCTGCAAGACCATTCCGAAGCTTTGCCGTAATTCTTCTCGTTTCAACTGACGAATATCGGTGCCATCGATCTTGATTGCCCCTTTATCGACATCATAGAAACGCATCAATAAATTGACCAACGTCGATTTACCAGCACCAGTTTTTCCAACGATCGCGACGGTTTCTCCAGGTTTTGCGGTAAAAGTGAAATCTTCAATCAATTTTTGACCAGGATCATAAGCAAAAGAAACCTCCTCAAAGGCAATCTCGCCTTTGATCTCACCCAGTGATTGAGATTCTTGGTCATCGGCTGTTTCTGGCTCTTGATCCAATAGCTCAAAGGTTCTTGAAAGTCCAGCTAATGCCGTTTGGATCTGGGTGGTAATTCCCGACAATTCAATGAACGGTTTCGAAAACTGACTGGAGTAGATCGTAAAGCTGGAGATCACCCCAACCGTGACAGCACCTGAACCAGAAAAGTAAAGCAGACCGCCGACAAAGCCGACTGACAGATACGCCAAGTGATCGACGAATCGTGAAAGGGGATTGGTCAAAGAAGAAGAAAACTGTGCTTTTTGCCCCCGGACATTCAATTCTTGGTTGATCGTTTCAAAACGGTTTTGGTTGATGGTTTCTCGATCAAAGGCTTTGACGATTTTTTGATTGCCGATCATTTCCGTAACAAAGCCAGAAATTTCCCCGACGATTTCTTGTTGGCGAGCAAAATGCGATTGAGACGTTCGTGCCACGATCCAGTTGACCAAAAAGATGATCGGGGTCGAAACCAATACGACCAACGTTAAGGGCACACTCATTTGCAGCATGACGACTAAGGCGATCAAGACGACCGAAATACCAGAGAACAGCTGGTTAAAGACTGCAGCGACGGCAATGGAAATATTGTCCATGTCGTTGGTAAAACGACTGACGATGTTGCCGTGGGAGTTTTGGTCATAATAGCGCAACGGCAATGTATTGAGATGGGCAAAGCCTTTTTTACGTAAGTCGGCAACGGATAAATACGCCACGCGGTTGCCCAGTCGCTGGATCAACCATTGACTGACCACAGTCACTAAAACCACTCCGGCAAACAAAAGCAAAATGCGATAGAGGGCGCTGAACTGCACTTGATCGGCACCTATCAGCTGATCGACGGCTTGACCAATCTGATACGTCATATAAACCGAGGAAACACCAGCAGCGATCCCGAGGACAACTGCTGCCCAAGTTTCCTTCGCGTAGGCAGTCAAATAAGGGAGGTAGCGACGAAAGGCCGACCAATCGAATGATTTCTTTTTCATGCTTCTTCCTCCTCTGCCTGTGATGCCACGATTTCTTGGTATTCTTTTGACGTTGCCAGTAGCTCTTCATGGGTCCCTTTGCCTACCAAATTCCCTTGGTCTAAGACTAAGATCTGCTGCGCATCTTGGATGGAGCGAACCCGTTGGGAGATGATGATGACCGTACCACGAATGCTTTCTTTTAAAGCCATCCGCAAATCAAGATCGGTTTGATAGTCAAGGGCGCTTAGAGAATCATCCAAAATCAAGATATCTGGTTTAGCGATCAATGCTCTGGCAATCGTTAACCGTTGTTTTTGTCCTCCAGAAAAGTTCTTGCCACCTTCAAAAATCGGGGTGTCCAATTGCTGCGGCAAGGCTTCAACGAAGTCGCGGCTTTGAGCGATTTCTAGTGCACGCCAGCACTCTTCATCGGTGGCATCTTTTTTGCCCCATTGCAAGTTTTCTCGAATCGTTCCCGTAAACAGCACGGCGGTTTGAGGCACCATGGCGATTTTTTGGCGTAATTGCTGTAAAGGCCATTTCCGCACATCGTGTCCGTCAACGATCACTTTGCCATCTGCCACATCGTAGAAGCGGGGGATCAATTGGGTCAAGGCAGATTTCCCACTCCCGGTTGGTCCAGTGATACCTAAAATAGACCCCGGTGCGACTTGGAAATCAATGTTTTTCAAGGCTAATCCGTATTCTCTTGAAAAGCGGAAATCAACGTGCTCAAAGCGAATCGCTCCGACGTTGTTTTTCGGCTGATCCATAAAGACTTCTGAAAGTTCGTCGCCGATCGACGGCTCAGTGGCTAACACTTCGTTGATCCGTGAACCAGATGCTGCGGCACGGGTAAAGATGATCACTAAGTTGGAAACCACGATCAACGCTAAGAGCATTTGATTCATGTAATTGACCAGTGCCAACACTTGTCCTTGCTGCAAATTGCCAATATTGACCTTGAATCCACCGATATAAAACAACGCGATAATGCCGACATTCATGATCAAGGTGGTGGCAGGCGTCAATAAAGCAGAGAGATTTGTGACCCGTAAATAGACATCACTTAAATCATCAGTTGCTTTATCAAAGCGTTTTGTTTCCGTTTTTGTGCGGGCAAAGGCACGAATCACCCGAATCCCGCTTAAATTTTGACTCACTAGTTCGTTCAATTCGTCGAGATGAATTTGAACTTTCTTATACAATGGCACGGTTTTGGCGATGATCCAGAATAAGACGATACAAAAGAGCGGTAAGACGAGTAGGAATATCAAGCCAGCTTGCCAATCAATGACAAAGGCCATAATCACCGAACCGATACTTAAGAAGGGCGCACGGACCACCAGCCGAATCAGCATCGCCAAAGCAATCTGCATCTGGTTGATATCGTTGGTCATTCGGGTGATCAAGGTATCCGTCCCGAATAAGTTCAGTTCGCTATGGGAAAGGGTGTTGATTTTTTTCATCAAGCGATTGCGTAATTCCGTCCCGAAGCCTTGAGAAGCGACGGAAGCATAATACTGACAGATGACGGCACAGATCATGCCTACCACGGACATCACGATCATCCAGATCGTCATTTCAACGACCTTCGACCAATTATTTTGCCGTAGCCCCTCATCGACTAAAGCGGCCATCTGCAAAGGCAGGACCAATTCAAACACCGCTTCTAAAAATTTGAAAAACGGACCAAGAATAATCTGTTTGCGATAATCCTTGGCATAGCGTAACAAGCTAATCATAAAAAACCTCCTAAATTATTTCGGATGAGCAGGATGTTCACTGGCTAAACAGGCAAAAACCAAACTATCGGTCCATTCCCCCTTGTTCCACCAGTCTTGGATAAAATGTGCTTCTTGGCGTAATCCAATGCGTTGGCAAAGCTTGGCTGAGGCCTGATTGCGGGCATCTAGCGTCGCTTGGACCCGATGGATCTTCTGACTGGTAAACAACCAGCCCAACAATTCATTCAATGCTTCTTGAGCAAACCCTTGTCCGCCAAATGACGGATGGAAGGCATAGCCGATTTCAACGGAAGACGGCTGACCAGTAGACCACACCGACAAATCGCCGATGACCGTTTGGTCGTGTAGTACCGCCAAAGAAAGACCTGCTTGGTCCGCCAAGGTGTGCTGTTGGCATTTTTTGGCAAAAGCCGCAGCTGCCGTTTCTGTCTGCCAAGGCTCATGAAGTAAGAATCGGCAGACTTCCGCTTGCTGATAAATAGCAAAGGTATCGGCAAAATCACTTTCTTGAAACGGACGGAGCAGTAAACGTTCGCTTTCAATAAAACCCATAACAGCCTCCATTTCTTTAGGGACATCTTACCATAGAACGAAATAGCCGAAAACATCCCTTGAAAAATCTATTCATTTTCTTGCAAAAAAAATTTAAATCACTTGAAAAGTCTTTTTCTAAGAAAACGAACCTTGCCAGTTGCTGCTCATTTACAACGACTGCCAGCGGGCAAGAAAGGTTTTTTGCCAATCTCCCAAGGGCAAAATCACTCGCTGCATTTGAAAACGGTAGGTTTCCCCTTTATAAGTAAAGCGAATCGGGACGAGCATCCCTACAACAGGATCTTTGTGCTGTTTTTTCAGCTCAGTAAGCGGCACGATTTTGTGCTGCACGACCTTTGTCGAGAAAAGATTCAATGCCAAAATCGTCAATTGCTGATCATCCAAGATGAGCAAAATACGGCTGGTGATGGCGTTGAAGGACTGCCATTTTGCATAGCCGATGGCAGCCCCTTCTGTCCTATAGGGGGCCGCCAATGTTTGGAAGGTTTTTTTATTTAAAAGAAACATAGGTAGAAAACTCCTTATCAATTAGAATCAGTTTCGGCGCAAGCAATCAACAACCAATGCAGGAAAGCGGTCAGTCAGGTGTAAATGGTTGCAGCATCCGCCGAACGTTTTCAGTATACGCTTGTTTGAGGACTAACGGGTGGATTTCTTTGATGGTTGGACCAAATTGCAAGAGAAAATCAGCCAGAAAACCCAGCTCATTGTCGGCAATGTGCCCCTCTAAGCAAAGCTCACTAGGACGTTCCACCACTGCCATGTCAGGATATTTTTCTTGCCACAAGCGTTCCTTTGCCGATAGATCAAAGCGGATGTGATAGCCCAGTGTTTGTGTCAACACTTGTTGCTGCAGCTGTTTTTCAGCTAACTGCTGCAAGGTATAGCCTGTTTTTTCAGTCGGAGCAAGTCCCTGCATTGCATCACAGCGATAGCGGCGAAAAGCCTGCTTTTGACAATCATAGGCCAAACAGTACCAGTAGCCAGCACGAAAATCCAGCTGATAGGGTTGGACGGTCTTGTTCGTTTTTTGATAACGCTGATAGGTAAATTGGATGACCTGTTCTTGTACAATCGCTGAAAAAAGCGCTGAGAGGATCGGGGCACTCGTCAATTGAGGCACCCCTTGAAACGAAACCGCCGTCTCCATTTTTTCTAACCACTCGGTGTCTCCTTGATAAAAAGACTGCAACAGTTTTCGCCGTAGCCCTTTATAGCTCCGATCAAAAGGAGAATCGGTTAATTTTTGTAAGAGCTGTAAAGCAAAGAAAAGAGTATACCGTTCATTTTTGTCAAAGTACAACGGGGTTAGTTGATTTTTCAAAATCTGATAGCCGCCATAACGACCGGTTTCTACCACGAGAGGCAAGCCCAGCTCTTCCAATGATTGGACATCACGGACGGCTGTACGTTTTGAGATTGCGAAGGTTTCCATCAAATCGGCTAGATGAAAAGTGGTTTTTCCTTGTAAATACAATAGTTCCTGTGTTAAGCGTTCTGATTTTTTCATTTCTTTCTCCAATGGTGCCAAGTTTTGGCAATATTCACAGTTACACTTATGGTAACAAGAAAAGGAGGAACCAACAAATGATCGAACCAAAAATCGCTTTGTTTTTAACGTTAGACGGTAAAGCCCAAGAAGCCATTCAATTTTATCAAGAAACACTAGACGCAACCCTCTTATTTGCCATCACCAACCAGGAGTATCGTGAGAGACTTGATCCAACGCTGGAGATTCTTGCGGGACAAGAACAGTATCTTTCTCACTCCATCCTACAGATCGGAGATTTCCAGTTGCAGCTGGCAGACAATCCACTAGTTGAAGGAGAGGCGATTCAGCGAGGCAATCACTTGTCACTGAGTTTGACGCTAGCGGAGACACAAATAGCTCAGAAGCTTTATCAGCGATTGATGCAAAAAGGCAGTCAGACGATCCAATCACCAAGTGAGAATGCTTTTGCGTTTTTTTATGCAAGTGTTCGCGATCCATTTGGTGTAATTATTCAGCTTACTGTCGAAAAAGAAGTTGATCCCTCCAAAAAGGGTGAATGAAAAAATCGTTTTTTAATAAAATATCCATAGAAGTTGACTAATTATCCAAGTTTCTTTCAATCCCAGAATTATTTTTAAGGAATGTTTAAAGGACTTCACAGAAAAAGAATAAAACTTCTTAAAAAAATAGGCGGATCGTAAAAATTCTGGTACAATCGGGGAGAGCAATTCAGGAGAAATGAAGGAGGCACTATGGATAGAAAGACGAGATATAAACAGCAAAGAGCCCACAAAGCGCGCAACAAACGCGTGATTATTGGAGGAATCTTTCTTTTCGCCATTGCAGGCATCGTTTTATTTGCCGGCTATACGTATTATGCAGCAAAAAATTCAGTGGATAAAATGTTTAAAGAATCCGCTGTGATAACCTCTAACAAAGAAAAAGAGGATGGATCACTCAAAACATCCGATGTAAGTTCCAAATTCGGAGTTTTATTGATGGGTGTCGATAATGATGAGGAACGTGAACAAACAGATCATTTAGACAGTGCACGTACAGACAGCTTGATTTACATGGTTTATGATGGCGAAAACAAAAAAATCGATATGGTGAGCATCCCGCGGGATATTTGGACGAATATCTATGATGGAACTGGAACGGGTACAATTTATACGACAGCAAAAATCAATAGTGCCTATACAGTCGGTGAAGAGGATGCAACAATCGAAACCGTTCAAAATTATTTGCAGCTCCCAATCGATTACTACGTAAACGTGAATTTTATTAGTTTTAAAAAAATTATTGATGCAATTGGTGGTGTAACTGTAAATGTCCCTTACGACATAAATCAAGATTATGCCGCAGATAACTCTGGGGAAACATTGATTCCGGAAGGTCGTCAGTTGTTGAACGGTGAGCAAGCTTTGATTTTTGCGCGTATTCGAAAAATGGATACCGATGTTGATCGGGGAAATCGTCAGCAAGAAGTCATTGAAGCAGCAATTCATCAGGCTTTAAAAATTAATAACGTGACGAAATATCAAGAAATTTTAGATTCTGTAAGTAATGACGTAAATACAAACTTTAAATTTGAAGATTTAGTTTCCCTTGCTGGAAATATGATTTCGGGATTTGAAATCAATAGTCATACCTTTGAATGGTATGATGGGGAGTCTTACGATGGTCAGTCCATTGTGTACATCCAAGACTACTCTTACAATGAAATCCGAAACGACATGCTTAAGGCATTAGGCAAGCAGACAGAAGAACAGAGTACCCAAAATCAAAATACAGATGCTCAGACAGGATACGACGATGGGTCTCAAGGCACAGGCTATGGCAGCGAGTACGGTACTGACAACGGAACGGGCTATGGCACGGAGTATGGATCAGATTCAAATTATTAATGAAGTATTATTGTCAGAAGCAAGCCAGGAGAAATCCTGGTTTTTTTGCGTTCAAGAGGGGAGTAAATGGTAAATCTATATCACGAGCCACTTTCGTTTTCATCTAGGAAGTGCAGTGCTATGCTTAAGAAAAGAGACAGCTTGTTACAGCGAGTCCGACACCGAAGGAGGAACCATGATGGAAAAACAGCAAGAACAAAAAGCCCGTAGAATCGTTTTGCTGACCCATGTCTTAGGGTTGATCATGAAAGCCATCGGCTACTTCTTTAGCGGCAGTGCAGTCTTGATGAATGAAAGTATCCATAGTCTGATCGATTGCATCAATCAAGGACTTCTAGCCATCGGTGAAAACCGAGCACAGCGAGGACGCAGCGAACTGCATCAGTTTGGTGAAGGACGAGCGACCTATTTTTTTAGTACTGTAGTTGCCATGACAGTTTTTTTAGGTGGTGGAATTTTAGCGGTTGTTGAAGCCAGCCGTGATCTGCTAGACCCCACCCACGAAGTGGAACAGCTCCAGCTGGTGGCAGCGATCTTATTTGTCAGTTTGTTCATTGAAGTGACGGCTGTACAAGAGGGATGGCAAGAAGTCAAAGAACAAAACAAGCAAAATCAGCCCCTCGTCCGTTTCTTAAAAGAAAGCCGCGATTCCGATCTGCTTTTAGGCTTCACGGAAAATTTGTTTGCCTTAGGTAGTGTGACGATCGCCATCGCAGGAATCTTATTGACCGCATTGACGGATAATCCGATATTTGATTCCCTCGGCGGCATTTTGGGTGGATTGTTGCTGATTGCTGCTGCTGTCTTTTTAGCCAAAGAATTTTATAGCCTCTTGATTGGAGAAGGCGCTTCTGCTTCTGATTTAATGGCGATCAAACAAATTTTAGCCGACCCTGCCATCATTCAAATCAAAGATTTGCGAACCCTCCATCTAAGCCCAGAAGAACTTTTGATCGTCGCCGACCTTACCTTGAAGCTAGGACCCGAAGAACCAAGCGTATTTATCGATACCATCGAACAGCGGATCAAACAGGCTTTGCCTGATCTGCGAGTTTATTGCTACATCGAGAGTGAGGAAGTTCCCTCATAAAGTAGAATAAATACGAAGCATTCTTCGGTTGGTGATTTATCATTCAAACGAGGAATGCTTTTTTGGGGTATTGGCGTGCTTGTTTTATATGAACACAATGGATCAATGGCTTGTTTTGCTTCAACCTTTTCTGGCGATCAGGAAGGAGAATGTCAGCGAGAGGTCGCAATTTAATTGTTTTTTAGCAATAAACACTTTTTTTGTTCAAAAGTTTGTTGTTTTTTGTTAAAATAAAGTAAGGACAGCAAGCGTTCTCTTTTTAAAGTTATTTTTTTGCTAGAGTTGTAACATTGTAAATCACAACATAGCAGAAGCTTAGTTTATTAAGAAAACACCGAAACGAGTACCTGTTTGGCATTACTGACATGCTGCCCAATCGTCACCAAAAGCGGTGGTGCTAATTTTGTTACGACTGTTTTTTTACACCACTTGTGAAGCAAAATCCTTTGCGAACATCTTCATCCATGATAGGTTAGAAGTAGGCCGGATGGTTTTTTCACAAAGTACGTACATAGAAAGATCACTTGCGACGTTTAAAAGAAGCGACTTCATTGCTCGCAAAATGATCGATGCTCAACACACATACCTATTCCCTCAGCCAGTCAACCTGCGCTTGCTTTTCTTATTGGTTATATTCCCTTCACTCAGCAATTGCCTGAACCGATTCAAATCAAAAAATGACTGTGCAAGGTATCTGTACCGATTTATCCCTTCAGAAACGTGGAAACCCTCGGCAAGAAGTTTATAATTTAAAGGAGGAATTTGATGGAAAAATTTTACCAGCAAAAGACTGAAGAGACCTTGAAACATTTTGAAAGTGACCGCAAGCAAGGCCTAAGCGGGAAAGAAGCCGACAAACGCTTAGAAAAATACGGAGAAAACACGATCCAGCAACAAGAATCCCTTTCTGTATGGGAATTGCTGTGGCATAACTTGAACAACTTGATTGTTTATTTATTGCTAGCAGCTGCGTTACTCTCTTTTGCGATGGGGGAAACGATTGAAGGAATTGCAGTATTGATTGCCGTGGTGATTGCTGTAATGACAGGTTTTATCACAGAATTACGAGCACAAAAATCAATTGATTCTCTTCAAAGCATGATTTACACTACCGCAAAAGTGATTCGTGATGGAGAAGTAATGGAGATCGAGTCGGCAAAAATCGTTCCAGGCGATATTCTCGTTCTGGAAGAAGGGGATGCCATTGCGGCAGATGGCCGCTTACTTGAAACGAGCAACTTTGCCTGCATCGAATCAGCGCTGACCGGTGAGTCAGAAGCTGTTGAAAAAGATGCACGAGAAACCTTTGAAGAAGATGTTCCACTAGGCGATCGCCGCAATGTCGTTTTCGCAGGAACTGCGGCAACTCGGGGAAATGCCTATGCTGTAGTGACAGAAACCGGTATGAAGACCGAGGTCGGAAAAATCAGTGACATGCTGACGGGTGACAAAAAGCGTCAAACGCCGTTAGATATCGAATTGGACAAGCTAGGAAAAGCAATCATTATTGCCGCGCTTTTTGCTGCGGTGGCAGTTTTGATCGCTGGGGTCTTGACGAATCAACCATTTGTCGAAATGATCCATATCTCGATTATTTTGGCGGTCGCAGCGATACCTGAGGCAATGCCAGCCGTTTCGACGATCACATTGTCCCGAGGCATGCGGACGATGGCCGAGCACAAAGCACTGGTCAAATCGTTATCAGCTGTTGAGACCCTGGGCGCCACCAGTATCATTGCCAGTGACAAAACGGGGACGCTGACAGAAAACCAAATGACGGTTGCTGAGATCATTTTAGGTTCAGGAGAAATGTTCAAAGTAACAGGAAATGGGTATGAACCCAACGGGAAATTTTACAAGGCAGACTCGGAGGATGACACCGAGATCGATGCAGCCAATCATGATGCACTGCAAGGGATGATCGAAAACGGTGCTTTATGTACCACCGCTACTTTACGTGAAAACGAAGGGCAATACGAGATCCTCGGTGATCCAACAGATGGGGCGTTCGTCGTTTTAGGTCAAAAAATCGGCATCGATCGCCAAAAAGAGCAGGACAGCGGGCTGAAGAAAATCGCAGAAATGCCCTTTGATTCCGACAACAAATACATGGTGACCGTGTATGAAGGAGAGCAACGGACATTGATCATCAAAGGGGCACCAGATGTCTTGATTGATTTAGCCGATGCGGATGCCAAAGAAAAAGAACAGCTTCATGCATACAATGACACGTTAGCCAGTCATGGGCAGCGGGTGATCGCTGTCGGTTGCATCGAGGATTATCAAGGTGGAACGGCCGAAGCAGAGCTGAAAGCAGCACTGCAGGAAATCAAGATCCAAGGCTTTGCGGGCATCGTCGATCCGCCGCGAACAGATGTCAAAGAAGCAGTGAAGGTCGCCCAAGAAGCGGGGATCCGAGTGAAAATGATCACGGGGGACCATCCGAAGACGGCGTCCATGATCGCCAAAGAAATTGGCTTAAAGGATCATGAAAAAACCATGACGGGGCGTGAGATCGATGAATTGGCAGGGCAGGAAGGCTTTAACGAAAAAATCGAAGAAGTTGCTGTCTTTGCTCGAGTTTCACCAAAAAATAAATTACAGCTTGTGGAAGCGTTGCGTGAAGAAGGCGATATCGTTTCAATGACTGGCGATGGGGTCAACGATGCGCCGGCACTCAACGGCGCTGACATCGGGATCGCCATGGGGATCCGCGGCACAGAAGTAGCCAAAGAATCTTCCGATATGATTTTGACGGATGACCGTTTTGGAACGATCGTCGATGCCATCAAAGAAGGACGCATCATTTTTGACAACATCAAAAAATATGTTTCCTTCCTGTTCTCTTGTAATATGGTTGAGATCGTGACGATCTTTTTAAGTGTCATCTTCTTGATGCCAATGCCAATCCAACCGCTGCATATCCTTTTCTTGAATCTAGTTATCGATATTGCTCCAGCCATGGCGTTAGCCTTTGAACCAGCAGAAGACGACATCATGAAACGTCAGCCACGGTCGAAAGCTGATGGCCTCGTCAACAAGCGCTTCTTAGGACGCATTATTTTAAGTGGGGTCGTGATTGGTTTGGTGGCGTTTGGCTTCTTCAACTTCCTGATGCTGACGGATCACGAGTTGCTTTATGCACAAACAGCAACCTTTACCTTTATGGCAGTGGCGCAATTGATGCAT
The DNA here is from genome assembly GCF_051711225.1 of Enterococcus sp. DIV2449a. Classification (NCBI taxonomy): domain Bacteria; kingdom Bacillati; phylum Bacillota; class Bacilli; order Lactobacillales; family Enterococcaceae; genus Enterococcus; species Enterococcus sp. DIV2449a. The sequence goes on from NZ_JBIOME010000001.1 coordinate 1,171,871, forward strand.
ATTTTCAACGTTCGTAAGAGCAGCGGCTTTGGTTTAGACAAAACCCTCTTGAAAAACAAACCGTTGATGGGAGCCTTGCTCCTTTCCGTCGGCTTGCAGCTTTCAGCAGTCTATGTACCGTTTATGAATGAGCTATTAGACACGATGCCAATTCAAGCTGGCACGTGGGGCATTATCTTTGCTGCTGCTGCGATCTCTACACTGATCGTGATGGGCTTGAAGAAACTCTTCCAATTAAAATAAAATAAATTCTCCAGTATTGACTCAATACTGGAGTAACGAAGACCCGCAGCCTAATGGTGCAACTTCATAAAAGGATTTCTGATTCGATCCTTGATGAAGTTCGCCTAACTGCGGGTCTTTTTTTTGCTTACTCTTTACAAGCAAAAGAAAATGACTTATACTTGACTAGTCAACAGTTGACTAGTCAATGATGAAAGGAGCGGTTGATGCAATGAATTTACGTGAGCTAAGCGGATTGCTGTATCGGATGAAAATCGTGAATCAAGAATTAACGGCGATCTTTGAAAAAGAGACTGGCTTTAGTCTGACCCGTTATCAGTTGCTGCAGTTTTTAAATGAGCAAGGACGCTGTACCCAAAATCAAGTACAGAATGAATTGAAGATCGATAGTGCAGCGGTCACGCGGCATTTGAAGATTCTCGAAGAAAAACAATTTGTGACACGGGAACGTAACAAAGACAATAACCGCGAGATTTTTGTTTCTTTGACACCGAAAGCACAAGCCGATTTGGCTAGTTGTGCTTCAAAGCATGCCAGCTCTGAGGAGTCGCTAGGCATCAATTTGACCGAAGAAGAAGAAGCACAGCTTCTAACATTACTTATGAAATTAGTTCCATGAAAGAAGGAAAACCCATGACAGAATACAGCAACAACAATTTTTCAGAGATCACCTTTGGCCGAAAATCGGTCCGTGTCTATGATGAAACCTACAAAATCCCCCATGAAGAAATGTTGACCATGATCCAAGAGTCAACGACAGCACCTTCCTCAGTCAATATGCAGCCTTGGCGCTTTGTCGTTGTGGAAAGCGATGAGCAAAAAGCAAAATTGAAACCGTTGATTCGTTTCAACGTCCGACAAAATGATACCTCTTCTGCAATGGTCTTGATTTTTGGTGATATGCTTTGTCATGAACTAGGAGAAGAAATCTATAACAAAGCAGTAGCAGAAGGCAAAATGCCAGCAGAAGTACGTGACCAACAATTAGCAGCGATCATTCCTCATTACGAAAATCTTACAAAAGAACAAATGAATGATGTGGTGAAGATCGACGCTAGTTTAGCTGCCATGCAATTTATGTTAGTTGCGCGGGCGCATGGCTATGAAACCAACCCAATCGGCGGCTTTGAAGCAGATCAATTAGCCGAAGCTTTTGGCTTAGACAAAGAACGTTATGTTCCTGTCATGATCCTTTCAGTCGGAAAAGCCAAAGAATTAGGCTATGAATCCGTTCGGTTAGACGCAGAAAAAATTACGACATTTCTATAAGAGGAGGGAAAACGATGGAAATCATTAATGCAACGTTTTACATCAAAGAAGAAAAGCGGGCAGATTTTTTAGCCGCTGTTACGCCATTATTAGCATCGGCGAGAGCTGAGGAAGGCTGCCACGGCTATCATCTCTATGAATCATTGGAAGAGAACAATCGGTTTGTCATGGTCGAAAAATGGGCGAATCAAGAAGCGATCACCGCCCACAATCAAAACCCGCTGCTGCAACAATTATTCCAACAAATGCCTGACTTTGCAGCCAAACCGAGCGAGATCGTTGTCGCTCATCAAGGAGAATAAGGATGACGATTTTATCGACGGTTTTGATTGTACTGGTTGCCTTAGAGTTTTTCTATATTCTCTATTTAGAAACATTTGCCACTACGTCCAAAGCAACAGCGCGAGTCTTCAACGTGACGAAGACAGAACTTGAGCGACCGATTGTTGTGACCTTGTTCAAAAATCAAGGAGTTTACAATGGGCTGATTGGTTTGGGGTTACTGTATAGTATTACCTTTGCTTCAGCGCCATTGGAAATCAGTCGCTTGCTGTTGATCTACATTATCTTAGTAGCTGCATATGGCAGTGTGACTAGCGACAAGAAAATTATTTTGACCCAAGGCGGTCTAGCGATCCTTGCCTTGCTGTCCACCTTTTTTTAACCAATGAAAGAAGAAGTCCCCCGATCGAAGAAAGCTTTTCTATCCAATAGAAGCTTTCTTCGATCGGGGGCTTTTAATGTTTGGACAAAGAGTACTCAGAACGTGAAAAAAATGATAGGATAAGAGAAGGGACTAACGATTTTCTGGACGTAAGCTGGTTGCTGCAAATAAGGCTTTTACTAGAATGGGTGTTAAAATCGCAGCTGTGATCACCTCAGAGATTCCATTCGTTACAGCAATTCCACCGAGGGTCACGAATAAAGCCGAAGCATCGACACCATAGGTAGTGGCAACTAAGCTAGTATATAAGGTTCCCATTAACGTCAAGACCAAAACTGTATTGGTGATGGTCCCAAAGATTGCTGCAACAATCGAAGCAGCGACGACTTTTTTGGTCTTTTTGTAAATGATCGTAAACAAGAGACCAGCCACTAAGCCAACCAACACACGGGGAACCACCGAGATGATTGGGTTGGTGAAAACAGCAATGTCTAAGGGCGTTGTCGGAGAGGTAAACGCACGGATCATGGTAAAAATCCCCCAGACTAAGCCGATGAACATCCCGTCTTTTGTCCCTAAAACGATGGCAGCGACGATCACCGTGATATGGATGATCGTTAAACTAGTGATACCGATCGGAATAAATCCAAGGAAAGGTACCATCGTTTGTAAAATAATAATAGCAGTCAAAATGGCACGAATGACAAGGCGATAGGTTTTGCTTTTTGTATTCATTGTAAAAACTCCTTTTTTATAATGACACTCGTGTCATTTTTAAGTTAGGTTGATTATACAACAAAATGACACGAGTGTCATTCATAATGTGATGAAAGGAGCCAAAAAAATGGCAAAGAAGCAACAGAGCGAATTGACTACAGCGGAAAAGAAAAAACAACAAAAGCGTGATTTGATTCTTGAAAGTGCCAAAGTCGTCTTTAGTAAGAAAGGCTTGATCGATGCGACAATGAAGGACATTATCGAAGAGTGTGGCATTAGTCGTGGTGGCATTTATTTATATTTTCGTTCGGTGGATGAGATTTTTTTGGCAGTGTTAGAGCAGCGTTCCAAACGTAAATTTGATGATGTACGAGAGATGATCATGGAGCAAGTACCCTTTGAAACGATTTTAAACAAATATTTTTCCGACCATCGCAAGCGTCTACTCCACAGCATTTCTGACGGTATGCTGCGAGCCGTCTACGAGTATTACTATACGCATAAAACCGAAGCCTCCAGTTCCCTGCAGCAAGCACAACTTTCTGAGACGAAACGGACGATCCATGAGATCTTTCAAGTTGGCGTTCAGCAAGGCGTGTTAAAAGATGAAAACTTGGCAGTGATTGCAGAAAACTATATGTTCGTGATTGAAGGATTGGGGATTTTGGCTCTGACCGGTCACATCACAGAACAGACCATTGATGACCAAATCGCTGTAATGAGACAACTACTCCCTTATCGCGAATAACTAAGACAAAAAAACTCGCTCTTTTCTAGTTAACACTAGGAAGGAGCTTTTTTCGTCTGTTTATAACTTTGTGAATCAAGCATATTTTGCAGAAAATTAATGTAATAAAAGTGAAATCTACAACATTATTTATTTTTTCTTAAGAAAAAGGACTTTTTCTATGAAATTTTCTTGAACAGTTGATACATAGGGATTCACTCGGCGTGTTGGTGGGATAGTAGTGGGGAACATGTAATAAAAAAACAGATCTTATTTATGTAACTAAAATGTAAATCGCTTACGGATTGGGTTTGCTACTGAACTATGGTAAAATGAAAATGGTCAAATAAATGAAAAAAAAGTTTTAAAATTTAATTTGGAGGATCAGATGAAGAAGAAAATCTTTGCAACAGTGTGTATGTGCGGCATTGTATTGTCATCATTCGGCGGACCTGTGACCGTTTTTGCTACGAATCACGATCAATTGATCGAACAAAAAAATAACGAAATTGATCATTTGAGACAGCAACGTCAAAGCGTACAAGGGGAAATTGATGGATTGTCTGCAGAAATTGATTCATTAAATCAAGAAGCAGCAATCATTTTAGCGCAGCAAAGTGATTTGTTGCAAGCGATCGAAGGATTGGATCAGGAAATCAGTCAGTTAGAAGAGCGCATCGCCAAACGCTCAGAAAACATTGAAAAACAAGCCAGAGAAACACAAGTCAATGGGAAAGGCGACAATTTTTTAACAGCCGTACTAGAAGCTGATTCTGTCAGTGATCTAGTGGGTCGGGTACATGCCATGACGACGATCATTCGAGCAAATAATGAAGTGATCGAACAGCAAAAAGCCGACCAACAAGCAGTTGAACAAAAGCGTGCGGAATCACAAGAAAAAGTGGCAGAATTGCAAGCAGCACAGAGCCATCTGGAAGCACAAAAAGGTGTCTTGGAAGCAAGCCAAGCAGAATTAAATGTCTTAGTTAGTAATTTAGCCTACGAAGAAGCAACGAAAGAAGAAGAAAAAGAACAGCTGCGTGCAGAAAAAGAAGCCTATGAAGCGGAGCAAGCAAGAATTCGTGAAGAAGCTGCCCGTGTTGCTGCTTTACAAGCCCAAGCGGAACAAGCGGCGCAACAGCAGGCAGAACAAGCTGCAGCAGAAGCAGCAGCCTTGAATGAAGCGGCTGTTCAAGCAGAGGGCACCGAATCTGACGCAGAAGCAGAGAGCCCAACGCCAGTGGAAGAGCCAGAAGCACCAGCAGAAACGCAGCCAGAGGAAACGCAAGAATCTGAACCAGTTGAAACACCAGAGGCTCCAGAAGAAGCACCAGTAGATACACCAGAAATTCAAGAGCCAGAAACACCAGTGACACCTGCAGCACCAGAGACGCCAGCGGACAGTGCACCTGCAGTTCCTGCACCAACGCCAGCTCCGTCACCTGCACCGATCGTGACGCCGCCAGCACCTTCTGCACCAGCATCAACAAATGGGGCTGCAATCGTGGCAGAAGCTTATAAGCATATCGGAAAACCCTATGTTTGGGGTGCCAAAGGACCGGACAGCTTTGACTGTTCTGGGTTTACTCGCTATGTCTTTTTACAAGTAACAGGGAGAGATATTGGTGGATGGACGGTACCACAAGAAACAGCAGGTACAGTGATTTCCGTTAGCCAAGCACAACCAGGAGATCTATTATTCTGGGGTTCATCAGGCAGCACCTATCATGTAGCCATTGCTTTAGGTGGCGGACAATACATTCATGCACCACGCCCAGGACAAAATGTTTCTGTTGGCAGTACCGCTCATTTTACACCTAGCTTTGCAGTAAGAATGTAAGAAATAGCTAGCTGTAGTTTTAAGGAGAGACAAATGGAAGAAAGAAAACAGCTTCGTTATCGTGCGAAGAAACAAAAAAGAGGGCTTCTTTACCGTAAAAGTGCGGCGGCAACCGCTGCACTTGTTAGTACGGTGAATATTTTGCCGATGAATGTCTTAGCAGATACACTTGAGTCAGCAGAAACCCAAAATGGTGTTCAAGTAGTTGAAACAGCAGAGTCAACCCAAGACACATCGACGCAAGATTCCGTGAGCATTGTAGAAGATCAAGAAGTGAACGAGGGATCACCAGCAACGCAAGATAGTACCGAACCATCAGAAGCTGAAAGTGCGGATGTAGTAGAAATTCAAGATGTACCCGAAAATGAACCAGCAGATGATGCTTCTGAACAGAATGAAGCAGAAATCGATCGTGACATTCCTGTTCTGTCAGAAGAAGAGCGGATCGCCATTGAAACGAAGGTCATGCCCAACTACAACAATCCAATGGCACGTTCTAATAATCAGCAAGCATTTATTCAGCAAGTAGGACCAATGGCACAAGAAGTGGCGGGGGCAAATGACCTCTACGCTTCAGTCATGATTGCGCAAGCGATCTTAGAATCAGGTTGGGGGCAATCCACGCTGACTACTCTTGCCAATAATATGTTTGGTATCAAGGGATCTTACAATGGACAATTTGTAGAGATGCAAACCTTGGAAGATGACGGGAATGGCAACCTCTATCCGATTATTGCGAAGTTTCGTAAATACCCTTCATTAAAAGAATCTTTTCAAGACAATGCGCACGTTTTGAGAACCACCTCATTTTCGCCGGGTGTTTTCTTCTACCATGGGGCATGGAAGTCTAATACGAATTCTTATCGTGACGCGACACAATGGCTGCAAGGACGCTATGCCACCGACACGGCTTATGCAAGTAAGCTAAACAACTTGATTGAAACGTACAATTTGACCCAGTACGATACATCAAGTGGTGGCGGTTCAAACGATAACAACAATAATAATTCTGAACAGGCGATCAATAAGCAATTCAGAACAAATGCAGCACTCAATATCCGTTCAGATGCTTCCACCAGCGCCTCGATCGTGGGTTCATTGGCTGCCAACGCAACATTTGAAGCAGTAGCGCAAAAAAGCGGCACCAGTGTGAACGGCAATACGACGTGGTATCGAATTCAAGGACGTGGTTGGGTAAGTGCCGCTCACGTGACGGAGATCTCATCGAATACGGGTGGGAATGATAACAACAATAATAATGATAATAACAACGATAATAATAACAATAACGATAATAATAACAATAACAACAGTGCCGAACAAAGCATCAACAAAGAGTTTCGCACCACCACCGCCTTGAACATCCGTTCCGACGCATCGACTAGCGCTTCTGTTGTCGGCTCCTTGGCAAGCAATGCAACATTTCGAGCAGTCGCTCAAAAGACCGGAACGAGTGTCAACGGCAACAATGTGTGGTATCGAATCCAAGGACGCGGCTGGGTGAGCGCTGCGTACGTGACAGAAGTGACCGCTGGAAGTAATAGCTCTGAACAAAGCATCAATAAAGAGTTTCGCACCACCGCAACATTGAATATTCGCTCTGATGCGTCTACCAGTGCTAGAATTGTTGGTTCTTTGTTAAACAACTCCTCTTTTCGCGCAGTTGCGCAAAAGACCGGAACCAGCGTCAATGGTAACAATGTCTGGTATCGAATTGAAGGGCGTGGCTGGGTAAGTGCAGCGTATGTTCAAGAAACGAACGCTTCCTCATCAAACAGCACCACCTATACCGTGCGTTCGGGAGACACTCTATGGGGGATTTCGCAACGCTATGGTGTGACTGTCAATCAGTTGATGCAGTGGAATAATCTTTCTGGCTCATTGATTCTTGTAGGGCAACGACTTGTAGTCCGTAGATAAAAAGAAAAAACATCTGCAACCATTTTTGCGGCTATTTGCCAAAATGGTTACAGATGTTTTGTTTATTCTTCTTTGAAGCTGTTCATGATCGCTGTTAGTTCCTCTTTTGAAGAGTCGTATAAGCTTTCTAACGTCCAACCATACAACTGAACGTAATTATTTTCGGTTTCAAGTACATAATAAATATAGTGGATATTTAGCCCTTCAACTGTCGCTGGGAAATCAACGAAATAGGCCTTTGTGTCAGGAATTGGTAAAAAGGTGGCAGTCGTATCGAAGCTCGTTGCCAAATTTTCTTGAACCAATCCGAGATAAGTTTCTAAATCGGCAAAATCTTGTTTCGATTCAACGACTGCAGCTAAGTATTTTGTTTCTAACGCATCGGACAACATGAAATCATTGTCAGGATTCAATGAAGTGAAATCAGGTACCTCTTGCCAATTGCTAGGTAAATCGATGGTATAGTTTGTTCCGCTCACGCCTGTGATAGTTTGCTCCGAACTCGGTAAAGCCGCTTCGCTGGAAGAGACCGTAGATTCTTGGGCGACTTCTGTTGACGAAGTCATAGATAAGCTTGTAGCGCTTGCATTTTCCGTACTTTCTGAAGTTGGTTGCTCCTCTTTTGGCGTGCAGCCAGCAAAAAGAAGTGTGAACCCCAATAAACTAAAAACAACACTTTTTCTCATTATTCTCACGTTCCCCTTTGTTTTTTATTTTCAAATAACCAACATTATTTAGTTAATCGTATAATAGGAAAGGAAATAACGCAATAAAATATTCTTAGTTATTGCATGAATCGAAAAAAAGAAAGGAATATTAAATAGTAAATTTAAAAAAATGAAGCGGAAATAACTGACTATTACCGCTTATTTTCACTTTTTTCTTAGATTGATGCAAAAGTTGATTATAAATACGGGGCGACTTTTGCTATGCTTTAGAAAAGAAAGGAAGCATTAAAAGAATAGTGAAGTTAAAAATTGTGTCGGTTATATCTATAAAATAATAGTGTGTTTTTTATATATCTATTTGTTTTGAATAATTGTCAGAATTTTGTTGCGAAATACTATGGCTTCTTTCGATACAAAAAAGGCGACATCAGCAACAGTCGGATAGAGAAAGATAGCTCAAAGCGGCGAGGAAATAGAAGAAACATAGGATCAACGTTTAAAAATAATGGAACTAGGGGGAAGGAAATTGTTTTATCAATCAGTGAATGAGTATCTAGTAAAAATGAGAGAAGGATTATCTGCTGAAACCATTAAAGGTGAAATGCCATCAGTCTATGCGTACTGGTTAGCACAGGAAGCAGAATTGAAAAAAATATTGAAAAACAAAGACATGGCTTTTTGGATGGACATCCAACGAGTTCTCTTGATCGATGCAAAATTAGTATTACTTCGCAGTTACATCAATGACTACGATTTTCACGGATTTTCCGAAGATGAGATCATTGCCAATGTGGAACAAGATCATTTTACCTTTAACAAAGAACTGTGTGGCTATAGTTTGAAAGAACAGGTGCACCCATCAATTATTTTTGGTGATCAATAAGCAACAAAAAAGACCGTTCAAACGAGGAATAAGCTCCTACACTGATTCAAAATAAGACCGATTGATTTGTGGTATGATTGTGATGACAAGTACGATTGCACAGATCATTGCAACAGTTTGAAAAGGAGCGGAGAGGTATGGTTCAATTTGAACGGATCATTTTATTGTTTTTCTTGTACTCATTTATCGGATGGCTTTGGGAAACCATTTATTGCTCACTAAAAGCCAAGCACTTTGTGTATCGGGGCTTCCTTATTGGTCCGATCACACCCATCTACGGCTTTGGGATTCTTGGCGTTGTCTATTTTTTACGGCCATTGCATGAGCAAGTGATTCCACTGTTCTTTGCGGCAGCGTTGTTGGTTACCGTGCTTGAATATGTGACAAGTTATTTACTTGAGCGTTTTTTTCATGCCTCATGGTGGGATTATAAAGAAGTCCCATTGAATATCAATGGACGGGTGGCATTGCCGATTTCTCTTTTTTGGGGCGTGTGCTGTGTGCTGATTGTTCGATTTGTTCATCCGCAAATGCTGGAGATTGTTCAAACATTGAGTGCTCGAGTAGGATTCTTATTGCCAGTTTTCTTATTAATGGTTCTCTCTTTTGATATGGGCTATACCCTAGCTAACTTGGTTGCCTTTCAGAAAGCGGTGCAACAGGTCAATCAAGCCTTTGAACAGCACAAAAAAGAATTGGCTGAAAATATTGAGCAATATAAAAACGATTGGCAAGGGCGCTTCGCAGCGTTTCCAGAAGAATGGCGCGTTTTAAAACAAAATCTACCGAGATTGAATTTCCATCAAAGAAGACTCTTAAAAAACTTTCAAAAGTTAGAAATCAATCAGATAAAAAGCAGTCAGGAATTGTCTCGATTTATTGAAGCCATTCGTAAGAAAAAATAGGTTTGTTACGGTTAGATTACAAAAAATAAACCCTTATCAATGCTGATTCTTCCCACTTCTGACTGATTTCAGTTGAAAAAGACGATTAAAACACCCACTTTTACGATAATTTGTAACAAATTGTAAAGGTCCTGCAATAAAATTCTTCTTAAGAATTTGTATAATAGGATATGTTGGAAACCATAGTGAGAAGTGAGGGAATTTTTTGAAGGCAAAGAAACTACGAACAATCGTTGTCGCTGTCTTTGCGGCAGGAATCGTTTCTCCAATCTTTGCGCAGGCTGAGTCACTTGAATCATTGCAAGAGCAAGAAAGTGCCGTCATGCAGCAAAGTCAGGAAATCAGTACGGAAGTACAGATTGCATTGACTGATGTGAATGCGAAATACAGTGAGGTAGAAGAGCTAAAAGCTCAAATCGCTGAAAATGAAGAATCATTAGCAACAACCAAAGCAGAAATCAAAACTGCACAAGAAACAATTGAAAAGCGTGAAGCAGTCGTTGCGGAACGTATGAAAGACATCCAAGTCAATGGCGGGGCAACCAGAGACTGGACGGTACTGTTAGAATCATCCAACATCCAAGATTTTATCAATCGTGCCTATGCGATGACGATGTTACAAAACTTGGAAAAAGAAAAGATCGATTCATTGACAGCAGAAAAAGAAAAGCTGGAAGCTTTAGAAGAAAAAGCACAGTCAACACAGCAATCATTGAAAGAAAATCAAACCGCATTAGAATCAGAAGCCAAAACACTGGATTCAAAAATTGCGAATCTACAAGCCCAATTGAAAGAAAACGAAGCAACTTTGGCACAAATTGCTTCCAGCAAAGAAGCTGAAACAGCTCGCTTAGCTGCTGAAAAAGCAGCAGAAGAACGAGCAGCCAAAGAAGCGGCGGAACAAGCAGCGAAAGAAAAAGCTGAAAAAGAAGCAGCCCAGGCTGCCGAACGTTCAAGCGCTTCTGAATCACAAGCGTCTGCTTCATCGAGCAGCAATACGACTGGAAGCAGCAGCTCATCATCGAGCAGCTCTTCAAGCAGTAACAATAGCTCAACTAACAGCTCAAGCAATACAAGTAACAACAGTAATAACAATAGCAACAACAGCAATACAAGCAGCGGTCGGACATTGATGATGGAATCAACTGCTTACTCGTATAAAGAAGCTGGCTCTAGTTTCTTTACAGCAAGTGGTACAGACTTACGTAAAAATCCAATGGCAGTTGCCGTTGATCCAAGCGTGATTCCCTTAGGAACCTTAGTCAATGTTGAAGGCTATGGCGTAGCACTAGCGCTTGATACTGGTGGCGCGATCAAAGGAAACATCATTGATGTTCACTTTGATAACGTCGCACAATGTATCCAGTGGGGCCGTCGTCAAGTAAAAGTAACGATCCTCGATTAATCAATCAACTAGCAAGAAGCAGCTCACTGAATGAAGTGGCTGCTTCTTTTTTTGCTTTTAATGGAGGAAGGCATAAGAAGAGAGCGTATCGCTGCGTCAGTGCTGACACGATCGATACCGCTCTGGATTTATTGTTAAACTGCTCACAAGCTCTTACGATCGTTCTCAGGAGCATTTTTTGAACAGCTTGGTCAGAAGGAGGAGAACAGAGGGTGCACGATTATCAAGGATTGAAATTGGCATTCAATTTCTCTTCTAATGCTTCCCAGTCGTGCTCATCGGGAAAGGTTTTGAATAGCAAATAATCAATGTCTTGGGCATATTCGGTAATATATTCCGTATAGTTGGTAACGATCAAATCAATTTGATTTTTTTCCAAATAGCCTGCGGACAATTCATTGGAGTCCGGAAAATAAAAGGTCCGAGAGCTGCGCAAATAACGAACAGATTTGCATTTTAATAATTGGCATAAATAAAAGGGGCCTTCGAATAAAAAAGCGATATTTTTCTTTGCTTGCCAGTACAAAGATTTAATAGAAGTAACATACATCGTAAGACTCGTTCCTAAGTGTTCCAGTGTGTTACTGTCCCAAATTTCTCTGGCTAATGGTTGCGTCAACAGATAGTTTTTAAATAGATGGTAATCATCCGTATATGCCTCTTCGACAAATTGAACGGTATCAGAAATCATATGATTTAATAAGGGGGATAATAATTGCTTGATTTTTGCTACCGTAAAAAAGGACTCCACTAAGAGTCGGTCACGAGCGCTATCTTGTGTATCTGGCAAGCAATCCTTGACAAAGGTTGCCGCAAGCTGCTTGATTTCAGGCCAATGATTATACTCTCTACAAAAGGTCTGCTCGATCGCTAAATTGCTGATTGAGCGACGGGTTTTCACTAGTAAGAACAAATAAAGGACTTCCTCATAGGGAAGCTCTTTTTGGTATTGCTCACTCACAGTCTCATTGATTTCAGAAAATAGCCGAAAATCATTATACTGTTCAAATATTTTTTTAATTTGCTTAGGCAACTCGATACGTTGACCTGCACAATGGCGCTCAAAGGTGATATACAAGTAATAATTGAATTCACCAAATGAACAAGCATGCTGGTCAAGTTGGTAACATCTTGAAAAAGCACTGGCAGTGATATTTTGGATGGCGATCGGTGGAAAAATCGTATGAGCAGTAATCTCCGATTCATAATAGAAATCATGGAAAAACTTACGAATATTGATTTCCTCACCAATAAAGCAAATAGGATTGGTTTGGATCTCCAAACGATAGAAAGAAAAAATAGGTTGTACTTTCCGCAAATAGCGAAGAACAGTGCTTTCTGATATATGGTACTTCTCGGCCCATTCTGATGAGCTATAAAGATCGTTGTGGAAAATACTTTCGATGATATGGAACAAAATCTCATCGGCAATCAGCGCACGTTTTTTCGTTAAATACACAGCGGAATGTTTGATTGAAAAAATATACCCCTTGTGAGAAGAGTCGATCGATAAACAGTCGCCAAAATACTCTTTTAGATCCGTCACGTCCGTAACGATTGTTCGCGTGGTACTTCCTGAAATCTTTGCCAAACCTTGAGTCGAACATTGATAATTTTTCTCGAATGCCATCAAAATTTTCAGCCATCGAATCGTTGCAGTGTTGGTAATAAAATTAATTTGAAAATTTCTCAAGACGTGGCTCCTTTCATGAATAAAATCGCAAATCTTACTTATTCATCTTAATGAAGATAGGGAAGAAAAAACAAATCACGTATTTCATCGGTTGGTGAAATCTATACCTGTTCCTGTGCAAGATTTTGTGCATTTTCTATAAATCAACTGTCGTTCGGCATATATATAGGTAGAAACACGTTTTTTCAGCATCTAAAATAAAATAAATTGAAATTAAATAGCAAAAGAGGTGTCAAGGAAATAACTTTTTGGCGTAAAAATAAAAGTTGAATGATTAATTATGTTTCGGGGGAACCAATAGAAGATGAAAGGGGACGGAAGTGAAGAGGAAAGTCACTTTACGGAAGATAACTTATAATTTTTACAGGAACGATTGGTGTAAATAAATAGTAACCGCGAAGGAAACCCTAAGTGCCCCAAGAAAATTATCCAATTTTGCCAAACCGATTTATAATAACAACAAAAGTATTTAACTTTTCTTTCTGAAATTCTCATGTTTTCTATTTATAATGAAAAGATGTTGAGAAAATGAATGAATATAATCACTCGAGGTTATTTTTCTATGATGTGACAACTCTCAAAGACGATGAGAATAACGATTATCACTGAATTATTTATTATTTAAAATGAGGGTTTAAAAAAACTGTCAAGTATGCTACACGTTATTTATGTATATTTAAAATAACTGATATTTGCCATTAAATAAGCCTTTTATTGATGAAAAATATACCTTAAAAAAGAAAAAACAGGAATTTCCTTTATTTAATGATACATTTCTCTTATAATAAACTAGAATTGCCTTTATTATGTGAGACGAAGGCAGAATGCTTAAACAAGCACAATTGAATTAGGGAGTGTGTTCATGGGAAAGCCGTTAATAAAGACTTTGACTGTGTTAGCTGTGGGAATCGGAGCCATCGCAATATGTTTGATAGGTTACCGACAAAATAACCAAAGACAATATCAGCAACGAGTCGAATACGCACAGACAGCGATTGCAAGCGAGCGAGAGCGCTTAAATGAACTGTCCGGAGAAATTGCTGGTATGTACAGCAACGAAGAGCAAACGTTTTTACGAAGTGATCTTAGCGAAGAAGAGGTTTTGAAAACTGTCGCGAAACTATCAGCAGTAAAAGTATCTGCAGATGATTACGGAATCGAAGAGAGCGCATTGCCGAGCGAATCTGTTGAGATTCAAGAAAAGAAACAAGCGCTGGATGATCAACTAAAAGAGATCGAGGCAAAAGTGAAAGTACAAGCTAAGACAGCAGCGTTGTTTACTGAAGGTGTTTCGAATTGGCAAGCTGCTGAGAACAATGTCACTATTAAAGAGGATTTAAAAGAAACGGACTTAGGGAATGTACGTGAGGATTTAAATTTTCTTGAAGATGGTCCATGGAAAGACCTTGTTTCTGCTTATTTAGAGTTTGCGACCGCTCAATTGGATCGCATTACTCAAATTCAAGCCAGCTTGAATGCTATGCTGCAAGAAAATGTTGTAACTAGCGAAGTGACTTTGGATGGCTATTTAGCTCTGATTGATAGCATCAATCAAGTGCGAAATCAAGTACTCAAAGATTCTTTTACAGAATCCGCTAATTCAATTGCGGCACAAATGGGGTATACAGGCTATACCAGTTATATTCCCTCAGCTTCAACTGAAAGTTATTCTGACGATACATCAACAGGAGACGGTACTGGAACAGACATGAGTTCAGCGTCTTACTATTAGATAAGTTGAATCGTGCTGAAGGAAATTTTAGATAACTGGAGGAAAGCAAATGTCAAAAGGAAAAAAAATCTTTTTAATTATCTTTACAATCGTTGCAGTGTTAGTCATCGGATTGATCGGTGTTGCTGCTAAACTATATTTTGATGTGTCAAACTCAATTAACGAAACCTATCAATCAGTTGAGCGTGATCGAGAAGATCGCCTACGTGAAAATGATGTCAATCTATCCCAACAAGAGTCCTTCTCGGTTTTACTGATGGGGATCGATACCGGTGATTTAGGCAGAGTCGAACAAGGCCGTTCTGATACCATGATGGTGGCGACCATCAGTCCTCAAGACAATCAGACGACGGTGGTGAGTATTGCTCGCGATACCTATGTTGATATCGTAGGACATGGAACAACAGATAAAATCAATCATGCCTATGCCTTTGGAGGGGCAGCCATGTCTATGAACACGGTTGAGAAGTTTTTAGATATTCCAATTGATCATTACGTGTCCCTTAATATGGAAGGCTTGAAAGAATTAGTTGACGCAGTCGGCGGTATTGAAGTTGATAATGATTTGACTTTTTCAAAAGATGGCTTTGATTTTACAATTGGTCGTACAAAATTAAACGGAGAACAAGCACTCGCTTATTCAAGAATGAGATATGATGATCCCAATGGAGACTATGGGCGACAAGACCGACAACGTAAGATGGTTGAAGCAATCGTAAAGAAAGTTCTTAGTCTAGATGGGGTTAGTCAATATCAGACTATCTTGAATGCAGTTGAGAACAATATGAAAACTGATATGAGTTTTGATGATATGCGGACATTGGCAATGAATTATCGCAGTGCGTTTCAAACGATCAAACAAGACCAGCTTCAAGGTGAAGGATTCATGCAAGATGGTATCTCGTATCAGCGTGTGAGTGATGAGGAACTAGCAAGAGTTCAAAAAGAGTTGAAAGCTCAACTAAATCTAGAGAATGAATAGGAAAGTGGAGAAAAGATGGAAGAAACAATTAGCTTGAAAGAAATATTCGCAATTCTACGGAAACACTTAGCTGCTATTTTTATTTCAATGTTTGCTGGTTTAGCTTTAGCAGGGATATTTACCTTCTTTGTCATTACACCAAAATACAGTTCACAAGCCCAGTTGATTGTGACATTGCCTCAATCCGAAACTACCAATGCCAACGATGTGAATACAAACCTGCAAATGATCAACACCTATAAGGATATGATCGTCAGTGATCTAGTTATGACACAAGTAAAAGATCGTCTGGAGTCTGAAAATAATCTTGATTTGACTGTAGGACAATTGAAGGAGTCCATTTCAATCAACCAATCACAGAACTCACAAATGTTTTCCATTCAGGCAACCAGTACCAATGCAGTGTCAGCACAAAATATTGCCAACACGACTGCATTAGTCTTTCAAGAAAATGCCCAAGATGTCATGAATGTTGATAAAATCTCAATCATTTCAAGTGCGGTAGCTAGCACTACACCAGTTTCACCTAATAACAAACTAAATTTAGCCATTGGTCTGGTATTAGGTATCATGGTCGGTGTCGGTTTAGCCTTCTTATTGGAGCTACTAGATCGAACTGTCAAAGATGATAAATTTGTAACCGAAACATTAGGCTTCACTGTATTAGGTACTGTTCCGCAAATGTCACCAAAAGAATTAGCTGCAACCATTCAGAAAAAACCAAGTGCACCATTTATTAAGAAACCGCAAGGCGACAAAACGGCAGAATCACGCCGAAGTCGTAGTCGGGTCTAGGAGGGAACAATGATGGCAAAAAAACAAGAACGTACTGGGACACAGACACATGCAGTAAGTTTGATCACGCTAATTGATCCTTCTTCGCCAATCTCAGAGCAATATCGTACGATTCGTACAAACATTCAATTTGCATCTTCAGCAGATAAACAAATTAAGACCATTGTTGTTACTTCTTCTGGTCCAGGGGAAGGCAAATCGACAACTTCAGCTAATCTAGCGGTTGTTTTTGCAAAATCAGGACAACGGGTATTGTTAGTTGATGCGGATATGCGGAAGCCTACTGTATACAAGACATTTAGCTTAAACAATGCGAGTGGATTGAGTACCGTATTAAGTACCTCAACGAGCGTCCTCGAAGCGGCTCAAAAAACGGTGATCGATAATTTGTCTGTCTTAACCAGCGGACCAAAACCACCAAATCCATCCGAGCTACTTGGGTCAGCACGAATGAACCAAGTAATCGAAGAAGCGAAAAATCTTTACGACGTGGTTATCTTTGATATGCCACCAGTTGTAGCAGTTACCGATGCACAAATTATGGCATCTAAAGCAGATGGGACGATCTTAGTGGTTCGAGAAAACGTTGCTCGTAAAGAATCCTTAACAAAGGCGAGAGATCTTTTAAATATGGTTCAAGCAAGAATTGTTGGTGTCGTTTATAACGGTGCCGAACATTCGAAAGATTCAGGTTACTACTATTATTATGGAAATTAAATAGTTTAAAGGAGACGAGAGAAATGATTGATTTACATTGCCACATTTTACCAGGAATTGATGATGGGGCCGAAGACATCAGTGCGAGCATCGCTATGGCCGAAAAAGCGATTAGCCAAGGAATCACGCATATCCTTTGTACCCCGCATCATAATAATGGAAAATACCGCAATCCAAAGTCTGAGGTCATTTCTCTCGTTACTTATTTACAAGAAGAATTGGATGCGCGGAACTTGCCTTTGACTGTACTTGAGGGGCAGGAGGTTAGGATAACGGGAGATTTAATTGAGGATATTCGTAACGGTAATATTCTATTTACGGATCTTTACGATACGTATATTTTGATAGAGTTTCCTACAATGGAAGTACCAACTTATTCCGAACAAGTCTTTTTTGAGTTGAACAGCCTTGGTAAAATTCCAGTTATCGTACATCCAGAAAGAAATGCTTATTTCAGAAAAGATCCAAACAACCTGATCCCGTTTTTAGAAATGGGATGTTTGGCACAACTGACCGCTCCCAGTTATGTGGGTGTCTTTGGGAAAGACATTCAAAGAACATCTAAAATAATGGTTGAGCACAATTTGGTACAGATGGTAGCTTCCGATGCTCACGGAGTCAAGAAACGTTCTTTTTATATGAAAGAAACCTATGAGCAAATCGCAAAAGATTTTGATAAAAGCAAAGTTGCTTTAATGAAACAAGTAGCAAAAGATTTGATAAATGGAGATCAAATTGAGTATCCGGAATACGCAATAATAAAAAAGAAAAAGTTTGGATTATTTTAGGGGGTAAAATAATGGATGAGTTGGATGCATCTAACCTTAATGAGGGGAAAGTAATAAGAAAAGGTAAACATCAAATCTACCTTTGCAAAGATGACGTTGAATCAAAATATTTATACTTTTTCATAAAAAGAATCATTGATATCATTGGTAGTATTGTCGGTATGATGCTTTTATCACCTCTTTTTTTAGTTATTGCTTATAAAATAAAAAAAGAAGAACCAGAAGGACCCGTTTTTTTTTCGCAGGAACGTGTGGGAAAAAATGGAAAATTATTTAAGATGTACAAGTTTCGCTCTATGTGTGTGGATGCTGAAGAAAAATTAGAGATGCTACTACAACATAATGAAGTAGAAGGTGCTATGTTTAAAATGAAAGATGATCCTAGAATCACTAAGATAGGAAAATTCATTCGTAAAACTAGTATTGATGAATTACCACAACTTTTGAATGTACTAAAAGGAGAAATGAGTTTAGTCGGACCAAGACCACCGTTGCCAAGAGAGGTTTTAGATTATACGGATTATGATCGTCAGCGATTGTTGATTAAACCTGGTTGCACGGGATTCTGGCAAGTGAGTGGTAGAAATCATGTTGGATTTAATGAGATGGTCTACTTAGATTTAAAGTATATCAAAACATGTAGCTTCTTAACTGATTTAAGCATCATAGTGAAGACTATAAACGTGATCTTTAAACCGAATGGGGCTTTTTAAGATTATGTATTTCAAATATAGGAAGTATAGTGTATGGAGGCATTTCGTTGGAACATAAGACTGATAATTTGGTAAAAAAAACACTTATTTATTTAGCAGGAAATTTTTCGTCGAAAATTTTTGGGTTTATCATTATACCAATATATGCAACATATCTAAGTGCGAGTCAGTTAGGGGAATATGATTTTCAACAAACAATTGCTGGATTGCTTCAACCAGTTATTGCTCTTGCTATTTGGGAAGCAGTACTTAGATTTGGACTAAAAGCAGAGAAAAAAGAATTAAATCAAATTATTTCTACAGCAGCTTTTATTTCTTGTGGAACTTTAAGTATCGCTTTTATAATAATGCTAGGGATGTATTTTAATATATACGGCACTAATATTATAAGCTTTCTGTATGTATTAATGATTATTTTCATGCCAATTATTACACTATTAGGTTATATGACAAGAGCTACTAGAAATACAGCAGTGTTTGCATTCTCTGGCGTTATTTCTTCCTTTATAAATTTATTGGGAATACTGGTATTTGTGATTTGGAAAGATTTTGGTTTAATGGGAATGTTATTATCCACAATAGCTGCAAATATTTGCAATGCCCTAAGTTTATTTTTGGGATCTAAACTATATAATTATATATCTTTCCGGAATTTTTCTAGAAAACAAGCTATCATATTACTAACTTATTCTATGCCTCTAATTTTGAATTTAGTATTTGGTTGGTTTACATCAAGTTTTTCTAGATTTTATATTAACACAACGATCGGGTCTACAGAGAATGGTATCTACGCTTTTGCGATGAAATTTTCAACCATTATTTTGCAAATTTCATCTATCGTAAATATGACAATGATAGAAGATGCTGTAGAAACTGCGGGGGCAGAAAACTGGACAAAACGTTTTGAGAAAAATATTGTAGATGTCACCAATATTTTTTTTCGAGCTGCGTTTATATTTCTCCCATTAATAGGCATATATTTTCATACGGTAACCAACAATGATTTTTCTAAATCTCTTGTCTTGGTACCTATTCTTATGTACTCAACTTTAATGAATAACGCCTCAACTCTTATAGGTAATGTTTTTTCTGTATTCAATAAAACCTCAAGAATTTTCCTGACAACATTACTTTCTGGATTTGTAAATATACTGGGTGCAGTCGCTTTAGGACATCTTTTTGGACTGTGGGGTATTATTATCAGTCAAATTTTGGGATCTAGTGTTTTGTTCTTTACAAGATATTTTTATGGCAGATCCATTAATAGATATGAAATTGACTGGAAAAAAATGATTATTAATTCGTTACTGTTTTTGTTAGTATCTTTAATTGTACTTACGAGAAATCTCTGGATTCAGTTCATTGTCTTTTTTATTTCTTCTTCGAGTGTATGTTTTCTTTATAAAAACTGGATCAAATATGAAATTAATCAAATTAGAAACAAATTAAATAGGTAGTTTTATATAAATGTTATCTAGTTCACGTTAAAAATAGAAGTGAATGGATTTTAAAACTATCCAAGGAGAGGTAAATAATGAAATACCATATAAAATATTTTCTTTTTATATTACTGATACCTTTTATAAATCCCAGAAGATTAATTTGGCTATATGGGTCTACAAAAAATGTTTTAGTGAAAAGTATTTGTATCAGAAGACTAAAAAAGTGGTCAATTTCTATTTCTTCAGGTGCTATAATATCTCCTTCTGTGAAGTTTCCTCATCCTCAAAATATTGTTATAGGAAGAGGAGTAGTAATTGAAGATGAAGTAGTTATCTACCAAGGTGTGACTATCGGTGCTTCAAATGGCACTATAGTTATTCACGAAGATGAGCTAAATAATTATTATCCCTATATAAAAAAAAAGGCCACTATCTATACGAATTCTGTAGTTGCAGGTGGAATTTGTATCGGGGAATATTCTGTTATAGGAGCAAATTCATTTGTAAATAAAGATGTTCCAGATAAAATGATTTATGCTGGAAATCCTGCACGATCAATTTTGGAAATTTAAAATTAGTAGAGGAAGAATTATATGAGAAAATCGATTTTAATTACGGGAGCCGCTGGATTTATTGGTTCAAATCTTGTTGAACGCCTTTTAAAAGAATATGAGGATTGTATTATAGTTGGTATAGATAATTTGAACGATTATTATGACGTGTCGCTAAAAGAATATCGATTAGCTAACTTGAAAAAATACAATAATTTTGTTTTTGTAAAAGGAAATATAGCAGATAAAGAAATTGTAAGCTATGCTTTCGAGAAATGGAAACCAACTGTGGTTGTTAATCTCGCTGCTCAAGCAGGTGTTCGCTATTCAATAACTAACCCAAATGTTTATATCGAATCGAATATACTTGGTTTTCAAAATATTTTAGAAAGTTGTAGGGAATATGCAGAAAACATTAAGCATTTAATATTTGCTAGTTCCTCAAGTGTTTACGGGTTGAACAATAAAGTACCCTATAGCGTAAAGGATAAAGCAGATAGTCCAGTCAGTCTTTATGCGGCTACAAAAAAGTCTAATGAGTTAATGGCACATTCATACTCAAAACTTTATAATATTCCAGTAACTGGTCTAAGATTTTTTACTGTTTATGGTCCAGCTGGTAGACCTGATATGGCATATTTCAATTTTACAAATAATCTTATCAATAAGAATAGAATTAAAATTTTTAACTATGGGGATTGTCAGAGAGACTTTACCTATATAGACGATATTATTGAAGGAGTATTTCGTGTAATCTCAGCCCCTCCCAAGAAAAATTTAGGCAAAGATGGGTTACCAATACCTCCTTATTCACTATATAACATAGGAAATCATGAACCTGTAAATCTAATGGATTTTGTAAACATTTTATCAGAGGAACTGATTTTGGCAGGAGTTATAGATAAAGATTTTGAATTAAATAACTATATGGATCTTGTGCCTATGCAACCTGGTGATGTAGCAGTTACTTATGCTGATATGTCAGACTTTGAGAGTAACTTTGATTATCGACCTCAGACAAGTTTAAGAGAAGGTTTGAAAAAATTTGCCGAATGGTATTTCTCGTATTATCAGGAAAGCCTAAATAATTAAACTTTTGCATTTGGAAAAAATCATATAGATTAGGAGTTTTATTATGAAACATGATCAGGGTGCACAAAATGTTTTTATTATTGGTGCAAAAAGTTTAGGTGCATATGGGGGATACGAAACGTTTGTTGATAAGTTAACTGAATATCATCAAAATAATAGCAAAATTAACTATTTTGTTTATTGTAAAGGTAATGGTGACGGAAGTATGGACGAAAGCAAACTTAATGGGGTCACAAAGATCTCTTCATCAGAATTTCTATATCACAACGCAAGATGTTTCAAAATAAAAATACCTAATATTGGGTCCGCTCAAGCAATATATTATGACTTGAAAGCTTTATCAAATTGCTGTCAATATATTGATAAGCACAACATCGAAAAACCTATTGTGTACATTTTAGCTTGTCGAGTGGGACCTTTTATTGGCTATTTTTATAAAAAAATCCATGAACTTGGTGGTCAACTTTTCTTGAATCCAGATGGTCATGAGTGGATGCGTGAAAAATGGTCTCTTCCAATACGTAGGTATTGGAAGTTTTCGGAAAAAAGAATGGTTAAGTTTTCTGACCTGGTTATTTGTGATTCCATTAATATCGAAAAATATATACATGAGAATTATGATGGAAAAGGGATAAAAAAAGCGAATCCGAAGACAACTTATATAGCTTACGGGGCTGACTTGTCGCTAAGTAAATTGGATTCAAATGATTTTAAGTTAATTAATTGGTATAAAGAAAAAAATTTAACTGTTAAAGATTATTATCTTGTGGTTGGAAGATTTGTACCAGAGAATTCTTTTGAAGAGATGATTAGAGAGTTTATGATTTCAAATTCAAATAAGAAGCTTGCTATTATTACTACTGCAAATGAGAAATTTCTAAATCAATTAGAACAAAAACTTCATTTTAAGAATGATAAAAGAATTCAATTTGTTGGAACTCTTTATGATCAACAATTATTAAAAAAAATTCGAGAGAATGCTTTTGCTTACCTCCATGGACATACTGTTGGTGGGACAAATCCCTCACTTATAGAAGCATTAGGCAGTACCAATCTAAATTTGCTTGTTGAAGTTGGATTTAATAGGGAAGTTGCAGAAGATTGTGCATTATACTGGAAAAAAGAAGAAGGATCTTTATCAGAACTAATAAATGAAGTAGAGAGATTAGGTGATGAAGAAATCATTGATTTGGGACGCAAAGCAAAAAATAGAGTATCAAATTTTTATACTTGGGAAATAATTAGTGATCAATATGAAAAAGTTTTCACAAAATTAACAAATACTTAAACCAACTTTGTAGGGGATTAATGAATGAATATACTATTATTAGGCGGAGCAGGATTTTTAGGTACCAATCTAGCTGAAAGTCTTGCTCGAAATTCAAGAGATAGAATAACTGTGGTGGATGCAAAGAAAGAGTTTTTTCATTTGAAAAAAGGGAATGTTATTTTTAAAGAGTCGCAATTAAACTCAAATACTGATTTTGAAAAATTAATTAATGATCATGAAATAATCTATCATCTAGTTAGTACTACAGTTCCAACTACATCAAACCAACATATTCTTGAAGAATTAGATGCCAACGTTTTAATGACTGCAAAATTATTAGATGCATGCGTTAAAACTGGAACTAAAAAAATTGTTTTTATTTCTTCCGGGGGAACAGTGTATGGTAAATCATCAAATTGTCCGCTATCTGAAACTATGGAAACTAACCCTATCACATCTTATGGTGTACAAAAATTAACAATTGAAAAATTGTTGTATCTCTACTATGAAATGTACGGTCTAGATTACAGAATAATTAGAATGGCTAATCCTTATGGCCCTTATCAAAGGCCCAATGGCTTATTAGGAGTAGTTACAACATTTGTATATAAGGCTCTTAAAGATGAGGAAATAGTTGTCTATGGTGACGGTTCTATCATTAGAGACTTTATCTATATAGAAGATGCTATTACTGCTATGATAAAAATTACTTTTGGAGAACATAAAGATAAACTATATAATCTCGGAAGTGGATATGGAACAAGTATTAATCAAGTTATAAAAACAATTGAATCATGTTTAAATAAATCTTTGAATGTTTCATATATTCCAGGCAGAAAAGTTGATGTGCCAATTAATTTTTTAGATATGACGAGATATGAACGCAATTTTGGATTATTAAAAGGATTAACTCTTAATGAAGGAGTTTTAAAAACATCTGATTTTATGAGTGAATATTATGGAATTTAAAAATTAATGGTCTTAATCTAGAGGAGAAATAAATGATTAATATACTTTTTTTGCATGCCGGGGCAGAGATGTATGGAGCGGATAAAGTTCTATTGGATCTGTTGAAGCACTTAGATAAAAAAAAATTTAAACCTTATGTAATTTTGCCTTCGCAAGGTGTTTTATTAGAGGCGTTAGAGAAGGAAAATATTCATGTAGAAGTTGTTCCATATCCGATTATGAGGAGGAAATATTTTAATCCTGTAGGTGTATTAAAATATTGCGCAGATTTTTTGAAGTATTCAAAAATTATAACAAATAAGGCGAAACAAAATAATGTAGATATTGTTCATGCAAATACAGCTGCTACTATGGAAGGGTGTTATGTGAGCAGAAAATTAAAAGTGCCTTTATTATGGAGTATACACGAGATTATTGTTACACCCAATTTCATGTTTAAAATGACAAGTAAGTGTATTTCTAAGTTTTCAAGTATTACTATTACTGATTCTATGGCAGTAAAAAGACACTTGTTATCGTCTGGATATTTTAAAGATAATGATATAAAAGTTATTTATAATGGCGTAGATAGTACCAGATTTAAACCTCAAAAGAATTACGATTATCTGTATGAAGAGTTTGGTATACCCAAAGAATCAACAATAATCGGTATGACAGGTAGAGTGAATAGCTGGAAAGGACAGGGAGATTTTCTTAAAGCTGCTAATATAGTTATGGAAAAATATCCAAATGTTTACACTGTTTTTATCGGTTCAGCATTTGAAGGAGAAGAGTGGAGAGAAGATAAATTAGCAAGCGATATAAAAAAATCAAAGTTTAAAGAAAGAATTATCAATAAGGGTTATAGAACTGACAGTGAAGCTTTTTACAATTTATTTGATATTTTTGTTTTGCCTAGTACTAACCCTGATCCACTTCCTACAGTTGTTTTAGAATCTATGGCATCAGGAAAGCCAATCGTGGGATATAGACATGGTGGAGTTTGCGAAATGGTAAATGATCATTCAAATGGTTTATTGGCTGAAGTTGGTGATATTAATGATCTTGCAGAAAAGATTGAAATCTTACTAATAAATGATAAATTACGAAATAATATGGGAAAGAATTCAAGAGAGAGACTATTAGAAAAATTTTCTTTGGAAGCATATATTGATAATTATTCACGAGAATATAACAAGTTAGTTCGTAAATAAATGGGATGTGAGGATTAAATGTGGTTTCACAAACAAATTAGATATTATGATAAAGTAATCATAATAAAAAATATCTCTATGAAACTTTTTCGTGGTATTCTAAAAAGTGTTTTTTTGGGGAAAGTTAGTGGTTTTGTATTTATAGGAAAAAATGTACGAATTTCTCATGCAAAGAACATATTTATGGGGAAAAATGTTAAACTGGAAGACTATGTTGAGGTACATGGGCTTTCTAGAGATGGTATAATTTTGGAGGATAATGTTACAATCAGCAGAGGTACTATGATTCGCCCCTCTAGTTATTATGGAAAAGATTTAGGGCGAGGTGTTTATATCGGAAAAAATAGTTCTATTGGTCCTCATGGATATATTGGTTGTTCTGGAAAAATTACTATCGGAGAAAATGTAATGCTTGGACCCAAGTGTAGTTTATTTGCAGAGAATCATGTTTTTTCGGATAATAATAGTACAATAAAAAGCCAAGGGGTTCGCAATGAAGGTATCACAATTGAAGATGATTGTTGGATTGGGAGTAATGTTATTATTCTCGATGGAGTTACTATCGGAAAAGGTTCAGTGATTGCTGCGGGTGCTGTTATTACAAAAAGTATTCCTCAAAGAAGTCTAGTAATAGATAAAAAGAATAAGCAAATCCGTAGTAGAGTTCTTAACTAATATTAATATAAAAGAATCAAGTTCTAAATCACTTGAATTTAAGGAGAAGAAATGAAAAAAGTCCTATATATACGGAGTGGTCCTTATCAAATAGATTTAGATAAGTATAATATCCAAGAGATTGGTCTTGCTAGTGCTTTTGCAGAAGTGGGAGTAGTTTGCGATGTTCTATTCTATCACCAAAACAAAAATTTTGATCAAATAATTGAACATAATGGAAATATGATAAACATTTTTTGGAGAAAAGGTATACGATTATTACGAAGTGGAATTTATCCGCAAATAATAAAAAAAGATTTTTTAATGGAATATGATGCTATTATTATTTCTGAATATAGTCAAATAATGTCTGTCATTATTAGTAATATACATCCAAATGTTTATTTATACAACGGACCTTACTATAATTTATTTAAAATTCCAATAACTGAAAAAATATATGATAAATTATTCTTGAATTTATTAAATAGAAAAGTTAAACATATTTTTTGCAAAACTAAAATGTCTCAAGACTTTTTGAATGATAAAGGGTTAAAAAAAACAAGTGTAGTCGGAGTTGGATTAGATATAAGTGCTTTTTCTGATGATGTAACAATAAATATCCAAACTGAAATTATATTACAAACTATGGCTAACAATCGAGTACTTCTTTATGTTGGAAGAATAAGTAAAAGGAAAAACGTAGAATTAATCATTAAGGTATTTAATATATTGAAATTAGATCCAAACAACGATGATCTACAACTTTATTTGATAGGTTCAGATGAAGCTGGATATTTACAAACATGTATGAAATTAATTGAGAAACAATCTCTAGGCTCTGTTTTTAATATTTCTAGTATGAGTAATTCGCAGCTAAGATACCTTTATAAGAGAGCGGAACTATTTTTATTACCTTCACGACAAGAAATTTTTGGTATGGTGTTGTTAGAGGCAATGTACTTTGGACTACCAACAATAGCTAGCCCTAGTGCGGGAGCAAAAACATTAATAGAAAATGGGAAAAATGGTTACATTGTTGATTCATTTGATGAAAACGAGTGGGTTAAGTTGATTCATTTAGTGCTCTCCAACCAAAAATTAAGTAAAAAAATAGGAGAATCTGCTACAAATCGGATAAAAGAAAATTTTCTTTGGAATCATATAGTAGGTAAAATGATATCCCAATTTGATGTTGATTAGAACGATCTTGTATTGTTTGCTCATGTAATCGATCGTTCTATGAATTTTTTAAAATATATAAATAGGAGAAAAGGTATGGTGAGAATAGTTTTTTTAATACTCAATTATAATAATATGGAAGAGACACAAAAGTGTATTGATTCAATCACACAAACAAAAGTATTAAATTGGGAAGCTGTTATAGTTGATAACGGTTCTACTGATGATTCTTATAAGAAGATGGAAACACTTTATGACGATAAAAAAAATATTCATTTAATAAAGTCGAAGTATAACTTGGGATTTTCCAATGGAAATAACTTAGGATATAAATATGTAAGAGATAATTTGGATGCTGATTTCTTGATAGTTACAAACAATGATGTATTATTTCCCCAAAATGATTTAGATGTTCGTATAAAAAAAATTTATGAGCAATATAAATTTCATGTTCTTGGACCTGATATTTATGTTCGAGCAAATAATGTACACCAAAGCCCTATGATGCTTTCTTTTCCTTCTTTGGAAAGTTTAAAAAAAGAATTATCAATGTATGAACATTATCTAAATCACCCGGAAAGATGGGTTGTAAGAAGAAGATTACAAGATATAAAAAACAAATTCTATCAGTCAAATAGTATAGTAAAAAAAGTATATGATTATCTAAGAAAAAAAGAGAGTATTAATTACTCAAAAATTTCACACAATTGTTGTATACAAGGTGCCTGCATAATTCTTTCTAAAGAATTTTTGAATAGCGAAGAAGAGCTATTTTCACCAGCAACTTTTCTTTATTGTGAAGAAATTCTTCTATATCACAAATGTTTGAAAAAAAATTATAATATTCAATATAACCCTTCAGTACAAGTATGGCATGAAGACAGTTCAACTATGAAAAAAATAAATAGTGATAATTTAAGTAAAGCAAAGTTCACGTTAACACATCATGTTGCTGCTAGGAGAATTTTGTTAGAAAACGTGTATGAATATAAATAATTTCGATATAGTGAGGATTTTTCAATGAAAAGTAAGTATAGAATTCTAGATTTACTGATGTGTTTGTCACTAATCGCTTGTGTTTTGACTAATTTCGGTGAATACTCAATTTTTAACTTCACTCTTATTATCACTGTAATTATAACGTTACTTTTTAATATTAAAGAAATGCACGAAATAAACAGAAAACTATTTGTGATAATTTTAGCGATACTAACGATTTTTGTATTATCAGTTATTCAGCAGAATTCATCTGATCTCTTTAAATTTATTGTTTGGATCTTTGAAGGAATAATAGGATATTATTTTATTAAAAGGAAATTATTGGCAAGAGAACATGACTATAAAAGTTCCTTAGCTTGTGTATTTCTTTTTGTATTATTTCTTTCAAGTATTGAGGGTACGATTCAGTTTTTCTCAGGAGAAATAACATTTGTAAACTACCTAAATTATTGGGGAGATGGGTTGCATCAAGGGACTGTAAGTATCTTTCTTCAGCACATAGTTTGGGGACATGTACTAGTACTGGGATTTGTAGTAAATGAATTTTTTAATAAGGGGAATATAAAGAATGTTCTAAGGGTTCTTTTTCTTGCCAACCTTTATTGGAGTCAAGCAAGATCTGCATGGTTAACCTTAGTAATTTTTTTAGCATTGAATTTTTTATATAAGTTAAAAAAGCAAAATTATAAGATTAAATTAACTAAGCTTAGAGTGCTAAATTTTATAATTGTACTTTGCTTACTGACATGTTTCATACTTTTTATGCCTAGTTTAAATCAAAGAGTATATTCTCTAATTGATTCTATTTTTTCTCATTTCTTTTATTTATTCAAAGGTGAGGCTAACTATAGATTGAGAGCAATCCAAGCACTTTTATTTGACAGACTTGAAAACATTAACTTAGTTCACTGGTTGTTTGGATCAGGTTATGGATCAACATCTGTTGCTCTTGCAAAAAACGGAATATCGTTGAGCGGTTTTAGGTATGTTGTTGATAATCAAATTATTTCATTAGGATATGATTTTGGATTAATTGCGTTCGTTTTCATTTTTTATTTATTCTTTGATTCCCTTAAGGAATTTGTAACGTCCGAAAACAAATTATCTAGAATTATTAGTAGTCTTTTTATTTGTAATTTTATAATGTCTCTAGTTTATGAAAGTTTTGGATATCAAGTAACGGCTTTGATATTTTTCTTTTTAATTGGGGCAAAATTATCTTTGATAACAAATAGAAAAATGTTGAAGTAATATAGGTTAGTTATTAATTAGAAATTTGGTGAGATTGTGTTTAACAGTGATAATAAAAAATATGAATCAAATATTAATGCACTATTAAATTCTATTGTTGAATTAAATAAAGAACTATTAGTATTGGAAAATTCTCAAGTTATAAGAAAGAATATTATGATTAAAAATTTTAAAAAGCATTTTAGAGCCAAAAATTTTAAACATATTCTTAATAGGATAAGAGTTAGAAGAAATATAAGTAAATTACCCATTGATTCTAAAAAGGATCAAAAGCATGACCTAGAAAAAAATAATTATTTTTCCACTGAAAGAATTGCAGTTTATAGTGTGCTGTTTGGGAATTATGACTGCATAAATGAACCGGTTTTTCAGCCAGATAATTGTGATTTCTATATCATAACTGATCAAGAAATTCCCCCAAATAGTCATTGGAATAAACTTGATATTTCTTTCCTGGAATCTAAGATTCATTATTTTAATAATATTGAAAAGAATAGATTTTTTAAAATGAGACCGGATCTTTTATTTTCTGATTATAAATATTCTATTTACTTAGATTCGAATATATTGGTTGTTGGTGATCTTACTGCAATGGTGAATAAAATAGGAAGAAGCGGGATGGCATTCCATGCTCATAGACATAGAAATTGTGTATATTCAGAAGCAAAAGCTGCTGAAATGCTTAATAAAATTGATAAGAAAACAGAAAAAAAATTTTATTCTTATTTGAAAAATTTAAATATACCTAAGCATATAGGTCTCGCAGAATGTAACATAATTGCTAGACAGCATTCGAACGCGCTTTGTTTGAAAGCTATGAATGAATGGTGGGAAGAATTTATCAATGGTGATGTGAAAAGAGATCAACTTTATTTACCGATTGCTTTAAAAAAATGTTCTATTAAAGTAGATGAAGTTACGACCTTAGGAACTAATGTATATGAAAATCCATTAGTTAGAGTATTGTTTCACAATTGAAGAATATTATTTTGTTGAGGAGATTGTTATTATGAAAGGAATCATTTTAGCAGGAGGATCAGGCACACGTCTGTATCCATTAACGAAAGCTACATCTAAACAATTAATGCCCATCTATGATAAACCAATGATTTACTATCCCCTGTCCACACTGATGTTAGCAGGAATCAGAGAGATTATGATTATATCTACGCCACAAGATACACCGCGATTTAAAGAGTTATTTGGGGACGGACAGGAATTAGGGATCCGTCTGGAATATGCGATACAACCAAATCCAGATGGTTTAGCACAAGCATTTTTGATTGGAGAAAAATTTATCGGAAATGATAGTGTTTGTCTGATTCTTGGGGATAATATTTATTACGGTGGCGGCTTATCTAAAATGCTGCAACGTGCTGCGAAAAATGACATAGGTGCAACGGTGTTTGGTTATCATGTCAATGATCCAGAACGCTTTGGTGTGGTCGAATTTAATGAGCAGATGCAAGCTGTTTCAATTGAAGAAAAGCCAGCAAAACCTAAATCTAATTATGCAGTGACAGGGCTGTATTTTTATGACAATGAGGTGGTTGAGATTGCAAAACAGATTAAACCTTCTGAGCGTGGTGAGTTAGAGATCACGGATGTCAATCAGAGATACCTTGAATTAGGGAAACTTTCTGTTGAGGTAATGGGGAGAGGCTTCGCATGGTTGGATACTGGAACCCATGAATCTTTATTAGAGGCATCGACTTTCATTGAAACAATTGAAAAACGTCAAAATTTAAAAGTCGCCTGTTTGGAAGAGATTGCTTATCGCATGGGTTATATTAGTTGTGAAGCTTTGATTGAGTTAGCGCAACCATTAAAGAAAAATCAATATGGTCAATATTTATTGCGCCTAGCAAGTGAGGGATAAGCATGGGAAAACTACGTATCACAAAAACAAATTTAAAAGATGTTGTAATTATTGAACCAGAAGTCTTTGGTGATCACCGAGGCTATTTTACTGAAAGTTATTCGCAAGAAGACTTCAACGCTGCAGGCTTAGAATATAAGTTTGTCCAAGATAATCATTCATTGTCAGTAGAAGCAGGAGTATTACGGGGGTTACACTTTCAAAAAGGAGAAGCTGCTCAAACGAAATTGATTCGTGTTATTACAGGAGCTGTGCTGGATGTAATTGTGGATATCCGAAAAGGAAGCTCCACTTATGGTAAATGGGAAGGCTTCATTTTATCTGAAATCAACCATCGTCAATTATTGGTACCGAAAGGGTTTGCTCATGGATTTGTTACATTGACCCCAAACGTTAACTTTTTCTATAAATGTGATAATTATTATAATGCAGATGCAGATGCAGGAATTGCGTTTGACGATCCAGATTTAGCAATTGATTGGTCGATTGCCAAAGAACAAGCAATTCTTTCTGAGAAGGATAAACACCATCCAACGTTAAAAGAGTTTGAAGCTGAAAATCCATTTGTTTACGGAAAAATTTAAGGAGTGTTCATTGAATGAAAAGAATCATCGTGACCGGCGGAGCTGGTTTTATCGGATCAAATTTTGTTCATTATGTTGTAAAATATCAACCGCATGTTCATGTTACTGTTTTGGATAAATTGACATATGCGGGAAACAAAGAAAATTTAGAGGGACTACCGGAAGATCGTGTTGAACTAGTGGTAGGTGATATCGCCGATGCTTCATTAGTCGATGAACTAGTTAAACAGGCAGATGCTGTGGTTCATTATGCGGCTGAGTCTCATAACGATAACTCATTGAAAGATCCATTTCCTTTTGTTCAGACAAATCTTATTGGTACCTATACATTGATTGAAGCTTGTCGAAAATACGATGTGCGTTATCACCACGTATCAACCGATGAAGTGTACGGAGATCTGCCGTTACGAAAAGATCTTCCAGGGCATGGGGAAGGACCAGGGGAGAAGTTTACCGACCAAACACCCTATAACCCATCTAGTCCCTATTCTTCCACAAAGGCTGGCTCTGATTTATTAGTCAAAGCTTGGGTTCGTTCGTTTGGTTTGCGGGCAACACTTTCTAACTGTTCCAATAATTATGGTCCGTACCAACATATTGAAAAATTTATTCCACGACAAATTACGAATATACTGAGTGGCATTCGACCAAAATTATATGGTGAAGGAAAAAATGTTCGCGATTGGATCCATACAAATGATCATTCTTCAGCGGTATGGACAATTTTAACAAAAGGTCGAATTGGCGAGACTTACTTGATTGGTGCTGATGGAGAAGCAGACAACAAATCAGTCATTGAAACGATTTTAACATTGATGGGAGAGCCAAAAGATGCTTATGATCATGTGACTGATCGCCCCGGTCATGACTTGCGGTATGCCATTGATGCCTCAAAATTAAAAAAAGAATTGGGTTGGCTGCCGATTTTCACGGATTTTGAAGAAGGTCTAGCTGATACGATCGACTGGTATCGAAACAATCCTTCTTGGTGGCAAGATGAAAAAGCACAAGTAGAGAAAAGTTACGCAGAACAAGGACAATAAGGAATCAAAAGCAGGAGAGATCCTGCTTTTTTGAAAGGAAGCGATCATTTATGTACTTAATCACAGGAGGAAATGGCCAATTAGGCAGTGAATTACGTCATCTATTTGATGAAAAAGGAATTGACTTCGTGTCTACAGATGCAAAAGAGATGGATATCACAGATGAAACGGTCACGATGGAGAAAGTAAAAGAAATCCGCCCATCAGTTATCTTTCATTGTGCTGCGTATACCGCAGTTGATAAGGCAGAAGAAGAAGGCAAAGAATTAGATGAGTTAATCAATGTCACTGGCACAAGAAATGTGGCCCTCGCTGCAAAAGCTATAGGTGCAAAACTTGTTTATATCAGTACTGACTATGTTTTTGATGGAGAAAAGCAAGTTGGTGAATACCAAGTCGATGATCAAGTAAATCCCCAAAATGAATACGGAAGAACCAAATTATTAGGGGAACAAGCAGTTCAAGAAATATTGGATGATTACTATATTATTCGTACTTCTTGGGTCTTTGGACGGTACGGACACAATTTTGTCTATACCATGCAGCGATTAGCTAAGGAACATAAGACTTTAACAGTAGTAAATGATCAATATGGGCGCCCAACTTGGACACGAACATTAGCAGAATTTATGCTTTATGTTATCGAAAAGCAAGCACCGACTGGAATTTATCATCTTTCGAATGATAACAGCTGCTCATGGCATGAATTTGCGTGCGAAATACTAAAAAATTCAGATGTAGTTGTCAAGCCGATTCCTTCTTCCGAGTTCCCACAAAAGGCGAAGCGACCACAATATTCGGTGATGAATCTTTCAAAAGCAAAAGAGTTGGGATTTGAAATCCCAACATGGCAAGAGGCTTTAAAAGAAATGCTAAAGTAAACTAATAGCTTTGAATCTATTAGTCCAAATTTTATGTATTGGTGGAATGAAAATGAATATTTCTGTTTTTGGTCTAGGCTATGTTGGTCTAGCAAATGCTTTATTATTGTCCCAAAATGAACAGGTTAAAGCATATGATATTGTAAAAGAAAAAATTGATCTTTTAAGTCAATCCAAATCACCATTAGAAGATAAAGAGATACACGAATTTTTAAAACGTGATGACTTAAATCTCGAATTTACGAATGATTTTGAAGATGCTGTAAACTTTGCAGACTATCTAATTATTGCAACACCAACTGATTATGACGAAGTTAAGAATTATTTTAATACATCTACAGTTGAAGATGTTATAGAAAAAGCTTTGGAGATTCGTCCTGATGCAACGTTTATCATAAAATCCACTGTTCCTGTTGGATATACCCTTGATGTCAAAGAAAAATTTAAAACTGAAAATATTATTTTCTCTCCAGAATTCCTTCGAGAAGGCAAAGCTCTTTATGATAACTTGCATCCTTCTCGTATCGTTGTAGGAGAAGTTTCTGATCGGGGAGCAGAAGTAGCCAGTTTGTTCAAAGAGAATGCGTGGGATGAGGATGTAACTGTTTTGCTAACAAACTCTACTGAGGCGGAGGCAATTAAGCTCTTTTCAAATACGTACCTAGCTTTGCGAGTTGCTTATTTCAATGAATTAGATACGTACGCTGAATCTCGTGGTTTAGATAGTCGACAAATTATCGAAGGGGTAGGTTTAGACCCAAGGATAGGTACTCATTACAACAATCCTTCGTTTGGTTACGGTGGTTATTGCTTACCTAAAGATACGAAGCAGTTGCGTGCAAATTATGAAGATGTGCCAAGTAATATTATTGGCGCAATTGTCGATGCCAATACAACTAGAAAAGATTTTATAGCTAATCAGATTCTGGCTAAAAACCCCAAAACTGTAGGGATTTATCGCTTAACAATGAAAGCTAATTCTGATAATTTTAGATATTCATCGATTCAAGGTATTATGAAGCGTATTAAAGCAAAAGGAATCGAGGTGGTGGTGTATGAACCATCCCTTAACGAGGAAACGTTCTTTAATTCTAAAGTGATTAAGGATTTTGAAGAATTTAAAGACATTTCGGATATCATTGTAAGTAATCGTTTTGAAAGTATTCTCGAAGATGTTAAAGAAAAGGTATATACGAGAGATATTTTTGGAGATAACTAATATTCTTTTGGAGGGGCAAAAATGAAAAAAGTTCGTAAAGCTGTTATTCCTGCAGCAGGGTTAGGGACCAGATTTTTACCAGCAACAAAAGCAATCGCAAAAGAAATGTTACCAATCGTTGATAAGCCAACGATTCAATTCATTGTTGAAGAAGCAATTGCTTCAGGAATTGAAGATATTTTAGTTGTCACAGGAAAAGCGAAACGTCCAATTGAAGATCATTTCGATTCAAACTTTGAATTGGAATCAAACCTATCATCAAAAGGAAAAAAAGAGCTTTTGGCACTTGTTGAAGAGACGACAGGAATCAATTTGCATTTTATTCGTCAAAAACGTCCTTTAGGTTTAGGACATGCGGTTCTCCAAGCAAAAGCTTTTGTAGGCGATGAACCATTTATCGTCATGCTGGGAGATGATATTATGGAAGATGATGTTCCATTAACAAAGCAGCTGATCAACAATTACGAGAAAACGAACGCATCCACTCTTGCGGTCATGAAAGTTCCTCATGAAGACACGTCAAAATATGGCATCATTAATCCCAGTGAAGAAGCCGCAAAAGATTTATATAGCGTGAGCGAATTTATCGAAAAACCATCACCTGCAGATGCTCCGAGTGATTTAGCAATTATTGGTCGCTACCTTTTGCGGCCAGAAATCTTTGGAATACTAGAGGATCAAGAACCAGGAGCAGGAAATGAAATTCAACTTACTGATGCGATCGATTCACTAAACAAGATCCAACGGGTATTTGCTCATGAATTTAAAGGCAAACGCTATGATGTTGGTGACAAGCTAGGAATGGTGGAAGCAAACATTGAATACGGATTAAAACATCCTGAAATCAAAGATGAACTTCGGAGTTATATCAAAGAGTTAGCTGAGCGAATATAAAATAAAAAGCAATCAGATGAAACTGATTGCTTTTTATTTATAATAATATTGAAGATTGCTTATAAAAATGTTATCTATTGTAATATGATATTCTGTTTCTGAATGAATATTTCTCAGGCAGCATTGATTATAGAGAAAGGAGGCTACAAACATGAACGTATTAATTACAGGTGGTGCTGGATTTATTGGGAGTAATTTTATCAGATTTGTAATGGAAAAAACGGAGAGTACGATCGTTAATTTAGACTTATTGACATATGCTGCAAATCTGGAATTTTTAAAAGAAATCCAACAATTACCTAATTACCATTTTATTCAGGGAAATATTAAAGATAGTACGTTGGTTATGATGACCATCCAAAAATTTAAAATTGATTGTATAATAAATTTTGCCGCAGAGTCTCATGTAGATAATTCAATAAAAAATGCGGAAGACTTTATTCAAACCAATATAGTTGGCACTGCCAGTTTGTTAGAATGTGCTAGATTATCCAAAATTAGATGTTTACAGATATCGACGGATGAAGTTTATGGTAGTTTAACAGAAGGATATGCTGATGAGAATACATTTTTGAATCCTAGTTCGCCATATTCTGCATCGAAGGCTGCTGCAGATCATCTTGTTATGTCCTATCATAAAACCTACGACTTGAATGTCAATATTGTTAGAGCAGCAAATAATTACGGTCCAAATCAATACAAAGAAAAATTGATCCCGTTGATGTTACATCAAATAAGCAATAATAAACCATTGCCGGTATATGACAATGGTTTGAATAAACGTGACTGGCTATATGTTGAAGACTTTTGCAGGGCAATCTTCATCATATTAGAATGCGGAAAAACGGGTGAAATTTATAATGTTAGCGCCCATGAAGAAATTGATAATCTTACTTTAGTAAAGAAGTTATGTCACTTATGCTCATATGATGAACGCATGATTGAATTTGTTGAAGATCGATTAGGTCATGATTATCGTTATGCCATGGAAACATCAAAGATAGAATCACTTGGCTGGAAACCAAAAACAAAACTAGAAGAAGGGTTGATCAAAACTGTAAAGTGGTACTCTGAAACCAAACGGTTGGAAAGTTGAAATAGCATATAATATCATGACTTTCATTGGATAATCCTTCATGGCTTACATCTCAAACTTCCGCCAATCAAACAAATAAATCACTCCTATTGCTTTAAACGTCAAATAGACAAAATGACCATAATTATGGCCAATCAGATGTAACGCATCAGCGGAAGCTCCTTTATTCGACCAAAGAGTAAAAACTAATATAATGGCTAAGATCAGCAGACCTTTTCCTAATGCAAAGACAATTGTTTTTGCAGGGAGGGGTTTTTTTTTTGTGAGGAAAAAGCCGAATAAAAGGACAAAGTTAACTAGTAACAAAAAATGTGCAACAGCTGTCCATAAGGTTATTGTTCCTGTAGGTGTTAAGAAGTCGGTGAAAACGCAAGCGACGACTGCAGTTAAATTGAGCAAGTATAGAGGAAGGCGAAAGGTTGGTTTCTTTTCGTCACTCTTTATTTCTGGTTCGTCTGCTAATTGTTCTGGTTTTAGCAGTGACTCTAAATCGATTTGGTAGAGATCACTTAATTTGATCAATGTATCGATGTCTGGGGTACTTCGATTGTTTTCCCAATTTGAGATCGTTTGTCTAGTAACAAATAATTTTTCGGAAACTTCTTGTTGGGTGAGTCCTAATTTCAAGCGACTCTCTTTTATTTTTTTAGCTATAGTCATTTCAATGCTCCTTCTGACCTATCCTATCATAAAGCGGTTCAAAGAAACAATTGTAAAGCTCGATTTAACGAAAAAATGCACAAGTCATTTTCTTTGTTCCTATAAGATTAAATTAAAATGAGATTCCTTCAGATGTTTCTAAAAAAATTTTTGGAATTACTCGATTTTTTTCAGTGAATCCTTCACCTGTAATAAGTAACAATTGTCATATATGAACTGATAAATGTTCAAAGATAGCACATATTCAGAGTAGAAGACAGTCTTACTCGAATCATTCAAAAAAGAAAGCCACGATCAAGTAAAAAATAGTTTCCTTTTTTGAAAATGAAATCGTTGATAAAACAAGGATGCAAAGAAGATTTGCGCTGATTTGCACTGGATTTGCTTGAAGGTAAGGGTGCTTGAATTATAAAATTCTGAAGAGGTGATGCAATGCGATGACAAGTGAATTAAGTATACATACGCTCAATGGTATTTCATGTGTCCGCATAAAAAATTTTTGATAGGAGTGGATTATACGCTAAATAAAAAATTGTTTGTAAATTAAAAATTAATAAATTATAATGATTTTTAGACGTGAAAAAAGTTTGGATAAAAAGGTTTTAATTTTGAAAAAGAAGGTTAAGGTGAAAGTTTGTGAAAAAGAAGTTTAAATATATTCTATCTTTAGTAATCTTATTAAGTGCTGCGGTGGTAACACCAGCATTTCAGGTAGTGGCGGAAAGCCAAGTGTTTTCAGAATCTCCGCAGGTGGATCAGGAAGAAGTGAAAACTGTACAATCTGATGATACGAATGCTTCTGCGGATGCTGGACAAGCTACCTTTCAAGTAGAAAATCCTACGCTAACAACAACGACCTCAGCGCGCGTGGATGCTAAGAATGAGCAAACACAAGCAAGTAGTGACAGTGAAGAAGCCATTACTGGATCAGGAAATAAGGATGAATATGCTGCAAGCCATCTAGATAATGTACCATCTTCTGTTAATGCATTGTCTGCAAGAGCTACCAATGCGCAACTGACGGTTCAAGTTTTAGATAGTAATTCAAACCAGCCAATCCAAGGCGCTTATTTCACATTGACCTCCTCGACATCTGGTGAAGTGACGTTGTTAGTCACGGACAGTTCAGGAAAGGTAACGATTCAGGTTCCTTCAGGGGGCTACTTTATTAAGCAAGTGGGTACAACGAATCAAAGATTGAACTACGCATTTACATCGATTGGAAATTCTATCAATTTGCAAGCAGGAGAAACCAAAACATTGGCACTTTATGAGCGTCAAATTGTAGGCGAGTATGCTTTTGGAGATAGCCCCGATACGATTCATATTCCTGTAAACAGTACCTTCGATTTCTCAACACAGGCATTAGGGATCGAGGCGTTTAAGTTAAATTTTAGCGGCAACATAGAAAAAAGTATTTCTGATTCACAGATCATTCCTTACTATACAAATGTTGATCCAAGCAAACCGGGGACTTACGTAGCAATTTTTATGGCTAGACAAGCTTCATATAGTGTATATACAACCCATGTAGTCAATGTCATTGTTGATCCGGAGCAGGTGGGAGAGGTAACTGTCAGATATCTTGATACTCAAGGGCAAGAAATCCATGAAACGAAGACTTTATCTGGTACCATTGGTGCTTCATATGATGCTAATACGAATGAGTATAAGTTATCAATTGACGGTTACACCCTAGAAGAAAGCCAATTACCAGAAAACAGTACTGGCGTATTTAGTGAAACAGCACAAATCATCACCTACATTTACACAAAAAATCCGATACAAGCTGCGGATGTAACTGTTGAATATGTGGATACAGAAGGCAAAGAAATACACTCCTCTCAAACGATTAGCGGCAATGTGGGCGACTCTTTCGATGCAAGCACAGATCAATATAAACTATCGATCGATGGCTACACTTTAGACGAAAGCCAATTACCAGAAAATCATAAAGGTGTGTTTAGCGAAACAGCGCAAACAGTCACCTACATCTACACGAAAAATCCGATACCCGCAGCTGATATAGTAGTGGAATACGTGGATTTAGAAGGCAACGAAATCCACGCTAGCCAAACGATTAGCGGGAATGTTGGCGACTCTTACGATGCAAGCACAGATCAATATAAACTATCAATCGATGGCTATACACTAGACGAAAGCCAATTACCAGAAAATAGTAAAGGCGTATTTAGCGAAACAGCGCAAACAGTCACCTACATTTACACAAAAAATCCGATACAAGCTGCGGATGTAACGATTGAGTATTTGGATACAGAAGGCAACGAAATACACGCTAGCCAAACGATTAGCGGTAATGTGGGTGATTCATATGATGCTAGCACAGAACAATACCAACTAAAAATCGATGGCTATACACTAGACGAAAGCCAATTACCAGAAAATAGTAAAGGTGTATTTAGCGAAACAGCACAAACCGTCACCTATATCTACACAAAAAATCCGATACCAGCAGCGGATATAACAGTCGAGTACGTAGATACAGAAGGCAACGAAATTCATCCTTCTCAAATTATAAGTGGAAACGTAGGCGAACCATACGATGTCAGCACGAAGAACTATCAATTAGTGATTGAAGGCTACACTTTAGACGAAAGCCAATTACCAGAAAACAGTAAGGGTGTATTTGGCGAAACAGCGCAAACAGTCACCTACATCTACAAAAAAAATCCGATACCCGCAGCGGATGTAACTGTTGAATATGTGGATACAGAAGGCAACGAAATACACTCCTCTCAAACGATTAGCGGTAATGTGGGCGACACTTTCGATGCTAGTACAGATCAATATAAACTAAAAATCGATGGCTATACATTGGATGAAAGCCAATTGCCAGAAAATAGTAAGGGTGTGTTTGGAGAAACAGCGCAAACCGTTACCTACATTTACACAAAAAATCCCGTACCCGCAGCAGATATAACGGTCAAATATGTGGATACAGAAGGCGAAGAAATTCACGCTTCACAAACGATCAGTGGAAACGTGGGCGACTCTTATGATGCAAGTACAGAAAAATATCAGCTTACAATCGAAGATTACACCTTAGACGAAAGCCAATTGCCAGAAAATAGTAAAGGCGTATTTAGCGAAACGGCACAAACCGTCACCTATATCTACACAAAAAATCCGATACCAGCAGCGGATGTAACGGTCGAGTATGTGGATACAGAAGGCAACGAGATTCACGCTAGCCAAACGATCAGTGGAAACGTAGGCGACTCTTATGATGCTAGTACAGAAACATATCAACTAGCAATCGAAGGCTACACATTGGATGAAAGCCAATTACCAGAAAATCTTAAAGGTGTGTTTAGTGAAACAGCACAAACCATCACTTACATCTATACAAAAAATCCGATCCCCGCAGCTGACGTAACGGTCGAGTACGCAGATACAGAAGGCAACGAAATTCACGCTTCACAAACGATTAGTGGAAACGTAGGCGACTCTTACGATGCTAGCACAGAAAAATATCAACTAACAATCGAAGGCTACACCTTAGATAAAACCCAATTACCAGAAAACAATAAGGGTGTGTTTGGAGAAACGGTACAAACAGTCACTTATATCTACACAAAAAATCCCGTACCAGCAGCAGATATAACGGTCGAGTACGTGGATACAGAAGGCAACGAAATTCGCTCTTCGCAAAAGATCAATGGAAACGTAGGCGAGTCTTATGATGCAAGCACAGATCAATACCAACTAAAAATCCATGGCTATACACTAGACGAAAGCCAATTGCCAGAAAATAGTAAAGGAATATTTAGCGAAACAACGCAAACAGTAACGTATATCTACACAAAAAATCCGATACCAGCAACGGATGTCACTGTGGAGTACGTGGATACGGAAGCTAAAGAAATTCACGCTTCACAAACAATTAGTGGAAACGTGGGCGAGTCTTACGATGCCAGCACAAAAAAATATCAGCTAACAATCGAAGGCTACATATTAGACGAAAGTCGGCTGCCGCAAAATGCCAAAGGTACATTCGGTAAGGAAGAGGCAACTGTGACGTATGTTTATACAAAAGAAAATGCAGCAACCGTCGTTATTTCTGATAAAAAAGAACCAACGGCGACTGTTACTTCGAAAAAAAGCGCTTCTGCACAAAGATTGCCGCAGACCGATGAACAGGGGACGTTGTTCCCATTTGTAGTTGGTTTGTGCTTTATCGCCACGGCAAGCTGGCTTTATTTCAGAAAGCGTAAATAGTGATCAAGTAAGCCTTTGGGTAAAGGCATTACTAACTATCAAAAAGGACAGCTAGGCTTCAGCTGTCCTTTTTGTTGCTTATTTACCTAAAAATGAAATGAATCCCAGAGAGTCATAGAGAAAATGGCAAATCCAGCTGACCCATACGCTATTGGATTTTTTCCAAACGTAGTTGAGTGCCAATCTGGCAGGCATCAAGGTGATCAATAATTGAGCTGGATGAAAGCCGTACGCTGGGATGTGCCATAAAGCGAACAGCACACTGCAAATGATGGATGACCAGGCAAAAGAAAGGCCTCTTTTCTGCAACGCCAACAAGAGGTTGGTACTAAGCAATTCTTCTCCCATCAGCATAAAGGGGACTTGCAAAAAGACCATTTGGACAGTGATGGTTTCGCTGATCGAGTTGGTTGTTGGTTGTCCAAAAATAGCGGCATAAATAAAGGAAAAGAACACGCCAGTCAAAATGACGAAAGGGATACCCCACAATAAAACGGTGAAACCAAAATGTTTGAACTGCTCCAAAAAGGTCGTTCGTAAGAGAAAATACCCTGCGCTAAATGCGAAGACCAGGTTCCAGATGGTACCGACGATCGATAACACGGAATCGTTTAGTGGAGTATATGGAAGTAATTGATAGGTTAACCCAATGATTAAGGTAAGAACGAATAAATAAACTGCTGATTTGTGTTTCATTTTGAACACATCCTTCATAGTAATTGCCACATGCTGAATTATAAACAGAAAAAACTTCAATGTACAAAAAGATATCTCTCATTATTTTTAAACAAAAAGAAAAAGCAGTGAACACGATATCATACTTGGCAGAATTGGTTTTATTAAAAGCAGAATAAAGGATTTCTAAGAGCAATTCTCAAAATTTGTGAACAAAAAGAGAAGTTTATAAGAATCACTGTAACACTGTTGAAATATTATTACGCTTATGTTACATTTTGTTTACGTTATTATGTTTGAGGGAGAATGTTTATGAAGAAATCAAGCAATGATTCAAATAATTCACAACATAGAGAAGCGACTTCTGAAAAACAAGCACCTATTTCAAGGGTCGAATCACATCAGAAGCAAACAACGGGAACGACAAGACGCACGCCAACCGCCAATCGTCAAGTTTCTAAAAAGAAGCCAGCCCATCGCAAGTATCTCTTTTCATTGATGACGCTGTTGACAATCGTCATTATCGCCACTGGCGGCTATATCGCTTTTACTTTGAAGCAGCAAGAAGAATTGGCACGAGAAAAATATGAAGCTGCCGCGCAAAAGCTATTAGCATCCATCCAAGAAGAGCAGGCCAAAGAGGGAATTCCCGCAAAACTTGAAACATTGTCTGATGGGGACAAAAAAGAATTGATTTTCCGACCAAAAGAAGAAAGTGCCATCCCGGTAAAGGATGCAAGTCAGAAATTATCGACCATGGCGAACAAGCTATGCAAAAAGCACGCCGACAAAGAGACCGTTACGATCGCTCGGATTCAAGCACAAGCAGTTGCATCAAAAGTGTCAACCTATTCCTTAAAAGCGGACAGCTATGTTTGGAATCGGGAGACTGGGCGGTTTGAAGATGCGGATAGCGTGGTTGCCGATCCAATTTTTATTTCCGAGAAAACCGGCAATGAATTATCCTTGAAAGACTTGGTTCCAGATGAAGGCAGCTTGCTAGGAATCCAGCAAGTGATTCAACAAAAGCTTTTGGATCAAGCCAAAGAACCGACTAAAATCCTTGATGCGGTCTTGGGGATGGAC
Organism: Enterococcus sp. DIV2449a; assembly: GCF_051711225.1. Taxonomy (NCBI): domain Bacteria; kingdom Bacillati; phylum Bacillota; class Bacilli; order Lactobacillales; family Enterococcaceae; genus Enterococcus; species Enterococcus sp. DIV2449a. The sequence continues at coordinate 1,215,391 of NZ_JBIOME010000001.1, forward strand.
CGAATCACCTATGATTCAAAGTTTACTTATGATCCTGAAAAAATAACGCTCCAGTTGCCGCAAAATCAAACAGGCGTATCCGAGATCACTTTGGCTTACAAAGAGATTGCGCCGTTTATTGATCCAGAGCTGGTCAATGCGGATCAATTGAAAGAGCGACAAGCGATGTTAGACGAAAACAAAAAATATGTTGCGTTGACTTTTGATGATGGACCAAATGATACTTCGACATTGGATCTCTTAAAAATCTTGAAAGACAATGATGTGAAGGCAACGTTTTTTGAATTAGGCCAAATGGTGGATCGATACCCTGAAGTCGCGAAAAAAGTCCATGAGGAAGGGCATGAAATTGCCAGTCACTCCTATTCTCATCCCCAATTAAATGCGTTGTCGCCAGAGGAGGTCAAAGCGGAAATAACCAAAACGGACAAAGCCATCTATCAGGCGACAGGGGTCTTGCCTAAGAATTTGCGCCCGCCATATGGGGCGATCGATCAACAAAGCGCCCAAGCGGCAGGAAAATCAATCATTCAATGGAGTGTTGATACCGAGGATTGGAAGCTAAAAGATCCAAACAAGATTTTGAAGGTCGTCCAAAACAATGTTTACGATGGATCGATTATTTTGCTACATGATATTCATCCGAAATCTGTTCAAGCCGTGCCGGGTATCATCAAAGCACTCAAAGCGCAAGGCTATGAATTTGTGACGGTCGATCAATTGCTCAATGGCAACCAAAAACCAATGTATCAATACTTTGGTGCAACAGATGAACGCAGTGTTAGCTAATAGCTGAAAAAGGAAGTGATGGCAATCATCACTTCCTTTTTATTAAACAAACGCAGCAGTTGCCGCTTTATCACTCGGAGGAGGCAAATGCTCGGAGGTAGTCATCATCCAGCAGCAAAGCAAAATCATCGGCAAGGGCACCTTGATCCAATTCTCGCATGATAGCTAGCATCTTTGTGGTAATCCTTTTGCCTGCTTTTTTGTCACCGGTTCTTAAGAGCAACACGCCTTGGAAAAACTTGCAGACGGCTTGGTGGAAAAATTCTTTGTAGTCTGTCGCCAAAAGTTTTAATTGGACGACGAGAACTTCCGTCGCATCGTATTGCTGGTGTTTTAGCGTATATTCGATCAAATTGATCAGTAGTGCGCAATAGATTTCCCGACCTTTTTCCATATCGATGTAGTATTCGAGCATCTTGGATACTTTTTTGAAGAAGAGGAAATTATGGTCGTTGTCCAACAGGTCGATGGTGTTGCCAAATAGTTGGATTTCTTGTAACGTCCAGCTCTCAACATCAACGAGATAGGAGATAATCGTTTGACGATCACATTCCAAAACCGCTCGTTTCCGATAGACGCCATGCTCTGCCAAGCATTGCAACATGCGAATCCGTGAGCGGACCTCTGCGATGCGAACATTGTTCAGTCGGCTAGAGGTTTGTTGTAGTTCCTGTAATAGAATTTGTAACTGGTTGATATCGTGCTTGTTTGAATATTGCGTGTACCGATGGTTGTAGCTGTTTTGCTCATCCAGCCGATAGCCATTCGCGATATAGAGAAATTCATCGATATCCATTGATAGATTTTCTAAGATTTGCAACAGCAGGTTGGCAGCAATCTGATGCTTGCCTTTTTCAAATTCGATGGCATAAGACTTTGAAATAATCGTGCCATAGACTTCTTTTTGGGTGAAGCCTTTTTTCAATCGGATTTGTCTGATCGTTTCGCCATACATAAGAAAGCCTCCGCTCTCATTGAATTAATGAAATCATGTATCCCCATTATAGTAAAACAAGTCCAGTGTAGAAATTAAAAAGGTCTTATATTTCAGATCGCTTCCGGTTTCATGAGAAAACAGTTGGCAATTTTTGTGATGATTGTTGGTTAGACAGATACAAAAATAAACTAAGCCAATGTAAAAACGTGAGAACGCTGGGTTCTCACGTTTTTTTTATTTCTCATGGCGACCTTTCTTTCGAAAGAAAAGTAGACCAGCAATTCCAATGACCATTATCCCGACAGCTTGCATCAAAAAGGATAAAAGTCTATCTTCGCCTGTTTTGGGTAAATAGCGATTGTCAGCTGCAGTGTATGAATTGATCTGTTGCTTATGATTTAGTCGGGTTTTTTCGCGCTCTTCATTATTGTCAAAGTTTTTCTTAGATGGTTCTTTAGGTTTTTGTTGAACAAGTTTTTTTCTGATCGATTTGACTCTAGAAGGAGTGTTGCTTTTCTGTTGTCTATGAATGCCGTTATCCAAATTTTTCGTTTTCATTGCTTCAGATGACGGAAGGGCTGCAATCTGTTCTTTTCCGTTAGGGTGAACAATCGTCAATGCTTTAGGTTCAGCATTGACAGGAATTCCAGGTTGCGGGAATTCCGTTTGGCTTAAAGGTGTCGGTATCTTACTAGGTACAGCCATCGGAATTTTCGTCGGAACCAGAAATTCCTGATTCTGGTTGATCGCAGTTGGTGTAGCACCAGGTACAGCATAAGGTATTTTATTCGGCATCAAGGAATCAAAGGTTACTAAAGGAGTCGGACTTTTCTCAGGTACGGTCATAGGAGCTTTTGTCGGTACAAGAAATTCCTGCTTCTGGTTGATCGCAGTTGGTGTAGCACCAGGTACAGCATAAGGCACTTTATTCGGCACTAAAGAATCAAAGGTTACTAAAGGAGCAGGAATTTTCTCAGGTACAGCCATCGGAATTTTCGTCGGAACCAGAAATTCCTGATTCTGGTTAATCGCAGTTGGTGTAGCACCAGGTACAGCATAAGGCACTTTATTCGACACTAAGGAATCAAAGGTTACTAAAGGAACAGGAATTTTCTCAGGTACGGCTATCGGAGCTTTTGTCGGGACAGAATCGTCTTTCTTTTTTATTGAAGATACCGCTGGTTCATCAGGTACAGCATAGGGAGCGCTCGTAGGTACTACCTCTTGCTCTACTTTTCCTGAGGGTTTTGGAACAGCAGGAGGTACGGCTTGTGGTGTTCTTCTGGGTTCTTCAGTCGATCCTTGTTGCTCTGGATTGTCAGGTTTTATTTCTGGAACGGGGAATGGTTCTTTTGAAAGGGGAACTGTTTGCTCGTTTTGTTTTTTCAGCGCTGGTATCTGTTGCGGTTCACATGCTGGTTGTCTTTGCGAAGGAACTTGCAAAGTCGGATGAGGATCGGGCGCCTGTGCAGGTTTGCTTAATTGCTCGTTTGCAATCAATTGCTCCGCGTATTCCTTAGGAACGGCTTTGCCTTCGTCATACCAATAGTCACCATCTTTTAATAAGACATGATGGGTGGTTGGATCGGTCAAATAGGATGGATCTTTTTCCTGTGCGAAGCAGGTTTCAACAGTGAAGGTTCCTAAAATTGCAGTGGTCACTAAACTTGTTACTATTTCTTTTTTCATAATCTTCTCCCTTACATTTCTTTCTCAGACAAAGCTAAGACATATCAATACAAGAATCATTACTAGCCAATCCATCTTCTTATGCTCCTTATGTGATATTAGAAGAAGACGATTGGGCAGCTGCGTTTCCTTCTTACCAGCAAGTATAATCAAAAAGAATCTAATAAATGCTTAGGTCCAAAATGTAAGACCAAATAGCTACTGAAAAATTTAGCACAGATAAACAAGAAGCAAATGATATCTGAAGAAATTCTATTTCATGATGGCGCATGCTCAATTTTAATTGGGGATTTTCATTCCTTTTTTCACAGAACTTTTTACGAGCGTTTCGATTCCTTTTTATCATTAGTAAGAGTTATTTTAGGGGATATCGTGAAAAACGGCTTAAATATTTTTGTTTTTTTATTTGCAGAGGTAAAAAACGAGGTTGAAGACAAGAAAAAACAACATCATCGTTTTTCTCGTTTTTAATGCATAAGCATACAAATGTAATCGTATTCATTATGTTGATTAAATATAAAAAATGAAATGATTTTATGATAAAAAATGATAGTTTTTTTATAGATATGCACTTATTTGTCAGAGAAATATAAATAATTTTTGCTCGTTTATAAAATAAATGTTTTATGTTATGTAAGGTTAATTTCAGTGTTTTTTTAATTATTTATCGTGTTTATAATTTGTTGGAAAGAAATAAATTTGCTAGAATTTTGTTACACAGTGTGTTCGATTAGTTATTTTATCTCTCGGTTTTCACAAGCGCATTCTAATGTGCTGTGAAACGATTTGAACAAAAATCACTGGGTTTTTCAGAAAGCATGCGAAAAAATCTTCGCTGGGCTATCGGTAACTTTTGTTTTCTCTCTATGCCTTTGGGTGTTGGGTTGAAATAGATTTTCATCTGGTTTAAAAGGGGGCAGGAATCATTCCAGAGATCATCAGTTTTATCTTTTGTCGGTTAAATTATTTCGAACAGGAGGAGAATGAATGAAAGGCATAAATTACAAAAAGCTCATGGATTCAAAGAAAAACACACGCGTTCGAACAAAGAAAAATATTATTGCGAATTTAACTGTCAGTGGGATGTTGTTGACGAGTACCGTGGTCGTGCCAGCAAGTTTATTATGGGCACCAACGACGGTTGAAGCTGCTTTGGTTTCAGCTGAACTTTTCTCAGACATCACAGCGTCTAATAACTCAGGCACGAGTGCGTCTGCACCTTACGCAACTCCTGGTGCAACGAACCAAGTCAATTTCTCGATTTCTGGATCAAATGCAGTAACGGTTGATGTCTTGAATGGGGATAAAGTCGCAGTTGTTGGGGTTCCTCAAGGGCTTACTGGTTTGGTTCAACCGGCAGGAAATGCATCGATTTCCACCAATGTGACACTACAATTGGGAAATTTCCCAGCCTTGCAAACATTGATCGGGACAGTCACACCAGCAGTCAATACCTTGATCAGCACGGTGGATGGGATCGTCAATCAAAATTTAGCTGACGCATTGGATATTCCGCCAACAATCGTTGGGGGCTTGCCGAATCCGTTGTATACGGCGGCTTCAATCGTGGATGTCAGCCAAGTGATCACCGTCAATTTAAGTGAAATTGCTACCCAGTTAGACTTATTAAATCAACTTGGACAATTCGGCCAAGCGAATTTTGAAGTTCCAGCTGGACTAACCGATAACGAACGTGCCCTGATTGCCAATGTGGATGATGGTTTATTTATCGTTGTCAATCAGCGCATCAATCAAATTCTTGATAATTTACAAGCGGCACAGATCCAAGTCAGTATTCTAGATGGTGCCAGCGGCATCCCAGGAATTGGTACCTTGATCAGCGGGATCAATACACTGGTTCAAACGACGGTCAATACCGCCAAAGCGACTTTAAATGGCACGGTTGAAACTGCTCAAAATGTCTTGAATGCTACGACAGATCTAGCAGATCAGGTTGCTTCTGCTTCTGTTTTAGGTCAAACCAACGTGGTGATTCCAACGAATGTTACCAGTCCGACCTATGCGCAATTGGTTGAAAATGGTGTGGCGAATCCATCCACTCCTTACGAAGCTCGCTTCGAAGCAACGATGTCTCAGCTTGACCTCATCACCATTGATTTATTTACGGATGCTGACGGCAATAACTCGATTTGGTTTGCACCAGACACACCAGAAGATCAAACCGATACACCAACGATCAATCCATTGACAGCAGGGGAAACGACGATCAGCGGAACAGCTGAGCCAGGCGCAGCCATCACATTGGCGATCAACGGCGGTGCACCTATTACCACAACCGCAGATGGTGACGGCAATTGGACGGCGGAGGTCCCTGAATTGGTGGAAGGCGCTACAGTCACAGCCGTAGCGGAAGCGGATGGGGAATCGGCGAGTGAACCTGCGACGGCAACGGTAGCGGCTCCAGTGGTCAATGCCCCAACGGCTTCGATAACAGGAAACAGCACCGATGGGTATCCTGTGACGGGGACAGCCGCAGCAAATGCAGCCATTGAAATCACTAATGCCGAGGGTGAAGTCGTTGGCACTGGGACGGCAAATGAGAACGGCAACTACAGTATCACATTGAACCCAGCAGATGTAGCAGAAAATGAAAACTTGAATGTTGCTGCAATCGTCACTGCTGGCGGCCAAACGTACCGCAGTGGCAATACGCCAATCGTCGTTCCAGCAGACGATGCCGAGCAACAAACAGGAACACCAACGATCCAACCAGTGACTGCTGGGGATACAAGCGTCAGCGGAACGGCTGAGCCTGGTGCCTCGATTACTGTGACCGTCAACGGGGCAGATCCGATCGTGACGGAAGCCGATGAAGAGGGCAATTGGCGTGTTGATGTGGACGAAGTGTCAGAGGGCGATACAGTTTCAGCTGTTGCCGAACTAGCAGGACAAACACCAAGTCAGCCAGCAAGCACCACCGTGTCCGCCTTAACGGTCAATGCTCCGACGGCTTCAATCACAGGAAATAGTCAAGAAGGCTATCCAGTGACTGGAACAACTGCACCAAATGCGGCCATTGAGATCACCAATGCAGATGGCGAAATTGTTGGAACAGGTACTGCCAACGAGAATGGCGTTTATACGGTGACGTTAGATCCAGCAGATGTTGCCGCGGAAGAAACCCTGAATGTGACGGCGGTTGTGACCGCTGGCGGCGAAACCTATCGAAGCAACCCGACACCTGTTGTGGTGCCTGCAGATATCCTGCAGACGGAAACACCAACGATCGATCCAGTCAGTGCTGGAGATACGACCGTTAGTGGGACAGCCGAACCGGGGGCAACGATAACGATCACGCTTCCTGAAGGCGACCCAATCACGGCTGAAGCCGATGATGAAGGCAACTGGGAAACAACGGTTCCTGAATTGTCAGAAGGCGATTCCGTGACGGTCGTAGCCGAGTCTGAGGGCAAAGACCCGAGTGCCCCAATCACCGTGAGTGTAAACGGTTTAACCGTGGCGGCGCCAACAGCTACGATCACTGGAAATAGCACAGATGGGTATCCAGTAACGGGAACAGCGACTGCCAATGCAGCGATTGAAATTTTGAATGAAGCAGGCGATGTTGTTGGTAGTGGAACAGCCGATGACGAGGGCAACTTTACGATCACTCTTGATCCTCAAGAGGTGGCAGCTGGCGACAACTTGCGGGTGGAAGCGATCGTGACGGCTGGTGGTGAAGACTACCGCAGTACAGGCACACCACTTGTAGTTCCTGCAGATGATGTAGAAAACTTGACGGAAACACCAACGATCGACCCAGTAACAGCTGGAGATACGACCATCAGCGGAACGGCTGAACCAGGGGCAACAGTGACGATCACGCTGCCTGAAGGCGATCCAATCACGGCAGAAGCCGATGACGAAGGCAACTGGGAAGCGACGGTTCCTGAATTATCAGAAGGCGATACGGTAACAGTCGTTGCGGAAGCCGAAGGCAAAGATCCAAGTGCACCGATTACCGTGACCGTTGATGGTGTTACGGTCAGTGCACCGAGCGCTTCCATCACAGGCAATAGCACGGATGGCTATCCAGTCAGCGGAACAACGACACCGAATGCGGCCATTGAGATTTTGAATGAAGCAGGCGATGTTGTTGGTAGCACGACGGCGGATGACACGGGTGCTTATACCGTGACCTTAGATCCAGCCGATGTGACGCCAGAAGAAGCCTTGCAGGTAGTGGCAGTTGTGACAGCAGGCGGTCAAGACTACCGCAGTAATGCCACGCCAATCACGGTGCCAGCAGACATCGAACAAACAGGGACACCAACGATCGATCCGGTCACAGCAGGTGATACCTCGATTAGCGGAACGGCAGAACCAGGGTCGACTGTTACTGTGACGATCACCGATCAAGAACCAGTAACGGCTGAAACGGATGACGAAGGAAACTGGCTTGCAGAAGTGCCGGCAGTCTCTGGTGGCGATACAGTTACGGTCGTTGCGGAAGCCGAAGGCAAAGAGCCAAGCGCGCCAATCAGCGTTGGAGTCGCAGGAGTGACCGTAGCAGCACCGACAGCGATCATCAGCGGCAATAGTACCGATGGCTATCCAATCACGGGGACTGCTCCAGCGAATGCAGCGATCGAAGTGCTGAATGAAGCAGGCGATGTGATTGGTACTGGCACAGCCGATGGAGATGGAAACTATACGGTAACCATCACACCAGCCGATGCAGCACCAGAAGAAACCTTGTCTGTCGTTGCGATCGTAACAGCTGGCGGGGATGAGTACCGCAGTCCTGCCACACCAGTGACGGTCCCAGCAGATGAGCTTGAACAAACAGAATTACCAACGATCGACCCAATCAACGCCGGGGATACGACGATCAGTGGGACTGCCGAACCAGGCGCTACGGTGACGGTAACGATCCCAGGTGAAGAACCGGTGACTGGTGAAGCCGATGACGAGGGCAACTGGACGGTTGAAGTTCCTGAAGTTTCTGAAGGAGAAACCGTCACAGTGGTCGCACAAGCACCAGACAAAGACCCAAGTGCACCAATCAGTGTTGGGGTCAATGGGTTGACGATCGCTACACCAACCGCGACGATCAGCGGAAATAGTACCGATGGGTACCCAGTAACGGGAACGGCACCAGCCAATGCAGCCATCGAAATCTTGAATGCCGATGACGAGGTCGTAGGTACTGGCACCGCCAATGACGAAGGCCAATACACGATCACGTTGACGAGTGATGATGCGTCTCCAGCTGAAACCTTACGGGTGGTGGCGGTAGTCACAGCCGGTGGTCAAGCCTACCGCAGTGCGGCTGCACCAATCACAGTACCATTGGATCAAACCGCAGTGCCAACCATTGAAGCGGTGACAGCCGGCGACACTACGATCAGTGGAACGGCTGAACCTGGGGCGACAGTTTCGGTAACGATTGGTGACGCAGAGCCAGTCACTGCCGAAGCAGATGACGAAGGCAATTGGACGGCAACGGTGCCCGAGGTTTCTCAAGGTGAAACAGTTTCCGTGGTAGCGACCCTTGATGGGGAAACACCAAGTGACGCAGCAACGGTCGTCGTAAATCCACTCAGTGTGGCGACACCGACAGCAGCGATCAGCGGCAATAGTACAGAGGGGTATCCAGTTACAGGAACGGCAACGCCAAATGCAGCGATTGAGATCTTAAATGCAGCCGGTGAGGTTGTCGGCAGTGGCGAAGCAAATGAGGAAGGTGCCTACAACATCACCTTGAGCAGTAGTGATGTTGATCCTTCAGAACCACTTCAGGTGGTGGCAGTGGTAACAGCTGGCGGCGATGAATACCGCAGTGCGCCGCTTTCCATCGTGGTACCAGCAGACCAGACGACCACACCAACGATCGAGCCAGTGCAAGCAGGGGATACATCAGTCGGAGGAACGGCCGAACCTGGTTCAACGGTAACGGTGGAGATTCCTGGAGAAGATCCAGTGACTGCCGAAACGGATGAGGAAGGCAATTGGACGGTCACCGTACCAGAGCTTTCAGAAGTCGACACGGTCACAGTGGTTGCTGAAGCTGAAGGCAAAGACCCAAGTGAACCAATCAGTGTCGGTGTCGGTGCCTTGAACGTGGCAGCACCAACGGCAACGATCACTGGCAACAGTACTGACGGCTATCCAGTCACAGGGACAGCACCAGCCAACGCAGCCATTGAAATCTTAAATGATGACAATGAAGTGGTGGGCAGTGGGACTGCCAATGGAGACGGTGAGTATACGATCACCTTGACAGAAGGTGTTTCTCCAGCAGAAAACTTGCGAGTGGTAGCAGTGGTAACTGCTGGCGGTCAAGAATACCGCAGTCCAGCAACTACTATCGTGGTGCCAGAAGATAACGCAGAAGACCAAACAGCAGCACCGACTGTCGCACCCGTGGTTGCTGGGGCTACAACCGTTAGCGGAACGGCTGAACCTGGGGCAGATGTAACGGTGGAACTACCAAACGGCGATACTGTTACAGTGGCAGCGAATGACGAAGGTGAGTGGACGGCAACTGTGCCGACGGTTTCTCTGGATGATGTCTTGACAGTTACTGCCTTGGCAGACGGCAAAACAGAAAGTTTACCAGTAACAGTGACGGTGCAAGGGCTGATCGTGGCAGCACCAACGGCAACGATTTCTGGCAATAGTGCAGATGGCTATCCAGTAACTGGTACAGCACCAGCTAATGCGTCAATCGAAATCTTAAATGCTGATGATCAAGTGATTGGCACAGGGACGGCCAATGAGAATGGTGTTTACACCGTTACCTTGACCAGTGAAGAGGCATCAGCAGGAGAAACGGTCCGTGTCATTGCAATCGTTTCAGCAGGTGGGGATGACTTCCGTAGTCAACCAACGGCTGTCGTGGTACCTGCGGATCAAACGGCGACACCAACGATCAATCCAGCAGTGGCTGGCGCGACAGAAATCAGCGGGACAGCCGAACCAGGAGCAATAGTCAACGTGACGGTCGGTGAGCAAGACCCAATCTCAGCCGAAGTTGACGAAGAGGGCAATTGGCAAGTTGATGTGCCAGAGCTTTCCGAAGGGACGACTGTTACGGCAGTGGCAGAAGTAGAAAATGAAACACCAAGTACACCAGCAACGATCACAGTCGGTGCATTAACGGTGGCGGCTCCTAGTGCGTCTATCACCGGCAATGCAGCCGATGGCTATCCAGTGACCGGAACAGGACCAGCGAATGCGACCATCGAAATCTTGAATGAAGCTGGCGAGACAGTTGGAACGGGTACGACCGATGATGCAGGGCTTTACACGATCGATTTGACTAGTGAAGATGTCTCTCCTGAAGAAAACTTGACGGTTGTTGCGGTGGTCACAGCTGGTGGTACAGATTATCGCAGTCCAGCGACACCGATCATGGTGCCAACTGAACCGGGTGAAAATCAAACAACAGTACCAACGGTTGATCCAATCATAGCAGGCGATGAAACAGTTAGCGGAACGGCCGAACCTGGCTCAACTGTAACTGTGACACTACCTGATGGCACAGAAGAGACCGCCGAAACAGATGACGAAGGCAACTGGAGTGTCGATGTGCCTGAATTGTCTGAAGGGGATACCATCACAGTCGTCGCAGACAGTGACGGCAAAGACCCAAGTGATCCAATCACTGTCATCGTTGAAGGAGTGACTGTCGCAGCACCAACAGCTTCCATCAGCGGCAACAGCACGGATGGTTACCCAGTGACTGGTACAGCGCCAGCCAATGCAGCGATCGAGATCTTGAATGCAGCCAATGAAGTCGTTGGCACAGGCACTGCCGATGGAGACGGCAACTATACAGTGGAGTTAACTGCTGAAACTGTCGATCCAGAAGAAACCTTAAACGTCGTTGCCATCGTTACAGCTGGTGGGAAAGAGTATCGCAGTAATCCAACAGCGGTCATCGTACCAGCAGATGCGGTAGTGGATCAGACAGCTGCACCAACGATCGATCCAATCACGGCGGGGGATACCAGCATCAGCGGAACGGCTGAACCAGGTTCAACCGTGACGATCACCGTACCAGATGCGGAACCAATCACGGCTGAAACGGATGACGAAGGCAATTGGACGGCAGAAGTACCAGAAGTTTCTGAAGGCGATGCAGTCACTGTTGTGGCACAATCACCTGACAAAGAGCCAAGCGCTCCAGTCACAGTTGGCGTGGGTGCGTTGACGGTCACTGCTCCTAGTGCAACTATCACAGGGAATAGCACGGAGGGCTATCCAGTAACTGGAACGGCACCAGCCAATGCCACCGTACAAATCTTGAATAGCGATGGACAAATCGTCGGTTCAGGAACTGCAGATGCGGAAGGAAACTACAGTATCACTCTTGAACCAACAGCTGTTGCACCAGCGGAAAGCTTAACCGTCGTTGCAGTTCTGACAGCTGGCGGCAAAGAATACCGCAGTAACGCGACACCGATCGTGGTACCTTTGGATCAAGAAGAGCAACAAACTGCAACACCAACGATCGATCCAGTCAAAGCTGGCGATACGACGATCAGCGGGACTGCCGAACCAGGTTCAACGGTGACGGTAACGATTGGTGAAAATGAACCGATCACGACCGAAACGGACGAAGAGGGCAATTGGACAGTCGAGGTACCTGAAGTTGCGGAGGGTGATACCGTCACTGTTGTGGCACAATCACCTGAAAAAGATCCTAGTGCACCAATCACAGTGAGTGTGGATGGCATCACGGTTTCAGCACCGACCGCGTCCATCACTGGCAATCCAGAGGATGGTTACCCAGTGACAGGGATGGCAGCACCAAATGCGGCGATTGAAATCTTGAATGAAGCGGGAGACGTCGTTGGATCAGGCACTACCGATGAAAATGGCAACTACACGATCACGCTCTCTGGTGAAGCAGTGTCTCCTGAAGAATCACTGAACGTCGTTGCGATCATCACCGCTGGTGGCAAAGACTATCGGAGTAATGCGACACCAATCGTAGTGCCCGTTGAGAATACGATCGATCAAACCGCTACACCAATCATCGAACCAGTCACAGCTGGTGACACGACTATCACTGGTACTGCTGTACCGGGAGCGATGGTCACCGTGACGGTAACGGGCGAAGAAGCGGTTGAAACCGAAGCAGATGAAGCAGGAAATTGGTCAGTGGACGTTGCCGAAGTTTCTCGAGATGAAATCGTAACAGCAGTGGCGCAAAGCGAAGGAGAAACCGCCAGTGAACCAGCAACGACCGTTGTTAATGGCATCACGGTCAACGCACCTTCAGCATCCATTACTGGGAATTCCCAAGAAGGCTATCCAGTAACCGGGAACGGTCCTGCCAATGCAGCGATTGAAATTTTGAATGAAGCGGGGGATGTTGTTGGAACAGGCACTACCGATGAAAATGGTGACTATACGATCACATTGAGTAGTGAGGATGTCGCACCAGAAGAAAACTTATCGGTTGTGGCGATCATTACTGCTGGCGGGGATGACTACCGCAGTAATGCGACACCAATCGTCGTACCTGTCGATGATGAAATCATCAAGACAGATACACCAACTATTGACCCAGTTACAGCTGGTGATACAACGATCAGCGGAACGAGTGAGCCAGGTGCTACGATCACCGTTACCATCAGCGATCCGTTAACAAGTAGATTCCTGACCATCTTCGCGGCTGAAGGACCAATCACAACGATCGCCGATCAAAATGGCGACTGGCGTGTTGAGCTATCCGCGGAAGCGACGGAAGGTGAAACCGTTACGGTTCTTGCTTTAGCAGATGGCGAAACCCTAAGTGATCCGACGACGACCGTAGTCGATGCTTTGACGGTTGATGCACCGGTTGCTACAATCACTGGCAATCCTACCGATGGCTATCCAGTTTTCGGGAATGGACCAGCCAATGCGGCGATCGAAATCTTGAATGAAGCAGGTGATGTTGTCGGAACTGGAACGACCAATGGAAATGGTGCGTTTAGCATCACATTAGATCCAGAGGATGTTTCACCAGAAGAAACCCTTAACGTTGTGGCGATCGTTACAGCAGGTGGCAGAGAATACCGCAGTGCTGCAACACCAATCGTGGTACCAACGGGTGACAATGGCACGGATGGCAGCGATGGCACGGATGGCACCAATGGTTCTGATGGTACGAATGGTACCGACGGAAGCAACGGCGCTTGGGGCAACTGGGGCAATTGGGGAAACAATAACTGGAACAGCAACAATAACAACCAAAGCTGGTGGGGAAGTAAATTCTTACCGAAAACGGGATCAGAAGGAACCTGGTACGCTTCAGTAATCGGAGCAGCAGTCTTCGTTGTCGGAGGAATCGGCTTGTTCTTCAAAGCAAGAAAGAAAAAAGATCAGCAAAAATAGCATGACTTTACCAGCGGAGTGGACATCCTCCGCTGGTATATCTAGTGAATCAAAACTTTGAAGCATTGATCATCGTTTCGTAAAGAAAGGGTTAGAAATGGTATGGAAAGCAGAAGGAGGGAAAAACGTTTTTACAAATGGACGATTGCTCAGGTGATTTTCTTGTTGACCAGCATCAGTTTCGTCAATTTGTATTTTTTAACAACGACCAAAGAAGCTGAGGCGGCAGTGAACGTATTAGATGTGGAAATTTTAAGCAATTTAACGAGTGCCAATACAAGTGGTACTTCAGCAAGTGCACCTTGGCCAGGCAGTGTGACAAATCGACCAGTGACTTTTTCGATCAAAGGGAACGGGGGTTTGAATGCTTCTGTGAATGTCAACGGTGAGGATAAATTTGCTTTGTTGGCGATCCCCACAGAGTTGAGAACTAGCATCAGTGCCAATGGGCCAGCAGCTATCAAAACGTCGACCACAGTCAATATTGCCAATGTCCCGCTTTTGAATGCGATTTTAACAGCGCTTGATTCCTTGACCAGCTCCTTAAATCTCAATCTCGGGATCGTGCAAATCGATTTAACGGCTGTCAATCAGCAAATTTCCTTGCTAAAAACCGTTGGTAATTTAGGAAATGTAGAAATGACTAGCCCGTTGCAGTTTACTACCCAAAGAGAAGCGTTGTATGCCAATATGAGTTCAAACCTCGGTGTCGTTTTAGGAACCAATGTCCCGCAAATTTTACGGAATTTAAGCACGGCGATCCAAAATATCCAGATCCGAGTGATCGGCATCGATATTGGCGGCGTCGTTCGCGCCTTGCTGCAAGGGTTGCTCAATACTCTGCTTAGCACCGTAACGTCAGCGTTAAACAATTTGGCAACTGTCCAAGAACAGCTGGCGGATGCAGCTGTTTTAGGAGCAACGGATGTTCAAATTCCGACGTTACTTTCAGGTCCGGGTCAGTTGACTGCAAATTGGACCGCTAATTTTTCCGCTTCTGTTTTGAAGGCAAAGCCGACGGACATCAATCTCTTGAACTTTAGTGCGCTAAATATCAGCAGTCGCCAAACCATGATTTATTTCATGGTCGAAGCACTGACGATGGATCGGACGAATCTGCCGACTCAGCTGAATTTTGGCCGACATGCCATTCAAACGAAAAAGAGTGAGACGTGGCGGGCAACCGCCAACGGCGACCAAAGCGCAGCTGCTACAACCGGGATTTTACGGATCAACGATACCCGCAATCGGCAGAAAAAATGGCAAGTCAAGGTCAGACAATCCACCAATTGGGTCAATGGCACGCGAACATTGCCAGCTGCCGAATTAAGGGTTCAGCTTGGAACTGTCAATTCGACATTTACAGACGGTCGAGTGGTTTTACCTGATAATGCAACGATTGCCCTGCAGCAAAATGTCGAAAAAAATGTGGTGACGTTGGAAAATGCGGCATCGACTGGTGGACTGACTGTTAATTTTTCCCAGTTCAATTTATTTGTACCTGAGAAAACACCTAAATTTCAAGGTCAGTATCGCGCCACAGTCGTGTGGACCGTTTCCGATACACCTTAAAAAGGAAGAGCAGAATGAAAAAAAAATCCCTTGTGCTGCTTCTGATTTTGATGATCGGCAGTTTCTGCAGTTTCGTTCCATCAGCAGTAGCCAATACGACGACTGGCAACATTGAGTTTTATGAAGGACCAACGGAAACAGCTAGCAGTGATTCCATTGATGAAGAAATTGAACCACCGACCAGTCAAGAAACGGTCACTAACGCAGAAGAACCGCTGCCACAGCTTGCAGAAACCAATCACTTTTGGCTGCCCGTAATAGGCGGATTCTTCATTAGTCTGACATTGATCATTTGCATCAAAAAAAGGAGGATGGCAAAATGATTTCAAAGAAATCGATAATAGGCGCATTGGGGGTATTGACTGCACTTAGCTTCGGTGCGACAGTGCAAGCAGATGACACGACTGGTGTCGTAGAATATACCTCTGGGGGCATCGTGTTTGACCCTGACAAAGGCGGGAGTGATCCCAATACGCAGCTACCAACGAATTTAGATTTTGGTGCCCATGAAATCCAAACAGAAAATGCCGAAACGTGGGTGGCTACTACGGATGGGACTGGACTACCTGGGGATGGGTCAACGCTGCAAAGAGGGGCAGTTGCGGTCAGCGATAATCGAGGACAGGCGAACTCTTCTTGGGCGATCAAAGTACGGCAAGCAACCCAATTTACAGCAGGAGACAGCACGTTGGACGGTGCGGTATTAACGGTAGATACGGGGACGTTGACCAATAACTTGAGTTCGCCGCCAACAGGAACCAGTGATATTGCCAATGGCGAGCTTGATTTTGCGGCGATCAACAATGAGTATGCGTTCTTGACCGCCAATGCTGGCGAAGGGATCGGTGAAACGTCGATGCCTTTAGAACAATTTACCCTTTCGATCCCAGCCAATACGGAAAAACAATCAGCAACCTACCAAACGACCCTCGTTTGGACGATCAGCAGTGCGCCGACGACCCCATAGGGCAGTAGTCATTGCGTAACAGTTAGCAGAAAAAAAGCAGCTTGCCTGAGCGGCTGCTTTTTATGCTAGCTGATTTTTCTTTCCTATTTTGTGTAGAAAGGATCTGACAGGATGCATCAGAAGAAAGTTCGAGGCAAAGGATTTCAGTATTGGGTAGTAAGTATTCTAACGGTCTTATTTTTCATTGGTACGAGCAGTACGGGGGCAGCAGATTCACTTGATACCTTCGATGTTCAAATCAAATTGCCAGAGTCACAACGGGACAAAGAGCTGATGTACTATGATTTGTTGCTGGAGCCCAAGGCAGAAGAAAAACTAGCGGTCATGGTTTCCAATAAAAGCGAGCAACCAATCAATCTACAGCTATCCTTTAATCGAGCAGTCACGAACATGACGGGTGTCGTTGAGTACTCTGGGGCAAATGAAGAAGCAACGCCTTCTGCTCCATACGCGATCGAAGAACTCGTCACTTTAAGTGATGAAACTCTTTCGTTAGCCCCTAATGAGCAAAAAGAAATCAACTTAACAGTCCAGATGCCATCTGAATCCTTTGATGGGATTTTGGCAGGGGGACTATACGTCCAGCAAACCGGCAGTGAAGAATTTCAAGGAAATGTCCAAAATCTACTAGCCAGAGAAGTGGCGGTGTTGCTCCGTAACAAAGAGACCGACATCCCACCAGCGGTCCGAATTGAGGAAGCCCATCTGGAAGAAATCAATCGCCGCAATGTCATCATCGTAGCGGTGGAAAATACAGCGGCAAATTATCTTAGTAAGGCCACGCTTGCTTATGAAGTGTTTCATGATGGACAAGCAACAGCGATCAAAGGAGAAAAAGAGATCCAATTAGCGCCAAATGCGTTAATGAATTACGCACTGCCATTAGATGGAAATGAACTGCAATCAGGAGAGTATGAAATAAAAACGACCCTCAAAGCAGCTGATCAACAATGGCAAGGAGAGCCTACCTTCCAAGTTGCAAGTCAAGAAGCGCAAGAAAGAAACGAGCAAGATGTCAGTATTGAAGAAACCTCTTCGCCGATCCTTCTCTATTTATCGATTGGTGGTGTTTTATGTCTGATCATCGCCTATTTGATTTGGCATAATCGCAAGCTGAAGCGAGCATTGAATAAAAGTGATGATTAGCAGGTAGCGGAAATCAAAGGTGGTTGCAGGAAAAGTCTACTATTATAGTAAGAAATGTTTTCAAAAAGTTAAAAGTAGCACCTCTCATAAAAAAGAATCAGTAAAAAAAACCATTTATCATTGAGAATAAATGGTTTTTTCGTGTTCCGCACATTTTGTTGAGAACAGTGAAGGGGAAATTTTGACATTCACCAATAGGAGGTCATGTCATGACTGATGAATAATTGTTCTTCAATCGTTGAAAGGAAAGAAGCATCCAGTGGAAAATAAATAACGCTTGTGATGTTGGGTTCTGATCGTTTTTTTTCACATGAAATTATCATAAAACTTTACATAATAATGTTTCCGCTTCCCTAAAAGTCTGTCGTAGATATTGTTAAAAAAACATAATATTTTTCTGTTGACTGCGCTTACTCCTTTATAAAAGCTTTAAAAAAACTCTTTAGCGTGTCTTTTTATCTATAATAGGTTTAGACCAATTACAGCGTCTTTTCTTACTTTGTTTTTAATTTAAACTACCTTTTTTGCATGAATGTTTCTTTAATTCGTTTGAAAGTGCAAGCAGGCATTTTTGATTAAGAATACAATTAGAAATGATGCAAAAAGGAGAATTAAGATGTCTGCAAATTTGAGCAATTTCGCTGTTTATATAGTAGATGACAACTTTTTTAATGGGAATTTGATGAAGAAAATGATTACGGAAAGTCGTGTTCCGCATTCTTTAGTTGAGATTCTTTCGCCGGAGGAACTAAACCCTTTTCTTGATGGATACTTAACAGATGTGAACGATCTCTTCTTATTTTCCATTGAAATGAAAGGATTTGATCGAAGTTTTCAATTAGCGGGAAGCTTGAGGGAACAATGCAAAAAGTGTCAAATTGCTTTTTATGGTGCCTATGCCTCCAAAATCGAAATCAAGAAGCTGAATCTTATCTGTCCTTTAGGGATCATCGATACAAAAGAAAAGGAGGTGGCAATGCAACTAAGAAATTTATTAAGGGAAGCGATCGAAGTCAAACGATCATTACTCGGAAAAAAGCACTTATTAAAAATCGTCAGTAAAAGAGAGTTGATGGTGGTTGATGCAGAAGCAATCAACTATATTACAACGATCAAAGGAGAGCGAAACCGAATCGCTTTTCACCAAAAAAAGTCGATCGAATTCCTCGAAACTTCCTTGAAGGTGATCAAACAATTAGAGCTGCCAGAGTATTATAACGTCTTCAAATCCTATATTATCAATGTGCGACAAATCAAAATGATCGATCGAACAAACAATGTTTTGTGCTTTTTTAATGGAGAAGAGTTAGAAGTCGGGAAAAAAATCCGTAAGGCAATCAGTTAAAACTACATACATTTACTGGAGGAAAAAATGAATAAGAGAAGCAAAAGAATTCGTCATGGAATCGTTGTTACCGCACTAGGAATCACTCAAGTGATCACTCCGATCATGGCGATAGCGGAAACAACCGAACAAGAACAGACCGTCAACACGCTAGACAAATCCGATCAACTACTAGAAACGATGACTGAATCGACAAATGAAGCTAACGGAAACGAAGCACAAGCAGCTGAGGATGCTCAAACAGATTATTCTTCCGAAGCGAGCAAAGAGGAATCATCAGCAGGTTCAGAAAACACGAAACCAAGTGAAACGAGCACATCCGATTCCTCAAATAAAACGGAAGATTCTAGCCATGCGATACAAGAAAGTTCTTCAACATCCGATTCAAAAGAAACCAAAGAAGAGCAACACACACCTCGTGTCAGCACCCGCATCAATGACCAAGAACTTTTGGAAAAAGGCACCCTGCTGACAATTGCTGGCGAAGAATTCAGCCGAACGGAAGAAACACGAATCTTAAACAATAGTCCAGTGAAACTGAAATTGGATTTTGAAATCAATGACAAAGATTATTTCGCTGGCACCACTGCTGTTTTTGACTTGCCGCAAGGCCTTGGCTTTAGTGATGTGCAAGGAACCAATGAAGCGATCAATGCATCGTGGGCTGTAGATAGTGCAGCTCATCAACTGATGATCACGTTTAATCAATCGGTTCATGATGCCTCTTTTTCGATCGAGTTGACTAGTTATCTATATTCAGAAGATAAGCCTCAGCTAACGATTGAGATCGGCGATCAAAACCAGACAAGCTATGCGATTGATTTGTATGAAGAGGTCGATCCGATTCAATATGTGTCAGAAAAAAATGTCTTTGGGATGGAAGGAATGGTCTACTACAATACCGATCGGATGTTGTCTGGGACAGAGACCCTCTCATTGCGATTGGTTGATACACCGGGAGCAGTGTTCAAAAAGATTGACACTCAACCATTAGAAGTTTTCAGCTATGAGGTCGATATCAATGGGAAAATCAAGCCAGAAACGCAGACAGCATTAGCTGAAGGGACTGATTATACGATCACTTCAAATAGTCTCTACAATACTGCCGTTGAAGTCAAACAAATGGACAAGCAAAAGGCGTATGGCATTTCTTATCAATTTACGATGAGCCTGACCGAACTGACGGATTACTCTTCTCCTTTTTCAAAAGGGTATCCGACGACCGGTTTTGGTTCGGTGCAACTGAAGCAAACAACTGCCCAAAGCAGAGGGTTCTCCTTTATAGCAAAAACCAGCAAAGATGAAAAAGAAGTCGATTCAAGGTATTTTATGAGTGTTGCTTCTGCCAGTTTTAAGAATGGTCTTTCTAAGGGGAACTATTATGTTTCTTTCCATCAAATGCCGACTGAGATGAAAGCGGGTCAGCAAATCATTCTTTCGAGTCAAAACGGGCAGCCGATCACGGCGAAGCAGTTGACAGCAAGAGACGCTTTTTATCAAAATGTGACCTTTTCGGATTATTTTTCTGTTGAAAATACCGGGGATAAGCTGATTGTGACCGCAACAAAAGACAGTAACCTCACTTTCGGTTCGATGGAAACAACCGTACCCTTTGATCAGAAAGATATCATTCTCAATGTCTCGACACCGTTGATCGCCAATAGAGAATTCAAAATTGTTGAAGACAACTATGTCGAACCAATCAGTGTTCTTAATCCCAACAATGCTGAAACGGCTTGGGGAAATTATGATCAAAATGGTGCTTACATGAGTGATACCTCCATCAACATCGAAGGCAGTAACTCACAACCAATCGAAAATTTACAAATGTTTATTGAACATCCAGAGTATCTTTCTTTGAGAAAGGTACCAAAAGTCAGTTTTTACTACACATTAGGAAAAGATTATACGATTGAAGAAGTAGCAGGCGGAACGATGGTCACCTTTACGTCGCCCATTACCTATTCCGTTCAATTTGATATTGGCTTCAATTACGTGCCAGACAGTTTAGCACCGACAAAATCGATTCCTAACGATACAATTCCAATCACGATTTCCGCAACGGGACTTGACACGGTTAATACCTCCGTCTATACCGGAAGAAAACTGTATTCTGAACGTACGCTCCAAAGTAGTAAAAATCAGTTTTTAGTCAACGCGCGTCAAGATACCATCAGTGATTTGACCGTTGAAACTCATGTACCGAAAAATACCGATGTCGTGTTTTCGATCATCGATGTTTCCAATGAACAAGTCAGTGGCATTTATCCACAGTATTGGGATCGTGGCTATTATGATAACCAAGCCATGAAGGAAAGCGATCCGAATTATCCAACGATCACCCATGATGAAGAAACCAACTATTACACCTTTGACTTTGGGACGACCAATCGACGCTACATTATTTCCTATCAATACGCCAATGGATGGCAGGAAATGAGTACGATTTATGTACCTGGTTATGCAAAAGAACCGTTATCAAATAATCAGCAAGGCTCAACTACCGTTTCCGTTTCCAATACAGCGACAGATATTATTGGCATTACGCAAAATACCGTGAACAATACGAAAAACATGACGCAGGTCAAGGTCACGACAAAAAATATCGATGATGGCTCGAAAAAGGTTGCAAATCCAACGATCCTTCTAAAATCGTTAGGAAATACTAATGGGGAAATCGATTTAGGATCGATCACTGTTTCGAATGTGCCAGATGACAGCTATGAAGTCAAAGAAGTTGATGGGAACGTACAGCTTGTCTTTTCAAACTATGTTCTAACGAAAAATATCGAAATCAGTTACAACGTTCTTTCACAAAACGCCGGCCAAATCTCAGCCTCAGCCACGATCGTTTCTGATACGATCGATACCTTGTCGGAAGCCAAACGGACGGCTACCTCGACGGTGACCAATCTGCAATTTTCGGCAGGCGATTCCAGCGGGATCATCTACAAAACCAATGCGACGCTTGATGTTTATAATACCGAAGAGCCGACTGAGAAGATTGCGGGGGTTACTTTGACGCTTTGGAATCAATTGACAGGAGATATCGTTTCTGTCGTAACGGATGAAAATGGAGAATACCAATTAACGGATATTTATACGGGGAACTATACGCTTTATGTTTCCTACGTCCCAGAAGGTTACGTCATACCACAGGAACTTCAACTTGGTAAAGAGGTGCAAGTGAATCGGACGGGCAATCATCTTTCTGTCGGTATCACACCAGAAGAAGACTTGTCGACGATCGACGCCAAAGATAGCACGATCTACGTGGGAGATGAATGGCATGCTGAAGACAACTTTGTTTCAGCGACAGACAAACACGGCAATGCGTTGACTTTCTCGGAAATCACAGTCAATGGCGAGGTCGACACGACAAACGTTGGCACCTATGAGGTCAAATACATCAACGGTAGTGTTAGCCAAACAGCGACGATCACCGTGGTTGCCAACCAAGAAACGGTAGCAGCCAAAGACAGCACGTTATATGTAGGCGATGCATGGACAGCAGCTGATAATTTTCTATCGGCAACGGATAAAGACGGCAACGCAGTGACAATCGCAGAAGTGACCATCAACGGCGAAGTTGATACGGACATACCAGGAGAATACCAAGTCATTTATCGCAATGGCAAAGCCGAAGCGACAGCGACGATTACCGTGTTAGCTGATCAAACATCAATCAAGGTAAAAGATAGCACCTTATACGTCGGGGACGACTGGCATGCGGTTGATAACTTTGTTTCGGCAACGGACAAAACAGGAGCGAATGTACCATTTTCAGGAGTGACAGTTAGTGGAGCCGTGGATACTTCCAAAGAAGGTCAATATCCAGTGGTTTATCAAAACGGCAATCAAAAAGCAACAGCGACGATCACCGTGGTTGCCAATCAAGAAACAGTCGTTGCCAAGGATAGTACACTTTATGTTGGAGATTCATGGGAACTTGCGGATAATTTTGTTTCAGCAACGGATAAGAAGGGGCAACCGTTAAGCTTGGCAGAGCTCACCACCAGTGGTGACGTGGATACGAAAGTACCAGGAGAATACCAAGTCATTTATCGCAATGGTAAAGCCGAAGCGACTGCCACGATTACCGTATTAGCTGATCAAACATCAGTTAAAGCCAAAGATAGCACCTTGTATGTTGGTGACGATTGGCATGCGGTTGATAACTTTGTTTCGGCAACGGACAAAGCAGGAGCGAATGTACCATTTTCAAATTTAACCGTTAGTGGCTCAGTTGATACGAGTAAAGAAGGTCAGTACAAAGTTACTTATAGCAATGGTAAAACGGAAGCTATTGCCACGATTACGGTTGTTGCCAACCAAGAAACAGTAGTTGCTAAAGACAGTACGATTTATGAAGGCGATGACTGGCAAGCCGCCGACAACTTTGTGTCGGCAAAAGACAAAGACGGCAACACAGTAAAACTGGCTGATATCACAACAGTAGGTACAGTCGATAGCGCCACACCAGGGAAATACGAAGTGATTTATCGCAACGGCAAAACTGAAGCGAAAGCCACGATCACCGTGTTAGCTGATCAAACATCAGTTAAAGCCAAAGATAGCACCTTGTATGTTGGTGACGACTGGCAAGCAATCGACAACTTTGTCTCAGCCACAGACAAAACGGGAGCGAATGTTCCATTTTCAAGTGTAGTTGTTAGTGGAACAGTGGATACCTCCAAAGAAGCCGAGTATCCAGTGGTTTACCAAAATGGCAAGGTAAAAGTAACGGCGACGATTACGGTTGTTGCCAACCAAGAAACAGTAGTTGCTAAAGACAGTACGATTTATGAAGGCGATGACTGGCAAGCCGCCGACAACTTTGTGTCGGCAAAAGACAAAGAC
This sequence comes from Enterococcus sp. DIV2449a, assembly GCF_051711225.1. Taxonomy (NCBI): domain Bacteria; kingdom Bacillati; phylum Bacillota; class Bacilli; order Lactobacillales; family Enterococcaceae; genus Enterococcus; species Enterococcus sp. DIV2449a. The sequence goes on from NZ_JBIOME010000001.1 coordinate 1,239,049, forward strand.
GGCAACGCAGTAAAACTGGCTGATATCACAACAGTAGGTACAGTCGATAGCGCCACACCAGGGAAATATGAAGTGATTTATCGCAACGGCAAAGCCGAAGCGACTGCCACGATCACCGTGTTGGCAGATCAAACGAGTGTCAAAGCCAAAGACAGTACCTTGTATGTCGGCGATGACTGGCAAGCTGCCGACAACTTTGTCTCAGCCACAGACAAAACGGGAGTAACGGTTGAATTATCAGGAGTAATGGTTACTGGTACCGTCGATACCAATCAAGAAGGCACATACGAAGTCACTTATACGAATGGAAAAGTCAGCGACATAGCGACAATCACTGTGGTTGCTCACGAAGAAACGGTCGTAGCAAAAGATAGTACAATCTATGAAGGAGAGAAGTGGCAAGCCGTCGATAATTTTGTCTCGGCAACAGATAAAAGCGGACAAGCAGTCGATTATGATCAAGTATTGATTAGCGGTACAGTCAATACTGATGTGCCTGGAAAATATCAAGTCATCTATCGAAATGGCAAAGCCGAAGCAACTGCCACGATCACCGTGTTGGCAGATCAAACGTCTGTGACTGTGAAAGATAGCGTGATTTATGTCGGTGACAACTGGACAGCAGCCGACAATTTTGTCTCCGCTACAGATCGTGACGGTAAGTCACTCGCATTGGAGCAACTGCTGGTGGACGGTTCGGTGGATACGAAGAAAACGGGCACCTATCAAGTCACTTATTCAATCGTCACTGATGAAGCAGCAACCCCTAACTTTTTCGCACGTTTATTTGGTACTCGCTCACAAGAAGCAGTCACCGCCACAGCGACGATCAAAGTCGTTGAAAAAGCAGAAGAACCAGAGGAGAACGATAAGCAGCCAGAGAAAGATGATTCTAATAAAGGGCAAGAAAAACCAACGGATGCAGGACAGCCTGGTAAACAAAGCAAAGCGACCGCAAAGGACAAACGGATGTTACCAAAGACCGGTACAGCCATCACTCAAGGCTATTCGATTGCAGGAGTGAGCCTTGTTGCACTAGCGGGGATCGTCTTCTTTCGTAAGAAACACACGAACAAAAGCAGAAGAACGAAATAAGTCTCAATGACTCTAACAGCGGATATCGTGAAGGATATCCGCTGTTTTTGTTTTTTAAAATACCTGCTGTATTGCGGTTTTCTTGTCCGATAAGCAGCCGTATAAAGAAGATATAAAGATGCTAGCAGAAGATTTACACTATTTTTATTTCTTTTTGCGTATGCTTACGTCATGAAGGAGTGAAGAATATGAATCTTATTTTAGGAATAATCGGAGTGATCGTAATGATCTATCTCTTTTGGTACTTGTTTGAGGGGGGAGAACGATGAGTAGCTATTTTGTGCAAGGCTTTTTATTTTTACTGATCTTACTAGCAGCAGCGGTTCCTTTGGGCTGGTATATCAAAGAAATCATGCAAGGAAAAACACCGCGGTTTGTCCGCTTTATTCAACCCATTGAACGGTTGACCTATCGAGTGATTGGTTCGGTCAGCAAAAAAGAAATGACCGCCAAAACCTATCTATTTTCCGTCTTGGCCGTCAGTGTCTTTTCCATCATCGGCTTGACCGGATTATTGATGGTTCAGCACTGGTTACCGCAAGGGGCAGCCGTTGAGAATATGTCCTTTGACTTAGCATTGAACACAGCCGTCAGTTTTGTGACGAACACGAACTGGCAAGCTTACGCTGGGGAAGAAGCACTGACCAATCTTTCCCAAGCATTAGGATTAACAGTGCAAAATTTCTTATCTGCGGCAGTAGGATTAGCCGTACTGTGTGCCTTGATTCGTGGGCTGCAGCAAAAACAAAAACGTACGGTAGGGAATTTTTGGCAAGACATCACCCGTTCCTTGCTCTATATCCTTTTGCCACTTTCATTGATTTTAGCGATCTTGCTCCTGTCTCAAGGCGTTGTCCAAACGTTGAGCAGCGGCGTGGAAGTCAATGGATTTGAGGGGGAATCCTTTTGGATGGCGCTCGGACCAGTAGCGAGTCAAATCGCCATCAAGCAATTAGGGACCAACGGCGGCGGTTTCTTTGGTGCCAACTCTGCCCATCCATTTGAAAATCCAACGATGTTCAGTAATTTTATAGAAAACTTAGCGATCTTGTTGCTACCAGCTGCTTTGATTTTTGCCTTTGGCTTTTGGATCAAAGAGTGGAAACAAGGACGTACGATCTTGATCACCGCAACCGTCTTTTTGATCCTAGCTTTTATTGGCGTAGTGATCAGTGAAGCTTATGGACCGCAATTCAGTCAAGTGCTTGGGAATGCCAATCTAGAAGGCAAAGAAGTACGCTTCGGTGTCGGTTGGTCGAGTCTCTGGGCAGTGAGTACCACCGCCGCTTCCAGTGGATCAGTCAATGCCATGCTGGATAGTTTCACACCACTCGGGGGTGCGATCCCGATGTTCTTGATGCAGCTGGGAGAAATCATCTTTGGCGGTGTCGGTAGCGGGCTTTATGGCATGATCGCTTTTCTATTATTGACGGTCTTTATCGCTGGTTTATTAGTCGGACGAACACCCGAATATATCGGCAAAAAAATCGAAGCCTTTGACATTAAAATGACGAGCATCGTTATTTTGACGCCATTGCTACTGACGCTTTTCGGGGCTATGTTGATGACCTTGCATCCTGACATCATGAGCTGGCTAACCAACCAAGGCGCCCATGGCTTTAGCGAACTGTTGTATGCAGCAACTTCCTTCAGCAACAACAACGGGAGTGCCTTTGGCGGCTTGACCGCAGATACTGTTTTCCTGAATAGTTTGGGTAGTATCTTGATGTTCGTTTCACGTTTCGTTCCCATCGCAGCCATCTTGTATCTGGCAGAAAACATGGGGGCCAAAAAGAAAACCGTTCGTAATGAAGGAACCTTGTCAACCACGAGTCCAGTCTTTGTCACGATGCTGATCATTGTGATCATCGTGATCGGTGCACTGAGCTTTTTACCAGCGATGGCTTTAGGCCCAATCGCAGACTTCTTTACAACGAAATAGGAGAGAGAAAAAATGAAAAAAATCTATCAATGGGCGATCGGCGAATCCTTTAAGAAATTGGATCCTCGCCAACAAATCAAAAACCCCGTGATGTTTGTGGTTTATTTAGGGGCGATCTTGACAACCGTTTTATGTTTTCAAGAACAAACAGTCCCGTTGTGGTTTAGCATCAGTGTGACCGTCTTCTTATGGTTGACCTTGTTGTTTGCCAATTTTGCCGAAGCAGTGGCAGAAGGGCGCGGCAAAGCACAAGCGGATAGTTTGAAGCAAGCCAAAAAAGAAATCATGACCTACAAAGTCATGTCCCTGGAAGATGTCGCCAAAGAAGCTTTTATCGAAGTCCGTTCCTCCGATTTGAAAAAAGGCGACTTGGTGTATGTTCCATCTGGCGAACAAATTCCTGCCGATGGGGATGTCGTGGAAGGTGCTGCTTCGGTGGACGAAAGTGCCATCACAGGAGAATCAGCACCTGTCATTCGTGAATCTGGCGGCGACCGCAGTGCAGTCACCGGAGGAACGTTAGTCGTTTCCGATTACTTGGTCATCAAAGTGACCGCTGAAAATGGTCATTCTTTTTTGGATAAGATGATTGCGATGGTGGAAGGGACACAGCGGAAAAAAACACCCAATGAGATTGGCTTGCAGTTGTTCTTAGTGACACTGACCATCATCTTCTTGGCAGTTTCCATCACATTGATTCCTTTTACCGATTTTAGCAGTCAGTTATCTGGTCGGGGAACGGCGATTTCCAGTGTGATCGTGATCGCTTTATTGATTTGTCTTGCACCGACCACGATCGGCGCCTTGATTTCCTCGATTGGGATCGCTGGAATGAGTCGTTTGACCAAAGAAAATGTCATCGCCATGAGTGGGCGTGCGATTGAAGCTGCAGGAGATGTGGATGTTTTGCTACTGGATAAAACAGGAACCATTACTCTGGGGAACCGCCGTGCCAGTGAGTTCTTGCCAGTACCAGGGGTCACCGCCAAAGAGTTGGCAGATGCAGCGCAGTTGGCATCCTTTGCCGATGAAACGGCGGAAGGCCGCAGTATCGTGATTTTAGCCAAAGAAGCCTTCAATATTCGTGAACGAGAATTTCAGCAAGCCGATGTCCATTGGATCGATTTTAGTGCCAAAACACGGATGTCTGGGATCGACTATCGTGGTGATGAGATCCGTAAAGGAGCTGCGGATACGATCAAGCAATATGTGACGGTAAAAGGTCAGACCTATCCCACTGCGTGTGACGAGATCGTAGAAAAAGTCGCTAAAGCTGGTGGAACCCCATTGGTCGTAGTGAAAAATGGCCAAGTACTCGGGGTCGTTTATTTAAAAGACATCGTGAAAAACGGCGTCAAAGAAAAATTTGCCGACATGCGAAAAATGGGCATCAAGACGATCATGATCACCGGAGACAACCCTTTGACGGCAGCTGCTATTGCTGCCGAAGCAGGCGTCGATGATTTCTTAGCCGAAGCAACACCAGAAAACAAAATGAACCTGATTCGGGAATATCAGGAAAAGGGGCATTTGGTGGCGATGACGGGGGATGGAACCAACGATGCACCCGCACTCGCCCAAGCCGATGTGGCAATGGCGATGAACACTGGTACGCAAGCAGCCAAAGAAGCGGGCAATATGATCGACCTTGATTCCAGCCCTACCAAATTACTGCAAGTAGTCCAAATTGGTAAACAACTGCTGATGACCCGTGGGGCTTTGACGACCTTTAGTATCGCAAATGATATCGCCAAATATTTCGCAGTGATCCCTGTTCTGTTTTATGCGATTTATCCAGAACTCGCAGCGCTGAATATCATGAATCTTGGTAGTCCCTTAACGGCGATTTTGTCCGCAGTCATCTACAATGCAGTCGTGATCATCGCCTTGATCCCTCTGGCGTTGAAAGGGGTCAAGTACCAAGAAAAACCAGCCAGCCAAATGCTGCGGCACAATCTTGTCGTCTACGGCCTAGGCGGCATCATCGCACCATTCATTTGTATCAAGCTAGTAGATTTGCTTTTGTCAGCTGTTCTACTATAAGAGAAGTCCATCAGAGTCAAAGAGTCATTTAGGAGGAAAACATGATGAAGAACACCCTCTTTGCCAGTATCAAATTTTTACTAGTTAGTACCGTGCTATTTGGCGGTCTCTATACATTGTTGGTCACCGGTGTCGGACAAGTCTTTTTTGCCCATCAAGCCAACGGCAGTCAAATCGTGGAAGATGGAGCGGTCAAGGGGTCTGAGCTAATTGCGCAACCCTTTGACCAAGCAGGTTACTTCCAAGGCCGTGATCAAACCGTTTCGCAATTGTCGCCCTATGATCCGACCCAAAAAAAGACTGTAGCTGAGCGGACAGCGGCGTTACTGGCAGAAAACCCAACCCAAACCAGTGTGCCGATCGATCTCGTGACCGCTTCGGGTAGTGGCGTTGATCCTGATATCAGTGTCGAAGCGGCACTTTTTCAACTGCCGCGGATCGCTGACACAAGAGGCATCGATGAACAAACAATTCATGATATAATAAACAGGAATAAAGTAGCTGATCTGTTCTCCACGAGAGAATATGTCAATATCATGACCTTGAATCAGCAGCTCGATCAATTACCCGAAGAATAGGGGGAAGCATCTATGAGTGAAAACAACCAGCAGACGATCCCAGAAGAGATGCTGCTGCAAGCGGGCTTTGGACCTAAACGTGGCAAGCTACGGGTATTTTTCGGTTTTGCTGCCGGTGTTGGAAAAACCTATACGATGTTAACAGAAGCCCATGAGTGTTTACTCATGGGCAAAAATGTGGTGATCGGCTATATCGAACCTCACAAACGTCCCGATACCAATCGATTGCTTGAAGGGTTACCACAAGTACCATTAAAGCAATACCAGCACAAGCAATTGACCCTTTATGAGCCAGATATCGATCGACTGATCCAACTAAAACCAGATATCGTCTTGATCGATGAGTTGGCACATACCAATCCCATTGGTGCGCGAAACAAAAAACGTTACCAAGATGTCGATGAACTATTGAATGCAGGAATCACCGTCTACACGACCATCAATGTCCAGCATATCGAAAGTCTGAATGATATCGTGGAAAAGGTCACGGAAGTGGAAGTCAGAGAAACAGTCCCCGACACCTTTTTCCAGCATGCCAGCTTGCGGGTGGTGGATGTTGAACCAGACGAACTGATCGATCGATTGGAACAAGGAAAAATCTATGCTGATGAAAATGCCAAACGAGCGCTAAAAAATTTTTTTACGCCAGAAAAACTTGATCATCTGCGGGGATTAGCGATCCAAAAAGCTTCCAATCATATCAATCAAATGAACGGCGGTCGAAAACGAGTTCAAAGCAAGCTTTTGACCATCATTGATGATCGCTTGCCGAAAATGGCAGAAAAATGCATTCGTTGGACCGCTCGCTTAGCCCAAGGAGTCGGTGCCGAATGGACGGTCATCCAAGTTCGATCGTTAGATGATACACCTACCGAAGTGCCGTTGGCAGAGCGTTTGGGTGCAGAAGTCATCAACATTGAAGCGGATGACAGTTTTGAAACCATCGTAGAGTATGCCAAAATGACGGGTGCCAGTGACATTATCATGGGGAAACAGGTTTCTCAAAAGTGGTTTCAAAAATTGTTTGTCGAGGATTTAGAAGACCGCTTGATTCGGCGCCTAGATGATATTGAGATCCATTTGATTCCTTTTAAAGAAAAAATGCAGCGACCACGGCTGACGTTTTCGCAATTATTTGAAGGCGGCGGTCGAGATTTCACCTTGACCTTTGGGCTGATCATGCTCGCCACCTTAGTGACAGAAGGCATGCAGTACTTACATTTCGGCGATCAGAATTTGATGCTAGTTTATATCTTTTTTGTTCTCTTAGTGGCCCGTTACACGAGTGGCTATCTATGGAGTGCCATGGCATCGATCATTAGTGTCCTTTCTTACAACTGGTTCTTTGTCGAACCATTGTATTCCTTGACGGTCTATAAAGCAGGCTATCCAATCACATTAGTGATCATGCTGATCGTTGCCTTGATGATCAGTAACTTGATGGTTCGATTGAAGACCCAAGCAGAAAATGCCAAGGAAAAAGAGCATCAAATGGAGATATTGTATGAACTGAACAAACAATACATGGAAACGCGGAATGAGCAAGAAATCTATGAAAGTACGACCACCTATTTGGCACGCTTACTCCAGCGAGAAGTGGCGTTATATGACAGAGAAGGCCACTTGAGAAGTCTGCATTCTTCAAGAGAAACACTGTCTCAACTGACTGGTAAGGATGAGAAAGCCGTCGCTTTTTGGGTCGTGAAAAATCAAAAAGAAGCTGGTCGCGGCACAGATACTCTGATTGGTGCCAATGGGTTCTACTTGCCGATCGTTTTAAACGGCAAACCACTAGGCGCCCTTGGGGTAGAACGCAACGAGGAACATCAGTTGGCCAATAGTCAATTGAATTACTTGCGCCTTGTGATCACCCAAATCGCGACCGTGTTGGAACAAGTCTCATTAGCGAGTGAGAAAGAACAGATCCAATTAGAAAACGAACGGGAAAAAGTCCGCAGCAATCTACTGCGTGCGGTCTCTCATGACTTGCGGACCCCCTTGACGACAATTTCTGGCATTGCCGAAACATTGAGCGAAACCGAAGGCGTGATCAAAAAGGAAACGAAACAAAAGCTGCTAGGAGACATCCAAAGTGAATCCCAGTGGTTGATTCGCATGGTCGAAAACTTATTGTCGGTGACCCGCATCAACTTGACCAATATGGCGGTCAAGCGCAGTGAAGAACCAATCGAAGAAATTATCGAAGCGGTTTTGACACACCTAAAAAAAGTCTATCCGCAACAAAAAATCATCGTGAAAATGCCTGATCAGCTGATTTTTGTTCAAGTCGATCCCATCTTGATCGAACAAGCCTTGTTTAATTTGATTGAAAATGGGGTTCGCCATGGAACCGCCGATACACCGATTTTCTTGCGAGTTTCTCAAGAGCAGGATGTGGTCATTGAAATCGAAAACCAAGGGGAGATCCCCTTAGGACAATACCAAAAAATCCAAGCGAATTTGACCAATGACACCGAAGTGCCGGTGGATTCAAAAAATGGATTAGGTATCGGACTGAGTATCGTCAAAACCATCATCCATGCCCATGAAGGCAAATTGGCGATCGAAACGAAAGCAGGCAGTACGATCTTTCGTATTTATTTAAAGCAGTAAGGAGGGAGAACATGCAGCGACATTTTTTATTGATTGAAGATGATTCGAATATTGTTGATTTTATGGAGGTCGTCTTGCAAAGAGAGCATTACAACTTTACGTCAGTCGGCACTGGCATGGAGGCATTGATGCTCTTGCAGGAAGAAACCATCGAGTTCATCTTGCTGGATCTGGGCTTACCGGACATTGACGGCATGGAGCTGTTGAAAATCATTCGTAAGCGCATGAACACACCGATCATCGTGATCTCTGCCCGCAAAGATGAACAAGACAAAGTGCAAGCATTAGACCTCGGTGCCGATGATTATGTAACGAAGCCCTTCAGTACCAATGAATTATTTGCCCGCATTCGCACGGCATTGCGGCACAAGGAGACAACTGCCTTTAGCAGCAGCCCGATTCTCGTAAACAAGGAGTTAACGATCGATTTTGAGAAAAAAATCCTGTACAAGAATCAAAATGAGATCCATTTGACCAAAAACGAATACCGCATCATGGCAGTTATGTTCAAGAATTTAGGCAAAGTCGTCACTTACGATACCCTGACTAGCGAAGTCTGGGGACCTTTTGCAGCGGATGCACAAACCTTGCGAGTCAATATCTCAAACATTCGCAAAAAAATCGAAACCAATACGCTGCAGCCAGAATATTTGATCACTGAAATCGGTGTTGGGTATCGCTTGCGGGAGTATCCAGCAGAGTAGCGGTCGTCATTGGAAATAAGGAGGAAAAACGTGCAGCGGCTCTTTGGTCGCTGCACGTTTCTATTTTTTGTTAATTGGGAAGAGACGTTGAACTGATTGCTTCTCCATAGATGATTTGAAACTGTAGGTAAACAAGTAGGTAGGTTGTTAACTAAAATTTCTTTTCATTCTGATCATTTTGTGTTTATATCATAGTATAAAGTAAAAAAGGAGAGTATTATGGCAGGAATTAGAGACGTCGCAAAACGAGCGGGTGTATCGATCGCAACTGTATCGAGGGTGCTCAATGAAGATCCTACGTTATCTGTCACGCAAGAAACAAAAAATAAGATCAATGAAGCCGTGGAATTTTTTCACTATAGTAAGAAGAAAGTACCTGTGAAAAAGGCAATGAATATTGCAGTGGTATCCACTGTTTCGGAAGAAGCTGAACTAGAAGATCCCTATTTTCGGGCGATTCGTCGTGGCATTCAAGCACAAGCAGAGCAAAATAAGTTTCGCATAAAAAAAACGTATTATATGTCTGAACGCCCCGTTGCCATTGAGGAGCTAAGAGAGTATCAGGGAGTCCTTGTCATTGGTCAAGTCTTGCCAACTTTTTTAGCAAAGATCGCAGCAGTCAATCCTCATATCGTTGTGATCGATGATCCATCTTTGTCTTCAGAATGGGATGCGGTATATACGGATTTCTCTATAGCAGCAACCGAGCACTTAGAGCGTTTGTATAAAAAAGGGCATCGAAATATCGCTTTTATTGGGGGATATCGGGTACGTTTGGATGCATCCAGTGAGAAACATCAATCGCCAGATGATATGCGGATGAACACTTATGTGTATTGGATGAAAGAAAAAGGATTGGAAGAATACATCAATGTCTACCTAGAAGGATGGAACACATTAGACGGTATCAAAGCCACTGAGCAATTGCTTGAACAATGCAAAGAGAGCCTTCCTTCAGCTATTATGGTCGCCAATGATTCGATTGCAGTTGGTACATATCGCTCCTTGCAAAAACGTGGGTATCGGATACCAGAAGATATTTCAGTAGTCAGTTTCAACAATATCGAAGTTGCAGAATTTTTGACCCCGTCTTTAAGTACCGTTGCCATCGATATGGAAGAACTGGGAAAAATTGCTTTACGGATGGTAGAAGAGCGGATCAAAGGCATTCGTCAAGTACCTGTTAAAATCATGGTAGCCAGTAAGATGATCGTCAGAGAAAGTGAAAAAGAAAGAGATTAATGTTCGAGGTAAACACTTTAATGTGTTTACCTTTTTATTTTAGTTAAAAAGTATTGACAAATTTATTAGTAAACAGTATATTTGTTTTGTGAAAAGAAAGCGGATACATGAATCAGAACTAGAGGAGGAATGAAAGATGAATTGTTTCAAGAGAGTAACACTTGTTAGTTTGAGTCTTTTAGGAACTTTGGTTTTAGGAGCTTGTGGTAATGGCAACGGTGATAGTGGTGGTCAGGTCACGTTAAGTTATGCGAGTTGGGATACTGAACAAGCACCGGGGCTGCGAAAAATGCTTGATGCTTTTGAAGAACAAAACCCAGATATTAAAGTCGAAATGGAAACCACCCCATGGGATCAATATTGGGTGAAGCTTGAAGCTGCTACTACTGGAGGAAATATGCCTGATATTGTCACGATGCATTCAACTGAATCATACAAATATATGTCTCAATCGATGCTGATGGGTCTAAATGAATTGATTGCAGAAAATAACATTGACATGACAAACTTCACCGAAGGAATCGCAGAGTCTTATACGTATGAAGAAGAACTTTACGCGATTCCTAAAGATGCCTCCGTTATTGGATTGTGGTACAACAAAGAGCTCTTTGATCAAGCAGGAATTGCATATCCAGACGCAACGTGGACATGGGATACATTGAAGGAAGCAGCTGTTCAGTTAACAGATGAAGAAGCAGGTATTTATGGATTTGCTGCGGACAATTCAACAGAGGGGGGCTATTGGCCATTTATTTATCAAAATGGTGGAGAAGTCTTTATTGATGAGAATACGAAATCGGGAATGAATAGCGAAGAAGTACAAGAGGCATTAAGATATTATATTGATTTTTATCTAAATGATCAGTCATCACCTTCAGCGAAAGAATTGCAAGATACGAATAAAGTGGGTCGTTTTCAAGCAGGAAGATTGGCGATGATCGTGGAGGGCAACTGGCAAACACCAGGTTTTTTAAAGAATGAATACTTGGCTGAACATGCGGATGTTGCCGTTTTACCTAAAGGAAAAGAAAATGCGACGATCACAAATGGTTTAGGTTGGGCAGCTAGTGCCAATACCAAGCATCCTGAAGAAACAAAAAAATTATTAGCATTCTTGGCAAGTGAAGAAGCCAACCAAATTCAAGCAGAAACAGGGGCATCGATCCCAGCGCTAAAAGGATTTGAGGAAGTTTGGGCAAGTTCTGCGGATACTTTCAATTTAAGTGTTTTTGCAGAAATGCTAGAGTATGGCGTGCCTCGTCCCTATAACAAAAATGGCTTGAATGCGGAAAAAATAGAGACAGAAATTATGAACCGGGTATTTTCTGGAGAATTAAGTGTCGAGGAAGGGACTGCACAGATTGCGGAAGAAGTTGATGCAATTTTAGCTGAAAGTAATTGATCAAAACGGAAAATTAGCTAATCAACTCACCTAAACAAAAGGAGACCTCTATGAAAAATCGTATGCTTGGAAATTACCAGAAAGACCACCTTTTCTGGGGATACTTATTTATTCTCCCAACAGCAGTCGGATTGATTTTATTGAATATTTGGCCAGCGATCCAAACAATCATTCTAAGTTTTCAACGAACAATTGGTTTTGGTAACACCGAGTGGATCGGCTTAGCCAACTATCAGAAACTTTTGACGGATCGAGAGGTGTTGCAATCCTTGATCAATACCTTGATCTATGCAGTGGTATCAATTCCATCAATCATAGTGTTATCACTTTTAGTCGCGGTCCTAATGAATAAGAAAATCAAAGGCGTGTCGATTTATCGAACGATTTATTTTCTACCTGTAGTTGCAGCCCCCTCTGCAGTCGCCATGATCTGGCGTTGGATGTTCAATGATGATTATGGATTAGTCAACGAGCTATTATCAAAAATTGGTCTAACGGGTCCTGCATGGCTTAGCGATCCGAATGTTGCGATTTATTCCGTCATTATTGTCGGCATATGGAGTGCTATTGGCTACAACATGGTGCTTTTCTTAGCGGGGCTACAGGAGATTCCCAAAGATTATTATGAGGCAGCCGATATCGATGGTGCTTCTTCATGGCAACAATTTTTTCAAATCACTTTACCTCTTGTGACACCAACGCTATTCTTTGTCGTGGTCACAACGGTTATCAATGCCTTTCAAGTATTTGATGTGATTTTTATGATGATCGCACCTTCAAGTGAGGCAATGCTGAAGACACAATCATTAGCATACTTGTTTTACAAACATTCCTTTATTTTAAATGATAAAGGGTATGGTTCAGCAATCGTCGTCTTTCTTCTATGTATTATTTTGCTGATCACAGCACTACAAATGAAGTTGCAAAAAAAATGGGTCAACTACTAAAAGGAGGTTTCTTGATGCAACGAATTAGCAAGAATTGGCTTATCCATCTACTTTTGATCAGTGGCGGAATAATTATGGCATTGCCTTTTGTATGGATGATTCTGACTTCTGGAAAAACACTTGTTGAATCGACTCAGATTCCACCAACATGGTTTCCTAAATCCTTTCAACTTTCAAATTATCAGGCAGTTTTAAATCTTTTACCCTTTGGTGCCTTCTATCTCAATACTTTTTTGATGGTCATTGGACGTGTGATCGGTTCCGTTTTATTTTCAGCGATGGCAGCATATGCCTGCGCACGCTTGCGCTTCCCTGGACGAGATCTTTTTTTTGCTCTAGTCCTTATCCAAATGATGATTCCCGCATCAATCTTTATCACACCCCAATATTTATTAGCGCAAAGATTAGGAATTCTAAATTCAGTACCGGCATTGATATTGCCAGGTGTTGTCAGCGCTTTTGGAACCTTTTTACTTAGACAGTTTTTTCTAGGCTTACCAAGTGAGCTGGAGGAAGCAGCCCACCTTGAAGGAGCAAATGTATGGACGATCTTTTTCAAAATCATGCTGCCATTGGCGAAAACCGGGTTGATCGCACTAGGTATTTTTACAACCCTCTTTGCTTTCAAAGATTTAATGTGGCCACTGATCGTCAATACATCAATTCGACAAATGCCATTGGCAGCAGGGTTAGCCAATCTTCAGGGACAATATGCGACCAATTTCCCACAATTGATGGCAGGCTCGCTACTAGCGATTTGGCCCATGGTTGCTGTCTTTATCATTTTTCAACGTAAATTTATTGAAGGAATTGCCACTACTGGCGGTAAATTATAAAAGAATGGAGCAATAGAAAATGACAAAAATCACCTTTATCGGAGCAGGAAGCACTATTTTCGCTAAAAATGTTCTAGGAGATGCAATGTTGACCCCGAGCTTAGCAGATTCCCACATCGCCCTTTACGACATCGATGAGAAACGACTTCGTGAATCCGAGGCAATGTTAAAGACGATCAATAAAAATGCCAATCAAAACCGAGCAGCAATACAGGTCTATCATGACCGCAAAGAAGCACTAAGAGATGCCGACTTTGTAGTAAACGCCATTCAAGTAGGTGGCTACAAACCTTCCACCGTCATTGACTTTGAGATACCGAAGAAATATGGCTTACGCCAAACAATAGGTGACACGATGGGCATTGGCGGAATATTTCGGACGTTGCGTACGTTACCAGTCATGTTGGAATTTGCTCGAGAAATGGAGGAAGTTTGTCCAAATGCATGGTTGCTGAATTATACGAACCCGATGGCGATGCTGACGATGGGGGTATTGAAAGCAACATCCATCAAAACGGTTGGGCTTTGTCATAGTGTGCAAGTATGTGTTCCAGAATTATTCGAGCATTTAGGGATCAAAGAACAATATGATCTGGCTGACTTCCAGTGGAAAATTGCTGGGATCAATCATATGGCATTTTTATTGGAAATTACCAAAGATGGGGAAGATTTCTATCCAACGATCCGTCAGTTGGCTGAAGAGAAAGAAAATCCCCACCGTGATTCAGTCCGCTTTGAATTGATGAAACGTTTTGGCTATTATATTACAGAATCTAGTGAGCACAATGCCGAGTATCACCCTTATTTCATTAAATCAAAATACCCAGAATTGATCGACGAACTGGGGATTCCGTTGGATGAATATTTAACCCGTTGCGAAAATCAGATTCGCGATTGGGAAACGATGCGGGAGGATATCGTCGATAATGGCGATTTGACCCATAAGAGAAGTCGGGAATACGCCTCTTATATCATGGATGCCATTAAGACTGGCAATCCAACCGTTATTGCTGGAAACGTATTGAATAAAGGCTTGATCACCAATTTACCAGAGGATGTCTGTGTGGAAGTTCCATGTTTGGTGGATAAGAACGGCATCCAACCAACCTACGTCGGCGCTTTACCAACGCAGCTTGCTGCATTGAACCGAACCAACATCAATGTGCAAGAATTGACTGTCGAAGCAGCGTTGACCCTTGAGAAAGACAAAATTTATCAAGCAGCTTACCTCGATCCTCATTTATCATCAGAACTATCATTGGCAGACATTACCCAATTAGTCGATGATTTGATCGAAGCCCATGGGGATTATTTACCAGATTATCACTGATAAAAAATGGACGCTCATTTTTTTACGAATACTGATAGCGCCAACATTTCTTTGGTTTTTTTGAAAAGATATGGCAAAAGAGTTGTTGACAACCAAATTGGTCAAAGCTATAATCGGACTTAGGATTGCTACTGAAAAGGCGACACCGACAAAATATACACTAGCTTATTTATGCTCGGAGTGTATATTTTTGTCGGTTTTTTTGTCTGTTTGAAGGGGGGAGAAAAGATGAAACCAATCACGATCTACAATAACAATGCCGTCCTCGTGGAGGATAATGGCACAGAATGTGTAGTGATTGGCAACGGTGTTGGTTTCGGTGTAAAAGGCAGTGGGGTGATTGATCAAACGAAAATTGATAAAAAATATGTCTTAGATGCAGAATTTACCCAAAACAAATTTGGGTCGCTGATGGCAGGAATGGATGAACGGCATGTGATTCTGACTGCCAAAATTATTGAAGAAGCAGAAAAGGATCTTGCGCGAACATTTGATTCCAGCATCTATCTATTTCTTGGTGATCACATTAATTACGCAATTGAGCGTAATCTTAAAGGAGAAGCGATCACCAATGACTTAATGTGGGAAATCAAAAAATATTACCCACGAGAATTTGCAGCAGCAAAGCGGTCGTTGCAGTTTATTGAACGATCAGAGAAAATTCGTTTTATTGAAGATGAAGCTGGCTTTATAGCCCTGCATTTTGTAAACGCTAGCTCAAGTTCACGATTTAAAAATGAGACGATTTTTACGACAAAAGTAATTGCAGAGATTGTTCAGATCGTGGAGTATGATTATGGGATGAAGTTGGATGAGACGTCCATGAACTATGATCGATTCTTGACCCATATACGCTATTTTGTAAGCCGAATTTTTTCAGAAAGTAAAGAAGTAAAAGATGAAGCTGATTTATTGCAACATGTGAAGCAATTATATCCGAAAGCTTACGAAACTGGCTTGAAAATCAAGAAGCATATTGCTGGTCAATATAAAGTGAAAATTACAGATTCAGAATTGTTATATTTTGTCATTCATATCAATCGAGTGACCACAAGAGAACTAGATTAAATGTTTTGTTACCGAATGGGCAAGACCAAATAAAGATTGAGCCAAATATGGGCTTAGTTTTTATTTGGTCTGTTTTATTTATAAGGAGGAAAAAAATGACTAAGTATCAAGAGCTTGCACAGAATATCGTTGAAAATATTGGTGGAACGTCAAATATTGAGTCTGTAACGAATTGCATGACACGGTTACGATTCGTATTAAAAGATAATTCAAAAGTCAAAGAAGATCATCTTAAAGCAACACCAGGTGTTCAAGGAACAGCCTTAAAAGGCGGACAATATCAGGTAATTATTGGAACAGATGTAGCAAATGTTACGGAAGAAATCAACAAAATGGGGGACTTTGGAAGTGATTCTTCAGAACCAACGTCACCGAAAGAAGAAAAAGTCATCAATCGAGTTTTAGGAGCGATCACCTCAATTTTCCAACCGATTATTCCAGCAATCTGTGGGGCAGGAATGTTAAAAGCTGTTTTAGCTTTACTTGTTTTCTTTGAAGTATTAAATGCTGAAGCTCAAACGTATCAGCTATTAAGTTTACTAGCCGATTCAGCATTTTATTTTCTTCCAGTAATGTTAGCTGTAACAAGTGCACAATACTTTAAAGCAAATCCATTTTATGCAGCGGTTTTAGGCGCTATGCTGATTCACCCAGCTTTTACTGCTATGGTTGCAGCTGGTGAACCTATTTCATTTGCAGGTCTTTCTGTCAGAGCTGTATCCTATGGTTCGGCAGTTGTACCGCCAATTTTGATTGTATGGGCAATGGCGCACATTGAACGTTTAGCAAAAAAAATATCGCCTAATCCTGTGAAGATTTTTCTGGTCCCATTATTGGTTTTCTTGGTTACGGCTCCGTTAGCTTGGATCATTATCGGTCCACTAGGAGCATTAGTTGGTGATGTGTTATTAGTAGTCTTTGAATTCTTCAATGAACAAGCACGCTGGGTTTTACCAGTCCTGATGGGGGCGTTCACCCCATTTTTCGTCATGACAGGGATGCATTACAGTTTTATGCCTGTTCAACTAGCACAATATGCCACATTGGGCTATGGAACGTTATTAGGACCGGGAATGTTGGCATCAAATATTGCTCAGTCGGGTGCTTCACTGGCAGTAGCATTAAAAACCAAAGATAAAGTGATGAAGCAAACGGCTTTTTCGGCTAGTACTACAGCGCTATTTGGAATCACCGAACCTGCTTTGTATGGGGTGACGATGAAACTAAAAACGCCTTTATGGGTCGTGGTAGCCTCTGGAGGAGTAGCTGGTTTATGGGCAGGTTTGACCAACATGCGAACTTATGCATCAGCAACTGCAGGTGTTTTGGCGTTGCCAGTCTATTTAACGGATGATCTGTCAAATATCGTTAACGCAGTGATTTGTATTGTTATTGCATTCGCAATGTCCTTTGCACTTACTTTGTTTTTTGTGAATGCAGAAGGAAAGAAAAAAGCAGTAGTGTCTTCACAAAGTCAAACGTTAAATCCGAATCAGGTTGCTGAACCACTTCGACCATTACGGACACCTTTAGAGATCAGCAGTCCTTTGGCAGGGGATCGGTTGGCGACTCATGAAATTCCTGATAGTGTATTTGCCAATGAGATTATGGGGAGAACAGTGGCTATTCAACCTAAAAACGGTCAAGTAGTTGCCCCATTTGATGGTGAAGTAGTGACGATTTTTCCCACCAATCACGCAATTGGGATCAGAAATAAGCAAGGAGTTGAGCTGTTGATCCACATTGGGATCGATACGGTCGAACTTGATGGCAAAGGTTATACTGCAGCAATCAAAGTAGGAGATACCTTTAAAAAAGGCGATTTGCTAGTGACTTTTGATCCAGAATATATTACTAGTCAAGGATATTCAACAGTGACACCGATCGTAGTGACAAACACAGCAGATTTTACAGACGTTATTGTCCATTCTGAGGATGAAACCATCAAGCAGGGTGATGTTTTAGTATCGATTTTTGAATAAAGAGGGGACAAACATGGCAAAATTTCCAGAAACTTTTTTATGGGGTGGTGCGATTGCCGCCAATCAAGCAGAAGGTGCCTTCAACGAGGATGGCAAAGGACTTTCCATTCAAGATTTTTTATCAAATGGAGTCACAAAGCCACTAGATCCTGAACTAAATCTACAAAACTTAAAACTAGAAGGCATCGATTTTTATCATCGTTATCGAGAAGATATTCAAATGTTCGCTGAGATGGGCTTTCAAGTCTTACGATTCTCGATTGCTTGGACACGAATTTTCCCTAATGGCAATGAAGAAAAACCAAATGAAGCTGGATTGCAGTTCTATGAAGAGGTGATCGATTGCTGCTTATCTCATGGGATCGAACCGCTAATTACACTTTCTCATTATGAAACACCTTATTTCCTTACAAAAAGTTACGATGGTTGGCGTAATCGGGCATTGGTAGACTACTTTAATCGTTTTTGTCGGACTGTGTTTACTCGTTACCAAGGGAAAGTGAAATATTGGTTAACTTTCAATGAAATCAATGCGCTTTGGAATTTTCCCTTAATGGGAGCAGGAGTGATGACAAAAAAAGATTTCTTATCTAAGCAAGATCTCTTTCAAATAGCACATCACGAGCTTGTTGCCAGTGCCCAAGCAGTCAAAACCGCCCATGAAATTGATCCACAGATGCAGGTAGGGAATATGGTGTTAGGGATCTATAATTATCCGATGACTTCAAACCCGAAAGACACCTTGGCTGTTTTGGAGGCGGATAAAAACTTAAACTATTTTATGGATGTTCAAGCTCGTGGATATTATCCTGATTGGATCAAAAGAGAATGGCAGAGGTATAATGCAACTATCGAGATGGAACCTGACGATCTCGAATTATTGAAAAATACCGTTGATTTTATATCGTTTAGTTATTATATGTCCCGATGTGTTTCTGCTACGCCTGAAAAGTACCAACAGGGAAAAGGAAATATGACAAACGTTCTAAAAAATCCCTACCTTGATGAAACGGAGTGGGGATGGGAGATTGATCCAGACGGATTACGTATTCTCTTGAACCGTTTTTCGCATCTCTATCAGTTGCCACTTTTTATCGTTGAAAATGGTTTAGGTGCTGTTGATCAGTTAATTGAAATTGACGGAGAATTAACCGTTGTTGATGATTATCGCATCAATTATTTAAATGATCATCTATCAGCCGTTGCTAAAGCCATCGATGATGGTGTCAATGTATTGGGTTATACCATGTGGGGGTGTATTGATTTAGTAAGTGCTTCGACCGCAGAGATGAAAAAGCGTTATGGGTTCATTTATGTAGACCGAAACGATGATGGAACTGGTTCACTTAAACGGTATCGAAAAAAATCCTTTAATTGGTATCGCGAAGTGATTGTCACCAATGGGGGAACCATTGGTTGAAATACCGCTAGTAAATAAAGAAAGCATTGCCGATTCAGCAAATGGAAGGCAATGCTTTTTGTGTTTAATGTGTCCATTGATTCAACGGGTAAGCCGATCAGTGGTTTTACTGCTTTGATTAACTAGAAATCTGTTCATCAGCGGTTATGGTCGTACGATTGATTAAAAGGAGAAAAGGCAGGTGAAAAAGAGCAGCATCAACGATGCCACTCCATGGTGTTTTCAATTTCATTGGTATCAGAATCCAGTTGTTCAGAAACGATGGCAAAGCCGTTTTTGAGATAAAACGCAATAGCAGCTGTATTTTTTTGGTAGACATTCAGAGTCAACTTCTCGTGTTCTGCTTGTACTTTTTGTAATAGCTGCTTGCCAATGCCGTGGGCACGATAGTCTTTCAAAACGAAAATACCAGCGATATAATCATCCAACATCCCGATGAAGCCAACGGGCTGATCATCAACCGAATAGGTGTAGATAAGGGCATCAGCAAAGGCTTTTTTCACAAAGTCATAGTTATCTTGCCAATGGGCAGCTGAAATAAAGTCATGGGCATCCAAATTGCTTTGCAGCCAAATCTGGGCGATAGTTTCTAACTCAGAATCGGTAAATTGGGTCACTTGTTGTATCATGAGAACCTCCGTTTTTTTATTCAGTATAGCATAGGACCACTGCTGATTACTGCAAATCGCGGTATTTTCGTAGGCAATCGGACAGGAGATGAACCAATTGACAAGTAACGAAGGTTAAATGGCGAAGAAAAGCAATCTTTTTCGTTGAAATATTCTAACAACTTTGTTTCAGCTAGATGTCAATTTCTTGCAGCCAGATGTTATTTGTGTGAAAACAGCCCCAAGAGTGACATCTTTCGGTATGCTAGAGAAAGCGATAAGACACATCTAGTTAAGGAGAAAAAATGAAAAAGACACTTTTGGTTGCAAGTTCACTTGTTTTGCTGACGCTGCCTGTCGTGACGGTATCCGCAGACAGCTTTGATCAGAAGATCCAGCAGCAAAATGAAAAAATCAATGACATAAAAAATGAATCCACCTCATTAGAATCACTGAAACGCTCCACAGAGGCAGAGATTCAATCGATTGAAGGAGAAATCCAAGCAATCCTACGAAAGAAAACGACGACGGAAGAAGAAGTCAATGCCTTGGCACAAGAGATCCAAGTCCTTGAAGAGAAAATCATCAAGCGCACAGAAGTACTGGCGAATCAAGCGCGTGACATTCAAACGTCGGAACCTTCCAATCGTTTGTTCCAAAAAATCGTTGATGCGGAGTCCATCGGAGAAGCTATTCAACGGGCGATCGCTTCAGTAACGATCATGAATGCCAGCAATAGCATTGTCGAACAACAGCAAGAAGATATCGCAACGAGCCAGAAATTGGAAAAAGAGTTGCAGGAACAATTGGTTGCGATCGAAGAGCAGTCAAGCGCATTGCAAGGAAAACAAGCGGAATTAGCTGATGTCAAATTGAATCAAGAAGTTGCACTAGCCGACCTTGCCTTGGCGTTGAACACTGAAGAAGAGAAAAAAGACCAATTGGAAGCGGACAAAGCAGAAGCACAACGGCAAAAAGAAGCAGCGTTGAAGCAACTGGCTGAGCAAGAAGCACAAGAAGCAAAAGCGCGCAAAGAAGCAGAAGAAGCAGCAAAACGCCAGCAAGCAGCAGAAGCCAAGTCAGCTGAAACCGCCGAAAGTCCTGCCGTTCAACAAGCAGCAGTGGCAGCAGCCCAGCCGAAGACGGAAGCCGCAGTGTCGTCAGAAACATCGGTGTCGTCAGAAAAAACTGCAACTACGCCTGCACCCGTGCAGCAAGCAGCTGAGCCAAAGGAACAAGCAAGCACAGGTGGATGGCAAATGCCAGTCGATTCGGTTCATATTTCGAGTCGTTTTGGGTATCGAACAGATCCAACAGGTGCATCAGGAAATCAACATAATGGCATCGACTTTACTGGGGGGACAGGAACGCCGATCTATGCGATCCAAGCAGGCGAAGTCGTTGAAGCGGGCTATGGTCCGTCAACTGGTAACTATGTGATCATCAAACATGCCAATGGCGTTTACAGCTACTACATGCACTTTAGTACGCTGCCAGCTGTTTCGGTCGGACAAAGCGTCTCAGCTAGACAATATGTTGGCGGTATGGGAACGACTGGGAATTCAACTGGCGTCCATCTACATTTAGGGATGTCAACAAGCTTATGGTCAGGATTCTTTGACCCAGCGCCAGAATTAGGCTTATAATAGTCAGAAAAACCGCAGAAGCGAACAGGCTTCTGCGGTTTTTTTGGGTTGCTCTTCTTTTACGAAGTCTAAATTGGCTCAGCGCCAAAAGCGGGTCATCTCCGCTTTGTCTTTCAGGTTGAAAGCGATCATGTCCTCAATCAATCCTTGATCGATCGGCTCAGTCCACTTGATGCGAAAAATGTTATCCGTATGGCTGTAACCAGCTTTTTCGATGGCATCGGCAAACTGTTCAAGACACTTGGTTTCAGGGGAGACAGAAAAATGCGGTTTTGAAACGCTGAAACCGATAATAAAGGTCTCATGGGCGGTGAACATCGGCTGATTCCACTTGATGACTGGAACGAGGTCAGGAAATTTCTTGGTAATAGCGGCAAATAAGGCACGCAGTTTTTCTTGCTTTACTGGATCTTCAATGCTGGTTAAGTAAGTTTCTAATACATCCATTGGGAGGATCTCCTTTCGTTTTAAGGAACGAGTACAGGGAATGTCGATTGCTAAAAATAACGTGCGTTTGAAATCAAACATTTTGTTACTTAGAGTGTACTGTAAAGTTAGCAAGTTGACAAACCTGTTGCCTTGTGTGGGGGATAAAGCCTTCAAAAACAAATATTTTTTGCAAAAACGAATACAAAAAATAACTTTTTCTCTACTTAGACAAAAACCAAACGTGAGGAACCTTCCATTATTATCCTGGACGGTTCCTTGAGATCAGCTTAACTTTTCAGAAACATCAAATGAAAAAGCAGATTATTTTCAGAGAACATTTTCAAAAAGAAATCGTTTGCATTCAACAAGAATTCTGCTAGAATATAACTTGTTCGAACAAGTTGTCGAGCGAAAGCAAAAGAAAGGAGGAGGACTTGTGACCAAAAGGAAACCGGTAACCCAAGCAGCCAAGAAAGAATATGCAAACAAAAGTATGCGGTTTAATCGTTTTTTACTTTTTCGTTATATGACTGCGATCTTTTTCTTTGTTAATCTTTATTGGACCATATTGAGTCTGTCTCAATGGACATGGGCTGGTTTGATTCCCATTGCCTTATTGATCGTTGATGGACTTATACTTATTGAACAAACTCAAAAATATTGGCAGCAATCGAATCGTTTACTGGTGACAAAAATCGGATATTGGCTGCAATTTGGCGTCAATCTGATTGCAATTCTATTTATTTTGATCGGACAGCAAGCAACGTTGATTCCTTTTATGAATCAATCGGGTAGAGGGATCTTACTTGCCTTGTTTTCTGTCGGCATGATGGCGTGTTTGTTCATCCAGCGTAAAGCGTGGTTGATCGAGCATGACCGCGACAAATATTTCACGTATTTGACTACATTTGAAACTCAAGGAGGAACAGTCAATGGATTCAGAAAATAACAAAATGTTTGCCTTCTTGGACCGCTACTTAATGGGTCCAATGGGGAAAATCTCACAATTACGGATCGTTCGTGG
Source organism: Enterococcus sp. DIV2449a (assembly GCF_051711225.1). NCBI lineage: Bacteria > Bacillati > Bacillota > Bacilli > Lactobacillales > Enterococcaceae > Enterococcus > Enterococcus sp. DIV2449a. The sequence goes on from NZ_JBIOME010000001.1 coordinate 1,261,958, forward strand.
GGTCATGGCAGCCGGGATGGCGTCGATTCCTTTCACTATCGTAGGATCAATGTTCTTGATCATCAGCGTTTTGCCACAAAGTTTTCCTGTATTAGAGGGCATTTGGAGTACATCATTTGATAAAGTAGTTAATCTCTATATGCTGGGTAATACTGCAACAATGGGAATTTTAGCACTATATTTTTGTATTGTTTTTGGATATGAGTATACCAAGATTCAAGCACAAGAAGAAAAACTTGTTTTAAGCCCAGTCAATGGAGCATTACTTTCTATGATGGCGTTCTTTATGTGCTTACCGCAACTAGTGTTTGAAGGCGGAGTAGCCACGCTAGTTGAAGTGATTTCTGACGATCAAAAAATCATTAATGGTTGGGAAATAGGAGGAGGCGTTACTCGTTTAGGAACAACTGGGATCTTTACAGCGATCATCATGGCAATCATTGCGGTAAAAATCTACGCGTTTTGTGTGAAGCGCAATATTGTCATCAAAATGCCTGATACAGTACCTACAGGTGTTTCTTCCTCATTTACTGCTTTGATTCCTACAGCGCTAATCGCACTTACTGTGATCGTTATCAATGGTGCATTAGTCGCAATGGGCACAGATATTTTCAAAGTCATTGCGATTCCTTTTAGTTTCGTGACGCAATTGACCAGTACCTGGATCGGACTACTTGTTATCTACTTCTTCATGCATGCACTATGGATCGTCGGTATTCATGGGGCAACGATCGTGACCTCATTCTTGACGCCCATCGTGTTGTCAAATATGGTGGAAAACCAAAATGGTGCCAACATTGCCTTTGCGGGTGAGTTTAACAACAGTTTTGTTACGATCGGTGGTTCAGGAGCGACGTTAGGAATGGTGATTTTCATCGCCTTCTTTGCAAAATCAGCGCAGTTAAGTGCTTTAGGAAAAGCAGCGATCGTGCCATCCTTCTTCAATATCAATGAACCGATTTTGTTCGGGATGCCAGTGGTATATAACCCGTACACAGCGATCCCATTCTTCTTAGCACCGATGGTTTCAATGTCCGTTGCTTATTTTGGCATCAACTTAGGCTTTGTTAACCCACCGATTGCTCAAGTAGCGTGGCCAACCCCAATTGGCTTATCCGGCTTTATTGGTTCAGGTGGTGACTGGCGTGCCTTTGTCTTAGCAATCATCTGTGCAGTCGTTGCTTTCTTGATTTGGTTCCCATTCATCAAAATGTATGATGGCAAACTATACAAGGACGAACAAGCAAACGCAACGAAGGCATAATCAATCCGTTTTTTTGATAAGCCGGCTATGAAAAATAGCTGGCTTTTTTTACGCCAAAGATGATAATAGTAGTAGAGAATCCGAAGGAAAGGAGTAGGCAAATGACGAAACTCAGTATTGAAGACTTAGCAGCAGAATTGATCAGAAAGATCGAAGCGGGTGACATTGGAAATGAGCAGGGGAAGATGCCTAGTGAACGAGAGCTTTTGGCGATTTATCCAGTTTCTCGTTATACGTTACGTCAAGCCCTCAATAAATTGAGCAAGATGGGCTGGATCTACCAGATGCAAGGCCGCGGCTCGTATATTCGCTTTCAAAACAACCAAAAACCGACCATTGAACAAGGAGATCTTGGCTTCAATGAAGACTTGACACGGGGCGAGAAAAACATTCGAACGATCAAAGCCTCAAAGCGGCTGGTCAAAGTATCAGAGGCGCTGTTTCTTCCAAGTCAAAAACAATTTGCGAAAGATCAACACTTTATCGAAGTCCAACGGTTTCGCACGCTAGATGACAAACCCTATTTGATTGAACGCTCCTATTATATACCTGAAATCGTAGGGGAGATCTCCGAAACGATGATGGAGGGGTCAATGTTCCAAGCTTTGGCAGAAGAAAAACAACTGTCAGTCGCCTTCATCGACAAGTTCATCCAAAGCAAACCGCTAACACAGGAACAAGCTGCGTTCTTTCATCTAGAAGAAGGCATGCCCGCACTGATCGTACGAGACGACAGCTATCTGAGAAATGGGGAGCTATTAGCCTTTTCGATGATCCATTATGATTATCGGATGGCGACATTGTACATGCATAAAAAGTTGTTCGTTTAAAGAAAACGGATTTTCAAGAAACGGTTCTTTCTTTTTTTGAAGGCAAGAGAAAAGCAGCCTATTAGGGAGAAAAAAACTTACAGTTGCGGAGCAGCGGACTGGAACTTGCTTTCAAACTGAGAAAAAAGGGATCGCTTCCAATGGCTGAACCCTGACTGAGCAGTAAAACTATATAATAGGTAAAGAATCGATCAGCGACCTTGGTTTATAAGGACGCTGATTTTTTTTGTGGGGATTGATCAGGGTTTAAGAAGGCGTGATTGTTGATTCAAGATAAAGATCGATTAAAGAAGACCATTCGTTTCCTTAATACGAGGATATTTTGCTCATTTTTTAACAATATCATGTGGATAATCGGCTTGCTCTGACAAATATTTCATCAAGTGAAGAAATATCTGATTTTTCAATCTGTTTTTGCTTTGATACTATCAAATAGACAACAGATGTTCTGCGAACGGAAGCCGTCTTTTCGTTTAATGGCTATTTTATTGAGAAACAGGCCGATTCACTTACTTGATTTCTATCTTCCAAAATAATTGGAGATCGTGGAAATGATGGGATGTGGTGGTTTTTGCTTTCTTTTTTGAGCGAATGACGGCAAGAAGGAAACGGACATCACTGCTCAAAAGGTCACAGCAGAAACGTCAGCTCGTTTGAAAGAACGACCGCGGATAGAACAGCCAAAGTGCAAACTTTCACGAAAGTAGACGTTCAAGCAGACCCATTTGTAGACACACTAAATTGTTCAACGAATCAAATCATCGATGAGTGAGGAATCAGGAGGGGTAACATGGCATTATTTCGCAAAAAGAAAGATGAAGAAACTTACGAAGGCGTTCATGTCTACGACGAGGAATATGATGAAGAAGAGTACGACGAAGACGAGTACGATGATGAAGAATATGATGACGATGAGTACGACGATGAAGAATATGATGACGACGAGTACGAGGATGATGAGTACGAGGAAGAGGAATATGAGGAAGATGAGTATGAAGATGATGCCCAAGAAGAGCTACTGGCATTAGAAAATACCGTTTCACAACTGACCAAAACCGTCGAACATTTGACCAAGCAATTGGAAAACAAACAAGAATCCATCAATCGGATGGCTTCACAAGCGACGCAACAAGAAAGTATCATTTATGAAAACAAGCAACTGCAAATGCGTTACAACGAGTTACAGCAGCAGTTAAAAGAAGCAGAACGTCAACAAGAAGCCCTCAAAACCAATTATGAGCAGGAAATTGAGCAGTTGACAAGTCAAGAAGACGAATTGATCGAAGTAGAAGAAGAACTCGAACAATTGCGTCAAAGAGAAGATGAACTGCTAAAAGAATTAGAAGAGAAAAGCAAGCAAGTCCAAGCTTTTGAAGAAAAAGCGATTCATTTAGAAGAAAAAGCAGCGATTATCGAAAACTACAAATTAAAAGAAGTCGAAAGCATGCGGCGAATCACTTCGCTTGAAAATGAAAATCAACAGTTGAACTTGCGCTTGCAAGAAGCGGAAGCGAAATATCGGGATCTTGAACGTTCAAGAGTCGAACAACTGGCAGATAAGAATGTTTTACAGCGTGACTTGGAACGTGAACTGGCTAAGGTCGAACAAATGAAGGACGAGCTGGCGACGATTTTGATCGAAGCAAAAGAAAAAGCACGGGAAACCGCTGCTGAAGCAGAACTGGAAGCCGACAGAAGACGTCAAGTGGCGGAAAATGAAGCTCACAAAATCATTTCAGAAGCATCGATGGAAGTGATGAAGATCCGTCAAGAGATCAAGCAATACCAAGAACGACTTACGGCGTTTCATCATGAGTCGAAAGGGTTGTTTGAGCAGTTGATCCAGCATAGCAAAGTGTTGAATCTGCCAGACTAAAAAGAAGGTTATGAGTCGGAATAGACGAAAAGGTCTGCTAAATAATTTCCGAGAGCGACACGACAAAGGAGGGAAACCCACTAGGACCATATATGCTGTATAAGAAATCACAGGCAACAACTACGACTTGATTTCTTATGAGAATGTTGGTTATTGGGACGAATGTGACGAATGATATTTTAAAAATTGCCATCTATCCAACCTTGAGTCCAAATCTTGAGGAATTATTTTACAAACAAGAGGCACTTCCATCAGTAATCACTGCCTGTGACAACCTCTATCAAAAAAAGTGGCCGCTCAAATCGTCGATTCGCAAACAAGTGACGCATTACTTTGAGCAATTTTATTCCATCGAAGCCTTCACCCATCATATCGAGATGGAGATCTTACGGAAAAAAATCGATTACTCAAAATTACGCATTCCCTTGGAACAGCAATTTCCTCAGTTTGTGTGGACGCAAATCGGCATCAATCATGTGTCCGATGAGAAAAGCAATTTGTTTTTGGAGTTTGTACCAATCGCATACACAGAAGAAGAGTTTCCCTTTACGATTCAGTTGGATGCTAGCTTGCAGCAGCAAGCCCCCGCTGGTGTAAGTGATGCGAACGACTTTAAAGAGCAACTGGCAAAAATCGTACAAAGCGTGATCGACGAACAAAATGTCACGTTTGTGAGTCGCCCGAAAGCGCAAGTCCATGAAGAAAAACGGCAAGGCAAAACCGATGCAGTGAAAAAAGAGCTGGAAGACACGCTCGAGTTCCAAAAGGTCAGTGCGGATGAGCCACCAAAGTTCAAAAAGAAAGTTCGCAAAAAAAGCAGCAAAAAAAAACAGTCAAAAAAAGCCAAGCAATTGCCCAAAGTCAACGCCAATGAATTAGCGTTGGAAGAAGAGGCGAAACGAGAACGAGCAAGCAAAGAGCGCTTGCGCTTGGCCAATCAAAAGCTTGAGATCTACATCGAAAACTTAGAAGCTTCTTTGATCAAAAATAGTATCCACTATTTAAACAGCTTGACCGATGAAGAAGACGAGAACTGGCATACGCAATTGAAGATTAGCTTACGAGAATATACCTATCTTTTTCAAAAAGCCAAATACCTCGAACAGGTTTGGCGCATCAATGACAATCTCGTACAAAAGATCGAAAAAATGACGTTGAACGAAAAAGAGTTGACCTATGAGAGAGGACAAGTGCAGCAAGTGGTCGACAATAACCTTTCTGCTAAAGATATCAGCTTGGTTTTTTATGAATGCAGCGTGATTGAGTCACGGGTCAAATTGTATGAGCGACCATGGTTTAGAAAACCCTACGCACGCATTATGAAGATGGACTATGACAATCTTTTACGAAAAGCCGCGTACTTTGATCTTCTCCAAAGCGAAAGTTATCTGTTAGAAAAAAAAGCATTGATCGAAGGCAATACAGACGTTAGGAGCAGCCTATGAGAACCCAAAAGCAAAAGCAACGATTCTTATTCTTATACCGCATCTACTTTATTGCTTCTTTGATCCCATTAGCGGTATTTTTGCAGCTGACCGCCTATTTTTATCTCTCTGCCTTTCGAGAATATGTCACTATCAGTCACTTGTTTTTACTCGCTCTTTTGCTAGGTTTTACGATGTATTTGCGGAACAATGCCTTTCATTATCAATTGTTACTTGTGCAGCTCGAGAAAAATGAAAGCAAAGACCATGAACGACCAAAAAAAGGCACCAGCAAGAACAGCCCCAAGGAGGAGGATCAAGAAGATGAAAAAGCCCAGAAGAAACGTAAAAAGTCTGTTAGCGATCGGAGCATTTATCGGAATCATCAATAATCAAACGATTTCTGAAGCCATGGTTCGATCGATCTTAGGTGTAGAACCATCTACTTATATGGAAACCATCGATGCACAACGAGAAAGTCGCGGACAATCGATAACGGATGCCCTCCGACCGGTCTCTTACGAAGGAGCTGACAGGATAACGGAGCCACTTGATACTCCTCCAGAACAAACAAAAGAAACCTTCCCAGAAGAAGCGGAGCAGGCCGAAAAAGGAACGGAAGTCCAAGTCGTAAATGATGTTGAACGACCGGCAGATGATGGGCAGACAGACGAGGAAGAAACAGAGAGCGGCACCGATGAAACAGAAGACCAAGAGACTGAAGATGTTCCGCCGACGCCAGAGCCTTCAGAAGGCGATCAACAGCCGAATCAGCCTGCTGGACCTGAAACGAATGAGGAAGAAACCAACGATACCAACAGCAGCAACAATAGCGGAAACAACCAATCAAATGGGAATCAAACCAATCAGGACAAAGAAAAAGATCCCGATCCAATCACTGAAGAACCCGAATCGCCGATTGATGAAGAAGAGCGGGAAAGCAACTTTCAGTTTTCGGTTTCTCGTAATCTAACGACACAACAATTCATCAATGAGATTGGTTCTGACGCGCAAGATGTTGCCTATAACAATGATCTTTATGCCTCAGTGATGATCGCACAAGCTATCTTGGAGACCGGCTCAGGAAACAGCGCCTTATCCAGTCCGCCAAACCATAATCTTTTCGGCATCAAGGGCAGCTTTCGTGGGCAAAAAGTGACCTTCAATACGCAAGAAGATGATGGAAGTGGTGCGTGGTATACGATTTCTTCCAATTTCCGTAAATACCCAAGTTACCGTGAATCCATCGAAGATTACGCTCGCTTACTAAGAGGAGGCATCACAGGTAACCCGCGCTTTTATGCTCCCGTTTGGAAAGAAAATGCCCCAACCTATCGGGAAGCAACTGCGTGGTTGACCGGGCGCTATGCCACGGACATCCATTATGACCAAAAGCTGAATGCGTTGATCGAAGCGTATGATCTAACCATCTATGACAATGAGCCGACCGAAGAGGTCTTGGAAGAGATTGAACGCACACGTGCACAAGCAATTGAAGCAGCTCGCAAGGAAGAAGCGAAGACGACCCGTTCGTTGTTTGAAGACTTGCAAAGAAGCTCGGCAAATCGTCGAGGCTCAGGGAATTTGCCAGCGTCCATTCGGACCGTCAAGGATCGCTTGCAGGAAAATGCCAATGCCAATACTTATGCAAACCAATTAAGAGGGATGGAACGAGCGGGCAGCGAGGTAGATGCCAATGAGTAATCAGTCGCAAGCACCTAGAAGAAAAAAACGTCCGCCACAGCCTGCCAAACGTGAAAAAAAACGAGAACAACCAGAGGACACACCGAGAAATCCCCGAATCGAAAAGTTTCAAGCGCAAGGCAAGCAAGCCAGCCCTTCAAGTGGCAAGAAACGACCAAAAAAGCCACCTCAAAAAGAACCGACAGGACAGGCGCCTGCGAAAAAGAAACGAAAAAAAGCGGCTAGCACAGCGAATCGCCCCAAATTACCGACCGAAAAGCAGCATCCTAGCAAGCAAAAAGAAAGAGCAGCTGCCAGTACGACCAGTGAAGCACCACGCAAAAAGAAAAAGCGTCCACCGCAGCAAGCACGTCCAAGCCAGCGCAACGAGCAGGGGAAAACTAAGAAATCAAGTAATCCGAATGCCAAATCAAAAGGGACCCACAAGCAAGGCAAAAAACCAGCGGAGGTTTCCCAGAAACGACCAACCCCGCAAAAAGGCAAAGCTGCGACGAAGAAACCAACAGCTAAAAAGAAATCTGGTGATCTCGTACTGAAAATCATTTATCTGATTTTCTTGGTTTGTAGCATGACTGTCCTCTTTACGTTTATCGGCTTATATGTAGCTGATCAAAACGAGATGACGGTTTTCAATCATCGGGTGGTGCGTTTATCTGATAATGGGATGGCGAATCTTGACAGCTCTGCATTACGCACACAAGATTTGATCATTTTAAGAGAACAAGCCTTCACTCAAGTACAGCCAAACGGGATCGGAGTCTTTACAAATAGCTCAGGAACAGGCTATATTGCCCGCCGAGTGCTATCGATCGAGGCTGACGAAGAGCAAGGCTATCATTTATCCGTCATTGGTGATGGACAGGCATTTGGGGAAGAAGCCATCGAAGCAGACCGTTTCGTTGGGGAAGTCTCAATGAGTATCAACCATGTAGCAGATGTGTTTCGTTTTATTGATCAAAACTTGATATTATCTATCATCTTCTGTGTATCATTGATCGCCTTATTCATTCTATTAGGCATTTATCTCTTTACTTGAGAGCCGTCATTACTTGAGAAAAGAGGAAACAAGGTTGCAAAAAAAAATAGTGTTAAGAAATAGTATCGCGGGTCTGCTTTTCTTTCTTTTGTTGCTTAGCATTTTGATTTGGCAGAATAATCAGTCTATTCGCATTCGACGTTTAGCGGATGAAAATGAAGTGTTCGAAAAAATCGAGATTTTGGAAGAATGGCAGGAACGAATGACCCTTACAGGGACGACGATCCAACGATTCGTTCGGGTAATGAACGCTAGTGAAGTGCCAGTGTTTGTTCGAGCAAGCTTTGAAGAAGTGCTGCGCTATATCGCGCCAGACAGTGAGGAAGCAGCCTTTGAGCAGGCGGCAGATGCGAGTGATGCGCCAGACTTATTACCAGTACTGTCTCGCTTTGATGAAAACGAAATTTTAGCAAGAGGGTATCAGAACGTGACCCAGCAGATCCCAGAACTCATTGGAAATGCTCTTGATGGTCAAGTGATGGTTTGGATCAGCGATGAGACGATCGAAGAGTTGGCACCCACGCCTGCCTTGGATGCCTTCGATAGCGAAGAGATGCAGGAGTTATTGGGGGAATTAGACGCTGAAGGACAGGATAATCCTGAGAGCTTCTACGATCACACCGAAGGCAATGAAGAAATGGAGGAGCAACCGTCATCAGACTTGATCGATGGTCCGCCAGATCTCTGGCAAGAACCGGTCCTTGTCGAAGCGCACTTCAGCTATTCCTTTCGGCGAAACCAACAACCGGTCATGCAGAAAATGAGTGGGGAACTGCTGCTGCTCAATCCTGCTGATCCGGTTGCTGAGTGGACCTTTGAAGCAGCCAACTTGACCTATAGTTATTATCTTGAAGGGTATCGTTATTTTGTTCGAAATTGGGCAGAGTCGCAGCTAGCCAGCCCCTTTTCCACCAATGAAGAACCTACGGGATTCACGTATCTCGGAGAACAGGGAACGATTGACCAGTCGTCATTTGATTACACGACGACAGAATCTGGGTTAGGCAGTGCCTTTCAATTGCCAGAGATGATCAGTGCGTTTCCCGATGCTGCTGGGTTGTATCCGACCCAAACGGTGAAAACGCTAAGCAGCTTTGTCTCTGAAAGTCCCGCCCAGATCGATTCAGAAGCCATCATGATCGAATTCGGCTCTTTGAGCGATTACCGTCAGATCGATCGAAACACTTGGATCTATAATCCCGATGATGGCTGGTTTTATTATAGTTTCCCTTTGGACCGATCCTATCAAAGTGAAGACGGTTATGGCGTCACCCGTTCACTGATCGAACAAGTGATGATCGATACAAGTGTCGCAGACGATAGCCATCTTGCCTACGAACTTTTACCGAAAGTCGAAGTCATTCAGGCTTCTGATCGACAATCATTAAAGGAGGTCTTTCAGTTAGACAATGATCGGCCAGAGAGTGCCACTGCGATCATCTATCGGCATTTGCACTCACTTCAATAAGTTGCTAGAAAATAAGTCAAGGAGAGATTCACGTGAAAATGGTCATTGAAGAAATTGAATACCGTTATTTTCTTCAATACGGGAAGTATTTGGATTATTTCTACCAACAATACATGCAAGCGAATGTCGAAGATCCTGATGTTGAAAAAGGGATCGCCGAGATTCAGCGACTGGTTGAAGAAGAAAGGTATCATTATATCAGGGAACGAATCCGCATCACACGCAAAGCCAAAAAAAGTATTCCATTAGCTGACTACCCTGATTTCAATAAACTGATTCACTGGGGATTCACCCTTAGCAAATTATCTTTTCTTGACCCAGATACAAGTATCAACCAGCTAGAAGAAAAGGATTCTCCTTGATCGGGGGCTAGGCAAAAAGCAGGTGATGAAACTGAAAAACGGCAGACAAGCACATAGAGTACTTGATGAATCAGGGTTCAGCCTTGTTGAGATCCTTGGAGCGATCGTCATTCTCGGGATCGCGATGGTCATGATCGCCATGCTGATCATCCAAAACAACCTGATCCTTAGCTACAATACCCGAATGGAAGAGGCTATCGCAGCACGAGATGACGTCAAGGAATGGCTAATCTACCGAGCGCAGACCCAAGATTTGGCGGATTTGAATATCGGGATCTTTACTGCTCGACCATCTTGGATGATGGTCGATCCAGATGACCCCTCAGAAATTCGCAGACACCATTTGGTCCTCGATAATTCAGGGATTCAATACAATGCGCAAGGGCAACCGATGTATGAAGAAATCCCGATTGCTGTAGATGATCTCAATCGGGGACGATTTATTCGCAAAGTGGCATACGATCATTCTGGCGCTCATTTGCCGCAGCCCTTGGCAAATTCGGAAGAGAATCGCCTCTATATGGGAACGTACTTGTCGGAGAATGAAGAAACCACCAACTATTTAGTCAAGGTCTCCATTCGTGAAGACCCCAGGCATGGACTGCGAGAAGATACTTATGATCGTCGGCAGCTGGGCATCGGACTTATTATTCAGGTCTTCGATAAACAAACGGGCGCATTTTTGACAGAAACGTATCTGCATTGGGTAGTTGACTATTGAAAGGGCTGGCTGTTCTTGCGGAAGTTGCAAAGGAGGGGCGCAGATGAAGCATCGGTTACAGGATGAGCAAGGAGTCACGCTTGTCGAATTGTTAGGGGCGATCGTGATATTCGGCATTATCATTGCTCTCTTTTCTGGGACACTCTTTCTGATCGTCCAAGCCTCTGTCCGTCAAGGTCGAATTGCTGCCTTTCAAGGGATCGCGAATGAAATCATGGCGCAAGCAGACCAAATCGCCAAAATTGACGGCATCTATGAGCATGCGGGGTATTTAGGAAAATATGATAGTCTTCTTTTCCACGAGGAACATATTGTCAAAACCATGCCCGAAGGAACCTTAGGGGCAGCAATTACGGAAGAGGGCAGTCCGCGAATGGTTGTGACGGATATCACAGATACTAACAATATCCGTGCCAGAGTCTATGATACGAAAGACCCTACCATTAAGTTAAAGATCATTCAACAAAAAAATGAGAATGAAGCGACGCTGACCCATCACTATACGCCAAATTATCGCGATACGTTTAGTATCCAGACCAAATTTTTCGTTTTATTTTACACGGAAACGATCAATTTTGCGGATTATTATGATGATTTGACTGGCTGGTGGCAGATGGAGGATCTGGTCACTGATTACCACGAGCAGATTATCTATAGACGAGAATTTACGATCAATTATCGGGACAATGAGAAAGCAAGAGGGGGGGTACCGGGGAATGGACGATGGTAGACAAAATGAAGCGGGTTTTGCGCTGATTTATGCCCTCGCGGCGATCATTCTTTCCTCTTTGATGATTGGCTTGGTCTTCCTAGTTGCTCGAAATGTCAATTCACAAATTCGAACGGTAGATAGCTTCCGTCGCGTGGAAGATGTACACGAATATTCCTTTCAACTCGCTTCTCAGGACCTAAAACTGAGAATAGATGATTTAATCACTCGAACCATGCAGTCTGGCGGCTTCTATTCTAATAATAATGACTGGCAAGACCATCTAGATAACGAATTGAGATCTGTGCTGGATGAAGTCGATGTGAATGAGACCATCGATAATAAATTTTCTTTTACCTCCTCTATCGTTGACTATGAATATAATGAGATCGCCCCTTATGTAATGACGAAATCTGGTGGGGAGCAAGGATGGATCCAAGCAGCATCGATGCTGCCAGATAAAACCAATCTTCAAATCATTATTCAAATTCAATCGCAAGTCACGGATCAGACGCAACTGGATGAAGGACAGCCGCGAGTACATACAGCTTCTGCCGAATATATCTATGAAATGCAGCTTGAAGAAGAAGACCTCGAACAAAGACAAACACAGCTGGATATTTGGCGAAACATTTTTTATCCCTATTACTTACCCTCTACAGCAGGGCAAGCGGTATCCGCCGATACCTGGGTTCGAAAATTATTCGAAGTTGCCGATTTTCAGCGCGTACGTCCATCGTTTGATTATCTCGCTTTTGAATCGGATGACTTCTTGCAATTCGGGTTTGCTAACAATGTCCTGCAAGATTTTCAAGACGGCAGATTTTTAGATTTTCGAACAAAGCCGATTCTTAACTGGCTACATTTCGATGGTTCCTTTTTCTTTAATCATGGGATCCAGATGGAAGGACAGGGAAGCGGGCAGTTTTCGGCAAAAAGTCTGCTTGCGATCCAGAATGACGGCGGGCAGCCTAGCAACGGGTTGAACTTGATCAAAGACATCTTCTTGCAAGCGGGTCTAGGAATGTATATCGATTTGGGCAGTCGAGCTGGTAGCCGCTTGGTCTTGTCACAAGCCTATACGGATATTTTTGCTGGAAACGTATGGATCAACAATACCAATAGTTCGGCTTCGAGAGTTGAGCAAGAGGGGGTTCTCTTTGCTGAAGGCCATCTGAATGTTTCCGTAAATTCACCAGATGCGGGCTCTGGATTAGGCGAATTAAATAGCAATTATTTTAATTTCTATCATCGAGAAGCCACGAAACAAAACCCTGCAGCAGATGGTAGTTTGACGTTTATGAAGCCGTCGATGGTTCTGACGAGCAGCAATTTTTATGCGGGACCAGTCACGGAAGGCTCGATCGTGCATAGTACCGAAGATACGGAACGAAGGATTACTGTTTATGGTGATTTTATGCTGACGAATACGATGATGCCTAGTGGTGGAACGATCGATGATTTCTCGTATTTTCAGAATCAAAATCAATTCACAGTGCCTCATGACCCGTCAAGAATCACATTGGATGGCAGCAATACCATAATGGAGGTTCACGGACTTTCATTTATCGATGCCCCGAAGACTGCTCGAAGACTGGCATTAGCAGAAGCCGGCAGTTCAGCGGTTTTTGATTCTTACTATGAAGATCCAGCGTATTGGAATCAAATCACCTTAAAAAATGGTGCCCAGCTGATCTTGGGTCATACAGGCGTTGAACCCTTTCATTTAGCTGTGGATAGAGAGTCGACCTTTGTCATGGAAATACTGCCAGATTTGGCATTATTTGACCCGACTTTTTTAGCAACAGGGGCTCATAACCGTCGTCTTGAAGGAACGGTCGTACTCGTACCTTACTATATGGATGACCAGGTGGAACTGGAAAATCAACTGCAACAATTAGGCGTCAATTATCGCGTCCGCGATTTTGAAAGTCAGGCGCAACCGGGGGAGGTAACGATCCTCAGAAGTTTTTTGGATCGAAACATGTGGTCTGATGATGAAGCATATTTAACCGTTACGCGAATGTTTGACTATATCAACAAACTCGATTATTGAAAGGAGGGCGCCAGTTGCCGCAATCAAGTGAAAGAACGCCACGTAGAAAACCTAGAAGGCCTCTCAAAAAGTCAGAGAGTAGTCCAAGTTCAACCACCGCTGAGAAAACACAAACAGGCAACTTGTTTGACTTAGAGATCAGCTCAGAGGTTTTGTCCCTGATCCCCCGCTCGTTTGCCAAACAGCACAGCGTCTTTCCGTTAGAGAAAAAAGGCAATCGTTTGACCGTTGCGATGGCAAACCCTGGGGATTATGCGGCGATCAATGAAATGCGTTTGATCACTGGGTTATTGATTCGTCCGCAAAAAGCCCACAATGCCGATATCCAACAACTGATCGTTCGCGATTACCCTTCTGAGATCAGTTTGGATGGCTTGAGCGACTCTCTCGTTGAAACCATCGACCCAGAAGGCGACTCAAAATTAGATGATTCGCCGATCGTCAAATTGGTCAATACCCTGCTGCAAGATGCAGTGGATCGGGGCGCCAGTGATATCCATTTCGATCCCCAAGAAAAAGGATTAGTTGTCCGTTTACGGGTTGATGGGGAGCTTCGCACCCATGAAAACTTGCCTAAGAGTATTCAGACTGGGGTTACTTCACGACTGAAAATAATTTCCTCCTTGGATATCACCGAAACACGTGTGCCACAAGATGGTCGGGCAATGATTCGTAACGGGGGCAACGTGGTTGATTTGCGGGTCTCGGTTTTGCCTGTCATTCATGGGGAGAAAGTCGTGATTCGGGTGTTGGATCGCTCCAGTGGCATTCGGCGCCTAGATGAGTTTCGCTTTGAACCGAAGGTATTGGCAACCTTTAAAGCGATTTTGCATAAACCCCACGGGATCATTCTGGTCACTGGACCGACAGGATCAGGGAAATCATCTTCCTTGTATGCGGCGTTGCAAGAGTTGAACACGCCGGAGATCAATATTATCACCGTCGAAGACCCTGTGGAGTTTCAGCTGCAAGGTATCAACCAAGTGGCAGTCAACAGCAACGTCGGTTTGACTTTTTCCGCTGGGTTACGGTCGATCTTGCGGCAAGACCCCAATGTCGTGATGGTGGGAGAGATTCGGGATGGCGAAACGGCGGAGATTGCGATTCGGGCTTCCATGACTGGGCACTTGGTATTATCCACCCTGCATACCAACGATTCCGTCAGTACCATCAATCGCTTAGTCGATATGGGGGTAGAACCGTTTCTGGTCGCCAATGCGTTAGAAGGCATCTTAGCTCAACGGCTCGTCCGAACCCTTTGTTCTTCTTGTAAGACAGTAGGACCAGCCAGCGACAAGGACAAGCAGTTATTTGAATCCTATGGCATCACGGTTACGGAACTGGCACAACCTGTGGGCTGTCCAAAGTGTGGCAATACGGGATTCAAAGGGCGAATGGCCGTCCAAGAGCTGTTGACGATCGATGCTAAGCTGCGCCGTATGATCACGAACAAAGCGACCAACGACCAGCTGATGGATTATGTTCAGGAACGAAAGATGCGCTTTTTGTTGGATGATGGGTTAGACAAAGTGCAACAAGGCTTTTCCACCATCGAAGAAGTCTTGAAGGTGGTCGCCGCAGAAGAGTGAGGCACGGATTGATTTATCGGTGATCTAGGGATCACCGAAGAACTACATACATTGTTTTAAAAGGAAATGCACATAGAAAGGGGCTGGTTTAATGGATCAAACGAGAGTGGCAACACAAGAGCGAGCAACCAAAAGGGCGACGAGAGAAAAAACAGCTCCGACCCGTACCCGCATCCGTGAAAATCGTGAACTGAGAGAAAAAAAACGTGCCCGTAATCGCCAGAGCGATCAAGACCGATCTGTCTCGACGCGGGAGATCATTCAAAAAGCAGAACGGCAAGCAGCGACAAAAACGACGACTGCCAGCAGTGCACAAGGCGTCAATCGCAACGAAGCGGCGCAGTTTGCTGCCATGTCACCTAAAGAGCGGATCGATCATTGGCTGATGATCGCTGTGGAACAAAAAGCATCGGATATCCATTTAGTCGAAGGCGTCCCACCGATTTTTCGTCGCCACGGCGACTTGCTACCGATTGAAGGGGTGCCGACCATCGACACCAAGGACATCGAAGCCATTGCCGAAATCCTTTGCAACCAACGGCAATGGGAGGAATTCAAGGAAAAAGGCGAAACCGATTTGGCCTACGAATTAGGCGACATCTGCCGCTTTCGGGTCAATATTTTCCGTCAAAAAGATACCGTTTCGATCGCCTTGCGGCAGATCCCCATCGAGATCCCGAAATTAAGCAAACTCGGTATGCCGACCGTCTTGCGGACCCTGATCCATAAAAGCCAGGGCTTGTTCTTAGTTACAGGGCCGACCGGTTCAGGGAAATCAACGACACTGGCTGCGATGCTGGACTATTTGAATGACACCAAAAAGACGCATATTTTGACGTTGGAAGATCCGATCGAGTACATCCATAACCACAAGAAAAGCATCGTTGCCCAGCGGGAAGTCGGCAGCGACACCATGTCCTTTGGCAATGGCTTACGAGCTGCCCTGCGGCAAGATCCAGATGTCATTTTAGTAGGGGAGCTGCGGGATTTTGAAACGATCTCGATTGCCTTGACGGCAGCGGAAACGGGACACTTGGTATTAGGAACCTTGCATACGTCAAGTGCCCCAGCGACCATTGAACGGATCGTCGATGTCTTTCCTGCCGATCAGCAGACTCAGATTCGTACACAGCTTGCTGGCGCATTACTAGGGATCTTGTCCCAGCGCTTGCTGCCAACGATCGATGGCAATGGACGGGTAGCAGCAACCGAAATGATGCTCAATACCCGAGGGATCGCCAGTTTGATCCGTCAAGGGAAAACCCACCAGATCCATAATATGCTGCAGATGGGGAAAAACGAAGGTATGCATACCATGAGCGCCTCTTTAGAAGAACTGGTTGCTGCGGAACGGGTCGATGCTGATGTGGCAGATAACTTAATGGAGGAAGGGGGCGAATAGCCGATGGCACTCTTTGCCTATCAAGGCACCAATGTCCGAGGCGAAACGTTTTCTGGCAGCTTGCGTGCCAATTCCTCCGTCGAAGCCCGCCAAAAACTGCGCCAAAAGCACATCAAAGTCAGCAGCTTGATCGAACAGCCAGAAACCTTGGCGAATAAAGAGATTCAATTATTCAACAAAGTATCTCTAAAATTATTAGTTGCATACTTACGCCAGTTTTCGACATTGATCGCTTCGGGGATTACGATTGTTGATGCTTCACGAATGCTGGAAGAACAGCAAAAAAATCCGAATTTCAAGAAAATTCTTGGTGAAGTTCGGGATGAGATTGATGGCGGACGACCACTTTCAGAAGCCTATAAAGCCCATCCTAATGCTTTTCCAGTTTTGTTGACAAGTGTTATTGCCGTATCGGAAATGTCAGGGTCTTTGGAAAAAAACTTAAAGGATATGGCGGATTATTATGAAAAAAGTGCTGAGAATCGAAGTGGTCTTATCACAGCGATGGTCTACCCAATCATTTTGATCTTGATGACGTTTGTCGTAGGTATCATTTTACTAGTCATGATCGTCCCGATGTTTGTCGAAGTATTTGAAAGTTTTGATACAGATTTGCCAGCTATTACCGTGGCTACCATGGCAATCAGCGACTTTCTTCAAACTAAAGGATGGGTTTTAGCAGTCTTTATTGTAGGCATTATGATCGGCTTTTGGCTCATTCGTCGAAATGAAAAAATCGATTTTGCTGTTCATCGTTTCATTTTAAAAATACCGTTGTTCGGTGAATTAGCGATAAAAAATAATTATTCACTGTTTATGACAACTTTGTCGACTTTACTTGGTAGTTCGGTTGGTATGGTCACGGCATTGAATATGAGTCGGGATGTTGTGTCCAATAAATCAATCAAGCGAGTCATTGACGATTGCGCCTTTCAAATAGAAGAAGGGGGCAAAATGAGTGATGTTTTTCGTGGGAACCTAACCGTTCCTTTATTAGTCACTCAGATGGTAGAAATCGGTGAAAGTACTGGATCCCTTGAAGATATGCTAAAAAGACTAAGCATTATCTTTCAAAAAGAAGTGGACGAATCCAGTAAACGAATCAAAACAGTCCTTGAACCGACAGTGATATTAGTTATTTGTGTCATTGTTGGATTGATCGTCGCTGCGATCATGGTACCAATGTTTGATCTTTTTGGTGCCGTACAGGGGTAATCATTTGTGATATTAACAGAATTCCTAGACGTTCTGTTTGATATATATTTTTTAGGAAAAGTAGGAGGAGTAAATAACATATGCTTGATGCAATTTTAGTAGAAGAAAAAACAGAAAATCGTTTTAACAAATTAATGAAAGATGAGACAGGTTTGTCGCTGGTTGAGTTACTTGCTGTTGTTGTTATCATTGCAATCATTGCAGGTATCGGGGTAATTGCTATTGGAAATATCATCCAAAATGCGCGTGAAGATGCGGCTATTTCAGATGTTCAAACAGCATACTCTGCAGCGGTACTGTATCAGTCGACGGAAGTAACACCTAACAGCGGTTCTGGAGCTAACCCGAATCCGAATGAATTCACACTGCAGGATGTTATAGGTGCTAATCTTTATAGTGGTGGAGGTTTTGCTGATGTAGACGAAGTTGAGTTTGAAATTCAGGATGATGGAACTCTGCTCATTACATTAGAAGACGGTGCTTTGACTGCCGGAACAAAACGCTCCGTAGGAATGACGTTAACACAAACACAAGTTAGTGATCTAGGTCGTAAAACATTATTCCCAGATCCGCCAGCTGGCGGTGGCGGCGGAAACTAAAAACACCTTAAGTCACTAACCTGACCTAAGGTGTACGGCAACTCAACCCCCCAGGAAAAAAGGAGTTTTTTATGAACGAAATTTTGCAACAGATCCCAATGGGCCTAATCATTGGTTATCTTTTCATCATAGGAATGTGTCTAGGTTCTTTTTTCCTAGTGGTTGGTTGGCGGGTTCCCAAAAAGGAATCCCTACTGACTCGCTCGCACTGTGATGACTGCCAACAGACATTAGGTGCAAGGGACCTCATTCCAGTTTTATCATACCTTATTTTAAAAGGCAAGTGCCGCAAGTGTCAAAAAAAGATCCCGCTGATTGCTTTTCTTTATGAAGTGTTGATCGGCATGCTATTTACGGGTACGACCTTGCTGTTTTGGGGCACTGCTGAAGTGATTGCCGCTTGGTGTTTATTAGCCTTATTAGCCATTATTTCTGCCAGCGACATCTTCTATCAGTTGATCCCCAATAAAGTGTTAGCCCCTTTTTTCGCCGGAGGGATCGGTTTACGGTTGATCCAACCGCAAAATGAATTTTGGTGGTATTGGCTCGTTGGCTTCTTTGCTGGCTTCTTGCCATTGTATCTATTAGCGGAGC
Source organism: Enterococcus sp. DIV2449a (assembly GCF_051711225.1). NCBI lineage: Bacteria > Bacillati > Bacillota > Bacilli > Lactobacillales > Enterococcaceae > Enterococcus > Enterococcus sp. DIV2449a. The sequence goes on from NZ_JBIOME010000001.1 coordinate 1,280,807, forward strand.
TCAGTAAAAAAGGCATGGGTGGCGGCGATATCAAATTATTTGCCGTCTTAGGCGTGTATATCGGCCCAGTGCAAGTCTTGACCGTTTTATTTGTCGCTTCTTGCTTGGCAGTGATCTTTTACGTGATCCAAATGCTACGGGGCAAAGTCAAAAGCCGCTACATTGCTTTTGGTCCCTTTATTGCCATTGCTACTGGCATGGTTTATCTTGGCAGCGGCTGGTTCCTTTGAATCGGGTTGCTGACCTTGGCGTTTGCTTGATTTGCTAAGCAAGCGTTGTACATAGAAATAACGTTGGTTCCTTCATAAAAACCAACAAGAAGAAAGCAGGTCCTCGTATGTTTGGCAAAAAAACAATTCCCCGCTTAGTTGGGATCGACATCCAAAAAAACTGCATCCGTTACTGTACCAAAAAAGGTGATCGCCTCAAATACGGCGAGCTGGTCGTGAATGGTACGATTTTTAAAGATGATAAGCTGCGCAATCCTGATAGTCTTGAAGCCGCCTTCAATGAGATTGCCAAACGTTTGGGATTACGCACGATGAGTGTGGTGATCACGGCGCTGAATTCTCGTCTGCTGATCAAACAGATCCCGATCGGCAAGATGAACTCGGAAAAAGAGATTCGCGAGTACTTGTATTTTGAATTGGGGGAGTCCATCTCCTTGCCTTTTGAAAACCCGATTTTTGATTTGCTGATCCTAGGCAAAGGCAACAAGCAAAAAGTGCCAAAAGAGAAAAAGAAAAGGGCCAGCAAGAAGGAAGAAAAAGCAGAGCCGCAAGCTGTGGTCATCCAGCGGAATCGGTTTACCATCAATGGCAATGTGCCAGTCGTGGTCACATCAGAGCCGATTTTGATTCAACTCGGCGACACATTGAAAAAAGGCGGCCATCAGCTGATGGGCGTCGATTGCAGTTTTCTGGCGTATAGTCGTATGTTTCAGCGACAGATCAACTGGAGTGAAAATTTCGTGCTGGTCGAGTTAGATGCTGGTATCGCCAATATTACCTTTTTTGAAGAATTGGTGCCGACATACTTGCAGTATGAAGATTATAATCAAGCCAATTGGAAATATATTGAAAAAGCCCAATCTGTGCAAGTGAACTTTAGGGAAAGCGCGGAGATCCAAGCACTGGAAGGGTTGGCAGAAACCCTGAATTCGGTGATTGCTTACTATTATCAGGAAATCTCGCCTGATTGTGAATTGAAAAAAATCTACTTAGTCGGCGGTCATCCAATGCTGCGCAAAGAAGTCCAAGAAATTTTTCACGACGTGTCTTCTTTGCCAGTCAAAACGATTTCTGCAAAAGTAAGTGAAACCAGCAAGAAAAAAATTCCCGACCGCTATGTCTTGGCTGCGGGATTAGCGACGAAAGAGGTGTAACCATGAACATCAATCTATTGCCTAATAAATTTATTCGTAATCGGGCGTTTGAAGTCATTCTTTCGGTGTCGCTTCTCCTTTCGTTAGTTGTCGTTGGGGTTTGCGGGTTAGGCTTTTGGTATTATCAACGTTTGGTGACCAATAATCAAAGCAATATCATGTCTAGTCAAGCAGAGCGTATCGTCTTTCAGCGCCAGTTAGAAGAGATGCTGGCGTCAAAATCTCAAGACCTGCAAGAATTCATTGCCCTACAAAAGCAAGAGAAATATTTCACGGCACCTATTATGGAGACTTTTGAAGAAGTGGCATCAGGGATCGATGTGACCATCAATTCGTATAATTTGCTGCTAAATGGCGATGGGGGAACGTCAGAAACAGCCCAAGACGGCACACCTTTGTTTCCTTTGGTGAGCATGGCGGTCCAAGGGGATGTTTATGAAAGTCTGATTCGCCTTAAATCAGCTTTTGAAGCAATCGATTGGGTACATCATGTGACCTATCAATCCTTTTCCCATAGTTCCATCCCGCAAGATGGGCGCATCACTGTTTATCTCTCACGAATCAATGCACCACAAGTGACCAGTGAAGACAGCGAAGAAGAAAGCGAGGTGGAAGCGGATGACTAGAGTCTTTTTCTCCAAAAAACACATCATCATCTCCGCGGTGATTGCACTAGTTCTCGCTACCTCCGTACTCATATTTTGGCTATTTTTACTGAACCCCAAACGTGCCGAAGGGATCGAATTGGCTCAGGAATTAGCTGGGATCGAAGCTGAGATCCGCGACATTCAAGAACAGCTAGTCTACCTGCAAGGGGAACCAGACCTTCTTTCATCAGAGACGGTCAATGAGGTGCCGATCATTCCCAATGGCATGGCGATCGAGTCTTATTTTACTGATCTCGCTGCTCTTGAAACGGAATTGCCGATCACGATTTTGCAATCGACCTTTAATGAGGAGATGCTTTACCCTACACCAGAACAAATGGCAGATCAGACTGGTGACAATCCTTTGGCTACGCAATTTCGGGTCACAAGGATCGGCTTTGACCTCCTGAGTGAGACGAATGAAGGAATCGTGCGTTTTATTGATCGGATGGAAAACCTGAATCGCTTTTTAAAAGTGGAATCAGTCGAATATCGGCAAGGAAGCAATACGTCAGGAGCAGATGCGTTTTCGGCAAGTGTCGTTATCAAGCTGTATTATCTATCAAGCTTTGAAACGGGACAAGAACTGTTGGAGTAATCAAAGGAAAGGGGTGCCTAGATGAAATCATTTACTGTTCTAGCGACTGTCTCGAAAATCAAACTGGCTGTCGCTGTATTAGGGGTCTTTATCGTTATTTCTGTTTTGTATGCGGTCTTTGCTATCCATGGTGGCAATTCTTATGAAGTGTCCGGTCACTTTGACCCAGAAACAGGACAATATGTATTGACGATCGAATCGGAACAAGCCGCAGGCGAGACGCTTTTCTTGATGGCGAATCATGAAGCGCTGGTGTCATTAGAAATGTTTGAAATGCTTGAGCTGGAAGAAGCGACCTTGCATCCAGCTGAACAAGAGGGTGTTTATGGTGTGGAAATCGAAGTGGCGCCTACGGAAGAAACGTTGTCCTTGGCATTACCAGTCTCTTTAGGAGAAGAAGACGCCATCGAATTTGTTCTTAAGCGGGGAAACCGGACGCTGCAAAAAATCGCTCCGCCTTCTCTCGAGGAACGACAAGCCTTGCGAGTTGAAGCCGACAAGGCTGCAGAAGCAGCAGCCTTGCTTGACATTCAGCAGCAGGAAACCAATGAGTCAGCGGCAGTCGAACTGCTTTCAGAACGGGCGACGCAAGGAGAGCGTGCCGAAGTTTCGGACTATCAAGAGCTGCGGGCTGCTTTTAGTGATTCATCGATCTCTGAAATCGTGTTTCTCGCTGACATTACCGCTGATTATACGAATGAGGCCAACAATCGTTTAACTGCGTTGAATCGGTCAGTGTCCATCGATGGGAATGGTTTTACCTTAACCACACCGAAGCGTTTCAACACGAACGGGACACCAAACTATAGCACGAATCCTACTGGACGTTTCTTTGAACTGACGACTACCCATGATCGTCAGCCAGCGGTCTTTGAGTTAAAAAATATGACGATCGATTTTCAGGGGAACAATCTAGGATTAAACGCGTTGATCTATCAACAATCGTTGGCAGCTTCAGCTTTTTGGACGGTCAAAATAGAAAATATCGAGGCAAAAAGTGGTGTGCTAGAGGGAAGTACGGGCAATAATTTCCTTTATTTGCAGCAAGGAAATCTCGAGATTCGCGGAACGTTCCATTGGGTGGCTCACAGGAACGCAGCCGCGGGCAACAGTTCAGATACTGGCAGCTTTAATGTCAAAAGTGTCTTGATTACGGATGAGGCGGATGTCAAGATCTCAAATACTCGGCCAATTTTTCGACTTCATCCAAATAACAACAATATTTCAACCTCGTTTCGAGTCAATAAGGGTTCCAAGGTAGACCTCTACAGCGTTCAGCGACAAGTAATTTGGGCGAATATGGAAAATCGCACAAATGAGGTGATTTTTGAAGTCGATGGTGAAGGCACGGTTTTAAATGCCTCATCACAAATGGACTTAGCGGGAGCTGACGGTGCAATCATTTCCTTGATTGGACAACGGGATGAGGGGAATAACAAGTTTTCTCGTACGATTATATCTGGTGGTGCGGTCGTAAACTCGTATTCTAGAGCCCCCAGTCCCACGAATGGTGTACCGAGAGGAACCGCTGCTTTTGTCAATCAAATTTCCAAAGCGTCAAGAGACACCGAGCTCGGTGGCAATGTGACGGTAACTGGGGAAGGGTCGCAGTTTAATCTATTTGGCGATGGTCAAAATCATGACTATGCTTCTGTCATGCGGTTTCGCTTAGTCGGGGAACAGACCTTTGTGCTTGCCGACCAAGGGAGGATGAATATCGTCAAATACCATGGGAATTCGGCTGCTGTGCGGATGTATGGTCGAGATAACGAGTTCTATGTGGAGTCAGCCGGTCAGTTGAATATCTTTAACCATGCAGGCACCAGGACTGCGGCAGATGATGGCATCTATATTGATGAAACAGGTTTTGCCGTATTTGATCAGTACAATGATGAAGATCGAGAATTTGATCCATCTGCTGATTCCACCATTACTGCCAGTAATGGTGAAGATAGGGCTGGTCGACAAGGGATTCAATTTCCCCTTGATGGCAGTGGAACCTCGGTCTTTAGTGCACAAGGTGAAAACAGTCGAATCCACATCTATGCACATCGTGGACCTGCTGTTTGGATGCAAGGCGGAGAAGCCGAGTTCTTAGCTGGAAAAGACGCGACCTTTCGAATGGAAGGTCGGACCCTAGGTGCAAATAATGGAATAATCAGTTCGGTTGCAAGAAGCAATTTTGTGATTGATGAACCACTGTTTTATGACTTCCGAAATAACCGTCCGAATGGCGGACAAGCGTTCTCAAACACAAATCGCAACAGTACCTTTACGTCTAATCGTGTCGGACTAGCGGTATGGGAAAAGCGCAACGACGTGAATCTAGATGGTGATCCGGACAATTTCTGGAATCCATTGAGCTATCAACTAGGCAATGTCAATTTTGCACAAATCGTTAGTCCGCAGCCGGGAGAGCCTTTTTCAAATGAATTCAACAGTACGACTTTTAGGGGCGGGAATGCCTACACGCGATTTTCTGCCAATAATTATCCGCCAATGATCCAGCACTTAGTGACCCCGACCAATGCCGACAAAACCTTTTATGCCAAAGCGGTCGTTCCGTATGAATACACGGGGGCGATTCGCGATGCCTGGGATGATGAGGTCTGGGTGGAAGTTGCTTTGAAGGACGAAGCAGGCAACCAGCTTGAAACACAATGGCTTTCCTCCAAATCAACTGTCGATGTTTTTGGTGAGGTGCATAATGGTGTGATCGCATGGACGCGGGACGACTTTTTCAAGACAGGTCAACGTTTTGAAGTGCTGCGTGCCCATCGGGGATTAGACCCCACGATGGAGGGTGTTGACGATTCGATTTTTATTCATGCAACAGAAGAGAGTATTGCCGCTTTGCCTGATGCGGTCGTCGTGGATGTACGACCACCGACTGGTCTGCAAGTGGCAGAGGATCAGGTCTTTAATGAACGGACGACAACAGTTTCGGGGATCATGGATTTTCATTCTCCGCAAGACGATCAGCCAAAAGAGCGGGTCGCCATTTATGCGAGTACCGCGCAAGGATTGATCCGTGATGCTTCAGGTGACCCATATGTCATTACGCTTGATGCCGAACAAGGCAATTCCGTACCATGGCAGTATCAATTACCTCGTCGCCTTGTTCCTGAAGAGGATGTGTATATCGAATTTTACGCAAAAGATTTTGCCAATGATCGTTACGACGATTTCGTAGGAACCTTACCAGATACGACCACGACGGAACCCAATGGTCAGTTGGGGAGCACGAATCCGTCCGCCAGCGATTACGAGGACTATTTAGGGTATCGTGATGCCATTGGCGATGATCGTTTCCCACCAGCACTATCCTTTGAAGTCACCAGTATTCGACCTTCTGACCCATCGATTACGTTGCGAGTACCGCAAAGCTTTGATCGTGATGAAGAAGGCAATCCGATTATCACAGTGGGTAATCAATTGATCTTGCGGACGATCGTAGAAAGCAACGATGCGCGAAATTCTGGGAAAGACGATATTGAGAATGCTGTCGTGACGTTAGATATCTCGCCGAATTTATTGACGTTCTTAAATGTCGATGCGCTCGTGTACCAAGACAATATAGCCTCGGCTAGTCTTTCTGGCGATCGTATCACGATCCACTTAGAACGACCAATCGCACCGGGGGATCGCATGGAATGGAACTTGACTGCTCGAGTGGATGAACAGGCAGCTGCTGGTAATGTTCTGACCCCGGTAACGATCAACGGAAGAGTTTCGGGGAATCAACCAGAGACGGAAAACATCCTGATAGGGGAAGACAGTCTCACGCTTCAGACCGGTACACGCGCGGTCACTGGTGAGTTGATCAACCTTGCTGTTCATAACAATCAGCTGCAGATTTTTTACTCCAATCTTAGTACCTTTGACGTCTATATGGATGGAACCTTTTATCGAACATACAACGTGCAGCAAAGACCTGTCACGGATTCTGTCACCCTTGATATTCCTGTCCATGACATCCGTAATTTGATTTCTGTGCGCTACAAAGATGAAAATGGCGCAGACCGTGTTTCTTATTGGAACAATATCTGGGACTTCATCGATTAAACCTGAATAACCTGCTTTAAAAGCTAGAAGAACAGTCTTTCACTGCTGGATCCGCTTGTTGCTGACCGAATTGCCTCGGTCAACAACGCGGGGATCTATGTAGGAACGGCTGTTTTTTGGTGGGAAAATGACTGGAGGAAAAGGAGAAAGCAGAGTTTTTGTTCCGCAGGTTTTTTCGTGCTAGACTAAAAAGCAGAAGCACGTGAAGCAACAGCAAAACGAAGGGAACAAAGAAAGGACGTGCCGCAATGGCAACAACAGCCAAAGAAACCAAAGTACATGATGTATTTGAATCGATCGCTTCCCGTTATGATCGAATGAACGGTATTATCTCTTTTCAGCTGCACAAACGGTGGCGCAAGGACACCATGAAACGAATGGCAGTACCAATGGGTGCTGAGATATTAGATTTATGCTGCGGGACCGGGGATTGGGCGTTTGCGTTGAATGAAGCGGTCGGTCCGACGGGGCAAGTGACCGGCGTTGATTTTAGCGAAGAAATGTTAACGGTTGCCAAAGAAAAGGCACAGAAAAAGCAACAAACGCAGATCCAGTGGCAGACGGGCAATGCGATGGCATTAAGCTTTCCAGACGAGCACTTTGATTATGTGACGATCGGGTTCGGGTTGAGAAATGTCGCAGATCGCCAACAAGTCTTGGCGGAGATCCATCGGGTGTTGCGCCCAGGCGGGAAAATCGTTTGTCTCGAAACATCACAGCCCACACTGATCGGCTGGCGGCAGCTGTTTACTTTTTATTTTCACCATGTCATGCCGTTATTTGGCAAACTGTTCGCCAAAAGCTATCAGGAATATTCCTGGCTGCAGGAGTCGGCACGGGATTTTCCTGACAAAGAGGCATTGAAACGTGAGTTTCAGGCAGCTGGCTTTGATGTGTTGCAAGTCAAAAGCTATGCAGGAGGTGCGGCGGCGATGCATCTAGGGTTCAAACCCTAAGCTTGCTTTCCCTTTGTGCGAGAAAAAACGAAAAAATGAAAGAGACCATCATGCCCTTCATGGCTTGATGGTCTCTTTGCGTTGAGCAATTCAGAGAGTGATTGTTATTTTTTCTTTGGGTTTAAAACAATGTTGGTGTATAACCAGATGGTCACCACGTAATAAATGGCGTAGAGGGCGATAAAGATGCCAAAAGGTAGCCATAGGTCATGGTACGGATCGATCATCAAGGTGGTGAACATTTTTAGACCGAACAAGACATGGATCATTCCTAAGATGCCAGGAACTAGGAAGAGCACGCCAATCTCTTTACGGATCGAGCTTTTCAGTAAACGCGTGCGGGTACCGATTTTTTTCAGCATCGTGTAACGTTGAATGTCGCTGTTTGCCCCTGAAAGAATTTTGAACATCAGGCAGCTAGCTAACATCGTCAAGAAGGCGATACCCAGGAAGAAGCCCATAAATTCAAAACCAGAGAAAATCCCGTTATAGCTGTCGTAAGCGAAGACCCGTTGGGAAAAATTCATATCGGCGGTTTCTGAAGAATTTGCGTCTTGATTTGCTTGCGCCAAATCACGCAGCCCATCGTAGCTTGCTTGGAAGTCTTTGACTTGTACCATTCGCAAGCTGGTTTCCGATGCATTGACCGCACCAAAAGCGGTTTGATCGACGACTTGGATCTCCTTACCTCGTTGTTCTGGTAAGAGGTAGCTACGCAATTGGTCTTGGGCGGTCACATCAGAAGCTAATTGATCGCCAGTCAGCTTGTTGTAAGTGACATCGACACTCAACTGATCCATACTGGAGCTGAGCAAGTTGTTTTCGTTGAATTGTTCCTTCACGTAATAAATGGTGTCATCCGTTTCTTTCATGCTGTAGGTCACATCAAGGGTCGGGTTTAACGCATTGACTTTTTCGTCAGAGGCGTTTTGGGCATTGTTCAAATACAAGTCATAAGGGGCAACAGTTTTTGCCAAGATAGGGATCTCGTTTTTAAAGCCAAGACCAACCGTCAAGGCACCTAATGCTAGAGCAAAAAGCATCGCCACCATCGAAAGCATCTGGGTATACTCACGAATCCGAAAGCTTAATTGCGACAAGGTGAAATTGTTTAACTTTTTCAATGCGATCGTATCGTTCTTCTTTAATAGGGATAAAAGAGCGATGATCACCGAACGAAAGACTAGGTATGTGCCAAGAACGATCGTGACAAGGGCGATGCCGATCCCGATCAATTGGAAGGTCATTAAATCGCTCATCATATAATAACCGACTGCTAAAGAACAAATTCCTAAGACCGTTTGCAAGAAGAGCAAGAATGGCCGTTGTTTGACTTGCGCCGGTGTGCTAGTTTCTCGTAATAATGCTAAAATCGATTTTTTGGCAATTGCCCGTGCATTAAAGATGGCAGCAATCAAAAAGAGAATCGAGAAGAAGACGACGGTTACGATCAATGCCTCGGGACTAAATGCTGCATAATGGGTGATCTGCAAGTTTAATTGATTGACTAGCAAAGTATTGACACCACTTGCTAAGCCGATCCCTAAGATAGAGCCGACGGCGGTGGCAACGATACCTACCATAAAGGTTTCGATAAAAATCATTTGGGCGATCTTTCGTCCTTTGGCTCCTAACATCATAAACATGGCATAGTCTTTTTGTCGCATCGCCATCAAGAAAGAATTGGCGTATAAGATGTAGGCAAAGGTGATGATCCCTAATAAGACCGAACCAAAACGAAAGATAAAGACCACCATACTGATGATCGAGTTGCTTTTTAAAAAGGCTTCATTGCTTGCCATTGATTCGAACATATAAAAGATGGCTGAAGCCATAACTAAACCAGAAAAGAGGACGATATAATCCTTCAACCGAGCTTTGATCCCGGTAAGTGATAGTTTCCAAAGCATGTGTTCTTCCTCCTTATTGTTCCAAGTTTCCTAGAATGACAAGGATCTGGCGGTAAAATGCTTCGCGGCTTTGATCCTCACGTTTGACTTCTTGATGGATCTTTCCGTCTTTGATAAATAAAATACGTTGGCAATAGCTGGCAGAAAGGGGATCATGAGTGACCAATAAAATCGATACTTGGTCATTGGTATTCAAGTCGTCCATCATATTCAATAAATCTTTTGCACTTTTTGAATCCAAGGCACCCGTCGGTTCATCCGCAAAAAGGATCGTTGGTTCCGTGATCAAGGCTCGAGCGGCTGCCACCCGTTGCTTTTGTCCACCAGAGATCGCTGCTGGATATTTGTCGAGAATATGTGTGATGGACAAGCGTTCTGCGACTTGTTTGATCCGTTGTTGGATGATCTTTGGTTTGACTCCTTGTAAAGACAATGGGACAGCGATGTTTTCTGAAGCCGTCAAGTTTTCTAATAGATTGAAGTCTTGGAAAATAAAGCCGATTTCACGGCTGCGGAAATCTGCCAAGGCATCGCCTTTTAGTTTGGTGATATCGCTATTGTTGATGCGAATGGCACCTTTTGTCGGATGATCCAACGTTGAAAGAATGTTTAGTAGGGTGGATTTCCCTGAACCAGAAGCCCCCATGATCCCAATGAATTCGCCTTTTTCAATATCAAAGCTGATGCCTTTTAAGGCTTCGGTTTGTTTTTCGTTGGCATTTCCGTATACTTTGGTCAGTTCATTTGCTTGAATAATTTTTTCCATCGTTGCGTTACGCTCCTTTTAATTGGGTTAATGCTTTGGCTGGGATGTCTTTTTCTTTGACCTCTTCATAGCCAGTTACCCCTTTTTTTTCGTTCCAAGTAAGCTTCAAATAGGCTTCTTTGCGCAATGGTCGTTCTTGGAAACCGTTGAAATCAAGGGTTTTGCTTTTGCCGTTCTCATCATACCCTGGCAATTCGTAATGGTATTGCGTATAGACATTCCCATTGTCATCCTTAGAAGTCGTCTTTTCACCATCTGTGGTGATTTGGACATAGTAGCTGTCGCCGCCCATGATGACGGTTTGTGCGACTTGCAATGCGCCGAACCCTATGAGGAGGAGCGCTGCAAGTCCAATCAGAAGTTTTTTCATCTATCGGTCACCTCGTTTTTTATTATGATGAAAGTATAACGCTGGTTTTCTGAAAAGTAGTGTGAAAAATCTATCAATAAACTTTCATTTTTGTCACGACAAACGAACAAAAAACGTTTCTGAATTGTGGAATCCACATATCAGAAACGTTTCCTGCTGGTTACTCTTCAATTGTATTTTTTGCGAAATAGTTCAACGATTAGTTGGCCCTCGTCATACATAATGGCGGCTTCGTCGATCATTAATCCTAATAGATAGTAATCTTTTTCTTCATGGATCGTTTGATGACCGCCTAACAGCTCCACATAATAATTTTCTAACGTGCTATCTCTTGGTGTGTTGAGCATGTCGATAAAGTGTTCTAAATCAGAGGGCTGCTCTGGAAATTGACCTTGCACAACTGCTTTAAACCCCTCTGCTTCAAAGGCCATCTCACTTATTATCTTTTGACAGTCATGGGACAAAAAGTAGGTGACCACTTCATCGACGATTCGCCGTGCCCGTTCTTTTTCAATCATTTTTTTCTCCGCCTTCTGATTTGCTGGTATTCATCTAACAATGGTACCATTGCTGCCGCGACAAATCCACTGGAAAAGCCATTATTGTATAAGTTCAATCCTCCATGTAAATAGGTGATATTTGTGACCAAGGCTGCATGGACCACCCCAGCGATCACGCCAGCAACTGGACCATAATACCCACTGATGGGGGCTAGACTGGTACCGAAGATCGCTGTCAGCAATAAGCTGAAGGTCGATACATCAGAGGTCAAACCGACCTTGGTTGCTAAAACCACCCCAATCATGACAGGCAAACTATTTCTCCAGTGATTCCCGAATGCACTGAAGCCAATCACGGTCAGTATTGCGCCTAAAAGGGGACCAGATAGTTCGCCTTGTAAGAAGAAGACAAAGAACAGCATCAACATTCCCATCATTGCCATGTTCATCATCGTGACCCCAAGGGAAAAAATCGTGACATAGTCCGTCATTAATTTCCCTGACGTTTGAAAAAGCTCAGGCAAGCCTTTGAGGGATCGCTGGTTTAGAAGATAACCGATAAGAAACATGGCAAGACAAAGAAGAAGCAAGAACGCAGTCAGGTAATAGTGATACTCCGTTGTCAACTGTTTGTTTGAATAGACTTCTAAGTCGAACAGGCGTAAAAAACTCGTGAAAAACATAGTGATGATGCCAGCAGCAAACCCAATATTATACAAAGAAAAACCTTGGTGGAATTGTAAAAATTGAGCTGCTAGAGGAGGGAGCGCCAAACCGATCAATAGACCGATCCCATAACCGAAAGCGATCCCGACTGGTAAAGGCAACCCTAAACCGAATGCTAAGTAACTGATCACCGGCGAGGCGGCACTGCCAAATAAGGCAACCAGTGAATATTGTGTTGCGGGGCGTTGCTGTATGTAAGAGTATAAATAGACACCAAGTGGAATGGGAATCGAGTTAAAGATGTTTTTTCCAAAAAAAGAAAAGCCAGATATGGTAAAAAAAGCAGCGATCATTGGTCCACTAATAATCGTTCCTTGCTTTTTCGCAAGGAGGATACTGATCAATGTCAATAAGCCACTGTTTAAAAAGGCGCTTCCAAGATTGCCGATCGCAAAATAATCAGAAATCAAATTGCTGGGGGCATTTAAGATTGCCAGCGAGCCTTGCCACAAAGCTTGAGGAGGGGAAGCAACCAAGCCAATGAGGATCAAGACGATGCTATACGCCAAAAGCAAGCGCTGGGTTAAGAGCTGTGAGATAGGTGCAAAGGGTTTCGATTTTGTTTGTAAGAAAACTCGTTTATCTGCCATAGTTTCATTGAACGCTCCTTTTTTTCATAGTATCACACCTTTTAGCGACAAAAAAGTATTTTTTGACAGTTTTAAGTAGCGGGAGAACAAGGTAAATGAGAACAAAAAAAGGGAGAAAAAGAAAAATTTAAGAAAATGCGAATAAAAATAACGGCGATGTATCAAGGAGAATCGCCCTTTTTTCAATAATTTCATCAATCGGTGAAATTATTGACAGAAAGAATTTTACGAAAATTGTTATAATTTAGTTAATCTCGTTCAGATTTTCTAATAAAAAAGCCATTTTAAGATAAAAAAACTGTTTGCTTGGTTTTTTTATTCGAAGATCGAGTGGTCACTGAATCACGAGGAAGGGATTTAAATAAGGAGGAAGAGTATGAAGAAAACGAAGTTTGGCATGATTACTTTATTGGCAGCGCTTGTTTTAGGGGCTTGCGGACAAAGTAACGGAGGTGGAACAGGTTCGACAGATACACAAGAATCATCAACTGAGGCAGCTGGATTTGATATCAATGATTTGCAGCTTGCAGTTGAAAATAACGATGAAGTGATCGATGGGGGCGTCTTAGATGTTGCGGTAGTAACAGATACGCAATTCCAAGGGTTGTTTCAATGGGAGTTTTATCGGGATGCTTATGACCGTGACTTCATGTTGCCAAGCCATGAATATTTGTTCCTACAAGATGAAGATTTTCGAGTTGTAAATGGTGGACCAGCTGATTTAGAATTAGATGTCGATAACAACAAAGCAACGATCACTTTGCGCGAGGATTTGAAATGGTCTGACGGGGTTGATGTAACGGCTGAAGACGTAATCTTCTCTTATGAAGTGATTGGACATCAAGACTATGATGGCGTTCGTTACAACAATGATTTTACGAATATCGTTGGTATGGAAGAATACCACAGCGGCGATGCCGATACGATCTCAGGGATCACAGCAGTCAGCGACAAAGTCGTTGAAATCGAGTTTAAAGAAATGCATCCAGGTATGCAGCAATCCGGTGGAGCGATCTGGCATTCTGCACTAGCGAAACATGCCTTTGAAGGCATTGAAGTAGCAGATATGCCTTCAAGTGATCCCGTTCGAACCAATCCAATCGGTTTTGGCCCATACAAAATGAGTAATATCGTACCAGGTGAAACGGTGGAATATGTACCGAATGAATATTACTATGGCGATACACCGACCTTAGAAAAAATCGTGATGCGTAACGTCCCTTCTGCTTCAATCAATGAAGCATTAAATGCGAAGCAATACGATTTAGTCTTAAAAATGCCAACAGATACCTTTGATACGTATCAAAACATGGATGGCTACCAAATGTTAGGTCGTCCAGAACAGTCTTACACGTATCTTGGCTTTAATTTAGGTTCATGGAATGATGAAACAAACAGTGTTGATTTTGATCCAAATGCAAAAATGGCGAACAAAGCATTGCGTCAAGCAATGGGCTATGCCATCGACAATGATGCGATCGGTGAGCGTTTCTACCACGGCTTGCGTTCAAATGCTTCAACATTGATACCACCTGTTTATGGTACGTTGCACAATAGCGATGCTGAAGGATACCATTTAGATATGGAGAAAGCAAACCAACTTCTAGATGACGCTGGCTTTATCGATGTGGATGGCGATGGCTTCCGGGAAGATCCAGATGGCAACAAATTGACCATCAACTTTGCGTCAATGTCTGGTGGGGAAGTTGCCCAACCATTGGCGGACTACTATGTTCAACAATGGCAAGAAATCGGTTTAGATGTTCAATATTCAACAGGTCGTTTGATCGATTTCCAAGCCTTCTATGACAAGTTGAAAAACGACGATCCAGATATCGATGTCTTCCAAGCTGCTTGGTCTACTGGTTCAGATCCATCACCAACAAGCTTATGGGGACCAAATTCAGCATTTAACTACACTCGTTTTGAGTCAGATGAAAATACTGAATTGTTAGCTGCGATCGATTCAATCGATTCCTTTGATGAAGCAACACGGAAGGCTGCTTTTGATGCATGGCAAGAATATGCGATTGAAGAAGCTTTTGCGATCCCAACGTTGTATCGAAATCAAATCTTACCAATCTCTGATCGTGTCGCAAACTTTACCTGGGCATATGACGCCGATCATAACCCATGGGCAACCATCGGTGTGACTTCAGAATCTCGTTAATCGGTTAGTAAATTACACAAATGAAACGGCAGCAGCGTGTTCGTTGCTTTTGCCAAACAAAACCAGTTAGGGCTAAAACCTAACTGGTTTTTTCTTGGTCAATGCAGAAGGAAGAAGCAAGTCTAATGTTGACCCCTTCATTTCGAGCGGCTGTTTCGTGGGCGGGTTGGAATGACATTGACGAAAAAGCTGAGCTCCGTTGACAGATCAGCTTTTTTTGATAGATAACATTACATAAATGCCCATTTAATAAGCGGCTAAATCGCACGATTGGTAACAGCAGCAAGCAACTGTTGGAGATCGTCTTTATGGTTCTGGTAACCCGCTTGTTCAATAACGACTAAGGTGTTTTTAAGAATCTCTTTGTTCAACTGAGCGGATTGCAAATACGAGTAAATTTCCTGATACAGCACTTGATGGATTTTTAAATAAAAATAGAGGGGTGTATTGGGTAGCGGTTCAGACAAGAGCAGAAACTTGTTAAGCAGATAGGCATCTTTATTTTCGCTGGCAAAGGCACAGCCGTTTAGGATCACGACACTTAACAGATTTGCATAAAATGGATCATTGGCGTAGCGAAGGATTTTTTTGATCCCGTGATCTAAGTAATAACTGATTGTTTCTTGGTCAAAAATAAATAACAAATTTGAGAATAAATTTAACTCAAAGCGCCCCCAGGTTTCGATATCAAACAAGTATTGCTTTACCAGTTCGACTTCTTGGGTGTAAGCTCCTTGATTCATCAGAAATGATTCACGGTTGAGCAGCAGCAATCCTTGGACATACAAAGAATAATAGAAAAAATTTTGTGTCTCAAAGTAGCGTTTTTCCAGGCTAGTCAAGTAGTCGAGAGTCAGTGTTCGCTCATAGTAACGGGTATAGAAATCTTGCACCAGCTGACGTTTCTGATCCGTGGCTTCGCTGTCGATCAACAGACTGAACTCATGAACCGTAATATTCATTTTGTCTAAGTAGTCAAACAGGGTTTGTGAAGAGAGGTTTGTTTTACGATTTTCGAATGAAGAAAGGGTAGTACGTGAGGAAATACCTTCGGCAAGCTTGGCTTGCGAGATTTTGCGATCTGTGCGCAGTTTTTTGATTAAAGAGCCTTGCTGTTTCATGGGGGACCTCCTTAATTGTGACGCATTTCTGAACAATGTGATTTTAATAACATGTTATCAAATATAATAAGGTATAGCAAATAATAAAGGAGGTAGTTTTTCATGGAATTTGAACCATTCGGCCCTTGGGAAATCAACCCATTTAAAAACTAGTACTGCCTTTTCTGCGAAACCTTATCGTTGACCTTTCAATGATAAGTCTTGTGACTGTTTCCTTTATGATAGGAACAGCATTTTCCTCGCTCTCTGCGGTCTTCATCGCAGGATCGAGCAACATCTTGAAGAATCGAAAGGTTATTTGATTGATTCCCCCTCTCAAAGACACCTTTTCGTTTGTGGAAGTCATGAAGCGCATGAATCGCTAAAAGCGGTCAGTCACATTGAATGTCTGTCATGCACCAGACCTTCCCCAATTCTTTGATTCTTTGTGATTGATCGTTTTTTGTAAAGCATCATCCTTCTAGCTATGACCGTAATGTACGAAGATTACGGTTTTTTGTGTTGTGTGCTGTTGGATAAAAGATGCCAAAGCTGTTTCAGAGGATTTATACAGAAAATATCCTCACTATCAGTAAGAAAACTACGAGCAAATCAGAGTGAAACGAAGCCAAAAACGAAAAAAGAAAAACGTTTGCAAAAAAAGTGTTGACATTTTTTCTCAGAATGAGTACTATTATCTCAACGGAACATGAGAGTGTTCTCATTACTGGATTCGTTACTGTTCGGCAGGCAAGACCAGAGGAAAAAAGTGCGTTGATTACCCAAAGTTTCTTGGGTTGTACACTTTTTTGCTTTGGTCTTCTTTTTTTGCTCCATTATTTCTATTCGCTAAAAAAAGAACCGGTTCCAAGGTAAGGTCCAGTCATTGATCAGCAAAGGAGGGGAGAAGTAAAACGCAATGAACTGCCAGCTAGGTTTGACGATAGCCTGCAGCACTATCTGGAGCAGTCAATCACCTCGTCACTTAACGGCACGTCAGAGAAAGAAAAAAATACAAGACCTTCTGCATAGACGTCAAAGGATGCAACGTTTTTTACGGGCTATGCTGATCAAGGAGGATCGTTCGTGAAGATTATCAAGAGGATCAACAACAATGTTGTACTTTCAAAAGAAGATGAAGTTGAAGTGATCCTAATGGGAAAAGGGATCGGCTTTCAAACGAAACCGGGTGACCCGATTCCAGCTGAGCGAATCGAAAAAAAATACTATCCAGAAGATGATTTGACAGTGGAACATATGTCGAAAGTCATGACGAAGGCTGACGAAAAACAAATGGCCGTCATTTATGAAATCGTGCGTCTTTTTCGGGATAGTGTTGGAACCGATTTCAATCCAAACGTTTATTTCACACTGATGGATCATATCTTGTTTGCCATCAGTCGTCAAAAGCAAGAAATTGTTTTGACCAATCCCATGCATTGGGAAATCAAGAAAATCTATGCCAAGGAATATGCGGTCAGTGTCCAAGCGGTCGAGTTGATCCGCAAAGAGCTGTATCCCGATTTTTCTCAAGAAGAAGCTGCGTTTATCACTTTGCATTTCGTCAATGCGCAAATTGAAAAAAGCGCCAATCAAAGTGCTTATGAGCACACCGAGTTGACGAACAATATTTTACGGATCGTTAAGTACAGCATGAACATCGAGTTTGATGAGAATTCTTCTTACTTCCAACGGTTCGTGACCCACATTCGCTATTATTTAATTCGACAAAGTCAAGAAAAAGAAGAACCAGTATTGGCAAATCCAATGATTGCCTTGGCCTTCAGCAGCTATCCAAAAGAAAAAGAAACCGCAGATTCAATCAAAGAATACTTATTTGAACAAAAGGGCTGGCATGTCAACGATATGGAATTGATGTATTTGATTCTGCATATCGGTAACTTAGCCGCTCACTCAAAATTAACCTAAGAATGGAAATGGATTCGTTACAGTTCGGCTGGCAAGACCTGCACTTTCTTACAATACTCGATGAGGAAACCCCTCGCTCTTTTTTTAGGGGGTCTCTCATGCTTGTTTATTGTAGAAATGGCTGGTCTTTTTATTTTTATTAAATGACCAATAAAAAAGGAGCAATCAAAATGGCAAAATATACTGAATTAGCGCAAGACATTTTGGCCCACGTTGGTGGCAAAGAAAATGTCTCATCTGTAAAACACTGTGTGACTCGCTTACGGTTCCACTTAAAAGACGAAAGCAAAGCGGACACTGATTATTTGCAAAAACGTGACGGTGTCGTGACCGTCGTCAAAGCAGGCGGACAATACCAAGTCGTTATCGGCAATCATGTGCCAGATGTTTATGATGAAGTGTTGAAAGTCGGCGGATTAGCCGATGGTGGCAGTCTTGATATCGATGAAGGCGACGGGCAAAAAGGCAGCTTGTTTGACCGCTTTATCGATGTCATCTCAAGCTTGTTTCAACCGTTCTTAGGCCCATTAGCGGCAGCCGGTATCTTAAAAGGGATCACGGCGTTGCTGGCAGCAACAGGGATGGAAGCGACCAATGGTATCTATGTAGTAATGAATACTCTAGGCGATGGTTTGTTCCAATACTTACCAATGATCTTAGCCGTCACTGCAGCGAAGAAATTCAAGATGAACACCTATACAGCATTAGCGATCGCAGGTGCAATGGTCTATCCTGGCTTAGCAGAAAGTGTGGCTGAAGCGAGCAAAGTCTTCGGTCTAACCTTGACCTTGCCAGCAGGCGGCTACTTCAACAGCGTATTGCCAATTATTTTAGCGATTTTTGTCGCTTCAAAAATTGAGCAGTTTATGCGCAAAGTCACACCTGACGTAGTCAAAATGTTTGTGGTTCCGTTTGTAACGATTTTGATCACTGTGCCGTTGACCTTCTTTGTGGTAGGTCCAGTCGCAAATACAGCCTCTAGCTGGATCGGTGTTGCTTTCCAAGCAGTGTACGATTTCAGCCCAATCATTTACGGATTTGCTTTAGGGGCATTATGGCAAGTATTAGTTATGTTTGGTCTTCACTGGGGTCTTGTGCCATTGGCGATCATGGATATGGCGCAAAACGGCTCTTCGATTATTTTGACCGCAGCAGTGCTACCATGTTTCACGCAAACGGGTGTGTTAGCAGCGATTTGGTTGAAAACGAAAGAACCAAAAGTCAAACAAGGCGCAATGCCAGCATTGATCTCATCGATCTTCGGTGTGACTGAACCTGCGATCTACGGGTACACGTTGCCAATGAAAACACCATTTATCGTTTCTTGTTTAGTTTCAGGTTTCGTCGGTATCTACTTGTCAATCTTTAACGTCACTGGTTATGCAATGGGTGGTATGGGGATCTTCTTGTATCCTGCATATATCGATCCAGCAACAGGCAGCTTCCATAGCGTGATCCACTTGGCGATCGGTACAGTGATTGCGATCGTAGCGTCATTTATCATCATGATGTTGTTGAAAGTACCAACATTGTATACAACTGTTGATTCACCAGTCGACGGTCAAGCAACACCAGCAGCGCCAGCGCCAGAAGCAAAAACCGTTTCTGCTAGCGTCAAAGACGAAACAGTCAAAAGCCCAGTAACCGGTCAAGTGGTTGCTTTAGCAGATGTGGAAGACAAAGTCTTTTCTTCAGGTGCTATGGGAAAAGGGATCGCCGTTGAACCAGCGATCGGTGAAATCACTGCGCCAGCAGATGCAGAAGTCAAAATCTTGTTTCCAACAAAACATGCCATCGGTTTAGTGACAGAAGATGGAACAGAACTATTGATCCACATCGGCATGAATACGGTAGAACTTGAAGGCAATCACTTTACTGCCTACATCAACCAAGGAGACAAAGTCAAAGCCGGTCAAAAACTGATCTCTTTTGATACAGAGGCGATTCGTGCGGAAGGCTATTCTTTACTGACACCAGTCATCGTCACGAACTCTAACGACTACAGTGACATCCAAACGACACAGTCAAAAGAAGTAACAGCGCAGGACGATTTGATCGAAGTCGTAAAATAAATGCATTTAACGGCACGTCGTCGGATCAGTAAGAATGCTTTCTTGCTGATCTGCTGTGTCGATTATTAAAGAAAAAGAAAGTAGGCTAATCATGACAGAAAAACAATTTCCAAAAGGCTTTTTATGGGGCGGCGCCACTGCAGCCAACCAATTTGAAGGAGCATGGAACGAAGGCGGACGTGGTCCAGCCACATCTGATACAGCGATCGCTGTCAAACCAGAAGACCGCAAAAACATGGCAGAATTTGCTGCACCAATGACACGGGAAAAAGTCTTGTTTGCCTTAAATGACAAAGAAGGCTTGTATCCAAAACGTTGGGGGTCAGATTTTTACCATCGCTACAAAGAAGATATCGCCTTGTACGCAGAGATGGGCTTCAAAACCTTCCGTCTGTCCATCGCTTGGTCAAGAATTTTTCCAAATGGTGACGATGCTCAGCCAAATGAAGAAGGCTTGCAATTTTATGACAATGTGTTTGATGAGTGTGCGAAATACGGGATCGAACCCTTAGTGACTCTCTCTCACTACGAAACACCTATTGGGATCGCGTTAAACTATGGCGGCTGGAAAAATCGCCAAGTGATCGATTTGTTCGTCAAATACGCAGAAACCGTGTTGACCCGCTACAAAGACAAAGTCAAATACTGGTTGACCTTCAATGAAATCAATATCATGGGGATCTCTGGCTATGTTGGCGGTGCCTTACTATCCGAAGACGGCACACAAAACCTTTCTGACATGTATCAAGCTGTGCATCATCAATTTGTGGCTTCTAGTTTAGCAACAAAATTTGCCCACGAAATCAATCCTGACATCAAAGTAGGGATGATGTTAGCACGGATGCAAGCTTACCCAGCTACACCAAATCCAGCAGATGTGATGGAAGAAATCAAGCGTGACCACGAGAATCTTTTCTTCTCTGATGTCCAAGTTCGTGGGAAGTATCCCGCATATACGAAGCGCTTCTTTAAAGAAAACGGCATCGAAGTGACCTTCGAAGACGGCGATTTAGACATTCTTGCGCAATACCCTGTCGACTTCATGTCCTTTTCTTACTACATGAGTTCTATTGCTCGCCACAATCCTGAAGAAGGCGGCGAAGCAACTGCTGGCAATTTTTCTTTAGGCGAATCAAACCCTTACTTGGAAGCCTCTGACTGGGGGTGGCAAATCGATCCAATCGGCTTGCGTGTGACTTTGAATAACTTGTACGACCGCTACCAAGTACCGTTGTTTATCGTTGAAAACGGCTTAGGTGCCTTGGATACGGTGGAAGAAGATGGTTCAATCCATGACAGCTATCGCATCGATTATTTGAAGGCGCATATCGAGCAAATGTATGAAGCGATCGAAGATGGTGTGGAATTGATGGGCTATACGCCTTGGGGTTGTACCGACTTAGTTTCGGCTTCCACATCAGAAATGTCGAAACGCTATGGCTTTGTCTATGTAGACGCGGATGATGAAGGAAACGGCAGCTTTGACCGTTCTCGCAAAGATAGTTTCTACTGGTACAAAGAAGTCATTGCCACCAATGGCGGTAGTTTGTTACAGGATTAAAAATAAACCAAAGCGGCTCTCTTTTGTGAGAGCCGCTTTTTTTGCTGTGTTTAGAGAACAAAGAAGAAAAAGGGAATCAGCAGCTGCCATGCCAGAAAAATCAAAGATACAGTCAGCGCCCACTTCTTCATTTTTGGCTTAGGCACAACGGATTCAGGCATCAAATACACAAGGGAAAAAACCGTGAGAAAAAATAGCAGGGTCAGTGGTTGGACGACAAAGGTCAGCCAGTTCATAGGAAACGCTCCTTTCAAGAGGTTTGATGATTCTTTGTTTCGGTGTGGTAATTTACAATTTCATTATATATTTAATGTTTCGGAAAGGCAATGTGTACGTGGGAATCGCAAGTGTCGCAACGAAAGGAATCAGAGAGAAAGACTTGGCACGCATTGATCGGCGAAAAGTGATTTTTTCATCAAAGCAGATTGAATAAGAATGAGTGAGGATGAATAATAAAAAAATCCCCTCGAAAGGGGATCATGAGCCGTAATCCTTACGAAGGGGATGAAAGGAGCTACTTCATAGGTATAGATCGTCTTTGTTGTAGTCAAAAGGCATTAAGAGGGCGTTTTGGCGCGAGTCAGGCGCAGCTGCAGTCAACGTTTTCTACTACGCAAATAAAAAATATACCCAAGCAGACTAGCAGAATTCAAGAAACCCATAAAATAAACGGTTAGTTTCATATCTGGCATGACATAGGAGTATTCTAAGATTTTACAAACAAAGATGATCAAAGAAACAGTGATCGTTAGAGAAACCCATGTGAAACGCGGCAGTCGTTTGGTTAGGAAGACCAAACCTAACGAAAAAAAGATGACTGGTACCCAAAAGATCAAGCGAGCAAGTTGGATCATTTTATCTCTCCTCATTCGTATTGATTTGAGTAAAAGGATAGCTTAAAACGCTTGTTATTAAAAATGATAGCCATTGCTTATGAGTATTTTTTTTTCGAAGCGTGTGTTTTCAACTTAAGGCATGGGCGTAATGCTGCTCTTTAAATTCTTTTGGTGTTTGCCCCGTCACTGCTTTGAAATTGCGGATAAAATGGCTCTGATTGGCAAAGGCTAATTGGGTGCTGATTTTTTCGTAGGAATAGTCTGTGAACAACAATAAATGTTTGGCTTCACTGATTTTTCGTTCCTGAATGTAACTGTGGATCGTTTTGTTCATTTCTTTTTTGAATTGATTGCACAGATGGGTCTTGTGTTTTTGAGTAATGGCAGCGAGGTCATCAATGGTCACTTTTTCGTAGAGATGGCTATCAACATGATTCACGATCGTTTTGACTAGCAGTGATTTTTGCGCTAGCGGGTAGCTATGTAAAAGCTCCATGAAGCGGTAGGTCGCTTCTTTGATATAGCGAAGGCATTCCTCTGCAGAATGAATATAAACCAGACCTTGAATCAAGGAATCAGATAAGCCGAATGCTTGGTTGACTGGTACTCCTTCATCAATGCTCATGCGGGTCACGACAGCGACAAATGCCGAAAATTTTAGTTTTAAGCCTTCAAGTTCATGAGGAGAGAGCGAAACGCTGTAGGTCTCTTTCATTTTGTTGAACACCCAAACCACTTTTTCAGGCTCATTACGTTTGATGTAGTCGAGATAACGCAATTCAAAATGGTAGGAATCAAAAGTGGCTTCATGCACCCGACGTTCGTAAAGATTGGTTTCCAAACTAAGATCTGTTTGCATTGATCGGTCATGAGGCTCGTTTTGGTAATGCCAATGAATTTGGTCTTTTGCAAGAGGTTGCTCCGCAAACAGCGTATAAAGCAGCTGGATGTACTCTTCAAAGGAGTATTTGTCTTCTTTTGAGTAGTGCACATTGTAGTGGTATTCGTGTTCAAGAAATAGGTAAGACGTATCTGGTGTACCAATCACACCACAAGGGCCTATGACCATATAACAGGTTTTTCCAGTTAACTGAAATGCAAAACAACCAAGCATATATTTGCCGTAATGATAGAGATTCGCAACTGGGCCGTTCGTTTCTTCCAAATAGTGTTTCAGAGGATTCTGGGCTGTTAAGGTGAGTGGGGGATACAAAGGAGTTCCTTCTTGATCCAAGAGGATCATCGGGATCAAATATTTGCGATACAGCAGATCCATGGCGGTCGTAAGTGTTGTTTTGTTCATGAGACACCTCAAAGTCCAAACATTGTTTTTTCTTTTAGTATAACGTAAATTTTTTCGCATTCAATAAATATTTTATTATAAATAATATTTTTTTAGTATATCTAAGGAAGAATTCTTCCTATAATTCAGATAAATAAAACGGTTACAGGAAGGAGCAAACATGGATAGTAAAAAATTGAAAGAATTGTTTCAGCAATTGACGCCAGAAGAAAAAATCGCTCAGACGATTCAATTGAATGGCAGTTTAGTCATTGAAAATGAGGTGATGTCTACTGGCCCAATGCAAGATTTAGGGCTTCCACCAAATTTGAAGATTCACGAGATTGGTTCGATTTATAATGTGAACGATTACCAAAAGTTGATTCAGTTACAAAGGGAAACGTTGGCACACAGCCGACTTAAGATTCCCATGCTGTTTATGTCTGATGTCATCTACGGGTTTCGGACGATTTTTCCGATCCCCCTTGCGCAAGCAGGTTCTTATGATTTTGACCTGATCGAGCAAGCCGCTGAGATGACCGCCAAAGAATGTTACCAAAATGGCCTTCATGTGATATTTTCACCCATGCTGGATCTTGTTCGCGATCCTCGCTGGGGGCGGGTGATGGAGTCGCCAGGAGAAGATGTTTATACTGCCAAACGTTTTGCTAAAAGCGTCGTGACCGGTTACCAAGGTAATCTTGATCAAGGAGTGGCAGACAATCACGTTGCTGCTTGCATCAAACATTTTGCTGGTTACGGTGCACCCGAAGCAGGCAGAGAATACAATACGGTCGATATGTCGAATCAGCGCTTATTCAATGAATATTTGCAACCCTATCAAGCGGCGATCGAAGCGCAAGCACTGCTAGTGATGACGGCCTTCAACCTATTGAATGGTGAACCTGCAACGGGTAGCTGCTGGCTGAACCGAGAGATTTTGCGCGAACGATTCGGTTTTGATGGGGTATTGGTCTCCGATCATGCGGCCATCAAAGAATTGGTCCCTCATGGCTTTGCCAAAGATGAACGGGAGGCCGCTCAGAAAGGTTTGGAAGCGGGCGTTGATTTTGATATGATGACATCGGTCTATGCGACGCACTTGCCAGAACTGATCAAACAACCCGAATTAGCCGCGTTGCTGGATGAAGCAGTCTGGCGAATTCTCGTATTAAAAAATCAATTAGGTTTGTTTGAGGAACCCTATCGAGGGTTGAAAACGCAACAGACTGGAGAGGTTTTGTCGGAGGAAGCCAAAGAGCTAGCCGTTAAGTTAGTGGAAAAAAGTTGCGTGCTTTTAAAAAATGAGGGCAGCTTACCTTTGAAAAAAGACCAAATCGTCGCTGTGATCGGTCCTTATGGAGAAAGCCGGTTGACGTTAGGCTTTTGGGCGTCAGTTAGCGGCAAGCCACAAGATACGATTCCTTTAAAAACTGGTTTGCTGAAGCACTTCGCACCCGAAAACCTAATCTTTGCACGTGGATACAATCTATTCGATTCGTATGAGCAATTTGGTCCTTTAAAAGTCGGGATCGAACAGCTGAATGGACCGATCGAACCAGAAGACCAGCTGCTTTTAGAAGCCGTCAAAGCGGCTGAGGCTGCAGAGGTCATCGTCTTGACTTTTGGGGAACAATTTTTGGAGAGCGGCGAAGGGGCATCAAAAGCTCATTTGCAGCTACCAATGAAACAAATGCGTTTGATCCAAGCGTTGAAAAAAACTGGTAAGCCATTGATTGGCGTGCTTTACACTGGCAGACCGTTAGTCTTAACACAAGTGGAAGCATTATTTGATAGTCTGTTGCTCGTCTGGTATCCAGGAACGATGGGCGGGATCGGGATCGCCAATCTGTTGAGTGGGCAGGCTTCTCCGACGGCAAAACTGGCGATGACCTTTCCTCGTAGTGAAGGACAGATTCCACTATACAGTGCCCAGATGCCAACAGGCAGACCTTTGACAGATAGTGAGCATTCTGATCGCTTTTTGTCAAAATACCGCGATGAATCAAATGAACCCTTATTCGCATTTGGTACAGGTCTTAGTTACAGTACGTTTACTGGTGAATGGCTTGGTAGTGAAGTATCTAGCGAGACGATCCAATTGGCTTATCGAGTGAAAAACCAATCAGCAACAGCTGCAGAAACCATCATCCAAATTTATCTCATGCAGCGCCCAGCGGCAATGGTTCGTCCAAGTCGTCAATTAATCGCAAGTGACCTCATCTCATTCGCGCCCCAAGAAGAAAAAGAGCGCAGATTGTCACTGCCGTTGTCAGAACTTGTTTACTATGACAATCAAGGGTCCAAACATTTTACCAAAGGTACTTATCGATTCCTAATGCGGATCGATCAAAAAGAAACGATGCTTAGTGTAACGATCTAAACTAAAGGAGTGAGAAAAAATGGAAAAATTAGAAGCATTTTTAAGTAGCAAACTATTACCAATGTCACAAAAATTACAACAAAACAAAGTGTTGGCCGCTTTGATGGAGGGTTTTATTCGAACAAGTCCCATCACTTTAGGAATTGCGTTTATCACAATCATTGGAAATTTTCCGATTCCCGGTTGGACGGACTATTTGACGAAAATTGGCATTTTCCAACATGTTGAAGCGATCACCAACGGAGCAACTGGCGTTTTTGCCTTGTATGTCGTATACAGTTTGGCGTATTCTTACGCAAAACAGTTAGGAAGCAACGAACGCAACTCGGCGATTATTTCTTTAGCTAGTTTCATTATGTTGATGCCCCAAACCGTCGCAACAACTGTCATGCAAGATGGCCAAGCAGTGGAACAAACGATTGGTGCTTTGAAGCTTGATTTCTTAGGCGGTCAAGGACTGTTTATCGGCATGCTGACCGCTTTGTTGGTCACTCGCTTTTATGCTTTCTTGTCGAGAAAAAATATTATGATCAAACTGCCAGACAGTGTTCCCCCAATGGTGACCCAGTCCTTAGCACCAGTTTTTGTTGTCACGATCATTTTTGCAGTCGTCTTTGTCTTACGTGTCTTATTTGGGTTTACTTCATCTGGTTCGATTTTCCAATTCTTTATCGATGTGATCAATGCGCCGCTGAACTCCTTAGTTGCCAGCCCGCTATCGATCATCATCATTATGGAATTATTAGCCGTTTTATGGTTTTTCGGAATTCATAATGCAGTTTTACAAGGACCGCTCGGCGCGATTAGTATGACCATGGTCGTTTCGAATATTGCCGCTTACCAACAAGGACAAGACCTGCCTTATCTAATTCCTTCAGTGATTTATATGGGCATGTATGCTGCTGGCTTCATGGGCTTTGTGACCTTCTTTATGATCCGCAGCAAATCGGCAAAAATGAAACAATTAGGAAAATTGTCGTTTATCCCGTCGATCTTTAATATCACAGAGCCAATCATGTTCGGGATGCCGATTATTTTGAATCCGTTGTTCTTTATTCCGCAAGTCTTCACACAATTGATCGCTGGCTTTGTGACCTGGGGATTGGCGACTACGATCCTCCCAATCAGCTTGAATCCAACCATGAGTCTATTGCCATGGACGACACCGACTTTTATCAAAATGCCCTTTTCAGGAGGGCTTAACTACACGATCTTAATGATCATCTGTATGCTGATCGGTATTGTGATGTGGTATCCGTTCCTAAAAATTGCGGATAAAAAAGAGTACGAATTAGAAATGGCTGCTGAAAAAAAGCAAGCAAGTGAAGCAGCAAAAATGACAGAAAAAGTCGTGGAAGAAATTCAAGCGTAAACAAAGGAAGTGGCACATTTGGTTTATTTAGGAATTGATATCGGTGGGACGCACATCAAAACGGGATGGGTCGAACACAACGAGGTCAGCAAACGGCAGACCATTTTAACTCCTACAGCTTTGGAACCCTTTAAAGAAGCTATCAAAGGGCTATTGCAAAGCTATGCCCGTCAAGTTTCTTTCACTAAAGTGGCGATCGCAGTCCCTGGTTCAGTTAATGAAACAGGGACGGTCTTCTTTGGTGGTGCCTTGCCATACCTTGATGGGGTAAATTTGCCAGAATTGATCTGCCAGTTAAGCGATGGCATGGTGACAGAGGTTAGTGTCGAAAACGACGCAAAAGCCGCCGCGCTAGGGGAAATGAAAGCTGGCAATCTGCAAGGGATCCAAAATGGTGCGGCGATCATTTTAGGAACTGGCGTAGGGGTCGGCCTTTGTCTCAATGGAACACTCTATCGCGGGCATCATGGACAAGCTGGTGAAGTCAGTTTTATGATTCGTGACCGACAAATGAGAGGCGCGGACTCTTTTGTGGGGATCGGTCTTTCGGCTGTCGGATTGATTGAGCGTTTGGCTGCTAGTATGGCTGTTGCGCCTGAGGGTCCTTTGGTCTTTGATACCCTTACGAAAACTGCCGATCCTGAGGCAGAAGCATTATTTTTAGCTTATACCAAAGAAATCGCTGTCTTGTGCTTCGATCTTCAGTGTCTTTTAGCTCTGGAGAAAATCGTTATCGGTGGCGGAATCAGCCGTCAACCACGCTTGATCGAAGCCATAGCTAGCAGCTATCAAGCTATTTTTAAAACCGCACCAATCATTGAGAAAACGCTGCAGCCAGTTGCGATCCAAGCCGCTTATTTTCAAGCGGACGCCAATTTGATCGGCGCAGCCAAGGAGGAACCGTGGGATGAGTAAATTTCCGGAAGCATTTTTGTGGGGAGCATCCACTAGTGCTTATCAAGTAGAGGGCGCATGGGCAGAAGACGGCAAAGGTCCCTCAGTGCAAGATATCAAAGAGATTCCGCAAGGGACTACTGATTTTAAAGTAGCATCAGACCACTATCACCGATATGAAGAAGATGTGAAATTGTTTAAAGAATTAGGGTTAAAAGCCTATCGTTTTTCCATATCATGGAGTCGAGTCATGCCCGATGGTCAGGTCAACCCAGCAGGATTGGCGTTTTATCAAAAACTGATCGATCTGCTACTAGAAAACGAGATTCAACCGATCGTCACCGTTTTCCATTTTGACCTGCCTGTTGCGATCGCGAAGCAAGGTGGGTGGGAAAACCGAGAGACGATCCAAGCATTTGCTGATTACTGCCAAGTACTGTTCGAAAACTTTGGTCATCAAGTCCCGCTATGGCAAACCATCAACGAGCAAAATGTGATGGCACTTGCTGGTTCGGTCATTGGGACGAGTCAAAAATCCATGAAAGAAAAATTTCAAGAAAATCACCATATGCTAGTGGCCCAAGCATTGGTCACCCAACAGTTTCATGCAGGTAATTTTAGCGGCAAGATTGGCCCAGCACCGAATATCGCCAGTGTCTATCCAGCTTCTGAAAAACCAGCTGATCAGCTGGCAGCTCTTTCTATGAGTGCGCTGAGAAATTGGTTATTCCTAGATGCGGCTGTTTTCGGCACATACAACCATAACGCATGGCATTTGTTAGAGACGATTGGTGCAGCACCGACAGTCACTGAAGCAGATCGAAAGATTTGGCAGCTGGAACCTGTGATTACATCGCATTGAATTATTATAATACGATGACCGTCAGCAGCTATTTTCAAAAAGAGACAAAACTCGATCAACAGTCTGGTTTCGGGATTCCTGGCTTTTTCCAAGCAGTAGAAAATACTCATTTGCCCATGACTGAATTCGGCTGGCCGATTGATCCAGAGGGCTTTCGCTTTACGTTGAACGAAATCTATTCCCGTTATCGTCTACCGCTCTTGATCACGGAAAACGGGATCGGTGCCAAAGATGTTTTGACAACTGATGGAAAAATCCACGATGATTATCGCATCGACTACTTGCAGCAGCACATAAAGCAGCTGGCATTGGCGATCGAAGACGGCGTCGATGTGATCGGCTATTGCCCGTGGAGTGCCATCGATCTTGTCAGTACTCATGAAGGCATCGCTAAACGTTACGGGTTTATCTATGTCAATCGCACGGATGAGCAGCTGTTGGACTTGGCGCGATACAAGAAAGACAGTTTTTATTGGTATCAAAACGTCATCGATAAAAACGGGTTAGGAGAGTAAGCGGTGTTTATTCAGGAATATCTATTTGATCAAGAAGCACAAGCCGGGTTGACGGTTTATCTGCACGAGGAAAAAGCGGAGTATGATCGGGTGGGGGATCGACCGTTTGTCTTGGTGATCCCTGGCGGTGGCTACTCCTTTTGCAGTGAGCGAGAAGCCGAGCCGATCGCTTTAAACTTTGCTGCCCAAGGCTTTCACGCCGGGGTCTTACGCTATCATGTGGGGGTGCATCGCAGTTTCAGCCTTTCCTTAGTAGATGCCGAAAAAGCGATTGCTAAAATCCAAGAACTAACCAGTGAATGGAGAATCGACGCCGAAAAAATCGCTGTGATCGGTTTTTCGGCCGGCGGTCATCTAGCGGCGGCGCTATCGACGATCTCCCATATGAAACCAAGTTTATGTCTGTTAGGCTATCCAGCGATTTTGTCCTCATTTGCCACAGTCATGCAGATTGACGCGCCTTCATTAAATGAATGTGTCACAAAAGATACGCCGCCCACCTTTTTATTTTCAACCTTTGAAGACAATGTCGTTCCTATCGAAAATTCATTGGCGTATCTGCAAGCCCTAGAAGATCACGAGGTTCCCTTTGAAAGTCATATTTTCCAAAAAGGACGTCACGGTCTTTCTTTGGCGACCGAACGCTTCGGTAATCGCAAAGAAATGGTCGATCCACGCTTTGCCCGTTGGTTTGATGAATGCGTCGAATGGCTAGAGTTGAACTGGGCAGATAAAGTTGCCCAGCCAGCTTTGTTTCCTGATTTAGGGCAGTGGCCAATTCGAGCGTTGCTTGAATCAGGGGAAAACAGACGCTTGCTGTTGCAGGCTTTTCCATCATGGGCAGACAAAAGCCGCTTAAAAATCGTAAAAAACATCAGCTTGCAGCAACTACTAACAATCATGCCAGAAGCGTTTGAAAATGTTTCTTATCAAAAGCTTGTATCGCAGCTGATTGATCCTAGAAAGGAAGAGTAAAAATGAAAGCAATCCTGGTCCATGAAAGCTATAAGGCTTCAACAGAATTGATCACCCAAGAACCACAAGCGATTGAACAGTTATCAGCTGTTCGTAACAGTACTGCTGCTTGTCAGCTGCTGCTGCACGATGGCAATCGCAATCATTATATTATTGGCGACGAGTTTTCGATCCCCGATGAAATCGAGATTCCCATGATACGTGTTGAGATTTTTAGCGAATTGCCGGTCAAAGCGCAATTCGTCGATTATTATGTCGGTCAGCAGGAATTGGCGTACGCCGATAAATTGCTTGAACGAACTGCCAAAACCTATCCTGGCGATCGCTTTGCGCCTCTTTATTTAGAGTGGCAGATCGATGAGACGATCAAACCACAAGCATATCCCGTGAAAATCAAGGTCTATCGGGCACACTTGACTAGCCATGAGGAGTGCTTGTTAGAAAAGAACCTAACGATTGAAGTGGATGGCTTTACTTTTCCAAAAGACTATTTAGAGACGTTCCACTTAAATATGTGGCAGCAGCCCAGCAATTTGGCTCGCACCTTTGACGTTCCGTTATGGAGCGATGCGCACTTTGACTTGATCAAGGAAATGGCTGAGAGTCTCGCTGCGATCGGACAAAAAGCGATCACAGTGATCGCCGGAGAGATCCCTTGGAAGGGCTGGTTCAATTACATCGTCAAAGATTATCCCGCCAATTTATATGAGTATTCGATGGTCAAGGTCAAAAAGACGCCAGACGGAGAACTGTCCTGCGATTTTTCTGTGCTGACACGTTACCTTGATTGTTTTTTTGCTGCGGGCATCAAAGAAGAAATTGATGTGTTTGGTTTATTAGGGGTCTGGGAACCGCCATTTTTTCCGTTAGTCAACTTGGACCATCCAGAAAAATTGGTGATTCGCTTTTATGATGAGGGGAAAGGCACCTTTGGCTTTATTAATCAAAAAGCTGAGTTGCAGGAGTATCTACGCCAAGTATTTGATTATTTTAAAGGAAAGAATCTGTGGGAGAAGGTTCGCATCGTTTCTGACGAACCGAAGAAACATCAAATCGACAGTTTCCGAGCCTCGTTAGCTGTTTTAAAAGAAATTGATCCGTCGATCCAGATCAAAGCTGCTTTTGATAAAGAAGACGTGTTATTTGAGCTGCTGCCAGTGATCGATCATCCTGTGACTTCCTATTACTGTACTTGCAACCATTACGAAACACTGATAAAAAGCCATCCAGGGAAGATGCAGTACTATGTCTGCAATTATCCCGACAAACCGAATACCTTTTTGCATAGTCCCTTGTTAGAAACGCGAATGCAAGGAATCTTATCGTATCAGTTCAAAACAGACGGCTTTCTGCGTTGGGCATACAATTGCTGGCCAGAACAGGCTCGGACCGATATTCGATACAATACGAGCTCACTACCGATCGGTGATCTTTGTTTCGTCTATCCTGGGAATCACGGACATATATTGTTGTCTCTGAGATATAAGCAACTCCAACGGGGAATTGAAGATTTTTATCTTTTGAAGACAGCCCAAGCTGCTCAACCGAAGCAAACGGACGATTTGGTAGCAGATTTTCTAAAAATCACGGATACCAAACGTTGGATGATCGACAGCCATCATAGTCATCCCGATGTTTTTTTGCAAACCGCTGAGGAGATGGAGGCATTTCGTCAGGCACTTATCACACTTTTGGTAAAATAATCATTTTCTTAAGCGTCGCCGTCGACGAGTCATCCCTAGAGGAAGGCTTCGATGAGGCGACGTTTTTGATCGTGATTTAGCACGGTTTCCAGCATGAACAAGCCTCCTTATTTTCGGTGTTTCGTTTTTTCTACTGAGCGTTTCGTTTCTCATTCCCTCCATCTTCCTTTACACTTTTAAGTAAGGTCATAACAAACGATGACAAATAAGAAGTAGAAATAATCAAGGAGGAAACGAGCATGTCAGAAAAAATCAACAATCCGTTAACGAAGTATTATGATGGCAAATTTGAAAAACAGGTGCAAGAAGCACCGGCGATTCAAGGAAAGATGCAGCCAGTACCTGATTGCGGGGAGGAAAGCTACGCAGGTTCAGGCAAATTAGCTGGACGCAAAGCATTAGTGACCGGTGGTGATTCTGGTATTGGTCGAGCAGCAGCGATCGCTTTTGCCAAAGAAGGCGCCGATGTTGCAATCAACTATCTTCCTTTTGAAGAAGAAGACGCGCAAGAAGTCAAAGCAGTCATTGAAAAAGCTGGACGCAAAGCAGTCTTGATTCCAGGAGACTTGAAAGATGAAACCTTCGCTCGTCAATTGGTTCATGAAGCAGCCAAAGAATTAGGCGGGTTAGATACGTTGGTTCTAAATGCTGGGATGCAACAAGCGGTGAAGGACATCAAAGAGTTGACTACGCAACAAATTCAAGATACCTTTACAACGAATATCATCTCGATGTATTGGACAGTCCAAGAAGCATTGGATTACTTACCAGCTGGTGGAAGCATCATTACGACCACTTCGATCCAAAGTGCGGAACCAAGCGCCCATCTTTTAGACTATGCAGCCACGAAAGGTGCCATTACTTCCTTTAGTAAAGGGCTAGCTGCGCAATTAAGTGAAAAAGGCATTCGGGTCAATACCGTTGCGCCTGGTCCAATTTGGACGCCACTTCAAATTTCTGGTGGACAACCACAATCTGCGATCCCAGAATTTGGTCAAAAAGAATTGATGAAACGTGCTGGACAACCAGTCGAATTAGCGCCAGTCTATGTTTTCCTAGCCTCTGATGAAGCAAGCTATGTAACTGGTCAAGTGTACAGTGTAACGGGTGGTAGCTTCTTTGCTTAACAATCCCTGGATAAACTTGTAGGAAAAAAGCTCGAGCAAAGATGCTCGGGCTTTTTTTGCGGATGAAAATGGAATCGGCAGCTTACTTTCCTTGTTTGGCAAACATCTTGGTCATCATCAGTTGATTGATCTTTGCAAAAACGGCTGCCCACTCTTGTTCGGCTTGCAGGTTAGACAGTAAGACTAATTTTTCGGAAAAAATCACTTCTTCATAGCTATCGGTGATCAAAAGATCGGCTGCTTCCATCTGGTTAACAAAAGTCACTGAAGCTTTGGAATAAATCGAACGGATCCTTGTCTCGATCATTTGCTTCGTGCGGTATTGGATCGTCGTTTGAATATAGATCGACACGGTCGGGGGCGTATTCATCTGTGTTTCCAAATATAAGAGATGCGCGAGATAAGGCAACTGTGTCTGTTCAAAATACTCTTTGTCCAAGTCAGCAAATGGATACCTTTCAACATGGGTCAGTAAAAGCTTGCAGATTGCTTCATAGGTTCTGTCTTTCGAAGGAGCATTTTCAGTCAACAGTTGGTGTTCGAGCTGCCACACTTCCAGAAGATCGATGCCGATAATGATCGAAAGATTGAAGACCAGCAGACAGCTGCTTAATAATTTTTCGAATTCGGCGGCTTCCTGACTTGGAGCAAAGGTATCGTGCCAGTCTTTGATCATTGCAGTGAAAAAGCGCACAAGATCGGTATCAGAATGTTTGATCTCTTGGATGATCGCTTGATTCTTCTCTTGGGGAATCACCCCTGGCAAAAAGACATGCAAAAAGAAATTTAAGTAAAGATATTCTGACTGAAGCGTCTTTTCTGAGGCATAATCGGCACTCAAAAAAAGTGATTCGAGGATTTCTTCTGGTAAAAAACAATAGAAATTCATCAATCCCATGTATTTATCAGGAATCGGCGGCAAATATTTTTTCTGGATCGTTCGGCTGACTACTGCTTGCCAAAATGCAGCGAGTTTATTTTTCGTCAACGGATCAAAGTGAGAAACAGCAAAGAACGCTGTAAACTCTTCGATATTTTTATGGGAAACGCTCGGCAATAGCCACAAATCAGCAGGCGCACTTTGGGTCAAGAAACTGTATGTGAAAATACGGATATCAAGCTCTTTTCCAGCAAGAACGATGCGGTTATTCAGGTCTGTTCGAATTTGGATTTGAAACTTTTCCAATAGTTGGTTGATTTTCTTGATCAACCGATACATATGCGATTGGCTGATATGCAAATCCAAACATAATTGCGTCAAGGTCATTTGCGGGCGCCCAATCAAGTAGTGAATCAAGGTATATTGTGTGGAGTTGAGCAAATAATGATACATCAATTTTGCATAGAAAGGTTCATCATCCTCTGCTCGCTCAACAAAATACTGATTGTAATGATTTTTTGATAGAAGCAGGTGAGGGGAAAGCAACTGCAAATCTTCATTTAAAAAATAAATATATTTTTGCAGGCTTTTTTGCGGGATATTCAAAACTTCTGACAGTTGGACCAATGTCACCCCATTGGAATTGCAGACAACTTTGAAAATCTCTAATTTCTTTTCTTCTGCGGGAGAAATGAATTCTCGATACATAAGGGATTCTCCTTTTTGGCGTTTTTTTTACGCTAAATCTGTGAACCGTATGATAACCATGATGGATTATACTTATGATAGATGAGAATAGAATGAAAAAACACCAATTAAATTATTATTTTTTAAGGCTGTTTTTTCGATTACCCTCGGTTTCTCATTAAAAAAAGTGAAAGAAGAGATGAAAATGAACAAAAAGGTACTAATGTTAGGTTTGGTCGGAATGGGTTTAGGAATGGCGCCAACTGTGGCAGCTGCAGCAGAAGCGAATCCAACGGCTTCAATGACGAGTCAAGCAACTCTAACCATCGAACAAGGAATCTTGTCACTGGATCAGGTGACTAATTTTAACTTCGGTACAAGCAGTATCCAAGAGATTGCTACCGATGAACAAGTGATTCAAGCAACGTCGAATGAAGTGACATCGATCACGGATTACCGTGGACCGAATCAAGCTGGCTGGCAGTTGACGGCGCAATTATCGAAAATGACGAATGCTAGCGATAACAAGCTGGTAAATGCCAAAGTCACTTTAAATGGTACAACGGCTTCTGGCGATGCAGCGCTAGTCTCGGGCACCGAATTGATGGTAGGGGCAACAGACCCAACGCTGATTGCTTCTGCTAATGGCACAACTGGCTTAGCAACCAATGACTTTAACTTTTCCAATGCTTCATTAACCGTACCGAAGCAAAATGTGAACAGCGGCACTTATAGCGGCACGATCACATGGACCTTATCAAACACCTATCAAGCAGAATAGCAAGGAAAGGGCGACAATGAAAAAACAAATCAAGTGCTTCGTACTCATTAGTTTCTTTATCAGTTTGTGTTGCTTTATGAAAGTCACCGGTCATGCACAGACCACACGGTTCACTGTAACCCCAGAACTTCCCCAAAATCAAGTCAGTGACGTCAGTTATTTCGACTTACTGGTAAATCATGAGACCGAACAGAATTTGACCGTTGCCCTTCATAACACGAGTTCGGAAACCCTTACGATACAAGCATCCGCACTGAATAGTTACACAGCTGCTACTGGGATCATCGCTTATCAGGCAGCCGAAACAGCAGAGGATTTTGGCGGTGTGTCTTTCACGACTTTGATAAAGAAACCAAATCAAATGATTCAGCTTGCACCAGGGGAAACACGCCAAGTGGTATTTCCTCTTTCAATGAATGACAAGCGTTTTACAGGTGAAATCTTAGGTGCCTTTTCTTTTGAAGAAGAACAAATGGAGGGGCAAGAGGCTGAGGAAACAAGTCTTACGTCAACCTATAAAATCGTCCAAGGTGTCCGCCTTCGCCAGCAGTTAGATGCGCTACCTGATCCTGATCTTTCCTTGATCGAAAGTGAGGCGGTAGAAAAAGACGGCATCGCATCCCTAAAAAGCCGCATTGAAAATGATCAGCCAGTGGCTTTTGGGAGAATTGCTGTTAAGACAGTGATTCGTGAGCAAGACAGTGACAGCGTTGTGGGGGGATTTACTGCGGAAAGTTTTCAATTTGGCCCAAACTCCACACTAGATCTTTATAGCGCTTTTGATGAAGAAATCGTAGAGCCGGGAACCTACCACATTCAAATCGAGCTGAGTGCCCCACGTGGAACGTGGGTTTTTGAGGATAGCGTCACTGTTTCTCGCCCAGAAGCTGAAACGATCAATCGAAAAACGATCGTGGGATCAGGCTCTCTTCACAGCAACCGTTGGGTATATATTGTTGCAGTGGTCATTCTCCTGCTTATTTCCAGTCTATTGCTCCTGATGTATTTGCGACGAAAAAAATCAAAGGAAACAACAGAGCAGGAATGAGAGGGCTTCATTTAAGTTCTTGATCAAATAAAGCGGAGGATGACGATGAAAAAAATTTTTACGACACGTTTTTTACTTTTCTTCTTGTTAGGTATCGCCTTATTTCATACAGGAAACGCATCTGTTGCGGCGACCGTCGTGGAGCCAGATTTTGCGACGTTACCGATCGATGAGACCTTGATCACTACGGTGGGGCAAGCTGGTTCTCCGCAAGGATCGGATGGCTATAACTATGTTCAAATCAATGATGGCGTGACATCAAATGTCAGTGGGGGCGTTTGGTTCAACAAAGCGGTTTCTTTTACCCGATCTTTTCGTTTAGAAATGGCTTTTTGCATCGAAAATACAGCTACTGATAGCGATGGCTTAGCTTTTGTCATGCAAAGCAGTGGTGTAGATGCACTCGCTCAACAAGCAGGTCCAACGATTGGTGTTTGGTCGAATGTAGGGGGAACCGACCCACTGAATACCGGAGCGATTCCGCAAAGCTTTGCCATCGAATTCGATACTTACTACAATTCTGGTAGTCTGGGGGTCCATGGTGCCATGGATCGCGATGCACCGAATAGCCATCATATCGCATGGAATTTTCCAGGGTCAAACGACGCCTATACGACAGAAGGCTGGCTGCCGTCGTACAAGGTCGTCAACCATAAGGACCTTGTTGCGGTCACCGATATTTCTGATAGCCAATGGCATACATTTTCTGTTGAATTCAATCAGACGAATCAAACATTACACTATTCTGTCCCTGATTTTGGGGTCGATGTTACTGTACCGGTGGACGATACTTTTAGAACCAATTTGAATTTGACAAACAATGCGCCCGTATACTTTGGCTTTACCGGTGCAAATGGTGGAAACGTCCAAGAAAAAGCAGTTGCTTTTATTGACGTAGAAGGACTAGTCGCTATTGATATGCGAACCGGTGTCTTCGAACGCGACCCCAACAAGTTGTTACTGGATACCGAGACAGCTCTTAGTCAGACAGCAATAGTTGATGCAGAAAAAACAATTACCTATGCAACGTATCTCTCGTACAAAGACTCCAGTGATTTATCAGATTTAGAAGCAGGTATCAAGCTGAGTTCGATATTTCCAGAAGGGTTTTCTTTAGTCGATGAGACAGTGTATTTTGGTGGTCCTGATTTGATGGTAAATGGTATGCCAGAAGGCGGCACGCCGATTGATTTTAGTGTTGAAGCTGGTGAGTTGGTCGCGACCCTACCTGCATTAGCCAAAGGGAATGACTATCTTATCCACTATTCGATTACCTATACGGGGGCGCCGCTCAATGAGAACTTGAATCAAACGGTGCCTGTGCAAACGACCTTTCAAGGGAATGCCTTTGTCTCGAGTATCGTATCTGGCAGCCCTGAGACGCATTCCTACACAATGACCGGTGTGTTTCCGCCTACGCTGACAACGGGTGTGCCTACCTTAGCAGAAGCGAAAGAAACCCAGCAGCTCGTGCGGGAAAACCGTTTGTGCTTTACCCCGATTACCATCGATGACCGCAATTCAACGCAAGCACGCTTGTATGTTACGGATTTTTTTACGGAAGAAGAGACGGTGACGGAAGCAGATTTCTTAGAAACGGCACAGATAGAGCGAGCCACATTGGCAGATCCCTTTACATACACATTGGAACGAGATACCGCGAATCTGGAGCCGGGAACGACTTATTATCTTGCTGCTTTTGTGATCGATGCAGAGGGAAATCAATCAGAAACCCATTATTATGGCATTGATTTTCGAGGCAGTGTACAATTTCTCAGTGCGCCGGAGTCGATCAACGGACCGACAATCAATGTAAATGAGCTCGCACGATCGATCCGAAGTGATGGCTTTGCCTATCTTCCTGTTTCGTTTGATCAAACCTCGGCACTGCTGTCTATCAGCAACAGCAGTGAAGGGACTTGGCAGCTTAGTGGGCAAATGACTGATTTCTTGCAAGACCAGCAGCAGTTGGCAGAAGAAGTCCAATTCGTGATCTATGATCCGCTCGACGATCACTTGGTGGCAACAGTTACGAAAGAAGAAACGATCCTTTTTCAGCAGCTTCCCGACGGCGAGGCTGATTTGACCCTTGCTTTAAATGAATACAACTGCTATTTACGATTTGTTCCTGATTTTGATTTGATTCAACCGGGGACGTATACTGGTACGGTCAATTGGCAGTTGGAGAGTACGATTGTAGACTAATAAAAAAAACGCCATTACGGCGTTTTTTTTATTAAAGTTCTCAGTCGATCACTGCTAACTTTGTCGACTTTTCGCAATTTTTAAAACTAATGATAGGCCTGCTAAAGCAAAACTGCCGTATTTAACGAATTTTTCCAAGGAATCTAAAGTTTGCTGTTTTTTGCGTTTGCAGTCCGGACAGCTTTTTTCATTGCCAGTTAACTTCTTGCCGCATTTACAATGGTTCTTCATCTTTGCTCCACTCCTCGTCTCGTTTATTTTGATGACTTTCTCTACTTTAATTATACATGTTGCTGAAGGTTCTGTCTGAGATTATGCTGTCTCCATTTTTTGTGAAGGGCAATCTGGGCTGCTGGTTGTTTGGTTCAAATCGATCGCGCTAAAGGATGCGATCCTTGGCTGCTCATTTTTCTTTGTAGAAGAGAGGCAATCTATCTAAAAAAGGAGGGAAATCTGACAAATTTCTCATTTTCAGATGTTGCTGATTCGCTTTGCTTATCAGTTCAGCAAAATTTTGCTATTGTGGAGTAAGATTGAGGAATCAAAAAACGACTTCTCCTTTTTTTCTTGATTCTATCCTTAATCTGAGAACGAAAATCACCGATAGTATGCTATATATAGGAACAGGGAGCCATCCTTGACGATGTCGAATATGGCATTTGAATGAAAGGATTGATGAAATAAGTGATTTCTTCAATAATCTATACGGACACAAAGGCTTATTTGGATAAGGTGGTCGATCAAGCACTGTTGGATTTGTTAAAATCTGATTATCCCAAAGTCTATGATCATGTACAACAATTGATTGCTAACTTTGAAGAAACGATCCAACAAATTGATCACTCAAATTTTTGGCAATTGATGCCAGAGATTTTAGGCTATGATTCACGCTTTGTCTTGTTGAACTCGTTGCAATTGTCAGAAGACAAATTTTTGACGGAAATCGAGGTTATTCAGATGATCGAACGCGATTATCCGAATTTGAATAAAGAGTTTTGTGGCTATTCCTTAAAAGAAAAAGAGCACGAAAGCCTGATCTTCAACATCCAATAAGCGGTTCTTCTTAGGATCACTTGATAGAAAAGAAAGCGACTAGCGCATCTAGTCGCTTTTTTTTTATGGAGAAGAAGGAGAATTAAACGTGTTATTTATCATTAAAATAAAAATTATTTTGAAATTATGAATAAAATAGATTATTATTGGTATATAATCCTTTTAGTGAAAGAAAAAACAATCGTAAAATGAAGAGGATAGATAGCTTATGTCAATAGCTGCGATTGTTTTGATTAGAAAATAAGAACCAGCCTGATTGGCATGGAAAGGAGCAGTTATGGATTACTTGAGTTTTTCAAAAAAAGAGTGGGAAGTCTTAGTTTGTTTTTGGGCTGTGGATGAGCCGCTATGCTGTACCGAATTTAGTGAACGCTTCGGCTTGAATCGCAACACGTCATTGTCAGTGATTCGTAAGTTAGTCAATAAAGGGATACTTGAGATCGCAAGTATCAAGATGAGTGGGTCAGTTTTGGCTCGTCGTTTCCAACCAGCTGTCACCGAATTGGAGATTTTGCAAAGTGGTTTGACGGAGGAACAAATTTTTGAATTGGTAAAAATTGCGATCAAAAAAATTGAAGACCCAGAACAATTAACTCAGTTGCGAAATGTTATTGGCGAATTGAAAACCAAAGCTTCGTAGGTCATCCCGTTTTCTTCGCTGTTTGTTAGTGAAGGTTTAAAAGATAAAAAAATGATCCGCTGTGAAAACAGCGGATCATTTTTCTTGTTCTTGAAATTTTTGGACCATTTTGGTCGTCAATTCGTGGAGGACTGACAGTTCTTCCGGTTCAAGAGGCAAGAATTCAGTTACTTTGTAGGGGATCTCTAGTGCTTGTTCATGGAGTCTTTTGCCTGAATCAGTCAATGTGACCCGCAAGGAACGTTCATCGTCTTGATTTCGATTTCTTACTAGGTATCCTTTTGCTTCAAGCTTTTTTAAAACCGGTGTCAGTGTGCCAGAATCTAGACATAATTGCTTCCCCAATTCTTTGACACTGATCGCTTCATCTTCCCATAACACCAACATCACTAAATATTGGGTATAGGTCAAATTCAACGGGTCCAGTAAGTCTTTGTACTGTTTGATAATTTCTTTTGAAGCGGCGTATAGAGGAAAACACAATTGGTTTTCTAACGCTAAGACATTCATGTTTTCACCCCTTTTTCTAACATCCGCCTCTTATCATAGCTGTTTTTTCAACGAAAGTCTACTCGCTAACGGCTTTGACAGACACTTCAATGTTGCCAGCTGTAGCTTTTGAGTAAGGACATACGGTATGAGCGATTTCAAGCAATTCTTGTGTTTCCTCTGTTGATAAACCTTCGATTTGACCTTCGATCTCAACGCCTAAAACAAAGCTTGATTCACTTTCTGCGTATAACGTCACTTGTGCACTGACAGTCGAAGCACCGTCGATTCCTTTGTTGCTTTTTACTAATTCAAGGGCACTATTGAAACAAGCACTAAACCCAGCCGCAAAAAGTTGTTCTGGATTGGTGGCATTTTCAACACGTTTGCCAGGTGCAGTAATATTTAGTTCAAATGAATGATCGGGACTATGAACTTCTCCTGAACGGCCACCAGTGTTGATCATTTTTGTTGAATACATTTTTTTCATCATTTCTTCACTCCTGATTTTTATATTTTGTACAATTAGATTGTATGCAATTTAATTGGTAAATGCAAGGGATTTGTTTTCAGCTCGTCTTTTTTTCTAAAAAGGAGGGAATTATGAAATGTATACTGTCCTCTTGGGTGAAACGTGCTATTATAGTTAGTAACACTTGTCATAGAATGAACGAATCAATTGAAACGAAAAATAACCTGCACGAAGGCAAAGAGGGTGGAAAATCATCGTAGACTACATGGAACAACGAGCGGTTGGACGTTATTTTCGATCGCTGACGGATCATTATTCAGGCTATATCCGTCTTTATGGCACCTACACAGAATATCGGGTGATTGCAGGGATTCCTGCTGAAAATGTCATGTTAGAGATTATCGGGGTTGAAAACGGTGTCTTATTGACCCGTGTTAACAATACATTATTTGAAAATGGAAGAGGGTTTTTACAATGATCATTATCCAAATTATTTTAGTTATCTTCGTATTAGTGATTCTGATTTGGCTGATCGCAAGCACTGCTGTGATCGTTCGTCAAGGGGAAGTCAAAGTTGTGGAAAGTTTTGGGAAATATGTTCGAACGTTGGAACCAGGTCTTCATTTTCTTGTTCCGATTTTATATACCGTAAGAGAAAGAGTGTCCTTGAAACAGATTCCTCTGGAGATCGAACCGCAAAGTGCAATTACAAAAGACAACGTAATCGTGCAGATCGATGAAGCAATCAAATACCACGTCACAGATGTTCGTGCCTTTGTTTACGAAAATGAAAACTCCGTTATCTCAATGATTCAAGATGCCCAATCAAACTTACGGGGGATCATCGGGAAAATGGATCTGAACGAGGTTCTAAATGGAACTGAAGAAATCAACGTGGCTCTATTTACTTCAATCAAAGACATCACTGCTGGCTATGGGTTAGCGATCGACCGGATCAATATCGGGGAAATCAAAGTTTCCCAAGAAATCATTGAATCAATGAATAAATTGATCACAGCTTCAAGAGACAAAGAATCCATGATCACAAGAGCCCAAGGGGAGAAATCTTCTTCAGTCTTAAGTGCCGAAGCCAAAGCTTCGCAAATGACGATCGACGCCGAAGCTCGGGCAGAACAAACCCAAATCGATGCAGAGGCGCGGGCAAAACGTGTACGGATCGATGCTGAGGCAGAAGCGGAACGAATCGCGAAAATCACTGAAGCTGAACGCAAACGGATTTTAGCTATCAATGAAGCAATCAAAGAAAGCCAGCTAGACGAGCGCTCCTTATCTTATCTAGGGATCGAAGCCTTTAAAGACGTGGTCAACAGCAATACCAACACGGTCATTCTGCCATCCAATATGACGGAACTAGGAAATATTCCAGTCGTCAAACAACTTTGGGAAAACGCACCATCTAAATCAGCAGAATAACTTCTAAGCGTAACAATTAAAAAAGCTCAAATGCTCCGAGAATAAACCGGCGCATTTGAGCTTTTTTATTTCGTTTTGTCTGCCGCTTGATTATCGACAATCAACAGGGCAATCATGACATAACCGATCCAACTGTCCCGAGAATATAAGATGTAGCGAGGGGACCAAGAAGCGGCATATTTCTGTTTGTATTCCCGCAATCCTTCAAAGGAATAGAAGCGAGACCCGAAGGTGTAAACGAGATAGGCGATCCGCTCTTGCAAGAAACTACTGCGGAAAGTACCAACATTGGCTAATGGTGCCATACCTAAATCGAATTGTTGGTAGCCTTGTTCTTTAAAATAATCAAACAGCTGAATAAACAAGAAATCCATCGTTCCGTTCGGGGCTTTTTCAGGATCGTGACGCATCAGATCAATGGAAGCTAAGCCTGTCTGATAAGTTGGCATAAAGGAGGCAAACGCGACGATCTCTTGTTGCTGATTACGGACGACTGCAATTGGTGCGGTACTCAGATAGGATTCTGAAAAGAATCCAAGGGAGAACCCTTTTTCTTTCCGTCCATCTAGCCAGTTGTCAGAAATTTCCTTAAGGGTGGCAAAGGTTTCGGCTGAAAAGGGTGGAGTGAGCACATCAAAGGTAAAGCCTTCTTTGGTGATCTTGTTGTTCAATGCCCGCTGTCCCTTCATTTTCTTTCCTGAGAGGGTGAAGCTAGGCAGATCCACATAGGCTTTCTCACCGAATTTGATAAAGTCATACCCGAATTCATGCAGTAGCATCAAAATTTCTTCACTACTTTCATAAAAGACTGGCAAGTAATTCCACTGATCCATCTCTGTTAGAAAGGTTTCCAGTGCCTGGGGAAAGTCTGCTTGCTTCCCAGAAGGATCCCCCATGACTAAGCATTTATTATTAAAGGTCGTAAATTGAAAAAAGACCGTCGGCTCGCCGATTTCTGGATAAACGTACACTTGCTTGTCTTTTAAATAGACAAGATGGCTATCGCTATTGCCGCCATAAGTGTTCAAAACATGCTTCACTTTATCGGTGGCGGCACTGACACCGAGTTGGTGCTTTGGTCCCATCAAGTAGCGTGCAAACAACAGCATCGCAACGGCGACGAATAAAATTGCAACGAAGCCTTGGAGCCATAATTTTTCAGAAGGGAAAAGCAAAAAATCCATCGAATGGTGATGCGTCGGATGCCGATTGATATGGGGCATGTTGTAGACCCCGATAATGACATAGAGGATCGTCAACGAACCAATCAGCAAACCATCGATTGTCAGCCATTCCCAAGCGAAAACCAGTTGCTTTCGGAATAACTCGCTTTTTGAAAAAATCATGATCGCCAGTAATAATAGAAGAAACAGCATGGTCGAAAAGCGGAAACCCGCAAAAATAGCATAGCCGATCGTTGCTGCAATCAACAAAAGCGTCGGCACATACGCGCGACTGACACGGGCAGAGATCCCTCGACCGGCAATCAAAAAGAGATAGCCGAGAAAGATACTCGGGTACTGCATCACAAAATTCAAGCGAATCGGATTGAGGTGGGCTAACCATTTGATTTGATCGAAGGCTTCTGGGATCGTGGCGGAAAGCACCAACATCGTTCCAGTCAGATAAAGCAACAACACTTCGATCTTGTGGAACACTTCCAACAACAAGCTTTTTGGAATACCAGAAAAGCGCTGGTTGAGGGAGACACCGACATTTTTTGAGAAAAAAAGCAAACCGATCAAAAAGGGAATGATGTAATAAAACAGACGGAACAGCAAGAGCCAGGCAATGACACTTTCAC
This sequence comes from Enterococcus sp. DIV2449a, assembly GCF_051711225.1. NCBI lineage: Bacteria > Bacillati > Bacillota > Bacilli > Lactobacillales > Enterococcaceae > Enterococcus > Enterococcus sp. DIV2449a. The sequence continues at coordinate 1,325,593 of NZ_JBIOME010000001.1, forward strand.
GGGGAATCTGCAGTGAACCCATTCCCATAATCATCATGACATCAAAGGTTCCCAGTTCCCCAGGAATCATCGAGACGATCCCAATCACAGAAGCAGCGATGAAAAGCGGCAACAGTTGAAACACATCGACCGAGAGACCCATCAACAGACCCGTCGTAAAGAAGGCGGCAAAAACACCTAGCCATTCCAATAAGGAAGCGGCGATCAGCTGCAGACGATCGCGTCGTTGCAGCCCACCTAAGTAGGCATTTTTTTTGGAAAAACTAAGCGCATAGACGATTGGAAAATAAAGACTGCCGCCTAAAAGCCAGATCCAATACTGTTGGAGATAATCGGTCGTGGGACCGAAGAGGACGAATGCCAGCGCAGCAAGCGATAATATCGAAAGACCAGACATCAAATAGATAAAAATCTTCGATATTGCTTGGGCAACGTCTTTGCCTTTTTTTCCTTTGCCATAAAATTCTGACCGTAACCCGATACTGATGAAACCGCCAAAGCCGATCAAATTGTTCATGGTATTGATGATCCAGCTGGTTTCTAGTAAATAGCGGCGTTCAGGTTTGTCCCCTAGTAAGCGATTCAAGACGATATCATATAAGACCATGGGAAAGACACACAGTAAGCCAATGACCGCCATTAATGCCACTCGCCAAAGGGATAGCTGCGCAAACAATTGTTTTAGTTGATCAATCGAGATCGTCTTGCTTAACGAAAGCAGCTCGCCGAACACGATCACGGCGACTGCAATTAAGAAGAGGGTTTTAAACAGTGAGCGGTGGTCGCGGAGCCAAGTAAAGATTCTCATAGTTATTCACCGACCTTTTCTAAAAAAGATAAAACTTTCGTATTAAATACTTCTGGATTTTTTCGTGCAAAACTATGTCCTTGTCCTTTGACGACGATAAAATTGGACTGAGGAATACTGTTTGCAATATAAAAAGAATGGGAAAGCTTGATCGAGTCACGTTTGCCGACCAAAATCAATGTCGGCACACTGAGGTGATTCAAATCGGCTGTAGATAAACCGATTGGACGAAACAACAATCCCAAAATAGGCAGAAAGCCCCGCATGCCTTTGGAGAATGGGGAACAAAGCCAAACGATCAGATATTGCAAGACACTGCCGATTCGAGAAAAGAGCCTCACACCTCGCGGTTCCGTGTTGCCAGAGTTTAAAATCATGCAGCTGACATGCTCTGGGTAGAGATGGCAAAAGACCATCGCCAGATTGGCACCATCGCTAAATCCTAGTAAGGCGATTTTCGTTAGCTTTTCTTGCTGAATAATTGCTAAAAGATCTGTTGCCATTTTAAAAAAATCGATTTTCTTCTGCGTATTAGTGGATTTGCCATGCCCTCGACTATCGATTAAATACAGTTGATGTTTTTGACGCAAGGCGTCGACCTGCTTTGAGAAATAGGCACTGCTGCCGCCATTTCCGTGCAATAAAAAAAGAGGGCGTCCTGAACCGGTTTTCTCGTAATAGAGGACAGACCCGTCCGGTAAGGGCGCGTAACATTTTTCAACTTCCATTTTTTCACCTACTTTCTAAGAGTATACCTTGAAGTCAGGGACGATCACAAATATATCACTAGATAAAATGAGAAAAAATAACAATCTGCTCATCTTTTTTTTACCAGAAGTTCAGGAAAAGGCTTTTTTCTTTACAATGTAAAGAAAAATAATTGGTAAACATAATTAATTTGTTTTCAGAAAATTCTTTACAAACGGACGATCGTTGTCTATAATCGAACTAACTAATTGAGAATGATTTTCATTTACGAAAGAGAGGCTAGCCAATGACCACTATAGCAGATGTTCTGATTATCGGCGGAGGACCCACTGGACTCTATGCGAGTTTTTATGCTGGATTACGTGATCTATCGGTCGTATTGTTTGAAGCACAAGCCGAATTAGGCGGGAAGATCAATTTCTATCCTGAAAAAATGGTCTGGGATGTGGGTGCATTGCCGCCCACCAAGGGAAAGAAAGTCAAAGAACACTTGATTGAACAGGCCAAGTTGTTTGATCCAACGATCTATCTGAAAACGAAAATCATTTCATTGACCAAGGAAGACGACCTTTTTTATGCAGTGGATGACCAAGGGAGGACCCATGTTGGACGCACCGTTTTAGTCTGTATCGGCGGCGGTGTCGTTTCTCCGCAAAAATTGCCATGTTTCATCCATAATAATGTCGACAACTATATCCACTATCAGTTTCCTGACCAGCAAGCGATCCAAGGCAAGCATCTAGTGATCTCTGGCGGCGGTGATGCGGCAGTGGATTATGCGATCGAAGCAGTGTCTTATGGTGCCAAAGTCACCCTGTGTTACCGAGGAGAAAAATTGAAAGCTCATGAAGCACAAGTAAAGAAGATGAAAGCAGAAGGGATTCAAGTGCTGATGAATCACACCATCGATGGGGTGAATCAAGCCGAAACATTCAATATGGTTCTACGACTAAAAAACAGTGCCAACCATGAAACGATCGATTTTTTATGCGATCATCTACTGATCCAACACGGGTATGACCGTGACAGTGGCTTGTTAGATAAAGTCTCCTTTGATCTTGCACGCCATGAAGACTTTTACCTCAATTGCGAGATTCCTACAAAAACTAGCCATCCTGGTGTTTTTGCGGCAGGCGACATTCATTATTTCAAAGGCAAAGTGAATCTTTTGGCGGGAGCCTTTCAAGATGCTGCGCAAGCAGTCAACCAAATCAAACACTATTTAGAGCCGACCAGTGTCCCACAGGCGACGGTTTCATCCCACAATGAGAAATTCAGTGAAAGAAATCGCCAGTTGTTGGTGAATGAGTAGCCATGCTTCTTTGTGAAAGAAAAAGTAGAAAAAGCAGGAGTCCCTTATGGGTCCTGCTTTTTTGGTGTCCTCAGAACAGAAATTCGTTTCACTAGAAGTGAATGTTTGCCGCTCCTAAAAAATAAAATCTCTCAAATAAATGATGCAAACTGTGAAAATTTCAGCTATTATTTTCAAGTTGACTATTTGGAGGGGATGACATGAATCAAACAAGATACGCAGAATTAAAACAAGCAGAAAGAGGCGCCATCTTAAGTATCGTTGCTTACATTTTGGTTTCCATCGCCAAACTTGCCATCGGTCGTTTGGCAAACTCTGAAGGACTATGGGCAGATGGGTTGAACAATGCGACGGATATCGTAGCGTCGATCGCTGTCTTGATTGGTTTGCGTTTGGCTCAAAAGCCAGCAGATGAAGACCATAAATATGGTCATTGGAAAGCAGAAAATGTGGCAAGTCTCGTAACATCCTTGATTATGCTGGCAGTCGGTCTGCAGGTCTTATGGTCCTCCATTCAAACGATTCTACTCGGAGAAACGCAAAGTCCCGATATGATCGCGGCAGTCGTCGGTATCATTTCAGCTATTTTGATGTATGGCATGTATTACTATAATAAGCGATTATCCGCTCGCGTAAAAAGCTCCGCTCTGCTAGCAGCTGCGAAAGACAACCGCAGCGATGCGTGGACGAGTATTGGAACTGCGATCGCTATTTTTGCCGCCTCATTTGGTATCGGTTGGTTGGACAGTTTGACTGCGATCGTGGTAGCTCTTTTGATTATCAAAACCGCCGTCGATATTTTTCGTGAGAGTGCCTTTTCACTTTCTGATGGGTTTGATGAATCGTTAGTCGTGGAGTATGAAGCGGCAATCGCTGGTTTTTCTGAAGTGAAATCTGTCAAATCGATTCGAGGAAGAATGTATGGCGCCAATGTTTTTCTCGATGTCGTCGTGACGATGGACAAATCTTTGACGGTTGAAAAGAGTCATAACGTTGCAGATGCTATTGAAGATCTCTTAGCTGATCGTTTTCAGGTGTTTGATACTGACATCCACATCGAGCCTGCTACCGAATAAATTTTCTGGCAAAACCTTGATAGGACAAGGATGTAAACTACCCGTTTCCTGTTTGTAAACTGAAAAGTTCTTACGGAACCTGCTCATTCATGGCAAACTAGAGGTAACAAAGGAAGAAAGTAGGGAGCCCTATGAATAATAAGCAGGTAGTAGAAAATGAATTAGTTATTTCTTTAGATAAAATGGATGAAACAGAAATGATGGCACTTTGCCAACAATATATTGCGGCTATTGATGATAGCCAAGTCCTCTTCGCTTTACTGAAAAAAGTTCAAGCCTCAAAAGCAGCAGTAAGTAAATAAAAAACAAACCGGCATCTTATGCATTGATGTTCCCCTCAGCGAAAGCGAAAGGCGCATTGATCAACAGGAAAAGATGCCGGTTTTTTTTAAATTTGTTTGAGTCTTTTTAAAAACTTTTAAAGGACGTTTAATAGTGCGATTAACCCATAGATGATCAAAGAGGCTATTCCTAGAGGAACAATGCGTCGGAATATAATCTCTTTCAAGCGCTTGCCTGCTTGTCGTTCTTTTTCATAGTTAGGATCATGGGCATGCGCTTTAAATTGCTGAGGAGAACGAGAGAAGATCAAGCCGTTGGTCATCGATAAAACCCAGCCAATCAACGCCATGAAGAACGAAACAAAAATGATTGCCAGTAAAAGTAGTTGCAAGAGCTGCATCGTGTTGCTACCTCCTTTTCGTCACCATTTTTTCACTTCTAGTTTACCATCTTTTGAGACATTTTGGGGTCTTTGTTCCACGTGCCCTTTCTTTTTTTTCCTTATCCCTTATAATAGAGATATTTATAAACGAGTTTTTGTTTCGTGCAGCAGAAAGAAGGGGTTCTTATGGCAATCACAAAAAAAATCGTTCAATCACCTGAAGATTTCCAAACGTTGGATCGTTTGATCAAAGAAATCTGGCCCGAAGTGTTTACACCTATCATTGGGTCCGATCAAGTCGCGTATATGCTGGCTCATTACCAATCACCAGCAGCGATTCAAAACGAAGTCCAGCAAGGAGCAGTCTATCTTTTGTTATTAGAAGGAGACCGAGCAGTAGGATATACAGCGTATGAAGAAACGCAGCAACAGATTTATTTAAGTAAATTGTATCTCCATCAATCCACTAGAGGCAAAGGCTATGCCAGCCAAGTCTTTGATTGGTATGAGGAGATCGCCTCAGGCAAAACACTGCATTTAAACGTCAACAAACAAAACCAGCAGGCGATCGCTGTTTATGAGCATCGCGGCTTTACGCGTGTTTCTGAACGTACTGTTACGATTGGTTCGGGGTTTGTGATGGATGATTTTATTTATGAGAAGAAGATGGTTTGAAGGCGAAGGTGCGCAGCAAGGAGAAAACTGATGGAACTCACTGCCGAGAATAAGTCATTTAGTAAGAAAGAATGGCAACTATTTCAGTACGTATTAAATCAGCAAGCAGAAGTCTGTTCGATGTCTATTCGTGAGTTGGCGGATGCAACAAAAACTAGCTCAACGACTGTTCTACGGTTTTGTCGAAAATTTGATTGCGAAGGTTTTTCAGAATTTAAAATCAAGCTGAAAAAGACGTTACAGAAACAAGGAAAGACTGATCGATTATTCAAACAAGATAAAAAAGCCCTGCACTATTTTTTTGAACGTATGGATGAATCCTTCTATCGAGAAACATTATTAACGATTGCTAAACGAATAAGCAAAACAAAACTTTTGATCTTAGCCAGTGATAGGGAATCAACACTTGCTTTGACCTATGCCCAACAAAAGTTTGCACGTTTAGATAAGATCGTGAGCGTAGAGGAAGAAGCAGCACCGATTAAATCTGTTTGGCGAACCTTAAGTAGCGAAGCCACGTTGCTGGTTTTTTCTAATAAAGGCGCCGATCCATTCCTTGAATCCTTGATTACTGAATGTACCACCGCTGGAATTTCGACCATTTCACTAACAAATCGTTCAACAACGTCAATTGCCAAACTTTCTGAGCGAAACTTTGCTTATTATTTTTCCGATAATCAAGCAGCTGATTCATTGTCCTCACAAATTCCAGCCATTTATTTGGTGGAACTTTTATTTGATTTAGTTACAGATTGTGAAGATCGCTGAATAAATGAAACTACCTGCGCCTATCAGAGAAGTTCTTCTGATAGGCGTATTCTTTTGGCAATTTTTTCAATTAAATAGATTGCTGGTAGTTGAGAAGTCAGTTCAATGGTTTTCTCTTTTTTCTGACTGGCTTTAAAAATAGTCTCTCTTTCGATGTAATAGGGCACCGTTAAGTCGGATAACTGGCTGATGGTTGAATCTTCAGTATTCGTGATGGCAATAATCTGACAATCTTTTTGATTTAACTTTTGTAAGTATCGAATCATTTCTTGTGTTTCCCCAGAAATAGACAAAACAATGATACCGGTTTTGCACAATATGTCTTCTGGAAACCAGTCGATAGGATAATTTGAGGGATCGTCAACTTTTAATGCCGTTTTTCCCAAGTCAGTAAAATAGAGTGCGCCATATTCCGCAATCGTTTCAGATAAGCCTGATCCAATAAATAGCACGAAGCTTTTGTTCTTAAGAATCTCTGTTGCTCGATCGATTCTTTCAGATAAAAAGGGCTGGTTTACTCGCTTCAAGAAATCAATTGTTTGGGATTCATCACTATCGGATATTTTAGATTTTACGAGAGAATCTAAGTAAAAGCGCAAATTGATCTTAAATTCAGTAAACGTATCACATTCAAATTTCTTGCAAAAACGGCTAATACTAGCAGTACTGGTATGGGTCTCTTTGGCAAGTTCTTTCATCTTCATTTTAGACACTGAAGCCAAGTTTTTTGATACAAATCGGTAAACCTCGTATTCTAGTGCAGTAAGTTCAGGATTGTAGTCAAGAAAAAGCATGATGCACCTCCGTAACAAAGTGTTTTTTTTGTGGAACAAATGACAAGGGATGAAAACGTTCTCTATTTAGGATTATAACATTATATTGATTTTACTTCATGCTATACTTTCGTTGTTCAATAATGTAAGCGGATGCTTCGCTTAGTAAAAAAGGAATTGTAGGAGGGCGACATGGCGTATAATTTTTCGAAGGACTTTTTCTGGGGTGCAGCAACGAGTGCGACACAATCAGAAGGAACGATAGCTGGAGACAATAAAGGAGAAAACATTTGGGATTATGCCTCAAAAAACTATAACCATCGGTTTTTTGAAGGAGTTACAACAGAACATACATCAAGGTTTTATCAGGAAATGGAAGCGGATTTGGATCGAATGGCGGCACTTTCTTTTAATTCTTTTCGGACTTCGATCTCTTGGTCACGTCTTATTCCCGAAGGTACAGGGGAAGTTAATCCTGAAGCTGTTGACTTTTATACCAGAATGCTTGATGGGTTAAATCAAAGAGGCATCAAACCGTTTATCAATCTTTATCACTTTGACATGCCAATGAAATTACAAGAAATCGGCGGATTTGAAAATCGTGAGGTCATCGAAGCGTATCGGGCGTATGCGAAAATTTGTTTTGATCTATTTCATGAGAAAGTTGCGTACTGGTTTACCTTTAATGAGCCGATGATTCCAGCAGAAGCCGGCTATTTGCATGACCGACACTATCCTTATGTAGTAGATTTTAAACGGGCGGCACAAGTACTTCACCATATCATCCTTGCTCACTGTGAGGCAGTTAAGGTCTTTCGACAAGGAACTTATCAAGGAAAAATCGGTATCATCATGGATGTGATCCCAGTTTACCCAAGAAGCCAGCATCCTGCCGACTTAAAAGCAGCGGAAATGGCAGACCTCTTCTATACTCGCTCCCTTAATGAAGCGATTTTAAAAGGTCGTTACCCACAGGAGTTAAAGGCTATTTTAACGCGCTACGACCAAATGCCACGAGTGGAAGAACAAGATCTTGCTTTGATTGCTGAAACAACGATTGATCTGTTAGGGATCAATTATTACCGTCCACGGCGAGTGAAAGCCAAAGAATCTTTGCCTAATCCCGAGGGAGTTTTCTCACCAGAATGGTTTTACGATGATTACGAGATGCCTGGCAGAAGAATGAATACTTCAAGGGGGATTGAGATTTATCCTCATGGCTTGTATGATATCGCTAAAAAAATCCAGTTAGAATATGGGAATATTGATTGGTTTGTTTCAGAAAATGGCATCGGAATCCAGGGAGAAGAAACATTTATCGAAGGGGGGCAAGTGCAAGACAACTACCGAATTGCTTTTTTAAAAGAGCATTTAATTGAGCTTCATCAAGCAATGATGGAGGGGAGTAACTGTCTGGGGTATCACATGTGGACATTTGTGGACTGTTGGAGTTGGCAGAATGCGTTCAAAAATCGCTATGGCTTTTATCGTCTGGATTTAGAAACTGGAGAAAAAACGATGAAAAAGTCTGGCCTATGGTTTAAAGAAGTGATTCAAAAAAATGGTTTTTCAAACGAATTTTAGGAGGGTTTTATAATGAAAGTTTTAGACTCGGTCGCAATGAAGTTATTACCGATTGCCAATGCTATTGGACAGCAGCGGCACTTGCAGGCTATTCGAAATGGGTTGATTTCTATTTTACCGCTCACGATCGTTGGCTCTTTTTTCACTATTATTTTAAATTTGCCGATTCCTGGTTATACCGAATGGGTCGCTCCTTGTTTACCGGCACTTGACATTCCTTTTCGATTTACGGTGGGGTTAATGTCTCTTTATGCCTCATTTACGATTGGCTCCAACTTAGGTGCTAGTTACAAACTCGATCGGATAACAAGTGGGTTTTTATCCATGTTAGCGACGATTTTAATGGTCGTTCCGATCAATTTGGCGGAAGGCATCAGCACGACAGGAGATGCCGTACTTGCAGGAAGGTATTTACCCATCGCTTCCCTTGGATCCCAAGGATTATTCGGTGCGATCATTGCGGCGCTAGTTTCAGTAGAGATTTATCATTTTACAAAAGCAAAAAACTTGGAAATCAAGATGCCAGAAGGCGTACCGCCTGTTGTAGGCGAATCCTTTGCGGCACTCCTACCAACCTTGCTGGTTATCTTAGTCTTTTGGATTCCGCGCCACTTTTTCGGCTTTGATTTAAATGGATTGCTGACGATCGCCATCTCTCCTTTAAAAGGTTTCTTAACAGGTAATAATTTGATAGGCGGAATCATCACACAATTTGTTATCTGCGTTTTCTGGGTATTGGGTATTCATGGCCATGCCGTTTTAGGACCCATCATTCGTCCATTTTGGGATCAAGCAATTTTAGAAAATGCGGAATTATTCCAAAACGGTATGTCTGCCTTTGATCTACCAAATCTTTTTACCGAACAATTTTATCAATGGTATGCGCAAATGGGTGGTACTGGATCAACGCTTGCATTGGTTGTTTTGTTTATGTTCTCTCGTTCAAACTATTTAAAACAATTGGGTCGTCTTTCCATTTTACCAGGGATTTTTAATATTAATGAACCGATGATCTTTGGGACGCCAATTGTGATGAATCCACTGTTGGCAATTCCGTTTATTCTTGTGCCAATCGCTAATACTATCTTAGTCTATATCGTTACCGCTTTAGATTGGATGCCTAAGATGATGGTCAAACCACCATTTTCGATTCCCGCACCTCTTGGCGCATTGATTACCTCAAATTGGAATTGGGTTGCTTGTTTGATGGTCTTCGTCTGTTTCTTCGTTTCATTAGCGATTTACTATCCATTCTTTAAAGCATTTGAGAAACTTCAAGTGGCGCAAGAGCTAGAAACAGCTAAAGAAGGTGAGTAGAATGGTTCTAGTAGTGAGTTGTTTGCTCTTGATTTTTCTGACCCATCTTCTTTTAGAAAAAAATAATGCCAAAATCACGCTGGCTTTTTGGAAACTGTTACTTGTTTCCTTACTTTTCTTACTCAGTTTGTTTTTCTTGTTGATCCGCACTCCTTTGGCACCAGTTTTCATTTTGTTACTTATTATCAATTGTACCGTCATCCAAAATCGTTTTATGTATCAGTATCGACCGAAAAGACAACGATAGGACGCTTGATGGTTACTGTAGGAAATGATATTGCGAAAAGATTATTCTATCTACTGTTTAAAAAACTATTTACGAACCCAGATCCTCTGTGCTATTATCCTTGTATAAACATTATAATGTTATAAACTAAGGAGGCAATTATGAAAGGGTTTGTAGAATTTATTGAACAGAAGTTGATGCCGATTGCAAATAAAGTGGGGATGCAACGGCACATGGTAGCGATTCGTAAGGGGATCATCGCTACGTTACCGTTAACGATCGTTGGGTCTTTCTTCACGATCTTGCTGAATTTTCCCATCGAATCAGTCGCTGCGGTGATCGAACCGTATCGGGAAGTTTTGGATATTCCCTTTCGTTATACAGTCGGATTATTGGCATTGTATGCAACATATGGGATTGCTTCATCGCTAGCCAAAAGCTACAAGCTGGATTCATTGACTGCGGGTATCTTAGCAACGATGTCCTTTCTTGTAACCGCTGCACCACCATTGCGAGTCTTTGATTCTGTGGAAGGCATCATTGATGCGGGACGTTATATCAATGTGGCAAATTTAGGGTCAGGCTCTTTGTTTGGCGCGATCGTCACGGCAATCTTGTCCGTTGAAATCTATCATTTCTTTATCGTAAAAAACATTACCATCAAAATGCCAGATGGCGTGCCACCAGAAGTGACCAATTCATTCATGGCGTTGATTCCTGGAGGAGCGATCTTGATTTTGTTCTGGGTGATCCGTCATATGTTAGGCTTTGACATCAATGGCTTTTTAAGTAACTTGTTGATGCCGTTAAAAGACGTGCTAGCTGGTAACAGCTTGTTTGGTGGTTTATTGACTGTCTTCTTGATCTGTTTCTTCTGGGTACTGGGAATTCATGGACCAGCCATCATGGGTCCTGTCATTCGTCCATTCTGGGATATTTCCATTGCTGAAAATATGGAAGCGTTCCAAGCATCTGGCAATGCGCATGAATTGCCTAATATTTTTACGGAACAATTTTTACAATGGTTCGTCTGGATCGGTGGAGCCGGTACGACCTTAGCGTTGGTCGTTTTGTTCTTCTTCTCCAAATCAAAATACTTGAAACAATTGGGCCGTTTGTCCATCTTGCCAGGCCTATTCAATATCAATGAACCAGTGATTTTTGGTGCACCGATCGTAATGAACCCAATCTTAGGCATTCCGTTCTTGGTGGCACCATTGATTACGACAACGATTTCTTACTTCGCGACTATTACGGGTGTCGTACCTATGATGGCTGCCAGACTTGGGTTTGCCATTCCAGCACCAATCGCCGCCTGGATGAGTACGGACTGGAGTATCGCAGCAGCGATTTTAGTAATCGTCAACTTCTTTATCACACTCGCAATCTACTACCCATTCTTTAAAGTCTTTGAGAAACAGCAGATTGCCCGCGAACAAGAAGAAGAAACAGCCGCTTAAGCAAGAAAAAAAAGAGTGAGGTGCAAACATGGGGATTTATGCCATTTGTTTATTTTTTGGTTGTCAAATTTGGTTAACAAAATCAGCACAAAGGAAAAAAATTCAAGAAGTGCCGTTTTGGCGGATGCTTTTGTTTGGGATTCTTGGCGTTGCTGCAGCGATCCTACTGAGCCGTCAGTTTCCGTGGGGACCATTTTTGACGATGACGGCGACGATTGTTTGCAGTTCGCTTTTACTGACACGTTTTACTGCTTTTTATGAAGAAATGAGGATGAGATAAGTTGAAAAGACAACTAGGAGTATCGGTGTATCCCGATCACAGTGATTTTGAAACAGACAAAGCCTATCTGCAATTAGCCCATGAATATGGCTTTAGCCGCATTTTTATGAGTATGCTGGAAGTGAGTGACGGCAAAGAAAACGTACAGAAAAAATTTAAAGCGTTGATTGATTTTGCCAAAGGATTAGGCTATGAAACGATTTTAGACGTGGCACCAGCCATCTTTTCTGAACTAGGCATCTCCTATGATGACTTGACCTTTTTCCATGAACTAGGTGCCGATGGGATTCGTTTAGATTTAGGCTTTGACGGCAATAAAGAAGCGATGTTGACCTACAATCCCTTTGGCTTAGCTGTTGAATTGAATATGAGCAATGATGTGGCGTATTTAGACAATATTTTGACCTATCAAGCCAACATTCCTTACTTATATGGCTGCCACAATTTCTATCCGCAAGAAGGGACTGCCTTGCCCTATGATTTCTTTGAAAAATGCAGTCGTCGTTTCAAGGAAAAAGGCATTCGAACCGCCGCATTTATCTCTTCTCAAACGGGAACGATCGGTCCTTGGGATATCAATGATGGCTTACCGACCTTAGAAATGCACCGGAAAATCCCTGTAGAAACTGCCGCAAAGCATTTGTTTGCCACAGGCTTGATCGACGATGTCATTATCGGAAATGCTTATGCTTCTGAAGCAGAATTGGCAGCGCTAGGAGCGATTGATCGCTACCAGACTGCATTTGCTATTGGATTTGTGCCTGAAATCAATGAAGTTGAACGCCAAATCGCCCTGGACGAGCAGCATTATCGTCGAGGCGACATCACCGATCGGATGATCCGTTCCACAGAAGTTCGTAAAAAGTATAAGAACCATGACAATCCTGTCCATGACCACGAAGGCGTCTTTCAACGAGGGGACGTTGTGATCGGCAACGATCATTTTGGCAAGTACAAAAACGAGCTGCAAGTCGTGCTGGAGCCTCACTCAGATCCACGAAAAAATAAAATCGGTTCGATCGTCGAACAAGAGTTAGTTCTGCTGCCCTTTATCCATCCTTGGTCGAAATTCACTTTCACAGAGAGGAAGGTGTAGCAAGATGTTTGATTTGATTATTCGTCAAGCTCGCACAATCGATGAAAAAGTATTTGATATTGGGATTCAAAACGGGAAAATCACTGCTTTGGCACCCACGTTGCAGGAGCCGGCAAAACAAGAGCTGACCTTAGTAGAAGGGGAGTTCTTGTCAGCTGGTTGGATCGATGACCATGTCCATTGTTTCGAGGAAATGACGCTCTATTATGATTATCCAGACGAGATTGGTGTCAAACAAGGCGTCACGACCGTTATCGATGCGGGGACGACTGGCGCCGAAAATATCCATCGGTTTTATGATTTAGCCAAAGAAGCCAAAACCAATGTCTTTGCTTTAGTCAACATTTCCAAATGGGGGATCGTAGAGCAGGATGAACTTGCGGATCTGTCAAAAGTCAAAAAAGAATTGGTCAAAGAAGCGCTGCAGAAGTTTCCTGACTTTATCGTTGGGATCAAAGCCCGAATGAGCAAAACGGTGATCGGCGAAAATGGCATCACGCCGTTGAAATTAGCCAAAGCGATCCAAGCTGAAAATCAACCGCTGCCTCTGATGGTCCATATTGGTTCAGCACCACCGAATTTAGCAGAGATTCTCGCTGAATTGGAAGCAGGCGATGTGGTGACCCATTGCTTTAACGGCAAAGCCAATGGGATTTTGGATCAGACGAACCAAACCATCAAGCCTTTCGTCTTTGACGCCTATGAAAAAGGCTTGGTCTTTGATATTGGTCATGGGACAGACAGTTTCAATTTTGACGTGGCGGAGACGGCCTTTGCCAATCAGCTGAAGTCTTCTTCCATTAGTACGGATATCTACATCCGCAATCGTACCAATGGACCAGTCTTTGATTTAGCGACGACTATGGAAAAATTAGCGGTCGTAGGGTATGATTGGCGTGAGATCATCGAGAAGGTGACCAGTGCCCCTGCGAAGCAATTTCATTTACAAAACAAAGGCGAAATCGCATTGGGGTATGATGCTGATTTTACGATTTTCCGCTTTGAAGCGGGCGAAAAGGAATTGACGGATTCTAACGGCAATCGTCGAATCACGAGACAACAGATCGTGCCGCAAAAAGCGGTGATAGGAGGGGAACTTTTTGACACTGAATATTGAAGAATTAGGCTTGAAAGAAGTCATCAATGCTTCTGGCAAAATGACGATTCTAGGTGTCTCGAAAGTCAGCGAAAGTGTGCTTGCAGCCCAGCGCTATGGCGGGGAGCATTTCTTTGAAATGGCAGATCTAGCAGAAAAAACCGGAGCCTATTTAGCAGAATTGTTGAACACGGAAGATGCACAGATCGTTTCTTCCGCTTCAGCGGGGATCGCCCAATCAGTGGCGGCGCTCATTGGTCAAGGCGACAGCTATCATTTGTATCATCCATATAGTGAGAAAATCAGTAAGCGGGAGATTATTTTGCCCAAAGGCCACAACGTAGATTATGGCACACCAGTGGAAGTGATGGTGGCACAAGGCGGTGGGAAGGTCGTGGAAGCAGGCTATGCCAATATGTGTACACCCGAGCACATTGAAGAGATGATTACGCCCGAAACGGCGGGGATCCTCTACATAAAGAGTCATCACACCGTTCAAAAAAGTATGCTGACGGTAGCAGAAACGGCCCAAGTTGCCAAGGCACACGATCTTCCATTGATCGTTGATGCGGCTGCTGAGGAAGATTTGTTTGCCTATACCCAAGCTGGTGCTGATTTAGTGATCTATTCAGGTGCGAAAGCACTGTCAGGACCGAGTGCTGGCTTAGTGATCGGCAAGCAGCCCTATGTCTCTTGGGTGCGCCTGCAATCCAAAGGGATAGGTCGAGCAATGAAAATCGGTAAAGACAATATTCTCGGATTTACCCAAGCCGTGACGGATTATCTAGCGGAGGGAACAGAATCTGGCGCTTCGATGCAAGAGCGTCTGCAACCATTTATTGCGGCAATCAATGAAATCACTGGTTTCGAAGCAAAAATCGTTCAAGACAGCGCGGGCAGAGACATTTATCGGGCGAGTGTTAAAGTGAAAGAACCAAGTGCCAAAGCAGTGATCGACGCGCTAAAAGTAGGAGAACCAGCGATTTATACCCGTGAGTACCAAGCCAATAACGGCATTATTGAATTTGATATCCGAGCAGTCAATGAACAAGAAATGGCAGTGATCACTGATCGCTTACAAGAAATTATGTTAGGAGCAACCCAAAAATGAAAACTTCACCCAATTATTTCGCTGACCGTGTCTGTCTAAATGTGTTAGCAAACTCCATCGACAATGCGAAAGCTTGTTACGAAGCAGCAGAGGGCAACATCGTCCTAGGTGTTTTATCAAAAAACTATGATAGTGACGAGGCGGCTATCGCTGACATGAAGAACTATCAAGCGGCAACAAATAATGCCCTTTCTGTAGGGCTTGGTGCTGGCGACCCCAATCAAAGTGAAATGGTCTCCCGAATTTCCGCTGTTCTTCAACCACAGCATGTTAACCAAGTGTTCACGGGAGCGGGGACCTCACGAGCTTTGCTAGGACAATCTGAAACGATCGTCAATGCCCTGGTTTCACCAACGGGAAAAGTCGGCTATGTCAATATTGCGACTGGTCCATTGAGTTCACAAACTCCAGCTGCAGAAGTCCCAGTCGAAACAGCGATCGCTTTATTAAAAGACATGGGCGCTAGTTCTATCAAGTATTTTCCAATGAAAGGGTTGGCTCATAAAGCAGAATATCAAGCGGTAGCCGAGGCTTGTGCTGCGAATGATTTTTATTTGGAACCGACCGGCGGTATCGATTTAGAAAACTTCGAAGAAATCTTGCAGATCGCTGTTGATGCAGGCGTGAAAAAAATCATTCCGCATATTTACAGCTCGATCATCGATGGAGAAACAGGGGACACACGCCCTGGAGATGTACAGACATTAGCAGAAATGACGAAAAAGGTGTTGGCAGCAGCCAAATAGGGGGGATCAATGATGCGGATCGGTGCTTACGGTGAGGTAATGATGCGGTTGACGCCACCAGAATATCGAACATTGGAACAGACTCACTCTTTGCGAATGGATTTTACGGGAACAGGGGTCAATCTGTTAGGTAATTTGGCGCATTTCGGCTTGACGACGTCGATGCTGACACAGGTGCCAGCCAACCGATTAGGAGATACGGCAAAAGCCAGCTTGCGTTCCTATGGAATCCAGACGGCATTTGTTGGCAAAAAATACAGTCATATCGGCAGTTATTTCGCCGAGATCGGCTACGGCGCTCGTCCGACCTATGTGACGTATCAAAATCGCCATCATAGTTCCTTTGGCGTTTCTGGTCCAGAAGAATACGCTATCGATGGATTTTTAGAAACGGTCGATCTCATTCATATTTGCGGGATCTCTCTTAGTTTGACTGAGAAAACCTGGCAAACAGCTTTGGCTTTGGCGAAACAGGCCCATGCCAAGCAGATTCGCGTCTGCTTTGATTTCAACTTCCGTCCAAGCTTGAATGAAGAATTAAATCGGGAGGTACTGAAACAACGGTATGAAACGATCCTACCCTATTGTGACCTAGTTTTCGGCTCTGTCCGTGACTTGGAGGAGCTATTGGCTTATCCCTTAGAGGAAACAGAAGGCGCAGAGCTTGCGTTGATCCAATCCTTTATTGACCAGTATCAACTCGAATGGTTCTGCGGGACACGGCGTCTAGCCGTGGAAGACAAGCAGTTTATCAGTGGAAGGATCATTACGGCACAAGATACCTACGAAACGGCACCGCAGCTGCTGCAAGTATTGGATCGGATCGGGGCAGGGGATGCCTATGCTGCTGGCGTATTATTAGGCTACGCCGAAAAATGGTCACTCCAACGCACCGCTGATTTTGCTATCACGAATGCAGTATTGGCTCATACGATGCTGGGAGATGTCCCCTTAACCACCAAAGAACAAGTGGAACAAGTCTTACGGGCACCTGGGAAAGACTTGATTCGCTAGAAAAAACACTTGCGTCCTTCTCTTGATGGATGACTGTGCAAAAGTAGACCAATCGGCTGCTTTTGCGCAATCATTCACCGCTTTTAGGAGAAGGACGCAAGTGTTTTTATTGTTTTAAAAAGGCTTCTACTTTTTTCTCAGGGATCACCCACAACAATAGCACGAGACTATCCAGAGTGATGATGAATAGGGGATGGATCAGCCAGCCGAGGAGCAATGCCAGCACGTTGATAAACAACGTAAAGTAGAGTTTCTTGTATCCGCGAAACAGTTCTACGATGGCTTGATTGTCAGGATTGGCACGAACCAAGGACTTTCCTACAAGGAAATAGCTGAAATCCGTCAATAAAATGACAGCCCCGTATAGCAGCTGAGGGGCAAGAGCGACTGGATAACGACTGACCCATGACGTTACAAAAGGAAAGAGGGTCAGTGCCAGGATCAATAAATGATTCGCCCACAAGGTCCAACCGTCGATTTTAGACACTACTTGAAATAGATGATGGTGATTGTTCCAGTAGATCGCTAACATCACAAAGCTGATCAAATAAATAATAAATTGCTGTTCCACTCCTAAAAAAGAAGCAAAGGTATCGCCTTCGGGCTGGTGCAATTCCAATACTAATAAGGTCATTACGATCGCAATGACCGCATCGGTAAAGGCTTCGATTCGATTTTTTGACATGTACATCCATCCTTTTAAGTTTCTGTTTACTGGATCAGTGTACGCGATTGTCAGAAATTCGTCGAATGATTATTCTCGGGACAAAAGCCAACGTTCCAGCTATTTCGCAATTGGCCCATTGCCTAGTGCACCGAATAAAAACAAATCGATCGCTTCTGGCATCTTGTCTTCTTTTTCTGGTGAGTCCAAATGAGCCGCCATCAGTACTAACAATTGACTGGTGACAAATTCCGGGTCGACATCCGAACGGAGATTGGAATCACTGCGACGAAACAAGTCAAGAAACGGTTCTTTGTAATTTTTCCGCCAAAGCAAGTACAGTTTTTTAGAAGTGTCCTCAGAAACGGTATGCTGAATGTCGTGCATCATCATATAAAAATTGATCCGATGCCGACTTCTTAAAAAAAGAAACATGTTCAAGATTTTTTCAGAGATCGTCAAGGAAGTATCTTCAACGGTCTGATTTAGCTTTCCAGAAACCTCTTGTGCCAAAGAGACCATCACTTCATAATAGATGGCTTCTTTGCCTTTGAAGTGATAATAAAGATTGGGTTGGGTGATGCCGACGGCTTCTGCGATCTGTCTAGTAGAAGTTGCTTGATACCCCTGCTGCATAAACAGGTTCTCTGCCACTCGTAATATTTTTTCTCGCAAGTTCAAAGTCAGCCCTCCCAACGTTCCTGACGAAGCATTTTTTTCGCGGTAAACAAAAGTTGGATTTTCCGTTGTTTCGGTACCGCTGTTTTTTCAGCAAATACTTGATAGTTGTTTTTGCGAATCACAGTCAAGATTTCCCGATAGATCAAAGCAGCTGCTAATAGAGCTTCACGGCAATCTTCATCGATTTGCGGCATCATGACAAAAGATTCTTGATAAAGCGTCTCTGCCAGTTGCGCTCCGTGTTCCCACATCTCGATAAACTGCGGGTTTTGATTGCCAGCTGCTAAAGCCTCTCGCGAAAGGTTGTATTGCGCCAAGACCGTTTGCGGCAAATAGATGCGGCCCATCCGCAGATCCTCGCCAATATCACGTAAAATATTGGTGCGCTGCATCGCTTCACCCAATTTGATGGCAGGCTCTTGAATCGCAGCGGCTGCTTGCGAGAGAATCGGCAAGAGCATCAGACCTACACTGCCAGCTACGTAGTAACTATAGTCAGAAAGCTCTTTTTCAGAGGTGGGCTGCTGGAAGTCAAGGTCTTGTTTTTGCCCCACCAATAGATCGAAAAAGGGTTGAAATTGCAGATCAAACTGTTGGAAAGAAAGGGTCAATGCCCGCCAAATGGCTTCATCAGGATCTTCTTCCTTGACGGCTTGCGGCAAGTCGATCGTATCGTCTGATACTTGTTTTTGCATTTCTTCCAAGCGTTTTTTCATGGCTTCGATCAACAATGGGTCTTGCTTTTCATCGACGGCATCATCGGCACGTCGGCAAAAGGCGTAGACGGCATAGACGGCGCGGGCTTTGTCTTTTGGCAATTGAGAAAAGGCGGTATGAAAATTTTTCGAATGCTTTTTTATGATGGCCTCACAGTATAAAAAATCGTTGTCGTATTCATCAAAGACGCTTAATGATTTAACGGTCATCTTTTAACAACTCCTCCACAGCTAACTTGGCACTTTGTATCACGATTGGCACACCCGCTCCTGGATGCGTACTGCTGCCGCAGAAGTATAGGCCTTCTGCATAATCAAATTTATTATGGGGACGATAGTAATTGCTTTGGGCTAAGGTCGGTTTCAAGCCAAATGTCGCACCGTTGTAGGCATTGAACCGATCATTGAACGTATCTGGCGTATACATTTTTTCATACACGATGTGTTCATCGATATCCGTAAAGATCGTTTTTTCTTTTAATAATCCAATGATCTGCTGGCGGTAGCTTTGGATCGTTTCATCCGTCCATTGATCAAATTTAGATAATTCAGGTACTGGGACTAAAACATAAAGACCTTCTTGACCATCAGGTGCTAAGGAAGCATCTTTCAGGGTTGGGCGATACAAGTAGAAGGAAGGATCTTCTGGCAGCTTACCAGCCTCGAAAAGATCATCTACATTGCGTTTGAAATCATTGGCAAAATAAATGCTGTGGAGTGCGCTATCCTCATATTTTTTGTCCAGACCTAAATAAAGCAAGAAACAAGAACAAGAATAATCCATCGAAGCGATTTTTTGATTGGTGTATTTGCCGCGTTTTGATTCATCAGGAATCAAGCTTTCCATAGCATAAGGAAAATCAGCCGCACAAATCACGGCATCTGCGGTGATCGTTTCTCCATTGACACGAACGCCTTTGGTTTGCTTGTTTTCGATCAATAATTCATCGATCGGCGTATTGTAATGGATCGTACCGCCTAATTCTTGGAACAAACGTGCCATACCAGTGGCTAACGTATACATGCCGCCTTTGATGAAATAGACCCCATACATCAACTCGATCATAGGGATGATCGTATAAAGGGACGGCCCTTGGTAAGGGGAGACACCGATATACAAGGTTTGAAACGCCAATGATTTACGCAGGCGATCATCTTTGACAAATTTAGAAATGGAAGAGTAGGCGTCACTAAACGTTCGCAGCTTTAACCCTGCCCATAATGATTTGGGATTGTAAAAATCTCGCCATGTCCGAAACGACTTGGTGATGAAGGACTCTTTGGCGATCACATAGCGTTTGTAAATATCTGCTAAAAAGGCAAAATAGCCTTGAGCATCTTCTTCTGAGATCGCTTCTAGCGTTTTGGTCAATTCTACTAAGTCATTTGAGAAGGTCAGCGGTTCGTCTTGGGCAAAATACAGCTGCAGCATCGGATCGACTTTCTCCATAGGAATATAGTCATTCGGATCAACGCCAGCAAATTCAAACACTTCACGATAAATTTCAGGCATCATCACGATGGTGGGGCCCACATCAAAGGTAAAGCCGTTTTCCTTGATCTGATTCATTTTGCCCCCAGGTTGACCTTCTTTTTCGTAGAGGGTGACGTCATAGCCAAGTTTTTGCAAACGGACAGCAGCAGCTAATCCTGACACGCCCGCACCGACAACAATAATTTTTTTCATGCTTGCTCCTTCTGCGAATCATCTGATTCGGCTTCTTTTTTCGTGTGTTCTTTTTCTTCTAAAACGCCATCTTTCATGACGAGAACCCGATCACAATAATCTGTTAAACGGGTATCATGGGTCACCATAATGGTGGCTTTTTGTTTTTCTTTGGTTTCTTTTGCTAAGATTTTGACGACTTCGACGGCTTTTTTTGAATCAAGACTCGCCGTTGGTTCATCTGCCAATATGATGGTGGGATCATGATAGAGCGCTCGGGCAATAGCCACACGCTGTCTTTCGCCACCAGAAAGTTCATCGGGGTATTTGTTCTGCAGCTTTTCGATCCCAAGTTGTTCAAACAATTCAGTTGCTGATTGCTCTTGGGTTTCTTTGCTGACCTTATCCACCAATTGGAGTTGCTTTTTGACCGTCAAAAAAGGGACAAGGTTGGAAGCTTGTAATATAAAACCGATCTTTTTGAAACGAGTTTTTGCCCGTTGCTTTTCTTTTTGTTTACTGAAGGGTTCATCATTGATAAACACTTCGCCTTCAGAGGGGGCTTGCAGACCACCGGCGATCGTTAGAAAGGTACTTTTTCCAGAGCCAGAAGGACCGATGATGGCGACAAATTCGCCTTTTTCTACCGAAAAGTTGGTTTCTTTCAAGGCTTCAATTGTCGCGTCCCCATCTTTAAATGATTTTTTGACTTGTTTGAATTCAATGGCACTCATGTTTTTTCCTCCTATCCGATTGCTTTCAATGGGTCGATTTTTACAATCGTTCGCACCGAGAAGAAAGCACCTAGCATCGCGATCAGAATCATCATGACACTGATACTAGCAAAGAATAATAGATTGATTTGGAATGGCACTGCCGCAGGTAACACGAGGGCGGTACCGATCGTTGCCAAACCACCGATCAAAACACCCGAGGTTGCCAATAAGAACGTTTGGGCGATCACCGAAAAAGCAATGTAGCGGCTAGAGATCCCTTGAGCTTTCATGACACCAAAAATTTCTGATTTTTGCATCGTTAGCACATAGATGAAAATTCCGATAACGATGGCAGCGATCACGATCAAGAACCCGATCATAAAGCCAAAGGTCAGCACTTGTGCGTTGTAACCAGGCAATTCATTAATAAATTTGCTGATATCCGTAGCGACTAGATCATCTGGCACTTCTTTGATTTTGCCACGAGTCACGATCGCGTTGATACGGGCATTTTCTGAATCATCTTCTTTTTCAAAACGAATTTCTTGATAGGCACCGATCGAGGTGTAGAGGACCGGAGCGACACTGAAGCGGGCGTTATCTGTAAAACCGACGATTTTCAATTTTTTGTCACTGCCTGCTAATTTGATGGTGTCACCAATGGAAATCCCGTATTCTTCCTCAATACTGCTGTCGGCGACCGCTTCATCATCTGAAGCAAACATCTCGCCATCGGTAATATTGGGTGCTAAAAATTGATCTGGATCAATGCCGAAAAAGGTGACATCGACTTTTTCACCGTTGTCTTCTTTGGTCACAACTCCAGCGGTTTGCGCCAAAACTGCTTTTTCTGGTGCATCGACTTCATCATAAAGACTGCGAGGAAGCATCGACATGTTTAAATTATCATTTGCTTCTTCGGTCAACAAAATTTGATCTGCCTCCCATTTGTCGACCGCCATCCGATTATCTTGAGCCAACCCATAAGCTAACCCAGTTAAAAAAAAGACCAAATAGGCGATTAAAAACATGACCCCTGTGACTAGGGCGTAACGCAATTTGGAATGGCGTATTTCATTGATTGCCAAAAACATAACGATTCCTCCTAATATTTTATCACTTGATAAAATAAAAATACCATTTTTTTTATTTTCAGCAAACTATCTTGCTTACAAAGAGTAAATTCGGTTAAAAAAAGGAGGTTATTTAGAAGGGGCGTCTGTTGATCGAAAAAAACCACTTGCTGCCCTTTGATTTGAATAGGCGCGTAGGAGCAGCGAAGGAGCGGGGGATTTTAGTGGAGAAAGAACGTTTAGGATAACAGTAAAAGCCCTCTGATTCAGTGCAGACACAACTGCGGCGCTGAATCAGAGGGTTCCTATTTGAAGTCTGGTGCTGGATCAAAGTGTCAATCGTCAGTTTCTTTGCTTGTAGCGATAACTAACGGCACGATTTTTTCAAAGGAGTGACGGAAGCTTTCAGGTTGTGCTAATTTTTGATAGATGATCGCCAAACCGTCTTGGTTTTTGCGATAATCCAACCAAACCTTCAGCTCACTTTGAGGACCGTATTTCTTTGAAATGTACTGATACGCTTCATGATGCAATTGTTCTAAATCTGTCAGCTGCTTTTTCTCATAAGCAAAAAGCAAGGTACGCTTGAGGATTCGCTCAAAATTTAAATCGCGATCGGCTTCGGAAATAATTTTGCCATAAAGCGAGCGAGGCTCATAGGGCAGCGAGGCGCGATGATCTTCTACAGCTTCGCCGATCATTGAAATGACTGGAGGAGAGAAAAAGCGTGGCAACACAGCATCTTGTTCAACGATCTTGCGGGAATTGCTTTCGTGGTTTTTGCGGCCATAGAGCAAGCCGATATCATGGTAGGCAGCTACCGTATAGACGATATTTAGGTCAACGGGCAATGTTTCAGCAATCTCAAAACTATTTTGGATCACTTGGTGGACGTGCGCTGGGGAGTGACTGCTATCCAATTGGTTGTATTGCGGGATGATGGAGCTTTCAATATAGTGCTTTAGTTGTGGATCAATCGGTGCATCAATCTTCATTTGTCTGGTTCTCCTGCCTTTCTTGTGCTAGATGAGGGGGAATTGAGCCAGTGCCAAACCGATCAATTGTTTCTAGACCTAGCGGCTGACGACAAAAGCCAAAGGGCTGTCCATCAATGGTGATTTGCTGCTTGAGCCACGGAAGGTAACTGATGGTATCTGTTGGATCGCCAGCAGCTGCTTGTTCCATTTTCTGCCATTCATTCGACGTAGAAATCGTTGCATCATCTTTCAATAAGCCCTGCCAAATCACCTGGATCTCCTTGGGACAAAGGTTGCCTGCCATTGATGACAGCCCGTTAAACCCTAGTGCGACCTTTTCCGCCAAGTCCGCTTCACCACCAGCATAAAAGCGAAAATCGGCAGCCGTCTTTGTTTTTAGTTGAGGCACTCGCTCCTTCCTGCCAGCTTCTTTTAAGCCGATCACCCGAGGGTTAGCGATCAGGGTCAAGAGACTTTCTGCAGATAAATCAAAGCCCGTGCGGCGGGGATTGTTGTATAAAATAACTGGTTTTTCGCAAGTATGGATCAATCCCTGAGCATAGAGGACGGCTTCCTTTTGCGTCAGGCAAAGATAAGGGGGAAAGCCTAAAACCACACCATCGATTCGGGGATTTTTGCTGATTGCTTCTGCCAACGCGAGCGTTTCATGAAATACGATGCCAGCTAAACCGAAGAGGACTTCGAAATCGGCTGCCCAGCTGGTTTCTTGCGCTAAGTCATGTAGAAGCTGTTTTTTTTCTGTTAAGGTCAATGAGTGCTGTTCACCGGTGGAGCCGCACACCAAAACCGATTTGATCCCTTGCTCTTGCAGTTGCAAGATATGAGCGATCGTCCTTTTCGTGTCAAGTCTTTCTGCATGATCAAATGCTGTTGGGACGGCAACATGCAGTGAGTGATTTAATGGAGTCATCCGATTCATCCTTTCTTGTGATACGTTTAGCCAGCGATGTTCTTCTTGCTTCTGGTGCAAGCCAAGGAAGACGAAACAACTGATTATCCACTAAGTGTAGCAAACTTCTCGTTTCAGCAAAAGGCTTAGCAAAATATTTTTAAAACGGTGGTTGCGTTTTCAAATAAAGCATGGTATTATGCAAGTAATAAAACAGGCATGTGACTGGTAATGCAGGCAGGACCTATAAAAAACATGGAAGGGATCGTTGGATTCCGTTCAATGTTTTTGTAGGTGCTGCCTGCTTTTTTCTTTGTTTGGCCAACAAAGGAAAACTAATTAAAGGAGAAGAAAATTATGAATGTAAAAGAAACGGCAACTGCCATCGTTGAGTTGATTGGCGGAAAAGAAAATATCGCACATTTGGAACATTGCTCCACACGCTTGCGCTTTACCTTAAAAGACAATAGCCTCGTACAAAAAGATGCCCTGGAAAAAGTCGATGGCGTGATTGGGGTGCGACAAAATGTTCAATGCCAAGTCATCATCGGCAATGATGTCGTTGAAGTGTATGATGAGGTTATAAACGTGTTAGGTCATGAGCTAACAGCTGATGGAGGAAGTGAAGCGAAACAAAAACAATCGTGGGGTGCGGTCCTGCTTGATTTTATTATCTCGATTTTTCAACCGTTGATTCCAGCGGTCGCTGGTGGGGGCGTTTTGAAATCCTTACTGTTACTTGCTTCTGTCACTGGATTGATGGACAATACGAGCCAGACGTATCAAATTTTGAATCTGATCGGTGGCGCACCATTGTATTTCTTACCGATTTTAGTGGCGATCACCACGGCAAATAAATTAAAGGTCAACCAATTGGTGGCGGTTTCCGCTGTCGGTGCCTTGATTTTGCCTGAACTAACAACACTATTGACAGATGGCGCAACGTTCATGGGCTTCGGTTTACAAAATATCGCCTATGCGTCACAAGTATTTCCAGCAATTTTAACGGTTTTATTTTACGCTCAAATTGAAAAGCTGTTTACCCGAATCTCACCAAAACCGATCCGTATCTTCTTTGTTCCGATGATGAGCTTAGTTATTACGGTTCCAGTTGCTTTATTGATTTTAGGCCCATTAGGCTTTGAAGTCGGAACGATTTTTTCAGCAGCGATCATTTGGCTGTATGCCCATTTAGGTTGGGTGGCAACAGGGATTTTAGCCGCTGTTTTACCATTGATGGTGGTTACTGGTATGCACAAAGCCATGATTCCCTATGCTGTTTCGTCCATGAGTGAGATGGGGGCAGAGCTGTTATACTTGCCTGCCTCATTGGCACATAACATTGCAGAAGCTGGTGCTTGTTTTGCGGTGAGTGTTCGGACCAAAGACCAAAAACTTCGTTCAACCGCTGTTTCTGCAGGCATCTCCGCCCTTTTTGGCATCACCGAGCCTGCTTTGTATGGGGTGACGATCCTGCATAAACGAGTGCTTTACGGCGTGATGGCTTCCAGCCTAGTTGGTGGTGCGGTGGCTGGTTTGTTTGCCATCAAGGCCTTCGCATTAGTTGGCCCTGGACTTGCAAGTATCACTATGTTCGTGGATGAAGCCAACCCGATGAATCTTGTGTGGGCATTGGTCACGTTAGGGGTATCCTTTGCTGTTTCTTTTGTCCTTGTCCTTTTCTTATTCAAAGACAAAGTGGTAGAAAATAAGACGACTGTTGCCGATCCCAAAGCCGAAGTATTGAGCAAACCAGTAGATGGGCAAGTGGTAGCTTTATCTGAAGTCAACGATGAAGTCTTTTCAAGCGGCATGATCGGAGAAGGGTTCGGGATCATTCCGACGTCTGGCGAATTGATCGCACCTGAAGATGGCGAGATCACGATGTTGTTTGAAACCAACCATGCGATCGGGTTAAAAACCCGTAATGGCGCAGAACTGCTCTTTCATATCGGCTTGGATACCGTCCAATTAGAAGGCAAACACTTTACCCCTTACGTAAAAGCGGGGGATCAAGTGAAACAAGGGCAACCGCTGATCCAATTCGATCTAGATGCCATCAAAGCAGCTGGTTTTGATCCAATCGTGATCTGTGTGGTCACCAATCAAGAAAACTTTATGGTCAAAACGATCGAATCAACCGATGAGCAAAGCGACCAAGGTGTCCTATCGATCGCACCGCTCGTCTAAACAAATGAGCAATGCAACAAAAACAATGTAAAAGGGGATTGAAAAAATGACTGAAACAACTTTTCCAAAGGACTTCTTATGGGGTGGCGCAATCGCCGCAAATCAAGTAGAAGGAGGTTGGAATCTTGGCGGCAAAGGTTTGTCGGTGGCAGATGTGGCGACCTACAAACCTCATGTCGATAACAAAGATTATGCGGCGCACATGAGCGTGACCGTAGAAGCCGTCAAAGAAGCGATGGCAGATCCAACAGATACCATCTATCCAAAACGGCGAGGAATCGATTTCTATCACCGCTATCCAGAAGATTTGGCTTTGTTTGCGGAGATGGGCTTTAAAGTGTTGCGATTGTCGATTGCGTGGACCCGTTTGTTCCCAACCGGGGAAGAAACGACACCCAATCAAGAAGGGATCGCTTTTTACCGCAATGTCTTTCAAGAAATGCAGCACTTGGGGATCAAACCGATCGTAACGTTGTCTCACTATGAAATGCCGCTAGCGCTTAGCTTGAAGTACAATGGCTGGGTGGAACGCAAAGTGATCGATGACTTTGTACGCTTTGCAACCGTCTGTTTCGAAGAATTTGGGGAGTATGTGGAATATTGGCTGACCTTTAACGAAATCGACAGTATCCATCGTCATCCCTTTACAACAGCAGGCATCATTCCAGAACAATCAGAAGCAGGCAAAGAAGAGCAAGAGGTGTATCAAGCGCTCCATCACCAATTTGTTGCCAGCTCATTAGTGACCAAAATCGCTCATGAGAAAAACCCAAACAATAAAGTTGGCTGCATGTTAACGAAGCTAATGACATACCCATTGACTTGTGACCCATTGGATGTTGAATTGACCTTAAAGAAAAACTTGGAAAATGATTTTTATGCGGACGTTCAAGTCAAGGGGGCTTATCCCCGAATGATTGAAAAAGATCTGGAAAAACGCGGCATCAAAATTGAAATGGCACCAGAAGACCGCCAAATCTTAAAAGATCACACCGTTGATTTTCTTTCCTTTAGTTATTATATGTCTATGGCCGAATCAGGTGATCCAAATGCCGAACGGACACCGGGCAATACGGTTTTAGGGGTAAAAAATCCCAAGCTGCCATCAACCGAATGGGGCTGGCAGATCGATCCTAAAGGCTTGAAAATCTCCTTGCTTTCATTGTATGATCGGTATCAAGTGCCATTAATGATCGTTGAAAATGGTATGGGCGCCGTGGATGTCCTTGAAGACGGCCAAGTGCATGATCCGTATCGGGTCGATTATTTCAAGGCACACTTCAAACAAATGAAGGAAGCTATCGATGAAGGGGTCGATTTGATTGGTTATACTTCTTGGGCACCGATCGATCTGGTCAGTGCTGGGACGTCACAAGTGACGAAACGCTATGGCTTCATTTATGTGGATGCCGATGATGAAGGAAACGGCAGTTATGACCGTTTGAAAAAAGATTCCTTCGACTGGTACAAAGAAGTGATCGCCACCAATGGCGCAAGTTTGGCAGAATAAACAGTGAGGAGCGAGAGTGCATGATTTACATCAAGAAAGTCTTAAATTCAAGTGTCGTACTTGTTGATAAGGAAGGCCAAGAAATGATTGCACTTGGGAAAGGCATCGGCTATGGAAAGAAAGTCGGCGACAGCATAGCCGATACCCAGATCGATCAAGTTTTTCTGCCAATCGATGAAAAAAAATCAGGTCAGTTTGCCGATTTAGTGGATGAGATTCCGTTGTACTATTTTGAAATGACCAAAGAAATCGTCCAGCTGGCGCAAAAAATGCTGCCATATCCGCTAAATTCAACGATTTACCTCACCTTATCGGATCACTTGCACTTTGCTGTAGAACGTCAGCAAAAAGGCTTGAGTGTGACCAATCGGCTCTATTGGGAAATCAAGAATTACTATACAGAGGAATTTCGAGCCGCCGAACAGGCACTGCGCTTGTTGAAAGAGAAGTATCAGATTGAGCTGCCAGAAGAAGAAGCCTCCAATATCGCGTTTCATTTGATCAATGCCCAGTCGAACACCGAGGAAAATCAAGATGGGTTGAAAAAGGCCAAATTGATCGGGTTGATCGTCAATATGGTGCGCTACTCGATCCAGCAAGACGTCAACACCAATTCGATCCATTACAATCGCTTTATCACCCACGTGCGTTTCTTCGTTGACCGATTCTTTTTGGATGGTCTGCTGCAAGAAGAAGATGAAGGACTATACCGTCAAATGTGGGCTCTTTATCCGAATGCTATGGAGATTGCGACAAAAGTCAAAGTCTATATCGATAAAGAATACCAAACGAAGATCCCTGTCAATGAAATCGTCTATCTAGGCGTTCATATCAATCGATTGATGAATCATTCAGCGATCAATTCCTAAGCGTCCTCATTTTAACAAACATAATCAAGCCGTTTTCCTTTGCTGGAGAAACGGCTTGTTTGTGTTTAGTAGGCTTGCTTGTTAGGAATCACGCCTCGAACGCCACCTTTTGGCTGCTCCACGTCGCCTTGGTAGCGTGGGATCAAATGACAATGGCAATGAAAGACCGTCTGTCCAGCAGCCTCCCCGCAATTGAAGCCGATGTTGAAGCCGTCTGGTCGATAGGTTTCCAATAAATAAGCTTTGCCTTCCTGCAACAAAGCCTGCAAGTCTTGTAATTCCTCTTGGGTGAGAGCAAAATAATCCCTGCGATGCGCTTTGGGGATCAATAGCAAGTGTCCAGGGGTGACGGGGTACTTATCAGGGATCGCATAAAAGCGTTCGTTTTCAATGATCGCATGTTTTGAGGCAGTACAAAAAATACAAGTCAAAATTTTCCACTCCTTTTTTTCAGCTAAAAAGCGTATCAATATCTGATCTTAGTGTACCAAAAGCTGATTTGAAATGAAACGCACGACAAAAAGCATGTCCTTTTGAGTCAATTGACAGTAAAATAAAAAAAAGTTTATAGATTCGCTTGACTTAGAGTGCACTTCAACCTGTATGCTTAGTGTAACTTAAAAAAACAGGAGGACGTAAAAATGGACTATGTAAAATTTGGCAATACAGGACTTGATGTGTCACCTTTGTGTTTAGGGACAATGGGATTTGGCGATCCCAACAGCGGGTTTCATGAGTGGGTGTTAGAAGAAGACGACAGTCGTGAAGTCATCAAAAAAGCCTTGGATCTGGGCATCAACTTTTTTGATACGGCAAATGTCTATTCTTATGGAGCGAGCGAAGAAATCGTCGGTCGAGCATTGAATGATTTTGCGCCCCGGGATGAGATCGTGGTTGCCACAAAACTATATTCTAAAATGAAACAGCGACCAAACAGTGGAGGCTTGTCTCGAAAAGCGATTTTTTATCAAGTCGAACAAAGCTTAAAACGCCTGCAAATGGACTACATTGATTTGTATATCATCCATCGTTGGGATTACCACACGCCAATTGAAGAAACCATGAAGGCCTTACATGATTTGGTGGTTTCTGGAAAAGTACGCTATATCGGCGCATCTGCGATGTACGCTTGGCAATTTGCCAAAGCACAAGCAGTCGCTGAAAAAAATGGCTGGACCAAATTTGTTTCGATGCAAAATCACTTGAACTTGCTTTATCGAGAAGAAGAGCGAGAAATGATGCCCTTGTGTGCCGATCAAAAAATTGCTGTTACGCCGTATAGTCCATTGGCTGCTGGACGTTTAACAAGAGATTGGGGTGCAGAGACCAAACGGTACTTAACGGATAAAACCGCCAATCAAAAGTACGACAAAACGATGGAACAAGACCGGGAGATCGTGGCACGGGTCGCTCAGATTGCTGACAAACACCAAAGCAAACGGGCGCAAATCGCCTTGGCTTGGTTATTACAAAAAGAACAAGTGGTCGCACCAATTATTGGCGCAACAAAAGAAAGCCATTTATTGGATGCTTTACCTGCCCTTGATCTAAAGCTGACTGCCGAAGAGATTGCGTATTTGGAAGAGCCTTACTTGCCTCATGCAGTGGTAGGAGCGGAATAACGAGTAACAAAAGGGCTTCTGGCTCGTAGCATACAAAACGATCTAGGAAAAAATGTAAAACAAGGAAGTGAAGCCATGAATATCAAAAAAGTCAGTGAACTGAGCGGTGTCTCAGCTGATACCATCCGTTACTATGAAAAGATTGGGCTGATTCCGCCGGTCAAACGCAATAAAAACGGTGTTCGTGAATTTGATGATGACGACTTAAAATGGATCACCTTTACTAGGCAAATGCGCAACGCTGGACTATCGATTGATGGGCTGAGTCATTACCTGGCTTTATTTGAAGAAGGTCGAGGGACGGTTCCTGAGCGCAAGCAGCTGTTAGCCGAACAAATTGCAGTTTTGCGGGAGAAAATCTCAGATATGACGGAAGCTGTTGAACGTTTAGAATACAAACTGGAACATTACGACGAGCATGTTCTGCCGACTGAAGAACGACTGCGTCAACGCAAAGCCAATTTGGTCACTAAGTCTTAATGTCTGAATTCGCTACTATGGAAATTGAAACGTTCTGCTCAATGGAATCCAATAGAAAGGAAGCTTATGAAACGACTTGCGATTTTAGGTGCTGCTGGAACGATTGGGCAGCTGACACGCCAAACACTTTTAGAAAGAACCAATTTCTCCCTAGTACTCTATGCCCGCCAGGCAACGGAGCGTTTGCAACAGGTTGATGCTGCGCGTGAGACGATCATTGATGGTGACTTTCTCGATTTAGGACGACTCGTTCGAGCATTGCAAGGTTGCCAGTCGGTTTTTTTGACGGATATCCATGATCCGCGGGCAACGCTGCGGGTGATCGAGGCGATGAAATTAGCAGAGGTCAGCCAATTGATCAGTGTCGCACCAGAAAGAAACCTTTGTCATCCAGAGGCATTAAAGCAATTGGTGTCCGCAACTGATCTTTCCCTTTCCCCGAAAAAGCATCAGCTGCTCTTGCAGCAAAAAAATCGCTTGATGTCCTACCAATTGATTGTAGGCTCAGAGTTGGCTGTTCGCTTTGTTCATTTGCCATCAATGGAAGAATGCATGTTACAGCCAGGGGGATGGCAAGAAGCAGTCGCAGAAGAAATGCTTGCGATGTATCACTGCTATACAGCCTAAAGCCTGTGCATTTGTGATGAAAACCAACATGCTTTCTTGAAGTTCAGAATCATTTTTTTCATGTTTTCATGAAAAAAATGGTTCTTTCTTTTGAGCTTTTTTTGATAGAATAGACAGAAGCTTTTATCCATAAAATTAGTTGCCAGATTGAAAGGAGAACGTTGATGGAATCACTTATCAAAAAAAATCTTGCTTTATTGCTTGGGGTGCTGTGGATCTGCATCGCATTAAACTTTTTCCTTTTGCCTCACAGTATTGCTTCTGCTGGTGTCGGGTCGATCGGCTATCTGATCGAAACCGGCTGGTCGATCAATCGTCATATCGTTGTCTGGGGGATTAATTTATTGATGCTGGCGTTGGCATTTTTGCTTTTAAAGCGAGAGGTCTTTGTCAATACGGTTATCGGCAGTCTGGCATTTCCCGTTCTTCTGGCGCTTTTACCAGAAATTATGCTGCTGCGCTTTTATTCCATCTCATTGATTTTAGGTAGTTTCTTCTTTAGCTTTGGTATCTTTTCCCTCTACAAAATCGGCGCGTCTAATGGCGGCGTGACAATTCCGCCACTAATTTTGGAAAAATACTATGGCATTCGCAGGTCCAGTGGGGTTTTCTTGACCAATTTGATCATCATCTTATTGAACCTCCTGATCTTTTCTTGGCAAGAAGCACTTATTTCTGCCTTTTCAATCTACTTGATTGCCTTCTTCATGCGGCTCTTCATGAGAATCGAACAAAAAATGCAGGCCAAGAAATCTGTGAAAGTCCAAGGAACAGCAAAATAGAGTAACATATCAGAAGCAAAACATCGGTGCAAAAAATCTGCACCGATGTTTTTTAATATTTTCTTTTTCTTAGAACAGCTATGGAACCAGTCAAACAAGCGATGATCAAAAAGCAACTTAACAACAGTGCTGGCAGCAGTTCTCCTAGTTTGATTTGGTTGGTTAAGTAATTAGGAAATTGGCTAGATAGGGAATAAGGATTCCAATTTGTTAATTGGCTCCACAGATTGCCTAACATGCCCATCAGATAACAGACGCCAATAAACAACAGTCCTTGATAGATGCTTTTGGCAAAGCTGGAGCCTAGCAGCAGGATGCTGATCGCTAGTAAACCAAACAGCCAATAGCTGAACAATGCGCTAGGGACTTGAGCAGCGCTGGAATCATCGAAATAGATCAAGGTATAAAAAGCACTGACACTGGCACTTAGGAGGTAACTCAAAGACCAAAGAATCGTTAAATAGCCAGCTTTGGCACAGACGATCGTCGTTTTCGGTAATCCTTTCGTAATCAGCTGAATAAAGGTCCCTTGGGCGATTTCGGCAGAGAGCGTATCGGTAAAAAGAACCACAAATACTAGCAGACCAATCGTTCCAATATTGCTGTAAAACTGCAGCCATGCATCGATCGCAATCGGATCAGCAATCGTGACCTCAATCGATTCTGGCATCATACTGGCCATCAAATCGGGCATGATTTTCGCGGTAAAGGGAGAGAGCATACCAATCAGCGCAAACAGAATCAAACAAATCAGCAGTTTTTTGCTGCGAAGACCACCGAGAAATTCTTTTTTTAAGAAAACAAGAAACACCTTCATTTGATCACCTCCAAATAAATCGCCTCTAAAGTCGGTTCGATCCGTTGAAAGGATTCAGGTACTATCTGTTGTTCATTGAGCAATCGCAGCAACTGCTTTCCAACATTCGTGTCGGCAGTTTCGTCGATCAGTAATTGATTGTTCTTTCTTTCTGCCGCAATGCCGTGGGATGCTAACAGATTGGCAAATTTCGAATGGTCACCTTCGTTGGTAAAGACAATCCCAAAGGCGGTTTTTCGATAACGGTTTTTTAAGGAATCCATCGGTTCAAACGCCTGGATCTGGCCTTTGTGCAAAATCGCAATGTAATCTGACAGCTGCTCGACATCTGCGAGAATATGGGATGAAAAAAGAACTGTCGTTTCTTCTTTGATTTTAGCCAATACATCAAGAAAGGCCTTGCGACCTAAAGGATCGAGTGCAGAGGTCGGCTCATCACAAATCAAGATAGCTGGTCGGTTGATCAATGCTTGAGCTAATCCAAGACGCTGCTTCATGCCTCGAGAAAAGCCAGCGATTTTTTGTTTCGAAGCTTCCAGGCCTACCAACGCTAAAACTTCCATCACCCGCTGAGGCTGAAAAGGTTCTTGATTGGGCTGGATCTTTCCGCAAAAAGTCAAATATTCTACAGCTGTCATAAACGAGTAAAACTGCGGTACATCTGGTAAATAGCCGATCCAGCGATTGGTCTTGGCTGAGCCGAATTGCACCACTTCGCCGCAAACGGTGATTTCGCCTTCATCAATGGGGAGCAATCCTAAAATCGCCTTCATGGTCGTTGTTTTGCCAGCACCATTTTCCCCGACAAACCCCACAACGCTGCCCTTTGGAACCGAAAAGGTTAGGTCTTGCAGCACTTGTTTGCGCCCAAAACGCTTGGATAAATGGTTGATCTCGATCATCTTCATTGTTGGCCCTCTTTTCCGAAAGCAAAATAAAGGATAGGACCGATCAGGCTAACAAAACAGGCGATGAAAAGCCAAAGAAGGCGGGAGCCGAATTTAAACTGTTCTTGTTTTAAAATATCGCGAACCGCCAAGATGATCAGGACCAATTGCAAAACAATCAAGGGGATCAGTACGGGCAAATAATCAGACATATTTTCTGGTATATTTAGTGAAAAACTATTCATGTGAGTCACTCCTTTGAGAATTAGATACTTGTTCAGCCAGATTGCTCAAGCGCTGAAACAACTCTTTAAATGGGGGTTTTTCTTGATACGGTTCAAACAAGGGTGTCAGCTGTGCTACTGCAAGAAATTGTTTTTTGACACTACCTGAGTTCCGCGGGATCTGACTGCCTAATTCTAATTCGCTGATCCACTCATCGATGCTGTTGAAATAATCGTCTCCTTTCAAAACGATTTCCTCAGGCGTGTCTGCTAATGTTTTGATATACAGTGTTAATGCTTGCAGCAATAAGCTTTCCTTTCCTAAAGCCGCAAACGAAACCATCCCAGCGGCTAGAAAATTCAGTAAAGAAATAGGATGCAGCTGGGCCAGTTGGAAGCTCTCGCTGAGTGCCAGCCCACGTGCAAAGGTTTTTTCCAGTTGCTCCTCGTCTTGTGTGAGCATTGCTAAATAATTCGTTAGCAAACTCATAAAAATAATTAAGTACTGGTAAATCGCACTTTGCGTAACGAGCTCAGCTTGTTGCAACTGATTGTTTTGCTGAAATGCTGCGGCAATCAACGGTTCGCTGGGTAAAAACGAGAGAGTTTTCGTGCCAAGGATCGCCAAGACTTCTTCTGGCTTGTTTCTCATCAGAAGACAATAAGCATCGATCTGTTTCGCTTGTTGTGCCAGCTCACTGTCGCCTTGGTCCATGATGCGTTGGTACAGGGTTTCTGCTTCCTTCAAATAGGTATTTTTCTTTGCTTCCATCAAAGCGTCTTCGTAAGTTTGCCCTTTCGGGACGCCTTCTACGGGGACATCTGGCAGCAGATCCCAATGATTCAAGTAAAAGGACCCCATTTGTAATAAGAATGGATAACAAGAGTAATAGCGCTTGGTAAAACTTTGAGCAAGTGCGAGAACTTCCGTTGGTGTTTTTGTTTGAAAGGCGTCTTTTAGTAATTGGTAGATTCGCTGGATCTCTTTAGGGGATAGCTGCGAGTCCAAAATCAATAATTCATCGACGCTGCAATCAAAATACGCTGCTAATAAGGGCAGCGAGGTGATATCTGGATAAGACTGCCCCGTTTCCCATTTCGAAACGGATGCTTTGGACACATTCATAAACACTGCTAATTCTTGCTGGGTAATACCTCGTTGTTTTCTTCTCCGAGCGATTTCCTCGCCAATTGGTAAGTCCATAGTGCACCTCCGATAGGTTTGTTTGGTATACTTCTATCATAAGAGGAGAAGGGATGACTTACAATGGATTGCTAGTTAATTTTTGGTTGATTTAATTAACTAAAAGTTGATTATAAGGCGAAGTATTCCAATCTTTGGGAAAGAGATGATCGTAAATGAGAGGTAGAAAAATGAAAGTTGTAGCAGCGATCGATTCCTTCAAAGGAAGTGCCACTTCCGCAGAACTAAATCAAGCCGTCTTAAGCGGGTTTTCAGACCAGTGGGAAAAACGCAGTATCCCAATCGCTGATGGGGGAGAAGGGTCAATGGCAGCAGTCATTGCTGCGCTGGGAGGCAATTACGAAACGGTTTCAGTGACCGCTCCATTAGGCGGTAAGTTGCAAGCCCGTATGTTGGTCACCAAAATCAAGGAAGAAAAAATTGCCCTGATTGAATCTGCAGAAGTGATTGGGTTGCAACTCGTGGAACCTAGTGACGAGACCACCCGCAATAGCTCTTCTTTTGGTTTAGGCCAAATGGTCTTAGCAGCTTGCAGGCAAGGTGTGAAAAAAATTTACCTGACCCTTGGCGGTAGCGGCACTTCTGATGGGGGCGTAGGCTTTTTACTTGCGCTAGGAGCAACCATTCAAAGAAACGAGCGGATGGAAAACAATCCTTTGCTGCAAGCAGAATCTCTGGCGCTCAGCCAGTTGAACCCTCTGCTTGCACAAATTGACCTGTTTGCATTGGCCGATGTAACGAATCCCTATTTTGGCAATCAGGGATTTGCGCCGGTTTTTGGTCCGCAAAAAGGGGCATCCCAAGAAACGATCCAGCAGTTGGATCAGCAGGCAAAGCGTTTGGCTGAGCACATCAAGCGGACCACGGGGATCGATCTGGACGTCCCTGGTGCTGGTGCGGCAGGTGGGCTTGGTGGTGCTGTTCGTTTGGCAGGTGGTCAATTGGTTCCAGGATTTGCGACGATCGCTTCATTGATTGGATTTGAGGAAAAAATCAAAGAAGCAGATTTGTTGATCACGGGTGAAGGACGCATCGATGGGCAAACCGCTGGGGGAAAAGTACCCTATGGCGTCGCGTTGCTCGCCCACAAACATCAGGTCCCGGTTGTTGCCATCTGCGGCTCCCGAAGCGACGATCTAGGAAAACTGCCGCAACTACTATCTGCCGTCTTTTGTATCCAGCAAGGTCCGATTTCGTTGACAGAAGCGATGGAGAAAAAGCGGACCTTAGTGAATGCTCAACAGACTGCTCAAGCCATCGCTGGTTTTGTGGAACAGTGGCAAAAAAAGACTGAATCAGACGCTTCAAATAGGACTGAATAAGAAGATAACACCAAAAAAACTTCGTATTGGCTACTGCCTTTTGTACGAAGTTTTTTTGGTGTTTCTCTCTGTGCTTAAGCCAAGGTAGCTTGTGCTTCAATCTCTACTTTAAATTCAGGGGCAACCAAGCCGGCAACGATGACAAGACTCATGGCTGGTTTGTTTTCTGCCAAAATAGTTGTAAACGCCGTACGGACAGCAGCTAAGTAGGCAGCATCTGTTAAAAAGACGGTCATTTTGACCACTGATGACCAAGTCAACTGATTGGCTGATAGTAGCTGTTCGATCTTTTTCAAAACGATGGTTGTTTGCTCTTGCGGGTCCTCAGGTGTGGCTCCGTCTTGCGACGGCGTTTGACCAGAAATGAAAAGAAAAGGTCCTTGAGCGATTTTTGTATCGGTATAGATTGCCATTTATTTGGCTCCTTTCTTCTATCTTACCTTTGGATGATGGGGACAGATAGCAATTGATTGGGTGTGTCTTAGTTTACTTGATTACACCTGCAAAAACAATCAACAAACGTTTTCTGTTGGTTTTGTGAAACCACGGGACGAAGCCGCCCTTCCCCTTTAATAAAAACACTCATTTTTTTCAGGCTCCACTGAAATTATCGCCAGAATTTTATGGTTTTAATGTCTTATACTATGTTCAGATCAAATAAATAAACAAGGAGGAAAAAAATATGAATTGGTACAAAAACACAACAGAAGAACTATTACATACGTTGCAAACAACACGGCAGGGCCTTTCCTCCGAAGAACGCAACCAGCGTTTAGCAAAGCAAGGTGAAAATAAAATTACTGAGGCAGCGCAGATCCCTACATGGAAGAAAGTCGGCAAGCATTTTACAGACTTACTGATGTTGGTCTTAATCGTCGCAGCCGTCTTAAAAGGGGTTTCGGGTGATTATATCGAAAGCGGCATTATTATGGCGGTCGTCGTCATCAATGGATTAGTCGGCTACTGGCAAGAGCGTAAAGCCCAAGAGTCACTGGATGGGTTGAAGCAATTCATGGGGCAAGAAGCAACAATTTATGTTCATGGCCGCAAGAAGAAAACTGCTGTTTCTTCCTTAGTAAACGGAGATTTAGTCGTTTTAGGACCAGGAGATGTCGTACCAGCAGATATGCGCTTGATCGAAACCCATGATCTTGTGATTGAAGAGTCTATCTTAACTGGCGAATCTGAGCCTGTTCAAAAAATGACCGAGCCTATTACTCAAGAAAGTACGATTGGTGACCAGCGGAACATGGCGTTTTCTGGTACCCATGTAGAAAGCGGAACTGCCAGCGGGATCGTCGTTGAAACAGGCGACGATACGCAAATCGGCCAGATCAATCAAGCGATTCAGTCTGTGAAAGCGCAAGAAACCCCGTTGATCAAAAAAATGAAGCAATTGAATCACCAAATCTTTAAAGGCATTATCGGATTAGTGGTTTTCTTGATCTTCTTTACTACCTTCCGCTACGGCTTTGATCTTGATCTCTTGTTCTCATCAGGTATCGCCTTAGTGGTAGCGATGATTCCTGAGGGCTTGCCAGCCGTGCTGACCATGATTTTATCGATGGGTGTCAAGGAAATGTCTGAGGAGCAAGCAATCATCAAAACGATGCCATCAGTAGAGACACTAGGTGCCATGACGGTGATTTGTTCAGACAAAACAGGAACCTTGACCAAAAATGAAATGACGGTCGTCGATGTCTTAGTTGAGTCAAACGTGGATAAAGCAACGGTGCTTGATATCATGGCAAATTGTCAAGATTTGAAGCAAGACGAAGGACAAAAGGCGGCTGAACTCGTTGGAAATCCAACCGAAAAAGCCTTGTTACAATACGCAGAATCAGCGCAGCAACCATTGCGTAAAACAGTCGATAAAATTCCTTTTAGTTCCTCTTACAAGTACATGGCAACACGCCATCAAAATCAAGAAGAGCCGAATGCCTCGGTAGTGTTTGTCAAAGGTGCGCCCGAAGTGTTGCTTGAGAAAAGCCAACTGACTTCAGATCAAAAGCAATGGTGGTTAGATGAAAGTGCAAAATTAGCAGCGAAAGGGCAGCGGCTGATCGGCTTTGCGCATCTGACGCTGTCGGCACAGGAGTCCTTGTCCCACGAAGCACTCATCAATTTAACCTTTGTTGGGATCGCTGGCATCATTGATCCTCCGAAAGACAGTGCCATCAAAGCAGTAAAAGAGTGCTTGCAAGCGGGCATCCAAGTCAAAATGATCACAGGAGATCATGGCAAGACCGCTCAAGCTATCGGCAAGCAAATTGGATTGAAGCACACGAATCACGTGTTGGAAGGGCTGGAAATCGATCTGCTGTCTGAGGAGGAGTTGCAGCAAGCAGTCCAAAAGACAGATATCTTTGCTCGAACGACCCCAGAGCATAAATTGCGGATCGTTAGTGCTTTGCAGGCGAATGAAGAGATTGTCGGAATGACCGGCGATGGTGTAAACGATGCACCAGCGCTGAAAAAAGCCGACATTGGGATCGCTATGGGGATCAAAGGCAGTGAAGTAACCAAGCAAGCAGCCGATATGGTTTTGGCAGACGATAATTTTCATACGATCGCCAATGCCGTCCGAGTGGGTCGTCGAATCTACGATAATTTGAAGAAAACCATCAACTTCTTCTTACCAACTGCGGTTGCCCAAGGATTGATCGTTATTGCGGCACTCTTGTTGAACCGACCACTGCCACTAACACCTGTCCAAATTTTATGGGTAAATATGGTGACAACCATCACGCTTTCTTACGCACTCGGTTTTGAAAAGGCAAGTGCGGATGTCATGAATCGACCACCACGGCCAATCAAAGAAGGTATCTTATCTTTGTACAGTCTGTTCCGCATCTTCTACGTCTCGCTGTTGATCATGATTCCTTCTTACGTCTTAGCGGTTCAATTTGAGGGAACGGTCCTTCAGCAAAGCATGCTACTGCAAAGTATCGTCTTTGCCCAAGCGGTTTACTTGTTGAACTGTCGGGAGCTGGTCAAGCCAGCCTTGAATCGCCAACTGTTTGCCAACCGAGCGCTATTAGTTTCTCTTTCACTGCTGATCGTATTACAGGCAGCGATTTTCCTAACCCCTCTTGGACACCAGCTTTTAGGGATCGGTTCTTTGACCTTGATGCAGCAGTTGAGTATCGCTGCTAACGGCGCACTCCTTTTCGCAGTCGTTGAGGGTGAGAAATTTATTACGAACAAGCTGCAAGGACGGCAAAAAGCCGCTCCAGTGAAGCAGTAGCGGCAGCTTGATTATTCTAGCGATAGCTTAAATAATAGGTTTGAATGAGCTCAGTCACTTGATTGAGCTCATTTTTCGTTGGTACCATCGATAAATAAAAGACTGGAACAGATACTTCCTCTAAAGGGAAATTTGAGAGAATAAAATCAACCTCGATTTTCGCCAACGCTTCTAGTTGACCAGGCTCGATCGCCGATAAAAGGATGCGGGCACCGAGGAAGTCATTCAATTCTTGCAGGAGATAAGCTTTCCAGGCAGGCTCACCTTGGAAAACAAAATATCCTTTTGCGCGAATGGGATTGATTTGTAAAATCGCTTGTTGGATCAGTAAGGTGGTGGTTGACCATAATGGAAAACTCATTTCCGATTGACTGGCTGTTTGTTCTTCTAAAAAGTCATGGATCGTTGCTTCGATCGGTAGCGAATAGGGTTGATTTAACCGTTGGATCTCGTGAAATTCAAGCCCGAACAATTCTGAGAGCTTGGCTGACTCTTGCGATTTGATCAAAAGCAACAGTAGATTCTCAATCAGTTGTGTATCACTAGCTAAAGACAACTGCAACAAGCGGTCTAGTTTTCCAACAAAATGGGTCGTTTTCTGATAAATGGTTTGGTAGGATTCAAGGGTTGCTTGGATCGTTGCGGACCAGTCGTTATTGTAGTTCCAACTTTCTAAGAAGCAGTAGAAGCTAAAGAAGTGTTCGCTGCGTTCTAAATAAACGCCTTCTTTTTGATACAGCTGGCTTAATGGCTGTTGGAAAAGGCTATAAAGGGGATCGTCCCCCTGAAATTCAAAGGAATCGATACGGCAATTGGCTTTGATGCGGATCGTATTGATAAAAAACCAGCAGGTACCGTAGATTTGTTCCACCTCGATCTGCAGCTTGGCTTTTGCTAAGCGATCCAAGAAATGATAATAGTGGGACTCATGAATCGTATATTCCTCAAAAAAGTAATTGTTATGGGTGTATGGCAGTAACAGGCGATGAAAAAAAACACGGATGTTGATCTCACTTCCTTCAAAGCGGATCATGCGATTGGTGATCCGAATCCGCAACGAAAAATCAGTAAGGCTTTTGTTTAATTTTGTCACATGTCGTCGCAAGGTCTCATAAGATGTCCCTGTTTGGCTAAGAATATCTTGCGTACGGAGTTCGCTGGAAAAAAGCAATGCTTTCATCAAAGAAACACCGATCGATTGAGGGAAAAACGTTTCCCAGAGCTGACTCATCAACAATGGCCCATCATGGGTCAGAGCAAAGCCACTACTGGCAGCTTCGATCTGCCAACCATCAGGCAATTGTTGGCGAATATAGGTTAGATCGGAAAAAACGGTTCGCTCCGTCGTATCGATCAATTTTGCTAGTTGCTTGGCAGTGATCATTTTGTGATTCGCCAGTTGTTCCAAGAGAAGGATCTGACGTAATAAATCCTTCTCCGTAATGATTTTTTTCATCATCCCATCCATGACAAAAACTTCCTTTCCGAGTCTTGAAGGTCAAAAGAGTCACATTGACTGTTTTGATGAAAGACAACTCTTTCGTGTTCTTTTTGATTTTATACGAAAAAGGCAAGTTTTGCTATTTCCAATTCACTGGAGGATGTTTTTTTTATTAAAAAAGATGGGATCGGCAACCTTCTGAGTAACTGTCTAAAGGAATGCGTTTGTTTTATGTGTTTTAACGGTTAGAGATCTATCATATGTTCGTATTTCTTCATTCGCAAATACATAGAATAACTTTCTTTTGACAATTTTATTTTTGAGGAAAAAAGACTCTTTTTGCGAGAGGCGTAGAGTTTTCGATGGAGCGCAGAATTGATGATCCATTCAATTTCTGCTTGTTCTTCCTCGGATAATTCGACTTTTTTCTCATTGGATTG
This sequence comes from Enterococcus sp. DIV2449a, assembly GCF_051711225.1. NCBI lineage: Bacteria > Bacillati > Bacillota > Bacilli > Lactobacillales > Enterococcaceae > Enterococcus > Enterococcus sp. DIV2449a. Next base: position 1,367,372 of record NZ_JBIOME010000001.1, read on the forward strand.
AATGAGAGAGTAAGTAAATTCTAAGCAGCTCATCTTATAAATAAAGGTGGAAAAATATAATTTGTCTATGTGCATTTAATCACCCTTTCTTACATTCGGTTCAATCATATAGAAGAATATTTCAAATAACAATTTTGTTTTTTCATGATGTTATGAAAATTTTGGATAAATGTCGATTTTTTGGCAAAATTATAGCAAAGTTTTCACTCTTTGATCTTCACGCAAGGGTTATAAAAAAACAAATATTATTTAAATAGAGTGGCAGCTATAATAAAGTACGCTGAAAGAAGTGAAGGAGATTTTTGTCCTAAAGAATGTCTTTTTATTTTGGTTAAGGCAACCCATTGTAGGTTGTTTTCTTGTATTGTCAAAAGGAGTCAAAAAAATAAAATTCGCTTTTTTCTGTTGACAGATCAGCAAAAGCCACGTAATATAGCTACCAATAACTAGTAAAGACCAAACAAAAGAGAAGTATGAGGACGTTCGTCTTGCAGAGAGCTGATGGTGGTGTAAATCAGCAGATTGACGCTTCAGAAATGGACTTTTGTGTCGAAAGGCTGAAATCAGTAGGCTTTTTTCGGGATCTCCCGTTACAGAGAACGATCGTTGATAGACGATCTAGAGAACCAATTGAGGTGGCACCGTGAGTAATCGCCCTCATGCAGACGAGTTTGTTTGCATGAGGGCTTTTTTGTTTTTCTTGCCCTTCAACCAATAGAAAAATAAACGTAAAATCAAACTAAGAGAAGTACTTGAGTCTTTTTTGGTTACAGAAAGTCGGCGGTGATGAGAGTCCGATACCAAGAAATCAAGGAAATGGCCTTAGCCGATCATTTTTTGAACCCTTTTTTGGCAGTAGGAAAATGCGGGAACTCCCGTTATAGAGGAAGACCGTTGTTAGACGGTTGATAGAGAAAAAGTTGTTTTTTTAGGCAACTTTCAATTGAGGTGGTACCGCGGTCATTCGCCCTCAAGCAGACGTTTTTATGATGTTTGCTTGAGGGCTTTTTGTTTACAAAGAAAGGAGCAGCTTATGTATCGAATGGAACGAATCAACAGCGATTGTTTGACACCTGTCTCAGTGTTTTTACGGATTCAAGGGGCGCATAAATGTTTACTAGAAAGTATTCCCAGAGAAGAAGATACGGGACGCTATTCGATCCTCACTTTTGATCCTGTTCAGAAACTGACCTTTAAAGATGGTGTTTTTCAAGTAGAGGATCTTTTGGAAAAAACGGTCAACAAGTATCCCTGTCAGGACCCTTTAAAAGAAATGGAACGGTATGTAGTCAAAAAAGAAACCACCGCTTTACCGAATCTGCCGTTGCAAAGTGGGGCGATCGGGTATGCGGGCTATGATATCGCCGCTTGCTATGAAGATATTGGACAACTGCCAACAGATGAATTGCAGGTGCCTGATATGGCCTTTTGGCTTTTTGAAACCTTTCTCGTTCTGGACCATCAAAGGGAAACCTTGACGATCATCCTTGAAAATTGCTACAGCCAAAGGGGGACCACCGAGATGAAGCAGGTACTCCAAGCGGTGCAGCAGCAATTAAGGACACCGGTCGCAGCTGAGACCCGCGGGTTATCGAATGAAAAGCTGCATTTTACAAGTAATGTTACCCAACATGCCTATGAAACGATCGTTCGTGAGGCAAAAGCCCGAATTACGGCAGGGGATATGTTTCAAGTCGTTCCTTCCCAACGTCTGCAAGCAGCATTTACGCAAGATCCTTTTGACTATTACCGAAAACTGCGAGTGACGAATCCGTCTGCCTACCTCTATTATCTTGATTTCGATCACGGATTCAAAGTGATCGGCAGTTCACCTGAAAGCTTGATTCGGGTTCAAGGAACAACGATCACCACAAATCCAATCGCTGGTACCCGCAAACGAGGGGCAACCAAAGCAGAAGACGAAGCTTTGGCGGCGGAACTATTAGCAGATGAAAAAGAACGTGCAGAGCACCAGATGCTGATCGATCTGGGGCGCAATGATTTGGGACGAATCGCTGAACATGGCACGGTTCATGTTCCTTTATACATGGTGATCGAGAAATTCCGCTATGTCATGCATATCGTTTCGGTGGTGGCTGCCAAGCGCAGAGCAGGTGTGACGGCAATGGATGCCTTGAAAGCAACCCTGCCAGCAGGCACGGTCAGCGGGGCACCAAAGATTCGCGCCATGACTCGCATCTATCAATGGGAAGCTGTTCGAAGAGGGGTCTATGCGGGAGCCGTTGGGTATTTTTCTCGAAACGATCAAGCGGATTTTGCCATCGGGATTCGGACAATGGTTTTGAAAGACGCGATCGCTTATGTCCAGGCAGGGGCGGGTGTCGTTTATGATTCTGATCCCTCATCTGAATACCACGAAACCTTACACAAAGCCAAAGCACTATTGGAGGTGTCAGCCAATGATCTTACTCGTCGATAACTATGATTCGTTTACTTACAATCTTCTCCAGCTCTGTCCAGAAGAGACGGTCGTCTTGCGAAATGATGATCCAGACCTTTTCCATGTTGCTAAAGAAGCAGATGCCATCATTTTTTCCCCGGGACCAGGCCGTCCCGCAGAGGCAGGATACATGATTCCTTTGATCAAAACATATCACAATAGCAAGCCGCTTCTAGGAATCTGCTTAGGTCATCAAGCCATTGGAGAAGCGTTTGGTGCCAAAGTGGTCCAAGCACCAGCCATTATGCACGGCAAGCAATCGAGCCTTACGTATCAGAAAAAAGGCGTATTCGAAACCTACCTAGGAGACATGACTGTCATGCGCTATCACTCGCTGGTTATTGAGCCAGCGACCCTTCCTACACAATTTGAGGTGTTGGCTGAAACAAAAGGGATCATCATGGCGATCCAGCATCGACAAAAGTCGATCGTAGGCCTTCAATTTCACCCTGAATCAATGGGGACAAACGAAGGGGCGTTTTTTATCCAACGGTTTCTTGAACTCATTCCAGAAAACTCAGCAAAAAGCAGCAAATGAAAAAGGAGGAACATTTATGCAAGCAATAAAAAAACAGCCGCCGCAACAAATCACCCAGCAGCTTTTTAATGGCCGTCATTTAAGTTATCAGGAGATGCGCCACTTTGCTCAAGGAATTTTAAGCGGGATGTTTTCAGAAAGTCAATTGGGGGCAGCGTTAGTTGCGATGAAGATCAACGGCATCACAGCTGCCGAATTGACTGCTTTAGCAGAAATTATGTTAGAGCATGCCGTGACCATTCCTTATGAAGGAGGAGACGCCATGGACAATTGCGGTACTGGCGGCGACCACTCCAATAGTTTTAATGTCTCCACTACGGCTGCTTTCGTGTTAGCAGCTGGAGGAATCACGATGGCAAAACACGGCAATCGCAGTATCTCTAGTCGTTCAGGCAGTGCCGATGTCTTAGCCTGCTTGGGGGTATCGATCCAAGCATCACCAGAAAAAATCGCTGAGTTATTAGCGACTGTCGGCATCGCTTTTCTCTTCGCTCCCTCGTTGCATCCCGGCATGAAAGCAGTGATGAAGATACGGCAAGAATTAGCAACACCAACGATTTTTAACCTACTCGGGCCCTTGATCAATCCTGTGCCATTGACCACTCAACTGATTGGGACTTACGCTGGTGAAAGTTTGGCAGACACCGCTCAGGCGTTAGGTAGTCTTGGTCGGCAACGAGCAATGGTGATCCATGGATGCAACGGAATGGATGAAGCCAATTTGGCAGGTGAAACTGCGATCAGCTTTTATCAAGGAGGAGAGGTAGCCAATTTTTCTTTAGATCCACAAGCGTACGGCTTTACGCCAGCGCCGATCGAGGCGATCGTCGGCGGGGATGCCGCTCAAAATGCGGCGATCTTAACTGCGGTGTTGAAAAATCAACCCTCCGTTTATCTAGAAACGGTGGTCTTAAATGCAGGGTTAGGCTTTTACGCTAACGGCAAAGCTGCCACGCTAGCGGAAGGGTTTGCGATGGCACGGGCGTGTATCGCTTCGGGCGCCGCCTATGACAAACTGCAGGAGTTGATCCGCCAGTCAAATAGTCAATAATTACGAAAGCTGTAAGGAGGAGAATCATGGATTTTTTAGAAACGATCATCCAGAAAAAAGTTGAAGAAGTTGCCGCGATGCCACAAGAAACCGAAAAGGTCGTAGCGAAACGCCCATCATTTTATCAGCAAGTCAAGGACCGACCACAAAAGATGCACCTCATTGCTGAAATCAAGCGTGCTTCACCCTCAAAAGGAGACATTAACCAAGCGATCGACCCAGTCACGCAAGCGCAAGCTTATGAAGCCGCGGGAGTCAGCGGAATTTCTGTTTTGACCGACCAGCAGTTTTTCAACGGCTCGCTGGCAGATCTTGAAGCAGTCAGTAAGGCTGTTTCGGTGCCTATACTATGCAAAGACTTCATTATCGACAAAAAACAATTGATTCGTGCCAAGAATGCGGGTGCCAGTATCGTTTTATTGATCGTGGCTGCGTTAGAGCCTGCCCGTTTGGTCGCGCTGTATCAAGAAGCCGAAGCACTAGGGTTGGAAGTACTCGTTGAGACTCATAATGCGGCTGAATTTCAACAAGCCCAAGCATTAGGTGCCAAAATCATCGGCGTCAACAATCGTGACCTAAAAACTTTTGACGTTTCCTTGGATGTCAGTGTTGCTTTAGCACCTCAGCCATCAGAGGCGGTTTATATCAGTGAATCTGGTATTCGAACTGCCGCAGATGTGCTGCAGCTTGCACCGTTTTATCATGGAGTCCTCGTTGGAGAAACGTTGATGAGAAGCAATCGAATTGCTGAAACAGCGGCAGATTTGCAGGTGAGCCGCCGATGACCAAAGTGAAAATTTGCGGACTCACCGAACGCCTGCATGTCGAAACTGCCATCAATGCAGGAGCAGATTACCTTGGCTTTGTTTTTGCTGAAAGCCGTCGGAGAATCGATCCGACCCAAGTCCGCAAGATAACGGAGCAAGTTCCCGAAAATGTAGGGAAAGTCGGGGTTTTCGTTTCTCCAAGTGTTGAAGAAGTGCAAGCGGCAATTCAAGCCGCCCAACTGACAGCGATTCAGCTCCATGGAAAGGTTCTGCCATCTTTGCAAACAGCCATTCAGAAGGGCGTTTTTGCTCATCAAAAGATCGCAGTGATCCAAGCCTTTGATGGAGAAGCAGAAACTTTAAAGCAAGATTTCCTGAGCTGCGATGCAGATTTTGGTTTATTGGACGCTCCAGTAAGAGATCACCCTTATGCTGGCGGCAACGGCCAGTCCTTTGATTGGCAAAAAGCGGCGAGAGAACCGTTGCCGTTGTCTGAGCGATTTTTTATTGCTGGCGGGTTGCACGCGGAAAATGTAGATGAGGCGATCCAACTTTTTAGGCCTTATGCTGTCGATGTTTCTTCAGGCGTTGAAACCCAGGGCAAGAAAGACAGTCGGAAAATCGAACAATTTATTTACTTAGTAAAGGAGAAGATAAAATGACCCAATACCCCACAGAAGCAGGATTTTATGGTTCCTTTGGCGGACAGTTTGTGCCAGAGACATTGATGTATGCAGTCAAGCAATTGGAAACTGTCTATCGTGAAGCACAAACGGACGCAAGTTTTCAAGCTGAATTACAGGAATATTTGCAAGAGTATGTAGGAAGAGAGACCCCCCTTTATCATGCCCAGCGCTTGTCACAACACTTAGGCGGTGCCAAAATTTATCTGAAGCGAGAAGATTTGAATCATACGGGTGCCCATAAAATCAATAATGCACTTGGCCAAGTCTTATTAGCAAAACGGATGGGGAAAAAGAAAGTGGTAGCAGAGACCGGTGCTGGGCAGCATGGCGTCGCCACAGCAACTGCGGCCGCGTTGTTCGGTATGGAATGCACGATTTTTATGGGCGCGGTAGATGTTCAGCGGCAAGCACTAAACGTCTTTCGAATGGAATTGTTGGGAGCAAAAGTGGTTTCAGTTACATCAGGCAATCAGACATTGAAAGATGCTGTCAATGAAGCGCTGCGCTACTGGGTCGCAACCGTCGAGGACACTCATTACGTGATGGGTTCGGTACTCGGTCCGCATCCTTTTCCAGAGATCGTTCGAGATTTTCAAAGTGTGATTGGGAGTGAGACACGGCGGCAACTTTTAGAAAAAGAAGGACAACTACCAACGACAGTCGTTGCTTGTGTTGGCGGCGGCAGCAATGCGATGGGAATGTTTTATCCTTTCATCAACGATCAAACCGTTCGTTTGATTGGCGTTGAAGCAGCTGGAAAAGGCGTGGATACTACCGAGCATGCGGCGACTTTAACGAAAGGCAGTATCGGTATTTTACATGGTACCAAAATGCATTTGCTGCAAGACGATGATGGGCAAGTGATCGAACCTTATTCGATTTCAGCCGGCTTGGATTATCCTGGTGTCGGTCCCGAGCATTCATATTTGAAGGAAATTGCGCGAGCGGAGTATTTCTCGGTCACTGATGAAGAAGCCGTTGACGCCTTTTATCTCTTGTCTCAAATCGAAGGCATTATTCCTGCTTTGGAAAGTGCTCATGCCGTTGCCTATGCTTTAAAGCTAGCGCCAACGATGACAGCAGAAGAACGCTTAGTGATCTGTTTGTCTGGGCGAGGGGACAAAGATGTTCAACAAATCAAAGATCGGAAAGGAGCAGCGAAATGACCAGCAAAACATTGACGATGAAACTAAAAGAGCGCCAAAAACAAGGCAAGCCTTTGTTTGTACCTTATATTATGGCGGGTGCCAACGGACTGGAACGCCTGCCGGCAGAAATCGAGCTATTGACGACACATGGCGCAGCCGCCATTGAAATCGGCGTGCCCTTTTCAGATCCAGTCGCAGATGGAGCGGTCATCCAAGCAGCTGGAATGCAGGCATTAGCCAATGGGACCACTTTAAAAAAGATCATTGCTTTGCTGCAAACGATCCATTCTGAGGTTCCACTGGTATTGATGGGGTATGCCAATTCATTCTTTCATTATGGCATTGAACAGCTAGCAAATGAGTTAAAAACGACAGATGTGAAAGGGTTGATTATTCCAGATTTGCCATTTGAACATCGATCACTAGTAACGCCTACGTTTGATGCGGCAGATCTCGCGCTGCTCACACTGGTCTCTTTGACCAGTCCGCCAGACAGAATTCAGACGCTGATCGAAGAAGCAGAAGGGTTCGTCTACGCTGTGACAGTGAACGGTGTCACTGGAGAAGATCGCCAATACAACGAACAGCTGGATCAGCATTTGCAAGCCATTTCGGAAAAAAGTCCGATTCCAGTATTGGCTGGTTTCGGAGTCTCGACCAATGCAGACGTGCAGCGCTTTGCCCAAGTGTGCGATGGGGTAGTGATCGGTTCAAAAATCGTAGCAGCCTTACAAAACGAGCCACTGCCTAAAGTCAGTGAGCTGTTAGCAGAACTTGTTGGTAAGCCATAGAAAATCAAGGTGAAGGAAAGAACCCGAGTTGGGTTCTTTTTTTTATGAGAAAACTAGTATTCGAGATACTGATGGGCTGCTATGGAAAAAGAACACGATGTGTGAAGTGGAAAAGAAAAAAAGGCTGATGGAAGATCAGCCTAAATTGTTGTGATTATGCCAGTGTATCGGTGTCGATGGTGACTGTCTCGCAAAAATGCCCTCTGCCCCCAACGTAAACACGTTGGATTTCCTTTCGCGAGGACGTAGCTAGTTTGACAAAGATTTCAGAAGGTTCACCTAAATTGCTGCCTTGTTCAAAGCGATACACTTCTTTTTCAAGGGAACATTTTTGATGCAAGAAGCAAGCCAAAGCGGCATTGGAAGTACCTGTGGCAGATTCTTCATTGATGTCAAACAGCTAATAATAGAATAAACACGGAAACGATGATGCCAATGAAAGAAATTTGCTGAAGATTGAAGCGGATGGGAAGCGATCGTTTGATTGCTTTTGATGAGGAAGGGAACAGGCTGTTGATTATTCGCCAAATTGCTATGGCAAAAAATCTAAATCAATTTGGCACACATTTGGCACAAGAACAAACAAAAACCGCCAAGAACAAGGGTTCTCGACGGTTAAATAACGTTCCAGGAGGGATTCGAACCCCCGACCGTTCGCTTAGAAGGCGAATGCTCTATCCGGCTGAGCTACTGGAACAAATAATTTTCAGCGAATGCTCACTTCGCCTAAGCTGTTGAAATCAATCAGCAACAAATAACATTATAGAAAAAGGGCGCAGCAATGTCAATCTCTTTTCGCCCTTTTCTTATTTTTTCTTTGAAAAAAGGAAGCGCAGCTGCCCTCAACCTTTCTCAGGTTCCTCAAGGATTACGCTATCTGCTTCTTTCGTAATGAGAATCACACCATCTCCTAAAGGGACGAGGGTGGAGGTCAGCTGAGGATGGTTCATCACGGTATCCAAGAAAAGATTCAACTTGCGATGGATCGCTCGCTGGTTGCGAGGGATGTCTTCGATGGGTTGTAGAATCGTTCCAGCTTGAAACACGTCATCCACCATCAACACACCGCCTTTGCGTAATAGACGCAGACATTCTGGTAAAAATTCAATGTATTTCGATTTGGCGCTGTCCATGAAGATAAAATCATAAGGCCCACTCAATGTAGGCAGGACATCTGCCGCTTGTCCTTCTAATAGCGTGATTTTGTCTTCATTTCCTAAGCGAGCATAGGTTTCTTTGGCTTTGCGGATCATGACGTCAAAGCGATCGATCGTTGTGACATGACCCTCTTTCACACATTGTGCCATCAAGCTTGAAGAAAAACCGATCGCTGTGCCGATCTCAAGGATTTCTTTTGGCTGAAGCTGTCCCAATAAAAACTGCAAAAAGACCACAGTTTCATGTGGGATGATTGGCACTTCTTTTTCATGAGCGGCTTGCTCGATTTCACCAAGTTCGCCGGGTAATTGTTTTTGTTTTTCACGCATAAACGCCACTAGTTCTGGTTTGACTACTGGACGATGCATCATTTCGTTGCGCATCTTCATCCTCCTCATTTATCGCTGCCCCTTATTATACGAATAACTCACCTTAAGTTCAATCTTTTCGAGTCTTTGGAACAACAAAAAAACCAGTCATACGACTGGCAGGATAAAGGGGTGAAAAATATTTTTGGGATATTTCTATCATAACGGTGTTATGTGGAGGTTTGGTTAAAATCCTGTGAAGATCTCGTCAGGTTCTGCTTAAATTTTCATCAAGGAAGAAAAGCAACCCATCATCAGGGCGAAAACGAACTTTTTATCGAAATATTCAGAAAATTCAGGGAAAAGTGTTGACAGAGGAACCTGCTGTTTGGTATCTTCATAACAAGATAAAAAAAGTGATAGGTGACGACGATGGATAAACGATTGAAACAAACAGCTGCATTTTTATTATTATTATCGTAAGGACTCTTTTTCTATGACCCGCCTTTTTAAGGCATCATTTGAAGAGTCCTATTCGCATTGCATGAAGGAAACCCTTTATGGAGTGCTTTTTTTATACCATTTTTTCAATTTGTTTGAATGAGGTCGCGCCAAGCGTGCCCCTACCACTGCCAAGGAGGAAATAGTGATGAGAAAAATCCAGTTTTTTGACACCACATTGAGAGACGGTGAACAGACGCCGGGAGTCAACTTCAATACGAAAGAGAAGGTTCAACTGGCGCTGCAATTAGAAAAATGGGGGATCGATACGATCGAAGCGGGCTTTCCGATTGCATCAGAAGGAGACTTTCAAGCAGTCCAAGCGATTGCTGGGGCGGTGACGAAAATGACCGTTGCAGGACTTGCCCGTTGTCAGAAAAAAGACATTGATCGTGCCTATGAAGCTCTTCATCAAGCCATCGATCCCCAGATCCATGTCTTTTTAGCAACGAGTGAGGTGCATCGCCAGTACAAGCTGAATATGACGAAAGCAGAAGTACTCGCTTCCATCAAAGAACATGTGGCTTATGCCCGTGAACGCTTTGAAAAAGTTCAATTTTCGCCAGAAGATGCCACCCGCACCGATAAGGCCTTCTTGCTTGAGGCGGTTCAAACAGCGATTGATGCCGGCGCGACGATCATCAATGTGCCCGATACAGTAGGGTTTACCAATCCTACGGAATATGGTGCGCTTTTTGCCTATTTGATCGCCAATATCAAGAGTGAGCAGCCGATCATTTTTTCTTCCCATTGTCATGATGACTTGGGAATGGCGACAGCCAATGCGCTGGCAGCTATCGAAAATGGTGCTGATCGGGTGGAAGGAACGATCAACGGGATCGGCGAACGAGCGGGCAATACCGCACTAGAAGAAGTGGCGCTGGCGTTGCATATTCGCAATGATTTCTATCAGGCTACCTCCAACATCAAGTTAAACGAAACAAAACGCACCAGCGATCTGGTGGCACGTTTGTCTGGGATCACGGTACCGAAAAACAAAGCGATCGTCGGCGGCAATGCCTATGCCCATGAATCTGGGATTCATCAAGATGGCGTCTTGAAAAATCCTGAAACTTACGAAATCATTACCCCGCAACTGGTAGGCGTACAAACCAACTCACTGACTCTAGGCAAACTTTCTGGCCGCCATGCGTTTGTCGATAAAATGCAGCAGCTGGGGTACCAGTTTGACCAAGAAGAAACCAACGAGTTGTTTAAACGTTTCAAAGAGTTAGCAGATAAAAAGAAGCAAGTGACCGAACAAGATTTGCTGGCTTTGGTGGCTGATCAAGGCCGCAGTCAAGAAGGTGGCTGTGAGTTGGACGCCGTTCAGCTACAATATGTGTCCAATGGCCATCAAGGAGCGGTGGTTTCTATCATCAAAGATGAGGAAAAACAAGTGGCATCAGCTATCGGTGCCGGCAGTATCCAAGCAATCTACAACTCGATCGATCAGATTTTCCAGCAGCAGCCGAAGTTGTTGAACTATGAGATCACTGCCTTGACCAGTGGGGAAGATGCGCAAGCGGAAGTGCACGTGGTTATTGAATGCCAAGAAACCAATGAAAAAATCAGCGGGATCGGCTTAGACTTTGATGTCTTGCAGGCGTCAGCCAAAGCCTATGTACAGGCTAGCGCAGCTCTAAAGAATCGAGGTGTCCTTGTTTGAAAAAGATCGTGGTTTTAGCAGGAGATGGTATCGGACCAGAAATTATGGCCAGTGCGCTTGCGGTATTGAAAGCGGCTTGTCCAGACCATCTCCAACGCTTTCATTTTGACCCGTGGCCATTTGGTGGTGCGGCGCTGGCACTTACTGGAGAGCCATTGCCGCAAGAAACACTACAAGCTTGCCAGCAGGCGGATGCGATCCTTTTAGGAGCCATTGGTGATCCAGTTTGGGAAAACGCACCGATAACACCCGAGAAAGGACTTTTGAATTTGCGTCAAGCGTTAGGGCTATACGCCAATATTCGACCCATCAAAGTAGTTGATGCGGTGATTGCTTTGTCTCCCATTAAAGAAGCGATCCTTCGGGGGACAGATTTTGTCATCGTTCGTGAGTTGACTGGCGGTATTTATTTTGGCGAAAAAGCAGAAAAACCTGAAGAAGCCTACGACATCAATCATTATCATCAAGCAGAGATTCGACGGATTTTGCGTAAAGCCTTTGAGATCGCCCGTACGCGGAAGAAGCGGGTTCTCTCTGTCGATAAAGCAAATGTGTTGGCGACTAGCCGACTTTGGCGCCGATTAGCGGAAGAAACGGCACAGGAATTCCCAGATTGTCAGTTGACTCATCAATATGTTGATTCCGCCGCTATGAAAATCATCCAAAATCCCAAAGACTTTGATGTAATCGTGACAGAAAATCTCTTTGGCGACATTTTAAGTGATGAAGCCTCGGTTTTGCCAGGGTCCTTAGGGGTGCTGCCCAGCGCAAGTCATGGCGCAGAAGGGGTTTCTTTATATGAACCGATTCATGGCTCTGCACCTGATATCGCTGGGCAAAATTGCGCCAATCCGGTTTCCATGATTTTATCTGTCGTCATGATGCTAAGAGAGTCCTTTCAAGAGGAAGAGCTAGCGGATACCATCGAAAGTGCTTGTTACGAGGTAATGAATGCGGGAATCTTGACCCGTGATTTAGGTGGTACAGCAACGACAACTGCCTTTACAGAAGCGGTTATTGCACAGTTAGGAGTGAGCAATTATGGGGAAAACGCTGTTTGATAAACTATGGGATCGGCATGTCATCACAGGAGAAGAAGGGCAAGCGCAGCTGCTTTATGTCGATCTGCATATGATCCATGAAGTGACGACACCGCAAGCCTTCGAAGGATTACGGCAAGCGGGACGGACAGTCCGTTGTCCCGAAAAAACCTTCGCAACGATGGATCACAACGTGCCTACCAAAGATATTTTTACCATCACTGATTTGGTTGCAAAAAAGCAAATGGACACGTTACGTAAAAACTGTCGAGATTTTGGGATCGAATTGTGTGACAATGGCTCTGCCAACCAAGGAATCGTCCACATGGTTGGCCCAGAAGTTGGCTTGACCCAACCAGGGAAAACGATCGTTTGCGGTGATTCCCACACTGCCACCCATGGTGCTTTCGGTGCGATCGCGTTTGGGATCGGTACGAGTGAAGTGGAGCACGTCTTTGCGACACAGACGATTTGGCAGACAAAACCGAAACGCATGGGAGTTGAGATCACCGGTCAGCTGCAGCCGGGAGTGTACGCCAAAGATATTATTTTGGCATTGATCGCGACCCATGGCACTGATTTTGGTGGTGGCTATGCCGTAGAATTCTTTGGCGAAACGATCCGTAGCCTGACGATGGAAGAACGCATGACCATTTGCAATATGTCGATCGAAGGTGGGGCGAAAATGGGCTTGATCGCACCTGATGAAACGACCTTTGCTTATGTGAAGGATCGACGCTTTGCGCCGCAAGCGTTTGCCAGTGCGGTGTCTGATTGGCAAACCCTTTATACCGATGAAGATGCCAGCTATGATGCCCTGATCACCCTAGACGCAGCAACCTTAGAACCCTATATCACTTGGGGAACCAATCCTGAAATGGGGGTACCTGTCAGCGAAGCGTTTCCTGAAGTGCGGGATCACAATGATCAGCAAGCCTATGAATATATGGCGCTGCAACCTGGACAGACAGCTGCTGATATTCCTATTGAATACATTTTTATTGGATCGTGTACCAATGGTCGGTTGTCTGATCTGCAAGAGGCAGCGGCGATTTTGAAAGGTCAAACCATCAAAGAAGGGGTCACTGGTATTATCGTTCCTGGTTCACGCCCTGTCCGTAAAGCAGCAGAAGCGATCGGTTTAGACAAAGTCTTTATTGACGCTGGTTTTGAATGGCGGGAGCCTGGCTGTTCCATGTGCTTAGGAATGAATCCTGATAAAGTACCAGAAGGCGTCCATTGTGCCTCCACATCAAACCGCAATTTTGTTGGACGGCAAGGGAAAAACGCGCGGACGCACCTGTGTAGTCCAGCGATGGCGGCAGCAGCTGCGATTCATGGGCGCTTTGTCGATGTACGAGAAGTGTTTGGAGGTGTTGGTTAATGGAAGCTTTTACGCAATTTGAAGGTACGACGCTGCCTTTGATGAATGACAATATCGATACCGATCAAATCCTACCGAAAAATTATTTGAAGCGCGTTGAAAAAACGGGTTTTGGCGAATTTTTATTTGACGATTGGCGCTATTTGCCGCAACGCAAGCCTAATCCAGCATTTATCTTGAATGATCCAGCATATCAGACCGCTCAAGTCCTCGTCACTGGTGATAATTTTGGTTCTGGCTCTTCTCGAGAGCACGCGGCATGGGCGCTGTTGGATTACGGCTTTAAAGCCGTGATTGCTGGCAGCTTCGGTGATATTTTCTATATGAATGCCACCAAAAACGGGCTGCTGCCCATCGAGCTGCCTTTGACTGTTCGCCAAAGGATCGCTTCGCTGCCTGCTTCAGAAAAAATCAGCATCGACTTGCCAAGGCAATGTGTGATCGTTGCTGGGGAGGAGCATTTCTTTGCAATCGATGCTACTTGGAAACACAAATTGATCCACGGTCTCGATGAGATCAGTATCACGTTGCAGGAAGAGGCGAAAATCACCGCCTATGAGCAGACGATTCCAGCGTATTGGCAGTAGGGCTAGGGGACTGGACGTTATTCGTCGGCTGGTATTTGTGAGAGAATGTTTCTTAACCCTCGCCAATCGGCTTCGATTTGCGGAGTCAACGTTCGATTGTAAAAGATCGCAGCGGGATGATACATCGGCACGATCAAATATTCTTTTTCCGACCATTGATAGCCATCTTTTGTTGGATTGCTTTCTTGTATTTTGGAACGGATCACTTCGCCATGGTGATCTTTGATATAATAGGCGTTGCCTAATAATCGCTGCAGTCCGATATTGCCAACAGTTGCAATGACGGGCGGATCTACAACGGACAACTCGTAGTCAAGCAGCGGTGCGTGTAGCAAGACTTCTTTTTTGGTAGGTGTCCGATTGGGATGGACGATCTCATGGACACCGCTGCGCTTGTTGATCCGTTCTTTGACGGAGTATGGGCGACTGCGAACAGCGCTGGTGATGTAGACATCCTCACGGGTCAAACCGGCTAAAGCCAACGATTTCATCAATTCTTTTCCTGCTTGTCCGCTAAAAGGAATAAAATTCTCGATTTCGGTTCGTCCAGGGGCTTCCCCAACGATCATCAATTTGGGCTGCAGCGGTCCTTGACCGGGAACAAATCCTTCCAACGGATAACTGCGGGACGCCTGTTGAACGGCAGTGGCTAATTCTTTGGGGTATTGCATGAAAACTCCTCCAATTCTGTTTCACTTATGCTCTTTCTTCTATAGTAATAGAAAATAAAAAATGCACAAAAGGAAATGACTAGTAGCAAAAGAATTCTGTCTTTTCCTTAATTAGTGATTGACTTTAGGAAAACATTTTGATAAAGTTAATCTGTTGTAATTGTGGACTCCACAGCTACAACCGCACAGAACAAGTAGTAAGTACGAAAGTCACTTGGGATGGCGAGTCTAAGTATATTATAAGGAGGTGCTGTAGAGCATGTACGCAATTATCAAAACTGGTGGGAAACAAGTAAAAGTTGAAGTGGGTCAAGCAATCTACGTTGAAAAATTAGACGTTGAAGCTGGACAAAAGGTTACTTTTGATGAAGTTATCTTAGTAGGTGGCGAATCAACAAAAGTTGGTGCCCCAATCGTTGCAGGAGCAACTGTTGAAGGAACTGTTGAAAAACACGGCAAACAAAAGAAAGTCGTAACTTTCAAATACAAACCTAAAAAACATTCACACCGTAAACAAGGTCACCGTCAACCTTACACAAAAGTTGTTATTGACGCGATCAACGCTTAATTCTTACGAAAAGCAGGGTAACGAATATGATCAAAGGGACATTCAAACGAAATGACTCTGGTCGGATTGTTTCTTTTGAACTAGCTGGACACGCACAAGCAGGAGAATACGGCAAAGACATCGTCTGTGCTGCAGCATCCGCTTTAGCGATCAGTGCAGTCAATGGGATCGATGCTTTGGCTGGCGTTGCGCCAAAAGTTGAAGCAGATAACGAAAATGGTGGGTACTTATTAGTCACACTGCCTTCTCGTTTGACCCAAGAGCAGTCGAATATCGCACAAATTCTTTTAGAAAATTTGTTGATCGGCTTGCAATCAGTTCAAGAAGAGTACAACGATTATATCCAAATCAAAACTACTAAAGAAAACTAGGAGGTGCATCTCATGTTGATGAAAATGAATTTGCAATTCTTCGCTCACAAAAAAGGTGGGGGTTCTACTTCTAACGGACGTGACTCTCAATCAAAACGTTTAGGTGCGAAACGTGCTGACGGTCAAACCGTTTCAGGCGGATCAATCCTTTATCGCCAACGCGGTACTAAAATTTACCCAGGGGTAAACGTAGGTATCGGTGGAGATGATACATTGTTTGCAAAAGTTGACGGCGTTGTTCGTTTCGAACGTAAAGGCCGCGACAAAAAACAAGTATCTGTTTATCCAGTAGCGCAAGAAGCATAAGAAAATGACATCCA
Organism: Enterococcus sp. DIV2449a; assembly: GCF_051711225.1. Lineage (NCBI taxonomy): Bacteria > Bacillati > Bacillota > Bacilli > Lactobacillales > Enterococcaceae > Enterococcus > Enterococcus sp. DIV2449a. Next base: position 1,383,391 of record NZ_JBIOME010000001.1, read on the forward strand.
GATTACGTAAAAGTAACCTGGGTGTTTTTTTATACACTAATGAAACCGTTTTAACGAAATAGTTATTTATAATGGCTTAGATAAGGAGAGAAGTAATGATTCAATTAAAAGAAATCACGAAAGAAAACTATCGTGCGTGCATGAATTTGAAGACAACGAAGGAGCAAGAAGACTTTGTTGCGCCCAATTGGTACTCAATGTTAGAGGCGATCTATGAGGAACCTCGTCAGGCATTTGCCCTATACAATGGTGAGGAAATGGTTGGCTTTATCCTATTTAGTTTTTACGAGGCAGATGAGGATTATCCAAAAGCTTCGTGGTGGATCGAGCGATTTATGATCGCAGAGAAATTCCAAAATCAAGGGTTAGGCACTCAGGCGTTTCTTGCTGGGTTAGATTGGTTCAAAGCCCATATCCAAGCGCAAGAATTAAGGATCTCCGCTGTGGATGGCAACGAGATCGCAACGAAGCTTTACGAACGCAATGGCTTTGTTTTGACGGGTGAAATGATTGAAAACGAGCATGTACTCTTGTTGCAGCTGCCAACGGATCAAGGGTAAATGACTCTTTCTACAGTAAGAGAATAAGGTCAAAAGCAGAGGTTCTTAAGGGAATCCTCTGCTTTTTTTTGTGTTGTTTCGTAAAAAAGTGTGCGGTCATCTTCTGGTTAGACGTTTCAAGAAATTTTGTGCACTTGGGGTAAGAATGACGAGTATGTCCATGCTTTGTTGTTCACAAAGTTCCTTTTGCTGTTAACAGAATCTTTACACGTTGACAACACAAACCTTATATTCATTTGATACTCTGAAGAAGTAGAACAAATGGAAAGAAACTTTCGAAAAACGTTGATTATTGAGAATGTGCTCACGAATGATTTCGGTCAAAACACGAACATTATCAAAAAAGAAAACGTTCGTAATTCGAAAAAGATTGTTTTTAATTCGTTGGTTTTTTATAATCAAAAAGGAAAGTTCGGAATTCCATGAGTTCGATTTTTTAATGAAAAGGAGAAAAAGTGATGAAAGTTTGGAAGAAAACGGCAATGTTTGGTTTAGGTTTGGTGGCAGCAGTTACGCTGGCGGCTTGTGGCTCAGGTGGAGCAAGTACTGACTCGGCGGCTGAGGACGCAGGATATGTACCAGAAAAGTTGACCGTTCAATTTGTTCCATCACAAGCAGCAGAAACATTAGAAGCAAAAGCAAAACCACTTGAGCAATTGTTAAGTGATGAATTGGGGATTCCAGTCACAGTGAGTGTTTCCACTGACTATAATACAATCGTCGAAGCAATGGCTTCGAAACAAGTAGATGTCGGCTTTTTACCGCCGAATGCCTATGTTTTAGCAAATGAACAAAGCAATGTTAAAGTACTGTTGCAAGCACAGCGTTATGGCATCAAGCAGCCTGGTGGCGAATCAACGGATGAATTGGTTGATAGCTATCGTTCAATGATCGTCGTAAAAAGCGGCAGCGACATCAAAGAGTTGGAAGATTTAAAAGGCAAAACGATTGCCACGCAAGATGTTACTTCTTCTGCCGGTTATGTTTGGCCAGTAGCAGAAATGAAAAAAGCAGGCATCGATATCAATACGGATGTGACGACTGTTCAAGTCAAAGGCCATGACCAAGCGGTCTTATCTGTCTTGAATGGCGATGTTGACGCGGCGTTCGTTTTTGAAGATGCCCGTAACACGGTCAAAAATGATTACCCAGAAATCATGGATGAGGTAGAACCAATGTACTTTACCGAACCGATTCCGAACGATACGATCAGTGTTCGCAGCGATATGAGTGAAGAGTGGGACAAAAAGATCCAAGATGCCTTTATCGCGATTGGAAAAGATGAAGAAGGAAAACAAATCATCTCTGATATTTACTCTCATGAAGGATACGTTGTTTCACAAGACAGCAATTTCGACATCGTAAGAGAGTATGCGGAACAAGTCGGACAATAATTAATAGATGAATAGATCGGGAGGGTACCGGTAGTTGAGGTACCCTTTTCGAATGGACAGCAATTTTTACCTAATGGAAAGAAAGTAGGAGAATCATGGCTCTAGAGAACGAAACGATTATTTCATTTCAGAATGTGACCAAGCAATACCCAAATGGGGTGTTGGGGTTGAAGGACTTGAACATCGATATCAAAAAAGGGGAATTTGTCATCGTAGTGGGCTTATCCGGTGCAGGTAAATCGACGATGCTGCGCTCCATCAATCGACTGCACGAGATCACGAGTGGCGAGATTTTAATCGATAACAAGTCGATCACAAAAGCAAAAGGAAGAGAGCTGCGCTTGATTCGTCGAGACATTGGCATGATTTTCCAAAGCTTCAATTTGGTGAAACGTTCGAGTGTCTTGCGAAACGTCTTAACGGGGCGGGTGGCTTATCATCCCACGATCAAAATGCTGCTGGGTCTGTTTCCGCAAGCGGACAAAGAGTTGGCGTATCAATCACTGCAGCGGGTCAATTTAGCAGAAAAAGTCTATACCCGAGCCGATGAATTGTCTGGCGGTCAGCAGCAGCGGGTTTCGATTGCCCGGGCTTTGACGCAAGAGCCGAAGATTATTTTAGCGGATGAACCAGTTGCTTCATTGGATCCGTTAACCACTGAAAAAGTCATGAATGACTTAAAACGGATCAATCAAGATCTGGGGATCACCATCGTAGTCAATTTACATTCTGTCCAATTGGCAAGAGAATACGGCACGCGGATCATCGGGTTGCGAGACGGAGGCTTGGTTTTTGATGGCCCTGTCAGTGAAGCGACCGATCAGCGATTGAAACAGATTTATGGCAGCGAGATCATGGAAGAGCAGGAAGGGGCAGAACAATGACGACAAATACGTTGCCGAAACGCAGCGGACTATGGAAAAATGTTCTTTGGCTCGTCATTTTTTTAGTGGTATTGTTCGTTAGCGGCTCTATTTCAGGTGTTGATTTGGCACGGTTCTTTAGCAATAGCAGTCAAATGAATGTCATCTTACAAAAGATGGCTCATCCTGATTGGGCATATGCCAAAATCATTGTTGAGCCGATTTTGCAAACGATCCAAATGGCGATCATCGGCACAACCTTTGGTGCACTGGCGGCCTTTCCGTTTTCACTTTTAGCAGCACGAAATATCATGACCAATCATTGGATCAGTGGTTGTTTCCGTTTTGTTTTGAATATCATTCGGACGGTACCTGATTTGATGCTGGCGGCTTTATTTGTTGCCATTGTCGGAATTGGTCCGGTTGCAGGGGTGATCTCCATCTCTGTGTTTTCTTTTGGGATGATCACCAAATTGTTTTATGAATCGATTGAAACGATTGATGAAGGGCCGATCGAAGCGATCACGGCTTCTGGAGGATCGAAGTTTGATATCATCCGCTATGCAGTCGTACCGCAAGTCATGAGCCATTTTCTTAGTTACTTGCTTTATGCCTTTGAGATCAATGTGCGGGCATCGACGATTCTTGGGTATATCGGCGCAGGTGGAATCGGTGTTTTCTTACAACGATCTTTAAGCCAATTTCGATATGACCAGACGTCGATCATCGTCTTAGTGATTTTTGCAGTTGTTTTGGTGATTGATACCATTAGTAATAGATTAAGGGAGCGATTATTATGATGTTGCCAGCAGAACCGAAAAAGAAAAAAATACGGAATTGGCTGATCGCTGTAGTCGTTATTCTCCTTTATATCTGGGCTTTTGCTGGCGTGCCTTTTGCTGGTGTTAAAGAAAATGTCGGTCAAATTGTCGGCTCGATCTTTTATGGCCTGATCCATCCTGATTGGGGCTATGTTTATACCGGTGATGGCGAAGATTTGATCAGTCTGATGATCGAAACCGTCGCGATTGCCTTTGTTGGGACCTTTTTGTCATCGATTTTAAGTATTCCTTTTGCCTTTTGGGCGGCGCGCAGCAAAAACAGCCCTCGCTGGTTATCGGGATTTGGGAAAATCGTGCTGACGGCGATTCGAACGTTTCCAGAAATCGTCTTAGCGATCATGTTCATCAAAACAGTGGGTCCCGGCTCCTTTGCTGGTGTTTTGGCAGTTAGTGTCCATTCCATTGGGATGTTGGCAAAACTCTATAGCGAAGCGATCGAAAACATGGATCATGGTCCCTCGGAATCCGTCATTAGTGCGGGAGGAAGCCGCTGGGATGTATTAGGCTTTGCGACATTGCCACAACTGATTCCAGAATTTCTTTCTTTTACCTTGTATCGTTTTGAACTGGCTGTCCGTTCAGCTTCGATCTTAGGGATCGTAGGGGCAGGTGGGATCGGTACACCGATGATCTTTGCCATCAATGCGCGTTCATGGAGCCGTGTAGGGATCATTTTATTAGGGATCGTGGTGACGGTCACGATCATTGATTTTATTTCTGGGCGTTTGCGTAAACGATTGGTTTAATAAAATGAAGTGAGTACTCGAAAAAAACACAGTCTGATTAGGCTGTGTTTTTTTGTAGGGGATAGGCGGAGGTCGTTTAAGACAGGTTTCGTGAAACTTGTTATACTGGATTCATAGAAAATGAACCCAAACAAGGAGGCTGTTTTATGAAAGCATTATTGATCGTCAATCCAAGCTCTGGTGGGGAACAGGCCCAAGAATATGAGCAGCTGGCAGAAGAAAAGCTGCGGGAAGCTTTTTCAGAAGTCGTGGTCAAACATACCGAGAAAGAAGGAGATGCCACGCGTTTTGCCTCTGAAGCGGCAGCAGAATTTGACAGTGTCTTCGCAATGGGCGGTGATGGTACCGTCAATGAAGCAGTCAATGGCTTAGCCCCTCACGACAAACGACCAAATTTTGGTTTCTTCCCACTGGGAACAGTAAATGATTTAGCCAGAGCATTAGCGATTCCACTAGATCCTAAGGAAGCTATCGAATCATTTGCAGTGGATCACACCCGCAAAATCGATATTGGGCAGGTCAATCAAGACTATTTTACCAATGTGGTGGCGATTGGTATGATTCCAGCGGCGATCAACAATGTGGAAGTTGAAGAAAAAACCAAGCTGGGAAAAATGGCCTATTTTGTTTCTGGTCTACGGGAAGTGCGGAAAAATGAAAGTCATCCGTTTGAAGTGACCGCCGAAAATAATGGCGAAAAAACGACAATCGAGGTTGAAAGCAGTACGATGATCGTTGGTTCATCCAATACGATCGGCGGTTTCGAATCTCTTTTGCCTAAAGCGAGTACCGATGACGGCAAATTACATCTGATCTACTTGAAGGATACGAATCTTTGGGAAACTGTCAAAAGTGTGCCTGAGCTTCTCAAAGGAGTTACGGAATCAAATGATGTTCTTGGTTATCAAACTTTTGATAAAGCTGCGATTCGTTTGACGGATGGGGCAACGATCGAAACGAATGTCGATGGTGATCCAGGGCCGGAATTGCCGATCACAGTAGCGGTGCTGCCGCAACATCTTACCGTGTATTGCGGAGCTGAAAAAGCCCGCTAAATCATTTATAACTAGGAAACGATCCGTCAAAAGCGGATTGTTTTTTTTATTCAGAAAGAGTATACTGGGAAAAAATTTACTGAAAGAAGGGGTTCTATGACGATACGTTCTGCCACGATTGCAGATGCCCAAGCCTTGACAGCAATCTATGCTTATTATGTAGAAAATACACCGATTACCTTTGAAACGGAGGTACCATCGGTTCAAGAGTTCGCGGAACGCATCGCCAAGACCTTGAAACGCTACCCGTATCTCGTTGCAGAAGAGGGTGGTGAAATCGTCGGTTATGCCTATGCGTCAGCCTATAAAGAACGGGCGGCGTATGATTGGACCGTTGAAGTAACCGTTTATTTAGCACCGGATGCCAAAGCAAAAGGGCTCGGCACCGCTCTTTATCAAGCGCTTGAAGAAAAATTAAAAGCGCAAAACGTGGTCAATCTGACTGCATGTATTACAGGAGGCAATCAACAAAGCGAGGCTTTTCATGAGAAGCTTGGGTATCGGAAAGTTGCTGATTTTGCGCAGGTCGGCTATAAGTTCAATCAATGGCACGATGTGATTTGGATGCAAAAAGAACTGCAATGGTTTCCTGAGAAGGTACCAGCGTTCATTCCCAATGAAAAAGCCTAACGCATCCTGACTTTTGAATATCTTTTTTTGGCAAAATGCTTTATGCTGAGAGTAGCATGTGATAGGACGTTCTATTGCTCTTTCGAACAAAGTATTTTGCTTTTTCTGTGCGGAAAAAAAGTTGCTTTTTTATAGAAAAATGAGTAAAGTATTCAAGTGGAAAAAACAAGGAGGCGAAGCTGTTGGGCAAGCGAATCGAACGGATTTATCAATATATCGTCGAAAATACGATGAGCGGCTTAGGGGAAAAGAAAGGGTTGTCTACTTCAGAAGTTGCCGATCATTTAGCCATTCAGCGCAGTAATGCCAGTAAGGATTTAAATAAGCTTGTCAAAGAAGGGCGCGTCGAAAAAAGCGACTCGCGGCCTGTTCGCTACTGGGCGGCAGGGGTCGATCCCAGCAGTAGGGAAAAGTATGTGCCAAGCTACAAAGAAAGTCGCCCGCAAAGAGAAAAAGCCTTCCCTCAACGGGTACAAGGAAAACCCTCTGACCGAGATATTTTTGCGACGATCATCGGTGCCAACGGAAGTATGAAAAATGCCGTTGAGCAGGCGAAAGCAGCGATCTTGTATCCGCCAAAAGGGCTAAACTGCTTGATCACAGGGCCTACTGGTTCTGGGAAAACCTACTTTGCCCATGCAATGTTCCAGTTTGCCAAAAGCAATCAAGTAATTGCCGATGACAAAGAATTGATCGTCTTTAACTGTGCCGACTATGCAAATAACCCAGAGCTTTTGATGAGCCATTTGTTTGGTTATGTACGGGGGGCATTTACGGGTGCCGATCAAGAGAAGATCGGTATTATTGATCAAGCGGATGAGAGTATGTTGTTTCTCGATGAGATCCATCGATTACCGCCAGAAGGGCAAGAAATGATTTTTTACTTTATGGACCATGGAACGTTTAGTCGCTTAGGGGAGACGGGCAAAAATCATCAAGCGAATGTCCGAATCGTTGGAGCGACTACCGAAGACCCCAACTCAACGCTATTAGATACCTTTACCCGACGCATTCCTATCAATATTCAACTGCCCTTCTTTGAGAAACGACCCGCATCAGAAAAAGTCGATCTCGTTCGGGTGTTAGTCGGGCAAGAGGCGTCCCGGATTCAGCGGACGATCACCTTGACAGAAGATGTAGTCAAAGCGTTGATCGGCAGTGTCAGTTTTGGGAATATCGGTCAATTGAAATCCAATGTCCAGCTCGTCTGTGCTCGGGGCTTTTTGAATCATATGCAACAAGATGAGATTGAGATCGATTTGATCGATTTGCCAGAAGGGATTCGTTCAGGATTGATCGTTTTGGGGAATCGCCGCAATGAGCTGGCGGAGCTTTCTAAGATCCTTGAACCGAAGATCAGCATTCAACCGAATCAAAACTTAAACAATATTCAATCAGATTCCTATGAATTGCCTTACAATCTCTACGACATCATCGGGGATAAAGCAGCCTTATTAAAAGCAGATGGTTTGGATCAAGAAGCAATCAATCATTTTATTTCAACCGATATCAATGTTCATTTAAAATCTTTTTATAAAGATCACGGATTCTCTTTTAATTCTGTCAATAAACTAAGTGAATTTGTCGATCAGAAAGTGATCAGTGTAACAAATCAAATTTATGAGATGGTTCGGAAACGGTTAAATTACGATTTCCAGCAAAACTTTATTTACGCGATGAGTCTGCATATCAGTTCTTTTTTGAAAAAAATCCATTTGGGAGAAGAACGGCAAACCAACGACAACATTCGTCAAATGGTGGCGGATTACCCCCAAGAGTTCGAAGTTGCCAAAGAAGTCCGCGACTTCATCGGCGACAGCTTTCACGTGGCGATTCCTGAAAGTGAATCCTATTACTTGGCAGTTCTATTGGTTTCACTGCGTACGACACATTCCTCTGGGAAAATTGGCGTCGTCGTTGCAGCCCACGGCAACAGCACAGCCAGTAGCATGGTACAAGTGGTCAAACAGTTGCTGGAAGTCGATCAAGTGACAGCGGTGGACATGCCATTAGATATGCCACCGGCTGTGGCGTTGAAAAAAATCGTGGATAGTGTACGAGCAGTCAATGACGGCAGTGGGGTGATCCTCTTAGTCGATATGGGGTCCTTAGCGACATTTAATAATGAAATCCAGCGAGAAACGGGTGTGGCTGTTCGAACAGTCGATATGGTGACTACCTCCATCGTCCTCGAGACGGTCCGTAAAGCGTCAGTGATCGGCACGGACCTCGATCAGCTCTATGATTCATTACGGAAGTTCCGCGGATATGGAGCGGTCACTGTAGAAGAACCAGTGACACAAAACCACCACCCTAAAGCGATTTTAGCGGTCTGCGCTTCGGGGAAAGGGACAGCGCAGCGCATCAAAGAATTGATCCAAAGCTCATTGTCAAAACGCCAAAATCAAAATGTTGACGTAGTGACCTTATCGGTGGCGGATCTGAGAACGGACTTGGATCAGATTCAACAGCGCTACCGGCTGATTGCCGCAACGGGGATCATTGATCCGCATATCGATGCACCGTTTATTTCATTAGAACGTTTTATCGACCAAGATGTTGATCTTTTGTTGGATGATATCTTATTGGAAAACGATTTGAGTTTTGAAGATGAAGTGCAGCTAGATGATCGGCAGGCAAAGGAAATCTGTGTTCGGTATTTAGAGGAAAACTTTACCTATATCAATGCGAAAAAAGTGGTAGAGCCGTTGTGGAAATTTGGCGAAGAGATCATTCACGATTTGGATTTGGTAGGGGCGCAGCAAGGCTTTCAGATCAATTTTGTGATGCATGGCGCAGGTATGCTGGAGCGGATCTTATTGCGTCAACCATTGACTGTTTCTGAAGTTGATTTAGCAGCGATGGAGGAGAATCCTCTTTATGGCCAATTGCATGTGCATGTCCAATCATTTTCGCGCTTGATGAATATCGAAGTGCCGAAGACAGAAGAGTATTACCTGCTGGAGCTGATCAAAAACCATCACGAAAAAGAAATGTATTTTTAAATCCTGCAAATAATACAGATACACTAAAAAAGATACAGTATTTTTTAGTGTATCTTTTTTAGTGTATTGTCCGAATGCTGATTCTTAAGGTTTTTTCAAGAATAGTGTATCGAAAAAACTTGGCACGCTTCTTGCTTCTATATAAGTGGATACAGGAGGTGATTGAAAAAAGAACAGATCCTCAATATGAAAAGCGGATCGATGGATGTAGGAGGCTTGCACAATGGGAATGGATATACGTCTTGCCCGAATCGACGATCGGTTGATTCATGGTCAGGTCGCCACAGCTTGGTCGAAAATGACTGGTATCAATCGAATCATCGTGGTCAGTGATGAGGTCGCAAATGACCAATTACGGAAGTTTCTCTTGAAAGAAGCTGCTCCACCAGGAATCAAATCCAATGTGGTGACAGTAGCAAAAATGCTTGAGGTGGCGCATAACACATTATTTAATACGCAAAAAGTCATGTTATTATTTACCAACCCTCAAGATGTCGTGACTCTGGTCAAAGGAGGCATTGACATTCGTTCCGTCAATATCGGCGGCATGAGCTTTTCAATGGGAAAACGGATGATCACTAATTTCGTGTCAGTCAATGATCAAGATCTTGCTTCGCTGCTTTATTTGCAAAATCAAGGCATAGAAGTAGAGATACGCAAAGTTCCAGCTGATCGTAAAATCTTTTTGAAGGATATTTTGGAAAAAGAAGGTAGTCACCCTTAATTTTTTCGATGTTGTTTTTTCTTTCGTATTCGTGTCACATTTTTCAATTTTGATATAGGAGGTAAAAAGATGGTAGGAATTATCCTAGCAAGTCATGGAGAATTTGCTAACGGCATTTTGCAATCTGGTTCAATGATCTTCGGCGAACAAGAAAATGTTAAAGCTGTTACATTGATGCCAAGTGAAGGTCCAGATGACATCAAGGCAAAAATGCAAGAAGCAATTGCTACATTTGACGATCAAGAAGAAGTATTATTCTTAGTTGATCTTTGGGGTGGTACTCCTTTCAACCAAGCAAACAGCTTGTTTGAAGATCACAAAGACAAATGGGCAATCGTTGCTGGTATGAATTTACCAATGGTGATCGAAGCCTATGCTTCACGTTTTTCAATGAACACTGCGCATGAAATCGCTGCGCACATCGTTGAAACAGCTAAAGAAGGGGTTAAGGTCAAACCAGAAGAGCTTGAACCAGAAGAAGCGACAGCACCAAAAGCTGTGCAAGACGATCAACCTAAAGGATCACTTCCTCCGGGAACCGTTCTAGGCGATGGCAAAATCAAAATCGTGCTTGCGCGTGTGGATTCTCGTTTGCTACATGGTCAAGTCGCTACAGCTTGGACAAAATCAGTCAATCCATCTCGGATCATCGTTGTTTCTGATGCAGTGGCAAAAGATGATTTGCGTAAAAAACTGATCGAACAAGCAGCTCCTCCAGGAGTAAAAGCGAACGTCATTCCAGTGGACAAAATGATCGAAGTTTCTAAAGACCCTCGTTTCGGGAATACGAAAGCTTTACTATTATTTGAAAACCCACAAGATGTATTGCGTGCAGTTGAAGGCGGCGTTGACATCACTGAAGTGAACGTTGGTTCAATGGCTCACTCTGTTGGGAAAGTTGTTGTAAGTAAAGTATTGTCGATGGGTACGGACGATGTGAAGACATTTGAAGATCTAAAAGGACGCGGCATCAAATTTGATGTGCGTAAAGTGCCAAATGACTCTCGAGACAACATGGACGAAATCTTACGCAAAGCCAAAAATGAATTGGCGAATAAATAGAAACGTATTCAACTAAATAGGAGGTCTATCATGACTATTATATCTATGGTATTAGTAGTACTCGTTGCCTTTTTAGCTGGTATGGAAGGAATCTTGGATGAATTCCAATTCCATCAACCGCTAGTCGCGTGTACTTTGATCGGTTTAGTGACCGGTAATTTGGAAGCATGTATCATTTTGGGCGGATCATTACAAATGATCGCACTTGGATGGGCAAATATCGGTGCCGCTGTTGCACCTGATGCTGCATTGGCGTCTGTTGCATCTGCAATTATTTTAGTTTTAGGTGGACAAGGAACTGCTGGTGTTGATACAGCGATTGCCGTTGCGATCCCTCTAGCTGTTGCTGGTTTGTTCTTGACAATGATCGTTCGTACATTGGCTGTGCCAATCGTTCACTTTATGGATGCTGCTGCTGAAGAAGGCAACATTCGTAAAATCGAAATGTGGCATGTGATCGCTGTATGTATGCAAGGGGTTCGTATTGCGATTCCTGCAGCTGCATTGTTGGCAATTCCTGCTGCAACTGTTCAAAACTTCTTAGAATCAATGCCTGCATGGTTAACTGATGGTATGGCTATCGGTGGTGGTATGGTCGTTGCCGTTGGTTATGCAATGGTTATCAACATGATGGCAACTCGTGAAGTATGGCCATTCTTCATTATCGGTTTCGTTATCGCAGCTATTTCTCAATTGACATTGATTGCTATCGGTGCTTTGGCAGTAGCAATCGCATTGATCTACTTGAACCTAACTAAAATGGGCGGATCATCAAATGGAGGCGGCGGCAGCAACACTGGCGACCCTCTAGGCGATATCTTGAATGACTATTAGAATCGAAGGAGGAGAAAAAAATGGCAGAAAAAATTCAATTAAATAAAAAAGATCGTTTAGCCGTAGCATGGCGCTCTACCTTCATTCAAGGTTCATGGAACTATGAACGTATGCAAAATGGTGGTTGGGCATTCTCAATGATTCCAGCAATCAAAAAATTATACAAAACAAAAGAAGACCGTGCCGCTGCATTGAAGCGTCACTTAGAATTCTTTAACACTCACCCATATATCGCATCGCCAATCTTAGGGGTAACGTTAGCGTTAGAAGAAGAACGTGCCAATGGCGCGCCTGTCGATGACGTAGCGATCCAAGGGGTAAAAGTTGGGATGATGGGTCCTTTAGCCGGTGTCGGTGACCCTGTGTTCTGGTTTACTGTACGTCCGATGTTAGGTGCTCTAGGTGCTTCTCTTGCTTTAGCTGGAAACATCTTAGGTCCAATCATCTTCTTCGTTGCATGGAACATCATCCGTTGGGCATTTATGTGGTACACACAAGAATTCGGCTACCGTGCTGGTTCAAAAATCACTGATGACCTTTCAGGCGGATTGTTGCAAGATGTAACAAAAGGTGCTTCAATTTTAGGGATGTTCGTATTAGGGTCACTCGTTCAGCGTTGGGTATCGATCTCATTTGCGCCAGTTGTCTCAAGCGTACCGCTTGATGAAGGTGCTTATGTCGATTGGGCGAACTTGCCTTCTGGCTCTGCTGGTTTGCAACAAGCCTTCCAACAAGTTGCTGAAGGCCGTGCGTTGACTGATACAAAAGTAACAACATTGCAAAACAACTTGGATCAATTGATTCCTGGTCTAGCTGCACTATTGCTTACTTTATTATGTATGTGGTTATTGAAGAAAAAAGTTTCTCCAATCATCATTATTATCGGTCTATTCTTAGTCGGTATCGGTGGACACTTGATCGGATTGTTATAATCTTTTCAACGAAAGGTGCTTGGGGCAACCCAAGTACCTTTTTATTTATTCGCCAAACCTGCTGCAAAGACGTATAATAAGATAATAAGACGATATAGAATGGAGTAAGCGCAAATGGTACAATCTCTTAATACAAAAGTGGATTTGACGATCGATGCTACGTCTTTTTTAGGGATCAATGAGTACGGCAAAATCATGATCGGCGATAAAGCCTTTGAGTTTTACAATGACCGTGACAAACGCAAGTTTATTCAGATCCCATGGGAAGATGTCGACTATGTGATCGCTTCGGTCATGTTCAAAGGCCGTTGGATACCACGCTATGCGATCCGCACCAAAAAGAATGGCACGTATACCTTCTCCTCAAAAGAACCAAAAAAAGTCTTGCGAGCGATTCGTGAATACGTCGATCCAGACCATATGGTGCATTCATTAGGCTTTTTTGATGTATTGAAACGAGCCTTCACTCGCAGAAAATAACAAGAGAGCATATATTTTTCCAATTGATTCTCAATATGGTACCCTTTTTATAAGAAAGTTTAGGAGGGGTTAGTATGCACTTTTTATGGACATTGATCGTTGGAGCGGTCATCGGTTCAATCGGTGGTGCCATTGCAGGCGAAAAACGCGGTTGTATTTTTGATATCGTTGCGGGACTTGTAGGCGCATCGATTGGTCAAGGCCTTTTTGGCACTTGGGGACCGCAAGTAGCAGGAATGGCTATCGTGCCAGCGATTATCGGCGCGGTCATTTTCGTGGCAGTCGTATCGTTCTTTTTGGGACGTAAAAGATAATCTAGTAAAACGGAGTAAAAATGATCTAAATATACTCCAAATTGCATGAAAGACTAAACCTGATTTCAACCAGTCATACATTGGTATGTCTGCTGTTTGAAATCAGGTTTTTTTGTTGTCCAAATTTTCTTAATTACAGGAAAATGATTATTTGTAAACATCTATGCGACTGTATATTAACTTTTTGAAATCTTCAAATGATTGACAATTACGAACTTCCTGAATTGTAGGCTGGTCGTTAAAAAGCGCAATCAGCGATTCATATAATTCACGAAACGTTTGTTTGTCTGCTTTATTGATCGCAATTAACAAAACTAAATAAACCGTGTGTTTCCCCCAGCGGATTCCTGTCTTGGAAATAGTAACAGCGATACTAGTTTTTATTGCATCCATCTGTACTGAATGAGGAATGGCAATATTTTGAAAAGCAGTCGCAGCAGCTTCTTCTCTTCGATAGACTTGTTTTTCAAAAGCAGGATCGACATATCCCTTTTCTTCCAAACGTCTACAAAGAAGTGAAAGAACTTGATTTTTGTTTTTCATGCTTGATTTTGTCACAAATAAATCGCTCTCGAAAAACTCGTCAAAATGTTCTCTTAATTTCTGGTTTTTATAATTATTTTGGTTTTTTAGGATGGCTTCTTGAATCAGATCATACTGTTCATGAAGGTTAAATGGAGAGATATGAACGATGGTATCGCTTTTGATCCTTGTGACTGGAATCGTACTGATGATCATATAGTGTCGACATTCGGATACCTCTGATTTAAGTGATTGCAAAGCTTCCTCAGATTGAATACTGTGGACAATGTTTATTTGGTTGCCAAAATCAAGTAATAACGTATTCAAAAGATTAGTACGCAATGAATGATAATCAGGGCACAGCAAAATAACCGGGATCTTCGATTTGTTTTTATTTTGGCGTTCGATTTCAGCACCGATATGCATAGCGATAAAAGCAGTTTCATCTTCATTGATAATTACTTCGTAGGATTCCATTAAATCCAAACTAATATATATAGCCATGTCAAAAATTATCGGGCTATTCAACTTGATATAGTCAGCCATTGGATTGTTGGTGAAACGCTGATTTCTTGATCGAAAAAGCAGTCCTTTGATATGGAGTGAAAACGGTATGGTGAAATCTTCACTTGAAAGATCAATCATATACATTGTGTTGATATCTTGCACATAGCGATTAGTCAAAGAAAGAATTTCCGTTCCAATCAGCTCAGTCACTTCTTGTTTTGTCGTAGACAATGAATAATTGGCGTTTGCTCGAAATAAAATTGACAGTTCTGCTAATTCATAAGGATTTAAATGAATATCAAATTTTTTTTCTATAGAAAGATATAAATCATCCAGTAAGTTTTGTTCTTGTTCAGTTATTGTTGGCAGTAAATATTCATTAGAGCGTAATGGGTTACCTTGATATTTCCGAGTAATCATGATCACAAGATGGAATAGCAGATTTGAGAGAGCAAAATCGTTTAAATAGTAATTATGATTTTTAAAGACATCTTTAATAATACTGTATAAAGCATCGGTATCAAAGTCAGGAAAACAATGTTTAATTTGTGTAATGTCCGTAAAACTGTTGCCTGATTCTTCGCTTATGACATAGCGAATGAGTTTTCGTTTGTCCTTTTCATCGCCAATGATCTGTAAACAATCATTGTTAGATGTAAATTTAACATTGTAGGTTTTGTACATTGTGTTCATTTTTGTCAGTAATGATTTAAGTGTCGAATAGCTGATGCAAAGTGATTCACATAAATCAAATAAATGTAGTTCAGCTGAGGAATGAAAAATTAGCTGCTTAATTATATAAAAGGATCGATCTTCATTGGATTGGGGAATCTGTTGATTAGTTTGCGCTAATAAACTTGGAATAAGCGAATGATTGCTGAGTAGATAACCGTTTCTTGAAGAGATGATAATTTTACTTTCAAAGAGTGTATTTAGTTGAGATACATAATTTTTAATTGATCTTGTTGAAATATTTAGAGCATTTGCTAACTCAATACTGGTTACAATTCGGTTTTCATTGCTGAGGTATTTCAGCAATTCTTGCTGTTTTTCATTAATCATGATGCTCCCGTTCCTTTCTTCATTTAATTCTAACTATAGTTAGAATTGGAAAGCTGCGTCAAGCGTACTTTTGCCCCTTAATGGGAAAATGCTTAGAAGATTCCTTGCCCTTTAAAGTGAAAAAGTTCGGTTGAAGGTCGTAGTACATATTTCCTATAGTGGAGCTATCAAGAAGGAGGAATAAATATGACTAATTTAAAAATACTTCTATGTTGTGGAGCTGGAATGTCGAGTGGATTTCTTGCTAGTAACGCCCGTAAGACTGCAAAGAAAAGAAAATTATCCTTAAATGTAGAGGCAAGGAGTTATACAGAAGTGAATGATTATTTATCATCTATTGACATTTTGATGATTGGCCCGCATTACGCAAGTGAATTATCAAAATATGAAGCATTGGCATCCCCCTACAATGTTCCTGTTGTGGTAATCCCGCAAGATGTATACGCGCAGTTAAATGGAGAAAAACTTCTGGATATTGCTCTTCATAAAATCAATGAGCGCAAGAGTTGATCGTTTCTAAAAGGCAAAATATCTGTTTTTACTGAAACTAAAAAAGGAAGTTATGAATATGAAAAAATTTATGAATTGGCTGACGAATTCGTTTGCCCCAACCATGAACACTTTTTTCTCAAAGCCTTGGCTGGCTGCTCTTTCAAGCAGTATGCAAAAAATCATTCCATTTATTTTAACCGGGTCACTTATCTATTTTTATAATGTGTTTGTATCGTTTTTTCCAGCATTACCTGATCTTTCTCCGATTTTAAATTTTAGCTTTGGACTGATTTCATTAATTGTCGCTTTCATGATGGCAAATCAGTGTATGGAGAAACTTAACCATCCGTTTTATATTACCAATGCGGGCATTACTTCAGTCTGCGTATTATTGATGGCGGTCATTCCACAAGAAGAAAATACAGATAGTTTATCTGCCTTTCTGGGAAACTTGGGACCATCTGGAATTGCTGTTGGGATGGTTATCGGTCTTTTTGTATCGCTCGTGTTCCATTTATGGGCTAAGGTTCGTTTCATGGAAGGGAGCAGTGTACCCGACTTTGTGACTGGTTGGATAAACACCATTGTGCCGAACGTTATTGCTCTAGGAATTACAATGGTTTTGGTGAATGTTCTTCATGTGAATCTCTTTGAAGTGATATTAGCTGCTTTTCAACCAGTTGCCTCAATAGGACAAACCTTACCTGGGTTTATATTAATCTGTTTTGTTCCGGCATTCTTCTATACGATGGGGATTTCAAGTTGGCTTTTTGGTGCAGTTACCACACCAATTTTTCTAGCAGGTATCCAAGAAAACATCGAGGCTGCTACTGCAGGAGGAGTGGCTCAAAATATTGCAACAAGTGAAGCGGTTTTTACGCTAGCGTTTATCACAATGGGTGGTATGTGTGCAACATTAGGTCTGAATATCTTGATGTGCTTCTCAAAATCCAAGCAGCTGAGAACTTTAGGTCGTGTCTTTCTTGCCCCGTCAATTTTCAATATTAACGAACCAGTTATGTTTGGGGCTCCAGTGGTATTCAATCCGCTGTTGATGCTTCCAGCTTGGATAAACTCTATTGTCGGAGCGTTGTATGTTTGGTTTCTGATGAGCACTGGCTTACTCAACATCCCTTCTAAAATGATCCAAGTCGGACAAGTGCCTGCGCCGATCTCAAGTGTGATGGTAACAGAAGATTTACGAGCTGTGTTGTGGTGGGTACTCTTATTTATTTTATATTTGGTTATCTGGTATCCATTTTTTAAAGCTTATGAAAAAGAAAAGCTCATAGAAGAATCACAAGCAGTAGAACTAGAAATTTAGGGATTGGAGACGAGCAAGTTTATGGAAGAGCAATACGAAAATGAACTAATACCAATAGCTATGCAAATCATTATTCATGCCGGAGATGCTAGAAATCTATTAGTTGATGCAATGAAAATGGCAAAAATATTTGATTTTTCTGCTGCAGAAAAAAAGCTTTTTGAAGCTGAAAAAAAAATCGTGTTAGCACATAAAGCACAAACAGAAGTTATTCAAAAAGAAGCCAACGGACACTATTATGAGATATTTTTACTGTTTGTTCATGCACAGGACACCTTAATGACAATTAATTCCGAAGTTAAGATGACAAAAGAGATGATTGATATTTTGAGAATAGTTGAAAGAGGGCAAAAAGAATGAAACAATTTCCAAAAAATTTTTTATGGGGCGCAGCCACGAGTGCTTATCAAGTGGAAGGCGCGGCATTGTTAGATGGCAAAAAAGCATCTCAGCAAGATGTGATCAATGAAAAAAGCTTTGAAGAAAAGGGGTTTGCTTCTGCAGAGATCGCGAGTGATCATTATCATCATTACAAAGAAGATGTTGCATTGATGGCAGAAATGGGGTTTTCAACCTACCGATTTTCAATTTCTTGGTCTCGAGTTTTTCCTGATGGTGTTGGCGAAGTAAACGAAAAAGGAATTGAGTTTTATCGAAAATTGATTGATGAGCTTTTAACTTATGGAATAGAACCAATCGTTACACTGTATCACTATGATTTACCATGGGCTCTTGTCGAAAAGTATCAAGGGTGGCTGGATAGACGAATTGTTGCAGATTTTGAATATTATGCGAAGTTTGTTATCAACGAGTTTAAAGATAAAGTTAAGTATTGGACGACTATTAATGAACAGAGCATTATCGTCCAGTATTGGACACAAAAATGTTATATCCCGAAAGAGCTTCAGTCACAAAATCAGTTGCGTTATCAAATCAACCATCATATGAACCTTGCACATGCGACGGCCTGTAAATTGGTGCATGATTTAGTGCCCGACGGATTAGTAGGAGCTGCTTTAGGGTATGCACCGATTTATCCTCTTACATCTAAACCAGAAGACGTATTGGCTGCTTTAAATGCCCATGACTTAAGAAATGCTTTCTACTTAGATATTTATTTCAAAGGCATTTATACAGAGTCGGCAATGACTTAACTCCAAGAAAATCACTTGGCACCAATTGTTGAGCCAGGGGATATGGACTTAATTAGAGAAGGATATTCAGATTTTCTTGCATTAAACTATTATGCAAGTGAATGTGCAAAAGCTTGCCCTAAGGAGTCAGGGAAAGCAATACGATACAGCGGCGTTAATCTTTCTGGAAAAAAAGGAGAGATTTCTGGTTTTGAAACACATCCTGGTTTTTACGAAATGTGTAAAAATCCCCATCTTGATACAACTGATTGGGATTGGGCGATTGATCCATTTGGATTAGAATATGCGTTCAGAGATATTTATACTCGTTATAATAAACCCTTGATGATTACAGAAAATGGCTTAGGAGCATTCGATGAACTTACTCCAGAAGGAAAAGTGCATGATGAGTACCGCATCTCCTATTTAAGAGACCATATTAAAGCGATAAAGAGAGCAATGGAAAAAGGGGTTGAGGTCTGGGCTTACTGCCCTTGGTCAGCGTTGGATTTACTGTCCACAAGTAACGGAGTCAAAAAACGTTACGGTTTTATCTATGTTGATCGGACTGATGATGATCCGAAAGATTGCGCTCGTATCAAGAAAGACTCTTTTTATTGGTATCAAAAGGTTATCCAGTCTAATGGAGAAAATTTATGATTGTGAATCATTTAGGAGGAGAAGAATGACAAAAAAAAGTTTTCCAAAAAATTTTTTATGGGGCGGAGCAGTTGCAGCTTGCCAAATTGAAGGTGCTTTTGACAAAGATGGACGCGGTTTATCAACTTCTGATATTCATGCGTTTGATCCTGAATTAAATAGAAGCAACATAAAAAAAGAAGGCGGCGGGACATTAGCTGAGATAAAGTTTGCTTCAACAGATTGTACCAACTATTACCCTAAACGGTTGGGAATTGATTTTTACCACACGTATAAAAAAGATCTTGCCTTGTTGAAAGAGCTGGGATTAAAAGCATTTCGAACAAGTATCTCTTGGTCAAGAATTTTCCCTAATGGCGATGAAATGCGGCCAAATGAAGCTGGGTTAAAATTTTATGATGATCTGATAGCCGAAATTATCAGTTGCGGTATGGAACCAATTATAACAATGAGCCATTATGATATGCCGCTTCATCTGGTGACAGAATATGGTGGTTTTGCAAATCGTAAAGTAATCGATTTTTTCGTACGCTACGCAAAAGTATTACTAAGTCGATACAAAGGAAAAGTTAAATATTGGATTATCTGTAATCAAATCAATTTGGTACCAACCGTTCAGTTTGGTAGTTTAGGTATTTATGATGACCAATCTGATAATATGGAACAACTGATGTATCAGGCGGTACATCATCAGTTTGTAGCTGGAGCCAAAGTTATCGAATTAGGGCGAGAAATTGATCCAGATGCTAAACTAGGAACAATGGTCGCAGATGCAACATTTTATCCGGCTAGCTGCAAACCAGAGGATATAGTCTTAACGATGAAAAAAAACCGTATGCAGTACTATTTTACTGATGTCCAATTGCGAGGAACATATCCAGAATTTGCGTTGCGCTATTTTAAAGATCAAGGGTTTTCTATCGAGATGCATCCGGCAGATCTGCCATTACTAAAAGAGAATACGATGGATTTTCTAGCGATTTCTTACTATTATTCACGTATCGTCGACGCATCCAAAAATACGATGGCACCATTTGATGGTGAACAAAATCCATATTTGAAGCCCACTGCATGGGAATGGCGAGCAGATCCTTTAGGTTTTTACAATTGCTTATCTCAATACTGGGACCGCTATCAAGTTCCTCTCATGATTGCCGAAAACGGCTTAGGTGCAATCGATACAATCGAACAAGACGGAACCATTCGAGATCAATATCGTATTGAGTATTTGAAACAACATATTGTACAACTAAAAGAATGTATCAAGGACGGTGTTGATATTCTTGCTTATTTGAGCTGGGGACCTATAGATTTAGTCAGCTCTTCCACTGCAGAAATGAGCAAACGTTATGGGTATATTTATGTTGATTTAGATGATTATGGTAAAGGAACCAGGGAACGCATCAAAAAGAGCTCCTTTTATTGGTATCAAAAAGTAATTGAAAGCAATGGAGAAGAATTGTAGAGCAAAGACCGTCTAGTTTTCTAGATGGTCTTTTTGATAACTTGAGGTCCCAAGTTTCTGAAGGTTCATTTTTTAGAAAACTTTTCGCTTGCTTTCCGCTTTTTCTGGAAGTTTGTTATAATACTATCGTATAGAACAAGAAAGTAGGGAACGATACATGTTAAGAGTTGAAAAATTACGTGAAGCAATGAGAAAAGATTCGATTGATGGGTTCTTGATCACCAGCCCATACAATTTGCGTTACTTGACTAACTTTACTGGGACAACTGGTTTAGCAGTCATTACGTTGGACAAAGCTTTTTTTGTAACAGATTTCCGATATACAGAGCAAGCAGCTGCCCAAGCTCAAGGTTTTGAGATCGTAAAAAATAGCGGACCGATTTTTGAAGAAGTTGCAACTATCTGCCAAAAGGAAGAAATCAATGTCTTAGCATTTGAAGAAAGTTTCGTCAGCTTTGCTGAATACTCCGTCTTAGAAGACTTGATCGAGGAATCATCCCTTGCCCCTGTATCGGGTATGATCGAGGCTTTGCGGGAAGTCAAAGATGAGGAAGAGATCGCATTGATCCAACAAGCCTGCCATATCGCTGATCAAGGATTCGAACATATTTTGAAAATGGTCCGCCCAGGAATGACAGAAATCGAAGTGGCGAATCAGTTAGATTTCTTTATGCGTTCATTAGGTGCCACAAGCGTATCTTTTGAAACGATCGTTGCTAGTGGGCTGCGTTCAGCAATGCCCCATGGGGTTGCCAGTGAAAAAGTGATCGAACAAGGCGATCTGATCACGTTAGACTTTGGCTGTTACTATCAAGGCTATGTGTCTGATATGACTAGAACCTTTGCAGTAGGAGATCCTGGCGATAAATTGAAGGAAATCTATCAAATCGTACTTGAAGCGCAAGAAAAAGTCTTGGCCGCAGCAAAACCTGGAATGACCGGAATTGAACTAGATGCGATCGCTCGGGATCACATTGCTTCCTTTGGCTACGGAGATGCCTTTGGTCATTCAACAGGTCATGGGATTGGTTTAGAGATCCACGAAGGACCAAATGTATCCTTCCGCGCTGATAAAGCATTTGTTGTCGGAAACGTCATTACAGATGAACCAGGAATCTATCTTCCAGGAATTGGCGGCGTTCGTATCGAAGATGATCTTTTGATCACCGAAACTGGCAATAAAGTGTTGACCCATTCACCGAAAGAATTGATCATTCTCTGATTCATCGACCTTGTTTTTCAGAAAATTCATTGAGAATAGTGGGTTATTATAGATTCTCAGTGCAGAAAATGATAAACTTAGAGCGAGAAGAAACACTGTGCCATGGATGTTATTGATTGAATCAAGCGTTGGTTTGCTTCAATCGGAAAAAACGAGCGATTTTTTTACAAACAATACGGTACAGCTGTTTAGAATGGAGGCAAAAACGTATGAATGAAGATAAAAACCTTGTATTAAATGCAAGTCCTGAATTAGGCGAGATCGTCATCGCGCCAGAAGTGATCGAGATCATTATTGGGATCGCTGCTTCTAAAGTGGAAGGTGTCTATGGGATGCGAGGAACACTGGCAAACAGTGTCACTGAATTACTAGGTCGTGCAGCTCATGGCAAAGGAGTCTACTTAACGATCGATGAAACAGGGATCAAAGTGGATATCTACTGCTATATCACTTATGGGATGTCAGTGCCTAAAGTGGCAATGGAGATCCAAGAGCGGGTCAAACAGCAAGTCTTATTTATGACAGATGTGCAACTGGCTGAAGTAAATGTTCATGTTGTGGCAGTCGTGCCAGAAAAAGTAGATTTACCAGACATCGAAGAATTATTTGGAAACGATGAGGAAGAAAATGAGTAAAGAATTATCACGGCATGAAATACGGAAAATGGCGTTACAAGCTTTATTTCCACTAGACTTTAATAAAGATTTAACGAAACAAGATGCCATCATGCATGCCATCGAGTTGGAACACCATGAATTGATCGATGAAGAACAAGAGCATTTTGTGCCTGTTTATTTAGATCAATTAGTGGCAGGTGTTTGTCATTACAAAGAAGCCTTGGATGAAGTCATTCAAAGTCATTTAAAAGCCGGTTGGAAAATCCAGCGTTTATCAAAAATGGACGTGACGATTTTACGAATTGCTTTGTATGAAATGATCTATGTGGATAATGTGCCGAATCGTGTGGCTTTGAATGAAGCGATCGAATTAGCGAAAACCTTTAGTGACGATCAGTCCAGAAAGTTTGTCAACGGTATTTTATCGACAGTCAATCAAGAGCTAGAAACAAAAACCAACCAAGTAAGTGAGTAATTTTCAGCCCTAACACGATCGATCAAAAGAGATCAGCTTTTTTTCGATCGAGTCAGAAACCGAACGATTTATGAGCAACCGCCTTGTTTTGACGGTCCTGCTTGATCGTTCGGTTTTTTTGCACGCACTTTGTCGGTTTACCCTCGTTTTTTCCGAAAAAAGGGAGCCTTAGACGGTGTTTTTCTTTTCAGAAAATGCTATGATAGAAAACATGAAGAAGCATATCGACAAACGATTGGTGCGTTTCTTTTTACAAAATAAGTCAGTATAATCAGGTTGGAGGAGTTGTCAGAATGGGTACATTGATCAATGGAAAAGAATTGGCTGAAAAAATGCAAGCAGCGTTTCTTTCAGAGACAGCAACACTAAAAGAGCAGGGTGTGACACCGGGATTAGTTGTTTTGCTTGTTGGAGAAGACAAAGCGAGTCAGACTTATGTGAAAAATAAAGAACTAGCTGCGGCGAAAATCGGTATCAATTCCCGTGTTGCCCGCTACCCTGAATCCATTACTGAGGCAGAATTATTAGCAGAAATCGAACAGTTCAATAACGATGATGCCTTTCATGGAATTTTGGTTCAACTTCCTTTGCCAAAACATATCAATGAAGAAAAAGTACTGTTAGCCATCAAACCAGAAAAAGATGTCGACGGTTTTCATCCAATCAATTTAGGAAAATTATTCGCAGGTGTACCTGACCGAATTCCTTGTACCCCTTATGGCATCATGAAAATGTTTGCTGCGTATGGGATCGAATTGGAAGGGAAAAATGCCTTAGTGATCGGGCGCAGCAACATTGTCGGAAAACCAATGGCGCACTTGCTCTTGGGGGCAAATGCCACCGTGACTATTGCTCATTCAAAAACCAAAAATCTGCCCGAGTTGGCAAAACAAGCGGACATTTTAGTCGTGGCGATCGGCCGCGGTCATTTTGTCACAAAAGACTTCGTAAAAGAAGGGGCTGTGGTGATTGATGTTGGGATGAATCGTGATGCCAACGGCAAGTTGATCGGCGATGTGAAATTTGATGAAGTCGAACCGATCGCTAGCTATATCACACCGGTACCTAGAGGTGTAGGTCCAATGACGATCACGATGTTGATGGCCCAAACGATCGAGGCAGCAAAGGAGACAATGAAAAACTAAATGGCGCAAGAATATTTAACGGTAACCGCATTAACAAAATATATCAAGCGTAAGTTTGACGTCGATCCGTATCTAGAGCGGGTTTATTTGACGGGGGAGATCTCCAATTTTCGTCGGCGCCCCAATCACCAATACTTTAGTTTGAAGGATGATGGTGCAAAAATTTCGACCGTCATGTTCAAAGGCGCTTTTGACAAGCTGCGCTTTCAACCAGAAGAGGGCATGAAAGTCATGGCGGTTGGGCGTATCACTCTGTATGAGGCAAGCGGAAATTACCAGATGGTGATCGATCATATGGAACCAGACGGTGTCGGCGCTCTTTATCAAGCCTATGAACAATTAAAGCAGAAATTGGCAGCAGAAGGTTTATTTTCTGCACCGAAGCAGTCCTTGCCGAAATACCCGAAACGCATCGCGGTTTTGACCAGTCCTAGTGGAGCGGTGATCAGAGATATCATCACGACGACACAGCGGCGTTACCCCATTGCTCAGATCGTTTTGTATCCAACCGTGGTACAAGGCAATAAAGCTGCGGACGATGTGGTGAAAAATATCCAACGAGTCGAAGCCGATGGGACCTTTGATACTATGATCATCGGACGTGGGGGTGGATCGATCGAGGACCTCTGGCCTTTCAATGAAGAACGAGTGGCAAGAGCCATTTTTGATGCAAAAACCCCCATTATTTCTTCAGTGGGGCATGAAACCGATACGACGATTGCCGATTTAGTGGCGGATGTGCGTGCGGCAACTCCGACCGCCGCTGCTGAATTAGCGGTGCCAGTGCTGTCGGAGGAGATTTTGCGGATCGAAGAAAGACAAGCCCGATTAGAGCAAGCATTTATGCACCAGATCCAGTACAAACAAGAACGCTATCAGCGAGTGATTGGATCGTATATTTTTCGACAACCAGAGCGCTTGTATGAGGCACAGTCCATCAAACTCGATCAGTTGCAGCAGCGGATGCAGCAAGGCTTGCAAACCTTGCTTTATGACAAGGATCGCCAGGCACAGCAATTGATTTCACGGTTGGCACAACAACAACCAAAAGCGCGATTACAAGCCAGCAATCAAGAGGTCAGCTATCTTTCTCAACGCTTAACGAAAGCCATGAAAGATATCTATGCAGCAAAAGAAAATCAATTTGCAAATGCAGTCCAATCCCTTGATTTGCTAAGCCCACTAAAAATCATGGGACGCGGCTACAGCTATACCACGAAAAATGAGCAGGTGATCAAATCGATTGATGCGATCGAGCCAGAAGATCAGCTGACGATCCATTACCAAGATGGCCAAGCACTGGTCGAAGTTATTAGTACAGAAGGAGTTAATCATGGCAAATCCAACATTTGAAAAATCATTACAAGAATTAGAACAAATCGTAACCCGTTTGGAACAAGGCGATGTTCCATTGGAAGAAGCGTTAGATGCTTTTCAAAAAGGCATGGTTTTGAGCAAGCAATGCAAGGACACTTTGAGTAAAGCGGAAAAGTCCTTAACAAAAATGATGACAGAATCTAACGAAGAAGTGCCTTTTGAAGAGGAAAACCAATGAGTGCTTTAACAGAATTCACAAAAGAACACGCCCCATTGATCGAAGAAGTCATGGAACGCTTTGTCAAAGAACACACTTCTGATCAACGATTATTTGAAAGCATGCAGTATTCGATCCAAGCCGGCGGCAAACGTATTCGCCCGCTTTTATTGGCAGCAACAGTCGCCGCTTTTCACAAACCCATCAATACCGCGGTGTACCAGTGTGCAGCAGCCCTAGAAATGGTGCATACGTATTCGCTGATCCATGATGATCTGCCAGCAATGGACAACGATGATCTGCGTCGAGGCAAACCCACCAACCATAAGGTTTTTGGTGAAGCTTTAGCGATTTTAGCTGGAGATGGTCTTTTGACGGCTGCGTTTCAATTAGTCGCTATGGCGGAAATCGAAGCCAATCAAAAAGTCTTGCTGCTGCAGCAGTTAAGCAAAGCGGCGGGCACGCAAGGAATGGTCGCCGGTCAAGCAGCCGATATTCAAGGGGAAAACCAAGCTCTTAGTCTTGAGGAACTGATGTCTGTTCATGAACGGAAAACCGGCGAATTGATTCGCTTTGCGGTGATTGCCGGAGGTGTCTTAGCCGACCAGACGGAAGAGGTTCTGCATGAATTGGATCGCTTTGCCCAGCATATTGGGTTAGCCTTTCAAATTCGCGACGATCTGTTAGATGCCACTAGTACGACCGAAGAGCTAGGCAAAGTTGTCCGCCGAGATGACGAGTTGGCGAAAAGTACCTATCCTGCTTTACTTGGCTTAGCAGGCGCGCAGCAAGCCTTGACTGAAGAATTGGGCAAAGCCAAAGAAATTCTGGCACAATTAAGCCAATACGGTCAATTTACGCCGGATGTTTTATTGGCATTTGTGGAACGATTTGAGATTCGAGGGAACGCATGAAGAAAGAACGAGTAGATGTTTTAGCTGTCCAGCAAGGCCTCTTTGAGACCCGCGAGCAAGCCAAACGAGGAGTGATGGCTGGATTGGTGTACAAAGAAAAAAACAATGAGCGCCTAGATAAGCCTGGAGAAAAAATTGCCGCAGATACACTGCTGCAGATCAAAGGGAAGAAGCTGCCTTATGTTTCTCGTGGTGGTCTCAAGTTAGAAAAAGCACTCAAAGTTTTTGATTTTGACGTAACCGATAAAATCATGTTAGATATCGGCGCTTCCACCGGTGGCTTTACTGATGCGGCGCTGCAAAATGGCGCCAAAAAAAGCTATGCACTGGATGTCGGTTACAATCAGTTAGCATGGAAGCTGCGGCAAGATGAGCGAGTGATCGTAATGGAACGGGTCAACTTCCGTTATGCAAAACCAACAGACTTCCTGGATGGTCTTCCTGAAGCCGCTACGATCGATGTTTCTTTTATTTCACTTAAACTGATCTTACCTCCCCTTTACGATATTTTGGTAGCGGATGGCGAAGTGATGGCGCTGATCAAACCACAATTTGAAGCGGGCAAAGAAGCGGTCGGAAAAAATGGGATCGTTCGTGACCCCAAAACCCATGAACGAGTGTTGGAGGAAGTACTGGCATTCGCTAAGAAAACAAAATTCGATGTATTAAACCTAAGTTTTTCACCAATCACTGGTGGCGAAGGGAATATCGAGTTTATCGTACATTTAAAGAAAAGCCTGCAAGAAGGCACCGCAGCAGGGATCGACATCCCGAAAGTTGTTGCATCAGCACATGAGACCTTTCATCAACCAAAATAAAGAATGGAAGAGAGTGGACATTTTACTTGTCGGCTCTCTTTCTTTCTTGCGCAAAATAGGATAAAATTAGTAGGAATTCATTCAGGAGGAACAAGAGATGAGAAAAAAAGAACGGCATCGCTTGATTACACGATTGTTAAGTGAACAAGATATTCAGAAACAAGAAGATTTTGTCGAGTTGTTAAAAGATCGCGGCGTCTCAGTCACACAAGCAACCATATCAAGGGATATCAAGGAATTGAAGTTAGTGAAAGTTCCTTCCCAAAAAGGCGGCTATCGCTATAGTATTCCACAAGAGACAACGGAAGACGTGAGTGGTAAACTAGATAAAATCCTAAAAACGGCGTTTGTTTCTGTCGATCGAATGGACAAATTTGTGATCCTGCGCACACTGCCTGGCAATGCTTCGGCTTTGGCGAATTTGATCGATAAGCGTTATGCCAAAGAATTATTTGGCACGCTAAACGATGATGACAACGTCTTGATGATCACCAGAACAGAAGCAGATACCGAGAACCTATTCAAGGATTTCCAACGTTACGTATAAAAGAGGAGGCAAGGGATGCTTTTAGAATTGTCGATCCAAAATTTTGCGATTATCTCCAACCTGCACCTGTCTTTTAATGAGGGGATGACGGCTCTAACAGGTGAAACAGGTGCTGGAAAATCAATCATTATCGATGCGATGGGCTTACTAGCAGGTGGCAGAGGATCCAGTGACTATTTGCGTCAAGGCGCAGAAAAATGCCGTTTGGAAGGGATTTTTGAATGGCCGAATCAGCAGGAGTTCAAAGAGCTGACCGCAGATCTGGGTATTGATGAAGAGGAAGTTCTGATCGTGCAACGGGATATCTCTCAATCGGGTAAAACTATTTGTCGTGTGAATGGTCGAACTGTTACCTTGTCGGTTTTGCGCCAAATCGGCTTGTTTTTAGTTGATATCCAAGGACAAAATGAGCATCAAGAGCTGCTGCAGCCAGAAAAACATTTAGCGTTGATGGATGGTTTTGGAGATGATGCCTTTAAAGCGGAACTTGCAAGTTACCGTCAAGCCTATCAAGCCTATCGCTCCTTAGAAAAACATGTGCGGACCATTCAAGAAAATGAGCAGCTCTATGTGCAGCGAATGGACATGCTGCGTTTTCAACAAGAAGAGATTGCCCAAGCGGAATTGATGGAAAATGAAGAAGAGCAGCTGATCGATGAACGAGAAAAACTGACCAATTATCAAAAAATCGTGGATGCTCTAGGGCAAAGCTATGGCGCTCTATCCGCCGAAGAAGTTAATAGCCTAGATGGGGTCAGTGTAGCTCTATCAGAAATCCAGTCGATCGCCCATCTTGATCCCGCGTATGAAAAAATCAGTGAAGCGATTCAAAGTGCGTATTACTTGTTGCAAGATGCAGCCACTGATATTTCGCGGCAAGTCGACAACCTTGAATTAGATGAAGGCCGACTGGAAGAAGTCATTTCACGGCTGGAAACGATTCGTCAATTGAAGCGCAAATACGGGGAGTCGATTCCTGTGATCCTTGCTTATTATGATGAGATCAGTAAAGAAATCAGCGAATCAGCCTATACGGAAGGTCAGTTGGAGCAATTAGAAGAAGAGCTTGCCCAAAAAGCTGAAGCAGTTTGGCAGCTGGCGGAAGCCTTGCACGTCAAACGACGTGAATTGGCTCATCGTTTAGAAAAAGAAATCGTTCAAGAGTTAAAAGAGCTGTATATGGAGCACGCGCAATTTGAAGTACGGTTTGCATCTGGCTCAAAACAATTAAGCAGCAGCGGCTTTGATACCGTGGAGTTTTATTTGACCACCAACCCCGGTGAAGGCATGAAACCGTTAGTGCGAGTTGCTTCTGGAGGAGAGCTTTCCCGAATCTTATTAGCGCTTAAATCGATTTTCTCCCGCAAGCAAGGAATCACTAGTATTGTCTTTGATGAGGTGGATACTGGGGTCAGTGGCCGAGTAGCTCAGGCGATCGCCGAAAAAATCGCCAAGATCGCTGCGAATTCGCAAGTCTTGTGTATCACCCACTTGCCGCAAGTAGCGGCTGTGGCGGACAATCAATATTTTATCGAAAAAGCAATTCAAGAAGGTCGGACAGAAACCCATGTCCGTAAATTATCAGAAGAAGAACGAGTGGCTGAGATCGCCCGTATGCTCTCAGGTGCAGAAATCACCGATTTAACAATCGAACATGCACGAGAACTATTGGCGCTGGCTCACCGATAAAAATTGGAAACACTTATAGAAAGATTCAGGAGATGATGGACCCGCAAGTTTCGTCTGCCATCCTTTCCTGATCTTCTTTTTTGCAGGAGGACATGATGAGAAAAAGAACAAAAGTCTTGATCGGTGTATTGATCACCGTTGTTATTTTAACTATTGCCGGTTGGGTCGGTTGGCAACAACTGCATTACCCAGCAGTGGATGCTGCAGTTACAGCTGCGAAAGAGGCAGATGATGAGGGAAATGTCCTCTATTTTGCTGGAGATGAAGAAAAGCCTTTGGTTATTTTCTATCCTGGTGCGCTTGTCGATGCCGAAAGCTATAGTGTATGGGCAGCAGGTTTAGCGGAAAAAGGCTATCCTGTCGCGATCGTTAAAATGCCCTTTAACATGGCTGTTTTAGCAGGCAATCGTGCAGAAGAGGTCTTGAAAGAAATTCCCCATAGCTCCTATGTCATTGGTGGTCATTCATTAGGTGGCGTCATGGCAAGCCGTTTTGCAGCGAATCAGTTGGCTGAAAACGACAACGAGTTAAAAGGCGTCTTTTTCTTTGCTAGTTACCCAGATGAAAAAGGATCCTTAGCTGATCAATCGATTGCTGTGTTGTCACTCTCAGGCAGTCAAGACCAAGTAGTGAATCAAGAAAATTGGCAAGCTGCCCGCAGCCTCCTTCCAGAAACTACGACGTTCCAAACGATCGAAGGCGGCAATCATGCTGGCTTTGGTACCTATGGGTTACAAAAAGGAGAAGCCGCCGCTGATTTATCAAATGAAGCGCAGCAAAAAGCCATCGTTGAGCAGATGGCGGCATGGTTAAGTGAATTAGAATAAAAAAAGACGGCAGAAGATGCATAGGAATGCTTCTTTCTGCCGTTTCGATTCAACAGACATTTTGGGGAAATGTTGATGAAATCGTGAAAACGCTGAACATAACAACATATTGTACTTGATTGGGGAAGCAAGATTAATAATTATGTTCTTTTTAAAATACGTTTCCTCTCACAGTATAGCACAGCATACCTTCTGGATGCACGTAATTTAATTAAGAAATCTTGTCATTTTATTTACAAAATAGTTATTTTGTAAAAGAAAAAAAGCGTTTTAAATAAAGGGACAGACTCAGCTCAAGAAAAAAAAGCAAATAATAATTTTCATTGATTTCAACTAATGGTAAAATGAAAATAATTGATTTTTATAATCAATGACTTTCGAAAGTACAAGGAGCGTTATGATGAAAAAATTAAAACTTCTAAGTCCTATCATCGGATTGGTTATTTTACTCTCAGGATGTGCAAGCTGGGCAGATCGAGGAGAATCGATCACAGCAGTCGGGTCTTCTGCCTTGCAGCCACTCGTAGAAACCGTTGCGGAAGAATTTCAAAACTCAAATCCTGGGCGATTTATCAATGTCCAAGGAGGCGGGAGCGGCACTGGGTTAAGTCAAGTCCAAGCAGGCGCAGTCGATATTGGGAATTCTGATTTGTTTGCAGAAGAAAAACCGGGGATCGATGCGGATGCACTCGTTGACCACCGAGTGGCAACGGTGGGTATCACACCGATCGTCAACAAAGGCGTCGGGATCACGGATATTTCAACAGAGGACTTAAAAAATATCTTCTTAGGAAAGATCACCAATTGGCGTGAAGTCGGTGGAAATGATCTGCCCATCGTTTTGTTGAATCGGGCGACTGGAAGCGGCACGAGAAGTACGTTTGAAAAATGGATCATGGATGGTGAAACAGCGATTCCTTCCCAAGAGCAAGATTCTAGTGGGATGGTCCGTTCGATCGTTTCAGATACACCAGGTGCCATCAGTTATGTTGCATTTTCTTATGTAACGGATGAAGTCAACGTCCTTTCGATCGATGGGGTTCAACCAACGATTGAAAATGTAACGACCAATGATTGGAAAGTTTGGGCTTACGAGCATATGTATACAAAAGGAGAACCAACGGGATTAACCGCTGAATTTCTCGAATATATGCTTTCTGATGAAGTACAAGAGCATATCGTCGGGGATCTGGGTTATATTCCAATTTCCATCATGCAGGTGGAACGTGATTGGGAAGGCAACATCGTCGAGTAATCTTTACACAAAATTTACACAAGCTTTAACAGAAATTGATGTTGAACCGATAAACTAATGGTTATGAGTTTAGTTTGATTTTTGAGGAGGAACCCTCGTGGAAAATGTAAAAGAAGTGTTAACAAAAAAATCCAAGCGCGCAAGAATGGAACAAAGAGGAAAGCTGGTTAGCTTTCTATGTATTGCGTTGATTGTATTGGTTGTGATCTCCATTTTTTATTTCGTTGCTAGCCGTGGATTAGCGACATTCTTTGTAGACAAAGTCAATGTTTTCGACTTTTTGTTTGGTACGCAATGGAATCCAAGTGCTGTTGGTCCTGATGGCCAACCATTAGTAGGTGCTTTACCGATGATCCTTGGTTCGTTCTTCGTAACCTTCCTATCAGCGATCGTCGCAACACCATTTGCGATCGGTGCAGCAGTCTTTATGGTGGAGATCTCCCCTCGTAACGGAGAGAAGATTTTGCAGCCCGTTATCGAACTATTAGTCGGTATTCCTTCTGTAGTTTATGGTTTTATCGGTTTGTCTGTCATTGTACCTGCAGTCCGTTCGGTTTTTGGCGGTACAGGGTTTGGGATCTTGGCGGGGACCTTTGTCCTATTTATCATGATTTTGCCGACAGTGACTACGATGACTGTCGATGCGTTACGGGCAGTCCCTCGGCACTACCGTGAGGCATCCTTAGCTTTAGGTGCAACACGCTGGCAAACGATCTATAAAGTTGTTTTACGAGCAGCTGTCCCTGGGATTTTAACGGCAGTTGTTTTCGGAATGGCTCGCGCATTTGGGGAAGCATTGGCGATCCAAATGGTTATCGGTAATGCGGCATTGATGCCGACGAGCTTAGTGACACCTGCATCAACATTGACATCGATCTTAACCATGGGTATTGGGAATACGATCATGGGAACAGTCCAAAACAACGTTCTATGGTCACTAGCCTTGATTCTCTTATTGATGTCCTTACTATTTAACATTGTCATTCGCTTCATTGGGAAGAAAGGAGCATTGAAATAATGAATGCAAAACGTTCAGATAAAATTGCTACCGGCGTCTTGTATGCTGTTGCTGGAGTCATTGTTTTGATTTTGGCTTCCTTACTATTGTACATTTTGGTACGTGGTATTCCCCATATCAATTGGGAATTTCTGACTTCTTCTTCAAAAGCGTACCAAGAAGGTGGCGGGATCGGCATCCAATTGTTCAATTCCCTTTACTTGCTTTTAGTGACAATGATCATTAGTTTTCCGATTTCTTTAGGAGCAGGGATCTACTTATCAGAATATGCGAAGAAAAACTGGTTGACGGATATCATTCGGACATCGATCGAAATCTTGAGTTCACTGCCTTCTGTGGTTGTCGGTCTCTTTGGTTTCTTAGTCTTTGTTATCCAGTTTGGTTATGGCTTTTCGATCATTTCAGGTGCCTTGGCATTGACTTTTTTCAATTTGCCACTATTGACTAGAAATGTGGAAGAATCTCTACAAGCGATTCATTATACGCAGCGTGAAGCGGGCTTGTCTTTAGGCTTATCCCGTTGGGAAACTGTCACACGCATCATTGTTCCAGAAGCAACACCAGGAATTTTGACTGGGGTCATTCTAAGTTCTGGTCGGATTTTTGGTGAAGCGGCAGCGCTGATCTACACTGCAGGACAAAGTGCACCGGCCCTTGATTTTACAAACTGGAATCCATTGAGTGTTTCCAGCCCGATCGGTCTTTTCCGACAAGCGGAGACGCTGGCAGTCCATATTTGGAAAATCAATACAGAAGGTACGATGCCTGATGGCGCTCAAGTTTCAGCCGGGGCTTCGGCGGTATTGATCATTGCCGTCTTGCTATTTAACTTTGGCGCCCGTGCAGCTGGCAAACGGTTGTACAAGAAAATGACGTCAGCATAAGGAGAATGACAGTATGAACGATTACAATTGGGACGATCGAAATATCATTACCTTCGATAAACCAGAAGATGTGGCGCTTTATACCACTGACTTACATGTATGGTATGGATCAAATGAAGCCATCAAAGGCATTGATCTACAATTTGAAAAAAATAAAATCACCGCATTGATCGGACCTTCCGGTTGCGGTAAATCAACGTATCTGCGTTCTTTGAATCGAATGAATGACGGGATCGCAAACACGAGAGTCACAGGAAACATCATGTATAAAGGAGTCGACGTCAATACAAAAGAAGTCGATGTCTTCGAAATGCGCAAGCGGATCGGCATGGTTTTCCAACGACCAAATCCTTTCAGTAAATCGATCTATGACAATATCGCCTTTGCTTTACGCCGTCATGGAGAAAGAAACAAAAAGAAATTGGATGAAGCAGTCGAAACCAGCTTGAAACAAGCGGCTCTTTGGGATCAAGTAAAAGACAGTTTAGACAAAAGTGCTTTGGCATTGTCCGGTGGACAGCAGCAACGTCTGTGTATCGCTCGAGCAATTGCGATGAAACCAGATATCTTACTTCTAGATGAACCAGCCAGCGCCCTTGACCCCATCTCGACCGGGACAGTGGAAGAAACCCTCATCAACTTGAAAAACGACTATTCTATCATCATCGTGACCCATAATATGCAGCAAGCTGCTCGGATCAGCGATTATACTGCCTTTTTCTACTTAGGAAATGCGATCGAGTACGATGAGACCCGTAAGATATTTACTCGTCCAAAAATTAAAGCAACAGAAGATTACGTATCCGGTCATTTTGGCTGAGCCGATTCGATCAGTAAACGGAGGCAAAACAATGGCAGAAGAAATTATTACATCGAAAGATCTGCATTTATACTACGGAAAAAAAGAAGCATTAAAAGGAATCGACCTTTCCATCAAAAAAGGCGAGATCACTGCAATGATCGGACCTTCAGGTTGTGGGAAATCGACCTACTTGCGTTCTCTTAATCGAATGAATGATTTGATCCCTGGTGTGACAATTACAGGAAGTGTTGTCTATAAAGGGAAAGACATTTATAGTCCAAAGCAAGACATCGTTGATTTGCGCAAAGAAATCGGGATGGTTTTTCAACAACCGAATCCTTTTCCCTTTTCAATTTACGAAAATGTGATTTATGGGTTAAAATTAAAAGGAGTCACGGACAAGGAGATTCTTGATAAGACGGTAGAAGAAAGCCTGAAAGCAGCTTCTGTCTGGGAAGATGTCAAAGACAAACTTCACCAAAGTGCGCTTTCTTTATCAGGTGGACAACAGCAGCGGGTTTGTATCGCTCGGGTATTGGCTGTCGATCCAGAAATCATTTTGCTGGATGAACCAACCAGTGCGTTAGATCCCATTTCATCAGGGAAAATCGAGAATACCCTTCTAGCACTGAAAGAACGCTACACCATGATCATCGTGACTCACAACATGTCACAAGCTTCAAGAATCTCAGATAAAACCGCGTTCTTTTTGGACGGCAACTTGATCGAGTTCAATGACACGAAAAAAGTGTTCCTAAGCCCAAGCAAAAAAGAAACAGAAGATTATATCTCAGGAAGATTTGGTTAGGAGGAAAAGGGATGTTGCGTACACAATTTGAAGAAGAATTATTAAATTTACACAATCAATTTTATGAAATGGGGATGCTAGTCAGCAGTGCCATTCATAAATCCGTGCGAGCATATGTCAGACATGACAAAGAAATTGCACAGGAAGTAATTGAAAATGATTTGGCGATCAACAATATGGAAGTTCGTTTAGAAAAAAAGAGCTTTGAGATGATTGCTTTGCAACAACCAGTAACGACCGATCTACGAATGATCATTACTGTAATGAAAGCCAGCTCTGACTTGGAGCGAATGGGGGATCATGCGGTATCCATCGCGAAGTCAACGATTCGGGTCAAAGGTGAAACGCGGATTGCTGAAATCGAAAAAGAAATCTCTGATATGTCGGATTATGTCAAGAAAATGGTCGATAATGTTTTAGTGGCGTATGTAAAGACCGACCAAGAAGATGCCCGTATGATCGCTCAAATGGACGATCGGGTCAATGAATATTACAAAGACATTTATTACAAAACGATCGAGAGTATGAAAGAAAATCCAGAAACAGTTGTCAGTGGGACCGATTATTTATCCGTTGCTCAATACTTGGAACGAATCGGTGACTACGTAACGAATATTTGTGAATGGATCGTGTATCTTGCTACTGGGAAAATCAGTGAATTGAATACAAACCGTACGGAAATGATTTAAGAAACCAGCTTGGGTTCTTGATCACATATCTCTTTTAAAAGAGATGGGACGGACCGTCGAAAGAAGTTGTCCTTTAAGGAGTAACTTCTTTCGGCGGTCTTTTTGATTTGGAAGAATCGCTTCAATCGATGACGTGAACAAGATAGGCAAATTAGAAAATGGCTCCACCATAAAGATGGCCAATGGAAAACGATTCTATCGTCCCTGAAATTTACTAGTTGAGCCGTCTATTCTTTTCGTCGCCGACCTGCAGTGAAAGGAGCAATCGCTCATTTGCTCTAGCAGGCCTATTCCTCAAGGCTGCTACTAGCTGAAACTTTTGTTTCTATTGGTTTTTCGTGGTACTGTTAATAATAGGAAGATCGTTTTGAGCCTAGAGGAATGAAGAAAAAGTGTCGGTTCTGCTTGCCAATCTGCAGATTGAGAAAAACTTGGTACTTAAGACCTATGACACTTTCGCTAAAACAAGGCATAATAGGTTCGTAAGCTAAACTTGCAATCACACATTTGCTGAAGGAGGCAATTTCCATGAACGAAAGAGAACGTATATTGGATCTAGTAAAAAAAGGTGTGCTTTCTACAGAAGAAGCCTTGGATTTACTAGAAGGTATGGCAAAAGCCAAAGACGAAAAACAAATTAACAAAGCTGCTGCTGAGGTAACCGCGGATAAGAATGCGACAAGCCCATTTGATGATACTGAAAACGACGATGAGATGTTCACGTTTGACAGCGAAGAAAAACTTCGTCAAAACGAAGCGCAAGACAAAGAAAATCTTGAAAAGATTCTCGATGGTTTAGCAACGGAAGCCAACCAAGCATCTGCTGAGTTGGACGAAATCAATGCTGAAATTCTTGGCGTCAAAGAAGAATTAAAAGAAGCACAAGAAACACTGATGCAATTGAACACCAAAGAAGAGTTGGATCAATTGTCAGAAGATGAATTGTCTACGCGTCACGAAACAGAAGCGACCATTACTGCATTGGAAGAAACCTTAGATGGTTTATCTGAAGAAAAAGCAGAATTGGAAGCAAAATTAAAAAATATTCGCAAAGACCAATGGTCTCAAACAAAAGAAAAAATTTCTCAAAAATTAGATATTCCAGAGGATTGGAAAGAGCAAGCGACTGACACCTTTAACCAAGTAAGTGAAAAAATGGTCGATGCCAGCACACACTTCGGACACTTCTTGAAGAAAACGGTTCGGGCAGTGACAGAGTCAGTCAATGACAACATGGAATGGAAAGACATCAACTTGAAAGTTCCTGGTGTTGCAGCGACAAAATTTGAGCACACATTCAGCTATGACGAAACGGAAGCGACATTGATCGATGTGAAATTGGCAAACGGCAATGTTTCCTTCCAATTATGGGATGAACCAGGTGTCAAAGTAGATGCCAAAATCAAACTATATGGTAAAATGGATGCGGCGGAGCCTTTCGATGCTTTTGAAGCAAGAAGCCAAATCAATGTCGATGATGAACGCATCTCTTTCCAAATTCCCAACAAACGCATTCGTGCCGATCTCGTTTTCTACTTGCCAAAACGTACCTATGATCATGTGGCAGTGAAATTGTTGAACGGCAATGTTACATTCAATGAATTGGATGCGAAAGATGTCTATACAAAATCAACAAACGGCAATATCGATTTCCGCAAAGTAAACGCATCGATGTTAGAGATTGAAGGCGTGAATGGAACGATTACTGTTCAAGAGGGTGAGATTTTAGATGCCATTATCGAAACGGTGAACGGCGACGTTACGTTGACAGCAACGCCACAAAATACTGGCATTTCTTTAGTTAACGGCAATATCCGTGTGACCTACAAAGAAGAAACGGTCCAAAAATTAAACGCCAGCTCTGTAAACGGGAATGTCAAAGTAGCATTACCGACAGGAATCGGTTTTGAAGGGATCGCAAAAACAAGTTTAGGTAGCATCAACAATCGTTTAAGCGAGATGGAAGTTGTGCGTGAGAAAAAAGAACGCCTAAACCAACTATTGCAATTCCGTCGGGTTGCCGATAAAGTCGCTCAAATCGATCTATCCACAACAACAGGAAATGTCTTTATCAAAGATACAGACAAATAAGAATCGCTGGGTTTACACTCATTAAAGAAAAGAAGGAAGGTGTAGATAAATGAACAAAAAATTAACAAAATCAGCCAATAACGTTGTCATTACAGGTACTCTAGGGGGGCTGGCAGAATACTTGCGAATCGATCCAACCATCGTTCGCGTGATCTATGTCTTTCTATCTTTAGTGACTGCTGGGTTCCCTGGAATCACTTTATATATCATCATGGCGGTCTTGATTCCTTCAGGACGCAAGAGTACCTCAGGATATGGCCACGACAATCACTACTACAAGCAAAACAAATACAATGAAGCAAATCGTCCCCGTAAAGAAGCGGAAAAGGTGGAGGATGAGGACTGGAGTGACTTCTAGTGTCTTATTTTCAACGGCTTATCATGAATACACTGACGTTTGTCACATTGGCGGTTCTATTACCAAATATGATCCATGTTCAAAGCATTATGACTGCAGTGATCGCCAGTTTCGTACTGTCGATCCTGAATGCTTTGATTAAACCAATTCTGATCGTCATTTCATTTCCATTGACTTTACTGACGCTTGGTTTCTTCACTTTTGTGATCAATGCGCTCATGCTGAATTTGACTTCGTATTTTGTTGGGTCAGCCAACTTCGGCTTCTCCTCGTTTGGGGCAGCGCTATTAGTGGCACTGATCATGTCAGTGATCAATATGATCGTGACTGAACACCATATCGAAAAATATTCACGTTAAAAAGACGTTTCACGTTTTCTCCCACTAGCTATGAAGCTAGTGGAGAAACGGAAACGTCTTTTTTTAGTTTAACTGTTCTTCTTTGATAGCAGCAAGGTACGTATCTACTGCCTGTAACGTCTCATCAAGCGCCCCTTTTTCAAAAGGTGAACGCAAATGAGCAAGAGACAGGATCTCAAGGAATGTTTTCGTGCCGCCGACTTCGCAGATGGCCAAATAATCTTGCCAAGCGGTTTCGTCTTTTGCCACGATGAATCGATACCAAAATTGGAACGCACACACTTGCGCCAATGTATAATCGATATAATAGAAAGGTGATTCAAAAATATGCCCTTGTCTAAACCAATACAAGCCACGATCAAGGTCTGGATATTCTGAATAATCCCGTTCTGGGCAATATTGGCGCTCTAATTCCCGCCAACGGGCTTTGCGCTGTGCTGGTGACCACTCAGGATGCTCATAAACATCTTGTTGGAAGTGATCCACTAAAACGCCATAAGGCAGAAATTGCAGGCTACTAGCAAGATGCGCAAATTTGTATTTTTCTGTTTCTTCTTCGAAAAAGGCGTCCATCCATGGCCAAGCGATAAACTCCATCGACATTGAATGGATCTCACAAGACTCATAATTGGGAAAGAGAATTTCCGGTTCTTTGATCCAACGAGAGCGAAAGGCTTGAAACGCGTGGCCAGCTTCGTGGGTCAAAACATCGACATCGCCAGAAGTGCCGTTAAAGTTGGCAAAGATAAATGGCGATTGATAGTCTTGGATAAACGTACAATAGCCGCCAGATTGTTTGCCTTTTTTGCTTAGTAGATCAAGTAGGTCATGCTCGACCATAAAATCAAAAAATTCGCCAGTTTCAGGGGATAGTTCCTGATACATCACACGGGCTTTTTCTACTAGTTCTTCAGGAGTTCCTTTAGGCTCTGCGTTACCACTAGGATAAACAAGCGGCAGGTCGGTAAAGGTTGCCTGAGTTAATTGATTACGCTGCGCCTGTCTTTGGTACAGTTTTTGGGTAATTGGGACGACTTTTTCTAAAATTTCCCGACGATAGGTCTCGATCATTGAACGATCATAGTCCCAACGATTCATTTGGGTATCCGCAAAGGCAACATAATTTTCAAAGCCGAGCTTATGGGCGATCTCGGTACGAACCTTGACCATCTCGTCATAAATTTGATCAAAACGGTCTTCATTTTCCGTGAAGAAAGCCGTTTGTTTTTCAAACGCTTCTTTTCGAACACCGCGATCTTTGTTTTCGGTAAATGGTCGCAGTTGTGCGAGGGTATAGGTTTCTCCTTGGAAGTCGATTTGGGCAGAAGCGACCAATTTGCTGTAATCAGAAGCCAATTGGTTTTCTTTTTGAAATAATTCGATCAAGGCCTCATCAAAAAGCTTCACACGGCTTTCGGCAAATAAAAAAAGTGTTTCTGGATATTCGGCTTTTAATTCATCTAAGACAGGTGAAGCCAGGAGTGCTTGATAGAATTGAAAATCCAGAGCTTCAAAATGAGGCTGGTATTCATTCCAAAAGGTGTCTTCTGCTTCATAAAAGGCATCGTTGGTATCGATCGAATAGCGGATCGAAGCCAAGTTCATTGCGGTATCGATCGTTCCTCTTAGTTCGTTCAAAGCATCAAGGGCTTGCTTCGCCTCCGAGAAGGTATCGGCTGACTGAAGGTTCGCTAATGCTTTTTTGAATGTTTCTTGATAGACTGGAAAATCAGGGCGTTGATACTTGTATGCTGAAAATTTCATTAAAAATCCCTCCTTAGTAAAATAATAACACAAACGAAAAAGAATGAGGACTTCTATTGGCGAAGGTAGTAACTTTACTGATAGAATGATAAAATAGAACCAGAGTGTCGTTTAAAAGAAGCAGCGGCAAGAATCATTGAGAAAAGAGGGAAAACCTATGGCAGAAACCGTCAAAGTCAGCGAGCTGGCGGAGGCTTTAAATTTAGAGATAGTTGAAGGAACTGAAAACAGTTTAGAAAGAGAAATCATTACCGGCGATATTTCCCGACCTGGTTTGGAATTGACGGGTTATTTTAATTACTATTCCCATGATCGTCTGCAATTATTCGGCAGCAAAGAGATCACCTTTGCGGAACGAATGATGCCAGAAGAACGCTTGATGGTGATGCGCAAAATGTGTGCTGATGATACCCCAGGGTTTATCGTTTCTCGCGGCTTGGAAGTACCAGCAGAAATGATTCAAGCCTGCAAAGAACATGAGATTACGATTCTACGTTCGCCCATCTCAACGTCACGTCTGCAAGGAGAGCTTTCTAGTTTCCTCGATGGGCGCTTAGCCACAAGAACCAGTGTCCATGGGGTATTAGTGGATGTCTATGGGCTAGGTGTTTTGATTCAAGGCGATAGCGGAATTGGGAAAAGCGAAACAGCCTTAGAGTTGATCAAACGTGGGCATCGGTTGATCGCTGACGATCGGGTGGACGTGTATAAGCAAGATGAATTGACATTGATAGGGGAACCGCCGAAAATCTTGCAGCACTTGATCGAGATCCGCGGGATCGGGATCATCGATGTCATGAATCTTTTTGGTGCCAGTGCCGTACGAGGGTATATGCAGGTTCAAGTAGCAGTGTATTTAGAAGCTTGGGCGAAAGACAAAAAGTATGACCGACTAGGAACCGATGATACGACGGTTGAAATTGGTGGCGTCGATGTACCACAAATCAAGATCCCCGTAAAAACTGGTCGAAATGTTGCGATCATTATCGAAGTCGCTGCCATGAATTTCCGAGCGAAAACGATGGGCTACGATGCAACGAAGACCTTTGAAAATCGATTGACGCAATTGATCGAAGAAAATTCTGGAAACTAGAGAGGATAAGATAGATGTTAGGTTTAGTAAATCGAGTCGCATTTGAACTATTTGGTTTGCCGATTTATTGGTATGCGATCATTATCGTATCAGGCGTGATCATTGCTATGTGGTTAAGCACGAGAGAGGCGGTTCGTGTCGGGCTCAAGCCAGATGATGTGACTGATTTTATGTTGATTGGATTGCCAGTAGCGATCATTGGTGCGCGGCTTTATTATATTCTGTTTGACTTGCAATACTACATTGATGACCCAAGTCAAATTTTCAATATTCGCTCTGGTGGGATCGCCATCTACGGCGCACTGATCGCCGGGGGGATCTGGCTATACTTTTTCTGCCAACGAAATTTTATTTCTCCCTGGACCTTCTTAGACATCGCCGCACCAAGTGTCTTATTGGCACAAGGCATCGGGCGTTGGGGCAACTTTATGAACCATGAAGCATTTGGCGCTGAAGTCAGCCGCTCCTTCTTAGAAAGTTTGTATATACCGAAATTTATTATCGATAATATGTATATTGATGAAGCGTATCGGCAGCCGACCTTTCTTTATGAATCGGTTTGGAACGTGATTGGATTTATCGTTTTGATCTTCTTGCGTAAGAAAACTGGGTTATTAAAAGAAGGCGAAGTCTTCTTGAGCTACTTGATTTGGTATGGATTCGGGCGCTTCTTTATTGAAGGAATGCGTACCGATAGTTTATACTTATTTGGTGGAATCCGTGTGTCACAGGCACTTTCCGCTTTATTATTCTTTGGAGCGATTGGGCTATTGATCTGGCGTCGGAAAAACCAAACTTTAAAAGACTACAACCGCAGCTTTGGTAAGAACCAAGCGATTATCTAAACAGTTATTTTATCGAAATTATGGTAAAATGATGAAGTGCATGAATTTGCGAAAAGGATAGAGGAGGTTTCCATAGTGAAACAGAAAATCGCCGTCTTGGGTCCCGGATCATGGGGGACTGCTTTGGCACAAGTCTTGTCTGAAAATGGACATGAAGTGACTATTTGGGGGAACAATCCCGCCCAAATCGATGAAATCAATACGTATCATACGAATCGGCATTATTTGCCAGATCTGAAGCTTCCTGAAAATATTCTAGGCTGTAAATATTTAGAAGAGGCGATCCAAGATGCCGATGCCATCTTGTTTGTCGTACCAACTAAAGCGATTCGTGCCGTGGCGCAAGAATTCACTAAGAAAACAACTGGCAAGCCAGTCATCATCCATGCCTCAAAAGGGTTAGAACAAGGCAGTCACAAACGAATCTCAGAAGTACTTGCCGAAGAGATCCCAGCTGATAAACGGCAAGAAATCGTAGTCTTGTCAGGACCATCACATGCCGAAGAAGTGGCTGTCCATGATATCACGACGATCACGGCAGCTTCAGAAAATGAATCGGCTGCTAAGTATGTACAAGAGCTATTTATGAATGATTACTTTAGAATCTACACGAATAACGATGTGATCGGTGTCGAAACTGGCGCCGCTTTGAAGAACATCATCGCCATTGGTGCCGGTGCTATCGCAGGACTGGGCTTTGGGGATGATGCGAAGGCTGCGATCATGACCCGTGGGTTAGCGGAAATCAGTCGTCTTGGTGTGGCAATGGGTGCCAATCCTTTAACCTTTATCGGATTGAGTGGGGTTGGCGATTTGATCGTCACTTGTACCAGTGTCCATTCGCGGAATTGGCGTGCAGGAAACCTATTAGGAAAAGGACATAGCTTAGATGAAGTATTAGACAATATGGGGATGATCGTTGAAGGAGTTTCAACCACAAAAGCTGCCCGCGAATTAGCAGAAGCTTTGTCGGTGGAAATGCCAATCACAGAAACGATTTATTCGGTCTTGTATGAAGGCAAAGACATCAAGCAAGCAGCGAAAGATATTATGCTGCGAGACGGCAAAGAAGAAAACGAATTTTCGGTAGATCAATCATTATGATTAAAGGAGCGAGTCACATGAATGTCAAAAAAGCAGTTATCCCAGCAGCCGGTCTGGGTACCCGATTTTTACCAGCTACAAAGGCAATGGCAAAGGAAATGTTGCCGATCGTTGACAAACCAACGATTCAGTTTATCGTGGAAGAAGCTTTACAATCGGGGATCGAAGATATTTTGATCGTAACAGGGAAAGCAAAGCGTCCAATCGAAGACCATTTCGATGCCAATTTAGAATTAGAGATGAATCTAAAAGAAAAAGGCAAGACGGAGCTTTTGAAATTAGTGGAAGAAACAACTGACGTAAATCTTCACTTCATTCGCCAATCTCATCCGAAAGGATTAGGCCATGCCGTATTACAGGCTCGGGCATTTGTCGGAAACGAACCGTTTGTAGTTATGCTAGGTGATGACTTGATGGAAGATCAAGTACCATTGACGAAACAGTTGATCGATAATTATGAAAAAACGCATGCATCAACGATCGCTGTCATGGATGTTCCTCATGAAGATACATCAAAATACGGGATCATTGATCCTGGTATGGAAGTTGAAAAAGGCTTGTTCAATGTCAAAAACTTTGTTGAAAAACCAGCGCCAGAAAATGCGCCAAGTGATTTAGCAATTATTGGCCGCTACTTGCTGACCCCTGAAATTTTTGATATTTTAGCCAATCAAGAACCAGGTGCTGGTGGCGAGATCCAATTGACGGATGCCATCGACACATTAAATAAAACCCAACGCGTGTTTGCTCATCAATTTACCGGCAAGCGTTACGATGTTGGAGACAAATTCGGTTTCTTAAAAACAAGTATCGAGTATGGTCTAGTGCACCCTGAAGTCAAAGACAGCTTGAAAGAGTATTTGATCGAGTTAGGAAAAGAACTAGCTCCGGCTCAAAAAGAAGTCAAAGAAGCACCGAAAGCGTCAAAAAAATAACAAAAACTCCTAAACAAGGCGATTTCTGATGAAATTGCTTTGTTTTTTTATTATTTCCTGTTGAAAGCGGATAATTTTCTTAAAAATGCAGTCTTTTATTTGTAGAAAGTGCAGTGAAATGCTATTCTTAATATAAGTAAATGGGGAAAGGAGCCATTCTATGTCAGGAGGAGAACTAGCTGCATTGATTGCTGCGATTGCATTTGTCGTATTGGTCATTTT
Organism: Enterococcus sp. DIV2449a; assembly: GCF_051711225.1. NCBI lineage: Bacteria > Bacillati > Bacillota > Bacilli > Lactobacillales > Enterococcaceae > Enterococcus > Enterococcus sp. DIV2449a. The sequence goes on from NZ_JBIOME010000001.1 coordinate 1,428,012, forward strand.
CGTCGTTCGTTTGTTGATGCAAGTCAGCAAGACAATGACCAAAGTAGACAAAACGGTCGAAGAAGCAAACACAACCATCCGTGTCATTACCAAAGACGTTGATATTCTTTCAAAAGAGGTTGAAGGTCTTTTGGTAAAAACGAATGAGCTTTTACAAGATGTGAACGGAAAAGTCGCAACCATCGATCCTTTGTTCACAGCAGTTGCAGATCTAAGTACCAGTGTTTCAGAACTAAATGTTTCTGGAAAAAATTTAATTACGCGCGTGGGTAGTCTTGGCCGGACCACTGCCAAAGCAACGGTAGCTGGAAAAGTCGGTCAAACAGCCATGAAATTTTTCAAAGACAAAAATAACCAAAAATAAAAGGAGGACTTTCAATGAGTAAAAAAGGCGGATTTTTATTAGGAGCAATCATCGGAGGAACAGCGGCAGCAGCAGCAGCACTTTTGTTGGCGCCAGAATCTGGTAAAACATTAAGAAATAAATTAGCAAAACAAGCAGACGATTTATTAGATAAAGCATCTGATTATGGTGATTTAGCCAAAGAAAGAAGTACGGATCTTGTCGATATCGCTAAAGACAAAGCGGCAAAACTAAGCGAGCAAGCATCTGACTTCACCGGTTCTATAACAGCGAAAGTCGATGACTTAAAAGAAACAGCAGCTGGTTCATCAGAAGAAACCGTTGAAGAGTTAAAGAAACAAGCAGGTGATCTATCAGAACGCTTCAAAAAATCAGCGAACGAGGTCAAAGAATCAGCGAAAGATGCCAAAGTAGACGCTGATGACACGGTGCAAGATATCATCATTGATGCAAAATCTTCTGCAGCGGATATGAAACAAACCGTCAAAGAAGGGGCACAAGAAGCAAAACCTGTCGTTGAGGAAGCCAAAAAAGACGGTCAAGCAGCCGCAGCTGATTTGAAAAAAGAAGCTGGAAAAGCAGCAGATGATGCCAAAAAAACAGCGAAAGCAGAAACAAAAGATGCCAAAGCTGACTTAGAAGATGCGAAAGAAGAATTAAAAGACACATTAGAAAAAAACAATCCTGAAGCATAAGTAAGGATACAAAATTTGATTACTTCAAAAGATAAAAACGTTCGCCAGTTAAATCGGCGAACGTTTTTTTGTGATTTCAGTAGTTATTCGTTTGATGCTTGGGTGATTTCCCAATCGCAAAGTTGATAGAGCCAATCCTGCAGGTGACTGAATGGAAAGCCAATTTCCTCAGCGAGGCCAACATTGATCGAATAAGCAGGTGTACCATTATAAGGGCCTTGATCGCCTGTTTCTGAAAAGAGCGGGGAAAGACCGGTTTTTTTCGATACGTATTGCAGCACTTCTTCTAAAGAAATCGTGCCTTTTGACGCACCGTTGATTGGTCCTGTGAAAGAGCTGGTACCTAAAAACGCTAAAAATTTACCAGCCTCTTGGGCATCCACAAAGCCCATTTGATGCGTTAGATTATCGACAGCCATTGGCTTTTGCTTTATCAGATGGTCAATGTAAAAGGTAAAACGTTTTGTGTAATCATCTGCACCGATCACATAAGGAAAGCGGACAAAAACGGACGGGATCTGACTGTATTTTTGGGTCAAGATCTCTTCCACGGTTCGTTTGCCTTGTGCATAATCGGCCTCCTCAGAGCTGACCAGTCTGAAGGGTTCTTTAGCAGGGTCAAAATCCGCTTCAATCAAATCGAAGTGTAATTCATGGTACGCAGACATTGAGCTAGTAACGATGTAACGCTTCGGTGTGACATGACGCAGTAGAATCTCAATGTCGTTGGAAGTATAAGCAATATTGTCGTAAATGACATCATAGGTTTCTTTTGTTAATGCCGTTTTGATACTTTCTTCGTCCGTGCGATCGAAGATGATTCTGTTGACTTGAACGCCAAAGGAATCTTTCGTGTTCCCTCGGGTAGCGATCGTCACGTCCAATCCTTGATCAATTAGTGATTGGACCAAATATTTACCGAAAAAACGCGTGCCGCCTAAAACCAACACTTTTTTACTCATAAGAACACTCCTTTTCATGTAATGCCAACATGTTGCGCCGTTTCATTAGGAAAATCAAGATAAGATCAATAATTCTTTTGCTGTTTTGGTAAAAGGTACACAGCCATCTGCTGTGACATACACACAGTCTTCAATGCGGACACCGACCTGATCTGGTAAATAAATGCCCGGTTCGATAGAGAAGCACATGCCTTCTTCGATCACTAAATCATTGCCAGTGATCAAAGAGGGGAACTCATGAACCGTGGTCCCGATGCCGTGACCTAGACGATGGTTGAAGTAGTCGCCGTAGCCATAGCCAGTAATCACATCACGAGCAATCTTGTCTAATTCTCCAGCGGTAATCCCAGGTTTGACCGCTGCTTGCGCTGCTAGTTCTGCTTCAAGAACGATGTCATAAATTTTTCTTTGTAATGCAGTCGGTTCTTTATAGGCAACCGTTCTGGTTGCATCACTGCAATATCCTTTCCAAACGACCCCTAGGTCAAACAAGACAAGTTCATTGGCAGTCACTTTGCGGTCACCAGGTACGCCATGAGGACTTGCTGCATTGGCACCAGCTAACACCGTCGTATCGAAGGACATATGGGAAACCCCACGTTTTTTCAACTCGTACTCAATTTCCGCCACGATTGCCATTTCGCTGACGCCTTCTTTGATGGCAGCAAACCCAATCTCAAAAGCAACATCTGCCCAGTTGCCAGCTTCTAGCAAGGTGTCAATTTCAGCAGCCGTTTTGGTTAACTGCATTTTTTGAATGACCGGAGTCACATCTAAAGAAAAATCGGTCTGTGGCAAAAACCGTTTCAATGCTTCATAGCGCTCGACGGAAAGGTCATTTTTTTCTAGTGCCAAGGAAGAAACTTGGTAACGAGAGGTCAGTTCCTGACAGATTTTCGCCCAAGGGTCTTCGCTATCGAGATAACCGATAATGTCAAAGGGCCAGCCACTATTTTTTGCTTCTTCTACTTCCAGAGCTGGTGTGAAAAGAAAGGGATCTTTTCCAGGTGCGACAAACAAAGCAAGGACCCGTTCATGAGGTTCACTTTTAAAACCTGAAAAATAAGCGATTGTTGCTGGATTAGAAATATAGGCAACATCTGCGCCATTGGTTTTCAACCAGCCATTTAACTCATTGATTTTTTTATCATTCATTTGAAAAAACCTTCTTTCAAGTATTCTTTTTCTATTTTATCATGCTTTAGAAGAGAATAGGGGCGGGGAAAGTAGGAAATTGCTAAGTTTTCATGAAAACAAAATTAAAACGGTTGCAAATACGGAAAAAATTTGCTATCCTAACAAAGAAATGTAAATAAGATTTTCTGAAAATAGAATAAGGGAGATATATCATGGAAAAACAAACAATTACGATTTATGATGTTGCACGGGAAGCGAATGTATCGATGGCAACTGTTTCACGGGTAGTCAACGGAAATCCAAATGTAAAACCAGCAACTCGTAAGAAAGTGCTGGAAGTGATCGACCGCTTGGATTATCGTCCAAACGCAGTTGCTCGAGGGTTGGCAAGTAAAAAGACCACGACTGTTGGTGTCATCATTCCTGATGTCAGCAATATGTTCTTCTCATCACTTGCTCGTGGGATCGATGATGTAGCGACCATGTATAAATACAATATCATCTTAGCCAACTCTGATGGCGATACGATGAAAGAAGTCAACGTTTTGAACAACTTGTTAGCAAAACAAGTGGACGGCGTTATCTTCATGGGTCATCGCATCACGGATGAGATTCGCGGAGAATTCTCTCGCTCAAAAACACCAGTCGTTTTAGCTGGTTCGATCGATCCTGATGAACAAGTAGGAAGTGTCAATATCGATTACACAGCAGCTGCCAAAGATGCTGTTTCATTATTGGCGAAAAACAATCAAAAAATCGCTTTTGTCAGCGGTGCTTTGATCGATCCAATCAATGGCCAAAACCGCTTGAAAGGCTATAAAGAAGCCTTGAAAGAAAACAACCTTGAATATTCTGAAGGGTTGATCTTTGAATCACCATACAGCTTTAAAGAAGGCTTAGCCTTAGTTGATCGCATCATCAACAGTGGTGCAACAGCAGCTTATGTCACAGACGATGAGTTAGCCATCGGCGTCTTAGATGGTTTGTTAGACAAAGGTGTTAAAGTTCCTGAAGATTTCGAGATCATCACCAGCAACAATTCATTATTGGCTGAAGCAGCTCGTCCACGCTTATCAAGTGTGACGCAACCATTGTATGATATGGGTGCCGTTGCGATGCGTCTATTGACAAAAATGATGAACAAAGAAGATGTAGAACAAAAAACGATCGTCTTGCCTTACGGTATTTCAGAAAAAAGCTCTACGAAATAAGCAACGATTTGATCAAACGATAAGTGGAACAACGCCTTGTTGTTCCACTTTTTGCTTCAACGATCGTTCGTGTGAGGAGAAAATCTATGGATTTTCTCCTCACACTTTTTTTTTGCATAAAAAAACTGATCAGCACAAGGCTGATCAGTCATCATCATTGTTAGTATTTTGTTGATTATTGTCTTGCTGTTCCTCATCGTCATCCTCATCATTTGCCGTAGGTGTAACATTGTTGGATCCGTTATTCGATGATGTATTCGACGAACGATTGGTTGAACGGCTAGAAGATGCTTTTTTCCAATAGTCAGCATAGTTTGCATCTGAACCACCGAGTCCAAATTTGAAATCGACCGTATCTGGTCCGCCAGTGGCCCAATACGAAGTAACGGTACTGCTTGGATTGGTATAGGTTCGATTATCGACTCGCACGGTTCCTCCTGGTTGGGTACCAGTAAACTTGGAAACTTGAGCTTTTTTGACATCACTAGAAAGTTCAAACTTCTGATTCACACCAAAGACTTCTTGGTTTGTTTGATAAATACGATTGATCAAGTAAGCCATATAGTTGGCTGTCCGAGTTCCTGCAGCGCTATCGGTCCCTTTATTGTCATCTCGACCTGACCAGCTGCTGATGGTGATCGATGGGGTGGAGACGACTAGCCAAGAGTCCGACCAGTTGTTGGTGGAACCAGTTTTTCCGACCCAATCGGCATTTCCGAGGTTCCAATCCAATCCGCTGATAACCGATTTAAAGGAACTGGTTTTTTGCTCATCGATGACACTACGCATCATGTCGGTCATGATGGAAGCCGTCGCTTCTGAAAAGACTTGGACAGGTTTGGCTTCATGCTGGTAAAGCACTTCGCCTTCATTGTCTTTGATTGATTCGATGATATAGCCTTGCTGATAAACACCATTATTGGCAAATGTTTGGAAGCCATTCGTTTGATTCAAGACTGTGACATCTGTAACCCCTAACGGCGCTGATTCATACGCCCAGCTATTATCTTCGGGATAGCCCATTTTGCTTAAATAATTTGTGTAGGCATAAAAATGATCGCCTTCTTTTTCCCAAAGATCTTGGAAAATATTTGTCGCTGCGATATTACTGGAAACCTCCAATGATTCACGAATCGACATAAAAGTATTGGTTCCACGGTTTGTGGCATTGACGATCGGCTCACCGGCGTTTTCTCCTGTCCGCCATTTTGCGGCATAGTCAGAAACCATCGATTCAGAGCCCATTAAGCCACTTTCGATCGCCGGTCCGTAAACCAGCATGGGTTTGATACTTGAACCTGCTTGGCGTTTGGCATCAAAGGCATGGTTGAATTGATTGTCAGCATAGTTACGACCGCCAATAAAGCCTAGTACTTTCCCAGTGGCGTTGTCCATCATGACATTGCCGACTTCGATGGTGGAGTCACCCCAGTTGTCTAGCATATAGCCGTATTTGTCGACGGCATCTTGCATCGCATTATAAATATCTTTATCGATCGTTGATGTGACGGTATAGCCGCCATTAACAAGTTTTTGCTGCGCCAATTCGAAGTATTTTTGATAGGTTTCCTCTTTGGCGTATTCTTCGTCACTGACATCATCTTCATCTGCCAGCTGTTTGGCAATAATGTCTTTTGCTTCATTTAACACAGTGTAATAAAGGAAGCTTTGATCCGTTTGTTCAATGGCTTCTTGTTTTTTGAAGTCTTGTTTCAAGTCATAATTAAGCGCCTCTTCGTATTCTTCTTTCGTGATATCGTGGTTACGATACATACTGAAGAGCACGAAGTCTTTTCGTTCTAAGCCAGCGGTCAAGTTTTCCTTGATCTCACCCGTATTTGTATAAGGGCTGTAGACGATCGGGCTTTGTGGCAGACCCGCAATAAAGGCTGCTTGCGGTAAAGACAGGTCAGCTGCGTTGACGCCAAAAATTCCTTGCGCCGCTTCTTGCACACCTGCGATATTTTGCCCTTTATTGTTTCGACCAAAAGGGGAGATGTTTAAATACATAGTGACGATCTCATCTTTATCGAAAAATTTTTCCACTTCCATGGCTAATAAAATCTCATTGGCTTTGCGTTTAAAGGTCGTTTCACTGGAAAGGATTTGTTGTTTTACCAGCTGCTGGGTCAAAGTGGAACCCCCGCTGCCGCCAAAGCCTGTCGCTTCTGATAATAATGCCCGCACGACTGCTTTTGGTACGACCCCATTATGAATATTAAAATATTCATCCTCTGTTGCGATGATCGCTTTTTTCAAATAATCTGAAATTTGATCGGAATTAACCGACGTTCGCATTAGATCCGAGCGAATCGTTGCGATTTTGCTGCCATCAGCGTATGCGAGTTGAGAAGTCTCTGTGATGTCGGTCAATTCTTTTTGTAACTCATCTTTAGAAGGAGCTGCGGTATCTTCCACAAGAAAAGCAAAGTAGCCGGCACCGATCCCTAAGGCTAAAGAACCGCCTAGAACCAGCAAAGAAATAGCAACTAAGAACAAGGCATGTAAAACCCTAAGACTGATGTTGAAATAGAACCAGCCTCTATTTTTGTTTTCTGTATTCTTTTGATTTTTCGTTTTCTGGGACAAAAAGAGTCACCTCAATAAATTAGAATAGATTCCGTGTAATTATAGCAAAAAACAAGGCGCTTGGGTAGCACCCTATCTGTTATCGAAAGAAGTGTGCGAGAAAATGCCAGTTGGTGTTTGTATTGAACCAGCGATAATAAAGGAAAATGAACGGATTTGCCTAAAAGTTTCTTTTTTGGTAAAGGACTTTGAGAGAAAGACTTTTCATTGACCTCTTTTTCAGTTAAGATGAACAATGAAGCAATTATTAGGAGGAGAAAGAATGAGTACAGACTTTTTTGAAGAGCTAAAGCAACGCGGATTAGTTCATCAGACCACAGACGAAGCAGCCTTGACCAAACAATTAAATGAAGAGTCTGTGAAACTATATATCGGCTTTGATCCTACCGCAGATAGCCTGCATATTGGTCATTTATTGCCTATTTTGATGTTGCGCCGTTTCCAACAAAACGGACATGTGCCGATCGCATTAGTAGGCGGTGGTACAGGAATGATCGGTGACCCATCCTTTAAAGATCAAGAACGTCAATTAAACACACTAGATACCGTTTTAGAATGGTCACAAAGTATCAAGAGCCAATTATCTCGCTTCATTGATTTTGATGACCAAGAAAATCCTGCCATCATTGCCAATAACTATGAGTGGCTAGGGGAATTGAAACTGATTGATTTCTTGCGCGACACTGGGAAAAACTTTACCATCAATTACATGATGAGCAAAGAAAGTGTCAAACGTCGGATCGAAACTGGGATCTCCTACACGGAATTTGCATACCAGCTATTACAAGCCTATGACTTTTTGAATCTTTACGACAACCACGGTTGCTTGTTGCAATTAGGCGGTAGCGATCAATGGGGCAATATCACCTCTGGGATCGAATTATTACGTCGTGAGCGTGAAGTCCAAGGGTTCGGTTTGACTATGCCATTGATCACAAAAGCAGATGGAACGAAATTTGGGAAAACAGAAGGCAATGCGGTTTGGCTAGATGCCAAGAAAACGACGCCTTACGAGTTCTACCAATTCTGGATCAATACGGATGATCGTGATGCAGTCAAATTCTTGAAATATTTCACCTTCTTATCATTAGAAGAAATCGCTGCGATCGAAGCAGAATTTAACGCTGCACCAGAATCTCGAGCAGCACAAAAAGCCTTGGCAAAAGAAGTCACTACTTTGGTTCATGGGGCAGAGGCTTATGAACAAGCCGTACGTATCTCAGCAAGTTTATTCAGCGGCAATATCAAAGAATTGAACGCTGAAGAGATCGAACAAGGCTTCAAAGGGGTGCCAAGCCATCAGGTAACAGCAGATGATTCTTTGAACATCGTTGAAGTGTTGACGACTGCTAAAATCGAACCATCAAAACGTCAAGCAAGAGAAGACGTTCAAAATGGTGCCATCTACATCAATGGGGAACGCGTCCAAGACCTAACGTACGAGCTCCAAGCAAGTGATCGGATCGGTGGAAAATACGTCGTGATTCGTCGTGGCAAGAAAAAATATTTCTTATTAACATTTTAATCGCAAAAAGCGAACCGCCTTGTTGGTTCGCTTTTTTCAAATTTTTGTAGAGGAAGGGTTTTTGTTGGAATGGGAAATATAGTGTTGAATGCCACCGGTTTATTTGCCATGATCTTCTTAGGGTATTTTCTTAAGCGGCTAAATGTCCTTTCAAAAGCGGATGGCTCGATCTTATCCAAAATTATTTTGAATGTGACGTTACCGGCAGCAATCATTTTGAATTTAGCTTCAATGCAAGTACAAGTCAGTGCGCTTAGTTTGATTGTGATCGCGTTGATCATTACGATCGTTCAGATCCTCTTCGCATTTTTCTTGACCAAAAAAGAATCGAACACGCTGCAGCAGTTTGCGATGTACTGCGGTTCAGGCTTTAATATCGGCAATTTTGCGATTCCTTTTGCCCAAAGCTTTTATCCTTTAGGGATTCCGTTGATTTCGCTGTTTGATATGGGGAACAGTATCATGTTGGCAGGGGGAACGACGATTTTCATCGAATTCTTGATTGGAAAGCGGACGACGTTTGAACCAGGGAAAATCTTTTTGAATCTCCTGCGTTCGCCAACGTTTACTATTTATCTAGTGATGCTGATTATCCGCAGTGCGGATTGGAGGATTCCCGAAGCGGCATTGGCGCTTGTCCAACCAATCGGGATCGCAAATACGTTTTTGTCCATGTTTATGATTGGCTTATTTTTGGATTTCCGCTTACCGAAGCACACCACCCAAACAGTGATCAAAATTTTAAGCTTGCGGTACGGACTGGCCTTCGTGCTGTTCGCAGCTTTCTATGTTTTACCAATCCCAGTTTTATTAAAGCCAGTTCTTTGTTTGTTAGTGTTTGCTCCAATTCCTTTATTCGGTGTCATTAATTCCGTGATTGCTGGAATGGAGGAGGAAGCGGTGGGGTTCGTTTCTTCCATTAGCTTTTTGATAAGTATGCCGCTAATGACGGGTGTTCTGATGTTATTTGGACTCGCTTGATAAAAAAATACGGCAATGAGCAAAATAATCGCTTTACAAGGCGCTTTTATCGATAATAGAGAAGACTAGATTTAGGAGGAAAAGAAAAATGTTGATTGGTTCACACGTTTCAATGAGCGGCAAAAAAATGCTTTTAGGAGCAGCAGAAGAGGCAGCTAGCTATCAAGCTACTACGTTTATGATCTATACCGGAGCTCCGCAAAACACGCGGCGCAAACCGATCGAAGAAATGCAGATCGCAGCTGGACAAGATTTTATGACGGAAAAAGGAATTTCGAATATCGTCGTCCATGCCCCTTACATCATTAATTTAGGCAATACCATCAAACCAGAAAACTTTGGCTTTGCTGTTTCGTTCTTACAAGAAGAAATCCAACGAGCCCAAGCTTTAGGTGCAACTCAAATCACATTGCACCCCGGTGCCCATGTCGGTGCAGGACCAGAAGCTGGGATCAAGCAGATCATTAAAGGCTTGAACGAGGTCCTTGAAAAAAATCAAACTGCCCAGATCGCATTAGAAACAATGGCAGGTAAAGGCACCGAGATTGGTCGCAGCTTTGAAGAATTGGCAGCAATTATCGAGGGTGTCACCTTAAATGAAAAATTATCCGTTACACTAGATACTTGTCACACGAACGATGCTGGCTACAATGTCAAAGAAGACTTTGACGGCGTGTTAAACGAGTTTGACAAAATCATCGGGTTGGATCGCTTGAAGGTCATCCATGTCAATGATTCAAAAAATCCACAGGGCAGCCACAAAGACCGACATGCGAATATTGGTTTTGGCACAATCGGCTTTGAAGCCTTGAATAAGATCGTTCATCATGAGCAATTATCAGCGTTACCGAAAATTTTGGAAACACCCTATGTCGGCGAAGACAAAAAGAATAAAAAAGCCCCTTATGGCTATGAAATCGCGATGCTGCGGGAAAAGACCTTTGATCCTGAGCTATTGACGAAAATTATGGCGGGTGCGTAAACGGTTCATTTAACCATGAGCCAGCTTATTATTGGAGGAAGAAAAATGGACTTTCAGTTGCTGATCGATGCCGCGAAACAAAAACTGGGATTCAGACAGCTCTCTCAATTTGCAGAAGCAGGGAGTGTTGCGGCAGCTCTGGCTACTGCAGATGGACAGATTTATACAGGGATTTGTATCGATACCAGCTGTTCTATGGGTTTTTGCGCCGAACAGGCTGCGGCTGCGCAAATGATCACCGATGGTCAGCAGCGGGTGTTACAGATGGTTGCAATCAATTCGTCAGGTGAGCCGATCCCACCTTGTGGTCGTTGCCGTGAATTTATCAGCCAGCTGGATCCTGCCAACCATAACACGCAGGTCATGATCGCAGCAGGAAAAATCATGACCCTAGAAGAGCTGTTGCCTTTTGATTGGAAAGCATCAAAATAAAAAGAGTCCCCTTAGACCGCTGTGTTCTATGGGGCCTCTTTGTTTTATCGATCCCATAGACGAGCTACGTTTTTGGATAAAAAAACTCCTCAACAAGCAATAGCGCTTTGTTGAGGAGTTGATCAATAGCAATGATTAGAATTTTTTCGCAGCAGCTGCTACGCGTTCTAAACCTTCAGCAATGATTTCTGCTGTTTTAGAAGGATCTGCATTGTGGCCTTCAATGATTACTTCTTCTGTGATGTTCATGCCGAACATACCACCGAAAACTTTTTCCATAAAGGTTACAGCGTTTTCCATTGCGCTCATTTCGCCTGAGTAAACACCACCACGGGCATTCAATAGAACGATTTCTTTGTCTTTCAATAATTGGTTCATTGAACCATCTTCGTTATAAGAGAAAGTAAAGCCAGCTTGGAAGATGTAGTCGATGAATGTGTGCAAGGCAGCAGGAATCGTTAAGTTCCACATTGGGAAAGCGAAAACGATGGTATCCGCTGCTGCGAATTTGTTCATCACGTCTTGACGGACAGTCATCAATTCTTGTTCTTCTTGGTTTAATTCTTGTTCTTGTGAAAGTTTGCCAAATGCTTCAAATAACGTTTGACCGATATAAGGCATTGGTTGTGCGTACACATCAAAGGTTACAACGTCCACATTGTTGGTATCAAGATTTTCAACGAACGTATCAAACATTTTTGCAGATACTCCATCAGGACGGTTATTGGCTTTAACAACTAAAATATTTTTCATTTTTTTCCACCTTTACTTTAAGTAAGTTTTAATCACAAAACGTAGTATACTATAAAATAATTTTGCTTACAATAAATAAGTACACTTTTTTTAAAAAAGCTGGAATTTTGCAGTTTTTTTCATGCAGTTTTGGTAAACTTTAGAGAAAACAGGAGGGTTCCTATGAAAATATTCGTGGTCGAAGATGACAAATCGTTAGTCAAAATGATGGAAAATCAATTATCCCGCTATGCGTATCAAACCTTTGTTCCAGAAAATTTCGCTGCGGTTTTAGATGAATTCTTGATGATCCAACCTGATTTGGTTTTGTTGGATGTCAATCTACCTTATTATGATGGGTTTTATTGGTGCCAAAAAATCAGGGAACGTTCGTTGGTTCCAATTCTCTTCATCTCCGCCCGTGACGGCAATATGGATCAAGTGATGGCTCTAGAATATGGTGCTGATGATTATCTAGTCAAACCTTTTTCTTATGATTTGCTGCTGGCAAAAGTAAAAAGCCACATTCGTAGAGTCTACGGGGATTATGCACAGTCTGATCGGGCGAGAAGTTTGAAAGCTGGCGAATTGATCTACTATCCCGAAGCATTGAAGATGGTCTATCGTGAAGCGAGTGAATGGCTGACTGTTCGAGAAGGAGAATTATTGACCCTGTTAATGTCGGCACACCCAGAGATGGTCAAACGGGAACGGATCTTAAATCTATTATGGGATGATGAGCGCTTCGTTGATGACAATACGCTTTCTGTCAATGTCGGCCGTTTGCGAAAAAAACTGGCGGCAATGGGCATCAATGATCCGATCCAAACGATTCGCGGAAAGGGCTACGCTTTATCAGTGATAGGTACGGAAGAATGAAAGCATATGCAAGTGTTCATTTACCTAAACTACTCGTTACGTTCCTAGCCATTTCATTGTTCGTTTTAGTGATTTGGTTGGATGGCTATCGAAATTACCTCGTAATTGGTTATGGTCTGCTTCTATTCGGGCTGTTCATTGTTCTTGTTTATTTGGTAGATTACCTTTCCAATACTGCGTTTTATCAGTATATCAAGCATGGAAGAGCGACACACCGAAGCAATGGCTACCTTTCCAAGCAATGGCGCAAGCAGTTCGATGCCCATGAACAGCAAGAGCAAGAGCGGCTGACAGAATTAGATCAGCACCATCAAAATCATATTCGTTTCATGAATATCTGGGTTCATCAAATGAAAACACCTGTCTCAGTTTTGGCGCTAATGGCTGAAAGTGAAGAAGTCGATAGCTATGATCTTTTGGCTGAAACAGATCGCTTAAAAAGTGGCTTGGCGACTGCGCTGAATTTTGTGCGCTTGGAAGATTTCACGGAGGACTTCGTTATCGAATCAGCCTCATTGTTGGAATTGTTAAAACACAGTATCGGTGACCAGAAGCGAAATTTTATTCGCAGTGAAGTCTATCCGAAGCTGATGAGTGAAGCAGATATCACGGTGACAACAGACAAAAAATGGCTAGGTATTTTGCTCTTTCAACTCATCAGTAACGCCATCAAGTACTCAAAGCCAGACAGTAAAGTCTATTTTGAGATCGATCCTTTTTCTAGAAGCTTAACGATCGCAGATGAAGGCTGCGGGATTGCAACAGCGGATCTCCCGCGAGTTTTTCGCCCCTTTTATACAGGTCAGAATGGGCGGCAAACAGGAGAGGCAACTGGGATCGGTCTTTATTTAGTTGAAACGATCAGTACGCAATTAGATATCGATGTATCGCTTGCCTCTAAGGAGAATCAAGGCACGACAGTTACCTTAACATTTCGGAGGTGAAGGCTTTCTTACAATTTTGTAAGCTTTCTATCATGAAATCGATAACTGATTGCGGTGCCGCCTGCTAAACTGGTAGCAAAGGAGTGAAGATGATGGCTTTACTAGAATTGAAAAATGTATCGAAAACCTATACAGGGGAAGTGTCTGTTGAGGTTTTACAACAAATCGATCTCAAAGTGCCAGAAGGAGAATTTATCAGCATTATGGGTCCATCTGGCAGTGGCAAGACCACCATGCTGAATTTGGTGGCAACATTGGATAAACCGACTTCAGGTTCGGTGATCCTCAAGGGAGAGCAGCCACTAGAATTATCTAAGCAAAAACTCGCGGAGTTTCGTCGTCGGCAACTAGGCTTTGTTTTTCAAAACTACAATTTGCTTTCGCCATTGAGCGTGCTTGAGAATGTGCTTTTACCATTGACATTGGATCGGGTGCCAGTTCCTGAGATGAAAGAACGTTCGGAACAGCTATTACGTGAACTTGGGATCTATGAGAAAAAAGACAAACGCATCTATCAGCTTTCCGGTGGAGAGCAGCAGCGAGTTGCGATTGCTAGAGCTTTGATCCATCAACCAGAATTGCTTTTAGCAGACGAACCGACGGGTAATCTTGATTCCAAGGCAGCACGAGATGTCATGGAAATACTAAGTCAGATGAACAAACAGCGCAAAGTCACTACCATGATGGTCACCCATGATCCGTATTCCGCCAGCTTTTCTGATCGGGTCGTTTTCATCAAAGACGGAAAGCTGTATAACGAAGTCTATCGTGGTGCTGATCAACAGCAATTTTATCAAAAAATTCTTGAAGTCCTAGCACATTTAGGAGGTCGCCGTCATGAATTTCAGACAGTTGATCATTCGTAATCTGCGGGGGAATTTTCGAACTTATGCGGCCTACTTCGTCAGCAGCGCCTTTGCGGCGATGGTGTTTTATATCTTTAGTCTTTTGCTCTTTCATCCGCAATTGGAAGAAAACTTATCTAATAGCGACACACTTTCAAGCTTAGCTAAGGTTGGTCTATCCGTCGCACTCGTGGTGATCGCCTTACTGTCGCTGTTGTTTTTATGGTATACATTTGTGGTCTTTTTGAAACGACGCAAACGTGATCTGGCGATCTACTTGATTTTGGGGATCGAAGAAAAAGATCTGCGAAAGATTTTGTTTGTCGAAAATGCCCTTTTAGGAACCGGCGCCACAGTGACCGGTATTGGGTTGGGGATTTTAGTGACGAAATTGTTGCTGCTGATTGCGCAAAATGTCATGTACTTAACAGAAGGACTGAAATTTATGGTTCCTATGGAAGGTTTAGGATTGACCTTTGGGATCTATGTCTTTATTTTCCTCTTGATCTCCTTTTTCAGTACGCGGGCCTTGCAAGGAGAACAGATCATCTCATTGATCAAGGAAAATGAAAAACCACGTCCTGAGCCAAAAAGTCATTGGGCATTGGCATTTTCAGGAATTGTGCTGTTACTAGTTGGCTATGGATCGGTCTTTTATTTTAGCTACCAAACCTACTCAATGCTGCCACTTATGCTAGGAGTCTTGTTGACTGTTGCAGGCACGATTTTGTCATTCCATCAGTTCAGCGTATTTCTGTTGAAACGATTAAAAAAACGCCCGACCTTCTTACGAGGGACTCGGATGCTGACTATCAGCGAATGGATCTTTCGCATGCGAGACAATGCGGCGATGTATAGTTTAATCGCGATTAGTACCTCCGTGGCATTCGTTGGGATTTCCGTGATGCTGGCGATCGGCAGTTCTTCTTTTTCTTCGATCCAAGGAATCAGTGTAGCCTATGTGTTTCCGTGGTACGATTCGGAAATAGGCAGTGAAAATAAGATCGTCGAAGAACTAAAAACAGAATTGGAAAATCAAGGCTACCACCCGCGCGTGGAAAACGTTTCAGTACTTTGGGTGAGTGTAGATTTAGATGATTCGGAAATGATAGATGACCCTTACTTCACAACCAACAGTTATCCAGTCATGCGAGAAAGTGACTATCAAAAATTAATGACTCAAATTGGAGAAGAAGCTGATACAGTTGCGGATGAAGAAGTCATGATACTCAGCAGTAATTATTCTCGTCGAAAAGTTTTGCAGGCACTTCCAAAGAGTGAGCGGGAAAAAAATTATTCGATTTCGCTAAATGCGGAGATCGGTACAAAAAAAGAGGTTACCTTTGTATATAGTCCATCGATGCTTTCGCTTGATTATTATGGATTAGGCGTAGTGACAGATGCATCTTATGATGAATGGATTGCTGAATTAAATGAATGGAGAGACGGATATGAATCTGGATTTACATGGTTAGATTACGCTGAATGGGCAGAAACACCTGAATTAGTCTATGAATTTAATAGAAAATTAGATAAAGAAAATGCCTTGATCGATCAGCAATACGAAGAAATTAGTCAGGAGCTAGTGGCCAAAGGTGAGTATACAGATGAAGAGTGGACCGAAGCAACAAAAGACATACCCGTCCGCACATTTTATACCTCGAAATACCAAGTTTTCCAAGAAAATCGTCAAGGAAATGGCATCATCTTAATGATCACGGTATTACTAGGTTCGGTTTTCTTTATTTTCTCCGCTTCAATTATCTATTTCCGTTTATTTGCAGATTTAGATAAAGATGGGGCGTACCATCGTTCCTTGCATATTTTAGGCGTGTCGCCGAATGAGCGTCACAACGTTCTGAGACGCCAGCTGCAAGTGATGTACTTCTTGCCAACAGTCGTGGCAATGATCCATTTTGCGGTGGCAATGACCGCTTTGCGTATTTTAGTAGAATTGCCTGTTTGGCAATACTATGGTGTGATCGTTAGTCTCTTTTTGATTTTCCAAATCGTTTTTTACTTTGTTTGTCAATATCGGTACTTCCAACAAATTGATAGGATCGCCGAT
Organism: Enterococcus sp. DIV2449a; assembly: GCF_051711225.1. Lineage (NCBI taxonomy): Bacteria > Bacillati > Bacillota > Bacilli > Lactobacillales > Enterococcaceae > Enterococcus > Enterococcus sp. DIV2449a. The sequence continues at coordinate 1,444,358 of NZ_JBIOME010000001.1, forward strand.
CCGACAGAGTGATTTATTTTTTAGCCAAATCCCTTTCAATCCACACAGATTGGGATTTGGTTTTTTTGCTTGCTGCATTGTTATTTTCTTTCACCAATGAAGCGTTTTAATTGTGTAAATCACCGAAAAGCAGATAAAATTAGTTAACACTGATTCTATTAGGCAGTCGCTGATACGCTGCAAGAATGTGGCAACTGGAAGTCTATTTTTCTCACCGTGAAACGAAAAGACAACTGTTATTGAAAATATTCATGGCGAGCTCAGTAATTGCTGTGACCGATAGGGTTAGCTAAGCGCTCACTTAAGGGAGGAAACCAATGATCAAACGTTTAGGAAAAGCATTTGCTGTCTTGCTGCTGTTGATTCCTGTTTTTGCTGGTATGCGGGTTGTTTATGGGGAAACCGATGTGGGTGCCAAGCTGATCACAAATGTATCGATCGTTAATAGCCACAACGAGGTCATCACAAGTATTGAAAAGGATGATTCCTTCAAAATAGATATGACCTGGAGTTTGGAGGACTTAGGTGATTTAAAAGCAGGTGACAAAGCGACCGTCACCTTGCCAGCTGAGATTGAAGGCGTTAATAATACGTATGCTTTATACGATGAAAATAACAACTTAGTGGTCAATGTTACCCAAGTTGGCAATCAGCTGACCTTTGTTTTCACGGAATTTGTCGAACAAAATACCAATGTACATGGGGACTTTTATTTTTGGACAAAGTTCAGTGATGACGTGATAGAAAACCAGATCAACAACATCAACTTTGAAACGGCAAATGGGACGCAATCGGTGCCTATTTTTATTCAAGCAGTGGATGATTCAGGGGAGGGTGCCTTACTCACCAAACAAGGACTGTATTTAGGTACGCAACAACCCAAACGGATCATTGATTGGCGAGTGTATATCAACTCGTTTGACACGGACCAAGTGACGATCAAAGATGGAACGTTTATTGACTTTGTAGGTCCTCATCAGACTTTAGTTAGTACGAGTGCTCGAGTGGTCTATGGACCCAGCGTTTCCAACCCAACGTATGTCGAGCAAGTACCGATCGTTTTAAATAGTGACGGCTCCTTTGAAATTCCTTTGCGGGATACAGAGGAACGGGTCTACATTACCTACAAAACAGAAACGGATGGTTCATTGGAACAATATACCAATCGGGGCATCCTTGATGCTTTGGTCAATGATGTGCCAAGAACAAGCAGTATTACTGGCTATACGCCACGCTATGGTGGCGGTGGTGGCGGAACCGGTGAACCAGGAGAGTCCAGCAGCACGGAACCAAGTAGCGAAAGCAGTACAAGTAGTACGGAACCAAGTAGCGAAAGCAGCACTAGTAGTAGCACGGAACCAAGTAGCGAAAGCAGTACAAGTAGCAGTACGGAACCAAGTAGCGAAAGCAGTACAAGTAGTACTACCGAACCAAGTAGTGAAAGCAATACAAGTAGTAGCACGGAACCAAGTAGCGAAAGCAGTACAAGTAGTAGTACGGAACCAAGTAGCGAAAGCAGTACAAGTAGTACTACCGAACCAAGTAGTGAAAGCAATACAAGTAGTAGCACGGAACCAAGTAGCGAAAGCAGTACAAGTAGTAGCACGGAACCAAGTAGCGAAAGTAGTACAGGTAGCAGCACGGAACCAAGTAGCGAAAGCAGTACAAGTAGTACTACCGAACCAAGTAGTGAAAGTAGTACAAGCAATACACTGGAAGGTTTGCTAAATAATAGTGGGTCAAGTCACTCTTCCAGCTCGGCAAGAAGTGATGATGCCAACCATAATAAGCAGAAGCTTCTCCCGCAGACGGATGAAGTCTTGAATGATCGGTTGATTTTCTTAGGAATAGTCATACTGTCTATCGTTACCTATGTGACGCTAAAAAAATCAATGGGGAAAAGACCCTTCAACAGATAACAAAAGTCTACAATGGGCAAAAACAAACATAATTATCCAATGGGGACTTGGGTTAGCAGAAAACAGAATAAAAAGTAGCGACAAAACCGTTCATGTGTTTTGATCGACTGATTCAGTAAAATTTAGTTCTTTTTGCTGAAAGAGGTCATCAAGGGCATTATCGGTTTTTTTTTGCTATTTTCTCGATGGGGTGACCTACCGTTTTTTTCGCTCGTAACCCGCCGGTTTCAGAAAAAATTTGGCTGTTTTGGAATTCTTAAAAATGGTTTCTGTAACATTTATCAAGCAGAAACGATGCGGATAACTATCTCACATACCCTTTTTATTCGCGAAGAATATTTGTATTCTTAGAGCAAGTTAATGATCATAAACCGCTTCCATACGCTGACGCTTTTTCGACATATGACTGGAAATGTGCGAGAACTATCAGAAGTTCCCTTAGTCTAGTTAGTGTTTCGGACTCTTCTTTCAAGAAACTGATTTTTGTTTCGATTGCTCGAAAAATGAGCAGAATTCTTCAAAAACATTTACTGACCAATGGATTGTGATTTTGTTAACAAGAATGAGCGAAGAAGGGTTCAGTGGTATGCACAGGAAGCAATTTATAAAAACCTAAAGCGTTTTGATTACGAATCATGTTTTTTCTTCAAACTGAACAAACCAAAAATAATAGAGAAGGTGGAATGAATATGAGTAAAAATGGTTCTCCAAAAGTGACAAAGATGCAGGTGTTTCCGATTGCTGGTTATGACAGTCCGACCCTTACCTTAAGCGGGTGTCATGCACCTTATTTTACGAGGAATATTGTTGTATTAGAAGACGAAACTGGGAATAGAGGCATTGGTGAGATCCATGGCGGTGAAGACATCACCAAAATGCTGGAGAGTTACATTCCTTTTGTCGTGGGTCAAGAAATTGCCAATTATCGTAATGTGATTACAACGATTCGCAAAAATGCAGCGGCGATGAAAGGAAACGATGGGGAAGGACTTCAAGGGTTGGATTTAAAAAATCTGAAATTTGTCGTCCAAGCGGAGGCAGCGGTTGAATGTGCGATGCTGGATCTGCTTGGCAAGTTTCTAAATAAACCGATGTGTGCATTATTAGGTGATGGTCAGCAGCGTAATGAAGTTGAAGTGTTGGGGTATTTGTTTTATATCGCCGATGCAGGGAAAACCGATCTACCTTATCGCATAGAGGAAGAGCCAAAAGATGAGTGGGAGCGCATTAGAAGACAGGAAACATTAACACCAGAGGGAATGGTGCAGCAAGCAAAAGCACTTGAGGCACGCTATGGGTTCAAAAATTTCAAAGTCAAAGGTGGCGTGCTGAAGGGAACAGAGGAAATGGAAGCAGTAGTTGCTTTACATGAGGCGTTTCCAGAAGCGCGGATCAATATTGATCCTAATGGTGCTTGGTCGTTAGCAGAGGCAATCGAGCTTTGCAAAGACAAACTAGACACGATTTCTTATGTGGAGGATCCATGTGGTCCTGAAGCAGGTTTTTCAAGTCGTGAGATCATGAATGAATTCAAAACAGCCACGAGACATCAAGTGGCAACAAATATGATTGCGACCAACTGGCGACAATTTTATCATGCATTAAATTCAAAAGCAGTAGATATCGTTTTGGCTGATCCGCATTTCTGGACATTAAACGGAAGTGTTCGCATGGCCCAAATTTTGAATGACTGGGGATTGACTTGGGGTTCTCACTCCAATAATCATTTTGATATTACGTTGGCAACGTTCGCACAGTGTGCCGCAGCTGCACCAGGAAATATTACACCAATCGATACACACTGGATTTGGCAGGATGGACAAGAACTTTGCGATGACACTGTCTTGATTCAAGATGGCGTGATCAAAATCACCGATAAACCTGGCCTAGGTATTGAAATCAATATGGAGAAATTGCTGGAAGCACATCAATTGTACCAGTCAATGGACCCAAAATACCGTGATCGTGATGATTCAATTGCGATGCAATACTTTATTGAAGATTGGCAGTTTGACTCAAAAAAACCTTGCTTTGTGCGCTAAAGGTATTTTTTGAAGGACTACTTGATGTCAGAGATATAGCTGAAATTTTTGATTGAAGTTTCGGCTATATTCCTCTTTGACTGATCTATTATTCGGAGGGATATAAAAAATGAGCTATTTAGCTATTCTTGGCTTTGTCATGATGACATTGATCACGGGTTTATTACTAAGAAATAAAATAAATATACTTGTCTGTTTTGCATTGATACCTGTCGCATTTTCTTTTTTAAGCGGGGCAAGCTGGACAGCGACGGAAGGATATATCGCTGACGGTCTTGATATGACACGAGACATCTTTTTGATGATCATGTTTTCATTACCTTATTTTTCTCTGATATCTGATGCAGCAGTTTTCGATATTATGGTATTCAAGTTTTTGAAAAAAGTAAAAATCAAAGCGCCGATTCTCTGCAGCTTGACTGTGTTTATTTCTGTGATCACCACATTAGATGGAAGTGTCATGTCGACCTATCTAATTGCGATCCCGTTGTTTTTGCCGCTATTTAAGAAGTTGAAAATCGATCCGGTGATACTCGTCTTTCTTTGCTCAGTCGGTATCATGTTAGGATCGATCACACCATGGAACGCACGGATCTTACGGGCTGCAAGTCTGCTTCCGGATGTACCCAATGCACCGATGACCTTATTTACCACCTTGCTACCTGTTTGGATCACTGTCTTTGTCGGAACGATGATCCTTGGTTATTTCTTAGGTTTAGGTGTCCATAAAAAGCATCTGGCAAATGGAGAAAAGTTTGATGGGATCGCTGATTCATTAGCGAAAGAGCAAAACTATGGACCGCTTGCTCGTCCCAAGCTATTTTGGTTCAATCTGATCTTGACCATCCTCTTAGTGATCGCTTTGTCGTTTTCAAACCTGCCTTCTTACTATATTTTCGCAGCTGGTTTGATCATCGCTTTGTGCGTGAACTATCCGAACTTCAAAGATCAAAATCAATTGATCAGCAAATATGCTTCAAAAACATATCCGATTGCGCCCATTGTTTTGCTTTCTGGGGTTGTCGTGGGGATCTTGCAAGGAACGGGCATGATGGATGCGATGGTTCAAGTTCTCGTGAATATTATTCCCGCAGCTGTTGGTCCCTATGTTCATATTGCGATCGCTATCTTTAGCACGCCATTGATGCTGTTGTTTACCAACGATACTTGGTTTTTTGCGCTCATTCCGATCATTGCAGCTTTAGCAGGAGAATATGGCGTTGCTCCAGATATTGTTGCCTTGACATTATTCTTTAATATTGGTGCGTTTGCTTCACTGATTGCCCAACCACAAATCATCATGGCTTGTGATTTAGGGGAAACCAATGTACGAAAATTCTTGCGTTATTCCTTCTTTAAATTCTGGGGAATCAGCTTGGCATGGACGCTAGTAGGGATCTTATTGGGGATCTTTATTTAAAAATGTTCTTTAGCACATAAATTCACTGTTTTTCGACGAAAAGTCTGCACTCGATACTCTGTATTCTTTTTTTGGAAAACAGTATATTAAAAACTAACAATTTGACTAGGAGAGATTTTGATGATTCCAAAAATCGTAAAAATGGAAGTTGTCCCTGTAGCAGGACATGACAGTATGCTATTAAATCTAAGTGGAGCCCATGGCCCTTTCTTTACTAGAAATATCGTTATTTTAACTGATGAAACGGGTAATACAGGTTTAGGAGAAGTGCCAGGTGGTGAGAAAATTCGGCAGACATTGGAAGACTGTCGTGAATTAGTTGTGGGTCGGACTTTGGGCGAATACAAAAACATCGTGAAAGAGATTCACGAACGTTATGCGCAGTTGGATGCTGGTGGGCGCGGGAACCAAACATTTGATTTACGAACGACGGTTCATGTTATGACTGCTGTTGAAGCACCATTGTTGGATTTACTAGGACAGCACATGCAGGTGCCCGTTGCCGCTTTGTTAGGTGAAGGACAAGTGCGCGAATCAGTGAAGTTTTTAGGTTATCTGTTTTATGTAGCAGATCGCAACAAAACAGACTTGCCTTATGCTTCTGACAATACGCTCGATGATTCATGGGGAGCACTACGTCGTGAAGAAGCGATGACTCCAGAAGCAATCGTCAAGTTAGCGAAGGCTGCCTATGAGCGCTATGGTTTTGAGGACTTTAAATTAAAAGGCGGCGTGTTATCAGGGCAAGAAGAAGTACAAACCGTCAAAGCGTTGAAAAAAGAATTTCCCAATGCTCGGATTACTCTTGATCCGAATGGCGGATGGTTACTAGATGATGCAATTGCGCTTTGCAAAGACCTTCACGGCGTATTAGCGTATGTAGAAGATCCTTGTGGTGCAGAAGGTCGCTTCTCTGGTAGAGAAACGATGGCAGAATTCCGCCGAAAAACAGGATTGCCGACGGCGACGAATATGGTAGCAACGGATTGGCGAGAAATGAAAGCAGCGATTCGCTTAGATAGTGTGACGATTCCGCTGGCAGATCCGCATTTTTGGACGATGCAAGGCAGTGTGCGTGTGGCGCAGTTATGTCATGACCTAGATTTGACTTGGGGTGTGCATTCCAATAATCATTTTGATATTTCTTTGGCGATGGTCGCTCATACTGCAGCGGCAGCACCTGGGGAAGTAAATGCCGCAGATACCCACTGGATTTGGCAAGATGGCGAAGGCTTGACCAAAAATCCGCATCAAATCAAAAACGGTGAAATTACCATTCCAAGAAATTCCCATGGCCTTGGGCTGGAACTTGACCGAGAAAAGCTAGATGCAGCGCATCAACTGTATTTAAAAGAAGGCTTAGGGGCGCGCAATGATGCGATTGCCATGCAGTATCTGATTCCTGGCTGGACATTTGACAATAAAAAACCAGCTTTAGTCAGAGAGTAATCGAGCGAATAAAAATTAATCGAAGCTTTGAGTGAGAGGATTGACCATAATGGAAAAAGAAAAGATTAAAGGGATCATTGTTCCTTTACTCACGCCAGTGAATGAAGAAGAAATGATTTGCGAAACTAAGTTGCGAAAGATCGTACGGCATGTGATCGATCATGGTGTTCATGGCATTTTGGCTTTTGGCAGTAATAGTGAGTTTTATATGTTCGAACATGATGAAATGCTTGCAGCAACAGAAATCATTTTAGATGAAGCCGCTGGAAAAGTACCTGTTTTCTTTGGGATGGGCCCAATACGTACGAAACATGCGGTGGCACTTGCCAAACAGGCAGCAAAATTGCCGATCGCTGGTATTTCCGTTTTACACCCAATGTTCATCAAACCCACAGAAGAAGCACTGTACAATCATTTTAAAGCAATCGCAGACGCGGTTTCCGATACGATGGTGCTTTTGTATAACAATCCAGCAAGAGCTGGGTATTCGTTGAGTCAACCATTGATCGAAAAGCTGGCGCATACCGTTGAGAATATCATAGGGATCAAAGATTCAAGCGGAGATTTGACCTTTCTAAGCGAACTGGTTCGACGGAATGCTGATGTTGGCTTTCGAGTGATTGCAGGAAAAGATACCATTGTTTATCCTTCACTCTGTGTGGGAGCAGTCGGCGGGGTGTGTTCAACGGCAAATATTTATCCTGAATTGGTTTGCGGTATTTATGACCAGTACGTATCTGGTGATTTCCAAGGCGCGCTAAAGAACCAATTTACCCTGAACCCAATCCGTTTATCGCAAGATGCAGCAAGTTTCCCTTCAGCTACCAAAGATATGGCAAACTTGATGGGCTTGAATGTGGGACCTTCGATCTTGCCGACGGAAACAAGTAAGGGCGTTGTCTTAGACAAGATGATTGATGAAATGAAGAAGGCGGGTTTCTTATAATCAAGCCTAACTATAGAAAAGGGGGTGGATTCATGGAAGAACAGCGAATTGTGATTGCAGCAGATTCTTTCAAAGGAAGTGCCTCCAGTAAAGATATCTCAATGTGGTTAGAAAAAGGGATTCGTCGGGTTTTGCCCCATAATCCTATCGATAAATTTTCAGTCGCCGATGGTGGAGAAGGCACAGTCGAAGCTTTAGTTGATGCCTTGGCAGGAAAACGAAAAAGGATAACTGTTCAAAATCCATTGGGAAATCCTGTGAAGGCGCAATATGGTGTTTTACCTAATCAAATCGTCGTATTAGAAATGGCAGAAGCAAGTGGGATTACTTTAATCGAGCAAAATGCTGAGAATGCCTTAAACGCTTCGACTTACGGGGTAGGGGAGTTGCTTTTGGCTGCCCTCGATGAAGGCGCAAAAGAGATCTACCTTGGCATAGGCGGCAGTGCAACGAGTGATGGCGGGACTGGAATGGCAAGAGCATTAGGGGTCTCCTTTTACGACGATCAAGGAAAGGACATCCCGAGAGGATTAGCTGGATTAGCAAAGCTTGCTTCGATAGATATTTCTAAAATCGATCCACGATTAAAGGATGTAAAAATCAATATTTTATCGGATGTAACGAATCCGTTAGTCGGTGAAAAAGGTGCCATTGCTATCTATGGTCCTCAAAAAGGCATTCCGATTGACCAAACGAAAACCTATGATCAGTGGATGAAACATTATGCCTCTGTGATCAAAAAAGAGATGCAGATTGATATTGCTGACGCACCAGGTGCAGGGGCAGCAGGCGGTCTAGGGGCTGCATTGCAAGTGTTTTGCCAAGCCAAAACGTGCAACGGTATTGAAACGATCTTAGATTTAGTAGAAATTGAAAAGAAAATTGCCCAAGCTGCTCTCGTCATAACTGGCGAAGGCAAGCTTGACCAGCAATCGCTGAATGGCAAAGTTCCTGTGGGGATTGCCGAGCTAGCCAAAAAGCACCATAAACCGGTGATTGCTGTGGTCGGTAGTCGGGAGAAAGAGGTTTCGGCAGCTTATGCCGCTGGAATTGACCTTATTTTGCCAATCATCCATCGACCAATGAGTTTGCAAGAAGCAATGACACAAGTAGAGGAAAATGTGGTGATCGCTGGAGAAACCGCGATCCGAGCATATTTATTAAATCAACGAAAGTAGGAGATGGTATTGATGAAAGTAGGATTTGTCGGTTTAGGAATCATGGGAAAACCAATGGTGAAAAATATAGTAAAGAATGGCTATGAGGTTATTGCGTTTGATTTTAACCAATCCGCAATCGATGAAGTTGTTTCAGCTGGTGCACATGCAGCCGAGTCAGGCGCCAAGGTGGCAGAAGCAGCAGAAGTGATCATTACGATGCTGCCGAATTCTCCAAACGTAGAAGCGGCACTATTCAATCCTGGAGGGATCGCTGAAGGCTTGTCAGCTGGTAAAACAGTCATTGATATGAGTTCAATTGCACCAAAAGCCAGCCAAGACTTTGCAGCTCGTTTGAAAGAACAAGGAGTCCATTTTATTGATGCGCCTGTCTCTGGTGGAGAACCAAAAGCCATTGATGGGACGATTGCGGTAATGGTTGGCGGAGAAAAAGCAGTTTTTGAGAAATATGAAGCTTTATTGAAGACGATGGCTTCTTCTGTGACACGAGTCGGTGAAGTAGGGGCTGGAAATATTACGAAACTAGCCAATCAAATGATTGTAGCAATCAACATCGCAGCTATTTCTGAAGCTTATTGTCTAGCCAAAAAAGCAGGTGTTTCTCCTGAAGCAGTTTATCAAGCCATTCGCACAGGTTTGGCAGGAAGCACAGTCATGGAACAAAAATCAGAAAAGATTTTTTCTGGCAACTTCGATCCTGGTTTCCGTATCGAATTGCATATCAAGGACTTGCAAAATGCATTAGACACCTCACATGATAGTAATGTTTCTACACCATTTACAGCATCTGCAATGGAGATTATGCAATCACTGAAAGCCTACGGATTAGAAAAAAGTGATCATTCTGCAATCGCAAACTATTATGAAACGATCAATGATTTAAAATTGCAAGGTTAACAGTAACGAATCGAGGTCATTTGTTTTCCTTTTCATTGAAAAGAGAGCACGGAGCTGTTCACAACTAAAGGACATAATAAAAGAGCGTTTCTTCTCAGAGGAGCGCTCTTTTTGTTATGTGTATTGAAACTCAGAAATACAGTGTAAAAACAATTTTGCGTCAACTGGAAGACAGAAAACAGGGAAACGTTGCTGGTGCTATGAGTTAGGCTGTCGATGGATGATCACGCTGGTTGGAAACAGATGACTTGAACAACAAATGATACCATCGATTTTAAATGCGAAGTTTGTTACGCAGAAGCAGTTGCTTGTTCAACAAATCATCTCTCTAGATTAGACAAGCGATAACTCATAAAAGCAGCCGACAACACAGTAAAATCACTCAAATTACGTGGATTGTAGCCCGTCTTTTCCGTGATGCGATTCAGTTTGTTTTGAAAAGTATTCTTGTGTAAAAAAAGTGCCTCGGCACACTTCATAATACTACCATTGTAGCGTTTATACGTTTCAAAGATCAATTGGAACTGCTCAATCTCCTCAACTGTCAGACTGCCAAGCACTTTCTTTTGCAATTGTTTATTATCTTCTGCAGAAATCCCGACAAAGAGCAACCCATAATCCATTTCTTGATAAGAAGAGATGGTCGCACTTTTTTGATTGATCAACCAATTGACGGTTTTTTGCGCCTTTTCATAACTAGACCAATACTCATCGATGGTTTCTGCTAAACCGCCTATCCCAATGGACATTTGACGATCAAAACGCTTAGAAATATCCTTTTGCATTTGCATCAGTAGGGGGATCATCGAAGCTTCTTCCTGCTTTTCGAAAAACAGGCAAATTTCTTGATTGATCAGCGAGAAGAAACTACCTGGAAAAATGTGCAAATGCGATTGGATGGTATGGAGCAGTTTTTCATAATTCAGATTATTTTTTTCTCTAGTAAAAAGGAATTTCCCTATCACGAGGATGCGAGGTCGTTCCAAATCAATGTCCAAGAGCGAGGCTAAATAAGCCGCCAAGCTATCATCTCTTTGAGGAGCGATCAGCATCGTAGCTAGACTGTGGTAGTTTTGCCGTTGATGGAAATTTGTCAATTGAATCCAGTTTTCTCGGATCAAAATCTCCGTCATTTTTTTGATAATATTCCCCAAAGGTTCTACCTTTGTACGCTCGCCAGTAATTCCAATAATTGCTACAACAGATTGATTAAAAAGGACCGGGATATTGATTCCTTTTTTTGCTCCTTTAAATTGATTGTCATGTTCAATCGTTAATGTCTGTTGATTTTTGGCTGCTAAACGGGCGCCTTCATGACTGGTACCAATCCGCACGGTATCTGTACTAGCTATGATCGTACCCGAGGTATCAAAAAGATTGATTTCATGGTTGATGATATCTTTTAAGCTTTTAACAATCAATTTTGCTACTTTTGGCTCTAATTCCATCGATCACGTACTCCTAAAGGTTGATTTGCTTATACTTGAATTTTAGCATAAAAATGGTCATATATTATATATAATATATATTTAAATGGTAAATAATAAACTGTTTTATTGGCGGTGGTAAAAGTTCGAGAGAGTTTCAAATGCGGAAGAGGGTGGTAAATATCTTTTCTATATATAATACTCGAAATTAAAGATGCCATTTTATTGGATCTTTCCTTTTTTTTTCGGCGCATGTTTTCTCTGAGAATTTATTATAATTTCCTTATCAAGTTATCTTGAAATATTCATTTAGGAAGTGAGGAAATGAGAAAACTGGTTGGAATTGTGTTGATTTTGCTGTTAGCGGGATTATTGCTGCTGGTGTTTGGTTTCGATCATACTTCAGCAAAAGAACGAGCCGGAGGGAATTTATCGTTTTCTGTTCAAACGAATCGAGTGATCTATGATGAAGCCTTGAAAGTCATTACGATCCCGGTACGGCCGAACAAAACGCTGACTTCACAAAACGTTTGTATCCGATTAACTTATGGTTGGGATGGCAATGGACACAGTGAAAAGGTGATTGGTGAAACGTATCTAACAAATGTCGATTGGTTTTCAGGTGTTGAAAACTACTTAAGGATCTACGCTGAGATGGCCATCGATGAGATCAAAAGTGTGGATAAAGTAGATTTAGTTGTGATTTATGACGGTGAAACAACGATTACTGAAAACTTGAAGCCTAGTCAATGGCAGGTAATAACACCCCCGAGCTCTAGTGAGCGCACGAACTCTGAGATAAGCGCAAGCTCTAAGGTGTCTGAAGAAACAGGCTCTTCCTTTAGTAGTATCGAACCGAAATTTAGCGACTCTCAATCGACGGATCCAAGGACTTCTACTACGGAAAACACAAGTCAGGATTCTCAAAGTATCGAAAGTAGTCACAATGCAAGTGAGTCAGAAAACTTCAACACCCAACCAGTTAGTGAGAGTGAATCGAGTCAGACAATTAGGAGTCAAGAAACCACCGCAACAACAGGAACAATGACCGTTAGTGAAGCGGCATCTGAGGATCTTTCAGATTCAGAAACGAAACCAAACAAATTAGCGCCTAACCAAAGTCAGTCAAGCAAGCGAAGGGTTTCCTCCGATGATCCCGCAGGCAAACAACTCGCTAAAGCATCGTCTTCAGTGAAAATGGAACAGGAACAACGTACGGAGACAAGCAGTGCTAAGGAGGTCAATGGAGCCTTACTACCGAAAACCGGCAGCAAAAATACGAGTATTCGCTATTTACTCTTTGGTCTAGGCGTAGTTATCCTTACTGTCTTCCTTTTCTGGCTGAATCGAAAGTTATTTTCTGATGAGAGACAGTAAAGAAAAAAGCCGAGGATAATGAGAGAATTGATAACCCACGATTGGAAATTTCTTCCCCAGAAAGCACAATCACGTTTTGTTTTACCGTTTTTAACAAAAAGTCTGACGATCGTTTTGAGGCGTCAGACTTTTTTTATGAAAATATACAGATAACGAAAGGAAAATTTGTTAAAAGTGATTTGACAGAAAAGAGCGCACGGTGGTACGATCACCAAACACTGCCAGCTTACAATTTTGTAAGATGACAAATTTAGGATAAAAACAGCGTTTGCTGATTATACAAGCGAGGGAAATTTCATGTTACAAGCACTTTTGGATACGACAGAAAAACAAATTTATGCGTTTCTAAGTTATTGTTACGAAACGAACAAGAAAGATTATACAATTAAAGAGCTCTCAGGTGCTTTCGATTGGAAAACCAACAAAATGCAGTCGATCGTTCAGCAAGTAGAAGTGTTTCGTGCACGCTATCCTCAGTTTACTTTGACCTATGATCGGTTGGAAAAAGAAGTGTCGATTGCTTTTTCTCCACGATTTCTATTGAGCCAAGCCTATAGTGTATTGTTGCAGGGAACCGTTGGGTTTATCTTGCTAGATGCACTCTTTCAGGGAGATTATCATTCCCTTGAACAACTCAGTCACAAAACCTTTAGCAGTCCCCGCACGATTCAACGAAAATTGCAGGAGTTGAATCATGTTTTGGCGAATTATCATTTGTCCTATAGTTTAAAAAAAGGTGATCCTTTGGCAGGAGCTGAATATGCGATCCGCTATTTTTATCATCTTACCTATTGGCAAATTTTTGATGAGAAGGACTCACAAGTCTTGGCATCGATCAAGGAGAAAGAGCAGGCTGAAGCGTTGTTTGAAACCCATGCTTCTTATATGAGAAAAATCGATATCGATAAATTTCTTCATCTATTCGCTATCTCCGTGCAAAGAATCCATCAAAAGCATCCGCTTTCGTTTTTACCAAACGAAGTACTTACCTTTGAGCACCCATTAATTGAAAAAAAACAGTTTGATCAGGTCTTTTTGAACCCATTGTTTAACAGGAATCATCTGCCGTTTTCTGAAATTTCGGAGGTTGAACGCAGCTTCTTGTATTATATGTTTGGCGTAATGAACACCTATCTTGAGGAGGATCTCGATGCTGCCAACATCTCGTGGCTGACTCAGCCAAAGTACCAGCAAGAAGCGCAGCTCGTTGAAAAACTAGCCGTGTATTTTCGGTTGACGTTTACAGAAGCCGAAAAAAACTATTTACTGGTTAATCTGGTCATGATCCATTCCGCCTCTGGCTGTTTTGGTACGCGACAAAAAAGCGATAGTTTTGGCAAAACAACCGACGAGCAAGAGCTGCAAGCCGCTTTTCCAGTGCTTTATCCAACCATGAAACGGTTTTTTTTGGAAGCGACTGTTTCTTTACCAGAGTTGCGTAGATTACTGCAAATGAATGATCGCTTGATTTTCCAATACTGTATGTTACTGAGAGTTATTTTTATCAAATATGAACAGCCGGTCACGTTCTCGATCCATTCGAAATACGGAAAAACGCAAGAGCTTTGGATCAAGAACCGCTTGATGAATGCCACGCATCGAGCGATGGCCCATTATTCGCTGTCTCAAAAACCAGATTTGGTGATCAGCGATTATCCGATCCATCAGGAATTTTCCGAGGAAGAACAGCCTTACCTCTTTTATTGGAATGGTCACCCAAGCGCAAAGGAGTGGAAACAGCTCAAGCAAGTGATCAAACAGATCAGAAGTGCCAAGAACAAGGCAGCGTTCGCCCAACTGGCATTCACCCAAACGGAGTGAGCCAGCTATAAGATCGAGCAAATAGAACTTATAATTTTGCCAAGCTTTTGACTAGCAGCAATAGGGCAAACGTGAAAAGCATCAGTGATAAACGAAGTTGTCAAGAAGCAAAAACAGGAGCATCGATGTTCCTTTTTCGCTTCTTGACTTTTTTTTACAGAGATGGCATGGTATACATATTATCATAACGTTTTTTATTTAAAATCGTTGCAGAAATGGTGTTAGGAAGAAGGGGTAACTTTGACAGAAGTATTAGCACTGCAAAATGTTTCCAAATTGATTGGAACCAAACGAATCATTGATGATGTTTCCTTTGTGGTGGACCAAGGACAAGTCGTTGGTTTATTAGGGCCCAATGGGGCTGGGAAGACGACGATCATCCGAATGATCGTTGGCTTGATGAAGCACAACACAGGATCGATTGCCATTATGGGAAATTTATTGGATTCTTCTTTTAAAACAGCGATTGCCTCAGTCGGAGCGATCGTTGAGAATCCTGAGTTTTATAATTATATGACCGGTTATGAGAATTTGATGCAGTATCAGCGTATGGCGAAGAAGAAAGGCACAGCCTCTGAGCTAGAAGCCCTGATCCGTCAGGTGCATTTAGAAGGACATATCCATCAAAAAGTCAAAACCTATTCTTTAGGGATGCGTCAGCGTTTAGGTGTTGCCCAGGCGCTGGTCCATCAACCAGATCTATTAGTTTTAGATGAGCCGATGAATGGTCTGGATCCTAAAGGCATGCGGGAGTTTCGGGGAATGATTCTTTCTTTGCGAGCAAAAGGGGTCTCTGTTTTAGTTTCCAGTCATCAGTTAAGCGACATCGAGCAAATTGCGGATCATTTGATCGTGGTGCAAAAAGGAAAAGTCACCCATCAAGTAGCAATGGCAGAGTTGAAAGCAGAGAAAAATGTGTTGATCATCAAAACCGATGATCACTTGCAAACAGAAGCACTGTTAAAAGCTTCCTTTGACGTCGAGGTCTTGCATGTAGAAGACGAATTGCACGTCACGTTGCAAACAGATCAGCGTTCAGAAATCGCTGCAGCGATCGTGAAGGCGGGTATCGGCTTAAAAGAACTACGGACAAAGCAATCTTCTTTAGAAGATACATTCTTGGCTTGGACCGAAGAAGGAGGTTTGTAAGCATGCTGACATTGATAAAAAATGAATGGATCAAATTAACCAAAAAGCGTTCTACTTGGATCATGCTGCTTTTATTGGTTTTAATGACGTTTGGCTTGACCTATGTTGTACGCTTAGGTAGTCCAGAAATTGGAGCCAATGATTTATTTGCTTCTTTAAGCGATATGACGTCGTTCTTAAACTTATTTGTAGTGATTGTGGCGGCTTCTTCAGTGGCAGAAGAGTTCAGTCGTGGAACGATCAAGTTCTTATTGATTCGGCCTTTTTCCAGAAGCCAAATCTTAGCAGCAAAAGCGATCAACACGTTTTTATTTGCGCTTTTAGGGACTGCTGTTTTACTGATCAGTAGTTTAGCAGCTGCCAATTTATTTTTAGCTGCTGAATCACCTTTTGCTGCTACTGGCTACAACGGGCTAGCGGCGATTCTCGTTGCCCTTGTTTTTGCGGGAACCAACTTACTATTGATCGTCTTTTATATTGCATTGACCATCTTTATCTCAGCCGTGATTCGCTCCCAAAGCTTGGCGGTAGGCTTAGGCTTGGGCATGTTGTTTGGAAGCAGCATCATCAACTCGATCATGCTTTTTGCGCAAGAAAAATACCCATGGCTGAAGTGGAATCCATTTAATTTTATGAATATTAAAGAGCAAATACCGAGTTTATTAAATAGTCCTGACATGCAGATGACTGCCTTTGATCCGGGATTGGGCTATTGGGAAATGGCGATCGGGATCCTTGTTTACAGTGTTTTAATCTACCTTTTAACAAATTGGTTATTCAACAAAAGAGATGTCGCATTAAGTTGAGGAAACGAGTGAAAGTTTTTGGATAAATCCAGCTTTCACTCTTTCTTTTTGTGTTTTTTTCTAGTAAAATGATTCATTGAGAGTACAAGAGAAAGGAGAGTTTTCAAATGACTATTAATATAGGAATCGTAATCGTGATCGCTGTTGTTGCAGCATTACTAGGCGCTGTCGGCGGCTTCTTTTTGGCGCGTAAATATATGCAAGATTATCTAAAGAAAAATCCTCCCGTTAATGAGGATATGCTTCGCTCGATGATGATGTCAATGGGTCAAAAACCTTCTGAGAAAAAAATTCGTCAGATGATGCAGCAAATGAAAAACCAAAAGTAGGGTTTTTTCTAAGAAGCGGGCTGATTTTATCAGCTCGCTTTTTATTGCGGTAAAACGTACCAACTGATAAAAAATGTCCCCAGGCTGCTTTTTCTGTTTACGTTCTGTAAATAGCGGGGTAGCAATTGTAACTGAATCCAATGAATATTCGGAAAAATCGCAAAATTTAGGCAACAGGTCATAAAGAAATGGAGAGTGTTATGTCAATATTTAGGAAGTTAGGTTGGTTTTTTAAACAAGAAAAGAAACATTATTTGTTAGGCGTAGGCTCTTTAGTCTTAGTCGCCTTGGTACAGTTGGCACCTCCCAAAGTTATCGGGATCATCATCGATGAGATTGCGGAAAAAGAGATCTCGATGCAGACGATCTTTTTTTGGGTCATGATCTTGATTGCTTCAGCCATCGCTCAATACGTGTTTCGTTTTGTCTGGCGAACGCATATCTGGGGCAGTGCCGCTCGGCTAGAAAAAACGTTACGCAGACAGCTATTTGCACATTTTACAAGGATGGATCAGTTGTTTTATCAAAAGCATCGGACAGGTGATTTGATGGCCCATGCCACCAATGACTTGAATGCCATCCAAAATGTGGCAGGGGCAGGGATCTTGACCTTTGCCGATTCCTTCATCTCGGGAGGGGCAACCATCATTGCTATGGTTCTCTTTATCGACTGGCGGTTAACGATCATTGCTCTATTGCCGCTGCCTTTCTTAGCAGTCATGGCACGGGTTCTTGGTAGCAAACTGCATGATGCGTTTCGTGACTCGCAAGAAGCATTTTCTTCCATCAACGACAAAGCCCAAGAAAGTATTACTGGGATGAAAGTCATCAAAACCTTTGGACAGGAAAAAGAGGACATCGCTGATTTTCAAACCAAAATCGACCATGCCATAATCAAAAACCGCAAAGTCAATTTTCTGGATGCCTTGTTTGATCCGTTTATTACGATCATCATCGGAATCTCCTATGTGCTAACGATCATCGTCGGCGGCAATTATGTTATGGACGGTACCATCTCGATCGGTCAATTGGTATCCTTCATCAGTTATATCGGTATGTTAGTTTGGCCGATGTTTGCCATCGGACGTCTGTTTAATGTGCTGGAACGAGGCAATGCTAGTTATGATCGGGTTGCCGAATTGTTGGCGGCCAAGACCCATATCATTGAAGCCAAAGATGCGGTCGATGCCCCAGCCCAAGGAACGGTTGACGTTCAAATCAATGATTTTCACTATCAAGGAGATGATTTTGCCCTGCAAGACATCCACTTTACTTTGCCTGCCGGGCAAACACTTGGTGTCGTCGGGAAAACTGGTGCTGGAAAAACCTCTTTGATGAAGCTTTTGTTGCGAGAGTATGATTCATTTGATGGAGCGATCACCTTCGGGGGCATCGATAGCAAGCAATACTCCTTGAATGCTCTTTTGGGGTCGATCGGTTATGTTCCGCAAGATCATTTCTTATTTTCCATGACGATTCGAGACAATATCCGCTTTGCGCAACCACGGGCTTCTCAAGCAGAAGTGGAAGCAGCTGCTGGATTGGCAGTGATCCACGAGGATATCAGTCAGTTTCCTGAAGGGTACGAAACGATGGTGGGGGAACGTGGTGTTTCTCTTTCTGGCGGACAAAAACAGCGGTTATCCATTGCCCGTGCTTTGATCACTGATCCAGAATTGTTGATTTTAGATGACGCCCTTTCAGCAGTAGATGCCAAAACGGAAGAAGCTATTTTACAACAGTTGCGGACGTTCCGTCAGAATAAAACAACGATCATTGCTGCCCACCGCCTAAGCAGTGTCAAGCACGCAGAAGAAATTCTCGTGATCGACAATGGGAAAATCAGTGAACGCGGGACCCATGAACAATTATTAGCTGCAAATGGCTGGTATAAAAAAATGTGGGACAAACAGCAACTAGAAGCCAAAATCGAAGGGAGTGAAGCCTAATGCAAGAATCAGAATGGAGTAAATCGATTCCCTTTAAAGAGCAAAAAAACATCATCAAACGAATGTTTCTTTTTGCCAAGCCATTTCGAAAAACCTTCTATGCAGCGATCTTTTTTGCTTTTGTGCTATCGATCGTCAATATCCTGTTGCCTTTGATCATTCAAACCTTTATGGATAATTATTTGACCAATCAAACGGCGACCCAGCAAGTCATTTATTTCTTTGCTGCATTGTATTTCTTTGGGGTGTTGGTAAAAGCTGTGATTTGGTTTTTCCAATGGTTCCTTTATTCGATGGGTTCTTTAAAAACCTATCAATATATTCGAGCAAAATTATTTGAAAAATTGCATAGTCTTGGGATGCGCTATTTCGATCAGACGCCAGCGGGTTCAATCGTTTCACGGGTCAGCAACGACACAGAAACGTTGTATGAATTTTGGTATGTCTTCTTGATGGTATTGACAGGGATTTTTGCGGTGGTTTCTTCTTTTGCCGCCATGTTTCGCATCAACGTCAAAATTGCTTTACTGAACTTGATTTTTCTGCCAATCCTAATGGTAGTCATCTGGTATTATCAAAAATTCAGCTCTCGTATCTATCGTCAAATGCGGGAAAAACTGAGTCAACTGAATACGAAATTGAATGAATCAATTTCTGGTATGCAGATCATTCAGCAATTCCGCCAAGAGGCGCGGCTGAATGAAGAATTCGAAGCGACTAACGATGATTATTTGAAAACCAGATACGCTATGATCCGCACGAATGCGCTGCTATTATCACCAATCATTAGTTTGTTGTATGCCTTAGCGATCGCCTTGTCATTGACGGTCTTTGGATTTGATGCCTTAGAATCGCCCATTGAAGTCGGGTTGATTTTCGCCTTTACGACCTATATTCAAGGATTTTTTAATCCCATGACACAGATGATGGATTTTCTCAGCGTCTTTACTGATGGGATGGTCGCCGGCAGCCGTATTCTAAAGATTATGGATAACGAAGAATACACGCCGCAGCAAAACCCCGATGCCAGTCAAACCATCACTAAAGGAAAAATCGAATTTCGCGATGTCAGTTTTTCTTATGATGGTAAAAACAACGTATTGAATCATATTTCTTTCATCGCCTATCCAGGTGAGACCGTGGCTTTAGTTGGTCACACAGGAAGTGGCAAGAGCTCGATCATCAATGTGTTGATGCGTTTTTATGAATTCGGGGAAGGGCAAATTTTGATCGACGATCAAGATATCCGCGACTTCACGATGGAAGAGCTTCGGAAAAAAGTCGGACTCGTATTGCAAGACGCCTTCATGTTTTATGGGGACATCGCTGACAATATCCGCTTATTGAATCAGGACATTCGTGAGGAACAGATCGAAGCAGCAGCAAAATTTGTTCAAGCAGATGCCTTTATTCAAAAACTACCTGGTAAATACCACGCCAAAGTGATTGAACGGGGCGCCAGCTATTCAAGCGGGCAGCGGCAATTGATTTCCTTTGCCCGCACCATGGTGACCGATCCGAAAGTGCTAGTCTTGGATGAGGCGACTGCCAATATCGATACTGAAACAGAAGGACTGATCCAAGAAGGGTTGGCAAATATGCGTCAAGGGCGAACCACGATCGCGATCGCCCATCGATTGTCTACCATCCGCGATGCCGAGTTGATTTTGGTGCTTGATAAAGGCTCGATCGTCGAACGAGGCACCCATGATGAACTTTTGGCTCAAAAAGGGTTGTATGCCGATATGTACCGTTTGCAGGCAAGTGAAGTTTAATAGTTTTGATAGTAACGCTAACCTTAAAGACTTTCGTTTTTAAGGTTTTTTTGTACGAAAAAAGAAAGAAGGGATGAAAATAAAAATAACGAACAACGATTGACAGCGCTTTCTACCTTTGCTATGATAAAGATAATAAAACTGGTTCTAATGGATAGTGATTGTTGATTTTTAACAAGCTAAACCTGATGAAGCTGCGGTATTTGCGCTGCTTTCATGAGGTTTTTTCTGTGTTGACTGTTGGCTCAGCAATAAAGACAAGCAATGAACCATATCCGCAATGATAAAGTAAGTGGGGGTAGGACATGAAAATCAGTAAAGTGTTAAACAATAATGTTGTGATCACTACCGATCAAAGTCAAAACGAGATTATTGTTATGGGGCGGGGGATTGCATTTAAGAAAAAAGTGGGAGATGAAATTTCTTCAGAAACGGTCGATAAAGTGTATCGCTTAGAAAATCAGACGATCTTATCTCAATTTCAAGAGCTGCTTGCTGACTTACCACTGGAATATCTTGAATTGTCCAATGAGATCATTGAGTATGCTCGGCGAGAATTGTCATCCCCAATCAATGATTCCATTTACATCTCCTTGACGGATCACATGCACTGTGCCATTGAACGATCGAAAAAAGGAATGACGGTCAAAAATGTCTTATTGTGGGATATCAAGCGTTTTTTCCCCGATGAGTACCAAATAGGCTGCAAAACAGTAGAGAAAATCAAAGAACATTACGGGATTCAGATGCCAGATGACGAAGCTGGCTTTATTGCTCTGCATCTCGTCAATGCGCAAACTGAGAATGGTGACCAAGGCAATATTGCTGAACTAACCCAAACGATGCAAGACATCATAAACATTGTTAAATATTTTTTCAAAACAACCTTTGATGAAGAGTCCGTTTATTTTTATCGCTTCACTACGCATTTGAAATTTTTTGTTTCAAGAATGCAAAACCATACTACTCATGTGGATGAAACCGATGAAGATCTTTTGACTATGGTCAAAGTGAAGTATCGAAATGCGTATCAATGCGTACAAAAAATCGCTGAGCTATTAGAAAATCAGTATCAGTATCAAATGTCCAGTGACGAAAGTTTGTATTTAACGATTCATATTGCCAGACTTGTGCAAAAAAATCGTTGATTGAAATAAAGAAGAAAGGAGAAGGAGTTTTACTCAGTGCAAGATATAGAAGAAAGAACAATTTTTTGGCAATGATTTTTATTTAAACGTATTTTTAGGACCGCTAGTTAAGAAGTAGCATATCAAAGACGAAACATTTTGGATAGTGACATTCAGTTGGCTAAACCTTCAATAAAAAAAATTGGAGGAATCAAAAATGGGAAAATATCGTGAATTAGCAGAAAAAATCGTAGCAAATGTCGGTGGGAAAGAGAACATCAATAGCTTGACGCATTGTATCACACGACTGCGTTTTAAATTAAAGGATGAAGGCGTCGCAAATGATGAAGTCTTAAAGAACATGGATGGGGTCGTGACGGTCATGAAGAGTGGCGGTCAATACCAGGTGGTTATCGGAAACCATGTGCCAGATGTCTATGCAGAAGTGATCGATGTTGCAGGAATCAGTGGTGATGCTGAAGAAACAGCTTCAGGTGGCAACTTGTTTGATCGTTTGATCGATATTTTGAGCGGCTGCTTCCAACCCTTCTTAGGGGCTTTGTGTGCGGCGGGGATGATCAAAGGACTAAACGCACTGTTGCTTTTTATTGGTACAACAGGCTTGATCGATTATACAACAACGACTGGTACCTATGTGATGTTCAATGCGATCGGCGATTCGATCTTCATGTTTATGCCGGTGATTTTAGGGTATACGTCAGCGAAAAAGTTTCGCTTAAATCCAATGGTGGGAATCGTGATCGGGTCAGCGCTTTGTTACCCAACGATTCAAGGATCTGCTTTGCAAGCCGCATTTCTTGCAAGCGCTGGCGAGGGAGCTGTTGCACCGTATAGCTTGTTAGGCTTGCCTGCGTACGAAACGTTTTTAGGAATTCCGTGGGTTGGCGCAACGTATACTAGCAGTGTGGTGCCGGTCATCTTTATCATTGCCTTTGCTGCGCAAGTTCAAAAATTTGCGAAAAAAATCATTCCTTCTGTTGTCCAAACGTTCTTAGTGCCGTTCTTGGTTCTCTTGATGGCATTGCCAATTGGGTTTTTGGTGATTGGACCTGTAATCAGTATGTTGACGGATCTTTTGAGCTCAGGATTTGAAGCGTTGATGGACTTCTCACCAGTTGCCTATGGCTTGTTGCTAGGTTTCTTCTGGCAAGTATTGGTTATTTTTGGTCTTCACTGGTCAGTTGTTCCGCTACACATTATGCAAGTGACACAACTAGGCTACAGTCAGATTTTGGTAGCTACGTTTGGTGCCAGCTTTGCTCAAACAGCCGTAGTGATGGCGATGTACTTTAAACTGAAAGATAAAAAACTGAAAGCACTATGTCCACCAGCTATTATCTCAGGGCTTTTCGGTGTAACGGAGCCAGCGATTTATGGAATCACGTTACCGAAAAAAATGCCGTTCTTCTACTCAATGATTGGTGGTGCGGTCGCAGGTGCCTTCTTGATGATCAATGGAACAACGAGCTACACCTCTGGTGGGTTAGGGGTCTTTGGCATTTTCAACTACATCACTCCAGAAGGCGACGCTAGTGGCATGTGGTTCTCTGTCTTCGGAATCTTGATCGCTGCAGCGATTGGCTTTGGTTTGACCATGGCTTTCTGGAAAGATGATGCAGTGGAAGAAGAAATCGCAGAAGGACAACCAGCGATGACTGTTCGAAAAGAAGTGATCACTTCTCCAGTGGAAGGAACGATCGCGCCACTAAGCAGTGCCAAAGATGAAGCCTTTGCTCAAGGAGTGCTAGGAAAAGGTATCCTGATCCATCCTTCAAAAGGCGAAGTCGTGGCTCCTTTTGATGGTACTGTGATGACATTGTTCCCAACCAAACATGCCATCGGGTTGATTTCTGAGAATGGTTTAGAACTTTTGATCCATATTGGTTTGGATACTGTTCAATTGAATGGTGAGTTCTTTGAAGCGCATGTGAAGCAAGGCGATAAAGTCACTCGTGGGCAAAAATTGATCAGCTTTGATAAAGATGCATTGATCAAAGCAGGATTCAATATTGAGACCCCAGTGCTAGTGACCAACTCAGCGGATTATTTGGATATCATCGAGTCTGACAAACGAGAAGTTGGTTGTTCCGATGATTTGATCACGGCTTTAGTTTAGGAAACATTTTCCTGCAAAAACAGCTATATAAGGATAAAAGCGATCGGTCGTGAAGGCTCGATCGCTTTTTGACAGTCATTTAATTGGGAAACAGTGAGTCTTTATAATGAAGGTTTTTATCATAGGTTGGTTCAGCGATTATCGTTGATGAAGTGGGGCGCTTATCATACGCCATCCCAATATCGATCAAATGCTGCAGATTTTTCTCATAGTGCTCCGAAAAGACGACTGCATACAACAAATCTAGCAAGTAGCAAACTGAGGTATTGATCGTAAAATTCGCGATCTTTGAATAAAGCCTTTCTCTTGTTGTGATATTTAAGACACAATCGCTTAATTTCGCTAACGCATTCTCGCCAATACTAGTCATCCCAATGATGGAGACCTGCCGTTCGGCGAGAATCTTACCGATTTCTTTAACCATTTTGTTTTCACCTGTGTAAGAAATCAAGATTGCGGTCGTATCGGAGGTACAGTTGGATGCCTCATAGGCACTTTCGCCGAAGGTATCGCAGACGTGGATACTTTTTCCTAAACGCCGCATCTTCAAAACAAAGTCTTGAGAAATCAAGGTGTTGGCATTGCTGGCGAAAATCCTGATATGGTTGGCATTGAGCAACGATTGTTTCGCTTTTTGTAATTCATCATGATGGATCAAGGAAAGCGTATCTTCGATCGTTGTTTGTTCAAGCTTTGCCAACTTTTTGGCAATGGTCATAATCCCGTCATGGGAAGAGAAGGGATAGTTCGCATCCACATCGGTAAAATGGCTGCTCATATATGTTTGCTCTTCCACAAAAGCCGTTTTTAAGTCGAGCCAACCATTGAAGCCTAATTTTTTTGCGATCCGAATAAAAGTAGAAGGATGAACATAGGTTTTTTCAGATAATTCCTTGATGGTTTGATCCGCCATCGCGGTCGGATTGGCTAATAAATAATCAATCAACGATCGTTCGGCGGGTGCTAGTTTGATTTGGCGCATTTTTTCTTGTAACAACATGGTATATATGCTCCTTTTTACATTTTTTTATGATTATTTGTAAATGGTTTTTACAGAAATTTGTTTTTATTCAGTACCTAGCGAATCGTTTACATCCTAATTATTCCTTATTTGATGCTCTTTGTAAATCTTTTTTACAAAACATCTGCAAGAAGAAGCGAGATTTGCAAACGCTTTTTCTAAATAGGCTATTTACATTGAATCAAATGTTTTTATGAATGATAATAAGAATGTAAATAAAATAGCAAAGGAGCAATACAATGACAAAAGGAATTAAAATTGCAACCATTGGTGGCGGCAGCAGCTATACCCCGGAGTTAATGGAAGGCTTTATCAAACGCTATGAAGAATTGCCGATTCGTGAGATTTGGCTAGTAGATATCGAAGCAGGAAAAGAAAAATTAGCAATCGTTGGTGCGATGGCACAACGGATGTGGGATGCGTCACCCTACGATGTAAAAATCCACATGACATTGGATCGAGAAGAAGCGTTAAAAGATGCTGATTTCGTTACGACTCAATTCCGAGTAGGATTGCTGAATGCCCGTATCAAAGATGAACGAATTCCTGCCTATTACGGCATGATTGGTCAAGAAACCAACGGCCCTGGTGGTATGTTCAAAGCGTTTCGTACGGTTCCAATCATTCTTGAAATCGTTGAAGACATGAAACGCTTGTGTCCCGATGCCTGGTTGATCAACTTTGCGAATCCAAGCGGTATGGTGACTGAAGCAATCGTGCGTTACGGAAAATGGGACAAAGTCATCGGGTTGTGTAACGTGCCTGTCATGGCAACGATGGTTGAACCTGCGTTGCTTGGCAAAGAACCTGACGAATTGATTTACAAATTTGCAGGATTGAACCACTTCCACTGGCACAAAGTTACCGACTCACACGGCAATGACGTTACGATGGACATTATTGATAAAATGTATGAAGAAGACAATGGCTTACCGAAGAATATCTTTGATGTACCATTTTACAAAGAACAGCTGGAACAAATGAAGATGATTCCTTGCGGGTATCACCGTTATTACTATCGTCAAGAAGAAATGTTGAATCATGCGATCGAAGAGTACAAGACTGTCGGTACACGCGCACAGCAAGTGAAACAAACCGAAGCCGAATTGTTTGAGTTGTACAAAGATCCTGAATTGGATCATAAACCAGAACAGCTGCAAAAACGTGGTGGTGCTTACTACTCAGATGCAGCGTGTGAAACGATTGCTTCCATTTATGCTAATAAAAATACCCAAATCGTCGTTTCAACCAAAAATGAAGGCGCCGTTCCAGATCTTCCTGCCGATTGCGTAGTCGAAGTAACAGCTTACGTTGGCGGACAAGGGGCTAGAAATGTTGCCTTTGGTGAGTTACCGACAGCTGAAAAAGGTTGGTTACAGGTAATGAAAGCAATGGAATTATTAACGATCGAAGCAGCTGTGACGGGGGATTACAATATCGCATTACAAGCCTTCACCATCAACCCATTGGTTCCATCAGGTGATACGGCAAAACGTGTCATGGACGAACTGTTTATTGCCCACAAAGATCACTTGCCTAAATTTAAGGAAACGATCGCACGTCTTGAAAAAGAAGGCGTAGAAGTACAAGATGAAGTAGCCCGCGAACTTGATCGCGAACTAGTTAAATAAAGAGAAAGTAGGAAAGAAACATGGCATTTAGAAAAGACTTTTTATGGGGCGGCGCAACAGCTGCCAATCAATGTGAAGGAGGCTACCAAGAAGGCGGACGCGGCTTGGCAAACGTTGACGTGGTACCGATCGGCAAAGATCGTTTTCCAGTCATTACTGGTCAAATGAAAATGTTCGATTTTGATGACGAACATTTCTACCCAGCAAAAGAAGCGATCGATATGTATCATCGCTACAAAGAAGACATCGCGCTATTTGGCGAAATGGGCTTTAAAACCTACCGTTTGTCGATCGCTTGGAGTCGGATTTTCCCTAAAGGGGATGAAACTGAACCAAATGAAGACGGCTTGAAGTTCTATGAAGATCTTTTCAAAGAATGCCACAAATATGGGATCGAACCATTAGTAACGATCACTCACTTTGATTGCCCAATGCATTTAGTTGAAAAATACGGGGCATGGCGTTCTCGTGAATTGGTCGGATTCTATGAAAACTTGTGTAACGTGATTTTCAACCGTTACAAAGGATTAGTAAAATACTGGTTGACCTTCAACGAAATCAACATGATTCTCCATGCGCCATTTATGGGAGCAGGTCTTTACTTTGAAGAAGGCGATAACGTTGAGCAAGTGAAATACCAAGCGGCTCACCATGAGCTATTGGCCTCTGCGATCGCAACGAAAATCGCTCATGAAGTCGATCCTGAGAACAAAGTAGGCTGTATGTTAGCTGCTGGCGCATACTATCCATATACAAGCAAACCAGAAGATGTCTGGGAATCACGCAAAGCAGATCGCGAAAACTATTTCTTTATTGATGTTCAATCACGTGGGGAATATCCACAATATGCGCTGAAAGAAATGGAACGCAATGGGATCGAAATCAAAATGGAAGAAGGCGACCTTGAGCTGTTGAAAGCTCACACCGTAGACTTTATTTCCTTCTCTTACTATTCTTCCCGCGTATCAACCACGGACGCTGAATTATTAGAACAAACGGCTGGCAATATTTTTGCTTCTGTGAAAAACCCATACTTGGAAGCAAGTGAGTGGGGGTGGCAGATTGATCCACTTGGTTTGCGGATCACGATGAATGACATTTATGATCGCTACCAAAAACCATTGTTCATCGTTGAAAATGGCTTAGGAGCTGTGGATACACCAGATGCAGATGGCTATGTGGAAGATGACTACCGGATCCAATACTTGGCAGAGCATATTCAAGCAATGAAAGATGCGGTTGAACAAGATGGTGTCGACTTATTGGGTTACACGACTTGGGGTTGTATCGATTTAGTTTCAGCTGGAACAGGTGAAATGAAAAAACGCTATGGTTTCATTTATGTGGACCGTGACAATGAAGGAAACGGCACCTTGAAACGAACAAAGAAAAAATCATTTGATTGGTACAAACAAGTGATTGCTTCAAACGGTGAAGATTTATCGAATAACTAATTATAAAAAGCTGCAGTTGATCCCTTAGAGAAATCTAAGTGGATCGACTGCAGTTTTTTTAAAGTTTTTTTAAAAACTATTGTCACGAATGATTTCTATAAGTAGAAATGGCTGCTCCGAGATTATTGATAACCGACAATGAGAGTGTTGTAAAAGGCTTGCGTTGCAGCAATTACAAAAAAGGCGACCTTAAGAATGACATGTTTTGTCCTTAAGGTCGCCTTGATCCATTTTTTTAAAGAACTTTTTCAATTTCTGGAATCATTTTTTGAGGATTAGTTTGTGGAGCAAAACGCTCCACGACTTTACCTTGGCGGTCCACCAAGAATTTCGTGAAATTCCATTTAATGGCTTTGCCTAGTGTACCCGGTGCTTCTGCTTCCAAATAGCGAAACAAGGGATCCGCATCTTTGCCATTGATCACCGTTAACTTGTGCATCGGAAAATCGACACCATAGGTGGTTCGGCAAGCGGCTGCGGCTTCTTCG
Source organism: Enterococcus sp. DIV2449a (assembly GCF_051711225.1). Classification (NCBI taxonomy): domain Bacteria; kingdom Bacillati; phylum Bacillota; class Bacilli; order Lactobacillales; family Enterococcaceae; genus Enterococcus; species Enterococcus sp. DIV2449a. The sequence continues at coordinate 1,472,700 of NZ_JBIOME010000001.1, forward strand.
GCTGAGCCGACTTCTTGTTTGAATTGGTCAGAAGGAAACCCTAGAACGACCAACCCTTGGTCTTTATAGGTTTCATAAAGACTTTGTAATTCTTTGAACTGCGGGCTCAACCCGCACTTTGTAGCTGTATTGACGATCACCAGCGGTTGACCTTCGTAGTTTGCTAGCGAATAAGTTTCGCCGTTTTCTAATGTTGCTTGGTAGTCATAGATTGACATAGCAAACGCTCCTTTTAATGTAAATCATAGTCGATAGTTTCTGAGATAAGTATAGAGCAAAGTCTTCAAAAAAACCAAGCAAACTTCTTGGCGCATTTTATTTCTTATAAAAAACAAAAAATCCAGCGGCCGTTGGGACCACTGGACTCTTATTATGCTTCTGGTAAGACTTCTGGTTCTGCTTCTTGTGGATGAACGACAGATTTAGTTTTCCATACCCCAGAATGCCAGCGATAGATCATTAAGACACTGCGCAATGCTTCGTCAATGGCATAAGCGATCCAAACGCCGATCAAGCCAAATTTAAAGACGATGGCAAGTGAGTACGAAAACGGTAAGCTGATGACCCATAGAACAATTAGGCTGCAGATCAATGGGAACTTCACATCACCACTTGCATTTAATGAACCAACTAGGATCATATTGACTGCACGCGCTGTTTCTAAGACGATCTCTACTAAAAAGACACCTTTAGCAATCTCGATTACTTCGGTATTGGAAGTAAAAATCCCCATGATCGGTTCAATAAATAGATAGGTCAATAAGCAGATCGTTACCGAGGCGATGATCCCGATCACCATCGTGCGCATGCCTCGCTGATGCGCGCGATCGAATTCACCCGCACCGACATTGCGTCCAATCATGATTTGATTCCCTTGACTCAATGCGGAGGCAATCAAATAAACAAATTGGGTGATAGCTGTTACGTAAGATTTTGCAATCAAGACACTTGCGCCAAGTTGAGCCACGATCATCGTCACTACGACTTGCGCTCCTTGATAGGAAAGAGACTCGCCAGAAGAAGGCAATCCGTAAGTCAAAATGTTTTTCATCACGCCCCAAGAGACATTCGAGAAACGGGCAGATAAAACAGAAAAATTCACATGTTTCTTCAGTAACATGGCGGCAATAATTAAACCAATCGAATTACCAAAGACGCTAGAAAATGCCAATCCAGTCACACCGAAATTCGGTAAACCAAAGGGGCTATATAAGACAAAGTAATTGCCAATGACGGCTAGGATACTAGCAAACATCGGTACCAATAACGCAGGTTTTGTGAAACTGTGGCTACGCATGACAGCAATTATGACCGCCGTGATCGATGAAAGGAACAGACTTCCGCCATACACTTGTAAGTATCCATGACCTAAAGCAACTAATTCAGCATCTAAGCCCATGAATCGCAAAAGGTAGGTTGAGCCGAAAAGGAACATCAAGCTGATCAAAATCCCGATGAACAATGACCCAAAAAGAGCGGTATTGATGACTTTCGGTATCTGGTCGCGTTTTTTCGCACCAATCAATTGTGCGATAATGATCTGAGTACCCACGGTGATGAAACCGTAAATAAAGACCGTTAAATTCAATAGTTGATTGGCAGCACTGACGGCCGCTACTGCTGGCTCGGAATAATGAGAAATCATCCAAACGTTGACATTCCCAATAACGACCCGCAAAAATAGCTCAACAAAAATCGGCCAGCTGAGAAAAATCAGTTCACGGTCTGATTTTCCTAAAAGTTTTTTCTTATTCAATTGTAAGGACTCCTTATTTTCTATATAATAGACGTATCGTGAAAATTTTACAAAAATTGAAAAGAAAGTCAATGTAATTTTCAAAAGTAAAAGCAGGAATATCTTATTATTTTTTGTAAGCAGATGAGTTGAAAGAATTTGCTTTTGAAAGTAAAGTATGGGTAGTCCAAATTGGAGGGAAATATATGTATGATGTAATTATCATCGGCGCAGGCCCTGCGGGGATGACAGCAGCGCTTTATGCGTCAAGATCGAATTTATCAGTACTAATGATTGAACGAGGAGCACCTGGCGGACAAATGAACAATACGGCTGAGGTTGAAAACTATCCTGGCTTTGAATCAATCTTAGGCCCTGAATTAGCATTTAAAATGTATGAAGGTGCCATTAAATTTGGTGTTGAAAATGCCTATGGGATCGTTCAAAGCATCACGGATCAAGGTGAGTTCAAAGAAGTTGCCACCGAAGACAAAACCTATCAAGGGAAAACAGTCATCATTGCCACAGGATGTGTACATAGAAAGTTAGGCGTCAAAGGCGAAGAAGAATTCGCAGGACGCGGAGTTTCATACTGTGCGGTTTGTGACGGTGCCTTTTTCCGTAACAAACGCTTGATCGTTGTTGGTGGAGGCGACTCAGCAGTCGAAGAAGCTATCTACTTAACGCAATTTGCTTCTGAAGTAACGATCGTTCACCGTCGTGATGAATTACGAGCACAAAAAATAATCCAAGACCGCGCATTTGCCAACGAGAAAATCTCTTTTATTTGGGATTCTGTTGTGGAAGAAATCAAAGGCAATGAGATGGTCGTAACTGGCGTGCAAATCAGAAACGTAAAAACGGATGAAGTGACAGAAGAAGCTGCTGGCGGTGTCTTTATCTATGTTGGTTTAGATCCGTTGACAGAACCATTCAAAGCTAGCGGTATTACGAATGATGCTGGCTGGATCTTAACAAATGATCAGATGGAAACTTCAATTCCTGGTGTTTACGCGATTGGCGATGTTCGTGAAAAAGGCTTGCGTCAAATCACAACGGCAGTCGGCGATGGCAGTATTGCTGGTCAACAAGTGTTTGATTTTATTGAAACACAAAAGGATGCTCAATTAACAAAATAATCTAATGGAATTAGCTGTTATTTTTAAAGTGTCAATCACTTTTGATAGCAGCTTTTTTTATTTTTCGTTTGGTTATTCTTTGAGAAATCTGTAAGTAGTGTTATACTAATTTTAGAGCATTTTAACGGAAAAAGGAGAGGTTATTTTATGGCATGGGAACAAACATTTAATCAATGGAAAAACAGTGAACACTTAGATCCACAATTAAAAGAACAATTGACCGCATTAGAAGCAGATCCTGCGATGTTAGAAGACGCTTTTTATATGCCTTTGGAATTTGGGACTGCTGGCATGCGAGGGATTTTAGGACCTGGTATCAATCGGATGAACATTTATACGATTCGTCAAGCAACGGAAGGCTTGGCTCGCTTTATGGATACACAAGATCCCGAAACAAGACGTCGTGGCGTAGCGATTGCCTATGATTCCCGTCATTTTTCACCTGAGTTCGCGATGGAAGCAGCAAAAACATTGGCAAAACATGATATTCCAGCCTTTGTCTTTGAAAGCTTACGTCCGACGCCAGAATTATCTTTTGCTGTGCGTTACTTAAAAACCTTTACTGGAATCATGATCACTGCTTCTCACAATCCAGCCGAATACAATGGCTACAAAGTATATGGGGAAGATGGTGGGCAAATGCCACCAGCAGATGCGGATGCATTGACAAAATTTGTTCGGGAAATTGAAAATCCGTTGGAGATCCCTGTATTAAGTGAAGAAGAAGCCAAAAACAGCGGCTTGATCTCTATTATTGGCGAAGAAATCGATACTGCCTATCTGAAAGAAATCAAAGAAGTCACGATCGATCAAGAATTGATCGATACGGTGGGCAAAGATTTGAAACTTGTCTATACACCACTTCATGGAACAGGGCGAATGCTTGGCGAGAAAGCGTTGAAACAAGCTGGTTTCCAACAATTCATTATTGAACCCTCACAAGCGGTTGCTGATCCAAACTTCAGTACAGTAAAATCACCGAATCCAGAAGAGCACTCTGCCTTTGAATATGCGATTGCTTTAGGAGAAAAAGAAGGTGCTGACCTATTGATCGCAACAGATCCAGATGCCGATCGCTTAGGGGCTGCAGTAAGAATGCCAGATGGCAACTACCAAGTCTTGACAGGTAACCAGTTAGGTGCATTGATGATCCGTTACATTTTAGAAGCCCATAAAACAGCTGGAACATTGCCAGAAAATGCAGCAGTCTTAAAATCGATCGTTTCAAGTGAATTGCCAACAGCGATCGCTAAATCCTACGATGTTGATATGATCAATGTTTTAACTGGCTTTAAATTTATTGCCGAAAAAATCCAACAATTTGAAAAAGACCATTCTCAAACTTTCATGTTTGGCTTTGAAGAAAGCTATGGCTACTTAGTTAAACCATTCGTACGGGACAAGGACGCGATCCAAGCGCTCGTTTTATTAGCAGAAGTGGCTGCTTTTTACAAACAATCAGACAAAACATTGTATGATGGTCTGCAAGATATTTTTGAAGAGTACGGCTACTATGCAGAAAAAACGATTTCTGTAACGATGAGCGGCATGGAAGGGGCAACTAAGATTGCTGCCTTGATGAAGACTTTCCGTGAAAAAGCACCTTCCGTCTTCGCAGGAACCCCTGTCGTGCAAACAGAAGACTTTAAATTGTTGACTCGTGTGGGCTTAGATGGTCACCAACAAAAAATGACCACACCGCCTTCTGATGTTTTGAAATACACCTTGGAAGATGAAAGCTGGATTGCTGTTCGTCCTTCTGGGACCGAACCTAAAATCAAGTTTTATATTGGTGTAAAAGGCGAAACGGCAGAAGCAGCAGAACAAAAAATTGCTGATCTGCAAGCAGCGATCGAAGAAATCACAGGTGAATAAAGTCATCTGATGTCTTCATAATCAAAAATTGCAATTGACTGAATGATCCGAGTGGTAGAAAAAGAAGCGTTCGCTTCCCCCAGCAAACAGCGGTTGAGGGACCGAAGCTTCTAAAGGGAATTTTCTGACGCTTGGATCTATTCTTGTCTTTTAGCTCGTTTCTTCTCCTTGATCGTCGAGCATTGATTGACAAGCTGTCTATCAAGGGCTAAAATGCAAAAGGAAATAAGAGAGGATGTGGCGCGATGACTACGCCGAAACTAGAAGAAATTCAGCAAGTAACACAGATTTTTAAAATGCTTAGTGATCCCACTAGACTAAAAATTTTGTTGTCTCTTCAAGAAGGAGAGCGCAATGTCACTTCGATTGCAGAACAAGTACATATGGAACAATCAGCAGTTTCTCATCAGCTGAAACTTTTGAAAGATAATCGGATCGTAAAGTCGGAAAGACAAGGAAAAACCATCCTTTATAGTCTTGATGACAAACATGTTGTGGATATTTTGCAAAAAACATTCGAACATATCCATCACCGTTAAAACTAGGGCGAGAATTTCTCAAAAGTCCTAGTTTTTTCTTATTGTTTTTGGTATGCTAGTGGAAATATTAAAATTAGATGAACGGTTTTTAATAACGTTTTCAGTTAGGGGGCATTATGGGTAAGCAATTGAACATTGGATTATTAGGAATGGGTGTTGTCGGCAGCGGGGTATGCCAAGTGTTGGCAGAGCAAAAAGAAGCCATTCTGGCACGCACAGGAGTCAGTGTGCAAATCACGAAAGCATTAGCTTCGCCTTACGAGGATAAGTCTGCGTTAGCGGCTAAGTACGGGTTTGCGTTGACGAATGAGGCAAATGAGTTGTTTGAAGATGAGACCATCGACGTAATTGTGGAATTGATCGGGAAGATCGATCCGGCAAAAGCGTTTATTTCAGCTGCTTTAGAAAATAAGAAGCACGTTGTGACGGCAAATAAAGACTTGATTGCCACCCATGGACCTGAACTGCTGGCAATCGCTGAAAAAGCCGGGGTGTCTCTTTATTATGAAGCCAGCGTGGGTGGTGGCATTCCGATCTTGCGTACATTGAGCACCCACTATCTGCCTGATACCATCACAGGGATTTTTGGTATCGTCAATGGGACGACCAATTATATGCTGACAAAAATGACGGAAGATGGCATGACCTATGAAGATGCTTTGTCACAAGCCCAAGCAAAAGGTTTTGCCGAATCAGATCCTACTAATGATGTTGACGGTATCGATGCGGCCTATAAAATGGTGATCCTGACCAAATTTGCTTTTGGGAAAACGATCCATGTTGCTGATGTGGCAACAAAAGGCATCCGCGGCTTAGCTGTGGCAGATATTAAGCAGGCACAAGCCTTTGGTTATGAAGTGAAGTTGATCGGTGCAGCACAAAAGACAGTTGACGGTTCCCTTACTGTGTCAATTGGACCTGTATTAGTGCCGAAAAACCATGCGTTAGCGACAATCCAAAACGAGTTTAATGGCATTTTTATCGAGAGTGAAGGCATCGATCAATCAATGGTTTATGGACCAGGAGCAGGATCACGACCGACGGCCACCAGCGTGGTAGCGGATTTGACCGTTTTAGCAAAAAATAAAAGCTTTGGGATCGTTGAACCTTTTCTAACTTTTGAAAAAGAAACAGCATTAGCATCTGTAGAAGAAGTTCCTAGCCGGCATTATGTGTCTTTTTCAAGTCAAGAGATCAAAGGGAACGCTCTTCCAGAATGGTTTGCGTTTGAGCAAACGGTGTTCAACGAAGCAGAGCAACGAATAGCTGGAATCACCAATCCAATGAGCGAAAAAGAGCTAACAGAAAAACTCGCAACTTATACCGATGCACAAGACATACAAATAATGAAAGTGATGGAGGAATAAACATGTATCAAGGATTATTGCATCAATACAAGGAATATCTGCCAGTCAACGAAAATACACCAGCATTGTCGCTGGCTGAAGGCAACACGCCGTTGATTCCCTTACCAAGCCTTTCCAAGGAATTAGGGATTCAATTGTATGGAAAGTACGAAGGGCTGAATCCGACAGGCTCTTTTAAAGACCGAGGGATGGTCATGGCGGTGGCAAAAGCGGTGGAAGAAGGTGCCAAAGCAATCGTCTGTGCATCGACAGGAAATACCAGTGCGGCAGCAGCAGCTTATGCGACCAGAGCGGGGATCAAAGCCTATGTTGTTATTCCAGATGGCAAAATCGCTATGGGAAAATTGGCGCAAGCAATCGTTTATGGAGCGGATATCATTTCGATCCCAGGAAACTTTGATGAAGCATTGAAAGCAGTACGAGATATTGCAGAAACCGAAGCCGTGGCGCTAGTAAACTCAGTCAATCCTTATCGTTTAGAAGGACAAAAAACAGCTGCCTTTGAAGTATGCGAACAATTAGGACAAGCACCAGATGTTCTTGCGATTCCTGTCGGTAATGCAGGGAATATCTCGGCATATTGGAAAGGGTTCAAAGAATGGCATGAGAAAAAAGGCACCGCGTTGCCAAGAATGCATGGGTTTGAAGCTGAAGGTGCTGCTGCGATCGTCCGTGGGGAAGTCATCGAACAGCCAGAAACGATCGCTACAGCGATTCGGATCGGCAATCCAGCCAGCTGGCAGTTGGCAGAAGCCGCTCGTGATGAATCAAATGGACACATCGATGCAGTAACCGATGAGGAAATTTTGAATGCTTACCGTAAAATTGCTGCGCAAGATGGTGTGTTTATTGAACCAGGCTCTGCTGCATCGCTTGCTGGTGTCATCCAGCACGTGAAAGCAGGGAAAATCAAACCAGGTGAAACTGTCGTTGCCGTCTTTACTGGAAACGGGCTGAAAGATCCTGATACAGCAATTAAAGCAACGGAAGTTACGATCAATAAAATGAGTGATTTAGAAGAAATGCGTCAGCATCTTCGTGAAGGAGTTGCCAATCTATGAAGATCCGCGTTCCTGCAACCAGTGCGAACTTAGGGCCTGGTTTTGATTCCTGCGGGATTGCCCTGTCAAAGTATTTGTTCATTGAAGTTTTAAAAGAAAACGATACGTGGGAAATCATCCATGAGCTAGGTTCAGAGATCCCAACGGATGAAACCAACTTGCTTTTGCGTGTGGCATTGAAATTAGCACCAAACATGAAGCCTTTGAAAATCCGAATGAGTTCGGACATTCCTTTGGCACGAGGCTTAGGCAGCAGTTCCTCAGTGATCGTCGCCGGGATTGAACTAGCCAACCGCATGGCCCACATGAATCTGAGTGCAGCACAAAAGCTTGAGATCGCAACTGCCATCGAAGGGCATCCTGACAACGTCGGACCAGCGATTTATGGAGATTTTGCGGTTGCTGCTTACGACCATCAGCACAAGCATACGTATTTAGTCAAGCATCATTTTCCAGAGTGCGAGATCATTGCCTATATTCCTCATGAAGAACTGTTGACTGAAGCAAGTCGTCAAGTCTTGCCGCAGACCCTTTCGCACGAGCAAGCTGTCGAAGCCAGTGCGATCGCCAACGTGATGATCGCAGCGGTCATCAATGGCAATCTGCCACTTGCAGGAAAATTGATGCAACAGGATCGTTTTCATGAAGCCTATCGGGAAAAGCTTGTGCCGCACTTGTCGACCATTCGCCAAATCTGCGAAGAAGAAGGCGGCTATGGCTGTTTCTTAAGCGGCGCAGGTCCTACGGTCTTAGCGATCGTCCCAGAGGAACGGGCAGAACGAATCTCAAAACTTTTGCATGCCTTGGAGAGCAATGCGTATATCGAACAATTACAAATCGATCGTGAAGGGCTGCAAGTGTTTTAAAAGAGAATAATAAATGAGCCAAAGACCAAAAACGGTGAGCAGAAGATTTTCTGCTCACCGTTTTTCATTGCTTCATCGAGGTTAGTCTTTCGTTTCTGACGTGTAATAACTATGATCTTCTAAGTTTAATGCATTTAAAATCATAGAGGCGGTTTCTTCGATGGAAAGAGAAGCGACATTGATCACGACACAACCTAATTTCTCATAAAGATCATTGGCAAACGTCAGCTCCGCTTTGATTTTTTCTATATCGGAATACGCAGAATCTGGGTTCAAGCCGTAGGAGCGCATCCGTTCTTTACGAATACTGTTTAACACATTCGGATCGTTTGTTAGCCCGACGATTTTTTTCGGATCGATTTCCCAGAGCTGTTTTGGGATGTGGGCTTGCGGTACTAAAGGCAGGTTAGCAACTTTTAAATTTTTGTTTGCTAGAAATAGACTCAAAGGCGTTTTTGACGTCCGAGAAACCCCTAGTAACACGACATCTGCTTCCAAGAAGCCACGAGGGTCTTTCCCATCATCGTACATAACCGCAAATTCCATGGCTTTGATGCGTTTGAAATAATTTTCGTTCAAGTGGTGCAAAGCCCCTGGCTCTCGTGAAGGTGCTACGCCAGTTCGTCGTTCTACTTCACTTACTGGAGGGGTCAATACGTCGAAATGGTAAAGGTCAGCTTCTTCACAAAAATGATTCGTCAAATCCACAAGTTCTTCTTTGATCAAGGTATGAAGAATAATGGCGTTGTGTTTTTTTGCATCAGACAAAGCTTTGATCAAATGCTCTTTTGTGTGGATGAACGTGCGTCTAAAAAGGTTGAATTCGACGCTGGGGTATTGGGCCATTGTCGCTTGTGCAAGCTTCGATGCCGTTTCGCCGGCAGAGTCCGACAACACGAACATCGTCACTGCGGCACTGGTTTGCAATTTTTCTTGCAAGTCTGGTTGTTCAGGTTCAGTTGGCTTCATAAGAAAAATCCTCTCTTGCTTTTTTATTGATTTCATTATACCATACTTAAGATCGATAGAATCGGAATGATTTTGATTTATCAGGAGGGCCTACGATGAAAAATCAAACGCTTATTGAGCATGCCATGACCACATTGAAAGAAAATGGCTTTAAATACACCAAAAAAAGAGAAGCGATCATCACCTATTTAGTGAAACGCAATCGCTATTTGCCAGCCAAGGAAATTCATGAATACATGTCAGAAAAGTATCCTGGCTTGAGCTATGATACGATCTACCGTAATCTGCATGATTTTTCTGAGATCGGTATTTTAGAAGAAACAGAGCTGAACGGGGAGATGAAGTTTCGCTATAACTGCTGTGCAGAATTAGAGGACCATCATCACCATCACTTTATTTGCACGGTTTGTGGCAAAACAAAAGAACTACATATTTGCCCGATGGACTTCTTCCAAGAACAGCTTCCTGGCTGCTTGATCGAGGGACATCGCTTCGAGATTTTGGGCCGTTGTGAAGAATGTCAATGAAAACCCAAACAAACTTGATGGGATCGAAGACTTTTTTAACAGAATGCCTTGACACTTTTTCAGGGGTTAGCTATAATTTTTAAAGGACAGTCGTGTTTTTTGGGATTTTATTTCAATAACAACTACGGTTACTTTTTAAGCTCGGAGGGAGGGAATTTACATGTCAAAAACAGTCGTTCGCAAAAACGAATCACTTGACGATGCTCTTCGTCGCTTCAAACGTTCCGTGTCAAAAGCGGGTACTTTACAGGAATCTCGTAAACGTGAATTTTACGAAAAACCTAGCGTAAAGCGTAAGAAAAAATCTGAAGCAGCTAGAAAACGCAAAAAATTCTAATTTTCTACTGTTTTGAGAATTGGAGCTGGTAGTGTGACACTACTAAGTACACTGAATGATGACATGAAGACAGCGATGAAAGCCAAAGACAAGGAAACCTTGCAGGTGATCCGCATGTTGAAAGCATCAATTCAAAATGAGCAGATCAAAAAAGGTTCTGACTTGAATGAAGAAGAAGAGTTGACCGTTTTGTCTCGTGAGATGAAACAGCGTCGTGATTCTTTAAATGAGTTTGAGAAAGCTGACCGAAATGATCTAGCAGAGAAAGTCAAAGTTGAAATTGCAGTTGTTGAAAAATATTTGCCAGCACAACTCGATGAAGCGGAAATCCGCCAAATCGTCGCTGGAGCGATTGAAAAGACTGGTGCTTCTTCTTCCAAAGAATTTGGAAAAGTGATGGGTGCTGTAATGCCACAAGTTAAAGGCAAAGCAGACGGCAATCAAGTCAATGCGATCGTTAAAGAATTATTGGATCAAATGTAAGCTCACGCCGCAAGTATGGATGACATGCTTGCGGCTTTTTTTCTGATTTCGAAAACTTAAAAAAAGCATAAGGACAAGGGGAAACGACTATTGTACTTGATAAGTAATTTTTCTTTTTTCCATCTTATGTTATTATTAATAAGAACGCCAAAAAAGGAGCTGTAACATATTTGACAGACAAAACAATAACGATCGAGATAACACTTAGTGAAAACGATGACGTTCGTTTATTATTAGGTGCCCACGATAAGAACATCAAAATTATTGAAGACTCCACAGGAACGGTCATTCACACTCGTGGTGAGCTGATCCAAATCGTAGGAGAAACCGAAGCCGCTGAAAAGGCACAATCCGTGATTCGGGCTTTGCAAGAGTTGATCAAACGAGGCATCAATATCAGTACCCCCGATGTGATCACCGCGTTGAATATGGTGAATAAGGGCAGTCTTGATTATTTCAAAGATATGTATGAAGAAGAGATCATCAAAGACCGTAACGGCAAACCGATCCGAGCGAAAAATGCTGGGCAAAAAAAATATATCGAAGCCGTCCGTAAACATGATGTAGTCTTTGGTGTCGGCCCCGCTGGAACCGGAAAGACCTTCTTAGCAGTCGTAATGGCAATTGCAGCTTTAAAGAAAGGCCAAGTGCAAAAAATCATTTTGACACGGCCCGCGGTTGAAGCAGGAGAAAATCTTGGTTTCCTACCAGGAGACTTGAAAGAAAAAGTCGATCCTTACTTACGCCCCGTTTATGATGCGTTGTATCAAATTTTTGGGATGGATCATACGAACCGTCTCATGGAACGAGGCGTCATTGAGATCGCACCATTGGCATATATGCGTGGACGTACGCTAGAAGATGCCTTTGTCATTTTAGATGAAGCGCAAAATACGACGATCGCTCAAATGAAAATGTTTTTGACCCGTTTAGGATTCAACTCTAAAATGATCGTCAATGGCGATACCAGCCAGATCGATTTGCCAAAAGGGACTTTAAGCGGCCTGATCCACGCCGAACGGACGTTACAAGAGATCCCTAAAATTGCTTTTGCTAATTTTGAAGCAGGAGATGTCGTGCGGCATCCAGTTGTTGCCGAGATCATTCGCGCATATGAAGAAGCAGATCTTAAAGACAAGCGCTGATCGTCTTTTAGGAGGAGAACTATGATCATTCAACCACTACGGAAATTTAGAGAAAGACTTGGGAAATTCTATCTACCAGTTTTGATGTTCCTTTTCTTTCTTTTTTCGATTGGTATCATGTACACCAGCGTCAAACAAAACAATGTCGATTATAGCGAAGGTCAAGTGGCGGAAGAAAATATCCGTGCCAATAAAACGATCGAAAATACCGCTGCGACGGAACAAAAACGTAAACTGGCTGCCGAAGCTGTACCACCAGAGTACACGTATCAGGATACACTGGCGCAAACGCAGCATGATCGTATCGATCATTTATTTGACCTAGTTGCTTCAGTCAAAAAATCAGTGGATGAAGCCCATGAAAAAAAAGTGGCTGAGGCCGATGAGGATGAAAATATCCCTAAACCTAGTACAGATGAATATATCGCAGCCTTAAAACAAGAATTTGAAAAAATGAGTGATGATGAACTGGATTTTTATCAGTCATTTACCAATAATTTTTTGACGACGATGTTCTCATTAAGTGATGATGAATTAAATACAGTGCGTACCTATGCGCTACAATTAGTAGATGAACAAATGGCCAAACAGATCCGCCAAACGGAATTAAGTACGTTCCGTTCTGAGGCGGAAGATAAGATCCAGTTCTTAGATGTTAGCTCAGATATGGCTTCTGTCTTACGTTTCTTAGTCAATCAAGGAATCGTCGTGAACGATATCCCAAATGAAAAACGGACAGAAGAAGCACGGCAAACCGCCATGGATGCTGTTCCTCCAGTGATGATTTATCAAGGAGAGATCATTGTCCGTGAGGGCTCGCAGATCGATGCCAATGCCCTAGAGAAGCTGCAGCTTTTAGGAATGACTAATCAGACCTTTTCTGTTTTTCCATTGATCGCTTTAGTGTTAGCAACAGTCTTACAGATGCTTATGGTGTTTTATTACACGAAACAGACGAAAGACGTGGAAAAACGGATGAATGCGGTCACGTTTTATATTTTGGCAATGGCATTCAGTATTTTGATCATGAAGTTTTTCCAACTTTTCCAATCTGAATTAGTGACCTTTATCCCGCTGTTTTTCCCAGCTGCGTTTACACCGTTGATCCTGAGTATTTTCTCCAGCCGTCGTTTGGGGATTTTGTCTGCGATTTTCCAAGTAATCAGTGCACTCTTTATTTACTTTGATTCTAGCGGAACCAACTTGTTGACGACCGTCTTAGTCACCTATTTGTTCTCTGGCTTGATGGGAACGATGATCAAGCGCGCCCGCATCGCTAGTCAAGGGAAAACGGCAGTAGCGTGGGTGATCGTCTTTCCGCTCTTACTGAGTTTTGTGCTGGTGATTTTCCAAGGAATGGATTTTGCTCGCGGGAACACTTGGACCACGATCATTTGTGGTTTAGCAGGCTCTCTCTTAAGCTATTTGCTAACGATGGGACTACATCCTTACATCGAATTGTTGGTGACGGATGAGAGTATGATCGTGTTAAATGAATTGAGTAACCCGAATCATCCATTGTTAAAACAGTTGCTGGAAGAAGCGCCAGGAACGTATCATCACAGTATGATGGTTGCCAATCTTAGTGCCAATGCCGTTGCCGAAATCGGCGGGCAAAGCTTACTGACTCGTGTGGCTTGTTATTACCATGATATCGGCAAGGTCAAACATGCCAATTTCTTCGTAGAAAATTTACCTGCTGGTGCCGAAAACCCGCATAATTTCTTGTTGCCTGAAGACAGCAAACAAATTATCTTCGGTCACGTGATCGATGGGGCGGAAATTCTCGAAGAAGCCAAAATGCCGCGCATGGTGATCGACATTTGTCGTCAACACCATGGCACGACCTTGATGCGTTATTTCTACGTGAAAGCCAAAGAGCGTAATCCCGAGGTGACGGAAGAAGATTTCCGTTATCCTGGTCCAAAACCGCAAACACGAGAAGCTGGCGTTGTGAGTATCGCGGATAGTTGTGAAGCAGCTGTTCGAGCGATGGAAAATCCAACAAATCAAAAGATTCAAGAATTTGTTGCAAATCTCATCAATGATCGGATCTTAGACGGTCAACTGGATGAAACAGGCCTGACTTTGAAAGAAATCCGAATGATTGAAAAATCACTGGTCAACGGACTTTGCAGTACCTTCCATTCACGGATCAAATATCCAAAAATGAAGTCGGAAGCAGAGAAAATGAAAGAAGAACAAGAAAGAAGAGAGCGCTAATGGAGATTACCTTTTTAGATGAGACAAATTCAGTGGGGGAAACCAAGATCAAAGAGATCGAAGGACTGTTGCAATTTGCTGCAGGACATTTAGAACTTCCAGAGGATACAGAAATGTCCGTCACATTTATGGACAATGCGGCGATCCAAGAAATCAATCGGGAGTACCGCGGCAAAGATATGCCAACAGATGTCATTAGTTTTGCCTTTGAAGAAGAAACAGACGAAGAGCTGTCGATCATTTTTGACGAAGCCCTTGAAGAGCTGCCGCGTGATCTTGGAGATATTATGATCTCCATTGAACGAGCGAAAGAACAAGCTGCTGAATACGGGCACACCTATGATCGGGAGCTGGGTTTCTTGGCGTTACATGGTTTCTTGCATATCAATGGCTATGATCATATGACACCTGAAGATGAAAAGGAAATGTTTGGATTGCAAAAGGAAATACTGGATGCCTATGGACTCAAAAGATAAGAATATTGGGAAAAACAAACAATTTATTTCGTCGATCGAATTTGCTTTCACTGGTATAAAAACCGTCTTTAAAGAGGAACGCAATATGCGTAAACATGTTGCACTAGGAATCGTTGCGATCATTGCGGGCTTTATTTTCCGTTTGAGTCAAATGGAATGGCTCTGGTTGCTGCTAGCTGTTTTCTTAGTCTGGATCGTTGAGATCATCAACACCGTCTTTGAAAACGTCGTAGATATGTTTACAGATTTCCATTTCCATCCTATCGGAAAAAAAATCAAAGATATGGCAGCTGGTGCCGTGCTGATGACTGCAGTTTTTGCGTTAGTCGTCGCAGCGATCATCTTCTTGCCAAAATTGCTGCAGCTCTTCTGATGCGCACCAAAACACAAGATAAAGGGGAACAAAAATGACAACACACAAATCAGGCTTCGTTGCGATCGTCGGGCGGCCAAATGTTGGGAAATCAACACTACTAAATCGAGTCGTAGGACAAAAAATCGCGATCATGAGTGACAAAGCGCAAACGACCCGTAACAAAATCCAAGGGGTCTATACGACGGATGACGCACAGCTGATCTTTATCGATACACCAGGGATCCACAAACCCAAACACCGTTTAGGCGATTTTATGGTTGAAACCGCCTATAGTGCACTGCGAGAAGTTGACGTGACGCTATTTATGATCAGTGCGGACCAAAAGCGTGGCAAGGGCGATGATTTTATTATCGAACGATTGCGCCAAAGTCAGACACCGGTTTTCCTCGTGATCAATAAAATTGATAAAGTCCATCCAGATGCCTTATTGGCAATTATTGAAGACTATTCCTCACAAATGGACTTTGCTGAGATCGTACCGATTTCCGCAACAGAAGGCAATAATTTCGAAACGTTAATGAAGCTACTGATCGATGAAATGCCAGAAGGACCTCAGTACTTCCCAGAGGATCAAATCACGGATCATCCAGAATACTTTATCGTCTCCGAATTGGTGCGGGAAAAAGTCTTGCTACTGACCAGAGATGAAGTACCTCACTCAGTAGCAGTCGTCGTTGACTCTATGAAACGAGACCACAATGACAAGGTGCATATTCAAGCGACGATCATTGTCGAACGTGACAGTCAAAAAGGCATTATCATTGGTAAAGGCGGAAAAATGCTGAAACAGATCGGTACGAAAGCTCGTTTAGACATTGAACACTTGTTAGATGACAAAGTCTTCTTGGAATTATGGGTAAAAGTTCAAAAAGATTGGCGCGACAAGCAAACCTTCTTAACGGACTACGGCTATCGCAAAGATGAGTATTGATGAGATGCAGATCAAACATGATCTGTTTTAATGAGGAAAAACTGATGCAGTCAGCGAACTGGATCAGTTTTTTTAAAGAAATGGGGTGCGACGATGAATCTTGTTGAAACAAAAGGAATCTTACTTTTTTCAAAAGACCATAAAGAAAAAGACAAGCTAGTCAAAATCTTTACGGAATCTGCTGGGAAGCAAATGTTTTATGTCAAGGGTGCCCATCGGAAAAATAACCCCTTGGCACCAGCGCTGCTCTCCTATACTGAAGCCACCTACATGGGAACCATCAAAACGGAAGGCTTGTCCTTTTTAAACAATGCTAAAGACATCCATCCTTTTCGTACGATCCAAAGTGATATTTTTATTGCTGGTTATGCAACCTACTTATTGAATTTGGCTGATTCTGCTATTGATGATCGGGTCTATGACCCACATCTATACCAATTTTTACATGAGGCCTTGCAATTAATGGATCAAGAAAACGACGCAGAGATCATCACCAATATCTTTGAAATCCAGATTTTGCACCGTTTCGGGATCACCCCGAATTGGACCCATTGTGCGATCTGCGGAAAAACCGACGGTCGGTTTGACTATTCCTCAAAATATAGCGGTATTTTATGTGAACAGCACTGGGGGATGGACGAACGTCGTTATCATGCTGATTCTCGGGCGATCCATTTTATTCGCTTATTTTCGCAAATATCCTACGAGCAGATTGCTTCAATCAAATTAAAGCCAGAAACGAAAGCCGCGATCCGACGAGTGATTGATTTATTATATGATGAATATGTGGGCATTCATTTAAAAAGTAAGAAGTTTATCGATCAGATGGGGCAATGGCAAGACGTCTTAAAACCGAAAAATCAATGATAGAGTTGGCGAAACTTCAATGGAGTTAAGCCGACTCTTTTTTTGAATAATGCTGTAAAGTGACTTGCATCTTGAAACCCCACTGCGAAGGCAGCTTGTTGAATGGGCAGATCTGGCTGTGCCACCAAAAGTTCTTTGGCTCGGGTCATGCGGTAGTTCAATAAATATTGTGCAGTAGATTGCCCCAAAAAACGTTGGAACAAACGTGAGAGATACTGTGGTGACACATAGACGAGCCCTGCTAGTTCTTTGATCGTGATCGCCTGATCATAATTCGTTTCGATTTCTTGTATAACGGGAACCAGATATTGTTGGAACAGCGGGTGTTTTTCTGTTGGATTCCCTGAGCGTTCTTGCATGATCGCCAATAAAAAGCGGTAACATTCGCTAGAGGCCCGTAGCGGGTCCCAACTGATTTGTTGGTCTTCTTTGATCCGTTGATTGATCCAGGTGACATAAGAAAAGGTTTCTGACTCTTCAGCTAATATATAGGGCTGATTCGTGTACTGCTTTAACACCTCAGCTGCCAAAGGGCCTTGGAATGTGGCGAAGGATGTTTTCCAGTCAGTCAATGGATAGTAGCGATGGGGCGTAAAAGGAAAAATCAAAATGCCTTCATTCGGACGTAAGATAAACGATTCCTGACCAAATGTGATTCGGCCTTCCCCTTGCTCTGTTTGCAGCCAATGGAAGTAGGGATAACCATCAGGACGAGCGACGTCATCTTGCGCCCAATCGTTGCCGATGCTTTCAAGAGATAAAGGCAGCTGCTGATTGGTTTGATAAAAGTAGATAGGCATAGTGTACCTCCATGTTTCGAAAAGTTATAAAATAGTGTTTCATGTATTATACTACAACAGAATGAAAAGCCTTACAATAAGAGAGTAGAAATCATTTTATTTTAAAGGAGCGTTCACTTATATGACAAAATTTTTTGATAGAATTCTATTTGGCGGCGATTACAATCCCAATCAGTGGCCGAAAGAGATTTGGGAAGAAGACATTCGGATCTTTAAAAAAGCAAGTATCAATAGCGCGACCGTCAATGTTTTTTCATGGGCAAAGATCCAACCCTCTGAAAATTGTTATGATTTTGAGGAATTGGATCAAATCATCGAAAAATTAAGTACGGAAGGCTTCGACATCGTCTTAGCCACTTCCACAGCCGCTTTGCCAGCTTGGATGTTTAAGAAGTATCCAGAAGTCGCTCGCACCGATTATGATGGACGCCATCATAAGTTTGGGCAACGGCACAATGCCTGTCCCAACAGTTTGGTTTATCAAACATACGCAGAACGCTTGGCAACAAAATTAGCCGAACGTTACGGCGAAAATCCACAAGTGACTTGTTGGCACATCAACAATGAATACGGCGGCGAATGTTATTGCGACAACTGTGAAAAAGCGTTTCGTGTCTGGTTAAAGGATAAATATCATACGATCGAAGCACTGAATAAAGCCTGGAATATGGAATTTTGGGGTCATACCGTGTATGAATGGGATGAAATCGTGCTGCCAAATGCGCTGTCAGAAGGAATCGGCTATGACAAGACGGCTTTTGCAGGAATTTCTATTGACTACCGACGGTTCAACTCGGATAGTCTTTTAAAAAACTACATGATGGAGCGTGACGCTATTCGGAAAATCGATCCCACAACACCGATTACAACGAATTTGATGGGAACCTTTAAAGGACTGGATTATTTCAAGTGGGCAAAGGAAATGGACCTTGTTTCGTGGGATAATTATCCATCATACAATACGCCATGGAGCTTAGTAGCCATGACCCATGATTTGATGCGCGGGTTAAAACAGCAGCCCTTTATGTTGATGGAACAAACACCTTCCCAACAAAACTGGCAGCCTTATAATTCATTAAAAAAACCAGGACAGATGCGGGCGCAAAGCTACCAAACGATTGCTCATGGGGCAGATACGATCCAGTACTTCCAATTGCGTCGTTCCATTGGTGCTTGTGAGAAATTCCATGGTGCGGTCATCGAACATGTCGGTCATGAAGACACGCGGGTTTTCCGAGAAACAGCAACTCTTGGGGCTGAATTAGCGCAGCTTTCAGACATCATTGGCACGCAAACCCGAGCACAGGTTGCCGTGATTTTCGATTGGGACAATTATTGGGCATTAGAATACACGAGTGGTCCGACCGTTGATCTGAAATATGTTGAACAGATCCATCGCTACTATCGCTATTTTTACGAACAAAATATTGCAGTCGATTTGATTCCCGTGGATGCTGACTTATCAAAATACAAGCTAGTCGCAGCTCCGGTTCTTTACATGATCAAAGAAGGGATGCAAGAGCGGCTCACTGATTTCGTTAAGCAAGGTGGTGCCTTACTTACGACGTATATGAGCGGCATCGTTGATCAATCAGACAATGTTCACTTAGGCGGCTACCCTGGCCCCTTGCGGGAGTTAGCTGGCATCTGGGTGGAAGAAATCGATGCATTAGCCCCAGAACAATCAAACGGGGTTTCGTTAGTCAATGAAGAACTCACAGGAACAAGTAATTTAGTCAGCGATTTGATTCATTTAGAAAACGCCGAAGCGCTAGTGCATTACACGAGCAATTTCTATGCAGGAATGCCGGCAGTGACCAAAAATACATTTGGCGATGGAACCGTCTATTACTTTGGTGGACAGTTGGAAGATCAGCTGCAAGATCAGCTTTTCAAAATGATCGTCGAAGAAACCGATATTACCCCAGTGATCGAGGAGGCAACAAAACTAGAAATTGCCTGTCGTGAAAATGCAGAGGCGAAATTTTTCGTCATCATCAATTTCCACGAAGAAGCACAACCGCTGCCAGAATTGTTTGTTGGAAAAACGGATCTTCTGACGGGCGAGGTTCTTTCTTCAGGAATGATGCTGGCACAATACACCACCTATATCGTCAAAGAGGAGCGTAACTGATGCGAACTTTTGCTATTGAAGATGACTTTTATTTAGACAACAAGCCTTTTAAAGTGATCTCTGGAGCGATCCATTATTTTCGTGTCGTTCCTGAATATTGGCAAGATCGCTTAGAGAAACTACGCTTGATGGGCTGTAATACAGTCGAAACCTATGTTCCTTGGAATCTTCATGAAGCACAGGAAGGTGTCTATCAATTTGATGGGATCCTTGATTTGCGGCGATTTATCCAAACGGCACAAGAAGTAGGGCTTTATGTCATTTTGCGACCAGCACCTTATATTTGTGCAGAATGGGAATTTGGGGGACTGCCTTATTGGCTATTGCAAGATCCTATGATGAAGCTTCGGTTTGATTATCCCCCATTTATGGAAAAAATCACTCGTTATTTCGCCCATTTGTTTCCACAAGTGCGGGATCTGCAGATCACCCAAGGCGGTCCGATTATAATGATGCAAGTAGAAAATGAATACGGCAGCTACGCCAATGATAAAGAGTATTTGCGGAAAATGGTGGCTGCGATGCGGCAGCATGGTGTAGAAACGCCGTTAGTGACCTCTGACGGACCTTGGCACGATATGCTAGAAAACGGCAGTATCAAAGACTTGGCATTGCCTACGATCAACTGCGGCTCCAACATCAAGGAAAACTTTGAAAAACTTCGAAGATTTCACGGAGAAAAACGGCCACTGATGGTCATGGAATTTTGGATCGGCTGGTTTGATGCCTGGGGTGACGACCAGCACCATACGACCTCAACACAAGATGCAGTAAAGGAATTGCAGGATTGTTTAGCATTAGGTTCTGTCAATATCTATATGTTTCATGGCGGGACCAACTTTGGCTTTATGAACGGGTCAAACTATTATGAACGCTTAGCGCCGGATGTCACTAGCTATGATTACGATGCCTTGTTGACAGAATGGGGAGAACCTACTGCCAAATACCAAGCCTTCAAAAAGGTGATCGCTGACTATGCGGAAATTCCTGAGTTTCCATTGAGTATGAAAATTGAGCGAAAAGCTTATGGAACATTCTCAGTGAAAGAACGAGTCTCCTTGTTTTCGACGATCGACACGATCAGTCAACCGATCATAAGTAATTACCCGTTATCGATGGAAGCCTGCAATCAAGCGACAGGTTATATCTATTATCGCTCACTGATTGGGCCTGCTCGGAAGATTGCCGACTACCGTCTGATCAATACGATGGATCGTGCCCATACGTTTATCAACCAGGAACTTTTGCGTATCGATTACGATCAAGAAATCGGTCAAACCTACAGTTTCGATTTATCAGAATCAGAAAACGAGTTGGGGATCTTGGTGGAGAACATGGGGCGGGTCAATTATTCCGTAAAAATGAACCATCAGCACAAAGGCATCAAAGACGGTGTGATCATCAATGGCGCTTTCCAAAGCAACTGGGAAATCTATCCCTTACCGATGGATAATTTGCATGCCATTGATTTCCAAGGAAATTGGCAAAAAGGACAACCAAGTTTCTCACGCTTTGAATGTATTTTTGATGAATGTGCAGATACCTTTATCGAATTGCCAGGCTGGGGTAAAGGATTTGTCCAAGTCAATGGTCATACGATCGGCCGTTTCTGGGAAAAAGGACCGCAGCAGCGCTTGTACGTCCCAGCACCGTTTTTAAAAATCGGAATGAATGAGATCATCGTTTTTGAAAGTGATGGGAAAATCGCTGATGAGATCGTCTTTCATGATCAGGCGGATTTAGGCCCAGAAGCATAAAAGTTCAAATTAATCATTGACAAACCCTAGCTTCAACTACTATCATAAGGGTAATCGAATCCGTGCTATGATCGGAAGAAAGAAAGAAGACCATTCCATGAAGCGAACTTGGGAGAGTGAAAGCCAAGTTGGAACCTTATTTCGCAGGCGTCCGTGAGCATGATCAATGAAGCTGCCGACTTGTCGGAAGTAGGGTGGAACCGCGAATTTATCGTCCCTATATCTATACACTTTGTATAGATATAGGGACTTTTTTATGTTTCACACCAAGAATAGCCAAAAACAAAGGAGGGTTTTTATGTTATTTGATATGACGATTCCAGCAAGTGCGTTTACCGAAAAAAAGCTCAAAGTATTAGCAAGTATTCCACTGCAAGTTCGCCTTTTAAAGGATGAACAGCTTTTAAATGAATTTACAACGAGTCCAGACCAAATGCTTTACGACTTATCGGATGTTTTAGAAGCAGATGTCGTGGTCGAAGTGAAATTGATCCCTGGATCAGTTGTCGAATTTTATCCTGTCGTCAATGCGTTATAAGAAAGGAAGAAAAAGATGAGTAAACTAACTGTGCAAGAGATGATTTTGACCCTGCAAAAATTCTGGTCTGAAAACGGCTGTATGCTGATGCAGGCCTATGATACAGAAAAAGGGGCTGGAACCATGAGCCCATATACATTTTTACGTGCAATCGGTCCAGAACCATGGAACGCCGCTTACGTAGAACCTTCTCGCCGTCCAGCTGATGGCCGCTACGGGGAAAACCCAAATCGTTTGTATCAGCACCACCAGTTCCAAGTCGTAATGAAGCCTTCTCCTGAAAATATCCAAGAGCTTTATTTAGAAAGCCTGCGTCTTTTAGGGATCGATCCATTAGAACATGATATTCGTTTTGTCGAAGATAACTGGGAAAATCCTTCAATGGGTTGTGCAGGTCTTGGTTGGGAAGTTTGGTTAGATGGGATGGAGATCACTCAGTTTACGTACTTCCAACAAGTCGGCGGCCTAGCATGTAAGCCAGTGACATCAGAGATCACTTACGGCTTAGAACGTCTAGCATCTTATATTCAAGAAGTTGAAAGTGTCTACGATCTTGAATGGTCTGCAGGTGTCAAATATGGTGAGATTTTCCGCCAACCTGAGTATGAACATTCAAAATATTCCTTTGAAGTCAGTGACCAAGACTTGCTTTTAGGAAACTTCGATCGTTTTGAAAAAGAAGCAAAACGTTGTATCGATGAACGCTTAGTTCATCCAGCTTACGACTATATCTTAAAATGCAGCCATACCTTCAATTTGTTGGATGCTCGTGGCGCAGTCTCCGTCACTGAACGTGCTGGGTACCTCGCACGTATCCGTAACATGGCGCGTCAAGTAGCAAAACTATTTGTAGCAGAACGGGAAAACCTCGGTTATCCATTGCTTGATCCAGAAGTGGCGCAAAAACTGATTGAGGAGGGAAAATAAGATGGCACAAAACCTATTATTAGAAATCGGCTTAGAGGAATTACCTGCGCATGTCGTAACCCCAAGTATGAAACAATTACAAGAAAAAACGGCAGCTTTCTTAGATGCTCATGCGTTGCCTTATACAACGATCGAAGCCTATTCCACACCTCGCCGCTTGGCTGTCTATGTCACCGGTATTCCTGAAAAACAAGCGGATACGCAAGAAGAGGTCAAAGGACCAGCGAAAAAAATCGCGTTAGATGAAGCAGGCAATTGGTCGAAAGCAGCTCAAGGGTTTGTTCGTGGACAAGGATTGACAACCGATGACATCACCTTCCGTGAATTAAAAGGTGTTGAGTATGTCTATGTAACAAAACATACCCAAGGTCAACCAACCGTTGAGGTATTGAAAGGATTGCAGGAAGTAATCACGAGTTTGACGTTCCCAGTAACGATGCACTGGGCAGACTACGATTTTGAATATATCCGGCCAATTCATTGGATCGTAGCACTCTTTGGTGAGCAAGTCATTCCTTTCCAAATCCTTGATATTGTTACCGGTCGCGAGTCAAAAGGTCATCGTTTCTTAGGTGAGGCAGTCACGTTTGATCATGCGGACGACTATTTGGAAAAAATGAAGCATCAATTTGTCATCGCTGATCCAAGCGAACGTCAACAAATGATCACCGCGCAAATCAATGCGATCGCTCAAGAAAACAACTGGCGGATCGATTTAGATGAAGACTTGCTAGAAGAAGTGACAAATCTAGTTGAATACCCAACAGCCTTTGTAGGGGACTTTGAAGAAAAATACCTTTCTGTCCCTGAAGAAGTATTAGTTACTTCTATGAAAGAACATCAACGTTACTTTGATGTCCGCACCCTTGACGGAGAATTGCTGCCGCACTTCATCTCTGCCCGCAACGGGGATGCTGTGAAGATCGATAATGTCATCAAAGGAAACCAAAAAGTCCTGACCGCTCGTCTAGAAGATGCTGAGTTTTTCTACAATGAAGACAAAAAGCTGACCATTGACCATTGCGTGGAAAAACTTAAGCAAGTCACCTTCCACGAAAAAATCGGCAGCTTGTATGAAAAAATGCAACGTGTCGGACTAGCAGCGCAAATCATCGGGAAGACCGTTGGTTTAACACAAGAAGAACTGACCGACCTTCAACGGGCAGCTCAAATCTATAAATTTGATTTAGTGACCAATATGGTAGGGGAATTCCCTGAGTTGCAAGGGATCATGGGGGAAAAATATGCCCTGATCCAAGGAGAGAAACCAGCAGTTGCCCAAGCGATTCGTGAACACTACATGCCGATCTCAGCAGAAGGCGAGCTGCCACAATCAAAAATCGGGGCTGTTTTAGCGATTGCGGATAAATTAGACAGCTTACTTGCTTTCTTCGCTGTTGATATGGTTCCAAGCGGTTCAAACGATCCTTATGCTTTACGCCGTCAAACCTACGGGATTATCCGCATCTTAGCTGAAAAGCGCTGGTACTTCCCATTTGCTCAGTTGCAAGAAGAAATTCGTGAAGCCATTAATGCCCAACCGGAAATTTTTGGGATTCAACTTGCCGCTGGTCAAGAACAAGTGACCGATTTTGTGAAAGGTCGTCTGCGTCAATTCTTACTCAGCAAAAATACGCGTCATGATGTCATCGAAGCTGTCTTAGGCGCACGTCAAGCAGACATCAGCACGTTGTTTGAAACGGCTCAAATGTTAAGAGAACATCTGCAGGACAACGACTTCAAACCATCGATGGAAGCTTTGACACGGGTGATCAATTTAGCGAAGAAAGCCGAATTGGATCAAGCAGCAATTGATCCTGCCTTGTTTGAAAACGACTCTGAAACTGCCTTGTATGAAGCGGTCTTAACAGTAGAGGACAAGTTCCCACATCAAACGATGGAAGAAAACTACCAAAGCTTAGTGGCATTGCGCCCATTGATCGAAGCTTATTTTGATCAAACCATGGTCATGGTGGAAGATGAACAGATTCGCCGCAACCGTTTTGCCTTGTTGGATAAAATCGCGAAGATGAGTCTGGCAGTGGCTAGTTTAGATGCTTTGATTACGAAATAAAAGAAGCTTGTAGTTGCACGTTTCTAAATAAAAAAAGCTGGAACTGAAAGAAGCAGTTCTAGCTTTTTTCTATGTTTCTCGATTTGCTTGTGTTCAGTCCCAAGAAAACCGTCCTTTTCGTACAATGAAAGGACGGTTTTTGGTGTTAAATTTTATAGCCGATCCCCCAAACGGTTTTGATTTAGAGGACTTCTTGTGGGTATCGTGCATTTTTTCCCGAAGGTTTCGAACGTGGACCATGATGGTATTATTGGAAGACGTGTAATATTTTTCGCCCCAAACCTCTTGAAACATTTCCTCAGAGCTTACCACTCGTCCTTTTCGCTCCATCAATAATTTTAAAATGGAAAATTCGATCGGCGTCAGGGAAAGTTCTTCTTCTTGCAAGAAACATTTTCGCTTATTGACATCTAATTCCAACTCCCTCACGATCAATTTGTTTTGATCTGAGCCGTTGTATTGAGTCGAGCGGCGTATCTGAGCTTTCACCCGAGCGATCACTTCCAACGGACGAAAGGGCTTGGTGATGTAATCATCGGCACCAATTGTCAAACCAGTGATCTTATCGATCTCCTCAGATTTAGCTGTCAACATAATAATTGGGTAATGATGCTTTTTGCGGATGATTTTACACAGGTCAAAGCCTGTTATATCTGGCAGCATGACATCAAGAATCGCCAAAGAAAAGCTGTTTTGCTCGATCTGTACCTGAGCCTCATTCCCATCTGCACAAGTGATGACAGAAAAATTTTCGTTTCGTAAATAAAAGGCAATCAAATCTGAGATTTCTTTTTCATCTTCAACTAAAAGTATCTTTTCCACTCGTATTGACCTTCCTTTTCAGTTAACTGACTTTCTAGTTTTTTCATGTTGATTTATCGCTAAAGGCAATGTGACGATCATTTGAATCTCATTGTTCTTGCTAGCAGCTCGGATCGTTCCCTGATGCGCCAAAATAATTTCTTTGGCGATCGCCAATCCGAGACCTGCTCCACCTGTCTTGGTTGAACGAGCTTGATCCAGACGATAAAATTTTTCAAATAATGCCTCCAATTGTTCTTGTTCGATCGGCTCACTTTGATTCGCTAGGATAAAAGTTGCTGCTTGTTCGTCCACGGTTAGCTGCATTGTGATCGTGGTTTGATCAGGCGCATAGGCAATGGCATTTTTTAACAGATTGTTTAACACTCGCGCCAACTGTTCACTATCGGCTTTTAATTTCAAGCTCTCTGGTCCAGAGTAGCAGATGGTTTGTTCTTTTTCTTTCAGCAGCGGATAGAATTCTTCTTGGATTTGCTTCAGTAAGAAGACGAAATCAAGTTCCCGTTGATACAATTGGATGTCTTGCAGATTAAAACGGGTGATGTCGAAAAATTCATTCATCAGCGTTTCCAAACGCTCAGACTTTTCTAAAGCAATCGTCAAGGATTGCGTCATTTGTTCATTGGTCAAGTTTTTCGTATCCAACAATAGGTTGAGATAGCCGATCACTGAAGCTAAGGGAGTCTTTAAGTCATGCGCCAAATAGGTGATCAAGTCCTTGGTGCGCTGTGTTTCTTCCTTTAAAAGAGCCTCATTGCGGTTCATCGAATCTTTTATTTTTAATAATTCATGATCGATCGCTAGGCTGCCCGTCGAACTTGCTTCCGATTGAGAGAAAAAGAGCTGAATTCCTTCGGCGATCCTTGCAATTTTTTTCCTTGAAACATAACGATAACTAAAATAGCAAATCAAGGTAACGGCAAAAACGAGAAAGAGGGAGAATGCCAAGAACAATTGTTTAACAGGGCGCCAGTCGACAAATGTACCAAGGATCATCCCGCCTTGGCCATCACTTGATTCCACAACTTCCTGTAAAACGAGGTTTGAAAAAAAATTATCCAGCACCATTTGAATGAGTCTCGTTTCCTTTAATAGCCATAAGGCTCCTACCAATAAGAAGAAGCCAACCAGAAAAAAGACAAATGAAGAATATTTACTACGCATGAAACAGTCCTTTCTAACTCTTTCTTGATTCTTTCTTGATTATAGCAAAGAGGAGTAGGAGCGAATAGCTAATTCTTCTTAAGAATTCTTCATATTAATAAAAAAAGAATGGAAAAATTTTATTTTCTTAAGAAATCTTCAGCAGATATTAAGAGAAACGTTCAAAACGGAAATTGATTCAATGGTTAAATAAAGGTGGTCATTCGATTAACCAATCAGGAAGGTGAGATGTTTGAGAAAGCATATGAACAAATCAAAAAAGAGTTTCATGATCATCAGTAGTTTACTGATCATCGGCAGTTTAGGCTGGACGAGTGCCTGGGGGGTTGCTCGTCGTGAAGAACCTTCCATCACTCAAATAACTTTGCAAGATCTGCAACCGAGAGCAGATTTTTACTTAGTAGGAGTCGTTGAACCAGCAAGAACGGTTGAAGTCAAGGTGGATAGCTCAAGAGGATCAGTTGTTGAGAAAAAAGTAGAGGCAGGGGATCAAGTCAAAGCAGGGCAAGCTCTTTTTGTTTACTCTAACCCTGAGGGAGCTTTGGCCATTAAAGAAGCAGAACAGGCGACGGCAAATCGCTCGAGAGCTGTGGAACAAGCAAGACGGCAAACGAATCAAAAATGGGAACAATACAATAAGGTAACGAATCAGCTGGAGGAGACGAAACAAAAAATTGCCAGTGCGGAAGAAGAGGACAAAGAAGGGCTGGAAGATCGTAAAACCGATTTGGAAATGCAGCAAAGTCAATTACTGCTAGAAGCGCAAAACTTGGAGAGCAGCATTGGCGATGCCGAATTAGAGCTGGAACGGGCAGAATTAGAACTACGTTCAGTCAAAGAGCAACATGGCTCAGACGTCGTGGAAGCCGAAATTGATGGAATCGTTAAAGACGTGGACGAGCGACAAATGAATCGAAGCGCAAGTGAAGCGGCCCCAGAGAATCCTTTTATGACGATCGTTGATACCAGTCGGCTCTTTTTAAAAGGGACTGTGGATGAATTTCGCCGCAATCAACTTGAGCCTGGTCAAAAGGTTGAACTTAGAGACCGTAATGGCGGCAGTCAGCGATGGACTGGAAAGATCACCCGAGTTGGGGATATGAAAGAGCCTTCGGTAGTGGTTGAAGAACAAGGCGCAAACCCCAATTTGTCGCAATTTAGTTTTGAGGTCGTTTTGGATGAAAGTGAAGAGCCACCTAGTATTGGCATCCATTGTTTTGTAGAACGCATTGAGGAAGAGCAAACCGCGATCAAGCTGCCCAAATCTTTCGTGTTTTATGAAGAAGATAGGCCCTTCATCTACGTCGTTGAGGGCCATAAAATCAGTAAACTATCCGTGGAAATCATGGAAGATGAAACGGATGAAGCCATGTATCTGTTAGAAAGTGAACTGGATATGCAAGTGGTGCTCGTCTTCCCAACAGTTCGGATCCAAGAAGGAATGGATGTGAAACCAAATGATCCAACTGATTGATGTCTGCAAAACGTTCCCACAGGGTACTAGCGAGATTCACGTTTTGAAAAAAATCAACTTAACAATCAATGCTGGCGAGTTTGTTTCTATCATGGGCCGATCAGGATCAGGCAAGTCGACCTTGATGAATATTATTGGCTGTTTAGACACGCCAACAACGGGCAGCTATCTACTTGATGGTAAAAATACCAGTCAATTGAGTGAAGATAAACTGTCCGAGATCCGCAATCAAAAAATCGGCTTCGTGTTTCAAAATTTTGAACTGTTGCCCAAACTATCTGTTTTACAAAATGCTGCCTTACCGCTCTTGTATGCTGGTATCAATCAGGAAGAACGTACGTCTCGAGCTATTCACGCCTTAGAAAGTGTCGGATTGAGGGATCGAATCGATTTTAGGATCAATCAGTTGTCGGGGGGGCAAAAACAACGAGTAGCGATCGCTCGGGCATTAGCAGGAGAAGCAAATGTGATTTTAGCAGATGAGCCGACAGGTTCTTTAGATACCGCTAATAGTCATGAGATCATGGCGTTATTTACTAAGCTGAATCATCTAGGAAAAACAGTGGTTTTGATTACCCACGAACAAGAAGTCGCGGACTATGCAATGCGGCAAATCGTCATTAAAGATGGTGAAGTTGTTGAGGAGGGCAGAAAATGACCGAAAATATTCGCTTAGCCATTCAAGCAATCTACCAGCATCGTTTGCGTTCCTTGTTGACGATGCTAGGAATTATTGTCGGGATTGCCTCCATCATTTCCATTGTGAGTATCATCAACGGAAATACTGAGAACATGAAAAAGCAGCTGATTGGTGGTGATACTAACTCGATGCGGATTGAATATGACGCCAGAAGTGCTTTTTTAGCGGGCGAAAGCGGCAGAAATGATCGTTTGCCTGATTACGCCCCGCAACTATCAGAAGGAGAGCTGCAAAAGTTGCTGACCATTGATCACGCCAAGAACGTTAGCTTGTTCTATGAAGCCAATCTGACAGTTTTCCAAAGAGACCAGCAAACCGATACGACAGTGTTAGGCATGGATCGCGGGTTCTTTGAAATTTTGCCCCATACGATCCTTGCTGGCAGAGCAATGACTGAAACCGAATTGCAGACACAAAAGCAAGTTGCGGTGATTACGAAAGATTTGGCGGAAATTTTTTTCTCGTATCGTGATCCTATCAATCAACTGATCGAAATCAATGGGACGCCCTTTCGCATCGTTGGCGTAGCTGTTTCTGACACGGAGCAACTGTCAGGGAAATATGTCTTCATCCCTCGAGGCAGCCAAAGTTTCGTCGAAGGAAAGATCAACCAAAGGCCAACAGTGCTGTTTCAGGCGACGAATGCGGACGTCTTAGAATCAGCAGTCGTCCAAGCCAGCCATGAATTGACCAAGAGTATTCCGCCTTCAGATTTTGTTTTTTCCATCCGCAACTATGATGAAGTGCAGAAAATGACCGATGATATCAATCGATCGAATATGATTTTACTGGGGGGAATTGCTAGCATTTCCTTACTCGTCGGTGGGATCGGAGTAATGAATACGATGCTAGTCAGTGTGACAGAGCGTACCAGAGAGATCGGTTTGAAGAAAGCATTGGGTGCCAAACGTAAAGTGATTTTGCAGCAATTTTTGACAGAAGCAATCGTTTTATCGGTGATCGGCGGGCTGATTGGCATCTTCGTCGGTCTGTTGATCAGTCTGATCGCCTTGCGTCTGTTAGAGTATCCGATGACGATCTCATTGTTATCCATTTTGATCAGTGTGTCATTTTCAATGCTGATCGGTACTATTTTTGGTTACTTACCCGCTTATAAAGCGTCGAAATTAAAACCGATCGAAGCATTACGCTATGAATAAAAGGAAGGTGTTTTTTATGATAA
Organism: Enterococcus sp. DIV2449a; assembly: GCF_051711225.1. Taxonomy (NCBI): domain Bacteria; kingdom Bacillati; phylum Bacillota; class Bacilli; order Lactobacillales; family Enterococcaceae; genus Enterococcus; species Enterococcus sp. DIV2449a. The sequence continues at coordinate 1,503,189 of NZ_JBIOME010000001.1, forward strand.
AAAAACAAACAGTAATTATCTTGTTTGTGGCATTACTTAGTGGTTGTGGTGTTGCTGCGAATGATCCACAGACAAACAACGACAACGTACCGATCAACAACCAAATAAATACGCCGCAAACGCAAACAAGTCAAAGTGGAGACGAGACCCAAAATAATCACGATCAAACCGATCAGACAAAAGCGCAACAAGTGACTCAGACTGATGCAGAGCGAGCGAATGAGGAATTGGCACAAGCAGATGAAACGGGCATTCTTGTATCTATGGATGGGGATCATTTTGAACTAGAGATAACCAATTTTTCTACAAGAACTGAAGGGGATGAGGAAATCGATATCGCAATATCTTCAGAAGAAAAACTCAAATTTACGATTACTAGCGAGACTGAGATAAAAGTAATTCTATATGATGCACAATCGCATAATTCTCGAATCGTGGAGGGGTCACGTGCGGATCTGCAGCTTGAACGATCGGTAAGTCTTTATGGGCAGCGAGTAGGCGACACCTTCATTGCCACGAAAGTCCTCGTCTTACAAATCAATTAATCGTTGTTCTTAAAAGACAACGAAAACAGCATTCGCCTGACAGATCACAAGATGATTTGTCAGGCGAATGCTTATTTGCGGGTCAATTTTACCACTACTTCGCAGCGGGCGGTTTGTGGAAACATATCTACTGATTGCAGATATACTACGTGAAACACTTTGGCTAATTGGACCAAGTCTCTTGCTAAAGTAGAAACATTACAAGATATATAGACCATCTTCTTCGGTGGTTGTTTCAGCAACGCTTGCAATAATCGTTCATCCAAGCCTGTCCTTGGCGGATCAACAATGATGCTATCAGGATTGAAGCCTTCATTGAACCATTTTGGTAAGAGCTCCTCAGCAGTTCCCGTTTCATAATGGGTATTTTGGGCACCAATGCGGCGTGCATTTTCTTGGGCATTTGCAATTGCTTGAGGAATAATGTCCATGCCGCGGACTTCTTTGGCATAAGGAGCCACGCTCAACCCAATCGTTCCCACACCGCAATAGGCATCAACGACTGTTTCATTTTTGCTCAAGTCAAGGGCTTTTAACCCTTCTTGATACAAGATGCTGGTTTGCTGTGGATTCAGCTGGAAGAATGCGCGGGCGGACAAGTCGAAGGTCAGTTCATTCAACCGTTCTTCGATCGCTTCTTTGCCCCAAAGATGAATCGTTTCCTCTCCCATGACGACGGACGTTTTTTTGTTTTGCACATTTTGCATGATGGAAACGACTTGCGGCAAGCGCTGATTGATCTCGCGAATCAGCGCATTTTTTTGCGGCAGTTTGACAGAGTTGGTAATAAACACGACTTGAACTTCGCCAGTTGCGATCCCGATACGAACCATCAATGTCCGTAGAATCCCGCTGTTTTTGCGTTCATCGTAAATCGGGATCTGGTATTTATTCAACAATTGGACGATGCCGTTGATCACTTTTTGCGTATCTTGTTCTTGTACGAGGCAATCATCAATGGCGACTAAGCGATGAGACTCCATTTCGTATAAACCCGCTTCGATTCGTTTGGTTTGACTGTTGTAACGCAATTGAAATTGTGCTTTGTTGCGGTAATGCCAAGGAACATCCATGCCTAAAGTATCCCTTAGTTCAAACTGTTGGTAGCCTTTTGGCTTAAATTTTTCAAGTGCTTGTTTCAATAGGTCTTTTTTGAAGTCTAATTGTTTGTCGTAGACTAAGTGCTGCAATTGGCAGCCGCCGCACCGGTCGTAAAACTTGCAGGGTGGTTGGATGCGATCGCTGCTTGGCTTGATGATTTTGGTCATCTTAGCTTCAGCAAAGCGGGGAGATGCTTTGGTGACTTCGGCAATGACCTGTTCCCCCGGTAGAACACGGGGAACAAAGATGATCAACTTTTTGTAATACCCAATGCCTTCTCCGTTGATCCCCAAGCGTTTGATCGTTAGTTGTAGTTTTTGTCCAAGCTGGACTTGTGTATTTGCCATGTGAACTCCTTAAATAAAATAGTCAGTTCATTTTACCACATTTTTTCAGCTTGATTAGAAGGAATTTCATCGTAGTTGTGGTAAAATAGAATGTACGTTCGCGAGGTGAAGAAGATGAATACAATTATTCGTATCAATAAAGGAAAAGGACCATTTTATGAAGTGGCGACATCAGAAGGTGAAACGCTGCGGGTCTCAGAAGATCTTTTGGTCCGCTTTCGGCTATTAAAAGGCAAGGAACTGAGTGAAGAAGAATTAAAAGAAATCAAAAAAAGTGCGGGGTTTGATTTAGGATTGCAGCAAGCCATGAACTATATCAGCTATCAGCTGCGTTCTGAAATGGAAGTCCGTACCTATTTGAAAGACAAAGAAATCGAAAAACAAGACCGAGACTTAGTCGTTGAACGTCTGAAAGAGTTGAATTTGATCGATGACAAAAACTACGGAGAAAGCTACATTCGCACCCAAGTCCGCATGAGTGATAAAGGACCCGTGGTCATCAGTCAGCAATTGAGAAAAAAAGGATTAAAAGATTCCGTGATTCAGGAAGTATTGCCTTTGTATACCGAGGAAATGCAATTTGAGGTCGGTTATCATACGGCTGAAAAAGCGATGCGTCGTTTTCACAACAAAAGCCATAAAGAAATGATCCAAAAGATAAAAATGCATTTGATGCAAAAAGGTTTTCATCAAGGAGTCATTCAGATGATTTTGGATGAATTACCGATGGAAAAAGATGAGGACCAAGAAAATGAAGCGCTCCAAAGAGAAGGTGCCCGACTTATGCGGCGGCATCAGCGGTTACCGTTGATGAAACGAAAAATGAAAATCAAGCAAGGCCTTTATCAAAAAGGGTTTGCCATCGATGATATACAACGATTCTTAGATGAGGAAGTAATGGATGAGTAAGCAATGGGAAACTTGGGATGTAGAAAAAATCAAGACGTTCCAAGAAACATTTTTAACTTGGTATCATAAAGAAAAACGCAATCTCCCTTGGCGGGCGACCAACGATCCGTATGCAATCTGGATCTCAGAGATCATGCTTCAACAAACACGAGTAGAAACAGTGATTGGCTATTTTTACCGTTTTATGGAACAATTCCCGACGATCCAAGACTTGGCGGCAGCCGAAGAACAAAAGCTGTTAAAGGTTTGGGAAGGTTTAGGTTATTACTCTCGTGCCCGTAACCTTAAGGCTGCCGCCCAGCAAATCGTTGCCGAATTCGACGGAGAAATGCCCCAATCAATTGAGGAGATTCGCTCACTAAAAGGAATTGGTCCCTACACAGCTGGAGCGATTGGCAGTATTGCTTTTGGCTTGCCAGAACCGGCAATCGATGGAAATGTGATGCGGGTCGTCAGTCGGTTATTTTGTATCGAAGCAGATATTGCGAAAGCCAGCAGCCGAAGACCATTTGACGAGGCGATGAGAACGATCATTTCCCCCGATGAACCCGGTGAGTTTAATCAAGCCTTGATGGATCTTGGCTCACGAATCTGTACACCCACCACACCGAAATGTGAAGAGTGTCCCATCAGTCAGTATTGTCTTGCTTATGCGGAGAATCGACAAACAGACTTTCCAGTGAAATCGAAAAAAGCAAAGCCAAAAGATGTCTATTACATCGCAGGCGCCATCGAAGATCAAGGCTCGTTTCTACTCGTACAGCGACCTGAAACAGGCTTATTGGCCTCTATGTGGCATTTTCCGTTGGTAGAAGTGACGAAAGAACAGTACGAGTCTCTGCAGCGGACATGGGCAAAAGAGGATCAGCTGCAGTTGGATTTGATTGCCGAAGATGATGCACTCGAGATTTTTCCTGATCTGCCTGTCGTTTGGCAAAAACGACATTTTGGCGAGATCACTCATATCTTTAGTCATTTGAAATGGCACGTCCTTTTATTTTACGGCAGAAAACGGGGAGAGCTCACGTTACAAGACAGCGAATGGGCAGCAAAAAAATCCTTTCAAAACTATGTTTTCCCAAAACCCCAGCAGAAATTGGTGGATCAATTAAAGAAATATCAGAAACTCGATAAAGATTTCTAGGCAAAGCTTTCTTTTATTGCTATAATATTAACGATGTCGGTGTAATGAACACCCAAACAAAACGCAAGTTTTCTTGCTGAGGGAAGGGTTGCTATGCGAGTTCCAAAAGAAGGAGAGTTTGTCAGCATTCAAAGCTACAAACATGACGGCAATTTGCATCGAACGTGGCGGGATACGATGGTCTTAAAGACCAGTGAATTCTCAGTGATAGGGGTCAACGATCATACATTAGTGACCGAATCAGATGGAAGACGCTGGGTTACCCGTGAACCAGCAATTGTATATTTTCATAAAAAATACTGGTTTAATGTTATTGCAATGATTCGAGAAAAGGGGGTTTCCTATTATTGTAATCTTGCTTCACCGTATTTACTTGATGAAGAGGCATTGAAATATATCGATTATGACCTTGATATCAAAGTATTTCCTGATGGCGAGAAACGTTTACTAGATGTGGATGAGTATGAATTGCACAGTAAGATTATGCAATATCCGCAAGACATTGATTTTATCTTGAAAGAAAATGTCAAAATTTTAGTAGATTGGATCAATAATGGCAAAGGACCCTTTTCGCAAGGGTATGTGGACATTTGGTATGATCGCTACAAGCAGTTGTCTCAAAAATAAGTGAAATGGGTCGGATCGCTCATTTTTCCCGAGAAACTTCAACCATTTCGGTTGAAGTTTTTTTGTGCTGTGAGAGGGTTGCTTCTAGCAGTTGCCTTTAAGTTCTGTTTAAGTTGCTAGTCCCATGATAGAAAGACCAAGGAAAAAAGTGGGGGAAGCAAATGAAGAAAAAAGGGAAGCTTGTTATCGGTACTACCATGATTCTACTTTTTGCGGCAGGTTTTGCTGTGTTGAGAAATGATCATTTTGTTCAAGAAGAGACCCAAGAAAGCACGGCTCAAACCGAGTCGGACGCTCAAGCAGAAGAGGTCGCACAAACGGCAAGCATGGTCCAAATTTACGTGGATCCCTCAGAATACGATGCAGCGATTGAAAGTGAGAACGATTATGTATCGATTTATCAGACAACAAGTCAAGAAACCGTCATCGGGAAGATCCACCGTGGAAGTTGGGCAACCGTACTTAGTCAAACAGAAGAGATGGTTGAAATCCAAACTGACGATGGAATAACGGGTTACATTGAAAAGCATTCTGCATCCATCCAAGAAGTTCCACTTTCGGAGACTTCAAAAAAATTGTCAGACTTTAGAGTCGTTCTTGATGCGGGGCACGGCGGCGAAGATTCTGGGGCACTGTCAACGGATCAAACGATCATGGAAAAAGATTTGACGTTAGCCACCGTCCAAACGATCGGCGAAGTACTGACCCAAGCGGGAATTCAAGTCAGTTATACACGCACCGAAGATCGCTATTTAGCGCTGTCTGAAATTACTGCAGCTTCACTCTCGGAGGAACCAAATCTATTTATCAGCATTCATTACGATAATTCAGAGCTACCAAACAGCAATCAAGGACTGACAACTTACTATTACTATACTGGGGCAAAAGAGATGGCAGAAACGATCACTTCCAGTTTGAGTAGTTCAGTGGCATTGAGTTCCAACGGCACTCGTTTTGGTAACTATTATGTTTTACGAGAGCAATATATTCCAGCAGTTTTGTTGGAGTTAGGCTATTTGAACAGTGACACTGATTTAGCGGTGATTACAAGTGAAGGCTATGATCAAAGGGTGGCGCAAGCGTTGCTGACAGCGATTGAAGAGATCGTTGAAGCAGAGGAATAAAAAGCAGCGACCCCAAAACAGAGGAAGGATCTGTTTTGGGGTCGCTGTTTTAAGTAATCACTGCTCGTTAAAAGGTTTTGCTCATTTTGATATGGGGCATATCCGCGTCTAAAAAGACATCGCCTTCAGGCTGATAGCCTAACTTCAAGTAAAATTCTTTGGCAGTTAACTGTGCCCCTAACGTGACTTTTTTGATTCCTTGTTTTTGAATGAAAGCTTCCGCTCCCTCGATCAACTGCCTGCCGTAGCCTGAACCTCGATGAGCAGCTGGCACCGCCATTCGCTGTAATTTCACCTCATGATCAGAGATCGGTAAAAAACGTAAGGTTGCGACTGCTTCATTGTCATCGTCATATAAGACGAAATGAACAGCCAATGCCTCATTTTCATCTACTTCTAATGCTAATGGAACTCCTTGCTCTTTTACGAACACTTGATTTCGTATTTTCAATGACGCCAAATAGATCTCACTTAGCGTATCTTTTGTTTGTGCGATATGCATAAAAAACTCACCTCAGCTATGATTTCTCCGTTATTTTTATTAGTATACCACTTTTTTTACAAATTTCTTTTTTTTTGCGGCTAAAGTCGCAAGCTTTTTTTTACAAAATCAACTATAATGTTATAAAAAAGGAGGGAATCTTTTGTTCGACAAATTCAAACAATCAAAACTGTTCTTTTGGTCATTGGAAGCATTGGTTTTAGTGACACTCGTGTTTGTGTTAAGTAAAGTCAATTTTCTATTTGCACCGATCGGCACGTTTTTTTCTACTTTATTTGCACCAGTATTGATTGCTGGCTTTCTGTATTATCTGCTAAATCCAATCGTCCTATTTTTGATGAAAACGACAAAAATAAAACGACTGTTTGCTGTCATATTGGTTCTATTGTTATTAGTAGCAGCAATCATCTTGATTTTCGTCAGCGTTATTCCTAATCTGGTGAGTCAGATTACTTCATTGGCGGAAAATATTCCAACATTTGCCAAAAATATGGAAAGCTGGATCTCAAGGATCGCAGATGATCCATTTTTCAAACAAATCGATATCGCGCAGCAGTTAGAAAACCTAAATCTTTCTTATGGTTCTTTGCTGCAGCAGTTTCTTAGTGGGTTATCCACTAGCTTAGGATCGATCGTCAGTACGATTGCTTCCGCGACGATGATCATCGTTACAGTCCCATTCATCCTTTTCTATATGTTGAAGGATGGAGAAAAGCTAGTTCCTAATCTGAAAACAGTCTTTCCAGAAAGAAGACGAGATCAGATTGTTGGGTTGCTAGGTGATTTAAACAAGACACTATCCAATTACATCAGTGGGCAAGCGATCGAATGTATTTTTGTCGCTACCTTCACGTTTATTGGGTACTGGATGATCGGCGTCAACTATGCCTTTCTTTTTGGGGTGATCGCAGGGGTCACAAACTTGATTCCTTATTTAGGTCCGTATCTTGGCTTGATTCCAGCAGTCTTAGTAACGGTCTTTGATGAACCGTTCCGCGCATTGCTGTGCTGTGTCGTGGTACTAGTCGTCCAACAATTAGATGGAAATGTTATCTACCCGAATGTGATCGGAAAATCATTAGCGATCCATCCATTAACGATCATCTTGGTTTTATTGGTCGCTGGAAATCTGGCAGGTTTGCTGGGAATTTTCTTAGGAGTACCGTTTTACGCAATTTGTCGGACGATCGTGGTCTTTATTGTTCGTCTGATCAAAGATGACAAAATCAAGAAAAATCAAGAACGGTTGATCGAGTAATCAATGACTGGTGTTTTTTATTGCAAAGAAAAAAACTTTGTGATAGGATTTTATCGTGGGCTAAGCCCACGATTTTTTTTAGAATATGAAAAAATAAGGAGAGAATGCTATTATGAATGCTGACCCCGAGAGTCAGTCGCTTCTAGCGCAAATTTTATTATTGATCGTTTTGACATTGATCAACGCTTTTCTAGCGGCCTCTGAGATCGCAGTCGTCTCAGTCAACAAAAACCGTGTGGAGCAAAAAGCGGAAGAAGGAAATGTCAAATCACAAAAATTATTGAAAATCATTGATAATCCAACAAATTTCTTGTCAACGATCCAAGTTGGGATTACCTTGGTGAATATCTTATCTGGGGCATCTCTGGCAGATACCTTGTCGACCCGTCTGGCACCTTTATTAGGTGGAGGAACGGCGGCTAAAAGCTTAGCGAACATTATCGTTTTAGCGATCTTGACCTATGTGTCGATCGTTTTCGGTGAGTTGTATCCAAAACGTATCGCCATGAACAAATCAGAAGAAGTTGCCCAGTTCACTTCTGGTGTGATTCGAACGATCGGGATTATTGCAAAGCCCTTCGTCTGGTTCTTATCTGCTTCAACAAGCTTATTGGCGCGGATCACTCCAATGGAATTTGACGATGAAGACACAAAGATGACCCGTGATGAAATGCGGTATATGTTGGAAACAGAAGGGGTCTTTGAAGAAGATGAATTAGAGATGCTGCAAGGGATCTTTTCATTAGATACGAAAGTCGCCCGTGAAGTCATGGTTCCTCGAACCTCTGCCTTTATGGTGGATATCAATGACTCAGTAGAAGAAATTTTGACTGAAATTTTAGCAGAAAATTATTCTCGTATTCCTGTATATAATGAAGATAAAGACAAAGTCGTTGGGATTTTGCATACCAAAAACCTTTTGAAATGTGCCTACAAATACGGCTTTGAAACAATGGACATCAAGCAGATCTTGCAAGAACCACTGTTTGTTCCAGAAACAGTCTTTATCGATGATTTGCTTTATGAATTAAAGAAAACCCAAAACCAAATGGCGATCTTGCTTGATGAATACGGCGGAGTCGTTGGGTTAGTTACATTAGAAGACTTGCTTGAAGAAATCGTCGGTGAGATCGATGATGAATCCGATGAGGTCGAAGAGCTTTATGAAAAAATCTCTGATAAAGAATACGTGATTCAAGGTCGGATGCTGATCGATGATTTCAATGAAGCTTTCAATATGAGCTTGCATATGAGCGACGTCGATACGATGGCAGGCTACTTGATCACTGCTTTAGGAATGATTCCAGATGAAGGAGAGAAACTTTCCTTTGAAGTCGATAACGTGAAATTGATTTCTGAAGAAATGGAAGGATCACGTGTCTTGAAGATCCGTGTAATCTTCCATGATCCAGAAGAAGGCGAAGTGGAACCAGAAGAAGAACGCCGCTATTTCCGCAAAGATTTTGAGGAAGATGAGCCTCGCCGTTAAAGTTCCGCATGAATGAAATGAGAAAGACCAAGGCAACTGCTTTGGTCTTTTTTGTTCCTTTTTTTTACTTATTCCCCTTGATTTGTTTGTAAGAAACGGTTACGATAAATCTAATCAATAATACAGCTTAAAAACAGATAAAAAAACACGTGTATCTTATCGTTAAGCAGTTTGATTGCAATTTTCCGTAAGAAAAGCGAGAATATCCATAGAAATCTAATAAGAACGAGGGGCTTGAAATGAAATTTTACCGTATGCTTAGTGAGGATATCCGTTACAATTTGGCAACTGAAGAGTATTTAATGAATAACGTAGATGTTTCAGAACCTTGTCTTCTGTTATATATACAAAAACCATGTGTTATAATCGGCAGAAATCAAAATGCGTATCAAGAGATTGATTTTGACTATTTAAGGAGTCGCAATATCGTGTTGACTCGCAGGACATCTGGCGGTGGAGCAGTGTATGACGATCTAGGCAACATGAGCTTTAGTTTTGTCACCAAAAAAGATGCCACGAGTTTTGGTGACTACCAAAGTGCAACACAACCGATCATGAAAGGCTTAGCGGCAATGGGAGCCAAGGAGGTAGAAGTACATGGCCGCAATGATCTGTTCATTGATGGGAAAAAGTTTTCTGGCAATGCGATGTATACAAAAAAAGGTCGAACGTATTCTCATGGCACATTGATGTATGATGTGGATCTAGAAGAATTAACAAAAGTCCTACACGTTGCCCAAGAAAAAATTGCCTCTAAAGCAACGAAATCCGTACGGAAAAGTGTGACGAATATTAAACCGTATTTGGCAGAACAATACCAATCAATGGATACCAAGGCATTTCGAGACACACTCCTTTGCCGAATCTATGAAGTAGAATCGATTGATGAAATCAGTGAGCAAGAGATCGTCTTGACGGATGCGGATCGCCAAGCGATCCAAACGTTGTTTGAAGAACGTTACGCGAACAATGAGTGGATTTTTAATGAAGCGCCTGCTTTTGAATGGCAAAAAAGAAAGCGGTTTGCGCAGGTTGGGATCGTTGAAGTCGATTTTACTGTCAATAAAGGCAAGATTGCAGCGATTCAAATTACCGGTGATTTTTTTGGACAAAAAGAGATCAGTGAACTTGAAGCGATGCTGCAAGGTATTGATTTTGAACAAAACACCATCAGCCGCTTGCTAAAGGATATTGCCATCGAGCAATTTATCCATCAGATGACTAACGCTGAATTTCTTGCGTTGCTGTTTGATTAGGAGGAAAAAAGATGCTAGAAGCCATCAACATCACAAAGCGTTACGATCGAAGCGTCCTAGATAGTCTTTCTTTTGCTTTTCAGCCAGGGGAAATTGTTGGGGTCGTCGGCAAAAGCGGCTCGGGGAAATCAACGTTGCTTCGGCTTTTGAACTTAATTGAGACACCTGACAGTGGGGAGCTGCTCTTTGACGGGAAACGAATCGATCCCTTAAACAAAAAGCAACTGCTACATGCGCAGCAGGAAATCGGCATGATTTTTCAAAATTACAATCTGCTACACAATCGAACCGTTTTTGAAAATGTCTATTTGCCCTTGAAGTTAATGGGGAAATCATCGGAGAAGGTGTTGGAGATGCTTTCATTTGTTGGGATGGAAGACAAAGCCGACATTTATCCAGCCAAGTTGAGCGGTGGGGAGAAACAACGAGTAGCTATCGCACGGGCGTTGATCCGTGAGCCGAAAATCTTGCTGTGTGACGAACCCACTAGTGCGCTGGATGAAGATACGAAAGCCGATGTACTTGCTTTACTGCAAAAAGTTCAACAGACGTTTCAGCCAGCAGTCATTTTCGTTAGTCATGAGCTAACCGCAGTCAGACAAATTTGTCAACGTGTGTTTGTATTGGAAGATGCCGTCTTTGCGGCGGAATTTGTCAATCATCCGCAGCCAATTGTCCGCAAAGAAAGCTCTTATGTGGACAAAGTGGAGAGGAGTTTGCTGCATGACGATCAGTGAGAGTATTTTGTATTATCTGCCTGAATTACTTCAGTCTTTGAAAGAAACAGCGATCATGATGGGGATTTCGATGCTCGCAGCCATTGTTTTAGGACTACCGCTAGGTGTCTGGCTCTTTCTTAGCCGCAGTCGTGGAAAAAAAATCTCATTTCTTTATGAGTGTTTGAATCTTGTTGTGACGATCATCCGCTCGTTTCCGTTTCTATTATTTGTCGTAGCCTTGATCCCACTGACACGGATGCTTTTAGGAAGCTCATTTGGACCGATTCCCGCCAGTTTCCCTTTGAGCATCGTTGCTATGAGTATTTTTGCTCGTTTGACGGAGCAAGTACTGCTGGATGTACCAGAAGAAGTTTCTTATTTGGCGAAATCCCTTGGCGTCAGTCAATGGCAATACGTTTGGTCGTTTTTACTGGTGGAAGCTAGAAGCGGCTTGATTTTATCTTTAACGACGACAGCAGTCAGCATGGTTTCTTATTCAACAGTGATGGGGATCGTCGGCGGTGGTGGTATCGGCGATTTTGCGATCCGCTATGGCTATCAACGCTATGAATATAGCGTCATGTATTTTGCAATTATCATCATGATTCTTTTGGTCTTTATCCTGCAGGGGATTGGCAATCAAGCAGCAAGAAAACTTGATAAACGAAAATAGGAGGAATGAAAGTGAAAAAAGGATTTGTTTTAGGATTGAGTGTATTGGCATTAGGTGTATTGGGGGCTTGCGGTACGGGTTCTGATGAGGCAAGCGAAGAGAAAATCATCAAGGTCGCTTCGCAAACGACACCAATGACCGATGTCGTAAAGGTTGCAGCGGAAGCAGTGGAAGATGGCTGGGAAATCCAGTTGGTCCAAGTCAATGACAATATCCAGTACAATGAGCTGCTGAATAATGACGAGGTCGATGCCAACTTTGCGCAACATGAACCATATATGCAAATGTATAATGAAGAAAAAGATGCAAACCTAGTGGCATTAGATAAAATCTATAACGCAAAAGTCGGTTTTTATTCCAAAGAATATACGGATGTCAATGATATTCCAGAAGGAACGAAAGTCGCATTGCCGAATGATGTGTCCAATGAAGGTCGAGCATTAGCGATTTTAGCAGAAGAAGGGTTGATCACTCTCAAAGATGGCGTTGGTGTTAATGGAACACTTAAAGACGTTACCGAAAATCCGAAAAACTTTGAATGGTTATCTGTTGATTTACTGAATCTTGCGGAAGCCTATGATGAACCGAATGTATCCTTGGTATACAACTACCCAACCTATATCGCGAAAATCGGTTTGAAACCAGCCGATGCCCTTTTCTTAGAAAAAACGATCGATGATCGCTTTGCTATCTCATTGGTTGCTCGAGAAGACAATCAAGATTCTGAAAAAATCGCCGTTTTGCGCCGTGCCATGACTAGCGATAAAGTTCGCGAATTTTTAGAAAACGACCATAGCGATACCTTATTGCCAGCATTTTAATTTATTTCCATCAAATGGAAGGAACGCCCTTTGCCTAACTCTCTAAAAGAGAGTAGTCAAAGGGGTTTCTTGTCTTTTTTTGCTTTTTTATCACCCTTATCCATGATATACTGATTTGGTCAGAAAACTAGCGACAGTCTAAAATGGACACTGTTCGCATTGTAAATACAAGAAATGGAGCAATATAATCAATGGATAATCCAAAATTAAAACAACAAGTAGATAGTCGCCGTACCTTTGCGATTATTTCCCACCCGGATGCGGGGAAAACAACCATTACAGAACAATTATTATTATTCGGTGGCGCGATTCGCCAAGCTGGTACGGTCAAAGGGAAAAAGACTGGTAACTTCGCAAAGTCCGACTGGATGGAAATTGAAAAACAACGGGGGATCTCCGTTACCAGTTCTGTTATGCAGTTTGATTACCAAGGCAAACGGGTCAATATTTTAGATACCCCTGGGCATGAGGACTTTTCTGAAGATACCTACCGTACCTTGATGGCGGTGGATAGTGCCGTCATGGTGATCGATAGCGCAAAAGGGATCGAAGCGCAAACGAAAAAACTCTTCCAGGTCGTTAAAAAACGCGGTATTCCGATTTTTACCTTTATCAATAAACTCGACCGTGATGGCCGCGAACCATTAGAATTATTAGAAGAACTAGAAGATCTTTTAGAGATCGAATCATTTCCAATGAATTGGCCGATCGGCATGGGGAAAGGCTTAGAAGGACTGTATGATATCCATAACCAACGGGTCGAATTTTATCGTCCAGACAATCACGGTGGGGAACGTTTAGTTGCCCTAGATGAAAATGGGCAATTTCCTGCAGACCATCCATTTGCCGAAGATGGGCTGTTCCAACAAGTTTTAGAAGAAGTAGAATTACTGCAAGAAGCTGGCGATGCCTTTGATACAGAAAAAATCGCACGAGGCGATCAAACACCTGTGTTCTTTGGTTCCGCCCTTACGAATTTCGGAGTGCAGACCTTTTTGGAAACCTTCTTGTCCTTTGCACCAGCGCCTTACGGTCACAAAACTTTAGCTGGTGTTGAAGTCAGTCCTTATGAACCAGAAATGTCCGGGTTTGTGTTCAAGATCCAAGCAAATATGAACCCTGCCCATCGTGACCGGATCGCCTTTGTCCGTATTTGTTCAGGAACCTTTGAACGAGGCATGGACGTAACGCTTGAGCGTACTGGCAAAAAAATGAAACTCAGCAATGTGACACAATTTATGGCAGACACCCGAGAAAATATTGAAGAAGCAGTCGCTGGAGATATCATCGGGGTTTATGATACGGGAAATTACCAAATTGGCGATACGATCTATGAAGGAAAACTAAAAGTTGCTTACGAAGAGCTACCATCATTTACTCCGGAACTCTTTATGAAAGTCACTGCAAAGAATGTGATGAAGCAAAAATCTTTCCACAAAGGAATCTATCAGTTGGTCCAAGAAGGGGCTATCCAGTTGTACAAGACGTATCTTAGTGATGAATATATCATCGGTGCTGTCGGGCAACTGCAATTTGAAGTTTTCCAATACCGCATGATGAATGAGTACAATGCTGAAGTCATTATGACCCCAATGGGCCACAAGATCGCTCGCTGGATCGATCCGAAAGACTTAGATGAGCGCATGAGCTCAAGCCGTAATATTTTAGCGAAAGATCGTTTCGATCAACCATTGTTCTTATTTGAAAATCAATTTGCAATGCGTTGGTTCGCTGACAAGTACCCAGACGTCGAACTGAAGAGCTTGATGTAAGAGCCGTTTCCCACTAGACTGTCTAAGTATGTGCAACTTTGTACGTAAGGCTGATCTTTTTGAATTGAACGATCGTAGAAAGTCCTTTCTTATCAAAATGGATAAGAAGGGGCTTTTTTGTGCTGCAAGCGTGCTTTTGATACAGAAGGAAGGTTGCATGATTTGGGGCAATCGTCCAATGATCAGACAATTATCCTAATTTATAACCATTCTTTTAAAAGAAGATAAAATGAGTCGGAAAAAGAGCGTAGTATTAAAGGTGACCACAAGGAAATGCACTTGAAATGAATAGAAAAATATCATAGGTACATTTGATGATTCAGGAAATTTTCTCCTTGTTTGAAAGTAGGGGGAAAGCAGAGAATAGATTGCCAGTGATAGAGTTCGTTCAATCATTTGATCGAGGGACATGTTCTTTTTGTCAGATGCTATTAGTGAAGCCTAAGCTTTCTTTATCTGAGCATGAATCGGTGATTGCCCTTGAAACTTCATTTGAAGCACTTCTAACAGATGGTTTAAGTTTTCAGTTGGTGTACCATGGCTTCGCGACTCAAAAAATGAATTAGTCTTATTGCTAGTTTACAGTTATCTATCTATCGATTTTGCTAAAGCGAATGATTATTTGTTAAATAAAAGTGATTTCTGAAAGAAGAAAGGGGATCAGGTAGTGCTAAAAAGTTTGTTATTCATATTTTCGGCGATATTTTTCTTTCCAACAATAGAGGCTGCAGCTGATGAGGTTTCCGAAACTTTGATTTTTGATTTGAACACGATTGACTTTAAGGACGAACACTATTATTTGTTGAAAACCACACAAGATCTTCAGCTGTCTGTCAATAGCAACGGCAGTGAAGGTGCTTTTGACGTAACGATCACGGCTGTCGGAGAAGGATTTTCAGCAGAACTAAACAGCGTGAACGGTTCGGAAGAGATGATCATTCAGATTGAGGATGCTGATGAAGCATCAATGATTCTTAACGTAGCTGCAACATTGAACATAAAGGAATATCTTGATTCTAACTCTGAGTACTACCTATCAGTCACTTTTACAGCAATTGATGATTCAGAGACCTTTACGAAAGATATAAAAATGAATCAGTCGGATGAGGAAAAAGAAGAGACATCGGATGAAAACTTGACAGATGAAGACCAAGAGGATGAAAAGCAAGAAGACGATGGCATTGAAGATGAATCTGAACGCCCAGAGGAAGAAGACTCATTAGAGAATGATTCATTCAGCCAAGAAGAATCACTTGAGTATATCAATGATGATACTGTCCATGAGGATCGTTTAGAGGAAGAGTGCCAGTACGAGATAGCGACAATTTTTATAAAAGAAGTGATTTTTGATAAAAGATATGTTTAAAACTAGTGTAGGAAAAACCGCTTAGCTGAATAGGAGCGGTTTTTTTGCACATCTTTTTCTAATACTAGGTGAAAAGTGCTTTTGCTGAATAAGTTTGTGACTAATTGGTGGTACTAAAAAAAGGAGCTTTGAAGCGACCTTCAAAAGTTAGTCCTAAAAGCTAACTTTTGGGGTCACAACACTAGCCCTCTCTTTTTCTTTTTGATTTAAAAATATAGATGACTGCAGCTGCCAACGCTACAACGAGAACAAAGATAATCCAAATAAGGATTTGATTATTTGTCTGAACATCGGCAGTGTTCGTTGGACGGTTCTCTTTTTTGAAGTTATCCAAGCCTTCTTTCTCATAAGAAAAAGTAGTCGTGATCGCTTTTCTAGTTGTTTCTATAGTTAAACGGTATTCGCCTTCAATAAGTTCACTATTGTCTATTAAAGGAATCTGCATTCTTGATTTGGTTAACGGCGTTAAAAGAACGGAATCTGCTAACTCCCCAGAGGCAATTGTTTCTCCATTGGGGTTTATTAGTTCGTAGAGCGCATTGTTTAAGTTGCCTAAAATAGGATTATAGTTGAGTGCATAAAATTGTAGGTTTGCCATGTCCTGAAGAGCAACGAAGGAGAAGTCTTCATAAACGACGTCTTTGAGCTCTTCTACATCACTAAAAAGTAAGTTGATAAAAATGATAGACTCGTAGGCAGACGCAATACTAAATGAGTCTTCAGCTGTTTGAACACCTAATATTTGCTTAAAATTAATTCCACCCATTACAGTACCTTCAAGCTCTATGTCGTCTGGAACATTTATGGTAATGCTGACACCAACAGATTCATTAGGGGCAATTTCTATTTGATTCTCCTCGTCTATAGCATCTGAAGCGATAGTAACATAATTTGAAAAGTCGTATTTATCATCGAGAAGGTTCTCTGTATTCGAAGTGTATAAAATAGAGGATTCTCTTGAAATAGCAGTTGAAGCAAAGGGAGTGACCGCTATTGATGAATCACCAGCTCCAATGTTTTCCAGTTTAATTTCAAATGTATACTTTTTATCAACATCAGAAGGAAGAGTAAGAGTATTTCTTGATGTTTCATGTTCAGTATCACTAAGTGATAGTTTTAAAGTATTCGTCGTCTCATTCGCTGTTGCAATACTTATATTTATATTTGCGATTATTGTCAATATGAGGAAGAACACAGAAACTCTTAGAAAAGAGTCTCTGTGTTTTGATATTTTATCCATATGCTATCCTTTTTAAGAATTAAAGTTGTTGACCATTGCCTGAGTCAGTAGTATCTGATGCAGTTACTGTGATAGTTGGCGCACCTTCATCTAGCAAAGCAGTTTGACGATTGAATGTGAAAGTTGTATTTACGCTGGTAGCTACTGGTTGGGAAATAGCTTCTGCTTCAACGGCAACAACATCATTTTCGGTGATTACGATACCTTCAGAATCAGAAGAAACTGTAATTGTAACTCTATTAACTGAACGAGTTAAGTTTGTTATTGTTCCACCAACGTTTTCAATAGTTCCTGTCATTGTTCCGTTGGCAAATAATGCTGGACTTATTTCGAACGTTCCGTTTAAATTCATATCGTTAAATGCAAAACTAGATGTTCCTTCTGTTATAGTAACAGCAAATGGAACAGAGGGAACATCTGGCATAGCAACATCTGCTGACGCAGTGATTCCTCCTACTAGTAGTAAAGATGTTGCCAATGTAGTACCCAAAATAACTTTTTTCATAATAAAACCTCACTTTAAGTTTTGCAGATGATTTACTGCTTAAATAAAGTATACAATGATGGTGTATTATGTTATTATCCGTTTTTTCGCTATTTTTAATGAAAAAGTAGAAAGTATTTTATTAATCTGATTTTTTTATACAATAATTTAATTAAATATTCTAGTGGTCAAATGATGTTGATTATCAAGTCGACCTATCTTTCTGTCTACGAATTATCAATTCGGTAATAATCACTATGAAAGTAAATTTGTTGCAGGGTTATATTTTGGCTTTTAATTTAAGTCAAAGCCTTCTCAGAGTTGAAAGAATTGTCGTTCCAACTAGGATTGGACCTAAAAAACGAAAAAAATGTTATTCGTAGTCTCTGAGAATTTGCTCTGAACCAGTCGCTGTCAGAGAAACCAGTTCTGAAAATTCATGATTAATATTTCTTTAGTGAACACCTGCAATTCAATAGAAACCAACTTTCTATCATTTTTAAGAAACTATTTTGGCAGTAGCTTTACGCGTATGAACAGTTGCGTAGGGTGGGGATTGAAAAGTATGATTCTATTTATGCGTTCCTATTGGATAGGTATATCAAAGTTACTTATGAAAAAATATCAATTAACGTTTTCACTTAATTTGTATCTATACCTACAATTCTTCTAGCTTCACGCGACAGAGACATCAAGGGTTACTCCTGTGTTAATAAACGTTCATGTTTGTTTTATATGATGATATCTCAAAAACTAACTGTTTGGGATGGCTATCTCATGAACCCTAGATTTTAATAGGAAGCATAATTTTTTAGGAATACACAATCAGACTCTTTGAAGAAACCTTTGAAAGCGTTTTTTTGCCGTTCTAGATTATGTGAAGTTGCCCCTCGTTTCTAATCGTCAGGTCTTTTAGTCAGTAGAAAGAAAAAGAGTGGCAATGATTATTTTATTTGTAGTTTTTTTGAAAAAAAGATGATAAAAATCAGCTTGCTCTTACTATATTCTTAATAGCAGAGGATCAAAGTTCTTTTAAGGAGTGAATCAAAATGCTGCAAACCAGAATAAATTTCAGAGGGCAAAAGAATGCTACCATGTTGGCTGTGCGCTTTTTCAGCAACAAAACGAACACGATTATAGAGAGAAATTTAATTGTGGATCAAGACGATGATCGTCAATCGGTTCTTGACTACTTAGCCGAATCACTAGGGGAAATCAATATCTTGCAATACTCTTCGAAAAACGTTTTGTGTATCGCTGAACGTTCAAGGCTAGAAAAAGCAGGCGGCACGCATCGATTGGAACATTTTTGGGGAGATGTCATCAGTTATATTGTTGAGTGCGTGGATAAATCTGGTATTCATTATGATTTGCATGTCATTGGCAATGTTGATTCGGATGATGAAGAAATTATGCGGTCAATTAATGAGATGAGTGATGAATTGTCGATCATCAACATTTATGAATACAAAGATTGTTGGCTAAAAAGAAAAGATATTTTATTACAAGCTCTTTGAAATGAACTTGATTCCTCAAAGAAGTTTGTCCAGCTAGAAAATGAATTTACTCTCCAAGTCACTTACCAATCAATGAAAGAATACGAAATTTTTCTAAGTTTATGGAAACAGCTAATTCATAGGATCTTTTTATGGTTTCCGACATTTTTTGTTATAAAAGGTAAGAATCGTTTCACAAGTTTTTCTCACCCGTACTGTTTTAAAGAAGCGGGGGTTTTTCTGAAGTTTTTATTAAAATTGTCCGTTTAATGAAAAATGAGGCTCAAATTTAAGTTTATTTTACTATAATTGGAAACTAGGATACTTTTTAAATAAGGCGGGTAAAAAATTTTGGAGTATATAGAAAAGTTGTATAGGTTTTATTTAACCAAAAAACAGGTAGATAAATTAACTATTATTAGAAATATCATTTTGGAGAAGCAGCTGTCTCTCGATAAAATATGTGAAACGATAAACAAATCTTTGTATCAGGTGAAAATTTTGATCAATGAAATCGCCGAAGATATGAGGGAGTTTACGACCTTTGACGAGTCTATTTTTTTGCTGAAAAAGAGAACCGTTTATTTGTCACGAGAATTAAGCGAAGAACAAAGCCTGCATATTTTTGTGAATCTAAAGAAGAAGTATTTCTTAGAATCTCCTTATTATCGTCTATTATCCTATTTGTTAAGAAAAAGAAAGACCCGTATGGTGGACATCTCAGAAGAATTGATTTTTAGTATTTCTTATTGTTATAAATTGATCAGCTATCTGAAAAAAATGCTGGTTATCCAAAATGTCCCGATTACCATCAATAACAATACAGATTCCATTGATCTGACAGGGGCAGAGCCTTGTGTGCGGATGTACCATTATTTAGTTGAGATCATGGCTTGTAATGTTTACATCAATCAACGCACCCGTGCAAGCGTTGAATTAGCTGCGAAAGAATATGAGCCGTTGAAAACTACAAAAGTGAAACACGACATTATGTTTTCAATTATTGAAAATGCGGTGTTGAGGGGCTATATCGTCAATGAATTTGACGAAGCTTCCATCGCTATTTATGAGCAAATCAAGCAACTCAATGGGGAAAAGCAAGTGATCAAGCTGCTGCCGATCAGGAGTCAGCAAGATATTGAGAAAGAACAGATTTTTTATCATTTCTGGGTTTTTCTCTTCATACCTGAAACGATCTCGGATCAAGAAAAACTACTTTTGGGCCAAAAGCTGAGAAATCTTTTAGGAAATCCGCTGGTCGAATTTTCTGCCGATGTTGTGGCTGTCTTGTCGCAAAAGTATGATCTTTCCAAAGCGATCGAAGCGTTTCTTACCTATGAATTAGTGATGAATACATGGGGCTGTCTTCATCTCTTTTTGGATAGTTTTGTGTCTACTGAAGATTTGTCCTCTACGAACGAACGCGTATTAGAAGTGGAGGAGCTGATTGCGACCGTCTTGCAACGCCATTCGTTTGTAATAGAAAAAGAAGCCCTTTTCTTAAGGAAAATCGCTCAGATTACAGCATCTTATTTACCGATCCAAAAAGAAGAACCGATTCGCATTGGTATTTCTCTTTTGAACCACCCAGAATATATTCCGGTCATTAAGAACAAACTATTGAAAATTTACAATGAAAATGTGATTCACTTTTGTTCGAACTTAGGAGACTCAGATATACTGGTTTCTGATGGCGTGCTGATCCATAATGAGTCGCAGAAATTTACATTTTTTGGCAATGTTCATAGTACCAAGGATTGGCACAATCTACATGTGATGATCCAGTCGATGATTTCTAATAAATATACTTGAAAAGAGAGCGTAAGGCTCTCTTTTTTTGCTTGACTATCAGGTATCGTTGGTCGAAGTACTAGACGAAAGAAGGAGGAGAGAAGACAAAAAAAGATATCTATAAAAGAGGGCTGCGACAGTCACCTTTTATAGATATTTTTTAATCACGTGATTAGGCAAAGCTAACGTGAGGAAGACAACGTTTTTTTGATGGAGATTTCTACCACTTCGGGCATTTGGATCACAGAGATCGTAGCAGGATCATAGGAGCCATCAGGTAATTTTTTCAAGAAGTAATTTTTGATTTCTTCTACTTCCGTCGGGCGAATATTCCGTTTTTTATTGATCAGCAAAATTTCATTGTGGTTCGGAGCTGAGGTAAAGATCACGGTCGTGTCTCCGGCTGTGTAAACCTTTACAAGTTCTGCGTCGGTATTTTCAAGTTGATTCAATACTAGTCGAGAATGGCTGTTTGTAACGTTGATTAATTTCACCAGACTCACCTCACATTCTATGTATTTATTAATAACATTATAGGTCGTTTTTTTTCAAAAGAAAAGCCAGACAACTCGGAATTACCCAATTTTTTGGCAAAACATGGTTGTCTGGCAAAACGAACGGTTTGGTCACCGTTTTGACACGTTATTACTCATCTGTTTCTGATGGTTTTTCCTCTTCAGCTGAAGGTGCTTCTTCAGGAAGTGCAGAGGATTCAGCTGAAGTTACAACGATTTTATCGGAATCCTCCAATTGTGCTTTTAACTGACGGACTTGAGGATGCTCAAGGTAATATTCAGCAATTCCATCTTCGATTTGATCTTGGATGGTCCTACGCAATGGGCGAGCACCCATCGTTGCGCTGTAACCTAGATCGACCAGTTTTTCTTGCACGTCTTGTGGAACATCGATATGCAATTTTTGATGACTAAGTGTTTGATTGACATCATGCAGCATAAGGGACACGATCGATAACAAGTTTTCCTTGCTTAGTGCCTTGAATTCGATGATCCCGTCAAAGCGATTGAGAAATTCTGGCGTAAAGTAATTGTTCAATTGATTTAACACGGAACGTGTGATGCCTTCACGCGCTGCGCCAAAGCCGACGTTGGCTTCAACTTTCCCAGTTCCAGCATTACTTGTCATGATGATCAAGGTATCTTTAAAGCTGACCGTACGTCCTTGGGCATCTGTCAAACGACCATCATCGAGAATTTGCAAGAACATATGCAATACATCAGGATGGGCTTTTTCCACTTCGTCTAATAAAATCAGGCTATATGGATTCCGACGAACTTTTTCAGTCAATTGACCCGCTTCTTCATAGCCAACGTAACCAGGAGGAGAGCCAATCAGTTTGGATACACTGTGTTTTTCCATATACTCTGACATGTCGAAACGAATCATCGATTCTTCAGAACCAAACATCTCATAGGCTAATTGTTTTGCCAATTCGGTTTTCCCGACACCGGTTGGACCGACGAATAGGAAAGAGCCGATCGGACGATTTTGTTTGCCTAAACCGACCCGATTTCTGCGAATCGCTTTTGCTACTTTGTCGATCGCTTCATCTTGTCCGATAACTTTTGCTTTCAAGTCATCCGCAAGATTTTTCAATTGCGTTTGTTCTTTTTCTTTCAATTCACCAACTGGAATATTCGTCCGTTCTTCAACGATTTGTTCCATGTCTTTTTCGGTAATGACTGGCGTTTCTTCTTCGCTGATTTGGCGTTCCTTCATTTTTTGCAATTTATTGATTTGATCGCGATAGTAAGCAGCTTTTTCGAAATCTTCTTCTCGAGAGGCAGCTTGTTTTTGTTCTTCTGCTTCTTGTAATTTCTTTTCGATCGTTTTTGGATCAACGATTTGGATCGTCAAGTTTTTCTTAGAACCTGTTTCATCTAGTAGATCGATTGCTTTATCAGGCAAGAATCGGTCTTGGATGTATCGGTTAGAAAGGGTCGCGGCAGCTGCGATCGCTTCATCAGTATATTTCACATGATGATAATCTTCATAACGTGGTTGCAAACCTTTTAAGATGCGGATCGTTTCTTCCACAGAAGGTTCATCCACACGTACTGGTTGCAAACGGCGTTCTAAAGCAGCATCTTTTTCGATGATGCGGTATTCATTTAACGTCGTTGCTCCGACCATTTGTAGTTCTCCACGGGCAAGAGCTGGTTTTAAGATGTTTCCAGCATCCATATTTCCGTCGCCAGCTGCACCAGCGCCAACGATTTCATGGACTTCATCAATGAACAAAATCACGTTTTCTGCTTGCTTGATTTCTTCAATCAATTTTTGGATGCGTTCTTCAAATTGGCCACGTATACCTGTGCCTTGTACAAGAGACGCAACGTCCAAACGAATGACTTCTTTGTCCATTAGTTTCTGTGGCACATCGCCATCGACGATTTTTTGGGCTAACCCTTCAACGACGGCAGTTTTCCCAACTCCAGGTTCACCAATAAGCACAGGGTTGTTTTTTGTTCGACGATTAAGGATCTCAATCACTCGTTTGATCTCTGAATCACGACCAACGACTGGATCGACTTCGCCATCACGAGCCATTTGGGTAATATTGATACCGTATTCTCCTAACAGACCTGCAGGTGCTTGGTTATTGCGTGGAGGCTGACCGCCGACAAAACCGTTACCGCCGGTTTGCGTCGGAGGGGTTTGTTCATAAGGGGTATTTCCTTGCTGCATCTGGCGAGACATTTGACGAAATAGATCATCAATATTGCCGAATCCAAAAGGATCTTGCGCCATTGCAGCTGTAGCATTCCCAGATTGAGCTTTTAATTTTTGGTAACAACTTTGACAATAATCGAGTTGTTTTCTTTGACCATTGACACTGGCATATAAATGAATAGACGCTTCATTTTTGCCGCAATTTTGACAAAGCATAGATTCACGACCTTTCATATTTGTTCCAACACCCTTATTTTACGGCGCTTTTTTACACTTGTAAAAGAAAAGGGGCTGTGTGCATAGAAACGGTCATCTTCGAGGTAATGTGTTATTGACCTTTACTGACCATAATTCTATTATACTAACTTTTTGTCAGACTGCAAGAATTTTACTCGTAAAAATTTTTGCCGCTCTTTCATTAGCAGAAGCGTCTTTTAAATAAAAAGTAATTCCATTATAATAGAAAGAAAGAGGTGAGAATTGAGGATGGAGAACAGAGATTTTGCTTCAGAAATAACGCGTTTGCGCAATGGAGAGATCCAAGAATTGATTGTCCAACAGCCAGAATTCCTGGCGTTTAGAGATGTCTGGCTCCAGTTGGAAGATCGGTCTTCTTTTGTCGGAGAAGCGGGCTTAAATGGGAAGATCATCTACCGTTATGTGCAAGAAAATAAATAGGACATTTATTTCAATCGTTTATTTAAGAGAAAACGGTTGTCTATCGAGGAAAAAAATGGTAATCTTAACAGTTGAAAGGGCGATTTTTTTCGGGTGTCATTGCATGCATGGAAATTTTGCCTTCACACAAAAAAACGTATCATAAAGGAGATTGATCAATATGGAAAAGAAAGATTTTCACGTAGTTGCTGAGACAGGGATTCACGCACGTCCAGCTACATTATTGGTTCAAACAGCAAGCAAATTCAACTCTGATATCAACTTAGAGTACAAAGGTAAATCAGTAAACCTTAAATCAATCATGGGCGTAATGTCATTAGGCGTTGGCCAAGGTTCTGATGTAACTATCACTGCTGAAGGTGCTGACGAAGCAGATGCAATCGCTGCAATCGTAGAAACAATGAAAAAAGAAGGTTTGTCTGAATAATGGTTGAGATGCTAAAAGGAATTGCTGCTAGTGATGGTGTAGCCGTTGCGAAAGCCTACCTGTTAGTACAACCTGATTTATCTTTTTCAAAAGTATCAGTTGAAGATACTGCAGCAGAGGAAGCACGCTTAGATGATGCGTTAGCGAAGTCAACAGCGGAATTACAACAAATCCGCGACAAAGCAGCGCAAACTTTAGGTGAAGCAGAAGCACAAGTATTTGATGCTCATTTAATGGTTCTTTCAGATCCTGAGATGATTGGTCAAATCAAACAAAACGTGACAGATAACAAAGTCAATGCAGAAGCTGCGTTGAAAGAAGTTACTGACATGTATATTGGTATGTTTGAAGCAATGGATGACAATGCTTACATGCAAGAACGGGCAGCTGACATTAAAGATGTCGCAAAACGTATCTTGGCGCATTTGCTGAATGTGACTTTGCCTAATCCTTCAATGATCAACGAAGAAGTAGTCGTTGTTGCGCATGACTTGACACCAAGTGATACTGCACAATTAGACCGCAACTTTGTAAAAGCTTTTGTAACAGATATCGGTGGACGTACTTCTCATTCCGCTATCATGGCACGTTCTCTTGAAATCCCAGCAATCGTTGGAACAATGGAGATCACTGCAAAAGTGAAAGCGGGCGACATCTTAGCTGTTAACGGTATTATCGGTGACGTTATCGTCAACCCGACAGATGACCAAGCAGCTGAATTTGTTGAAGCTGGGAAAGCCTACGCAGAACAAAAAGCAGAATGGGAAAAATTGAAAGATGCTGAAACAGTTACCGCTGATGGCAAGCACTTTGAATTAGCTGCGAACATTGGAACGCCAAAAGATTTAGAAGGTGTCCACAACAATGGTGCAGAAGCAGTCGGTTTATACCGTACTGAATTCTTGTACATGGATTCTCCTGATTTCCCAACAGAAGAAGACCAATACAAAGCATACAAAGCAGTTTTAGAAGGAATGGCTGGCAAACCAGTGGTTGTCCGTACAATGGATATCGGTGGCGATAAAGAACTTCCTTACCTAAAATTGCCTCATGAAATGAATCCTTTCTTAGGCTATCGTGCATTGCGTATCAGCTTATCTGAACTTGGGGATGACATGTTCCGTACCCAACTTCGTGCGTTGTTACGTGCTTCTGCTCACGGCAACTTACGTATCATGTTCCCAATGGTGGCAACATTGAAAGAGTTCCGTACAGCGAAGAAAATGTATGAAGAAGAGCGTCAAAAATTGATTGACGAAGGCGTTGAGATTTCTAACGAGATCCAAGTCGGAATCATGATCGAAATTCCAGCAGCTGCTGTCTTAGCAGACAAGTTTGCCAAGGAAGTTGACTTCTTCAGTATTGGTACCAATGACTTGATCCAATACACCATGGCTGCAGACCGCATGAACGAGCGCGTGTCTTACTTGTACCAACCATACAACCCATCAATTTTACGTTTGATCAAAAACGTGATCGACTCAGCGCATGCTGAAGGCAAATGGGCTGGTATGTGTGGAGAAATGGCGGGCGATCAAACTGCTGTGCCACTTCTTGTAGGTATGGGCTTAGATGAGTTCTCAATGAGTGCAACATCTGTTCTGAAAACACGTAGCTTAATGAAACGCTTGTCAACGACTGACATGCAAGAGTTAGCAAAACGTGCTTTAGAAGATTGCGATACAATGGAAGAAGTTGTTGAGCTAATCGAACAGTATGTAAACTAATCATTTCTAGGCAACAAGCAATTTTGGGCTCTTTGTCAATAAGGACTGATGAGTTGTGCAAAATCAAATCTGGGTCAGAACGAACCACATTCTGGCTCAGATTTTTTGTTATCTTACAATGATTAATTGATTGATCAAAAAGATTCTAATTCTCATGTTCTCGAATGATTTAAATCCGTAGGATACTCGTTTCATTGTCTTTATGTGGGTATTCTTCGCTTCTATTTTTCCATTGGAATAAGGATAGATCATTGCGTTGGTGATGCCTTCTTCATAGGACAGAAGGTTTTGAAGCTTCTCCCGAAAGCCGTCATCTAACGTTTCGGGAAGTTCTGCCAATATGCAGAAAAATAAGTCAGGGTCTTTGTCTCGAAAGGCTTCAACTAATTCATGAAAAAAGGGATACGCCTCCTTCAGGGGCGTAGAAAACTCAAGCAATCGATCAATCATCATTGCTTCAGTAAGAAATGGGTACTTTGGTGCTCGGAAACTTTTCCATGTTTTGTATTCATAGTGGTTGATGTTTGCACGATTTTTTAGCAAAAAGCGCCAGTTCTTTTTCAGTTTTTCTGCCTGGCTTTTCTGTCCGGCTTTACGAAGTTCATTCATTTCACGGATACGCAACTCATTGAACGCTTGATTCATGTGTTTGACAATATGAAACCGATCAATCACTACTTTCGCATTTGGCAGAACACGTTTGGTGAGCTGGAAGTAGGCGGCGTTCATGTCTGTCACCAAGAATTCTACTTCTTCTGGATTGGTACAACCTAAGAAATAGCTTGTTAATCGAGGTAATTTACGCGTAGGCAAAACATCTATTAATTTTCCTGTTTCACCATCTGCGCAAATAAAGCTCATTTTATCTTCTATGGAAGCATGCGAACGAAATTCATCAACCATCAATACTCTGGGGAGAATCTTCTTAGATTGCTTTGGTAAATAGCTTTTAAACTCTTTCAATGTACGAATAACGGTGGTCAAAGATACCTGACAGCTTTTCGCAATAAAAGATAAAGATACTTTTTCAATCAGTAAAGAAGCAATTTTATATCTAACATGATTTGCGATTGAATGTCTGGGTTGGACAAAATAACTTTGAGCCGTCCAATGGGTGCGACAGTTTTTACAGGTATAGCGCTGCTTTTTTAGGCGCATAACCAAAGGCATATGATTGTATTGTTCAAAACGGACAATCGTTTCCTTCTTCCCATTTTTCACTATAATTGCTTTCCCGTTTCCATCTACCACAGTAGAACCACAACTTCTACAAGCACGAGGAGTAGGCGAGAGAACAGCATCGACGACCAACGTCTTTTTCTTCTGAAGGGTCTCGTAAGAGACCTCTGTAATCATCAAATCTTTCTCTATTATTCTCAGCATTTTTTTGATAGAATCATTCATATAGCATATCGTCCTCTCAGTTGTTTATTTTGTGGTGATTTAATCATACTAGAGAACGATATGTTTTTTAATACCTAAAATGAAAATGGGACTGAAGAATCAATTCTGATTCATCAGTCCCATAAATTATAGAGCCCAATTTTGCTTGTTGCCTTTTTTTGTTATAAGAAGCCTTCTTGTTCGATTTGACTTGCAACAGCCTGCTCGTTTTTTCAGAAAACGAACAATTTTGTCATATCTTTGTATAAAGCTATGATTCCGTAGGTTTTTCACGTATCATGATTAAATGGGGAACAAAATCTAGGACCATGGTAGGAGTATGTCTCCGATTGCCTATGGTATACTAATATCAGATATAAGCATTTCCAAGGAGGAATCATCTTTGAAAGTACTTCTTTATTTTGAAGGAGAAAAATTATTAGCTAAATCAGGTATCGGTCGAGCGTTGGCCCATCAGCAACGAGCGCTGACATCTGTCGGGATTCCTTTTACTCTTGATAAAAATGATGAGGACTATGATATCCTTCATATCAACACGTATGGGATCAATAGTATGCACATGGTCAACAAAGCTAAAAGACAAGGGAAAAAAGTGATTTACCATGCCCATTCTACAGAAGAGGATTTTCGGAATTCATTTATCGGCTCAAACCAGCTTTCGCCATTATATAAAAAATATTTGATCAATCTTTATTCTAGAGCCGATCAGTTGATCACACCGACTCCTTATTCGAAAGAACTTTTGGAAGGGTATGGTATCCAAGTACCGATCGAGGCAATCTCAAACGGCATCGATCTTGACAAATATCAGCCGGATCAAGAGAAAGAAAAAGCCTTTCGTGAGTATTTCAATCTCTTACCAGATCAAAAAGTCATTATATCCGTCGGTTTATTTTTTGAACGAAAAGGCATTCTTGATTTTGTAGAGATAGCTAGACAATTGCCTGAGTATACGTTTATCTGGTTTGGTCATACACCAATGATGACGATTCCTAAACAGATCCGCGACCTCGTCAATGAAGACCATCCAGAAAATGTGTTATTTCCAGGTTATATCAAAGGAGACATTATCGAAGGCGCATATTCCGCTGCCGATTTATTCTTCTTTCCTTCTTATGAAGAAACAGAAGGGATCGTAGTCCTTGAGGCGTTAGCCAGCCGCCAAAATGTGCTCGTTCGGGATATTCCTGTTTATAAAGGGTGGCTAAGTAATGGGCACAATGCATACATGGAAAAAACCAATGAAGGATTTATTGAGAAAATCAAAGGAATCGTGGAGGGCACGTTGCCACCATTGAGTGAAGCGGGTTATGAAACAGCAAAGCAAAAGAGTATTGATGAAATTGGGTTTAAATTACAAGAGGTTTATACAAAAGTGAT
Organism: Enterococcus sp. DIV2449a; assembly: GCF_051711225.1. Lineage (NCBI taxonomy): Bacteria > Bacillati > Bacillota > Bacilli > Lactobacillales > Enterococcaceae > Enterococcus > Enterococcus sp. DIV2449a. The sequence continues at coordinate 1,532,160 of NZ_JBIOME010000001.1, forward strand.
GAATACGGAATGAAGAAACTAATGTAAAGTTTGGAGGTACCGTTTTGAAAATCGGATTTTTTACTGACACCTACTTCCCCCAGGTAAGTGGTGTGGCGACATCGATCAAGACATTGAAAGAAGAGCTTGAGAAAAAAGGCCATAAAGTGTATATCTTTACAACGACCGATCCAAATGCTGATCTGGACGAAGAAGATATCATTCGCATGCCAAGTGTCCCGTTTGTGTCCTTCAAAGATCGGCGAATCGTGGTTCGCGGCATGTTGTATGCCTATTTGATCGCCAAAGAATTAGAATTGGAATTGATCCATACCCATACAGAGTTTGGTTCTGGGATGTTGGGGAAAATGGTGGGGCGTAAATTGCAGATTCCTGTGATCCATACCTACCATACAATGTATGAAGATTACTTGCACTACATCGCAAACGGAAAGGTCTTGCGGCCATCTCACGTGAAATATCTTTCACGGCTATTTGCCAACCACTCGACAGGTGTTGTTTGTCCAAGTGAACGGGTCATCGATACGCTGAGAGGGTATGGTGTGGTTTCACCAATGCGGATCATCCCCACAGGGATCGAAGTTGAGAAGTTTCGCCGACCGGATATTACAACTGACATGAAAAAAGAATTGCGGGAGAAATTGGGCATCACTGAGAATCAACCCATGCTGCTTTCCCTCAGTCGTATTTCTTATGAAAAGAATATCCAAGCAATCATCGACGGCATGCCAGAAATTTTAACGAAGATTCCTGATGCGCAATTAGTGATCGTTGGGAAAGGTCCGCATAAAGAAAAATTAGAAGAAAAAGTGGTGGATATGGCTTTATCTGACCATGTTCAATTTGTCGGCGAAGTGGCAAATGATAAAGTGGCGATCTATTACCACGCTGCGGATTACTTCGTTAGTGCGTCCACATCAGAAACACAAGGACTGACTTACACGGAAGCAATGGCTGCTGGAACACCGTTAGTCGTTGAAGGCAATGACTACTTAAATACCTTGATCGACGATCCGTCTTTAGGCGTCACCTATGAGAGTGATCGGGATTTCGCAAAAGCATTTATTGATTATTATGAACGAAAGATTCCTGCTGATCCCGAAGTTCTTGCTAGAAAAATGTACGAGATCTCGGCATTGCGCTTCGGTGAGTCGATGCTATCTTTCTACCATGACATGGTCGCTTATTATGAAACAGAACGCATCGAAAAAGAAACCGAGCAGACGCTAGAAAAATTCAAAGTAAAATTAAAGGCCTTTCGCCGAACGATCGATTAAACAGAAAATTTTCGCAAGTTCATGTTTTTAGCGTATACTAAAGACATGAACTTTTTTATTTTGGAGGGATCTGCATGAAATTAGGATTTATCGGTACTGGTGTCATGGGTCAAGCGATGGTTGGTCATCTCTTAGCTGCCGGACATACAGTGAATGTTTACAATCGGACGAAAGCAAAAACAGATGAACTCGTTGCGAATGGAGCAATTTGGTGTGACACCCCAACAGAAGTTGCATCAGAAAGTGAAATCATCTTTACAATGGTTGGTTATCCATCCGACGTTGAAGAAGTTTACTATGGACCTCAAGGGATTTTTCAAACGGTTGTGACGGGCAAAACATTGGTGGATTTTACCACCAGTACACCTGATTTGGCTGAACGAATCTACCAGACAGCGAAGGAAAAAGGAGCAGCGAGTATCGATGCGCCAGTTTCTGGTGGGGATCTTGGTGCGAGAAACGCTACGCTAACGATTATGGTTGGTGGCGATGAAAAAGCTTACCAACAAGTAAAACCACTTTTTGAAGTATTAGGAAAGACGTTTCAACTTCAAGGAGGGGCAGGGAAAGGTCAGCATACGAAAATGGCCAATCAGATCATGATTGCCGGAACCATGACGGGGATGACAGAAATGCTGGTCTATGCGAACCAAGCGGGTCTTGATTTACCACGAGTGATTGAAACCCTTTCTGGTGGTGGGGCAGCCAATTGGTCCATGACGAATTATAGTCCTCGTATCCTAAAAGAGGATTATTCACCAGGCTTTTTTGTCAAACATTTCATCAAAGATTTGGGGATCGCTTTGGATGAGGCCAAGAAGATGGGATTGGATTTGCCAAGCACCGCTTTAGCTAAAAAATTGTATGATCAGTTGGCTGAAAAAGGCTTCGAAAATGACGGAACGCAGGCGCTGATTAAACTTTGGTGGCAAGATGGAAAAAAATCTTAAAATGACAAAAAAAATACGAAAAATCAATGCAAGATAGAGGATGTTTTGATACAATATAACGGACAGAAAAAGGAGGCTTACGAATGAAAAGTTCGCAATTAGTCGCTATCATCAAACGTTTAGAAGCGATGGTCGAAGCGCAAGACAATGAAGTTCAAGTACGTCGTTTTGAAAAAGAAGGCGTCGAAAAATGTACCGTTACTTATGACAATTCGACAGAAACGTTTGAATTAACGGAAGCAGAATCAAGTCAATCTTATCAATTTGATAATGTTGATATTGTAGCCATGGAAATCTATGATTTGATCCAATAAGAATGAGTGGGACGTTTTGATGTCTTTGACTCATATCTATACAGCAAGCCTACTTGGGCTTGCTGTTTTTTATTTGTCTGCTGCTTTTTCTTGGCGGTACAGGTGATTAAGGATGATCCCTAATGGATCGAGATCTTCCGGGGCTAAAGGCAGCGCAGCGCTTGATGGCGGAAGTGGCTGGAATGTTTCTTCGGGAGAAAGAATGTTTGTTTGGATCAACTTACCAAAGCTGACTTGATAGTATTTGAGTTGAGTCGTCTGTGATACTGGCTCCTCTAAGTCAAGGGGAATCGAAAAAATCACTTCCGGTTCTTGAATGAACTGATTGACCCTCACGATTTCTTGGTAAAAGCTTTCTGCTAAATGGATCTCTCGCTGCAGTACACTAGCTTGTTCAAACAATAAGTGATCAATCAGGTATGCCAAGCGTTTTTTAAGGAGTGAAAAACAGTCGGTCTTCTTTCCTGCAAAAAAACAGCCGATCTCTCGCCACTTCTCTTCCAAGGAATACGCCTCCATTTGAGGGAGTTGCTTACGTAAGGTTAATAGCGTCAGTTCGTTGACAGTCGGCAATTGAAACGTTTCTGACAATAATTGAAACAACACAGGCAATTTTTTTGTTTGTCGAAAGGGGCCATAACTGCCAATTTGTGGTGTTTGAGTGATCGTGAAGCTATGATTCGTCAAATCAACAAAGCAATAGTTCGCTGAATGGTTCATTTGGCGGTTGTAGATAGGATGAAAAGCTTGGATCAAACGACATTCAAGTAATAGTGCATCCAATTCGGTATCTGTTTCGATAGTTTCAAAATCAACGACATTAAAAACAAGTCGAAGCACCTTATTGGCATGCTGCTGGTTTTTTCGGAAGTAGGAAACGACACGCTGCTTCAATGATTTGGCTTTTCCCACATACAAGACTTCGTTGTGTTGATCTTTCATTAGATAAACGCCAGGCTTTTCAGGCAGTGCATTTGCTTTGTTTTTTAGAAACTCTTTGTTCGGATTCATCGATCTTTCCTCTCCTTCCTTCAAAGAGTAGCAGATGAGAGCGGAGAGAGCAACGTTTGCTGGCCGTTGACAAGAAAAAAATAGGAATAGAGTGGAGGCAACGCAATGATAAACTTTGACATTCAAAGGAAATTTTTCTATAACGGAAACGGATTATTTTGTCAACTCGCAGCTTTTAAAATCTTAGAAAATCAATTCTTAAATAAAAATGCGCTTAAAAATCAAAAAAGTTCGAAAAAATTCTTGCATTTCTCAATAACTTCCGATATAGTTTGACTATCAAATGATTTGATTATCAAAGTATTCGGATGGTGAAGGTTATGGAACCCAATTTAGAAACAGTTAATGACTACTTAGTCAGCGTCTTTAATGACATCTTAGTGATTGAAGAATCTGAATTGAAAAAATCTCAATTCAAAGACCTTTCAATTACCGAAATGCATACCATCGAAGCCATCGGGATGTACAAAAAAAAGACCACGACTGAAGTTGCCAAAGAGCTTTCGATCACTGTTGGGACTTTGACCATCGCGATCAATCGTTTGGTGAAAAAAGAATATGTAGAACGGATTCGCAGTGAAGATGATCGGCGAGTCGTTAAACTAGGTTTGACGAAAAAAGGAAAACTCCTTTATCGTGTTCATCAGCATTTTCATCGTGAGATGGTGAAGGGTGTCTTGAGTCAGATGTCTCCTGAAGAGGAACAGGCACTGTTGAAAGCACTGAAAAATCTGCATGACTTTTTACAAGATTATAAGTGAGAATAATGGATGAATATGTTTGGAAAAATTACCGCGACTGCAAGTTATGTTCCAGAAAAAATCGTAACAAATGATGATCTATCAAATTTGATGGATACTTCAGATGAATGGATCCATTCTCGCACGGGAATCAAACGAAGAAGAGTCGCTGTTGGCGAAAACACTTCAGACCTTTGTATTCGCGTCGCTCAAACGCTCTTGCAAGATGCTCAGCTTTCAGCAGAAAGTCTAGATTTTATCTTGGTAGCGACGATCACACCGGATTTCAATACACCGGCGGTTGCTTGCCAAGTCCAAGGAGCGATTGGAGCAGTCAATGCCTTTGCTTTTGATATCAGTGCAGCATGTGCTGGTTTCGTGTATGCATTGTCTATGGCTGAAAAACTGATTCGAACGGGCGCTAAAAAAGGATTGGTCATCGGTGGAGAAGTACTTTCAAAAGTCTTGGATTGGAACGACCGTTCGACGGCTGTTTTATTCGGAGATGGTGCCGGCGGTCTATTGCTGGAAGCATCTTCAGAGCAGCATTTGCTCAAAGAGTCTTTAAAAGCAGATGGGACGCGAGGCATGTCCTTAACATCTGGTTTTCGAACGAATGAGAATCCTTTTTCACAAAACGCTCCGGCGTATAGTGCTTGTATGCAAATGATTGGACGAGAAATCTTTGATTTTGCGACGCGTGATGTGGTCGCCTCGATCAATGATCTGACACAAGATGAAGCAATCGATTATTTTTTGCTTCACCAAGCAAATTCACGTATTTTAGACAAAGTTGCTCGCAAGCTGAAGCAGCCCCGTGAGAAATTTTTGCAAAATATGCAAGATTATGGTAATACTTCGGCAGCCTCGATTCCGTTATTGCTAGATGAAGAAATCAAACGAGGTACACTGTCACTTGGCAGTGGTCAAAAAGTGGTGTTCTCAGGTTTTGGCGGCGGATTGACATGGGGAACTATGTTAGCCACCTTATAACTTGTTCACGAAACAAAATTACTATTGAAAAACACATTGGAGGAATATACACATGGTATTCGAAAAAATTCAAGAAATCGTAGCAGAAGAATTAGGAAAAGAAAAAGAAGAAATCAAATTGAACACAAACATCCAAGAAGATTTAGAAGCAGACAGCTTGGATCTTTTCCAAATCATTAACGAGATCGAAGATGAATTCGATGTGAAGATCGAAACAGAAGATGGTATCACAACCGTTGAAGATCTAGTTAAATATGTAGAAAAACAACAAGCATAAAACAAAGGCTAGGCAGACAGCCTAGCCTTTCCTTTTTAAGAACGTGTTTTTGCTGATTCATAGACGAACTGCAAGAAGCCATGTTCTCCAACGACAACGATCAAAGTAATGAAGGAGTGCAAGATGAAGACAGCCTTTTTATTTAGCGGTCAAGGCGCACAGTACCCCCAAATGGGAGAAGAGCTCTATCACCAAGAAGCAATCGTTCGTGAGACGTTTGAACAAGCCAGCACCATTCTAGGATATGATATGGCCGAGCTATGCTTTACTGAAAACGAACGTTTAAACCAGACGGAATATACGCAGCCTGCCATCTTAACGGTAAGTACGGCTTTTTGGCGACTTTTGGATGCGCAAGGAATCAAAGCAGATGCTGTTGCTGGCTTGAGTTTAGGCGAATATACAGCCCTAGTCGCTAGTGGTGCACTTGATTTCCAGACAGCAGTCGCATTGGTGCAAAAGCGCGGTCGGTATATGGCAAGTGCGGCGCCAGCAGGTGTTGGGAAAATGGTCGCTGTGATGAACACACCCGCTGAAACGATTGAAGAAATCTGTAAAGAAGCAAGTCAAGTGGGGATCGTGACACCAGCGAATTACAATACGCCGCAGCAGATCGTCATTGGCGGTGAAGCGCCGGCAGTGGATAAAGCGGTGGAATTGTTACAAGCTGCTGGAACCAAACGGGTGATTCCTTTAAATGTCAGCGGTCCTTTCCATACTGCTTTGTTGGAACCCGCATCACAGCAATTAGCAAAGGAATTAGCTCAAATCACCTTTGATGAGTTACAAGTACCTGTCATCAGCAATACGACCGCGCAGCCAATGCAGCAAGACCAAATCAAGGAACTGTTGACGCTGCAAGTGAAATCGCCAGTGCGTTTTTACGAAAGCATTGCGACACTGAAGCAGCTTGGCATCCAACAAGTCATCGAGATCGGACCAGGAAAAGTATTGAGCGGTTTTATGAAGAAAATAGACAAAGAAATACAGACTGCGCGTGTAGAAGATAGCCAAACGTTGGCAGATACACTAGCCCGATTCAACTAGGAGGAATTTATGGATCTGCAAAATAGAAACGTCTTTGTAACTGGTAGCTCGCGAGGGATCGGTTTTACCATCGCGGAAGCCTTTGCCAAAGAAGGAGCGAATATCGTTTTAAATGGACGAAAAGAAATTCCCCAGTCACTGATCGATCGCATCACCAGCTACGGCGTGAAATGTGTAGCGATCAATGGGGACATTTCTGATTTTGATCAAGCGGCAGCCATGCTTTTGGAAGCAGAAGCGGCAGTCGGACCGATCCACATTTTAGTCAATAATGCCGGAATCACGAATGACAAATTATTGTTGAGAATGAAACCCGAAGATTTTGATTCAGTGATCAAAATCAATTTGACTGGTACCTTCAATATGACGCAGCACGCGTTGAAAAAAATGATGAAGCTGCGAGAAGGTCGCATCATCAATTTGACGAGTGTGGTCGGCTTGACGGGAAATATCGGGCAAGCCAACTATGCGGCAAGTAAAGCTGGCGTGATCGGTTTTACGAAATCTGCCGCTCGTGAAGGTGCCGCTCGGGGGATCACCTGCAATGCGATCGCCCCAGGTTTTATCGAAACAGAGATGACTGAAGTGCTGTCGGATAAAGTCAAAGAACAATCATTGGCAAATATTCCGTTACAGCGTTTTGGTTCCACACAGGATGTTGCGCAAACAGCAGTCTTTTTAGCAAAAAGCCCCTACATCACTGGTCAGGTGATCAGTGTAGACGGCGGGATGGCAATGCAAGGGTAGGAGGAAGAATAGATGAATCGAGTAGTAGTTACAGGATACGGCGTCACTTCTCCAATCGGAAATGACCCAGAAACATTTTTAGCAAGTTTACAAAACGGGACCAACGGCATCGGCCCGATTACAAAATTTGACGCAGAAGCAACAGGGATCTCAGTTGCCGCTGAAGTCAAAGAATTTCCGTTAGAAAAGTACTTCGTTAAAAAAGATACGAAGCGGATGGATCTTTTTTCCATTTATGGAATTTATGCGGCGTTAGAAGCGATGGAAATGGCGAAGTTAGAGACAGAAACCATTGATGTGGATCGTTTTGGCGTGATGGTTGGTTCAGGGATCGGCGGCTTGCCAACGATTCAAGACCAAGTGATTCGGATGCATGACAAAGGAGCAAATCGGGTATCACCAATGTTCGTACCGATGTCGATTGTAAATATGGTTGCCGGCAACATTGCGTTACGGGTAGGTGCGAAAGGCATTTGTACGACGACTGTTTCCGCCTGTGCTTCTGGTACCCATTCAATCGGTGAAGCTTTTCGGAACATCAAGCATGGCTATGCAGATGTCATGATCGCTGGTGGTTCAGAAGCGACGATCTGTGAAATCGGTATCGCTGGTTTTGCGTCTCTGACGGCGTTATCCACTGAATCAGACCCTGACAAAGCTTCCGTTCCGTTTGATAAAAATCGTAGTGGGTTTGTCATGGGTGAAGGCGCTGGCGTTTTCATTTTAGAATCATTGGCGCATGCGCAAAAACGTGGGGCAACGATTTTAGGTGAAGTAGTAGGGTACGGTGCGAACTGTGATGCCTACCATATGACTGCGCCAAATCCAGATGGATCAGGTGCTGGAAAAGCAATGAAATTGGCGATGCAAGAAGCATCGATCACTCCAGCTGAAGTTGGCTACATCAATGCCCACGGTACAAGCACGCCTGCCAATGACAGTGCAGAAGCGACATCGATCCAATACGGATTGGGCGAAGACTATAAAAAACCATATGTCAGCAGTACAAAGTCAATGACTGGTCATTTGCTTGGGGCGGCTGGTGGAATCGAAGCCATTGCTTCACTATTAGCATTACAACATCAATTTATTCCACCAACCATCAACGTGACAGAACAAGATCCTGAGATCGACTTGAACGTTGTTATCAATCAAAGCCAACCAGCAGAATTGACCTATGCCATGAGTAATTCACTTGGGTTTGGCGGTCATAATGCAGTGATCTTGTTGAAACGTTGGGAGGAAGCGTAATTGGAAACACATGAGGTAAAAGAGCTGCTCAGCCAATTCGATCAATCGACGTTAACTGAGCTTCAATTAAAAAAAGAGACATTTGAACTTTATTTTAATAAAAATACGACAAGTGGGCTACAAAATGCATCCTCTGCACCTGCTCCTGCTCCTGCAGCGAATGCTGTGCCAACTCCTGTTGCACCAACGCCTGCTGTCTCAGCAACACCTGACACAGTAGAAACGGCAAAAACTGTCTTAGAGGGCAAAGATGTTGTCTCTCCATTAGTGGGTGTCGTTTATTTGAAACCAAGTCCTGATAAAGACAACTTCAAACAAATCGGCGATCACGTGAAAAAAGGTGATATTCTCTGTATCGTTGAAGCGATGAAAGTCATGAATGAAATCGTCAGTGACGTCGATGGCGAATTAGTTGAAGTCTTGGTTGAAAGCGAACAAATCGTTGAATACAATCAACCATTATTCCGTGTGAAAGAAGGGTAAAGCAATGAGCGCATTAACGATTCAAGAAATCAAAGAAATCATCCCTCATCGTTATCCGATGCTTTTAGTGGATCGCGTAGAGGAGTTAGAAGAAGGCAAACGGGTCGTTGCGAAGAAAAACGTTACTATCAATGAGCCGTTTTTCCAAGGTCATTTTCCCCATGAACCAGTGATGCCCGGAGTATTGATCGTGGAAGCAATGGCGCAAGCAGGTGCTGTGGCATTACTATCATTGGAAGATTTTCGTGGGAAAACTGCCTACTTTGGCGGTTTAGACAAAGCAAAATTCAGAAAAAAAGTAACACCAGGCGATACCTTGATCTTAGAAGTAGAAATAATCAAAGTGAAATCTGCAGCTGGCATCGGCAAAGGAATTGCCTATGTTGATGGGAAAAAAGTGGCGGAAGCAGAATTGACTTTCATGATTGGATAGGTGAGACATGTTTTCTAAAGTATTGATCGCAAACCGTGGCGAAATCGCCGTACGTATCATTCGCGCTTGTCGCGAATTAGGTATTCAAACGGTCGCCGTTTATTCAGAAGCAGATAAAGAAGCGTTGCACACAGAGCTTGCCGATGAAGCGATTTGTATCGGACCTGCCAAAGCAGCCGACTCTTATTTGAATGTACAGCAGATCCTAAGCGCTGCGATCGTCACAAAGGCTGAGGCGATCCATCCTGGATTTGGCTTCCTTTCAGAGAATAGCCGCTTTGCTGCGATGTGCGAGGAATGCAATATCGTCTTTATTGGGCCAAAGAGTGAGACTATCGATGCAATGGGAAACAAAATCAATGCAAGACGCTTGATGATCGAAGCAGAAGTACCGGTCATTCCCGGAAGCAAAGGCGCGATTTCTGATGTGGAAGAAGCTTTAACGATCGCTGAAGAGATTGGTTACCCAGTCATGCTCAAAGCTGCGGCCGGTGGTGGCGGTAAAGGGATACGGAAAGTCGCCGATAAAGAAGCGTTGCCGCATCATTTTGCTTCCGCACAGCAAGAAGCAAAAGCAGCATTTGGCAACGATGAAATGTACATTGAAAAAATCATTTATCCTGCTCGACACATAGAAGTGCAAGTGTTAGGTGATTCTTTTGGTAATATTATCCACCTTGGTGAACGCGATTGCTCGCTACAACGCAACAACCAAAAAGTGTTGGAAGAATCCCCTTCTGTGGTGATTTCTGAAAGCAAGCGAGCAGAACTAGGAGAAGCAGCGGTGCGTGCCGCACAAGCGGTAGGGTATCGTAATGCTGGCACGATCGAGTTTTTAATGGCGGACACTGGGGCGTTTTATTTCATGGAAATGAACACTCGAATCCAAGTGGAACACCCGATCACCGAAATGGTGACAAACATTGATTTAGTCAAAAAACAACTTGAAGTCGCTAGTGGCGAACCGCTAGGTTTGACGCAAGCAGACATCAAGATGACGGGCGCGGCGATCGAATGTCGGATCAATGCAGAAAATCCAGCCTTCAATTTTGCACCGTCACCAGGCAAGATCAACAATTTGTTTTTACCAAGCGGCGGTCTAGGCGTTCGTGTAGACAGTGCCATGTATTCTGGCTACACGATCCCACCTTATTATGATTCTATGATCGCTAAAGTGATCGTTCACGGCGAGAACCGTTTCGAAGCGTTGATGAAGATGCAGCGGGCGTTAGCCGAATTAGTGACCGATGGTGTCATTACGAATGCAGAATTCCAAATGGACTTGATCAGTCATCCGAAAGTGATTGCGGGAGACTATACAACCGCCTTTTTACAAGAGGAATTTTTGCCAAATTGGACACCTGAACAATAGGAGGGAAGATGAGTGGCTTTATTTAAGAAGAAAAACTACATTCGCATCAATCCTAATCGAGGTCAGCTGCCAACGAACGAACCAGTCGTACCAGATAATCTTTGGGCGAAATGTCCTAGTTGCAAACGAACGCTTTATACGAAGGAGATGGGGGCAGAGAAAGTCTGTCCTCACTGCGGGTATAATTTCCGAATCAGTGCCTGGGAACGGATCGCTATCACGATTGATGAGAAAAGTTTTGAAGAATGGGACACAGATGTAACCACAAAAGATCCTCTTGATTTTCCTGGATATTTGGATAAAGTCGCACAAATGCAAGAAAAAACTGGGTTGCATGAGGCTGTCCTCACAGGAGAAGCAAAAGTTCAAGGATTGCCATTAGCGATCGGAATCATGGATGCGAATTTCATCATGGGCAGTATGGGAACGGTCGTGGGGGAGAAGATCACCCGTTTGTTTGAACGTGCGATCGAAAAACAGCTACCAGTTGTTCTTTTTACCGCTTCAGGTGGTGCGCGGATGCAAGAAGGAATTTTGTCACTGATGCAAATGGCAAAAATCTCTGCGGCGGTAAAACGCCACAGTAAAGCTGGCTTGTTTTATCTAACGGTTTTAACGGACCCGACAACCGGTGGCGTCACCGCTAGTTTTGCGATGGAGGGGGATATCATCCTGGCAGAACCGCAAGCCTTGATCGGTTTTGCTGGACGACGTGTAATTGAACAAACCATTCGTCAGGAACTACCTGAAGACTTTCAAAAGGCAGAGTTCCTGTTAGATCATGGCTTTGTCGATCAAATCGTTCCACGGACGAACTTGCGGGAGAAAATCCACCATTTGATTTCTTTGCATACGCGGAAAGGATGGGATCGCAATGACTAGAGCAGCCCACGAAATCGTTGAACTCGCTCGCAGCAAAGACCGTTTGACGGCACTGGATTACTTTGACGGCATTTTTTCTGAGTTTGAAGAGTTTCATGGAGACCGTCTGTTTGGCGAAGATGAAGCCGTTGTTGGCGGGATTGCTTGTTTAGATGGCAAGCCAGTGACCGTGATCGGTATTCAAAAAGGCCGTAATCTGCCTGAAAATTTACGCAGAAACTTTGGCTCGCCACATCCTGAAGGCTATAGAAAAGCGTTACGCTTAATGAAGCAAGCAGAAAAATTTCAGCGACCTGTGGTCACATTGATCAATACAGCAGGGGCGTTTTGCGGTATTGGCGCGGAAGAGCGCGGAGAAGGCGAAGCGATTGCCCGTAACTTGATGGAAATGTCCGATTTAACGGTGCCGATCTTGGCAATCATCATTGGTGAAGGCGGCAGCGGCGGTGCCTTAGCACTGGCATTAGGCGATGAGGTTTGGATGATGGAACATTCGATCTATGCCATTTTATCTCCCGAAGGCTTTGCTTCGATCTTATGGAAAGATGGCAGCCGTGCCAAAGAAGCTGCTGGCTTGATGAAGATCACAGCTCAAGAACTATATGAACTCGGTGTTATTGAAAAAGTGATTGCTGAAACCCATGAAGAGGCCTTTTTACCGAAAGAGCAATTGATGGAACAGATGAAAGCGGCAATTTCAAAGAAACTTGCTGAACTTTCTACCTTGCAAACAGAAGAATTGCTCGAGGCAAGGTATCAACGTTTTCGCCGATTTTAAAAACTAGGATATCCACTCTGATTAGAGGATGGGTATCCTAGTATTTTTTTATTAAAAGTGTTATTGAATAAATCGTGCAAATGGCGAAGTTTTTAGTTTAAAATTTAATTATTCTGTGCTATTATGTATATATTCTGAATATAAGAAGATTATATTGCATAAATATTTGTTTTGAAGAGGAGCGTTTTTAATGAAAAAATTATTTGGAGCACTTGTTGTATTGACGGGGATTTTGGTTTTAGGAGCTTGTGGGAATGGCGGCTCATCGAGTACTGGAAGTTCTAGTGCCAGTGGTTCGGCGGATAATCAATTGGAAGCCATCAAAGCAGCTGGTGTGTTAAATGTGGCAACTTCTGCTGACTTTGCCCCGTTTGAATTTCATGCCTTGATCGATGGCAAAGATACGATCGTGGGCGCAGATATCGATATGGTCAATGAGATCGCTGATCGTCTTGGTGTCGAAGTGAATATTTTGGACCTTGATTTCAATGCTGTTTTGACTGCTTTGCAACAAGGGAAAGCCGATATCGCTGTTTCAGGCATCTCAGCAACTGAAGAACGTAAGCAGACTTTTGATTTCACCGATAACTATTTTACACCAGAACAAAAATTAGTTGTTAATAAAAGCAATGAATCGGCATTTGATTCAATCGAAAGCTTGTCTGGCAAAAAAGTAGGCGCTCAAAAAGGCTCGATCCAAGAAATGATCGTTCAAGATCAGTTAGCTGATTCGCAATTGGTTTCCATCGCCAAAGTCCCGAATCTAGTCAATGAATTGAAACAAGGCTCGATCGACGGTTTGGTCCTTGAAAGTGCGGTTGCTGAATCGTATGTTGCACAAAATGATGACCTCGTGATCACTGATGTAGCATTAGAAGCATCTGAAGGCGATTCTTATGCAATTGCTTTACCTAAAGGGAGTACCGAACTACAAGAAGAGCTAAACAGTATTTTGAAAGAATTGATTGAAGATGGTACAATCGATGAGTATGTACAAAAGAACACAGATCTAGCCAACGAAAATGCGGCGCAATAGATAGAACGGAGTAGACACAATTATGGATTTATCCTTTTTAGCGATATATTACCCTTATTTTCTTTCTGGTGTGGTGATCACCATCGTGATCTCTATCATCACCGTGATCTTTGGAACGATTCTAGGGGTGATTTTTGCCCTAATGAAATTATCAAAAGTGACGCCTTTGCGCTGGTTTGCTAATGCGTATATTGAAGTTATCCGCGGCACACCGATGCTGGTACAGATATTGATCGCTTTTGGTCTTTTGCAAGGAATGTTTGCCTTGCCGACGGTCTCGATCGGCGTGTTGAGTCTTGATTTTGGGCGGCTATTTCCTGGGATCATTGCGCTCTCGCTTAATTCTGGGGCATATGTTGCTGAGATCGTCCGAGGGGGAATCAATGCCGTTGATTACGGTCAAACAGAAGCGGCTGGTTCTTTAGGGCTGCGGCCTTTTCAAACGATGCGGTATGTCGTATTGCCACAAGCACTACGCAACATTTTGCCGCCACTAGGCAATGAATTTATCGTTTTGATCAAGGATTCCTCTTTGCTTTCAACGATCGGCATCTACGAGCTGATGAACAGTGCGCAGATCGTTGTCACCAGTTCTTTCCAACCATTAACGCCTTTCTATGTGGCGGCGGTCATTTACTTCATCTTGACGTTTACGACTTCGCGATTATTGAGTTTATGGGAAAAGAAACTAGGCAAAGGCTATCGTCGTTAAAAGGAGAAGACAAGCTATGATGTTAGATATTCAAGATTTACACAAAACCTTTGGCAGCAATCAAGTGCTAAAAGGGATCACAACGACGATCGCTCAAGGAGAAGTCGTTGTGGTGATTGGGCCATCTGGGTCAGGAAAAAGCACGTTTTTACGCTGTTTGAACCTATTAGAAGTACCGACAAGCGGAAAAATCTTTTTTGAAGGAACCGATATTACCGATCCAAAGAATGATTTGTATAAGATGCGTGAAAAAATGGGTATGGTATTTCAAAATTTTAATCTTTTTCCGAATATGACAGTTTTAGAAAACATTACTTTGTCCCCGACGAAAGTCAAGAAGGTAGCAAAATCGGCGGCTGATCAGTTGGCAAAACAACTACTAAATGATGTCGGCTTACCAGACAAAGCAAAATCCTATCCTCAAAGTCTTTCTGGTGGACAAATGCAACGAATCGCTATCGCACGTGCCTTGGCGATGGAACCAGACGTGATGCTCTTTGATGAACCGACTTCAGCGTTAGACCCAGAAATGGTTGGCGAAGTATTGTCGGTCATGCAGCGTTTGGCTCAGCAAGGAATGACGATGGTCATCGTCACTCATGAAATGGGCTTTGCGAAAGAAGTCGCGGATCGGATTTTATTTATGGATCAGGGAATCATTATGGAGGAAGGAACGCCAGAACAGATCTTTGATCATCCGAAAAATCCACGAACCATTGATTTTTTGAGTAAAGTATTGTAAACTGCGAGAAGTTCGCAGTTGTTAGTGATAAATTTGGACCTTTCCTAAGCATCCTTTCAGTAAAAGGATGCTTTTTTGACGGAAAAAAGACTACTTTAAAGAAGTGATAGGACAAACGGTTGTCTTGGCAGGTTCCTTTTTCAGTTCTTTTACAAGAAACCTGCAGAAACTGGCGCACTTGCTAGTATTCAAAAAGATTCTATTGTATAATTACAGGTTGAAGAGGTCTGATCTTGATAGAAACCATCTGCGTGATTGTAGGCAGATCGGACTGTTTCTTTTTAAGGATCGACAATTTGGATCGATGACTAGTCGCCGATTTTTAATACGTGAAGAAATCATGCAGCAAAGGAGATTTTATGTTTTTAAATTATAAACCGACTTGGATGGTCGATGCGATTTATAAAATCACCCCTAGCCAACTAAAGGCACAGGGGATCAAAGGGATTTTGACCGATCTAGATAATACCTTGATTGCTTGGAACAATCCTGACGGAACCGAAGAACTAAAAAACTGGCTACTGGAAATGAAAAATGCTGGGATACCGGTAGTTGTCGTTTCCAACAACAATAGTGAACGAGTGGCACGGGCAGTTGCGCCCTTTGGTTTAAAGTACGTACACCGCGCATTAAAACCCTTTTCAAGAGGGATCAAACAAGGCTATCAACAATTAGGCTTGAAAAAAGAAGAGGTCGTGATGATCGGCGATCAAATCATGACGGATGTACGAGGTGCCAATCGTGCCGGTGTTCGCAGTATTTTAGTGAAACCAGTGATCCCAACGGATTCTTGGAAAACCCAATTTAATCGAGCCGCAGAAAGAAAAATCATGAACTATTTATTGAAGCACAACCCAGAGTTAAAATGGCGTGGAGGAATTTAATATGACAGAAGGAATCGAAGAAATTCACTGTATCGGCTGCGGGGCAGTGATTCAGACAACGAACCCCAATGAATTGGGCTACACCCCGCAATCCGTATTAGAAAAAGGACTTGAATCAGGAGAAGTCTATTGTCAACGCTGCTTCCGTTTGCGCCATTACAATGAGATCCAAGATGTTTCCCTTACCGACGATGATTTTCTGCGTCTACTGAATGAAATCGGGGAAAAAGAAGCCTTGATCGTTAATGTCGTTGATATTTTTGATTTTAATGGTTCATTGATCCCAGGACTGCACCGCTTTGTCGGCAATAATCCTGTTTTATTAGTGGGCAACAAGGTGGATATTTTGCCAAAATCTTTGAAAAAATCGAAGATGACCCAATGGATGAAGGAACGTGCTCATGAAGCTGGTTTAAGACCAGTGGATGTATTATTGACGAGTGCCAAGAAGCCAGGTGAAACGGAAGCTTTACTGCAAGCGATCGAAACGTATCGTGAAGGACGCGATGTCTATGTGGTGGGTGTGACAAATGTTGGGAAATCAACATTGATCAATCAAATCATCAAACAAACAGCAGGGATCAACGAATTGATCACGACTTCGCGTTTCCCAGGAACCACATTGGATAAAATCGAGATTCCCTTGGATGACGGACACTTCTTGATCGACACACCAGGAATCATTCATCGTCATCAAATGGCGCATTATTTAGGTAAAAAAGATCTAAAAATCGTGGCCCCAGCCAAAGAGATCAAACCAAAGGTGTATCAGTTGAATCCAGAACAAACTTTGTTCTTAGGAGGACTTGCCCGATTTGATTTCATTCAAGGAGAACGCAGTTCATTTATTGCTTATGTAGCAAATGATGTGGCGATCCATCGGACCAAATTAACGAAAGCCGATGAGTTTTATGAGAAACATGTTGGTGGGCTGCTGCAGCCGCCGCGAGCAGATGAAGTGGCGGATTTTCCTGAACTCGTCCGTTTCGAATTTTCAATCAAAGAAAAAACCGATATCGTTTTTGCTGGACTTGGCT
This sequence comes from Enterococcus sp. DIV2449a, assembly GCF_051711225.1. Lineage (NCBI taxonomy): Bacteria > Bacillati > Bacillota > Bacilli > Lactobacillales > Enterococcaceae > Enterococcus > Enterococcus sp. DIV2449a. Next base: position 1,549,126 of record NZ_JBIOME010000001.1, read on the forward strand.
GGATCACAATCACCAAACCGTGTGTCATCGCTGGGTGGGCGCCAAAGGGTGTCGATGTGCTTAGACGTAAAGCATTAGTATAAGGAAGAAGGAAGAATATGGACTTACGAGGAAAACAAAAAAGATTTTTACGAAGTGAAGCGCACCATTTAAACCCGATTTTTCAAATCGGCAAAGGCGGCTTGAATGACGCGATGATGGCGCAAATTGAAGAAGCGCTAGAAAAACGAGAATTGATCAAAGTCTCATTGCTCCAAAATACCGATGAGGTTGCTGACGAAGCAGCTGAAACGATCCGTGAGAAAGTCGGCTGTGAAGTGGTACAGATCATCGGACGAGTGATCGTTTTATTCAAACCGTCAAGCAAAGAAAAATACCAAACGATTTCAAGCAAAGTTCGTTCAATTTAGGAGGGAGAAGGCATGCAAGGACAAACATTTGGAAAGGTACAAACTGTTTTAGAAACACAAACACAAGAACTTGTACCGAAAAAGCAAGTGGGCATTCTTGGTGGGAATTTTAATCCAGTACACTACGCACATCTGGTCATGGGTGAGCAAGTAGGGCAAGCATTAGGGCTGGATAAAGTTTATTTCATGCCTGAGTATTTACCGCCTCATGTTGATGAGAAAAAGACGATCCCAGCTGAGCACCGCTTGGCGATGTTGGAGTTGGCGATCGCCGATAATCCGCGATTTGCTGTAGAGACCATTGAGTTGGAACGAAAAGGTAAGAGTTATACGGTTGATACGATGCGGGAATTGACAGCTAAGAATCCAGATACCAATTATTATTTTATCATTGGCGGGGATATGGTGAACTATTTACCAAAATGGCATCAAATCGATGAGCTGATGGAATTGGTGACTTTTGTGGGGGTTCGTCGTCCAGAAGTGCCGATCGATAGCCCATACCCGATTATTTGGATCGATATCCCGCTAATGGATGTCAGCTCAACAACAATTCGTAAAAAAGTGCAACAAGGTTGTTCGGTTCGCTACTTATTGCCAGATAATGTGTTACACTATATTCAAGAAAAGGGGTTGTACTTGGATGAAGAGTGAACACTACACACAAGCAGAACGGGAACTTTTGATGCAAAAGGTCCAAATGCAGATGAGTCAAAAGCGCTTTGAGCATGTGTTAGGTGTCGAAAAAACGGCCGTTGCCCTTGCGGAAAAATATGGTGCTTCACCGGTCAAAGCCAGCATCGCCGCCTTGACGCATGATTATGCGAAAGAACGCAGCGATGAAGAATTTCAATTAGTCATTCGTAGAGACGGATTCGACTTGGATCTCTTGAACTGGAACAATGCCATCTGGCATGGACTTGTCGGTGCTGATTTCGTTCAACGAGAATTAGAAATCGATGACGAAGAAATCTTACAAGCGATCCGTTTGCACACCACCGGAGCTGCTAAGATGAGCCTGTTAGATAAAATCATCTATGTGGCAGATTATATCGAACCCGGACGTACGTTTCCTGGAGTCGTTGAAGCCAGAGAGATCGCAATGATTGACTTAGATGCCGCTGTTGCTTACGAAACGAAACATACCTTGCTTCATTTGATCGAAACAGAAGCAGTTATCTACCCAAAAACGATCGAAACCTACAATTTTTGGGTAGCCAAATATAGGAGGGAATTACCATAGATAGTCAGAAAATATTAGAAATTGCTGTAAAAGCCGCCGATTCCAAACATGCCGAAGATATTATGGCATTAGATGTGCGGGAAATCTCTTTGCTAGCAGATTACTTTGTGATCTGTTCAGGAAATAGCGAACGTCAAATCAATGCGATCATTGATGAAGTCATCGATAAAGAAGAAGAAAATCAAGTATCTGTTCGCCGTGTCGAAGGAAAAGATGGTGGAAAATGGGTCTTGATCGACTTAGGTGACGTGATCGTTCACGTATTCAGTGCCTCAGAACGTGCTTTTTACAACCTAGAAAAATTATGGTCTGATGCGCCGCTTGTGGATCTTAATGAATGGGTCGTGGCGTAATGGCTTACGAAACCTTCGCATTTGTCTATGACGAAGTAATGGATTCCAGTCTCTATAAAAAGTGGCTGGATTTTTCTTGTCGTCATTTAGGAAAAAGAAAACAGCTGTTAGAATTGGCTTGTGGAACTGGTGCGTTAGCCGTTGAGTTTGCCAAGGCTGGTTTTGACGTGACTGGGTTAGATCTTTCAGAAGAGATGCTGATGATCGCTAGTCAACGGGCTGAAAAAGAAGAGGCGGCTGTGCAATTTGTTGCGGGTGACATGCTGGATCTCGTAGATGTTGGCACCTATCAAGCAATTACCTGCTATTCTGACTCCCTTTGCTACATGGAAGACGAGCAGAGTGTGCAGCAAGTGTTTGATGGTGTTTACAGTTGTTTAGAAGAAGATGGCGTCTTTTTATTTGATGTGCATTCCGTATATCAAATCGATGAAGTCTTTCCTGATTATAGCTATCATTACCAAACCGATGAATTTGCCTTTCTTTGGGAAAGCTATCAAGGCGAAAAAGACCATAGCATTGAACACTTCTTGACCTTTTTTGTTGCACAAGAGAATGGGTTGTTTGAACGCTTAGATGAGCTTCATCAAGAAAGAACCTATCCTCTTGAAAGCTATTTAAGAATGTTAGAAAATGCTGGTTTTGCTAATGTTGAATGCTACGCTGATTTTATCGATACAAAACCAAATGAAAAAAGCCGTCGCTGGTTTTTTGTCTGCCATAAGTAACCGTTATGTAAAACAGGAGGGATGTCGATGAAGGCTTGCGGACTAGTCGTAGAATATAACCCTTTTCACCATGGCCACCAATACCATGTGGACAAAGCCAGGCAAGAAACCAACGCTGATGTCATTGTAGCTGTGATGAGTGGGAATTTTTTACAGCGTGGCGAACCAGCAATCATCGATAAATGGCAACGAGCCCAAGCGGCATTGCAAAATGGCGTCGATTTGGTCGTTGAACTGCCATCCGCTTGGGCCGTCCAGTCTGCTGATTTTTTTGCAGAGGGAGCGATTAGGATCTTACAAAATCTGCAATGTGATTCTTTGTGTTTTGGAACAGATGCGAAACAACCCTTTGACTATGCAAAGTTCGCTCAGTTTGAAAAAGAAAATCAGCGGATGATCGATGACGCATTTCAACGCATAGCTAGGCAAAATGCTACCTATAGTAAAAAAATGAGTATGGTCCTCAGTGAGCTTTATCCTGAGTACCATGCAGAAAAAGACCAGCCGAATCATCTGTTGGGTATGGCGTATGCACGGGAAGTGCTGCATTATGAAAAACCAATGCGTTTGGTCCCCATCCAACGCGTTGCGGCGTCTTATCATTCAGAACAATTCGATCATCCAACAATCGCCAGTGCAACAGCCATTCGCCAAGCAATCAAACAAGGTGCAGCTGTTGTGGATTTTGTTCCTGAAGCCACACAAAACTTTCTTTCACAAGCAACAGTCGACTGGGAAGCCTTTTGGCCGTATCTTCAATACCAGATCATTTCTGCCCCAATCGAAAAATTAGCTGCTATTTACCAGATGGAAGAAGGACTAGAATATCGACTAAAACAATATGTGACGGCGGCGGATTCTTTTGCAGATTTTATCAAGTTGTTAAAGACAAAACGCTATACCCAAACGAGACTGCAGCGTCTTGCTTGTTATGTATTGTTCCAAGTGACAAAAGCTGAAATGAAGGAAGCTCAAGAACATTCCTTTATTCGAGTCTTAGGGTATACGAAGCAAGGGCAGCACTATTTAAAAGAGGTCAAAAAAGAGCTGACCCTGCCGCTGATCGCTAAATTTGGTAAGCAAGAAGCACAGCGCTATGGCTTGTCATTGCGGATCGACCAGATTTATCAGCAAGGGAATCCTCAAATCACAGAACAAAATTTTCGAAGAATTCCGCTTTTTATTGATAAATAAGTGAAAATTACTTCACAGAACGCCATTTGACAAGTATAATGAATAAGGATTTTTAAAAACAAGAAAGCGAAGTGAAATCATGGGTCGTAAATGGGCAAATATCGTAGCGAAAAAAACTGCTAAAGATGCAAACAATAGCCGAGTTTATGCAAAATTTGGAATCGAAATCTACGCAGCAGCAAAATCGGGTGATCCTGATCCTCACGCGAACCAAAAATTACGCTTTGTTATCGAACGTGCGAAAACCTACAATGTGCCAAAACACATTATTGACCGTGCGATTGAAAAAGCCAAAGGTTCTGGCGATGAACAATACTCAGAACTTCGATACGAAGGATTTGGACCAAATGGATCAATGGTGATCGTCGATACGTTGACAAATAACGTCAACCGTACCGCAGCCGATGTTCGGGCCGCTTTTGGTAAAAACGGCGGGAATATGGGTGTTTCAGGGGCCGTTGCTTATATGTTTGATAACACGGCACTCTTTGGCTTTGCCGGTGACGATGCGGATGAAATCTTAGAATACTTGATGGACAAAGAGATCGATGTTCGTGATGTCGTTGAAGAAGATGGACAAATCATCGTTCACGGTGAACCAAGTGACTTCCATGCCATTCAAGAAGCCTTGAAAGAAAAAGGAATCACTGAATTCTCAATTGCAGAAATGCAAATGATTCCTCAAAATGAAGTAACCTTGACGGGTGACGATCTAGAAAAATTCGAAAAAATGATCGATGTGTTAGAAGATCTTGAAGACGTACAAAACGTCTATCACAATGTGGCAGATGCGGAAGAATAAGTGTCACTTGGCAGCCTAGAGACAATCTGGCTGCCATTTTTTTAGTATGTTTTTTTATGTAGAGGCTTTGTCGCTTATGCAAGAGAAATAATGAAGCGGTAGCGTTGCTCATTTACTGAAAATTCTTCTGTGTTGATCATCTTTTCAGTTGGTTTCTATACATTTTATGTGTTATGATTTACTACATAAGCAAACAAATCGTTAGGGGGGCAGACATGGAAGAAAAAATCGTTTTAGAGCCATTTAATCGAATCTTAAGTGGTTTTGAAAAGCTAGCAGAAGTGTCTGTATCGATTTCTGACTGCTCGGCTCTTTGTCGGAAATATCAAAAGTATGGGGTAGAAGGGTATCGTCTAGGTGATTATCGTGGTTCTTCTTATTTGAATCGTTATTTAAATGTCGTCGTTGATCGCGCACCCTTATTAATTTATAAAGAGCGATTCTTGATTCCATTAGTCTTTCGCATGTCGGAATACTCTGAACGGCTCTTTATCGATGAGTATCGAATGGAAGGGTTCTTCTTGCTGTTGGATTGGCTTTTAGAGCACCGACCAGAAAAAGCAATTATTGATTATAAACGAACGCGTGCTTTGCCTCATAGAAAAGAATTTGTCATCGACAGTTCCTATGTACTTTTTCGATTGACAGAAATTCTGGATGGCGCTGGCTTTCCTCTTAGTCGCTTTACGACGATTGAAGAATTTAGTGAGTGGAATCGTACCCATCGCTTGATCGATAACGGCAGCATTGGACGACATACAAAATTATTCGTTCCAGAAGATCCCGAACACGTTTCTGAGCTGCAAATGATTTTAACCATCGTAGGGATGCGCTATCCAGAAACCCGTTTATTTATTGGCGAGTTAAAAGGCTAAAAAAACATCACGATCGGCTTGTTTCCTTTGGGAACTCGCCGATCGTGATGTTTTTTGTTATCCGATCGTTGATGCTTCTTGGAACTGATAAGTGGTAGGATCAGCTTTTGCTAGCAGCGGCAATTCCTCTTGGGTGAGGACGGTCAACTGATGCATCGCCCGTGTCGCCATTGTATAAAAAATCAATTGGTCTTGTTCAGTCACGAAAGTGGCACCTGGTGTCCAGACAAATACTTGGTCAAACTCTAGCCCTTTTGCTAAAAAGGCCGGGAAGATCATCACATTGCGTTTCATGAAGTCTTCTTCAGAGGTGATCAGCTGCACTTGTTCCTGCATTGTTTCTGCCAGCTGGGCATATAACTGCTGGCAATCCTTTGCGGTTTTACAAATGATCGCGGTGCGCCAACGCTGATTCTCAGCGGCGTCACGAATACTGGTTTCTAGGAAAGCCAGATTTTCAGTTGCAGTTCCTTTAACAATTGTTGGTACCGCCCCTTTACGAGCCGTCAATTCCACTTGATCACTGCCAACTAAAAATTGATTGGCGAAATCTGTGATTTCCTTAGTCGAACGATAGCTGGTTTTCAATTGATAACGTTTCACACTTTCGCGGGGGAATAATTCTGCTAATGCCCCGACGATCGTTTCATTGCCATACACTTTTTGATTCAAATCGCCGCACAGGGTGATGCCAGCCTTTGGATAAAGCTGACGCAGTAGAGCCACTTGTGCTGGTGGAAAATCCTGCATTTCATCGATAAAGATAAACCGAGCTTTTTCTTCGACGTGAACAGGATAAAGCTGTTTGATCAGTAAGAAAAACAAAACGGCGTCTTCTTGTTTGATCTGTCTTTGGCGCATGCCTTGTCGAATATCGGCAATACTTTGCTGCCAAGCCGCAGCCTCGATGCCAGTTTCTTTGACTGCAGCAGACTCAACCGATTGTAAAAAGTGTAAGTATTGCTTGGCTTGGTTGATAAACTGAAAGTTTTTCACTCCCCGCGTCAAGGAACGGAACTTCTTGCGGACGATCTGCTGTCTAAGTTTCTTCCGCAAACGGCGTTCGTTTTCTTCGCTGTATTCTTGATGAGGATCATTGGCAAATACTTGTTGCAATTGTTCTTCGGTCGCTTCTTTGACCCAGTCTTTTTTGGCTTCATCTTTTTCCAAGCCGCCGATTTTTTTTAATAATTTCGTTTGAAGCAGTTGGGTTCTTTGGTAAATCGGCAGTTCGTTATTGGTTTCTTGATACCAGCGGCGAATCTGTTCTTTTGTCAAATAGGTTTGCCCTTGGATTTTTAGATCACGGAACAAGGGACCGATCGGTGCAATCGAACGGACATAACGGTTGATTTTTTCCACCAAGAAAAGACTACTTTTGATTTTTTCAATGGCATCATCATCGCCGCTTAAAAAGGTTTCTTCTTGTTGGGTTTCTTTCGTCACTTCATAGCCAGTCAGAATCAATTGGATAAAGTGGTGGAAGGTTCTTGTGGGCACTTCACTTTCACCTAAAGAAGGCAGGACCATGGAAATATAGTCAGAAAACAAATGATTGGGTGAAAACAGCAAGACTTGTTTTTCGTCCAACCATTTGCGATTCCGATAAAGTAAAAAGGCGACCCGCTGCAACAAAGCAGAGGTTTTCCCACTTCCAGCAATCCCTTCGATCAGTAAGAATTTATTGGTGGTATCACGAATGATTTGATTCTGTGCTTTTTGGATCGTCGAAACGATGTTACGCATTTGAGAAGAAGAGGCTTCATCCAATATTTCCAACAAAAATTCGTCATTGATGATCTCCGAAGTATCGACCATCGACAAGATTTCACCATTTTGAATTTTAAATTGGCGTTTCAAAAGCAATTCTACCGTAAACCGATCAGTGTCTGTTTCGTAGAAGGTCTCACCAAGCTCTCCTTCATAATAAAGATTGGCGATCGGTGCGCGCCAGTCGATGACGATCGTTTCTTCATCTTTGTCTCGCAATGAAGCGATCCCCAAATAGAGGGTCTCGGTTTCTTGTTCTTCTTTGAAATCGATTCGAGCAAAATACGGATTGCCCGCCATCGTTGTTAAGGTTTTGACGCGTTTTTCTTGTGATTCTGCGGTTTGGTATTTTATCAGCAATTCTTGTTCATGCTGCTGGTACTCGATCACTGATTCATAAAAGGCTTCACTGTCGCCCCCGCGAATTTTCTTATCGGCGATTTCTTTTAATTGATCATCCATTTTAGCGGCTAACTCTTGTTTTTGCTGCGAAAGGATCGCTTGTTCTCTGTGGATCAGAGCAATGGTTTCATTGACATGTTGTTGTTCTTTTTGACGTTCGTTCACGAAGGATCCTCCTTAAAAAAATTGCGACATAAAATTATAGCATATTTTCCCTGCGAATGTCGTGGAAAAAAAGAAACTATGCTAATATTTATAAAAAGAGCTTAGGTGTTCAAAAACGAAACGAAAAAGAGGTGGAGACGGTGAGGGAAGAAGCAGAATTGCACCAATTGATCCTGTCTGTGGGGCAACGTGTTGGGGCACGTGCCATCGGTTTATCTGGTTCACGGACCGATCCACAGGCGCCAAAAGATTTTTTGCAAGACTTTGATGTGGTTTACGTAATGGATGATATTCAGCCCTTGGTCGATGATCCTTCATGGTTAGAAGCCTTTGGACCGATCATGATCAGGCAAACACCTGAAGCTAGCACCATCTATCCGCCAAGTTTGGGCGGGTGTTTTACGTACTTGATGCATTTTTTAGACGGAGTAAGAATCGATCTCATGCTATGTCCTCTTGCACTGGTCGATCGTCTGGCTAACGAACCAGGCTTGCAGCCGCTGCTTGATCCAGACCAAATACTAAGTTTTGCTAATCAAGCAAATCATTCGCATTACTGGATCAAGCGCCCGACCCAAGCCGCTTTTCAGGAACACTGCAACGAATTTTGGTGGGTAAGCACGTATGTCGTGAAAGGGCTGCTTCGAAAGCAGCTGATTTATGCTGCGGATCATTTATACACTATTTGTTGGCAAGAATTGTTATGGATTGAAGATTTGTTCGTTGCCCAAGCTCAGCAATTTCAGGTGAGTACAGGGAAAAATCATAAATACCTACAGGAGTTTCTAACGGAAAAGGAGTGGCGGGAATTGACCTCATTGCTTGATTTTTCCACGATCACTGCCTGCGGTCAGTCCCTCTTGAAGATGCAAAAACGATTTGATAAGCAAGCAAAGAAAATCAGCGAGAAATTAGGGTTGGCCTATGATTGGCAAGAAGCTGAGAATGTCCAAACATATACGAAGTATTGGAGTGAAAAAAATTGGCAGATGAGACCAGAGAACCAAAAATAAAAGACAGTCAGATTCAAGCGTTTTGGCAGCGGTTTTTAAAAGCAAATCCAAGAAATCAATCTTCTCTGACCTATGAAGATGCTTGGTCCTTTGGTGATACTTCAGAAATGGCGGATGAACTGGCAGCACTTGTTTTAGCTGGCAAAAAGACAGCGACGACCTCCGCCGCTGCGCTCTATGAAATCGAGCAAGAAGCATTGCCACAATCAGAAACGTATAGTGTCCTTTTAGATGGTTCGGATGTACCAAGAGCTGTTCTTTATTTAGAGTCAGTGTCGATCGTGCCATTTGATGAAGTGACAGCAGCGTTTGCCTTTTTAGAAGGGGAAGGAGATCGCACTTTGGCTTATTGGCGCCGTGTTCATGAAGCTTTTTTTCGACGAGCTTATGCCTCAGCGGGGTTGTCTTTTCACGATCAAATGCTATGCGTTTGTGAAAAGTTTTCTGTCGTGTATCAGGAGGAATAAAGACACGTTTTTCTTTGGAAATCATGGGAATAGCTTTTGTCTTTTTGAAAAAGGTGTATAATCAAAAGCAAACAAAGGAGGAAATCGTATGCCATTTATTCATGTCGAACTAGTTGAAGGGCGTTCGCAAGAACAACTGACGAATATGATGAAAGAAATCACTGAGGCGGTCCATAAAAATACGGGTGCCCCTAAGGAGCATATCCATGTCATCATCAATGAAATGAAGCAAGGAACCTATGCTGTGAATGGCGATTGGAAATAATTCTCTTGCTTTTTCTTGTAGGTAGTGGTTTAATTGAGCCATAATCGATCAATAAAAAAGACACCTGAGTTTGAGAGTCTTCGATAAGAGAGGGAAATCTTGGCTGAAAATTTCCTGGAAGAAAACCAAAGGATGACCACTTTTTTTAGACCTCTGTCGAAACGGAGGCGGTTGAACCGTTATCTCATGAAGAGGAAAACAGACTTTTTCTGTTTTCGAACAATAGGTGGAACCACGAGTGATCGTCCTAGTATCGTAACCGATACTAGGACTTTTTTATTGATTGAAATCATTCAAAGGAGGACATTCATATGTCATTATTTATTACATTTCCTGATGGCGCAAAAAAAGAATTTGCTGTTGGGGTAACAACTAAAGAGATTGCTGAAAGTATCTCGAAAAGTCTTGCAAAAAAAGCCTTAGCTGGAAAAGTCAATGGACAACTGATCGATCTTTCACGTCCGATCGAAGAAGATGCAACGATTGAGATCGTGACACCCGATCATGAAGACGCCTTAGGTTTACTTCGTCATTCGACAGCTCATTTAATGGCTCAAGCCATGCGCAGACTCTATCCATCGATCCATTTTGGAGTAGGACCTGCAATTGATTCTGGTTTTTACTATGACACAGACAATGGGGAAAACCCAGTAACTGCGGAAGATCTACCAGCAATCGAAGCAGAAATGATGAAAATCATTAAAGAAAATCTGCCAATTGAACGACGTGTATTAACAAAAGAGGAAGCTTTGGCTCTTTTTGCTGAAGATCCATACAAAGTTGAGTTGATTACAGAATTACCAGATGACGAAACGATTACTGCCTATCAGCAAGGAGAATTTGTTGACTTATGCCGCGGCCCTCATGTCCCATCGACAGGTCGTATCCAAGTGTACAAATTGTTATCAGTAGCCGGAGCCTATTGGCGTGGAAGTTCTGACAACCAGATGATGCAAAGGGTATATGGAACAGCCTTTTTCGATAAGAAAGACTTGAAGGAATTTATTCGTTTACGAGAAGAAGCAAAAGAACGCGATCATCGTAAATTAGGGAAAGAATTAGAATTGTTTATGTTGTCCCCTGAAGTCGGCGCGGGTTTGCCTTTCTGGTTGCCAAAAGGAGCCACGATCCGTCGTACGATCGAGCGTTATATCGTGGATAAAGAAGTTAGCCTTGGGTACCAACACGTATACACACCAATCATGGCAAACGTGGATTTATACAAAACATCAGGGCACTGGGATCATTACCACGAGGACATGTTCCCACCAATGGATATGGGGGATGGCGAAATGCTGGTTCTACGACCAATGAATTGCCCACATCACATGATGGTTTACAAAAATGACATCCATTCGTATCGTGAACTACCAATTCGGATCGCTGAATTAGGAATGATGCACCGCTATGAAAAATCAGGGGCACTATCAGGGTTGCAACGGGTTCGGGAAATGACCTTAAATGATGGTCATACATTTGTTCGTCCTGATCAAATCAAAGAAGAATTCAAACGGACACTGGATCTTATGGTGGGCGTTTACGAAGACTTTAATATTACTGACTATCGTTTCCGTTTAAGTTATCGCGATCCACAAAACAAAGACAAATATTTTGATGACGATGCGATGTGGGAAAATGCGCAAACAATGCTAAAAGCGGCCATGGATGAATTAGAATTGGATTATTTTGAAGCTGACGGTGAAGCAGCTTTCTACGGACCTAAACTAGATGTCCAAGTGAAAACAGCTTTAGGTATGGAAGAAACCTTGTCAACGATCCAATTGGATTTCTTATTGCCTGAACGGTTTGATCTAACATATGTTGGTGAAGATGGCGAAAACAATCACCGTCCAGTGGTGATCCACCGCGGAATCGTTTCAACGATGGAACGTTTTGTGGCTTACCTGACAGAAGTCTATAAAGGGGCATTCCCGACTTGGTTGGCACCAATCCAAGCATCGATCATTCCGGTCTCAGTCGAAGCCCACAGCGACTATGCTTACGAAATCAAAGAACGCCTGCAAGCGCAAGGACTGCGAGTGGAAGTGGATGACCGCAACGAAAAAATGGGGTATAAGATCCGTTCATCACAAACCCAAAAAATTCCTTACCAAATTGTTGTTGGGGATCAAGAAGTCAATGATGCGACAGTCAATATCCGTCGCTACGGCAGCAAGGAGACCCAAGTCGAAGAATTGAATTTGTTTGTTGATGCAATGGCTGCTGAAGTGAAAAATTATAGTCGAGCATAGCTTTTGGTTCAAAGAAAACGAATGATTTTATAGTATAGGCACCTGCTTTCAGTAGGTGCTATTTACCTTTTTTTAATCTATATAAAATAAAATATTTAGATTTTTTTTGTTTTTGTGAATAAAATCGTGTATAATTAGTAAGTGATAAAAAGGAATAAACTAGAAGGAGTTTGTGATGAATTATAATTACGGAGTTAGAAAGAAATCGGTTGTATCGGTCATTTTATTAACATTTATTACTTGTGGCATTTATACATTCTTTTGGATGTACCAAACAACCAAAGAGCTGGCAGAATACAGCGGGGATAATCGTCTTTCGCCAGAAACGTCGATTTTACTCACGATCCTTACTTGTGGATTGTATCAAATTTATTGGTGGTACCGAATTGCGGATATCTTTATGAGTGCACAACAACGAGCGAATATGCCTCGTCTGAGTGACAACAAAATTCTTTTTGTCGTCTTGAGCCTGTTTGCTTTTGATTTCATCAACATGGCGATTTTACAAGGTGATATGAACCAAATGTGGGAAGCGGCTGATCAAAATGCCATGACCTCATCTAACAATACAAACGATTCGTCTGATTCAGATGATTGGGTAGATTATTGATTTGTCCGTTTAAATGGTTAACGGGGTTTCCTTGTCCAGGTTGTGGCATGACGCGCGCCTATTTGCACTTATTTCAGGGTAATCTTGAAGGTGCGCTGCATTTTCATCCCTTGTTTTGGTTAGTGCCGATCGTATTCGGAATTGTTTTATTCAAAAAAAATCCGAAAATCAGCAAACTTTACTACAGTCACAACCTGTGGGTGACATTGACACTTTTGGTACTAGTGGTTTATGGTGGTCGGCTCTGGCTTCATTTCCCACATGACGCGCCAATGGACTTTGATCCAGAGAGCATTTTCCCACAACTACTACGTCGGATTGGTCAAGTGATTCACTAACAGCCATTCACCCAAGCATTAAAAATCTTTAAGAAAATACTTTGTTTTTTTCTGAAAGCGAAGGGAACATGCGACAGTAGTTGAATCTTTATGAAAATTGTGTTATATTTACAATGTAATGATACTTAGAGTGAGTGAGCGGTTTTTTCGCTCACTCTTTTTAATGGAATGAAGTTCGTTTCGTTGAGAAATAAAGGAGGCGATGTTGTGAGTACGGTAGTGGAAACTGTTACAGATATAGTGACCCCTATTCTGGATGCGCAAAAATTTGAATTAGTTGAAGTAGAATTCGTGAAGGAAGGGAAAAATTGGTTTCTTCGTGTGTTCATTGATAAAGAAGGCGGAATCGATATCGAGGAATGTGCCTTTGTCAGTGAACAACTTAGTGAACAATTAGACCAATGCGAACCTGATCCTATTCCACAGGCCTATTTCTTGGAAGTTTCTTCCCCTGGCGCCGAGCGTCCATTGAAGAAAGAAGCAGATTATCAACGGGCAGTCGGCGAGTACATTCATGTTTCTTTATATCAACCGATTGATGGAGAAAAACAGTTCGAAGGCTTTTTACAGTCATTCGACGAAAATCAGCTAGTTATGAAGACCCGAATCAAAACCAGAGAAAAAGAACGAACGATCGACCGGAAAAATATTGCCAAAGCTCGTTTAGCCATTCAATTTTAAACACGGAGGAATGAAAGAATCATGAGTAAAGAAATGTTGAATGCATTGGATGCATTAGAAGCAGAGAAAGGCATTTCAAAAGAGATTGTCATCGATGCCTTGGAAGCGGCATTGGTTTCAGCGTACAAACGTCATTACGGGCAAGCACAAAATGTGGAAGTAGAATTTGATCAGAAAAAAGGCAATATCCACGTCTATGCAGTCAAAGAAGTGACAGAAGAAGTCATGGACTCGCAACTAGAGGTTTCATTAAAAGAAGCGATGACAATCAACCCCGCTTATGAAATCGGCGACAAAATCCGCTTTGAAGTAACGCCTAAAGACTTTGGTCGTATTGCGGCGCAAACGGCAAAACAAGTCATTTTGCAACGGGTCCGTGAAGCGGAAAGAAACATTATCTATAACGAATTTAGTGCGTACGAAAAAGACATTTTGCAAGGAATCGTTGAACGCCAAGACAATCGTTATATCTATGTAAACTTAGGCAAAATTGAAGCCGTGCTTTCAAAACAAGACCAAATGCCAAATGAGTTTTATCAACCCCATGATCGGATCAAAGTATTCGTTTCTCGTGTTGAAAATACTTCAAAAGGGCCTCAAGTATTCGTTAGCCGCAGCCATCCAGATTTGCTGCGCCGATTATTTGAACAAGAAGTGCCAGAAGTATATGATGGTACTGTAGAGATCGTAAGTATTGCTCGTGAAGCAGGGGATCGTGCCAAAGTTGCTGTTCGTTCCTTTGATGCCAACGTCGATCCAGTCGGCACTTGTGTTGGCCCTAAAGGTCAACGGGTTCAAGCGATCGTTAATGAACTAAAAGGCGAAAACATGGATATCGTGGAATGGAATGAAGATCCAGCGATCTTCATCGCCAATGCGTTGAATCCAGCAGAAGTCAGCGACGTTATTTTTGATGTTGATAATCCGAAGGCTTGTACTGTTGTCGTGCCTGATTACCAACTATCATTAGCGATCGGTAAACGCGGACAAAATGCTCGCCTAGCAGCCAAATTGACTGGCTTCAAAATCGATATCAAATCAGAAACAGACATGGAAGAATTTTATGCGAAGCTGGATGAAGGCGACTATATCGATGAGTATGATGCCAACGCTTCAGAAGCTGCTGAAGAAATCAGCACAGAAGCAACAGAATCTGCAGAAACAGTTGATGAAGCGATCCTTCCATCAGACATGACTGCGGATGATTATGAAAATGTTGAGTTTGACGAAAAATAGTTGAGGTGAGATCGTGATGAAAAAACGAAAAATTCCTTTACGAAAATCAGTGATTTCAGGCGAAATGCTACCTAAGAAAGAAATGCTTCGTATCACTCGTTCAAAAGAAGGCGTTGTTTCCATCGATCCGACAGGAAAAATGCCAGGTCGGGGAGCTTATATAGCGATCGAACCGGCTGAAGCCCAGAAAGCATGGGATAAGCGTATCTTGGATCGAGTGCTGGAAACGAAATTGACAGATGAATTTTACCAAGAACTATTGGACTATGTAACGCACCAAAAAGCGCGAAAAGAGTTATTTGCAAATGAATAAAACCAAAGCATTAAATATGTTAGGACTAGCCATGCGTGCTGGGAAATTAGTAACTGGTGAAGAAATGACTTTAAAAGAGATTCGCAATGAGAAAGCTGCTTTAGTCATTATCGCCAGTGATGCTGGTAAAAATACACAAAAGAAAATTAAGGACAAAAGTTCTTATTACGAAATTCCGCTCCTAGATGCATTTTCTGCTGATGAAATCAGTGCGGCCATTGGGAAACCAAGAATGGTCATTGGCATCTTAGATCAAGGATTTGCAAGGAAGGTGCAGGAATTAATATTAGGTTAGGAAGGTGATTGCATGGGAAAAAAAAGAATTTATGAACTTGCAAAAGAATGGAATAAGTCGAGCAAAGAGGTTGTTGAAAAAGCACAATCTTTAGGCTTTGATGTCAAAAATCATATGGGCGCGATCTCAGATGGAGAGGCGCAAAAATTGCAGCAGTCATTAGGCGGCAATCCAAATGGTAAAACATCTGCAAACTCAAATCCCGCAAATCAGAAACCAGCCAACCAGCCGGAAAAACAAGAACAAAAGAAATTTAAAACGCAAAGAAATAATCCTAACTTCCAAAACCGTCATAACAATCAAAGTCAACAGCGAACTACGCAAAGCAATAACCGTCCTGCTGGTCAAGGACAAGTAGATCGCACGAACAGTCAAGGAAGTAACAGACCAAATAACCAAGGAAGTCATAATCGAGTGAATAACCAAGAGAATCGTAACAATCAAGGGCAACAAAACCGCCCAACAAACCAAGGACAACAAAACCGTCCGAATAATCAAGGGCAACAAAATCGCCCAACAAACCAAGGACAGCAAAACCGTCCAAACAACCAAGGGCAACAAAATCGTCCGAACAATCAAGGACAGCAAAACCGTCCAAACAACCAAGGGCAACAAAATCGTCCGAACAATCAAGGACAGCAAAACCGTCCGAATAATCAAGGGCAACAGAATCGCCCAACAAACCAAGGACAACAAAACCGTCCGAATAATCAAGGGCAACAAAATCGCCCAACAAACCAAGGACAGCAAAACCGTCCAGCCGCTCAATCTGCAGGAAATACGCAAGGGGCAGACCGCAACAACAACCGTACGCAAGGCTCGAATGATTCCCGTGGAGGAAATCAAAACCGCGGCAAGTCAAATTACGGTGGACGCAATAACAATTTCAACAACAACAATCGCAATAAATTTAACAAAAAAGGGAAAAAAGGCCGTCAGCAGACGGAAAAGAAACCGCCAGTTCCAGCACGTAAATTCCGTGAACTGCCAGAAGTATTGGAATATACAGAAGGCATGAACGTAGCGGATATCGCGAAAAAAATCTACCGTGAACCAGCAGAGATCATCAAGAAGCTCTTTATGATGGGGGTTATGGTCAATCAAAACCAACCTTTAGATAAAGATACGATTGAACTGCTTGCTACCGATTACGGAATCGAACCACAAGAAAAAGTTCAAGTGGATATCGCAGATATCGATAAATTCTTCGAAGCAGAAGAACAAATTGAAGAGAATTTAGTATCACGACCACCTGTTGTTACCATCATGGGTCACGTTGACCACGGGAAAACAACATTGCTTGATACATTACGTCATTCACGCGTAACAAGTGGTGAAGCTGGAGGAATCACGCAGCATATTGGGGCTTACCAAATCGACATCAATGGCAAACCAATCACTTTCTTAGATACTCCTGGACACGCGGCGTTCACCAGTATGCGTGCACGGGGAGCAAGTATCACTGATATTACGATTTTAGTTGTCGCAGCTGATGATGGTGTCATGCCGCAAACGGTGGAAGCGATCAACCATGCGAAAGCAGCAAAAGTGCCAATCATCGTTGCAGTTAACAAAATCGATAAACCAGGTGCTAACCCTCAACATGTGATGCAAGAATTAAGTGAACATGAGTTGATCCCAGAAGCTTGGGGTGGGGATACGATCTTCGTTGAAATCTCAGCGAAATTTGGGCAAAACATTGAAGAATTGCTTGAAATGATCCTCTTAGTAGCAGAAGTCGAAGATTTGAAAGCTGATCCTACCCAACGAGCGATCGGTACCGTTATTGAAGCGCGCCTTGATAAAGGCAAAGGTCCTGTAGCAACACTATTGGTACAACAAGGAACTCTTCATGTTGGTGATCCAATCGTTGTAGGGAACACTTTCGGTCGTGTCCGCGTGATGACGAATGATTTAGGTCGTCGTGATAAAGCAGCTGGACCTGCAACGCCAGTCGAAATCACAGGATTGAACGATGTCCCTCAAGCAGGTGACCGTTTCGTTACCTTTGAAGATGAAAAAACGGCTCGGGCAGCAGGTGAAGAACGTGCAAAACGTGCCTTGATGGAGCAACGCGCATCAAGCAGTCGTGTGACATTGGATAACTTGTTTGAAAGTCTAAAAGAAGGCGAACTGAAAGAAGTAAATGTCATCATCAAAGCAGACGTACAAGGTTCAGCTGAAGCATTAGCTGCTTCATTGAAGAAAATCGATGTTGAAGGTGTGCGAGTGAACATCGTCCATTCAGCCGTTGGTGCAATCAATGAAAGTGATGTAACGCTAGCAGCAGCAAGTAATGCCATCATCATCGGATTTAACGTACGTCCAACACCGCAAGCCAAACAGCAAGCGGAAGCGGAAAAAGTCGATATTCGTTTGCATCGCATCATCTACAAAGCGATCGAAGAAATCGAAACCGCGATGAAAGGGATGCTTGATCCTGAATTCGAAGAAAAAATCACTGGTCAAATGATCGTTCGTGAAACATACAAAGTATCTAAAGTGGGCACGATCGCAGGTTGCTACGTAACGGAAGGCAGTATTCGCCGTGACAGTGGCGTCCGCGTGATCCGTGACGGCATCGTTATCTATGAAGGAAAACTTGCCAGCTTGAAACGCTTCAAAGATGATGTCAAAGAAGTGAAGCTAGGGTTTGAATGTGGCGCGATGATCGAGAAATTCAACGATCTTAAAGTTGATGACGTGATCGAAGGCTATGTCATGGAAGAAGTACCGACAAAATAACGGAATGACAACTATACAAGGAGGCTTTTTGAATGGCTAACTATCGAGATCGCCGAGTGGCGCAAGAAATCTTAAAAGAAGTCAATCAAATTCTTCGTAAAAAAGTTCGTGATCCTCGCGTGCAAGATGTGACGATCACAGATGTACGAGTAACTGGAGATTTACAGCAAGCAACGATCTTTTACAGCACCCTAACGGACTTAGCTTCAGATAAGCAAAAAGCCCAAGCAGGACTGGAAAAAGCAACTGGCTTGGTTCGTCGTGAATTAGGTCAAGCGTTAACGCTCTATAAAGTTCCAGAAATCCAATTCGAATTGGATGAATCAGTACAATACGGGAATAAAATTGATGAAATGATTCGCGCATTGCACTCAGAAGAATAAAAAAAAGAGCAGCTTCCAATCGAAGCTGTTCTTTTTTATTTGAAAAGAGCATCAGGTATTCATCAGTAAAGTAACCAGTCCAGCAACACCTGCCCCTAAGAGCCAACCACCGATCACATCTGTTAAAAAATGGATTCCTAAGTAGACTCTGCTAAAGCCAATCATAAAGCTAAGCAAAATTGCCAGTAAGGTCATCGGGATGACAGCTGAGGGAACCAATTGTCCAAGATTCAAGGCGATCGTTCCATACATGGCAGCGGATGTGGCAGCATGAGCACTAGGAAAGCTGTGATCTTTTTCTTCAACTAAACGATGATCAATAGGACGATCTCGTCGGACGATTCGTTTGATCAAGTAAGCAGCTGCTGATACTATGAAGATACTGACTGCTGTTTTTGGTGCAAGATCCGCCCGCGATAATGGAAAGGCAAACAACAGTAAAGCAATCGCAACTGTCGGAAAGGCTTTTCCTAAATTGGTAAAAAAGTGCATCATGCGCGTCAAAGAGGGCGTACGGCTTTGGATGATCTGCAAAGCAAACGCTTCTTCCCAACGCTGCATCGTGCCGAGCTGAATCATGATCAAAAAAATGGCAAATCCAATAAATGACCCTATCGTTAAAACAACCATTTTAGGACCTCCTTATATGCTTAGTTTATCATGTAATGAGAAAGAGCGAAAAGGATTTTGTCGTGCAATGAATTTTTTTTATATGTTATAATAAGCAAGTTGAAGTGAAATGGAGGAATACGATGGACGGGATTTTACCATTATGGAAAGAGCGTGGACAAACAAGTCACGACTGCGTGTTTAAATTACGAAAAATATTAAAGACAAAAAAAATCGGACACAGCGGCACACTAGATCCTGACGTGGATGGTGTCTTGCCCATTTGTATCGGAAAAGGAACGAAGATCGTCGAATACTTGGTTGATTCTGGAAAAGTCTATACCGGGGAAATCACTTTGGGCTTCAGTACCACTACAGAAGATCGGTCGGGGGATATCGTTGAACAACAAGCACTAACTCGTCCGTTTACGAAGGAAGAGATCGATCAGGCAATGAAACAGTTGACGGGGACGATTACCCAGATCCCGCCGATGTATTCGGCGGTCAAAGTCAATGGCAAACGACTTTACGAATATGCTCGTAACAATGAAACTGTCGAGCGGCCACAGCGCAAAGCAGAAATTTATTCCTTTGAACGAATTTCAGAGCCGATTATTCATGAGGACAATACGCAAAGCTGGCGTTTTGAAGTTGCTTGTGGAAAAGGGACCTATGTTCGCACATTAGCGGTCGACACAGGGAAATTGCTGGGTGTACCCGCGCATATGTCTGATTTGACTCGCCTAAAAAGCGGTGGTTTTTCAAAAGAACAATCCTACACGATTGCAGAGGTGCAAAAGGCAGTCGATGAACAACGTGTTTCGGAACTACTACTACCTTTAGAATACGGGGTATCAGAATTTCTTCAAGTGACGATCGATGCAGACCTCTGGCAGAAAGTAAAAAATGGCATGCGTTTGCCCTTCAGCGCGTTTGGATTACCAAAGCGCCCAGAGGAATTAGTGGCGATTTTTTATCGAGAACAATTGATCAGTATCTATAAAGCTCATGACAAATACCATGATATGATGAAACCGGTAAAAGTCATCCGTACAGAAATAGGAGAATGAATATGGAAATCATTGAAATAAGACACCCTTATGATCACGCAGCGATTCCTGATGAGGAGATCGTCTTAGTTTTAGGCTTTTTCGATGGCGTACATTTAGGTCATCAAAAAGTCATTGAAACAGGACGAAAGATTGCAGAGGAGAAAGGGTTAAAATTGGCGTTGATGACCTTTAATCAGCATCCCTCGATCGTTTTTCAAAAGGTTGATCCTGAAAAAATGCAATACCTGACCAGTTTGCCGCAAAAAGAAGCGCACCTGGAACAACTTGGGGTAGATATTCTTTATATCATTGAATTTACTTCTGCTTTTGCAAATTTGGCACCGCAAGTATTTGTAGATGAATACATGATCGGACTGCATGCAAAAGTTGTTGTTGCAGGTTTTGACTATACCTATGGCAAGAAAGAGATAGCCAACATGGCGCTTTTGCCAACCTATGCAGAAGGACGTTTTGAAGTCGTGACTGTCGCGCAAGAATCGTTTCATGAGGAAAAGGTCAGCTCCACACGCATTCGCTCTGCACTACAAAATGGTGATATGGTGCAAGTCAATCGCTTGTTAGGGTATATTTATGAATTTGAAGGAACCGTCGTTCACGGTGATGCTAGAGGACGAGAACTTGGGTTTCCAACCGCAAATATCAAAGTGAAGAGCACCGTTCGGTTGCCAAAAGAAGGCGTCTATGTGACGGAAATCAAAGTTGGTGACAAGTGGTATCCATCGATGGGATCGATTGGTCACAATGATACGTTTGGTCAAGGTCGCCAGTTAACAGTAGAGATTTATATTCTCGATTTTCACCAAGATATCTATGGTGAAACCGTGACGATCCGTTGGCATCATTTCTTACGTGATCAAGTCGCTTTCAATGGCGCACAAGCGTTGATCGAGCAATTAAAGCAAGATGAACGAGACACTGAAGCTTATTTTGATGGGCTTTCTGAAGAAAACTAGTCGTTCGTAGTGAAAAGAAGCGTTTCTGGCTTCTTTTCACTTTTTCTTTTTCTCTCTTTTTATAACGTAGTTTATTTGAATTCTAATGCTTTCCCCATGAGGAAAAAACGTTTTTTCGATATACTAAAAAATAGGCTAAAATGATAATTTATGCAGTACGCTGCAAAGGGAAAGGGAGAGAAAAAGTGACAATTGGAAAAAAAGCGAAAAAGGGGAAAGAAAAGAAAGATTTAACCAAAATGAAAACGCCGCATACGTATGTCATCATTTTTGGGGTCGTGCTGTTGGCATGGTTGCTGACTTTCTTAGTTCCTGCTGGGAAATTTAGTACACAAGAAATCGAGTATACCGATGCAAATGGGGACATAAGTACCAGAACGGTCTTGATGCAAGATTCGTTTCGTTATGCCTACCCGTTAGATAACGAATACGTCTATCAACAGTTGAATCAATTGGAAGACGATCCACAAGAGCTGGAAGAATTAGATGTCGATCCTGAGGCTTTAGCAGCTGTTCTAGCTGAAGGGCCTAAAGAGTTGTCCCAGAGTCAATTAGATGAGGTCGGGCTAACGGATGACACCCTTTACAGCCTTTATGGCGAAAAGATTTATGATACTTCAGAAAAACTGCATAAAACAGCCAAGGTTTGGGGAACCGATGACTTTGGCGGTTTCGGCTTTTTAAATTTTGTTTTT
Source organism: Enterococcus sp. DIV2449a (assembly GCF_051711225.1). Classification (NCBI taxonomy): domain Bacteria; kingdom Bacillati; phylum Bacillota; class Bacilli; order Lactobacillales; family Enterococcaceae; genus Enterococcus; species Enterococcus sp. DIV2449a. The sequence continues at coordinate 1,570,996 of NZ_JBIOME010000001.1, forward strand.
GAAGGGTTGGTTTCTGGCGACAAATACGGCTCAGCAGTAGGGATTGCAGCACTGATTTTAGTGGTCGGTGGTGCATTTGGTATTATCATGCAAACGGGAGCGATCGATGCGGGGATTTTTGCATTTATCAGCAAAACCCGTGGATTAGAACGTTTGGCATTGCCACTGTTGTTCTTTGCTTTTTCATTTGGTGGTGCTACTTTTGGGATGGCAGAAGAAGTCATTCCGTTTTCGATGGTCATGGTGCCTTTCGTGATCGCATTAGGGTATGACTCGATCGTGGCGGTCACTGTCACCTATGTCGCCTCCCAGATTGGGAATGCCACCTCGTGGATGAGTCCATTTAGTGTGGCAGTGGCTCAAGGGATCGCAGGTATTCCCGTTCTTTCAGGCGCAACGTTCCGAATCATCATGTGGGTCGTGGTTACCGCATTATCCGCAGGATACCTCATGATCTATGCCGAAAGAATTCGCAAGAATCCTGAGAAATCGCTCACGTATCAATCAGATGCGTATTTTCGAAATCATCTTGAAAAAACCTCCAGTGAGCAAAAACCATTTTTATTAGGTCATAAATTGATCTTGGTTGAAATGCTGGCGGTCTTGATCTGGATCGTATGGGGTGTGACACAAAAAGGCTATTATATTCCCGAGATCGCTTCTCAATTCTTTGTTATGGGCTTAGGGGCAGGAATCATAGCGGTTCTTTTCAAATTAGAAAATATGGGCTTGAATGATGTGGCGAGTGCCTTTCAATCAGGGGCCTCAGAATTAGCGGGAACTGCAATCGTTGTAGGGATGGCCAAAGGGATTCTTCTGGTTCTCGGCGGTTCTGATGCCAACGTGCCGTCAGCCTTGAATACGATTTTGCACAGCATCGGTGGTTTGTTAAGCAATGTTCCAGCATTTATTGGGGCATGGTTCATGTACATTTTCCAAAGCTTCTTCAATTTGATCGTGACCTCCAATTCAGGTCAGGCTGCATTGACCATGCCGATCATGGCGCCATTAGCTGATCTTTTAGGTGTTTCCAGACAGATCGCTGTATTGGCTTATCAATTAGGCTCAGGCTTCATGGATGCCTTCACTCCAGTATCGGCAAGTCTGATCGGTGTGCTAGGTGTCGCAAGAATCGAATGGGTGAAATGGGCGAAATTCCAGATCAAAATGCAAGGGTTCTTATTTGTATTAGGAACGATCTTCATCTTTATTGCAGTCGCGATCGGCTTGCAATAAGAAGCAATCAGACACGAGGAGGAAGCACTCATGAAGGTGATACGACAAGCGGAGGTTTATGCGCCTGACTATTTAGGAAAAAAAGATATTCTTTTAAGCGAAGACAAGATCATTGCTATTGAAGATTCGATCGAAGGAGGATTCTCAGGGGTTCCTCTTGAAGAAATCGATGGCACAGGGTTACTTGCTGTTCCCGGCTTTATTGACTGCCACTTTCATATCTTAGGAGGTGGCGGGGAAGGTGGCTTTCAGAACCGGACACCAGAAGTGAAATTGTCTCAGCTGACCTCAGCGGGGGTAACGACAGTGGTTGGGTGTTTGGGTACTGACGGAGTAGGCAGAGATATGACTGCCTTGATCAGTAAGGCCCGTGGACTAGAGGCAGAAGGCATCACGACGTACTTGTATGACGGTTCTTATCGATTGCCATTGACTCCGGTCACCGATTCTATCATTCAAGATTTTTTGACTATTGACAAAATCATTGGTATCGGTGAAATTGCCGTTTCTGACCATCGTTCTTCACAACCGAGTTTCGAAGAATTTACCCGCGCGGTGGCGGATGCCCGTGTTGGTGGGATGCTCTCTGGAAAAGCAGGCATCGTAAACGTCCACTTAGGGGGAGGAAAGAGAAAATATGAGCTGCTTTTACGAACTATCGAAGAAACAGAGATTCCAATCAGCCAATTTTTACCGACACATGCCAATCGGACTAGCGAGCTTTTCGAAGCAAGTATTGCTTTTGCAAAAATGGGTGGAACGATTGATTTTACGGCGAGTGAGGATCCTGATTTCTGGGAAAAAGAAGACGATGAGGTTCGCTTCAGTAAAGGACTGAAGCGTTTGTTAGCAGAAGGGATCGGGCTGGATCAATTTACCATGACCTCTGATGGGCAAGGCAGCCTCCCGTACTTTGATGAAAACAATCAATTCATAGGTCTGGGTGTCGGTAGTTCGCGAGCGCTGATGGTAGGCATTAAAGAAGCAGTCCAAAAAGAGCAGATTCCATTGGAGATCGCCATTCGAGCAATCACTTCTAATCCAGCGAAAGTATTGAAGCTTGATCAAAAGGGACGTCTTGCAGCAGGGATGGATGCTGATATTTGCTTGCTGAACAAAGAATCATTAACAGTAGAAACGGTTCTAGCGAAAGGCAGAACGATGGTAGAAAAACAAGAAGTAAAAGTGTGGGGTACCTTTGAGCAACTAACATAAGAAGATTCCAGCTTTGACAAACTAAGAAACGGTTGTTTTTTTAAACAGAGTTTTAGAACAAAATAAGCAGCCCGATCCATGACCAGCATTTACTGGACTTGATCGGACTGCTTTTTTCAATTAAACGCAAGCATTCTTAAGCTTGCAACGCATCCAATTTCTTCATGTCTTCTTCAGAAATTTCAAAGTCAACTTTGGCATTGTCAGAAATGTATTCTTCATGAACGGATTTTGGCAATGGCAGAATGTCTTTTTGTAGCAAGTAACGAATTGAAAGTTGTGGAATAGATTTTCCATAAGCTTCCGCAATCGTCTTCACTGCATCGTTATCGAGTAAACGACCGGTGGCGATTGGAGAATAGCCTTCCACTAAAATTTCGTGGTCTTTACAAAATGCCAATAACTCTTCATTTGTGCGTCCAATATGGTAAACAAACTGGTTGACCATCGGTTTCACATCGCAATGATCAAAAATATTCTGTAAATCTTTTTGATCGAAGTTGGAAACACCAATTGATTTTACTTTCCCACTTAAGTAGGCTTCTTCTAATGCTTTCCAAACATCGATGTTTTCAAGATAAAAATCTTTGTTTTCTGGATTGTTTCCCATGATTTTCCAAGGACGAGGGGCGTGGATCAAAATCAAATCGATATACCCTAAGTCAAGTTTTTTTAGAGAAGCATCAATGCTATCAACCGCTTCTTGGTAGGTCTTCAACTCAGCAGGTACTTTCGTGGTAACAAAAATTTCTTCGCGGGCAACGCCTGAATCGCGCACAGCTTTCCCAACCGCTTCTTCGTTTTTGTATGCTGCCGCTGTATCGACATGTCGATAACCGTTTTGAATGGCAAATTTTGTGGCGTTGTAAGCATCTTCTGGAGAAGATTGCCAGGTTCCAAGGCCAATCTTAGGAATCGTCAGTTTGTTCTGCAAGGTAAATGTTTCTTGTAATATCACGTATCTCAACCTACTTTCATCGCTTTTTTTGTTACATCTTCCATTATAAAACGTTTTCTTGTTTGAAACAAATCAGACGCTGAAACTTTTTCGGTAAATTGACTTTCAAAAGGATCTTTGATACATTATCAGCAACCTAAACGCAGAAAGATGTGGAAAAAATGGATTTTGTAAAAGAAGATTATGCCTATTATCGGCGCTCTTTTGAATTGATGTATCGCAGTTATTTCCGTAGAAGAATGATTGCCCTGGGTGTGGCGATTTTGATTATCTTAGGTTATTTATTTTTGTTACAAGAAAGTTTGCTTTTAAATATCATCTTGCTAGGTATTTTGCTAGGGATGATGGCGTGGCTGGTTTCACTTTCTCAGAAAGCGAGTGAGGTCGTACGTGCTTTTGAAGAAGAAAATCAGGTGCCGCAAATTCATCAACTGACAGAATTCGAGGATCATTATGCGTTCCCAATGAACGATGGAACAACGATGCGCGTGAAGAAAAACGGCAATCGCAATTTCCCTTCCAATAATAAACAGTACACGTTGATGGCAGGCTATAAAAAAGTTTTCTTTGTGCAACAACCCTTGATGATTTTTTACTATGACCTCTTGGAAATGAAATATGATGAAGCGTATCGTTTGAAACGAAATCGCCAAAACGGGTTCAATCGTTGGTCGCGTTATTTCAGCTTTCGCTCCTTTAAGGGATCGATCGGCAATGTTTTTCAATTCTTGCTGGGAAATATTTTCTTCTTATTTATTGCGTATCGGTTGATCCGTTATCTGATCGATATTTTGCTACACATTCTATAACGGTCGCCAAGGGGATGATTCTCATCGTTTTCATAGACTGGTGAAAAAGATGATAGGACTTAATTTTTAAAAAAAGGTATACTTAAGTCAGATAAGACAAGCAATTGTCTTTCAAGAATAAGAGTCCTGCTCTTTTTAAGTAAGCCGTCAGCAACAGCTTATCTATTGTGGCGCTAACAGTTTGGGGGAAGTGTTAGTTCTTGTAACAAACAGATTTTTTTCTGGGTGGGATAAGAACAAAAGCGGTATTTTACCGTACTTAATAAGAGTAGTGCTCTTAATTTTTGCTATGACTATTTGAAGACATCACTTCTTGGAAGTGGTGTTTTTTCTTGCCCAAAATAGTCCAAGTGATAGGAGAATTCTAAGAACTATGCTACAATGAGTGCCGATGCTCTCAGCGATGGGAGTAAAAAGAAGGTAGAGGAGAATCACTTAGGAATGCCTGAAGGTCAAACAATAAACGATCCATCTACAAAAAGCGCGCAAAATATTTCTGCGTATATACATATACCATTCTGTGAACATATCTGCTATTACTGTGACTTCAACAAAGTGTTTTTAGAAGGGCAGCCAGTGGATGAGTACATCGAAGCGTTACTAAAAGAAATTGAGCTGACCCTCTTGCGTCAGCCTATCAATGAGGTGGAAACAATTTATATCGGCGGCGGGACGCCAACGTCGCTTTCGGCGAACCAGCTGGATCGATTGCTTTCAGGTGTGCATGAATTGCTGCCGACCCACACAACCAAAGAGTTTACCGTGGAAGCAAATCCTGGTGATTTGAGTGAAGAAAAAATGCTGGTTTTGAAAAACCATCAAGTCACTCGCTTGTCGATGGGGGTCCAAACCTTTGATAATCGCTTGCTTAAAAAAATTGGCCGCAAGCATACCGCTGAAGATGTTTATTCAACCATTCAGCTGCTGGAAAAACATGATTTTCAGAATGTGACGATCGATTTGATTTATGCACTTCCGGGACAAAGCATAGAAAGCTTCCGTGATACACTGACGCGAGCGATTGATCTCGGGTTGCCTCACTATGCGATGTATTCCTTGATTTTAGAAAACAAAACCATGTTTATGAACTGGGTTCGCCAAGGGAGAATGGCGCTGCCTTCTCAAGAAGCTGAAACGCAGATGTTTGATGAGGCGATCGCCGCGATGACAAAAGCTGGCTTGAATCAATATGAAATCAGTAATTTTGCACGACCAGGGTATGAGTCCTTGCATAATCTAGTGTATTGGAACAATGAACATTATTTTGGCTTTGGGGCAGGCGCCAGCGGGTATCTTGGACAGACCCGCTACAAGAATAAAGGTCCAATCCAGCATTATTTGAAACCATTACAGGAAAATCAATTGCCAATCCATGAAACCGAAGAATTGACAACCAGTAATCAAATGGAAGAGGAACTGTTTTTAGGCCTTCGTAAAAAGGCTGGCATTTCAAAAATACGCTTTGCAGAAAAATTCGGGAAGTCTTTTCAGGAAATCTATGGTTCAACTAGCGAACAGTTGGTTCAAAAAGGCTGGTTGGCTAGTCAAGGTGATCGTGTCTTTTTAACGAAAGCTGGGATGTTCATTGGCAACGAAGTGTTTGAAGCATTTCTCTTGGATGGAGAAAAATAAGAAAGAACAAGGAAGAGAAGTAGCCATTTCGCGCTGCTTCTTTTTTTGATTTCTTTTTTTAGCACTCTCTTAGAAAGAGTGCTAAAAAAGTGATGCAAATACTTGACATTCCTAGCAAATATGGTATATTTATAATCGTGTTAGCACTTAATAGGAATGAGTGCTAACGGAGGAGTGGATAAAATGTTGACACCTAGACAACAAATGATTTTACACCTCATCATCCAAAACTATACGAATACTGGTCAGCCCACGGGCTCGAAGCGATTGATGGAAGATGGGGTTGAAGCTAGCTCTGCCACCATTCGTAATGAGATGAAGGCGCTGGAAGAAGCTGGTCTTCTGCTAAAAACACATTCATCTTCAGGGCGTGTGCCATCAATAAAAGGGTATCGCTATTACGTTGATCACTTATTGAAGCCATCTGAAGTTGACCAAAACGAAATTCAAACCATTCGTCATTCTTTTGGAAAAGATTTTCATGAAATCAATGAAATCATCCAGCAGTCTGCCACGATCTTGTCCAACTTGACTAGCTATACAGCGTTGTCTCTCGGACCAGATATGAAGGAAAGGAAATTGACGGGCTTTCGAATCGTCCCTTTGAATGCACGACAGATCATCGCGATCATCGTGACGGATAAAGGAAATGTCGAAAATCAAGTCTTTACTCTTCCTGAATCAATGAGCAGCGAAGATTTGGAAAAAATGGTAAGGATCATCAACGACAAATTGATCGGTGAACCTCTAATGACGGTCTACCATCGATTAAGAACCGAGATTCCTATGATTCTGCATAAGTATTTTCAAACGACTGACGGAATCGTTGATCTCTTTGATACGATGCTGAGCCATATTTTTGAAGAAAAAATCTTCGTCGGCGGGCGAATGAATCTTCTGGATTTTGAACCGACGCAAGATGTTAGTCAGTTCAAATCGATGTATTCATTTATGAAAAACGCAGATCAGCTGACACAGCTGCTGGCGCCAAGAGATTCTGCGATTCAAATCAGAATCGGCTCTGAGCTTGGCAACGACTTGTTACAAAATATGAGTTTGATCCAAGCCAGCTATGAAATCGAAGGTCATGGACAAGGAACGATCGCTTTATTAGGTCCATCAAGTATGCCGTATTCACGGATGTTTGGATTGATGGAAGTTTTTCGAGGCGAGTTAGCAAAAAAATTGGCCGATTATTATCGCGCATTAGACGCTGCCAATGAATAAGCGGCAATGAAACAAATCGTAGAAGGGATGGTTGAAACGTGACGGAAAAAGAAGAGCGTTTAGATGAAGAATTAGATAAAACTGCTGAAGAAACCGCAGAAACAACTGAATCTTCAAATGAATCAACTGAAACTGAAGCACAGACTCCTCAACCAGAGGAAGAAGCAGTGGAAAAAAGCGAATTGGAACTTTTGCAAGAAAAGAATAACGAATTGGAAGATCAATTCCTGCGTGCTCGTGCAGAGATCGCAAATATCACTTCACGTAACCGCAACGAGCGGGAACTTTTACAAAAATACCGCTCGCAAGATCTTGGCAAAAAACTGTTGCCAGCAATCGACAATTTGGAACGAGCGATGGCAGCAGATGTCGATCAAGACCAAGCTGCGAATTTGAAAAAAGGCGTTGAAATGGTTCTTGAAAGTCTGCGTCAAGCCTTAAAAGAAGAGGGAATCGAAGAGATTCCTGCTGAAGGTGCAATGTTCGATCCGAACTTGCATCAAGCGGTGCAGACTGTACCTGCCTCTGATGAAACACCGGCAGACACAATCGTTACTGTCTTGCAAAAAGGGTATAAATTGCATGATCGTGTCTTGCGTGCAAGCATGGTCATCGTTGCACAATAGTTCTTTCTATCTATAAGTAGATGTTTAAATTAAAAAAGGGAGTGTATTACTTATGAGTAAAATTATCGGTATCGACTTAGGAACAACAAACTCAGCTGTTGCTGTCCTTGAAGGCGGCGAAGCAAAAATCATTACGAATCCAGAAGGAAACCGTACCACACCTTCTGTTGTCTCATTCAAAAACGGTGAGATCCAAGTAGGGGAAGTTGCAAAACGCCAAGCAGTAACAAACCCGAATACGATTTCTTCTATTAAACGCCATATGGGTGAAGCTGGATACAAAGTAGAAGTTGAAGGCAAATCTTACACACCACAAGAAGTTTCCGCAATGGTTCTTCAATACATCAAAGGATTTGCTGAAGACTATTTAGGTGAAAAAGTTGAAAAAGCAGTCATTACTGTTCCTGCATACTTCAACGATGCACAACGTCAAGCAACCAAAGATGCTGGTAAAATTGCCGGTCTTGAAGTAGAACGGATCGTCAACGAACCAACTGCCGCAGCTTTAGCTTATGGGTTAGATAAAACAGATAAAGATGAAAAAATCCTAGTCTTTGACTTAGGTGGTGGTACTTTCGACGTATCGATCCTTGAATTAGGGGATGGCGTCTTTGACGTATTATCAACTGCTGGGGACAACAACCTAGGTGGGGATGACTTTGATAACAAAATCATCGACCACATGGTAGCAGAATTCAAAAAAGAAAACGGCATTGATCTTGGAAAAGACAAAATGGCCTTGCAACGTTTGAAAGATGCTGCTGAAAAAGCGAAAAAAGACTTGTCAGGTGTAACAAGTACTCAAATCAGCTTGCCATTTATCACAGCTGGTGATGCTGGTCCATTGCACTTGGAAATGACCTTGACTCGTGCGAAATTCGATGAATTGACCGCAGACCTAGTCGAACGGACAAAAATTCCAGTACGCCAAGCTTTGAAAGATGCTGGCTTGTCACAATCAGAAATCGATGAAGTCATCTTAGTTGGTGGTTCAACACGTATTCCAGCAGTAGTTGATGCTGTTCGTAAAGAAACCAATAAAGAACCAAACAAATCAGTAAACCCAGATGAAGTGGTAGCGATGGGTGCTGCGATCCAAGGTGGCGTGATCACAGGTGATGTGAAAGATGTCGTCTTACTAGACGTTACACCATTATCATTAGGTATCGAAACAATGGGTGCCGTCTTCACAAAACTGATCGATCGTAACACAACGATCCCTACAAGTAAATCACAAGTCTTCTCAACTGCAGCAGACAATCAACCAGCCGTTGATATCCATGTCTTGCAAGGAGAACGCCCAATGGCAGCTGACAACAAAACATTAGGTAGATTCCAATTGACGGATATTCCACCAGCACCTCGTGGCATCCCTCAAATCGAAGTAACATTTGATATCGATAAAAATGGGATCGTCAATGTTTCTGCAAAAGATTTAGGTACACAAAAAGAACAAAAAATCACGATCAAATCATCTTCAGGTTTATCAGATGAAGAAATCGAACGCATGGTAAAAGATGCTGAAGCAAACGCTGAAGCCGACAAACAACGCAAAGAAGAAGTTGATCTACGCAATGACGTCGATGCTTTGTTGTTCACTGTTGATAAAACATTGAAAGAGCTTGAAGGCAAAGTGGATGCAGACGAAGTCAAAAAAGCGGAAGAAGCTCGTGATGAGTTGAAAGCTGCACTTGAAGCAAACAACTTAGAAGAAATGAAAACGAAACGTGATGCTTTGAATGAAATCGTACAAAACTTAACTGTTAAATTATACGAACAAGCAGCACAACAACAAGCACAAGAAAATCCAGAAGCTGCACAAGGCGGCGCAGACGATGTGGTTGACGCCGACTTTGAAGAAGTAGACGGTGACGATAAATAATCGCTGTTTGTGAAAAAGCCAAAGTCACCGCTTTGGCTTTTTCTTATGAATTTGCGAAACGTATTTTTCTAGAGCGAATTATATGCTAAAATACGAGAGACGCAAGAATATAGTGGAGGGAAGCCAATGGCAGACAAAAGAGATTATTATGAGGTCTTAGGTCTACAAAAAGGGGCTTCGGATGACGAAATCAAAAAAGCTTATCGTAAGCTTTCAAAACAATATCATCCAGACATCAATAAAGAACCTGATGCAGAAGCAAAGTTTAAAGAGATTTCTGAGGCCTATGAAATATTAAGTGATTCCCAAAAAAGAGCTGCTTATGACCAGTATGGTCATGCTGGTACCGATCCGAACTACGGAGGCGGTTATGGCGGTGGATTCGGCGGCTTTAACAGTGGCGGATTTTCCGGTGGCGGTTTTGGTGGATTTGAAGACATTTTCGAATCGTTTTTCGGTGGTGGAGGCGGCAGAGCAGCCAATCCTAATGCACCTCGACAAGGAGCGGACTTGCAATATGCGGTTGATCTTTCCTTTGAAGAAGCGATTTTCGGAGTGGAAAAAACTGTTCAATACAATCGTGAAGAAACCTGTCATACCTGCGGTGGGAACGGGGCAAAACCAGGTACTTCACCAGAAACCTGTCATAAATGTCATGGTGCAGGTACCATCAATGTTGAACGTCAAACACCGCTTGGTCGTGTGATGAGCCGTCAAACCTGTGATGTTTGTCATGGAACTGGGAAAGAAATCAAAGAACCATGTACAACATGTCATGGTACTGGCCATGAAAAGAAAAAACACAGTGTGAAAGTCAACGTACCTGCAGGTGTCGAAGATGGACAACAAATGCGCTTGTCTGGTCAAGGAGAAGCTGGCACCAATGGTGGTCCTTATGGTGATCTGTACGTTGTTTTCCGAGTGGAAGAAAGTGATATTTTTGACCGTGATGGGTCGGAAATTTATTACGAACTGCCGTTAAACTTTGTCCAAGCTGCTTTAGGCGACGAAGTCAATGTACCAACGGTTCATGGGAATGTGAAATTAAAAATTCCAGCTGGTACGCAAACAGGCACAAACTTCCGCTTACGCGGTAAGGGAGCCCCTCGCTTACGGGGAGGCGGCAATGGCGATCAACAGGTCAAAGTGAAGCTGATCACACCTAAGAACTTAAATGAGGAACAAAAAGAGGCATTGCGGGCTTATGCAAAAGCCAGTGGCCATGAAACGAACGAACAACAACCAGAAGGATTTTTTGATAAAATGAAAGATGCTTTTGGTGGGAAAAAGAAATAACCATGAAAAAATCCAACTCATGCCCTTATAAAACCATCCGTTTTATAAGGGCATGAGTGTTTGTATGGCTATAAATGTGCAGTATGGGCAAGAATCGAATCTTCTTGGCCATCTTTTTTTCTTTTCCTTTGAAATCGCTTGCTTAGTGTGTCACAATAAAAGTAGACCAATTAAAGGAGGAGATACAATGGAAAGAATATTTGCGAGTCCGTCACGATACGTTCAAGGAAAAGGGGTCTTGAAGCATGGGTTATCCCATATCAAAGATTTAGGAAAGAAAGTGCTTCTTTTGACCGATGAAACTGTTTGGAAAATTGCCGGTGAAGAACTATTTGAGAACCTGAAAGCAGCCGAGTTAGAACCGGTAAAAGAAATTTTTGGTGGAGAAGCTTCTGCAAATGAAATCGATCGTATCGTCTCTAAAGCCAAAAGTGAATCAATCGAAGTGATTGCCTCATTAGGTGGTGGGAAAGCCATCGATACTGGGAAAGCTGTTGCGGATGAATTGAAAATACCGATCGCTGTTTTGCCAACGATTGCCTCCACTGATGCACCAACTTCGGCACTTTCTGTTATTTATACTGATGAAGGTCGTTTTGAAAAGTATCGTTTTTATAACAAAAATCCTGAACTTGTCTTAGTGGATACCGCTGTGATTGCCAAAGCGCCTGCCAAATTGCTAGCCGCTGGTATTGCGGATGCAATCGCAACCTATGTCGAGGCACGTGCTGTTGCTCGAAGCCATAGTAAAAATATGGTTGGCGGCGTACAACCAATTGCCAGCATGGCAATCGCTGAAAAATGCGAAGAGATCCTTTTTGAGAATGCCTTAAAAGCCTATCAAGCGAATAAAAAACAAGTCGTTACCGAAGCTTTTGAACAAATCGTGGAAGCCAACACTTTGCTAAGTGGATTAGGCTTTGAAAGTGCAGGTCTGGCAGCAGCTCATGCGATTCATAATGGCTTGACAGCCCTTGAAGGAGACGTTCATGATCTGACCCATGGTGAGAAGGTTGCTTACGGAACACTCACTCAATTGATGCTGGAAAATGCAGATCCTGAAGAGCTCGACCAATATATAGAATTGTATCAGGCATTAGAATTACCGACGACATTATCCGACATGCATCTTGCGGAAGCCAGCGATGCAGACCTATTAAAAATTGGCGAGCAAGCAACCATCGAAGGGGAAACGATCCACAATATGCCATTCCCAGTTTCTGCAGAAGATGTTGCAGCAGCGATCAAAGCCGTGGATGCCTATGTGAGTGCTTACTATCCTCTATGATGTTATTTTATTAAAGACCATCAATGTGTGCTCGGTGATTTCAAAAAATGTTTGACAATAAAAAAGAGTCGTGCTATTTTGATAACAAGCAAATTAAAGGAGGGAACAAGACATGACAAACGTCAACACACAAACTACCTGTTGTTGTTGTATGGTGCAAAAAGCAGCATACCGATTTGTCATGCCTATTATTAGTTCCTTTGTCGCAGAAGATCGCTGAAGTTTCTTTAGTGATTCACTTCTATCCGGATAAGACGACATGTTTTTGGGGTACTGATGTAATAGTCAGTACCCCTTTTTGTTTGCTGTTTTTTACCGCTTTCATTGGCGACGGCTGATGATAGCAAATGAAAATGAGTACATGAAGCATACGAGCTGTACCAAACAAAGTTGAGCGAGGAGTCGAGCGATGATCGTTAATAATATAAAAGCATTGATTGGGCACACCCCATTCTTTGAATTTGATGCCGCAGCATTTGGCGGCAAAAAGGGAAGTACCATCTATGCGAAACTTGAGTATTTAAATCCTGGTGGAAGTATCAAGGACCGCTTAGGAAAGTATTTGATCGATGAAGCGTTTCGTGAGCATGTGATCGATCATGAGACAACCGTTATCGAACCGACAGCGGGAAATACTGGAATTGGTTTAGCTTTAGCTGGGATCGAGTATGGCTTAAAAATGATTTTTGTCATTCCTGAAAAATTTAGCCTTGAAAAGCAGCAACTGATTGAAGCGTTGGGCGGGACCATCGTTCATACGCCCACTGAAGCAGGCATTCAAGGTGCGATTGAAAAAGCAAAGGAAATAGCAAAACAGCTACCAAATAGTTATATGCCAATGCAATTTCACAATCAAAACAATCCTGCAGCCTACCAAGCAACCTTAGGCCCAGAGATCTTTCAGGAGTTATCTGGAAAAATTGACAGCTTTGTTGCTGGAGCTGGCAGCGGGGGGACCTTCGCGGGTGTCGCAACATACTTAAAGAAGCAAAAATCAAGCACTCGACTTGCTGTCGTTGAACCAGAAGGATCGATCTTAAATGGCGGGCCTGCCCATGGACATGAGATTGAAGGGATCGGTGTTGAGTTCATTCCACAATTTTTTGACGATTTGCTTATTGATCAAATTTATACGATCAGTGATGCGGAAGGCTTTGCTTTTACGCGTTACTTGGCAAAAAACTATGGTCTGCTTGTTGGAAGTTCAAGTGGAGCGGCAATGGCAGCAGCAGTAAAAGAAAGCCTCGAATTACCAACTGGAAGCTCGATCGTTACCGTCTTTCCAGATGGAGGCGATCGCTATCTATCAAAAAAGATTTATGCGGGTGAATCAGCAATCACCCCATTCATAGGAGGAGCAAACCATGCATTTTAATACAAAAGTAATCCACGGCGGTATCAGCGAAGACGAAATGACTGGTGCTGTTAGTGTGCCAATTTACCAAGCATCAACCTATCGGCAAAATGCTCTTGGTCAGCCAAAGCAATATGAATACAGTCGTTCAGGCAATCCAACTCGTTTTGCCTTAGAAGAATTGATTGCGGATCTGGAAGAAGGCGCCCAAGGGTTTGCTTTTGCCTCAGGATTAGCAGCCACCCATGCGGTCTTCTCGCTGTTTCAGACTGGAGATCATGTCATTTTAGGGGATGATGTATATGGCGGGACGTTTCGTTTGCTCCATCAAGTATTAGAAAAAAGCGGATTGTCTTATACACTTGTCAAAACAAGTGAGCTAGCTGCCATTGAAGCAGCCATCCTTCCAGAAACCAAAGCGATCTTTCTGGAAACGCCGACTAATCCATTATTGAAGATCACGGACATCGCAATCGTTGCCCAACTAGCTAAAAAACAGGACATTTTGACGATCGTGGATAATACCTTTGCGACCCCTTACTTTCAAAAGCCGCTACAATTAGGCGCAGATATTGTGATTCACAGTGCTACCAAGTATCTCGGTGGACACAGTGATGTAGTAGCTGGGTTAGCGGTTGCCAAAGAGCCGCAAATCGCCAAAAGAATTGCTTTTTTACAAAACGCCATTGGTGGTGTATTGGGGCCTCATGATAGCTGGTTGATTCAACGAAGCATCAAAACTCTTGCTTTGCGGATGGAAGCACATCAAAACAACGCGATGAAAATTGCTCACTACTTACAAGCACATCCAGCTGTCGCAAACGTGTATTATCCAGGATTGATTGCCCATGAAGGACATGAGATCGCCAAATCACAGATGTCTGGGTATAGCGGTATGATATCTTTTGAACTAAACAATGAATCGAAAACAGCAGAATTTGTTGAATCATTAAAGATTTTTACTTTAGCAGAAAGCTTAGGTGGCGTGGAAAGCTTGGTAGAAGTGCCAGCCGTGATGACCCATGCCTCGATCCCTAAAGAAATTCGTGAGCAATCTGGGATCAAAGATGGCTTGATTCGGTTGTCTCTCGGCATCGAAGACGGTGAGGATCTGCAGGCAGATTTAGAGCAAGCGTTTGAAAAGGCAGGTAGCTAGTGATGGGGAGAGAGTTTATTCCAATTTTTTCTGACTGGGCAGCTGAGTACGATGAAACAGTTGCAGGTAAGGATGAAGAATATCGAGCGGTTTTTTTCAAATATGAACAGTTACTCGCTGAAATTGCTGAAAAAGCAGGGCAGTCTGTGGTAGAATTTGGTAGTGGAACTGGAAATCTAACACAAGCTCTGCTTGATCAAGGAAAAAACGTGCTGGCAATCGAGCCATCGCCAGAGATGCGGCGAATCGCCAAGTCAAAACCCAGTCTTTCTAAAGTGACTTTTGTAGATGGTGATATGGAGGTTTTTCCTGAGATCACGGATGTGATTGATACGATCGTTTCTACCTATGTTTTTCATCATCTTACGGAGGACGAAAAACAACGGGCAATCGGCAAATATGCTGCGATGCTGCCCAAAGGCGGGCAAGTGCTTTTCGGGGATACGATGTTTCTTTCTCTAGCCCACCAAATGGAACGAATCGATGAAGCACGGCAAGCTGGTCACCAGCGACTAGCCGCTGATCTGCAAAGAGAGTACTATCCAGTTATAGCGGATATTGAACGATACTTTCGTCAGCATGGGTTTACCAGTCGTTTTAAGCAGATCAATGAGTATGTTTGGCTTGTGGAAGCACAAAAAGAGTAGGAGAGAAGTACAATGAAAATGAATGTTGAAAGCTTTAATTTGGATCATACGAAAGTCAAAGCACCTTATGTACGGGTTGCCGATAAAAAACAAGGAACGAATGATACCATCATCAAATATGATGTCCGTTTGAAGCAGCCGAACCAAGCGCATATGGATATGGCAAGTCTGCACTCGCTAGAACATTTGACGGCAGAATTGATTCGTAATCATGCGGATTATATCGTGGACTGGTCACCAATGGGCTGCCAAACCGGCTTTTATTTGACTGTCTTGAATCACGACGATTATGAAGAGATTTTGACCGTCCTAGAAAAAACCATGAAGGACGTTTTGCAAGCAACTGAAGTACCTGCCAGCAATGAAGTGCAATGCGGTTGGGCGGCGAACCATACCTTAGAGGGTGCGCAAAAATTAGCGCAAGAATTTCTTGATGAACGTGACAATTGGTCGACCGTTTTTGCCTAAATAAAAATAGAAGTAGAAAAAAGGTGCCTGCGTTTGGATTCGCAGACGCCTTTTTTGTTAAACCCGCAAAGAGACGGGGGTTCGATAGTTTTTGTTTATGGTTCTACTGCTTGGACAGTGATGCCGACTCCGTTTGGATTATAGGTTTGACTAATGTAAAACTCAAATCCTTCATGAACAAAGAAAAGTCTCCGAATGGCGCTAACGTCTCTGATGTGAGCATCTAAACCATACTGTTCGATCAATGTCTCTTTGATCTCCTCAATATCATCCTCTTTCCCGAATTGTGAGAAATCAATACCGAAAAATTCTGGGACATCAACCAATGTGATTCTAGATAAATGTTCATTTCCCGCGTTATCGGAGTCAAAATCAAAGCTGATTTTGGACAGTTTGTCCCTTGAACCTAAAGGAACTCTTTTTGTCTCGAGAGCGCTGCTGTCAGCCATCGTTGATAACAAATCAATGGCTGAATCAGGTAAACGAGTGGTTACTTTTCTTACTTCATCAACCATTGCTCCTTGATCGGGAGAAAAAACTTTTCTAGTCTCTTCCGTGACGATCACATTTTCGCGGCGCCGCTTTCGGTTAATGGCACTGCGCTCTTGGTTTACCCGATCACTACGTTTGATGAGAGCGAGGCCAAGATCGCTGATGGATTCAGGGGAAGGTCTTTCTTCCAGTAAAGCAGTTAAGTAATCGATCTCTAAAAACTGCTCGTAGGCAGCTGCTGGTTGATTTTCGCTGTAGAAGAGGACAGCTCCGAGTAAAAAACAACTAATGCCCAAACAAAGCAAAAGACTTCTTCTGCGATGCTCTCGGATTTTTTTCTGAGGACGATTCAGTTTCATTTTATCCTTCAACTCCTAAGTTTTTTAGACGACTCATGATAATAGAGGTGTTTGAATTTCATCACGCATTTTGCCAATCTTAGTTACGAGAGATCGCTTAATGGATTACTCAATTTCTGTTTCAGAAAACTGATCATGCCAGGCCACATCAGAAACGGTTCGGTTAATAAGAGTTACAATGATTGCCTCACCATCGGAATTGATCCATGCATTAGATTCCACACCTACAACCGCTAGTCGCCAAGAAGGCAGTCCACCCATGATCTCAAGAACTTGATCGCAGGACATTCCTTCTTGCAATTGGTGGAGTAAGTCTTTGTTGACTGTTCGATTCCACCGTCGCGGCAGCCCGATCTGCAATTGTTCACAATACGAAAATTGAGGGGCAGCTGTTTCGGTACTGCTCTGAGCTTGTGCAAAGTCATCAGAAGAACGAGCTGTTTCAGATGCGGGTTCTGATGTGTGGTTCTCAGTTCTGGAAGAAGAAGCTATGGTTTCTGAATCAGCTGACAAAGATTGAGAAGACGACGTTGCTTCTGGTGAGAAACTACTCTTGGTGGTGTCATCCATGATTTCGTCAATTAAGGTACAGCCAGTGAGAAAGAGGGAGAGTAACATTAGTAAGGGAAATAAAAAGATGGTTTTCATAAGATAGGTTCCTCCAAAATGATTTCGTGAATTTTCTTTGTTATTTTAATGTTGGTTTTTTATTAGAAAAATCCCGTCAGTTGCTATAAAATAAAAAAGAAAAATGTTTGTATACCTATTTAGATTTGGAGGGAGTGTTGTTTAATAAGTGTAACATGTTGCTTCCGATCTGGCTACTTGATTTCCAATATCCTTTCGTGGTTTTAGTAAAACTGGTATCTGCAGCTTACGATGTTGAAAAGTAAATGTTATAATAGATTTAACTACTCAATAAAAATTTGCTATTTTAAAGGTGAATCCTGTTTACTCTTACCAGATCAACAGGAACCAGCATACCTTTTGCTAAGAATTTATGTAAGGAATGATTTTTTTCATAACACGGAGAGGAGGAAGGAATATGAGCATCTTAAAGCAATGGCAAGCAAAACATCAAGCGAAAAAAGAAGCAAAAAAACAGGCATTACGGTTAAAAAATGCCAAGCTTCGTGCAGCGGGGAAAGAGCCGTTGAAGGGCTGGGGGAAAATGGTTGATACTGGCATCGGCGGGGCGAACAAAGCAAACCCCATCGATACAAAAGTGTTTTTGGGGGAAAATCAAAAGCGGATCGCAGATGAAACGAAACGGAACAAACAATAAAGAAAACCTCTGCAACAGTTCCTTCGTCGGACTGTTGCAGAGGCTTTTTTAAATATTCAATACTTTGTCTAAGAAGTCTTTGGTACGCTCATGCTTAGGATTGGTAAAGATTTGCTCAGGTGTACCGTCTTCCAAGAAGTTCCCGCCGTCAATAAACATCACACGGTTTGCTACTTCTTTGGCAAAACCCATCTCGTGAGTTACGATCACCATGGTCATTCCTTGTTTTGCCAAATCCTTCATAACATTGAGTACATCGCCAACCATTTCTGGATCGAGTGCGGAGGTTGGTTCATCGAACAACATCACATCGGGATTCATTGCTAAAGCTCTAGCGATCGCCACCCGTTGTTTTTGTCCTCCAGACAGATTGTCAGGGTACATGTCTTTTTTATCTGCCAAACCGACCGTTTCTAATAAACGAATTGCGTTCTTTTCCGCTTCTTGCCGAGAAGCATTTTTTAGATCCATCGGTGCTAAAATGATATTTTCTAAAACCGACAAGTGAGGGAAGAGATTGAAATGCTGAAACACCATGCCGATATGTTGACGAACAGCATTGATATTGGTGTTTTTATCCATCAGATGTGCGCCGTCAACGATAATATCGCCGCTGGTTGGTTCTTCTAAGCGGTTCAAACAGCGTAAGAACGTCGATTTCCCAGATCCTGAAGGACCGATCACACAAACGACTTCTCCTTCAGCGATTGAAACATTGATATTGTTCAATACGGTATTGTCGCCGTATTTTTTTACAAGATTTTCAACTAAGATTTTTTCTTTCATGCTATTTCACCTTCTTTTCTAAAACTTTTGCAAGTTTCGTTAAAGCTGTGATCACGACTAAGTAAATAATCGCGATGATCAAGTAAACATAGGTACTTTGCGTAGTCCGAGCAACGATGATTTTCCCAGTTTGCAATAATTCTACGACTCCGATAACCGAGATGATCGTTGTATCTTTCAACGAGATAACGAATTGGTTAACGAAAGATGGAATCATGATTTTGATCGCTTGCGGTAAAATGATTTTCTGCATTGTCCGAGTGTAGGTCATCCCCAAACTACGAGAGGCTTCCATCTGACCTTTTGGCACTGCATTGATCCCGCCACGGACGATCTCAGCGATATAGGCACTGGCATTTAAAGTCAATGTAATGACCCCGGCTGCAAAGTCGGGAATCGTGATACCAATGGCATCGGAAAGGCCGAAGAAGATGAAGAAAGCCAATACCATCATAGGAATACCACGAATGATATCAACATAGATCCCTGCAAAAACCCGCAATGCTTTGATTGGAGCAACACTAAATAGTCCAAAAATGATGCCGATCACTAATGCTAAGGCAAAAGAAATCAATGCTAGTAAAAGGGTATTCCATAAACCTTTTAATAAGACGTTATAGTTGTTGCTGATCAAACCAGTGATCGTTGATTCATCCACTCGTTTTTCTGTGGCAGAGCCATCTTCAATGTATTTATTGATGATTTGATCGTACTCGCCAGTCCGTTTCATTTCTTTCAATGCTTCATTGAACATTTGGATCAGTTCAGGATTTTGGCCTTTTTTCACCGCAAAACCATACTGACCGCCAGATTCTTTTTCAATCGGTGTCACTAGTTTTTGACCTTGGCTGATGGCATAACCGATCACTGGATAATCATCCATCATGGCATCGATTTGTCCGCCGTTAACAGCCGCATATAATTGATCGGCCGCATCATAATATTTGATCGAATAGCCATATTTTTCTTCGTTGGCGATCAAGAAGTCTGCACTTTCTGTTCCCACTTTCGCACCAACGGTTTTTCCATCTAGATCTTCATAGGAATTGATGGAATCATTGCCTTCTTTTACAGCGATCTGAATGCCGCTTTCAAAGTAAGAGTCTGAGAAGTCGTAGGATTGACGACGCTCATCAGTGATCGTCATCCCAGCGATCATCCCATCTGCTTGGTTACCATCCAAGGCTTGCAAAGCTCCTGAAAAACCGATGAAATTGAATTCAATGTTGAACCCTTGCAATTCTGCCGCCCGATTCATTAAATCAACATCGATCCCTACATACTCATTGTCTTCATTTTGGAATTCAAAAGGAGCGAAGGCGGAGTCACTGGCAATTCGGTAAACATCTTTCTTTGGTTCGACTTTCACCATTTCACTGGTGTCTGCATCTGAATCAGACGTTGTGATGTAAGTATTGACGATTTCGTCGTATTTGCCAGAAGCTTTCATGTTGGCTAAACCAGCATTGAATTTTTCAAGTAGTTCTTGATTTTGGCCTTTTCTGACAGCGAATCCGTAAGAAGCACCTTTTTCAGGTTCGCCGACAAGTTTCATCGGTTCGCCGTTGTTGATGGCATAGCCAAGCACTGGATAATCATCAAAAGCGGCTGCCACAGTACCATTGCGTACAGCGCCATACAACCCAGTAGCGTCATCATAAAGTTTGATGTCGTAGCCATATTGGTCTTTATTTTCTTCTAAAAAGCGGGCACTTTCGGTACCAACCTTTGCACCGACCGTTTCGCCCTCAAGATCTTCGTAGCTAGTAATGCTGTCATTGTCCGCAGCTACCGCCATTTGAATCCCACTATCAAAATAAGGATCTGAGAAATCAAACGTTTCTTTACGTTCATCAGTGATGCTCATCCCAGCAATCATGCCATCTAACTGATTTGATTGCACGCCTTGAATGGAGGCGTCAAAACCTAAAGGACGTAAATCAACTGCAAAACCTTGATCTTCAGCGATCGCGTTTAATAAATCTATATCGATCCCAACGTATTCATTATTTTCATTTTGGAATTCGAAAGGAGCAAATGTTAAATCTGTTCCTATCTTATACGTAGTTTCCTCCGCACTTGCTGACTTTACTGATAGCGTAAAAATGCTGATAATCAGCGCGATTAAAGCGAAGGACATGTGTTTTCTTTTCAAGAAAATTCCCCCTTTAGATATAACGTATTTATAGATTATATGGATTTTTTCTTCTACACACAAGTCTTTCTCTTTAAAAATATGACAAAATTGCTTAAACCTCACATCAGATGTTAGAAAATCAAACATGTTAAGTTATGCTTAATCGCATGAAACTTTCATAGCAAATGATGGCGAAAGTATGTTCGCTATGATATACTTATTTATGGAAAAGCGGCAGCGAGTTTTTCTTTTTTTGTTGTCGTTTAGAATAATCGAGGGGGAATGAAGATGATCGAAAGAACAACTTCCCATGAATTTGACTTAGTATCAAAATATCAACCAGCTGGGGATCAACCAGAAGCGATCCATCAATTGGTTGACGGGGTGGTCGGTGGAAAAAAAGCACAGATTTTGTTGGGAGCCACTGGGACCGGTAAGACTTATACGATTTCTAATCTAATTAAGGAAGTCAATAAACCGACATTGATCATTGCCCATAATAAAACACTGGCTGGACAATTATATGGCGAGTTCAAGGACTTTTTCCCAAATAATGCGGTCGAGTACTTTGTCAGTTACTATGATTACTATCAACCAGAAGCGTATGTTCCTTCCAGTGATACATACATCGAAAAAGACTCCAGTGTCAACGATGAAATCGATAAGCTGCGTCACTCGGCCACAAGTTCTTTATTAGAGAGAAACGATGTGATCGTTGTAGCTTCTGTCTCTTGTATTTTCGGTTTAGGTTCGCCGATCGAGTATGCCAGACAGGTTGTTTCTTTACGAGTAGGGATGGAAAAGTCTCGCGATCAACTATTAAAAGAATTGATCGAGATCCAATTTGAACGAAACGACATCGATTTTCAACGGGGGCGTTTTCGCGTACGTGGCGATGTTGTGGAGATTTTCCCAGCTTCTCGTGATGAGCGAGCGTTACGCATTGAGTTTTTTGGCGATGAAATCGATCGGATTCGTGAAGTCGATGCCTTGACGGGCGAGATCATGAGTGACACCGAACATGTGTCGATCTTTCCGGCAACGCACTTTGTGACCAATGAAGACCATATGGAACATGCGATCGCTTCGATCCAAAGTGAACTCGATGAACGACTGAAAGTTTTGCGAGCAGAAAATAAGCTGCTGGAAGCACAGCGTTTAGAGCAGCGAACCAACTATGATATTGAAATGATGCGAGAAATGGGGTATACCTCAGGAATCGAAAACTACTCTCGCCACATGGATGGACGAAAAGAAGGCGAACCGCCTTATACGTTATTAGATTTCTTTCCTGATGACTTTCTGATCGTTATTGATGAATCCCACGTGACCATGCCGCAAGTTCGTGGGATGTATAATGGTGACCGTGCTAGAAAACAAATGTTAGTGGATTATGGCTTCCGTTTGCCTTCTGCACTGGATAACCGTCCGTTACGCTTGGAAGAATTTGAGAAGCATGTCAATCAAATCGTCTATGTTTCAGCAACACCTGGACCATATGAATACGATCAAACCGATACCGTCATTCAACAAATCATTCGTCCGACTGGTCTGTTAGATCCGGTGATCGAAGTACGACCGATTATGGGTCAAATTGACGACCTCGTAGGAGAAATCAATGAGCGAGTCGAGCGAAATGAACGGGTCTTTGTCACGACCTTGACGAAAAAAATGTCTGAAGATTTGACGGATTACTTTAAAGAATTAGGGATCAAAGTCAAATACCTGCACAGTGACATCAAAACATTGGAACGAACAGAGATCATTCGCGACCTGCGTCTCGGTGAATTTGATGTACTGGTCGGAATCAACTTATTGCGAGAAGGGTTAGACGTCCCAGAAGTTTCCCTGGTTGCGATCCTTGATGCCGATAAGGAAGGCTTCTTGCGCAGCGAGCGTTCATTAGTCCAAACCATCGGACGAGCAGCTCGTAACTCAGAAGGAAAAGTAATCATGTACGCCGATAAAATGACCGATTCGATGCAGCGAGCGATCGACGAAACAGCGCGACGCCGAAGTATTCAAGAAGCCTATAACGAAGAACATGGAATCGTACCGAAAACCATCATCAAAGAGATTCGCGATCTGATCGCAATCACGAAAGTGGCGGAAGAAACTGGCGAATACACCACGACTTCTTATGAAGAATTGAGTCGTGAAGAAAAAGCAACCTTGTTGTTGAAATTAGAAAAAGAAATGAAAGATGCTGCGAAAGCACTGGATTTTGAAACGGCTGCTACCTTGAGAGATACTATTCTTGAGCTAAAAGCTGCTGATTAGAAGGAGAAACAATATGGCAAATGATAAAATCGTGATCCATGGGGCACGGGCCCATAATTTAAAAAATATCGATGTGACGATTCCCAGAGACCAGCTCGTTGTTGTAACTGGTCTTTCGGGTTCAGGGAAAAGCTCCTTAGCATTTGATACGTTGTATGCCGAAGGACAGCGCCGGTATGTCGAAAGTCTATCGGCGTATGCCCGTCAGTTTTTAGGGCAAATGGATAAACCCGACGTAGATAGCATTGATGGACTTAGTCCAGCGATTTCTATCGATCAAAAAACCACCAGCAAGAACCCGCGATCAACAGTGGGGACGGTTACTGAAATCAATGATTATCTGCGGCTTCTTTACGCCAGAATCGGTCACCCAATCTGTCCCAATGATCATATTGAGATTACTAGTCAGTCGGTTGAGCAGATGGTGGATGAAGTTTTGGCATTACCAGAACGCACCAAGATCCAATTGTTGGCACCTATCGTTTATCAAAAGAAAGGGCAGCACAAAAAAGTCTTCGAACGTATCCAAAGAGAAGGTTATGTTCGGATGCGGGTGGATGGCGAAGTCTATGATGTCTCCGAAGCGCCTGAATTAGAAAAAAATAAAAAGCATGATATTGCCATCATCATTGACCGAATCGTTGTAAAGGAAGGCATCCGTTCTCGTCTGTTTGATTCCTTTGAAGCGGCATTACGTTTAGCTGATGGCTATGCGGTAGTCGATGTGATTGGTCAAGAAGAGATGCTTTTCAGTGAACATTATTCTTGCCCGTATTGTGGCTTTACAGTTGGTGAATTAGAACCACGGCTCTTTTCATTCAATGCGCCTTTTGGTGCTTGTCCAGACTGTGATGGTCTTGGTGTGAAGCTCGAAGTCGATGTCGACCTAGTGATTCCCGATCAAAGCAAAACGTTGCGTGAAGGCGCACTATTGCCTTGGAACCCAATCAGTTCACAGTATTATCCGCAAATGCTGGAACAAGCCTGTCAAGAGTTCAATATCGATATGGACACACCCTTTGAAGAACTGCCAGAAGAACACAAAGACATTATTTTGAATGGTTCGAATGGCGAAATTTTCCATTTCCATTATGAGAATGATTTCGGTGGCGTGCGTGATGTTGAGGTAGCTTTTGAAGGAATCTTACCAAATATCAAACGCCGTTATCATGAAACCAACTCTGATTTCACCCGTGATCAAATGCGTTTGTATATGACGGAATTGACTTGTAAAACTTGTCATGGCTATCGTTTGAACCCCCAAGCGCTGTGTGTGCAAGTCAACGGGAAACACATTGGGGAAATGAGCGAGATGGCAATCAACAATGCGTTGAACTTTGTCGAAGAATTGAAACTATCGGAACAAGAGCAAATGATCGCACGTCCGATAGTGAAAGAAGTCGATGATCGGTTAAGCTTCTTGAAAAATGTCGGATTGGACTATTTGACCTTGAGTCGTGCATCAGGCACACTCTCTGGTGGGGAAGCGCAACGGATTCGTTTGGCAACACAAATCGGCTCCAATTTATCTGGGGTGCTTTACATTCTTGATGAGCCGTCGATCGGTCTTCACCAACGGGATAACGATCGCTTGCTAGATTCATTGCGGAAAATGCGTGATCTTGGGAATACCCTGATCGTCGTTGAGCATGACGAAGACACGATGCGGGCAGCGGACTACTTGATCGATGTCGGTCCAGGTGCAGGACACGCAGGTGGCGAGATCGTCGCTGCAGGAACTCCTGATGAAGTCGCAGCCAATGCGTCTTCCTTAACAGGTCAATACTTATCAGGAAAACGACAAATCCCGACACCAACGGAACGCCGCAAAGGCAATGGTGAAAAGATTCGTGTGACCGGTGCTTCTGAGAATAACTTGAAAAACATTTCGGTCGATTTTCCATTAGGAAAGTTCGTCGCCGTTACTGGTGTCTCTGGCTCTGGTAAATCGACATTAGTCAACGAAATTTTGAAAAAAGCCTTGGCGCAAAAAATCAATCGGAATTCGAACAAACCTGGTCGCTTTAAAACCATTACTGGTTATGAAGCGATTGAGAAATTGATCGATATCGATCAAAGCCCTATCGGTCGGACGCCTCGAAGCAATCCGGCGACGTATACCAGTGTCTTTGATGACATTCGCGATTTATTTGCTAAAACCAATGAGGCGAAAGTCCGTGGTTACAAAAAAGGCCGCTTTAGTTTTAATGTAAAAGGTGGACGCTGTGAAGCATGTAAAGGGGACGGAATCATCAAGATCGAGATGCACTTCTTACCTGATGTCTACGTACCTTGTGAGGTTTGTCATGGCAAACGTTATAACTCAGAAACGTTAGAAGTTCATTACAAAGGAAAAAATATTTCGGAAATCTTAGATATGACTGTGGAAGATGCAGTGGAATTTTTCCAACATATTCCTAAAATCCATCGAAAATTGCAAACGATCGTCGATGTCGGTCTAGGTTATGTCACGATGGGACAACCAGCGACTACTTTATCTGGTGGGGAAGCGCAACGGATGAAGCTTGCCAGTGAACTGCACAAAAATTCCAATGGCAAGAGTTTTTATATCTTAGACGAACCGACGACTGGTCTGCATACGGATGATATTGCCCGTTTGTTGAAAGTTTTGGAACGATTTGTCGACGCTGGCAATACCGTTTTAGTGATCGAACACAACTTGGATGTCATCAAATCAGCGGACCATGTGATTGATCTAGGTCCAGAAGGTGGCGAAGGCGGTGGAACGATCATTGCAACTGGTACACCAGAAGAAATTGCTGCGGTTTCTGAAAGCTACACCGGTCATTATTTGAAAAAAGTCCTTTAAGCAAGGAAAAGAGCACTCACTTTTTTACTTGTCTGTCAATAGGTTTCTCTAAAGTTTAAGGAAGCGTGAAATATCTGCAAATTTCATGATAAGGGCTTGAAATCAAAATTTTATTTGATAGAATAGCAATAGGTATACGTATATTCGCATTGAATAAACTGCCTATAAGTTCTATCCGTTCAAAGTGGGAGAAAGCAATCAAAGATAGATACTTTGATTGCTTTTTTCTTTGTGGTATTATAATTCTATTGTAATTAAACGAAACGAGAGAGGTCGTTTTTCGTATTCAAAAGAGAGAGTGATTTTTGATGAGTCAGGAAAATTTTCTTCCCATATTATTAGGAAGCGATATGAATGTTTATGGTATGGCCAGAGCATTCCACGAAGCATATGGCATTCAATCAGTTGCCTATGCTGGTGCGGAACTTGCGCCAACCCGCTTTAGTAAAATTGTTACAATCAATCAAGTGGAAGGTTTTGACCATGATCCCGGATTCACTGAGACGTTGATCAAGTTAGGAAAAAATACTTACAACGATCCTGCCATGAAATATTTATTGATTCCCTGCGGAGATGGCTATGCAGAACTGTTAGCGAAGCATAAAGAAGAATTGAAGCCTTATTATACCTTTATTGCCAATGACTATTCCCTATTAAAACGGTTGATCAACAAAGTAAGTTTTTACGAAGTCTGCGAGGAATACGGCTTGCCTTATCCTAAGACCTTCATTTTAACGCCTGAACTGTTGACGGAAGGAACGTTCAAAGAAGAGTTGCCTTTTGATTTTCCTGTGGCTTTGAAACCAGCAAATAGTGTCGCGTGGCTGTCAGTTGATTTTGAAGGGCGCAAAAAAGCCTTCATTATTGACAATCGAACAGAATTTGAAGAAATCGTTTCTCGCATTTATCAAGCGGGTTATCAATATGAAATGATCGTCCAAGATTTTATTCCTGGCGATGACAGCAACATGCGGGTCTTAAATGCCTATGTTGATGAGAATCACGAAGTTCGCGTGATGGGTTTAGGTCATCCTTTATTAGAGGATCCAACGCCTGGAGCTGTTGGGAATTATGTCGTGATCATTCCAGATGAAAATGATCAAATCTATCAAATGATCCGTAAGTTTTTAAAAGAGATTGAATATGTTGGATTTGCCAATTTTGACTTGAAATATGATGCGCGAGACGGGCAATATAAATTATTTGAAATCAACTTGCGTCAAGGAAGAAGCAGTTTCTTTATTACCTTAAGCGGATTGAATCTGGCGAAGTTCATCACAGAGGATTTAGTCTTCGAAAAACCTTACACAGAAACGGTTTATGGCAAAGCTGACGCGCCAGAAGCGAAATTATGGCTAGGGGTACCAAAAAACATTTTCTTGACTTATGCAAAAGAAAATCCTGCGAAAGAACGAGCAAAAAAATTATTAGCAGAAAATCGCTGGGGAACGACTGTCTTTTACAAAGAAGACTTATCTCTAAAGCGTTGGATTCTATTAAAGAGAATGTTCCATCTGTACAACAAACGATTCAAAACGTATTTCCATACGAAAGAAGGCTAGAAGATGGAGAATTTTTTTAGTATTTTAGGCGGCATGGGAACGTTAGCGACGGAAAGTTTTGTCCGCATTTTAAACCGACGGACACAGACCCATAAAGACCAAGATTACTTGAACTATGTTTTATTCAATCATGCGACAGTCCCAGATCGAACGGCATATATTTTAGACAACACGTTAGAAAACCCTGTTCCATATTTAATGGACGACATCGAAAAACAAAATTTGTTAAAGCCAAATTTTATTGTGTTGACTTGTAACACCGCCCATTATTTTTTTGATGAGCTGCAAGCTGCCACTGAGATCGAGATTTTGCATATGCCTCGTGAGGCTGCGAAAGTCGTTTTTGAAAAAGGCGTCACTGGAAAAGTGGCCTTTCTTGGGACAGAAGGCAGTGTCAAAGCTGGCATCTATGAAAAAGAATTGCGGAAGTTCGGACTTGACGTCTATCTTCCAGAGCCGACGATCCAAAAAAAGGTCAATACATTGATTTATGATCGAATCAAAGAAAATGATCATTTGGATCAAGAACTTTACTTTGAGATACTGGAAGAAGTCACCGAACGTATCGGCTGTGAAAGCGTAGTGCTTGGATGTACCGAGTTGTCCTTGATGGATGAATTTGTGACTGATAATCCGTATCCAGTCGTCGATGCCCAATCGATTTTAGTTGATAGGACGATCGAAAAAGCATTGGCAAATCGCCAAGCAATCTAAAGATGATAGCGACGTTAGCGGCATTTTTTGAGCTAACGTCTTTTTTTATGCCAGTGTTCCAATGATACGCCCGGCATGATATAATAGAGTTGTTTCAGAAAGGAGTTTTACCTATGACTGAAGTGGATCATTTAGAATTGGTCATTATTACTGGGATGAGCGGAGCCGGCAAAACGGTCGCGATCCAGAGTTTTGAAGATATGGGGTACTTTTGTATCGATAATATGCCCCCAAGCTTGATCCCTAAATTTTGGGAACTGATCAAAGAATCAGGAAAAGTGACAAAAATTGCCTTAGTTGTCGATCTGCGTTCAAGATCGTTTTTTGAAGAAATCCAAAGTATGCTGATCGATATTGAAAACACGAAATTTATTGACACACGGATGCTCTTTTTAGATGCATCGGACAATGAATTGGTGTCAAGATACAAAGAAACGAGAAGAGCACATCCATTAGCGATGGATGGCTTAGTTACGGAAGGGATTCGCAAAGAGCGAGCGATCTTAAACGATTTGAAGACGCGTGCCAGTATTGTTATCGACACAACGACGCTGACCCCACGGCAATTGAGAGAAAAAATCAATCAAGAATTTCGTGCTTCTCATGAGACAGGGTTTCGTATTGAAATACTTTCGTTTGGCTTCAAGTATGGCTTGCCGATCGATGCTGATATTGTGATGGATGTTCGTTTCTTACCGAATCCACATTACATTCCAGAGTTGCGTCCTTTAACGGGTAAAGATGAACCCGTGTATGAGTACGTCATGTCTTTTCCAGAAACGGAAGAATTCTATCAGCAATTTAGTACACTGTTGCAAACGATCATGCCAGGCTATGTCAAGGAAGGCAAAAGCAGCTTGACGGTGGCTATCGGCTGTACTGGGGGCCAACACCGTTCAGTTGCATTATCTGAGCGCATCGGTGCGGTTTTGGCAGAAGACTATCGCGTCAATATTACTCATCGCGACAAAGATAAGCGTAAAGAGACGGTGAATCGTTCATGAAAATGAAAACGTACCGAATCAGAAAGCCGAAGATCGTTGTGGTAGGTGGCGGAACTGGGTTACCAGTCATCCTGAAGAGCTTGCGGAATCAGGGTGTCGACATCACAGCGATCGTTACGGTCGCTGATGATGGCGGTAGCAGTGGCGAAATTCGCAATTTGGTTTCCTCTATCTCGCCACCAGGGGATCTGCGCAATGTTTTGGCGGCTCTATCTGATATGCCGCAACTGTATAATGATATTTTTCAATACCGTTTTAAAGCCGAAGACAAATTTTTAGCCAATCATGCCCTGGGGAACTTGATTATTGCGGCGATTGCTGAAATGCGCAGCAGTACCTATGAAGCCATTCAAATTTTGTCAAAAATCATGCATATCGATGGACGAGTTTATCCTTCGTCAGATCTGCCATTGGTGTTGCACGCTGTTTTTAAAGACGGCACCGAAGCGGTAGGAGAGTCCAAGATCGCGGTTGATCGCAAAACGATCGATCGGGTCTTTGTTCGTAATCAAGAAAATAATGATGAGCCGAAAGCAGCTCGTAAAGTTGTTTCTTCAATTATGGAGGCAGATATGATCGTCTTGGGTCCTGGTAGTCTCTTTACTAGTATTTTGCCCAATCTCATGATTAGCGAGATCGGCCAAGCAATGTTGGAAACACAAGCTGAAACGGTTTATATTTGTAATATCATGACCCAAAAAGGTGAAACTGAACACTTTAGTGATGCCGACCATGTGCGGGTCCTGCATAAGCATTTAGGCAAACCCTTTATTGATACGGTGTTAGTCAACACCGAGAAAGTTCCAGAAGGGTATATGGACCCAGAGATTTATGATGAATATCTTGTACAAGTGAAACACGATTTCCAAGGACTGCGAGAAGAAGCCAGCCGTGTCATTTCAGCTGACTTTCTGGAGCTTAGAGATGGCGGAGTTTTTCATGACGGAGATAAAGTGATTGAAGAACTTCTACGTATCGTTTACGGGGCCAAAATCTAAGAAAGGAGGGATTTTTTTATGTCCTTTGCAGCAGAAGTAAAAAAAGAATTGACCGCATTAGAAGTTCATCGCGAACATGCCAAGGCAGAATTGGCCGCTTTGATTCGGATGAATGGGTCATTAAGTATCAATAACCAGCAATTTGTTTTAAACGTTCAAACAGAAAACGCGGCGATTGCCAGACGCATCTATTCGTTACTAAAAGATCATTACGACGTGCGCAGCGAATTGCTGGTCCGTCGTAAAATGAAATTAAAAAAGAACAACGTTTACATCGTTCGTTTGAAGCAAGATACACAGCGCGTGCTTTTGGACTTAGATATCATGGACGGGCTGATGTTTCAAAGCCATGTTTCTGATGAGATCATGGGCAATACTCAAAAAATGCGTTCCTATTTACGAGGCGCTTTCATGGCATCTGGGTCCATCAACAATCCAGAAACCAGCCGCTATCATTTAGAGATCTATTCCATCTATGAGGAGCATAACCAAGATATTTGCGATATGCTAAACGCATATGGATTGAATGCCCGTGCATTAGAACGCAGAAATGGGTATATCTCTTACTTGAAAGGCGCTGAGAAAATCGCTGATTTTTTGACACTGATCGGTGCCACCAATTCCATGCTGAAATTCGAGGACGTGCGGATCGTGCGTGATATGCGTAACTCAGTCAACCGTTTGGTGAATTGCGAAACCGCCAATATGAACAAAACGATCGACGCTGCTTCGAAGCAGATCGACAATATCGAATTTATTCAAGATCGAGTTGGCTTGCAAGCTTTACCTGAAAAGCTGCAAGAAATCGCCGAATTGCGTTTGGAACATCCCGAGGTCAGCTTGAAAGAGCTAGGGGAAATGATTCCATCAGGAGCGATCTCGAAATCAGGAATCAATCATCGCATTCGCAAAATCAATGAATTTGCGGATCATTTGCGTGAACAAGTCAGTTAATCTAAGTAGTGAATGAAATCAAAAAAGCAGGAGCTTGCATTTGACATGGATTTTAGTGTCAAATCAGCTCCTGTTTTTTTGTTAGAGGTTATTCATTGATCAATGCAGTTAATTCCTCAGCAGAGATCGATTCATCAAAAATGTGCCCATCTAAGATAATCGTTGGCACAAATTGAATGTTGGCGTTTTTCGCTTCTTCCACAATTTCTCCTGCGATCGCAGGATGGTTTTGTTCAGATAGCCCTAAGGTATTTTTCGCATATTCTGCCACTTCAGGTAAAGATAAATGCCCCCATTCGTCTTGTGTTTGATAAATTTTTGTGATCTCAGCGCTCGTTGCCTGAGGATCTGTACTGGAAACAAAGCGGTGCATCACATTGCCTCGTTGCAATGATTCTTTTTCTTTGTCGAATAATTTGATGACACGGCGTAGTTTCCCAGCTGCGACAGCTTCACTTAAGATCGGTAACGATTCCTCAAACCATTGCCGACAATAAGGACAGCGCAAATTCATAAATTCGACGATCGGTTTAGCGGAAGGGTCTCCGATATGTATCCCTGTTACCGCATTTGTTTCCTGTGCTTTGATGATTGAAATATCCATTAAGATTCCTCCTTTTTCTTTTAGTTTACCGAAGTTTCTACTGAAAGAAAAGCCTCAGGTCTTTTGATTTAAGTCTGTGAAAAGAGGAGGAGAATGAGCTAAATACTATGTATTTCGTTTCACGAAATTATGAAAAATCCCCTGACTGTGCTTTTATATTCCTTGATTTTCAGCTATAATGAATTGTGTTTTATTGTGCAAAATGATGATTAAAGGAAGTTATATAGATGAGAAAAAGAAAAACAATGGATGGCAATACGGCAGCAGCCTATATTTCCTATGCCTTTACGGAACTTGCGGCGATCTATCCGATAACCCCTAGTTCAACCATGGCTGAATTAGTGGATCAGTGGTCTGCTCAAGGAAAGCATAATCTTTTTGGGCAGCCGGTGAAAGTGGTTGAAATGCAATCTGAAGCAGGGGCGGCCGGTGTGGTTCACGGCTCATTAAAAACGGGCGCCTTAACGACGACCTATACGGCATCCCAGGGACTTTTATTAATGGTACCAAATATGTACAAGATTGCTGGGGAAATGCTGCCAGGCGTCTTTCATGTCGCCAGCCGAGCAGTGACCACCAATGCTTTGAATATTTTTGGAGATCATACCGATGTAATGGCCACCCGACAAACAGGCTTTGCTATGTTAGCGGAAAGCAGTGTCCAAGAAGTAATGGATTTAGCGCCAGTCGCTCATTTAGCAGCTATCGAAGCCAATATCCCATTTTTAAATTTTTTTGATGGGTTTCGAACCAGTCATGAGATTCAAAAAATAGAGGTCTTAGATTATGAGGAATTGGCACAGTTGGTCAATCATGAAAAATTGACTGCCTTTCGACAAAAAGCCATGAACCCGAATCACCCGACGACGAGTGGAACGAATCAAAATCCTGATATCCATTTTCAACAGCGGGAAACGATCAATCAGCATTATCAAACATTGCCTGAGATCGTTCGTTTTTACATGAAAAAAATCAATGCTTTAAGAGGAACCAACTATGATTTAGTGGATTATTATGGTGCTGCGGACGCCGAAGAAGTGATCGTTTCGATGGGGTCCTCGACGCAAACGATCCAGCAAACGGTGGATCATTTGTGCGCTTCAGGACGCAAGGTGGGGGTCTTGTCGATCCATTTGTATCGACCATTCCCATTAGAAGTCTTCTTAGAAAAACTGCCTGCTACCGTTAAAAGTATCGCTGTATTGGATCGCAGCAAAGAACCTGGTGCCAATGGCGAGTCTTTGCTTTTGGATGTGCAAAGTGCCATGTATGATGCAGCGATTCGGCCGACGATCATTGGTGGACGCTATGGTCTTGGGTCAAAAGATGTGACGCCTGATCAAATCGTTGCCGTTTATGACGAATTGATTAAGCCAAAAGCGAGCCAAAAGAAACGCTTCACCATTGGGATCACGGATGATGTGACGCAATTGTCGTTGCCCTCAAAAGGCACGCTAGATCTAACTGATCCATCCACCTTCCAAGCGAAATTCTGGGGATTCGGCTCTGATGGGACCGTTGGGGCGAATAAGTCAGCAATCAAAATCATCGGTGACCATACCGAAAAATATGTGCAAGGCTATTTCCACTATGATTCGAAAAAATCTGGTGGTCTAACGGTTTCCCATCTGCGATTTGGGGATACCCCCATTCGTTCCACCTATCTGATCGAACACGCGGATTTCGTTGCATGTCATACACCTGCGTATTTGCATACGTATGATTTGCTGAAAGGACTCAAAAAAGGCGGAACCTTTTTATTAAATACGACCTGGTCACAAGAGCAAATCTTAAAAAATCTACCGAAGAAAATGAAACGTTATCTTGCTGAAAACGAGATCCGTTTTTATACCATCAACGCCATGCAGTTGGCAATGGAAGTTGGCTTAGGTGGGCGGATCAATACCGCGATGGAAACAGCCTTCTTTTACTTGGCAAACATCATTCCGACCGAGGAAATCTTGCCGATTTTAAAAGAAGAGGCACTGAAAAGTTATCGGCACAAATCGATGGCGATCGTTGAAAAGAACCAAGCAGCCATCGATCGTACCATCGAATTATTACAAGAAATCCCTGTTCCAAGCAAGTGGGCAACTCTCGAAGTGCCGGAGAGGACATCCACTGCGACAACACAATTTGTGCGGGAAATCGTGGAACCCATCAACCGTCAAGAAGGCAACCAACTAACCGTGGGCACCCTCGTACGGAATCAAATGACCGAAGGGGTGATCCCTGTCGGGACAACAGCGGTTGAGAAGCGGGGCATCGCTGTTGAAGTGCCCGAGTGGCTATCAGATCGCTGTACCATGTGCAATGAGTGTGCCTTTGTCTGTCCTCATGCGGCGATCCGTCCGTTTTTGGCAGATGAAGATGAATTAATCGAAGCACCGGAAGGCTTTATCGTCAGAGAGATGCGAGGAGCGAACGGCCAAAAATATCGAATTCAAGTTTCCGTTGAAGATTGTACAGGTTGCGGCCTTTGCGTGGAAGCATGTCCCGCCAAAGGGAAAGCTTTGACGATGCGTCCTTACGAAGAACAAAAAGAACAAGCTTTAAATTGGGCTTTTGCGATGACTTTACGTCAAAAGGAAAATCCAGCAAAACCAGGAACTGTTTTGGGCTCTCAATTCAATAAACCTTTGTTGGAGTTCTCTGGTGCTTGTGCGGGCTGTGGGGAAACCCCCTATGTGAAACTATTGACCCAAATGTTTGGTGATCGCATGATGATCGCCAATGCGACTGGCTGCTCTTCGATTTGGGGTGGAACCTCACCAGTATCCCCTTATACAACCAATCACTTAGGACAGGGGCCAGCTTGGTCAAACTCGTTGTTTGAAGACAATGCCGAATATGGCTATGGCATGTTCTTAGCCAACCAAACCCGACGGGAGAAATTAGCGGCCCAGCTGCAGTCGTTGAAAGCCAATGTATCAGAAGAATTGCAGGCTTTGATTGATGATTGGGACCTTCATCGAGAAGAAAGTGCTGGGACGCAACAGCGAGCAGCAAAATTGATCGCCGCCTTAGAAGCTGAAGCTGCCACAACACCTCAGCTGAACAAAATCTTGCAGGAGAAAGATTTGTTTGTTAAGCCAAGCCAATGGATGATAGGCGGTGACGGCTGGGCATATGATATTGGGTTTGGCGGTATCGATCATGTCCTCGCTTCTGGTGCAGACGTCAATATTCTCGTGTTAGATAATGAAGTCTATTCTAATACAGGGGGGCAAGTCTCTAAAGCGACACCGACTTCGGCCATTGCTAAATTCGCTGCGAGTGGCAAGTTTGTTTCCAAAAAAGATTTAGGAATGATGGCGATGACCTACGGACATGTCTATGTCGCACAAATCGCATCTGGTGCCAATCAAATGCAAACGATCAAAGCCTTTGAAGAAGCCGAGCGGTTCCCAGGACCGTCAATCATCATTGCCTATACGCCATGTATCACCCACGGTCTTGCAGGCGGAATGCGTCAATCCTTGAAAGAAGCACAAGAAGCAGTTGCATCGGGGTATTGGAGTCTCTACCGCTATAACCCGCTGTTGGCAGAAAAAGGGAAACAGCCAATGACACTCGATTTCAAAAAGCCAGCATTTGATCAAATGCCTGCCTTTATGCAGACACAAGTTCGATTTGCATCCTTGCAGTCTGCCAATCCGAATGCGGCGCAAGCATTGTTTGAAAAAACCGTTTCAGATGCGAAAACTCGTTTCTACAACTATGCCCGCTTAGCAGGTCAAGAAGAAAAAATACGAGCAAAGCTTGAAAATAAGGTAAGTACTGATGCAGAACGACCAACGGCAGTAAAAACGGAGCGTGTACGAAGAGAAAAACAGCCGTTAAGCGAAGAACAGCTCGCTGAAAGAGCAGCACGGCGTGCAGCGCGCGCAAAGCGCCGTCAGCAAGAGTAATCGCTCGCTGAGGAATGACCCTGCAAAACGGTTTGACCCGTTTTTCAGGGTCATTTGTTGTTTTTCCTAAGAAATGAGTGCAAGAAGCTCGTTTAGATGAAATCTTCTAAGACCTTTGACAAACAATGATTTCAGGATAATGGTAAACTAAGTAAAAGAGCTGTTTATTTTTTCAAAACTTTTTCATAAATTTGTTTTTTTTCAAATCTTTGAAGAGGTCCTATGTTATACTATTATCTGAAGTCTTAAGAATAAAGGAAGGCTGTTTATGTTGATAAATTTCAGGGATTTTTTTAATTTAGATTATTGGAGAGAATTGCTCTCATTTGATATATTTTCTTGGTCATTTTTAGTAAATGTTTTAGATGTGATCGTTGTTTGGTACTTGGTTTATAAGCTGATCCAGCTTGTGCGAGGAACAAAAGCGATCCAGTTGTTTAAAGGCGTCGGCCTATTCATTGTTCTAAGGTTTTTGGCAGGTATCGTAGGATTAAAGACGCTATCTTGGTTGATGGATCAAGTCATCACATATGGGGTGATCGCCGCGATTGTTATTTTCCAACCAGAAATTCGACGAGGGCTGGAGCATCTTGGCCGTAGCTCTTTCTTCAAGACTTCTAAGAATGAAAAACGACGGGATGAAGTGTTGGTCCAAGCGTTGGACAAAGCTGTTCAATATATGGCAAAACGAAAAATTGGTGCATTGATCACGATCGAACGGACGACGGGGTTAGAAGAATATATTGAAACGGGGATTCCTTTAGATGCGGACGTGACGGGCGAATTACTGATCAATATTTTTATTCCCAATACACCGCTACACGATGGTGCAGTCATCTTAAGAGATGATAAGATCGCTGTTGCTAGTGCCTACTTACCACTGTCAGAAAGTCCGTTGATTCCCAAAGAATTTGGGACGCGCCATCGAGCGGCTGTCGGGATTTCAGAAGTTAGTGATGCGTTGACCATTATCGTCTCAGAGGAGACGGGAGACGTCAGTATTACCCTGAATAATCGGATGCTTACTGAGCTTTCGCGACAAGAGTATCTCGACGTGTTGAATCGCGAATTAGTGCCAGAAGAAAAGCCTGGTAAACGCAACTTGCTGCAATCTTTCTTTGAAGGGGTCAACAAAGGAGGAAGAAAATGATCAAGAAAGAACGTCGTCAAAACGTATTTTATGGTATACTAGCGCTGTTCTTTAGTCTGGTTCTGTTTTTCATCGCCAGCGGATCAAGCCTGCAAGTCAACCTTGCAGGAACTTCAAATCCTTATGAGGAAGAGATCGATAATGTACCGATTCAGACCACCTATGACACAGATGAATACTTTATCCAAGGATTTGAAACAACAGTAGACGTGACTTTGTCTAGTCGAAATCGGGTGCAATTGAATGCTGAACGTAGCGAGGAAACGCGGAGCTTTCGAGTAGTTGCTGATTTGACTGGACTCGATGAAGGAACCCATGAGGTCCCTTTAGAAGTGAAAAATCTTAGCTCAAGTGTGACAGCCGAAATCGAACCCAAAACCGTCACTGTGACGATCGAGAAAAAAGTCACCCAAACGTTTACCGTTGAGCCAGTCATCTCGACTGATGGATCAACGAGTGGTTACGGCGTTGATTCAATGAGTGTTGAACCGCAAGAAGTAGAGATCACTACTGGCGACAAGACACTGGCAGAAATCGACCGAGTGGTAGCGATCGTGAATCCAGATGATATTACTGGCGATTCGATTACGGTGGATGGAACGATCGAGGCTTGGGATAGTGAAAACAATCCTTTAGCGATCATTCCTGAGCCAGATTCGGTCGATGTGGCATTGATGATGGAAGCACCAAGCAAAGAAATTGAATTGTTTGTCACTCAACAGGGGACAACACCAGATGGGATCTCTCATTACATCTACCGGATGAGTAGTATCAGTGCGGTGCTAACAGGACCACAAAGTATTTTGGATGAGACCCAGCAGATCGGTGTCCCAGTGGATGTTAGTGAGATCACAACCACGACCGAACGGACAGTAACGATTCCAGTACCAGAGGGAACAACGATCAATCCAACAGTTGTGACGATCCAAATCACTCCGGTTGCAGAAACAACTACTGAGAATCAATCAAACAATGATGGCGATGAAGCAACGAACAGTGCGAATTCTCAAGCCAATTCTTCGACAGTCGACACGACGCAAGAACAAACAGAGAATTCCGCAAGCAGCACGACGACAAGCAGTTCTTAGTCGTTTGACTGTAGAGAATGAATAAGAGAGGTTATTAAAATGGGAAAATATTTTGGTACTGATGGTGTTAGAGGAGAAGCAAACAAGGAGTTGACACCTGAATTAGCATTTAAATTAGGTCGTTACGGCGGCTATGTATTAAGTCAGCATGAAACTGGTGACCGCCGTCCCCGCGTTTTGGTGGGACGGGACACACGGATTTCTGGACAGATGCTAGAAAATGCATTGATCGCTGGACTATTATCTGTCGGGATCGAGGTATTCCAATTGGGTGTTATTTCTACACCGGGTGTTGCGTACTTGACGAAAGTGCAAAAAGCGAGTGCAGGTGTAATGATCTCTGCCTCTCACAATCCTGCACAAGACAATGGCATCAAGTTTTTCGGGAATGATGGCTTTAAATTAGTCGATGAACAAGAAGCTGAAATTGAAGCATTACTTGATGCGCCGGAAGACACACTTCCACGTCCTTCTGCCGATGGCTTAGGAACGGTGGATGAGTTTCCAGAAGGGTTGTTGAAATACTCTCAATTTCTACGTCAAACGATTCCTGATGATTTGGAAGGAATCACGGTGTGTGTTGATGCAGCAAATGGCGCAACAGCAACAAGTGTCAATCGTTTGTTTGCCGATCTAGAAACAGAATTCTTCACAATGGGGACGTCTCCAGACGGGTTGAACATTAATGATGGTGTGGGATCGACTCACCCTGAAGCGTTAGCTGAATTTGTCGTTGAAAAAGGGGCGGATGCTGGTCTTGCGTTTGATGGAGATGGTGATCGGGTCATCGCAGTAGATGAACTAGGAAACATCGTTGATGGCGATAAAATCATGTATATCTGTGCGAAATATTTAGCGGAGCAAAAGCGCTTGAACCAAGGAACGATCGTGACAACAGTCATGAGCAATTTAGGGTTCCATAAAGCAGTGGAAGCAATTGGACTGAAAGATGTCATCACACAAGTCGGTGACCGTTATGTCGTCGAAGAAATGCGTAAAAACGATTATAATTTTGGTGGCGAGCAATCAGGTCACATGATTTTCTTGGATTTCAATACGACAGGTGACGGTTTGCTATCAGGAATTCAACTATTGAATATCATGAAACAAACGGGCAAGAAACTGTCGGAATTAGCAGGAGAGGTAACGATCTATCCACAAAAACTTGTCAACATTCGAGTGACAGATAAAAATGGCGCGATGGATGTTCCAGCTATCCGTAAAATCGTGGAAGAGACAGAAGCAGAAATGAACGGCGAAGGCCGTATCTTGGTTCGCCCTTCAGGAACAGAACCATTGCTTCGAGTGATGGCAGAAGCGCCAACCATTGAAAAAGTCGATTACTATGTTGAAAAAATCGCAGCAGTCGTTCGAGAAGAAATCGGTGCGGAATAAATGAAGAAGTAAGACGATCAAAGATATCCTTTGGTCGTCTTTTTTGTCTACTTGCCAGCAAGTAGACAACTTGCGAAATAAATAAACTTGTTAACGGATTTGTCGACGACGCTTAAAAGGAACGCGCATTGGACAAATCTTGCGGAGCATAGTTGCTTTTAAAAGTCTTTCCGGATTTGTTGTGCAGAAAACCAGAAAAAAGAACCCCTATGAACGATCGAGTTTGTAGTGACCCCAAAAAGTTAGACTTTTATGGAGTGGAGAAATCCACTCCTTTTTTGTACGATAAAATTAACAGTTAGACAGCTGTTTTTACAGCTTCTCGAAACTGAACCGGACTTCGCCAATTTAATTTCTTTTTGATGCGTTTATGGTTGTAATAATAGATATATTGGTCAATTTTTGTTTTCAATTCATCTAAACTCCGATAGACTTCTCCATGAAAAATCTCTTGCTTTAATAAACCAAAGAAGTTTTCCATAGGTGAGTTATCTAAACAATTCCCTTTACGAGACATACTCTGGAAGATTTTATGCTGCTTCAATTTATTCTTATAAGCATTCATTTGATAGGCCCATCCTTGATCTGAATGGAAGGTTCTACGAAATGGACAATCATTTGTCATCTGGATTGCTTCTTCTAATCCTTCCATTATGGCTAGTGCGTTTGGTTTTTCAGAAATCCGATAAGATAGAATTTCACTATTGTAGAAATCCATGAAAGGATCTAAATACAGCTTTTTCTGACGAACGACACCTGTGGTGTCTACTTCATAATACTTAAACTCTGTGGTATCAGTTGTAATTTTTTGGTGACAGATATTTGTATAAAACCGACGATGAATACGATTTTTGGCGACAGTGCCAACCTTCCCACGATAAGAATTGTACCGTCGAGATTTTCGAGTGTAAGACTTTACTTCGATACCTAGTTTTTTTATCAGACGTTGAATCTTCTTTTTATTGACATGAATCCCTTGATTCTCTAATTCTTTTTTTAGTCGCAGACAGCCA
The DNA here is from genome assembly GCF_051711225.1 of Enterococcus sp. DIV2449a. Classification (NCBI taxonomy): domain Bacteria; kingdom Bacillati; phylum Bacillota; class Bacilli; order Lactobacillales; family Enterococcaceae; genus Enterococcus; species Enterococcus sp. DIV2449a. Next base: position 1,611,352 of record NZ_JBIOME010000001.1, read on the forward strand.
TAATCTTTATGCTCTTTGCGAATTTCAAGCATTTTTTCTTCAATTTCTTGGTCTGGGTTTGGTCTGTCAAACCGTTTCTGCCAATACATATAGGTTGCTTTAGGAAATTTCAATGTTTCAAGAAGCTCAACTAGTTTGAATGATCCTCGGAGGCTGGCGATGATTCGTGCGATTGATTCTTGCGTCTTTGCTGGGCTTCCTGTTTTCGCAGCTTCCTCAACTCTTTTAAAAAGGCATTCTCAATTTGAAGGGATCGGACTTGCTTTTCTAATGCCTTGATACGATCGCGTTCTTCAGTTGTTGTATTTTCTTTTTTGTTTTCTTTTTTTCTAGTCAAAGTAAGTGGTCGCCCTTTCTCTTTTGAGAGCCCCTCAATACCTGCTTCTCTGAAATTACGCATCCAATTGGCAATAAGCGCAGGGTTGTTCATTTCTAAAGTGCTAGCAACTTCTCGATAGGACATCTCACTTGTTTGATATAACTCTAGCGCATTTAACTTAAATTGAACAGAATATTTCTGATTTTGATGTTTTCTCAATAGACCTTCCTCTCCGTATTCACGATAGGCATTCACCCAATTACTTACTTGAGACTTGCTTGAAATACCGTATTTGTTGGCAAGATACCGATATCCGCCCACGCCACTAAGATATTCTTTAACGATTTTTAGTTTTAATTCAAAAGGATATTTTGCCATACAAATAACGACCCCCAAAAGTTAGATTTTCTGGTCTAACTTTTGGGGGTCGCTTCAGTTATCGAACGAGGAGTTCTTTTTATTATACAGAAAATAACCAATTCGGTTTCAATCTTTTAAAAAACTTATTCAACGGTAACGGATTTTGCTAAGTTTCTTGGTTTATCAACATCGAATCCACGTTGTAAAGTAGCAAAGTAAGCCAGCAGCTGTGTTGGAACGACTGCCACTAAGCTGGTTACCAATGGGTGAACATTTGGCAAAATGATTTGATCAGTCGCTTTTGCTAACTCTTGACTAACGATCACAAGGGTGTGAGCCCCACGAGATTCGACTTCTTTCAAATTGCCTCGCGTATGAGAGCCGGTCACTTCTTCCGTGATCACACCGATCACTGGTGTACCTTCTTCGATCAACGCGATGGTGCCGTGTTTTAATTCACCAGCTGCAAAGCCTTCCGCTTGGATATAAGAAATTTCTTTTAATTTCAATGCCGCTTCCATCGATACATAGTAATCATTTCCACGACCAATATAAAAGGCGTTGCGGGTATCAGATAAGAAATCTTCAGCAAATTGACTGATAACAGCTTTTTCATCTACTAGAGCTTCCATTGCAGAAGCAACGATGCTTAGTTCATGGAAGACATCAAAGTCCAATGCTTCAGGAACAGCTTTTTCATCACCAATGGCTTTTGCTAACAACGTCATCACTGCGATCTGTGCAGTATACGCCTTTGTAGAGGCAACAGCGATTTCTGGACCAGCATGAAGCAATAAGGTATGGTTCGCTTCTCGAGAAAGAGTAGAACCAGCAACGTTGGTAATCGTCAGACTAGGAAGACCTAACTGGTTGATCGTCACTAATACTTGACGGCTATCTGCCGTTTCACCACTTTGTGATAAGAACAAGAAGAAGGGTTTTGCTGACAACAATGGCATGTTGTAGCCAAACTCACTAGATAAATGAACCTCAACAGGGATCTGTGTTAGTTTTTCTAAAATGGCTTTTGCTGCCCAGCCAGCATGATTGCTGGTACCACAAGCAATGATGTAGATCCGATCGCTCGCTAAAAGTTCGCTTTTTAACGCTGGATCGATCACTACTTCACCGGATTCTCCTTGATATTCTTGGATCAAGCGGCGCATCACAGTTGGTTGATCATCGATTTCTTTTAACATGTAGTAAGGGTACGTTCCTTTTTCGATGTCAGTCAGATCTAGTTGGGCTTCATAAGACTCACGGTACACAAGGTTTCCTTTTGGATCTTCGATTTCGATCGCATCGGCTGTTACGGTCACCATTTCGCCATCTTCGATCTCAACAAAGTGAGTCGTTTGATCGAGCATTGCTAAGGCATCGCTGCAGATGACATTGAACCCATCTCCCAAACCGATCAATAAAGGACTTTTGTTTTTGGCAACATAAATGGTTTCTGGATCATTTTTTTCTACTAAGGCAAAGGCATAAGAGCCGCGAATCAAGGACAAAGCTTTTTTAAAGGCTGCTTTGGTCGTGCTGTTGTCTTGCTCCTTCAATGCTTCAATCAAATGAACAACGATTTCCGTATCTGTTTGACCTTCAAATTGGTGGTTGCTTAAATATTCTTGATGAAGCTCTTCAAAGTTTTCGATCACACCGTTATGAACCAACACGAGTGCTTGGTTTGCTGAAGTGTGAGGATGAGCGTTCATTTCTGATGGCTTGCCGTGGGTCGCCCAACGGGTATGTCCGATACCGATCGTTCCTGTTACTTCAGAAGTCACTTTTTCTTCCAAGTTTTTGATTCTTCCTTGGGCTTTAATTAAGTGATCCGAAGTCCGATCAGCGACATAAAGACCTGCTGAGTCATAGCCGCGATACTCTAAGCGTTCCAATCCGTTCAAAATAATTCGTTCTGCATTTGATTTTCCTACGATTCCTACAATTCCACACATAATGATAATCCTACTTTCAAAAAATTTAGTTTGGCATTATGTATTTCTATCTGCGTAGCAAGTCTTTGTCATCATCTTACGATGAGATTTGTTCTTGCCTGTAGAGTGCAGTCCCTAGAGTCATCCGCCGAATGTTTCGATAAACTCTTTCCTCGTCATCTGTTTCCAGATCAGGCGCTATCCTTATTGGTCTATCTATCCTCCTTGTGAGATATTTTATAGAAATACAAGCAATATCATAATATTTATTCCTGTTTCTGTCAACTGTAAGTTATATAAAAATAATTGGTATAGTTATTGGTAAGGTTGATTTGAACCTGTGTAAAGGAAATCAAAACAGCTGACATAGCTTTGTCGAATAAGATTCCCAAGAAATTTCCTCATAAAGCTATGCTTTTTTTTTTAAGTTCGCTACAATAAAAAAGTAAGAAAGTGAGGGAATGAAATGCCAGAATTTGTAAATTGTATGACTTTTTCCGAGCTAAAGAAAATGGTAGCTTCGATAGAAAAAGATCCTAATGTCACAGATGAAACAAAGGTCATGTTGGATACGGGCTGGGACAGCTTGCAAGAAATTTTGCCTGGATCAGTCACCGTGGAAACCGCGCAAACATTCGAAGTCCAAGATGAACTAACAAAGGAATTTTTTGGTGGCTACGTCTTAGCTGAAAAAAGCGAGAAATTTGATGCGGTTGGAGACGAAGAAGCAGTGATCGTCATCAAAAATCTATACTAAAAATGGGAAAGGTGAAAAGTTAGGTGGGAGAATGAATAAAAGAAGATGGATCGCAGTGGCGATCGCAGCAGGGTTATTTATCTGCTCGGGGGTTTTTTCAGTAATCACAAATCGTCCAGAGCAAGAGGAAACTCAGACGTTACAAGGGTTAAATGCTTTGTTCTATGGAAGTAATGCGATCGAAGAGACAACGTTAGTTGCCGGAGATCAAGACAATCGCATCGTTCGCTTATCTTTAGAAGGAACCATCGCCAGCAGCTCCAGTGGCGGTTTATTCACAACGGAATCTTATGATCATCAGCGGTTTTTGGAAGAACTACGGATGATCCAAGAAGATCCAACTATTGGGGGCATCTTGATGGAAGTTAATACCCCTGGAGGCGGCGTCTATGAAAGTGCGGAGATCGCTCGGGAGTTAGCAAAAATCAAAGAGTTAGGGATTCCGATGTATGTCAGTATGAAAAACATGGCAGCCAGTGGCGGTTATTATATCTCGGCAGGTGCTGATAAAATTTTTGCAACGGATGAAACCATTACTGGTTCAATCGGAGTGATCATGTCAGGGCTAAACTATGCTGGCTTATTCGAAAAGCTAGGGATCGAAGACAATACGTATAAAAGTGGCGCGCTAAAAGATGTAGGTTCAGCAACGAGAGAACCAACAGAAGCCGACAAAGAAGTCTTGCAGACCTATGTCGACAATGCCTATGGTCGGTTCGTTAAAATCGTAGCAGAAGGACGCGGCATGACAGAAGAAGCCGTTAGAAAGATCGCTGATGGCCGTATCTATGATGGGCAGCAAGCAGTGTCCGTTGGTTTAGTGGATGAAATCGGTTTTCCTGAAGATACATTAGCAGCAATGCAAGCAGATCTAGGCTTGGAAGATGCCGAGATTTTCAGCTATGATGTTTCATCTACTGGATTTGCTTCTACTTGGTTAGGTTCAAGTTTAGCCGAACTACAAGGATTAAAAGAATCAAACACAGAGCGGGTGATCCAATTGATGGAAAGCCTTGGAACCAGCGATGCTCCGAAACCTCTTTATTATTATGGAGGTGAATGACTATGACAGAGAAAAACAAGTATTCCGCTGGCACATCGTCAACGGATGACAATCACACAAGTACGTCAATCGATCAAAGGGAACAGCGGGAAACCTCGACACCGTCAACCGATCATATGGATGTGCCAACTGAGGCACAGGTTTCAGAAACAACCGAACCAGTAACTGCCAACAAAGCGATGAGGAACACACAAGTAAATCATCCCGATGATTTTTACCAACAAGTCTTGACGTCTTTTAAGGAAGAAGAGTATACCCAAAGCGAGATCGAGGAAAAACAACAAGCCTGGCAACGGTACGAAGAACCTGAAAAACAGGCAGAAGACAAACGGTTCTTCAATGATTTTCCTAGCTACTTTTTTGCTGGGTTTTGGATTCGTTTCTTTGCTTATCTCGTTGATGTGTTGGTGATCCGAGCGATTACCCAAATAACGATCGGTAGTATCTACAATCTAGCGAATTTAACGGCAACCAATCAGCGGTTTGGCCTTTACAACATCTGTGCCTTAGCAATCTATCTATGCTATTTTGTTCTAATGACAAAGCTAAATCATGGTCAAACCATTGGGAAAATGCTCTTTGGTATTCGAGTGGTTTCTTTTGTAGAGGAAGAACTCAGCTGGCAAACTGTGTTGATTCGCGAGCTTTGCGGACGCTACGTATTACAATTCAATCTTTTCTTTTATCTCGGTTATTTGCCAATCGTCTTTAATAAAAATAAGCAGCAGGCTGCGGATTATTTCGCAGAAACCAGTGTGGTGACCATTAATCTGATCAAAGCTTTCAATAAACAGGTGGATGCCAATCACGTAATGATTGGCGCACAAAACTAACTAGCAGATCAAGCAAGTAGTAAAGGAGGGATCGATAATGGGTGAGACGATTGATTTCCCAGGACCAAATGAACGGCTTCGGCTGGCGGCAGAAAAAGCCTACCAGTCAAAGGAGTTTTTGCAAGCTTTTCGCCTGTACAATGAACTCTATCAAAAAAATGCCAGTTTTGAGATCAATCAATGGCTGGTTGAATGTCTGCAGCAGTTGAATGATTTTGCCAAAGCGTTAGATCTGGCGGAAGACTATTTGGATGACTATTTAAAAGAAACCGACGGGTATTTACAAATTGGTCATCTGCTGATCTTGGATGGTCAGTATTTAAAAGCTCGGCGCTGGCTTACATTAGGTAAAAAAACAAAAATTGCAAGCCGCTATCAGGAACAGTTAGCAAGTGAATTAGCAAAGGTAGAAGAAGTGCAGCAAATTTTAGGGCTGGAAGATTTTCATGGGAAACGCAAGCATTTACGTGCATTAGATGAAGCCAATCAACCGGTGAGTGCTACAGAATGGCACGTTTTTACCCAAGCCATTACCAAACCACAATTTGTCACGCTGATGCATGAAACGTTAGCTTCCATCAAAAATCCATATTTGCTGCCCAAATTAGTGGATGAGCTCGTGCGTCTTGAAGTGGACGAACCTTTTGAACTGATCGATTACCTTGGGAATATGCAGCAAATCGTTCCGAAAGAGTTAAAACTTTTGCAAGAAGATGCCGCTGTTAAAGCGATCCAGAAAGAGATTGACGAAACGATCGCCCAAGAAGATCCGATTTTAGCAGAAAGCGTCTCAGCAGAAATCAATGATCATTTAGCCATCAGCTACCCATTTTTACCTGCAAAAGAGGAGGCAAAAGCATGGGTGGCAAGCTACATTGAAGATTATCGTGGGTTATTTGAAGAAAAAGAACAGCCAAAAGCAGCGAATGAAATAGAAGAACGCAAACGACACCTACGCAATATCCTACGATTGAGCATTCGCTGAAAGAAAAATTCGCAACTTTCATGGTAAAATGTTTACAATTAAACAACGTTAGTGTACTATTTAAAGGTATGCATGAAGCTATTTCATATGTAAATCAATTAATATTCGGAGGGAAATAAATGACTGCAAAATGGGAAAAAACAGGCACCAATGATGGTGTTTTGACATTTACGATCGCTCAAGCAGAAATCCAAAAAGGCTTGACGACTGCATTCAATAAAGTGAAAGGCAATCTTAACGTACCTGGCTTCCGTAAAGGGAAAGTTTCACGCCAAGTATTTAACCGTATGTACGGCGAAGAAGCGTTGTATGAAGATGCATTGAACGCTGTTCTTCCAGAAGCTTATGAAGCTGCTGTAAAAGAAGCAGGGATCGATCCTGTTGCGCAACCAAAAATCGACGTTGACAGCATGGAAAAAGGCCAAGATTGGGTTATCAATGCAGAAGTTACTGTAAAACCTGAAGTAAAACTTGGTGATTACAAAGAATTAACAGTTGAAAAACAAGACCGTGAAGTAACAGAAGAAGACGTGGATGCACGCATCAAACGTGAACAAGAAGCACAAGCTGAATTAGTTATCAAAGAAGACGAAGCTGCTGAAAATGGCGACACAGTCGTTATCGACTTTGAAGGCTTCTTAGGGGAAGAAACATTTGAAGGCGGCAAAGGTGAAAACTACTCACTTGAACTTGGCTCAAACTCATTCATCCCTGGTTTTGAAGAACAATTAGTAGGAACAAAAGCTGGTGATAGCAAAGACGTTACCGTTACTTTCCCAGAAGATTATCAAGCAGAAGATTTAGCTGGTAAAGAAGCAGTCTTCAAAGTAACTGTTCACGAAGTAAAAGCAAAAGAACTTCCTGAATTAGATGATGAATTCGCAAAAGACGTTGATGACAGCGTTGAATCATTAGCTGAATTAAAAGAAAAATACCGTGCTGAATTGACTGAATCAAAAGAAAAAGCAGCTGAAGATGCAAAAGATGAAGCTGCGATCCGTCAAGCAGTTGAAAACGCAGAAATCGTTGAATTACCACATTCAATGGTTCATGATGAAGTACACCGTTCAATGGATGAATTCTTGAACAACATGCAACGTCAAGGAATCTCACCAGAAATGTATTATCAATTAACTGGTTCAACTGAAGCAGATCTGCACACACAATTTGAAGGTGAAGCAGAAACCCGCGTGAAAACAAACCTTGTTATTGAAGCAATCGCTAAAGCAGAAGGTTTGGAAGCAACAGAAGAAGATATCGAAAACGAAATCAAAGAACTTTCTGAAGCTTACAACATGCCAGTGGATCAAATCAAACGCGTCTTAACAGAAGACATGTTGAAACATGATATCACGATGAAGAAAGCAGTTGAACTTGTCACAGGTACTGCAAAAGAAGCGTAAGCAAAATGCTTAAAAACGGCGAACATCTAGCGGTGTTTGCCGTTTTTTCTTGGGAGTAAGAGGGGCTAGTTTAACAATTACTAACAAATGATAAGAAAACGTTAGGCAACGTAAAAAGAACTTTTTCTTTCAAAAAAGTTATGATATGATTGTTTAAGACTGCAAAGTTAGTAAACAAAATTCCACTCCTTTAAATAGGTTGGAAAATTTTCAAGGGGTGAACAGTATGTACGATAATACAAACGGTAATGAAGCTGTTCGTTGTTCTTTTTGTGGCAAAACGCAAGAAGAGGTGAAAAAGATCGTTGCAGGTCCTGGGGTCTATATCTGTAATGAATGCATCGATTTGTGTAAAGAAATCATTGATGAAGAGTTTTACGAAGAAGCAATTCGTGAATTTACCGAAGTGCCGAAACCGCAAGAACTACTGAATGTTCTCAATGAATATGTGATTGGACAAGATCGTGCGAAACGGACACTGGCTGTAGCGGTTTACAATCACTACAAACGGGTCAATGTAGAAACGACAGCAGAAGATGTAGAATTACAAAAAAGCAATATTTGCTTGATCGGACCAACAGGTTCTGGGAAAACATTTTTGGCACAAACGTTAGCACGTTCACTAAACGTGCCTTTTGCAATCGCTGATGCAACCAGTTTGACAGAAGCCGGCTATGTCGGTGAAGATGTGGAAAACATTCTTTTGAAACTGTTACAAGCTGCTGATTATAACGTAGAAATGGCAGAAAAAGGAATCATCTATATTGATGAGATCGATAAAATCGCCCGTAAGAGTGAAAATGTATCGATTACTCGTGACGTATCCGGTGAAGGCGTGCAGCAAGCATTGCTGAAGATCCTAGAAGGAACGACTGCTAGTGTACCGCCACAAGGTGGACGAAAACATCCACATCAAGAGATGATCCAAATTGATACCACCAATATTCTCTTTATCGTTGGTGGGGCGTTTGACGGAATCGAAACCATCGTTAAAAACCGTTTAGGTGAAAAAACAATTGGTTTTGGCACGAACAATAAGCGCCTTGAAGAAGGCGAAAGCGTGATGCAGCAAATCATTCCTGAAGACTTGCTTAAATTCGGTTTGATTCCTGAATTTATTGGCCGCTTGCCAGTGATGGCTGCCCTAGAGAAATTAACAGTAGATGATTTAGTGCATATTTTGACTGAACCAAAAAATGCGCTGGTCAAACAATACCAAAAGTTAATGGCATTAGATGACACCGAGCTTGAATTTGAGCCAGAGGCTTTGCGTGCCATTGCTGCGCAAGCCATTGAGCGAAATACCGGTGCTCGTGGGTTGCGTTCGATCATCGAGAATATCATGATGGACGTCATGTTCAATGTCCCTTCTGATGAGTCGATCCAAAAAGTCACCATCACGGAAGAAGCGGCAAAAGGACTTGGTGAACCAAAAATCATTTACAATGAAGAGACCAAAAAAGCAGTCTAATCGAGACCAAGTCGGATAGTTTCATTGCTATCCGGCTTTCTTTTTGAAAAAATAGAAAGGAGCGATTCGATGAAAGTACATGATGCTGAAATCGTCATCAGTGCCGTTTCTCCAGCACAATATCCAGCTACACCTTTACCGGAGATTGCCTTAGCAGGCCGCTCAAATGTCGGAAAGTCATCCTTCATCAATACATTGATCAATCGTAAAAATTTAGCCCGTACCTCATCAAAACCTGGGAAGACGCAAACGCTGAACTTTTATTTGATTGAAAATACGCTGCATTTTGTCGATGTCCCCGGCTACGGCTATGCAAAAGTATCGAAAACAGAGCGAGCGAAATGGGGGAAAATGATTGAGACATATCTTGAACAAAGAGAGCAGCTGCGTGCAGTCGTATCTCTTGTTGATTTACGTCATGCCCCCTCACAAGAAGATATTCAAATGTATGAGTTTTTGAAATACTACGAGATTCCAGTGATCGTGGTCGCCACCAAAGCAGACAAAATCCCTCGCGGGAAATGGAACAAGCATGAAAGTATGATCAAAAAAGCATTGTCCTTTGACCCAGCAGATACGTTTATCCTATTTTCTTCCATTACCAAACAAGGAAAAGAAGAAGCGTGGAAAGCGATTGAAGCAGCAATAAAATAATTATCAATTAGGAAACCGAAGCAAGAAAGTCCCTTGCTTCGGTTTTTCTCATTTTACAGTGGAAATTAGCTGATTTACGCTATTCTACGTAGCATAGAGTGCTAAATTTGCCCAATTTTAGCGAAAATCTCCTTGATATTTGTTAAACTTGTAACAAGGAGGTGTGGTCGAATGCATGAATCATTAAGCAAAAAATTAAAAGAGTATCGATCAAAATATAACTTAACACAGAAGGAATTAGCTGCAAGGTTATTTGTTTCTGATAAGGCCATTTCAAAATGGGAACGAGGAAATGGGTTGCCAGACATCGAGACATTGGTTCGTCTAGCCGATTTACTAGGCACACCCGTGGAAGAGCTATTAAAAGAAAAGAAAGAAACCTACTATTATGAATACAAAAGTGAACGGACGGTTCTGCGGCTTCCATTAATGCACATTTTGATTCCTAATTTATTCTTACTACTGAATCAAGTGACGAGCGTTCGAGAGTTTTTTGTTCTAATGAAAGAGCTACCAACTGCCAGCGGCTGGTTTAGCCTTGGTGTCAAAGCCAAAGGGGTTATTGCTTTGGGGATTGTGAGTTTAGGCTTTTTATCGATTGGCTTATTGTCCTTCGGAATGCTGGGGATTGGGACAGTCAGCACCGGTGTCATTGCAATAGGGAACCTCTGTTTTGGCTTTTTAGTTGGGATTGGCAATCTTGCTGTCGGCTCGATCGTTGTTGGTAATCTTGGCATTGGCTGGCTCGCTCTAGCAAATGTCGCAATTGCTTGGATTGGGGTTGCTAATTATGGTGTAGGGAGCTTTATGGCTGTTTTACCCTCAAATTCAACCACGGAAGATTTTAACCAAGCGATTCAACAACTCATAGTCTCAGAGATCCCTGACTTGATTAAAACCACTATCTTTGAACCAATGATTCGTTTTACAAGCTCACCGATTTTTGTGATGATCTTCGTGGTGACGATCTTAGCAACCATCTTTTTTATTCTTTGCTTGTTGACCATCGGCTTGGTGCGATTACGTCAAAGCATGTTGTATGAAGAGCTATAAGAAAACCTCTAGATGCCGTTTCTGATCGTTAAACATATGTAGCTTCAGGGGCTCATTTTCTGTTACCACAAGTAAAAAAGGCAAGGGACTATGGAGTCCTTTGCCTTTTTTATTAGTCTGCTTTCTTACTATCTTTAGGTTGTGTTTTTTTCTCTTCAGCAGGTTCGTTTTTCAAGAAACGCTCAATATCGTTTTCCTGTTTTTTCTTGTCTTTGTCGTTATCGGGAAGAAAGGCAAAATCATCAAACATTTTATCTAGCGAGTCTTCTCGTTGGAATTTTAAGCCCATAGGTTCACCTCCAAGCGCCTTAAGTTTACCACGAACGGTGGTAGATTTCATCAAAAAAAGCGAAATAGTGTTCAATCGTTTCCCCCTTTACTATAATTAAAGAAAGGGGATAGAAAAGAGGGATAGCGATGATCAAAACTGAAAAAATCTATGGCTTTCTACAATCGACCCAAATGGAAGCAGCACAGTTGCGTTTGTTGATTGAAAATTGGTTCGCTTTGGTTCGTCTTAGCTATCAGCCGACGGAATACTACTACAATCAACAAGCAAAGAAACCTTATGATTTTGATGAAATCAGTCGGTTGTTGCATAACGCCCCTGAAGAAATCAATACAGAAATTATTGTCACGGATGGACAAAATGAGTCTAGTATCCATGTCATTCAAGAGGCAGTTTTACAACGGCATCTGTTTACAAAAGAGGTGTTTTCCGCGCAAAAACCAGTGATTTTAAGTTACTTTGATGAAACGATGCAAAGAGATGGCTTGTTCGGCTATTTGCGTTCATATGACGAGTACTTGATGCATAACGTCGAAGGAATCGAGAAAAGACAAAATTTTCAATCGATTGCTGAAATCAACGCGTTACCGAAGCGGAAAAATTTTGAACAAGAAATCGTCATCGACTGCAATCAATTTGCTGGGTACGATGTTTTTTACAATGGCTATACATTGACTTCTTGCTGGCGCATGTACTTTTCGGCATTCTACGCGCATATCATTCCTCAAGTGATCATTACTGATGCGCAACAGGTGGAGCAAGTGCAGGTAAGAGACCAAGGGGTCGTGATGGTGGAATTGTATCGCGATCCTTTCCAGTGGGATCACGAATTGAATCTATCCTATCAGCGATTGTTTCGCGATCAAACTGGAATCGATCAATTGACTTGGGATAACGGGGTCGGTATTTTGAGAGAACCATATATTGAATATGCCTTTGGGGATCACTTGATCCAAACCATCCAATACCAAAATGATCGACTGCAGCCGACAACAAAACGCAGCGCGACACATTTTGTCACCAGAAGCTTCGACCTCGTGAACGAAGAGTATCAAGAGCGGCGAGTGAAAGGGTATCTGAATGCCCAAGCGTATTTTCCTTGGGTGGATCAAGAGCGGTTGCGAATGATGGATTATATCGTATTAAAACCGGAATTGACTGTAGATGATGGGGTCGAGGCATATGCCTTTTATATTCGGAATCACCTCGAAATTGATTACTCAGAGGATCGCTTTAAAGACTACACAGCTTGCTTACAATTTTATTTACCAGAAACAGCCTTGAAGGAGCTGCCAATAGACGGATTGAAAGCAGCGATGCCGGATGTTCATTTTGGGTATTTGCACCGCACGCGCAAATATACGTGGGTCAATCTAAAAAAGAATGGCAAGAAACTTCGAGTGTATTTTATGAATACCCAAAAGTTAGTCGAGCAGCAGCTTTTTACCAATCAAGAATGAAAAAGACCCGCAAGATCACGAGGATCTTGTGGGTCTTTTCAATTAAGCTGCTTGCTCAGGCGCTTTTTTCAACAAACCGAATACGACGCCAGAAACGATCGCACCGATCAAGATGAATAGCAAGAACAAAATTGGTTTCGATAATAACAGGACAACGAAGATCCCACCATGTGGCGCCATTAGTTGGATATCAAAGGCACCGACAAGCGCACCAGTCAGTGCAGAACCAACGATAAAGCTTGGGATCGCCCGCAATGGATCTGCTGCTGCAAATGGGATCGCACCTTCTGTGACGAAGGATAGCCCCATGACGATATTTGTCAAACCTGCTTCTTTTTGGTCTTTTGTGAATTTATTTTTGAACAATAACGTTGCGACAAAGATTGCTAATGGAGGAACCATTCCGCCCGCCATTACAGATGCCATCACGACGCTACCACCGTCAGCAACGGTCGTTGCCAATGTTGCAGTACCGAAAACATAAGCGGCTTTGTTGATTGGGCCGCCTAGATCGGCTGCCATCATCGCTGCTAACAAAGCGCCAAGTAAAGCTGCGTTGGTACCACTTAAGCCAGTCAAGAAGCTGTTCAAACCGTCGTTGATAGCTTTCATTGGCACGTTGATCAGTAACATCAAGAAGCCAGTGATCAATAGGCCGAAAACAGGGTAGAAGAGGATCGTTTTGATTCCTTCTAATGATTTTGGTAAGCCTTTGAATAATGAACGTAAGAACTTGATGACGTAACCAGCTAAGAAACCGCCGATCAAGGCACCTAAGAACCCAGCACCACCTGTATTTGCTAACGCACCTGCTGCAAAACCGACGATCAATCCAGGTCGGTCACTGATACTTGAAGCGATAAATCCAGCTAAGACAGGTAGCATAAAACCAAATGCCGCGCTACCGATTTGATTGAACCAAGAAGCTGCTTGGTTGTAGTTTCCTAATTGACTCAAGGCATCTTGAGGGACACCCATGAACTGGTCCACCATGAAGGAAATAGCGATCATGATTCCACCGGCAATAACAAATGGCAGCATATGAGAAACACCATTCATCAAATCTTTATAGATTCGTTGACCGACTGAACCATCAGCAGAAGCGTCCTCTTTATCAGAAGCTTGGCCGCTACCATGAAAAACAGGAGCAGTACCGCTCATTGCTTCATTGATTAATTGCTCGGTTTTACGGATACCATCACTGACAGGACGGTTTACTAAATGTTTGCCGTCAAAGCGATCCATTTCTACTTTTTTATCAGCAGCTACGATTACACCAGTAGCTCGGGCGATATCAGCTTCTGTTAGACGATTTTTGATTCCTTCTGAACCATTTGTTTCGACTTTGATGTCAACACCCAGCTCTTTGGCTTTCTTTTTCAAAGCATCTTCTGCCATGTAGGTATGGGCGATTCCTGTCGGGCAAGCTGTAACTGCGACGATATAGGGACGTTCGCTAGCAAGTGCTGCTTCTTGGTTTGCCGCTTCTTCTGCTAAAGCATCGGCTTCTTGCTGTGCCTCAGCTTCTGAGAAAAGTTGCTGTACTTGATCAGCAGTCGTCGCTGTTTTTAATTTAGCAACGAAATCCGGATCGATCAACAAGCGAGATAGCGCTGCTAATGCTTGTAAATGAGTATCATTTGCTCCTTCTGGTGCTGCGATCATAAAGAAGAGGTACGTTGGTTGTCCATCTAACGCCTCATAGTCAACACCCGCATTACTTTTTGCGAATAAGACCGTCGCTTCTTTGACCGCACTGTTTTTGGCATGAGGCATTGCGATGCCTTCACCTAGCCCTGTTGATGTTTGAGCTTCTCGGGCAAGAATTCCTTCTTTGTAGACCTCGATATCTGAAATTCGTCCGACAGCATATAATTTTGCTACCATTTCATCAATGGCACCTTTTTTGTCTGTTGCTTGTAAGTCCATAATCATGGCATCTTTCAGCATCAACTCATTGATTTTCATTTTTTCCATCCTCCTATAGATTCACTTGTTCAATTATGACTTCCGGTAGTAATTCTTCGATAAATGACGCCTCAGCTAAATCATCTGAAAACGCAGTGGCACTGCCACAAGCGACTCCCCATTTGAATGCTTCAACCACATCTTTGGTCTTTGCATAACGCCCAATGAATCCAGCAATCATGGAATCTCCAGCGCCGACTGAATTTTTCAAAGGTCGTTTCAACACATTGGATCGATAGATCTCATTGCCAGTAAAGAGCAGGGCGCCATCGCCGCCTAGAGAGACAATGACATTTTTAGCGCCATCCTTTAGCATTCTTTGACCATAAGGCAAAATATCTTCGATTGTTGAAAAAGAAGTTTCATAAAGTTCGGCTAATTCATGATTATTTGGTTTGATCAGCAAAGGCTGATCGGATAAAGCATCAAAAAGTTCCGCGCCGGTCGTATCAATGACAAATTCCGCACCCGCTTCTTTAACGATTTTGATCAATTCTTTATAAAAGTCGGTTGGAAGACCAGCTGGTTTACTTCCTGATAGGATGACGATGTCTTCGGCAGAAAGAGTGGCTAATTGGTGTTTCAATTCAGCAATTTCTTGCTGGCGAATGACTGGACCAAGACCGTTGATTTCTGTTTCTTCGCCGGATTTTAGTTTGATATTGATTCGTGTGTCCGCAGCGACTTGGGTAAAGTTGCTGTTGATTTCCTCTTTGGTCAGCCACTCTTCAATAAAACGACCAGTAAATCCGCCAACGAAACCAAGGGCAGTCGAGGCGATGCCGATGCGTTTCAAAATCCGTGAGACATTGATTCCTTTGCCGCCAGGTAGTTTAAAGTCTTGTTTCATTCGATTAAGGGCGCCGATTTCCAAATGATCGACATGGACGATAAAGTCGATCGATGGATTGAGTGTTACTGTGTAAATCATTGTATTACCTCCATAATGGTTGTTTTTGCTCTGAATTTCGCTAAATAGTTTTTTGGGCAATAATCGGTGATGATCGTCGCACCTTCGATAAAAGCAACTTGAGCAAAAGTCGTTTGCTGAAATTTGGAATGGTCTAGCAAGACATAGGCTTGTTGACTGTGCTCTAAAGCGATCTGCTTGATCAGGGCTTCTTCAGGATCAGGTGTTGTGAATCCAGCCTCAGAATGAGCCCCGTTCATGCCCATAAAGCAACGATTAAAGCGTAGTTTTCGCAGTTGCTTACCAGCATTGATCCCTAACACAGCGTTCGTCGATATCTTAATGGTTCCCCCTAAAATCATGGTGTCGATCCCGTGATCGATCAATAGGGAAGCGTGTTTGACGGAGTTTGTGACCACCTTAAGGCCTGAGATAGCCGATAGGAAAGGAATCATTTCGAGGGTCGTTGTGCCAGCATCTAAGTAAATGACTTCACCATTTTTGATCGTCTGGGCAGCTGCTCTTGCTATCTTTTGTTTTTCCGTTTGAAACTTCGCCGTTTTTTCTGACATGTTTGGTTCGAAGCCTAATTGCTGACTTTTCTTGGCTCCACCGTGAATTCTGACTAAAAATCCTTTGTCTTCCAACTCTTGCAGGTCTCGACGGATCGTTGATTCTGAAGCATCCAACAGTTGAATCAGGTCACTGACCTTGACGATTTCTTCTTGTTCCAATCGTGCCAAAATCGCTTGATGACGCTCCTCTGTAAGCATTTTCATCACCTCTTCACCTGCCATGATACCATATGATTCGTTCAAAATCAATCATAAACAGTAAAAAACATTCAAAATGAAAGCGTGAATAAATGGAATCGGTCATAAACGGTCATGATAACCGTCATTTTGATTTAATAGCTATCCTTATATTTGACAATTTTTACTATTATTTGGCTTAATTGAAGTAAGGGGGGATAAATAAATGAATAACAAAGTCATTTTACAAGGGTTCGAATGGGACCTGCCGGCAGATAGCCAGCACTGGAACAAATTGAAAGAAATGAGTAAAGAAATCAAAGAGTATGGATTTACCGCAATTTGGCTGCCGCCTGCCTATAAAGGGACAGCTGGGTCCGAAGACGTTGGGTATGGTGTCTATGATTATTATGATCTAGGCGAATTCGATCAAAAGGGGTCGGTGCCAACAAAATATGGGACAAAGGATGAATACCTAGAAGCCATCAAAGCACTGCAAGAACAAGGAATAGAGGTTTATGCCGACATCGTTTTCAATCACTTGATTGGTGCCGATGAAAAAGAAGTCGTTCCAGCGGTTAAATACAATACCGAAAACCGTAATGAACCGATCAGTGATGAGGAAGAAATCGAAGCTTGGACCAAGTTCACATTCCCAGGACGTCAGGGGACGTACAATGATTACGTTTGGACGTGGCATAATTTTTCTGGTGTCGATTATGATGACCGCAACAAAGACCACGGGATTTTTAACTTCGCTGACAAGGGCTGGGAAAACCAAGTGGATGATGAGATGGGCAATTACGACTACTTAATGGGTTGTGATTTGGACATGGAAAATCCCGAAACAGTGGAACAACTCAATAAATGGGGCCAATGGTACCAAGAACTGACCGGCGTTGACGGGTATCGACTAGATGCGGTCAAACACATTGAGTTCAACTATTACGCGGATTGGATCTTAAACCGACGCGAGGAAAAAGGCAAACCACTATTTGTTGTCGGAGAATATTGGTCAGGGGATCTGCCAAAATTAGAAGAGTATTTAGATTCTTCAGGAAATTTGATTTATTTATTTGATGTGCCATTGCACTACAATTTATATGAAGCATCTCACTCAAATGGCGAATACGATATGAGCCAAATTTTTGCAGGTACGTTGACCGCCGCTCGCGAAGATTATGCAGTGACTTTTGTGGATAATCATGACACGCAGGTTGGGCAAAGTTTACAATCTTGGATAGACGGATGGTTCAAAGTCCATGCCTATTCATTGATCCTTTTACGTAAAGCTGGCGTACCAGTAGTTTTCTGGGGGGATTTATTTGGGATTCCCGCGCAAGAAATCGCCCCTGTCGGGGATGCGCTGGTCCATATGCTGAAACTTCGGGAGAAGCTTGCATTCGGGAATCAAGTCGATTATTTCGATGATCCTAATTGCATTGGCTGGGTATTAACTGGCGATTATGAACATGAGCTTTCTGGATTAGCGGTCGTGATGACCAATGCCCAAGGAGCGGAAAAAGAAATGACTATCAGTGCGATCCATGGTGGAGAGACATTCGTGGATATATTGAGAAACAATGAAGCGAAAGTTGTTTTAGATGATACCGGAAAAGGTGTTTTCCCGGTCAATGATGGGCAAGTCTCGATTTATGTAAATGAAAAACTAGTAGAGAAGTACTTTAGTTAACCAAAATCTTCAAACGAATAAAAAGGCTGGTAGGTTTACAGCCTTTTTATTATGTAAACAAACCAAGCCTGCTTTCTCTTGAAAAATCGCATGAATCGTAAGGGAAAAAATCAGAGCGCTTTTAATTAAAAGTTTTCAAAGCGTTCGGTTTTCCCCTTTCCCGGATAATGCTATAATTGAGAAGATTGAGAAAGAAAGGATGTTTAAAATCATGTCATCCAAAAGTGAATTACTTGAACGCATGAACCCACGGCAAAAAGAAGCCGTTATGCATACGGAAGGACCGTTGCTGCTGATGGCAGGTGCAGGAAGCGGGAAGACCCGTGTCCTAACCCACCGAATCGCCTATTTAATAGAAGAAAAAAATGTGAATCCATGGAATATTTTAGCCATCACATTTACCAATAAAGCGGCACGTGAAATGAAGGAACGGGTCAGTCAACTATTAGGATCGGGTGGAGAAGACGTTTGGGTTTCAACCTTCCACTCGATGTGTGTCAGAATCTTGCGCAGGGACGTTGATCGTATTGGCTATTCGAAGAATTTTACCATCATTGACTCTTCTGAGCAAAATACACTGATGAAACGGGTATTAAAAGAACTGAATATCGATCCCAAAAAATATGATCCTCGTTCTATTTTGGGAACGATCTCTCATGCCAAGAACGAGCTGTTGACACCTGAAGCTTACCAAGCCATGGAAGGTAGTCTATTTGAGCAGATCGTAGGTCGTTGTTATGAAAAATATCAAAAAGAGCTGCGCAATAATCAATGCATGGACTTCGATGATTTAATCATGAATACGATCCGCCTCTTCCAAGACAATGAAGATGCGCTGCAATTTTATCAACGGAAATTCCACTATATCCATGTCGATGAATACCAAGATACCAACCACGCCCAATACACACTGGTCAATTTATTGGCCGCTCGTTTTCGAAATCTTTGTGTTGTTGGGGATGCGGACCAAAGTATTTACGGTTGGCGTGGTGCCAACATGCAAAATATTTTAGACTTTGAAAAGGACTATCCAGATGCCGCAACGATTTTGTTAGAGCAAAACTATCGTTCAACGCAAACGATTTTAAATGCGGCAAACCAAGTAATCAAAAATAACCGCAACCGTCCAGATAAAAATCTATGGACAGAAAATCATGATGGGGAAAAGATCACTTATTATCGCGGGGATAGTGAACGAGATGAAGCACGATTTATCGTCAGTGAAATGCAAAAACAAATTGCAGAAAAGAACCGTAAATTCGGTGATTTTGCGATATTGTATCGGACCAATGCCCAGTCACGGATCATTGAAGAAATGCTTTTAAAAGCCAACGTTCCTTATACGATGGTCGGCGGCAGAAAATTCTATGACCGCAAAGAAATCCGTGATATTTTGGCCTATTTATCGGCGATCGCCAATCCGCGAGATTCCATCAGCTTAGAGCGTATCATCAATGTACCAAAACGTGGGATCGGTGCGACATCCGTCGAGAAACTACGAGCGTTTGCGAATCTTCATGAATGGTCATTGTTAGAAGCAGCCATGAACGTCGAGTTAGCGAATATTTCTGGAAAGGCTGGCAAAGAATTAGGAAGCTTTGGGATGATGATGGATGGCTTCGCCCAGATGGTTCCTTACCTATCAGTAACCGAACTGACAAAAGAAATATTAGAAAAAACGGGTTATCGTCAAGAGTTAGTCAACCAGAATAATTTAGAAGCACAAGCTAGACTTGAAAACTTGGAAGAATTTTTATCGGTTACCCAAGAATTCGACAAACGATTTGAGGCGCAAAACGAAGACGATGCAGATGCACCAGATGAGAAGTTGAGTGTTTTCTTAAATGACTTAGCTTTATTGTCAGACGTCGATAGTTATGAAGAAGAAAGTAGTCAAGTGACTTTGATGACCTTGCATGCTGCAAAAGGACTAGAGTTTCCAGTGGTATTTTTGATTGGGTTGGAAGAAAATATCTTCCCGCTTTCTCGTGCCTTAATGGAAGAAAGCGAGCTCGAAGAAGAACGGCGCCTTGCTTACGTGGGAATCACTCGTGCCGAGGAAGAGCTCTTTATGACCAACGCTTTTTCCAGAACATTATACGGTCGGACCCAATACAATCGTCCGTCTCGGTTTATCGAAGAGATCGAACAAGATCTGCTGCAATCATTAGGCGAGCGTTCACAGCCGAAAGCTGCTGCACCGTTTCAACCAAAAGTGTTCAAACCGAGCTATACACAGCCGCGTCAAACGACTGTCGCTTCTAAACAACAGACTTCTGCAGCTGGTAATACATGGCAAGTTGGCGAGAAAGTTCAACATAAAAAATGGGGAATCGGTACCGTCGTTCGGACGACTGGCAGCGCGCAAGATGTTGAATTAGATGTGGCGTTCCCACAACAAGGAGTCAAACGATTGTTGGCGGCCTTTGCGCCGATTGAAAAAGTTGAAAAATAAGGAGGATATTAGGATGGATGTCCCTTCAAAAGAAATCCAATCACGAGCAGAAGAGCTGCGCACACAATTAAATCAGTATGCTTACGAATACTATGTAAAAGATCAGCCTTCCGTGGAAGATTATCTCTATGATCAGCTATATGCAGAACTGGTTGAAATTGAAACCAATTATCCGCAGCTAGTAACCGAAGACTCACCCACCCAACGAGTAGGCGGTATCATTTTACCTGGCTTTGAAAAGGTCACGCATGATATTCCGCTATATAGCCTGAACGATGTCTTTGACAAAGAAGGAATCGTGGCTTTTGATGCCCGTGTTCAAAAAGCACTGGGGAAAGCGGTAGATTATGTCTGCGAGTTAAAGATCGATGGATTGTCAATTTCCTTGAAATATGAAGAAGGGCGCTTTGTTCGTGGAGCAACTCGAGGAGATGGTACGGTAGGTGAAAACATTACAGAAAACCTAAAGACCGTCAAATCGATTCCACTGAAATTAAAAGAACCGATCTCGTTGGAAGTTCGCGGCGAATGCTATATGCCAAAGGCTTCGTTTTTGAAATTGAATCAACAGCGAGAAGAAGAAGGGGCGGAAGTTTTTGCCAATCCTAGAAACGCAGCGGCTGGAAGCTTGCGACAATTAGACACACGGATCGCAGCCCAAAGAAACTTAAGCACCTTCTTGTACACACTAGCTGACTTTGGACCAATTGAAGCCAATGATCAATTTTCAGCATTGAATGAACTGGATCAATTAGGCTTTCGTACAAATCACGAACGCAGAGTGTGCCACACCATCGATGAGGTTTGGGCATATATCGAAGAGTTTCATGACAAGCGCAGTGAGCTTCCCTATGAGATTGACGGCGTAGTCATCAAAGTCAATAATTTCAAAGATCAAGATGCGCTAGGCTTTACCGTAAAAGCACCCCGATGGGCGGCGGCATATAAGTTTCCACCGGAAGAAGCGGAAACAGTGATCGAAACGATCGAATGGACCGTGGGACGGACGGGTGTTGTGACACCGACCGCTGTGATGACCCCTGTTCGTGTTGCTGGAACGACGGTCAGCCGTGCCAGTCTCCATAATGTAGATTTCATTAAAATGAAAGACATCCGCATTGGCGATTCGGTCATCATCTTTAAGGCGGGGGACATTATTCCAGAGGTTGCGAAAGTCTTGGAAGAAAAACGAACAGAAGCAAGTCAACCCTTTGAATCGCCTACACATTGTCCCGAATGTGGGAGTGAGCTGATCCATTTAGATGAAGAAGTTGCCTTGCGTTGTATCAATCCAAAGTGTCCAGCACAGATCAAAGAAGGACTCAGCCATTTCGTTTCACGGAATGCTATGAACATTGACGGTTTAGGACCCCGTGTTTTAGAGCAAATGTTCGATAAATCCTTAGTTAAAGATGTGGCCGACTTGTACTTTTTAACAGAAGAACAATTGTTGACCCTTGATAAAATCAAAGAGAAATCAGCCAATAACCTGTTGCGGGCGATTCATCAGAGTAAAGGAAATTCGGTTGAACGTTTGATTTTTGGGCTAGGCATCCGTCATGTCGGTGCGAAAGCGGCTCGGATTTTAGCAGAACATTTCGGTGATCTGCGGGCGCTCAGCAAAGCCAAGGAAGAAGAAATCATTTCGCTAGAAGCTATCGGCGCAACGATTGCTGAAAGTGTCGTCACGTATTTTGACAATCAAGAAGTTCACGACCTGTTAGATGAACTTGAAAGAGCGGGTGTCAACTTTGCTTATTTGGGGCTTAGAAATGAACAGTTGGAAGACGTCGAATCACCATTTAAAGAGAAAACCGTCGTTTTAACAGGAAAATTAAGTCACTTCACTCGTGAAGAAGCCAAGGAACGAATTGAAAATCTCGGTGGGAAGGTAACAGGCAGTGTATCGAAAAAGACCGATATCGTTGTTGCTGGGGAAGAGGCAGGCAGCAAACTGACCAAAGCACAATCCCTAGGTGTCACCGTTTGGGATGAAGCTCAAATGGTGGCTGCGATCGAAGGCAGTCATTCGGCAGATCAATAACCTTTAAGCATTGTCACAGACGAGAAGCAGTTGTTTTTTCTTGTCTAATTGAAATCATTTCTTCCCTGCACTACGAGGAAAGAAATGATTTCTGCTTTTATTTGCAATTATATTTGATAATTTTCAAATTCTATTTCATGATTTGTTAAAAAAATGATACAATACATTGGAAAAACGTAAACGTAGATTACGGATACGAGAAAGAGGAGGATTTTATGGCGATCAGCGAAGAACAAGTCAAACACGTTGCCAAACTAGCAAAACTTTCATTCTCAGACGATGAATTACATGAGTTTACCTCTCAGCTAGGGAAAATTATTGATATGGTTGAAACACTTGAAGAAGTGGACACCACAGGAGTACCATTCACATCGAATGTCGCAGAAACGATTAACGTGATGCGTGAAGATGTAACGACCGGCGGCTGGGACCGTGATGAATTAATGAAAAATGTTCCAGAATCCGAAGAAGGCTTTATCAAAGTGCCTGCAATCATTGATAATGGGGAGGCGGGTGCCTAATGACTGAATTATATAAAAAAAGCTTAGAAGAATTACACAGCTTATTAGTGTCAAAGGAAATTACTGCAACAGACTTAACGAGCGAAACCTTTGCTCGCATTAAAGAAACAGAGCCGAAAGTCGATGCGTTTCTAGCGTTGAATGAAGAAAAAGCCCATGAGTTAGCGCAAGCTATCGATCAAAAAGGTATCACTGAAGGCAATGTGTTGGCAGGGATTCCCATTGGGATCAAAGATAACATTGTTACGAAAGATCTACGCACAACAGCGGCTTCTAAAATTTTAGGCAACTTTGACCCAATCTACGATGCAACAGTCATGGACAAAGTTTACCAAGCAGACATGATTCCAGTTGGTAAGTTAAACATGGATGAATTTGCGATGGGCGCAAGTACCGAAACGTCGTTCTTTAAGAAAACGAAAAACGCTTGGGATGAGACAAAAGTACCTGGTGGTTCATCAGGTGGCTCGGCGGCTGCCGTTGCAGCGGGACAAGTCCCATTATCTTTAGGTAGCGATACAGGTGGTTCGATTCGCCAACCAGCAGCTTTCAATGGAATCGTCGGGATGAAGCCAACCTACGGACGGGTTTCTCGTTTTGGTCTGATCGCGTTTGCATCATCTTTAGATCAAATTGGACCGATGACGCGTGGTGTGAAAGACAATGCCTTTGCATTAAATGCCATCAGTGGGTTTGATGCGAAAGATAGTACGTCAGCAGGCGCCGCTGTTCCTGATTTTACAGCAGGTTTGACGGGTGATATCAAAGGAATGAAAGTCGCTTTGCCTAAAGAATACTTAGGTGAAGGGATCCAAGCAGGCGTTCGAGAAGCAATCTTAAAAGCAGCGGACACTTTCCGTGCGTTAGGAGCGACTGTGGAAGAAGTCAGCTTGCCACACTCAAAATACGGGGTAGCCGTTTACTATATCATCGCTTCTTCTGAAGCAAGTTCTAATTTGCAACGTTTTGACGGTATTCGTTATGGTTTCCGTTCAGAAAATGTCAGCAATCTAGAAGATGTCTATGTCAATTCTCGCAGTGAAGGATTCGGGGAAGAAGTAAAACGCCGGATCATGTTAGGTACGTTTTCACTAAGTGCTGGCTACTACGATGCCTACTTCAAAAAAGCCGGTCAAGTACGGACGTTGATCAAACAAGATTTCGATAAGGTCTTCAGCCAATACGACTTGATCATTGGCCCAGCTTCCCCAACGGTAGCATTTGGTATTGGAGAAAACATCAATGATCCGATCACCATGTACTTGAATGATATTTTAACCATTCCTGTGAACTTAGCAGGACTGCCAGGGATGTCGATCCCAGCAGGTTTTTCTGAAGGACTGCCAGTCGGCTTGCAGATCATTGGGAAACATTTTGATGAAGCAACCATGTATAAAGCGGCTTATGCCTTTGAACAAGCAACTGATTTCCACACGAAAAAACCAGTGATTTTAGGAGGGGATAAGGCATGAACTTCGAAACAGTCATTGGGCTTGAAGTCCACGTAGAATTAAAAACAGAATCAAAGATTTTTTCTCCAGCACCTGCTCACTTTGGCGCTGAACCAAATAGCAACACGAATGTGATCGACTGGGGCTATCCAGGTGTTTTACCAGTAATGAACAAAGCGGCTATCGAATTTGGGATGAAAGCTGCGCTTGCGCTGAATTGTGAAATCTCAAAAGAAACGCATTTCGACCGCAAAAACTATTTTTATCCCGACAATCCAAAAGCGTATCAAATTTCGCAATTCGATCAACCGATCGGTCATGATGGGTGGATCGAGATCGAAGTGGAAGGCAAAAAGAAAAAGATTCGCATCGAGCGAGTTCATTTGGAAGAAGATGCTGGGAAAAACATGCACGGCAAAGGCGGTTATTCTTATGTTGATCTAAATCGTCAAGGAACCCCTTTGATCGAGATCGTTTCCGAAGCGGATATGCGTTCACCAGAAGAAGCATATGCGTATCTAGAAGCGTTGCGTTCAATCATCTTGTTTACAGAAGTATCCGATGTGAAGATGGAAGAAGGTTCCATGCGTTGTGATGCGAATATTTCGTTGCGACCTTACGGCCAAGAACAATTCGGAACAAAAACAGAACTGAAAAACTTAAACTCTATGTCCTTCGTGAAAAAAGGGTTGGCATTTGAAGAAAAACGCCAAGCCAAAGTATTGCTTTCTGGAGGCGAGATCCAACAAGAAACTCGACGTTTTGATGAAGCAACCAGCAAAACCTTATTGATGCGTGTCAAAGAAGGTTCTTCTGATTATCGTTACTTCCCAGAACCAGATATCCCATGGTTTGTGATCGATGATGAATGGATCGAACGTGTACGTCAAAGCTTGCCAGAAATGCCGCAAAAACGTCGTGCCCGTTACATCTCTGAATTGGGCTTACCAGAATATGATGCAATGGTCTTGACTTTATCAAAAGAAATGTCCGATTTCTTTGAAAAAACCATCGATGCTGGTGCTGATCCTAAACAAGCTTCTAACTGGTTGATGGGTGAAGTTTCAGCGTATCTGAACAGCGAGAAATTGGAACTGCCAGAAACGAAATTAACCCCAGACAATTTAGCGGGAATGATTCGTTTGATCGCCGATGGCACGATCAGTTCGAAGATTGCGAAAAAAGTCTTCAAAGAGTTGATCACAAACGGCGGCGACGCTGAAGAAGTCGTAAAAGCCAAAGGATTGATCCAATTATCAGATCCTGCGCAATTACTACCAATGATCAATGAAGTATTAGATAACAACCAACAATCCGTCGATGACTTCAAGAACGGAAAAGACCGCGCAGTCGGTTTCTTAGTTGGTCAAATCATGAAAGCAACCAAAGGACAAGCGAATCCAGGCGTTGTGAACAAGCTGTTGCAAGAAGAACTAGCAAAGCGATAAGAGGCAAGCGATGAAAAGAGCAAGAGTAATCTACAACCCGACATCTGGGAAAGAATTGATTCGAAAAAACTTAGCAGATATTTTAGATGTTTTGGAAACTGGCGGTTATGAGGCGAGTGCATTTGCCACGACCGCTGCGCCATTTTCCGCTCGTGATGAAGCAAGAAGAGCCGGCGAAGCTGGTTTTGATTTGGTGGTAGCTGCCGGTGGGGATGGCACGATCAATGAAGTCGTCAATGGGATCGCTCCTTTAGAAAAGCGACCAAAAATGGCGATCATTCCTGGAGGCACGACCAATGACTACGCACGAGCACTAAAGATTCCCCGTACGGATATCAAAGCAGCTGCGGAAGTGATTTTGAAGCAGCAGACAGTGAAAATGGATGTCGGAAAAACACCCAACATGTATTTTATCAACATTGCTGCTGGTGGGCACTTAACGGAATTGACCTACGATGTTCCTTCTGAACTGAAAAGTGTTTTTGGCTACTTAGCTTATCTAGCAAAAGGAGCGGAATTACTGCCTCGTGTCAAACCAATCAAAATGCATCTAAAGTATGAAGACGGAGAATACATTGGCGGAGCGTCGATGTTCTTTTTAGGGCTGACGAATTCAGTGGGGGGCTTTGAACAGATTGCGCCTGATGCAAAGCTTGACGATGGGAAATTTTCGTTGATCATTGTCAAAACGGCCAATATTTTTGAGATCGTCCACTTAGTTGCTTTAATGATGAATGGTGGAAAACACATCAACGATCGTCGCCTGATTTATACGAAAACATCTTTTCTTGAAGTAGACGCACCAGAACAGGTCAATCGTTTAATGATCAACCTTGATGGCGAATACGGCGGAGATGCTCCTATGCGCTTTGAAAACCTACACAATCATATTGAGTTTTTTGCAAATGTCGATCAAATCCCTGACGATGCGGTCGTTGGTGAGCAAAATTATCAAGAGATGAGCGAAGGTTTTATTAAAGAAGTCGAACGTCTTTCCGATGAGGACATCAATGGGGATGGCAAGATCGGCGACGAAACAAAGTAAACGATTTTTCTTTTCATGCGAGTTGAAAGAACAGGGACTTTTGGACCTGTTCTTTTTTTAAAACGTAATTGTGGAAAAGCAGGCACCGATTTTTTTTCGAATACTTGATAGAATAGCTTTTCTTAAATTTTAGTAAAGGACGTTTTTTATAAAGTGTTTCACGTTTCGCCTTTGTTTCACGAGATCGGGCGCGGATCATATAAATAAAACGAATAAAATTTCCAAAACACGAATGATAATCATCAAAAAGCGAACTTTTCGAATATATGCTCATTAAAGTTCGTTATTTCCGTATTTCTATCCAATCTATGGATGCAAAAGCGAATAAGAATATGCTATAATGGTGAAACGAAGAAATGGGGGGACCGGAATGGAGCAAATCGATTCTACAAAAGCGCTTGATCTGCTGAGAGATGACGCAGAACGAATCAAAAAGCTGATCCGAAACCAAGAAAATAGTTTATGTATCGCACAATGCAAAGCATTTGAAGAAGTGGTTGATACCCAGATGTATGGTCTATCACGACAAGTGGCATTTGCGATCCGCTTGGGGATCGTTGATAATCAAACAGGACAGCAATTGATGGCGGATCTTGAAAAAGATTTGAACCAATTGTATAGCGAGGTCTACGAGGACCAGCGGACACCTGACATCGGCAAGGAGGCATAAACTTGCCAGAGAAAGTAAAGAAAAGACATTTATTAGATTATAGTATTTTATTACCATATATTGTTATGTGTGTCACGGGCTTGATGATGGTTTATAGTTCCACATCTTACGTTGCGATGACCGCCACACAACCGACCACAGCTGCTTCTTACGTCATCAATCAAACATTATTTTGGTTGGTGAGCCTAATAGCGATCACTGTCATGTATAAAATGAAAACGGATGTTTTTCGGAACAAAAAATTTGTCCAGATCGCCATGATCGTCATCTTGTTCTTATTGATCGCTGCCTTCTTTTTCCCAAGAAGAAATGGGGCACTCGGTTGGTTATCGATTGCTGGCTTTTCCATTCAACCAGCAGAGTATTTAAAGTTTATTGTGATTTGGTTTTTATCGGTGACGCTATCTTATCGTCAAAAAGGTATCCAACAAGAATTTTGGAAAACGGTTTGGCGTCCAATCGGAATCGTTTTTGTCTACACCGGGATCATGGCACTTTATCCCGACTTAGGGAATGCTGTAATCGTTATGTTGCTGGCATTTGTCGTGTTATTGTCTAGCGGATTGAATTACCTGTATACCTTAATATTAGGTGTGGCAGGTATTATCGGTAGTATGTTGATCGTCTTGTTTGTGAATCTAACCGGTGGTAAGCTTTTACCCGACTATGTCTATAGTCGTTTTTCATCTTTTTTGAACCCGTTTGCTGATGAATACGATACAGGTCATCAAATGGTTAATGGGTATTACGCAATGTTCAACGGTGGGCTGTTCGGGCGCGGGCTTGGAAATAGTATCCAAAAACGTGGCTTCTTAAACGAAGCGCACACCGATTATATATTTTCGATCGTTATGGAAGAATTAGGGCTGATCCCATCGATCATCATTTTAGGTGTTTTGTTCTATATGGTGGGACGAATCTTTCTTGTCGGTATCCGTTCAAGAGATCCCTTTAATTCCATGATGTGCATAGGTATAGGGACATTATTTATGTCTCAGATTTTTATCAACTTAGGTGGAATCACTGGTTTGATCCCGTTGACGGGAATCACTTTCCCATTTCTAAGTCAAGGTGGATCAAGCTTGCTGATGCTATCGATTTGTATCGGTTTTGTGTTAAATATCAGTGCCGAAGAAAAGAGGAAACAGGTTTATTTGAATTATTGATCAATTGAATGGAGTGGATTAGATGAAGAAAATTCTTGTTGCCAATCGTGGAGAAATCGCGATCCGTGTCTTCCGCGCATGTGCGGAACTTGGGATCAAAACTGTCGGAATTTATGCTGCGGAGGATGAATACTCCGTCCATCGCTTTAAAGCAGACGAAGCGTATTTAGTAGGGAAAGGCAAACGTCCGATCGATGCGTATTTAGACATTGAAGATATCATTCGCACGGCGAAAAAGGCCGGTGCCGAAGGAATCCATCCTGGATACGGCTTTTTATCAGAAAATCTGGGATTTGCTCAACGCTGTGAAGAAGAAGGTTTGATTTTCATCGGACCATCCACCCATCATTTAGATATTTTTGGCGACAAGATCAAAGCAAAAGCAGCAGCGATCGAGGCAGGGATTCAATCGATTCCTGGCTCTGACGGTCCAGTTGCATCGATCGATGACGTTTTAGCTTTTGCAAACGAACATGATTATCCAATCATGATCAAAGCAGCCCTTGGGGGCGGTGGGCGAGGCATGCGTGTCGCTCATGATGAAAAAGAAGCAAGAGACGGCTACGAACGTGCCAAAAGTGAAGCCAAAGCGGCATTTGGTAGCGATGAAGTCTACGTTGAAAAATACATTAGTAATCCAAAACATATTGAAGTCCAAATTTTAGGAGATACGCACGGAAACGTCGTTCACTTATTTGAACGTGATTGCTCGGTTCAGCGCCGCCACCAAAAAGTAGTCGAGGTGGCACCTTGTGTGTCAATGACTGATGAACAACGGGAAAAAATATGCCAAGCAGCCGTTCAACTAATGAAGCATGTCGGCTATATCAATGCTGGAACCGTGGAATTTTTAGTAGAGGGCGACAAATTCTACTTTATCGAAGTAAACCCACGGGTCCAAGTGGAACATACGATCACTGAAATGATCACCAATTTAGACATCGTGACGACACAAATTTTGATTGCACAAGGCAAAGACTTGCATAAAGAAATCGGGATTCCTGAACAAAAAGACATTCGCTTTGAGGGTGTTGCGATCCAATGTCGCGTGACGACAGAAGATCCAGCGAATAATTTTATGCCAGATACTGGTAAGATCGATACCTACCGCTCTCCAGGTGGGTTTGGGGTTCGTTTAGATGTCGGAAATGCTTATGCCGGTGCAGTGGTAACCCCTTATTTCGACTCGCTACTTGTAAAAGTCTGTACGCATGCAGCTTCGTTCGACCAAGCAATTCAAAAAATGATGCGCTGTCTGAAAGAATTCCGAGTACGTGGTGTAAAAACAAACATTCTCTTTATGCGTAATGTTGTTTCTCATCCAGCCTTTCGTTCAGGGGAAGCCAAAACCACTTTTATCGACAATACGCCAGAACTATTCAATTTCCCTCGGATTCGTGACCGTGGAAACAAAACCATGAAGTATATCGGTGAAATCACGATCAATGGATTCCCGGGAATCGAAAAACAAAAGAAACCTTTCTACAATGAACCACGGATGCCACAACACATCCAAGCAACGCCTGATTTTGTCAGCGCCAAAAATATTTTAGATACGAAAGGTGCAGAGGGTGTCGTTGAATGGATCGGTCAACAAAAGAATGTCTTACTGACGGATACAACCTTCCGAGATGCCCATCAAAGTTTGTTGGCAACTCGTGTAAGAACCCATGACTTTAAGAAAATTGCCGCGATGACGGAAGCTGGCCTACCACAATTGTTCTCAAGTGAAATGTGGGGTGGAGCAACCTTTGACGTTGCGTACCGTTTCTTAACAGAAGATCCATGGGAAAGATTGCGGATGTTCAGGAAAAAAATGCCGAATACCCTGTTGCAAATGTTGTTTAGAGGCTCCAACGCTGTCGGATATTCCAATTATCCAGACAATGTTTTGGAAGAATTCATCAAAGAATCTGCGGCACAAGGAATCGATGTATTCCGAATCTTTGATAGTTTGAACTGGGTCCCACAAATGGAGAAAAGTATCCAAGCCGTTCGCGATACGGGGAAAATTGCAGAAGCGACGATTTGTTATACAGGGGATATCAATGATCCATCCCGCCAAAAATATTCGGTACAATATTACAAAGACATGGCAAAAGAATTGCAAAATCTTGGTGCCCATATTATTGCTATCAAGGATATGGCTGGATTATTAAAACCGCAAGCGGCTTATCGTTTGATCAGTGAGTTAAAAGATACGATCGATGTACCGATCCATCTGCATACGCATGATACCAGCGGGAATGGGATTATCACTTACTCAGCAGCTACCAAAGCTGGCGTTGATATCGTGGATGTCGCTATGTCAGCTATCAGTGGCGCAACGAGTCAGCCAAGTATGAGTAGTTTGTATTATGCTCTTTTAAACGGCGAGCGTTGCCCAGAGATCAATGTGGATAATATCCAACAATTGAATCACTATTGGGAAGATGTTCGCATGTACTACCATTCCTTTGAAAATGGCTTGAACGCCCCTCAAACGGAAGTGTACAAGCATGAGATGCCAGGAGGACAATATACCAATCTCCAGCAGCAAGCCAAAGCCGTTGGTTTAGGCGAAGAATGGGATGAAATCAAAGAAATGTATCATGAAGTCAATATGATGTTTGGAGACATCGTGAAAGTGACACCTTCTTCGAAAGTCGTGGGCGATATGGCGCTCTTCATGGTACAAAATGGCTTGTCAGAAAAAGATATTTTTGAAAAAGGCGATACATTGAGCTTCCCAGAATCAGTGATCACCTTCTTCCAAGGCGAGTTAGGTCAGCCAGTCGGCGGTTTCCCGAAAGAATTGCAACGTATTATCTTAAAAGGACGCCCAGCCTTTACGGAACGACCAGGAACCTTTGCCAAACCAGTTGATTTTGCCGAAGTGAAACAAGAACTAGCGGAAAAAATCGGCTATGAACCAAAACACGAAGAAGTCTTGAGCTACTTGATGTATCCGCAAGTCTTCCTGGATTATCGAAAAGCGTATGAGCAGTTTGCCGATGTAAAAGTCCTTGATACACCAACCTTCTTTAATGGTATGCGCTTAGGCGAAACGATCAATGTCGAATTAGAAAAAGGCAAAATCTTGATCATTCGTCTTGATGAAATCGGTGAACCAGATATCGAAGGCAATCGGACCCTCTTCTTTAACTTAAACGGTCAACGACGAGAAATCGTTGTGAAAGATAGTTCGATCATCAGTTCTGTTCAAACAAAACGCAAAGCAGAGCCAACGAACAAAGAACAAATCGGTGCCTCCATGAGTGGTTCAGTTTTAGAAGTATTAGTCAAAAAAGGTGACCGAGTGGCACGTGGACAGACTTTGATGGTCACTGAAGCGATGAAGATGGAAACTTCCGTCGAAGCTCGCTTCTCTGGTGTAGTTGAGCATGTTTACGTAACCGATGGGGAACCAATCCAGTCAGGAGACCTTCTGATTGAAGTCAAAGAAAAATAAGGAGTCGATCAGCAGATGAAGCGAAGGGGATTATTATTTTGCGGCTTATTTGTCCTAGCCCTGATAATCGTGTATTTGCAGCCAGTATTCATGCAAAACGCTTCAGATTCAAGAATGACGATCGAGAACCCAATCAAAGCACCAACGACCATGAATTATGAACCAATCGCAGCCAAAGGATTAGCTGAATTGATTGGGGAGCCTGTTTCTGATTTTGAAGAAATCTACGGGCTTCCAGTTCAAACGTATCGCTCGGGCTACGAGTTTGAAATTCGGGTCTACAATCAATTAGACGATCAGCAATATGTTGAGATCAATACGGATGGTGAGAGTGTGCAGGCAATCAAAGTGATCGGCGCCGGGGGATCTTCCCTAGCGCCCTTTGCAATGGGCATGACCTTGACTGACTTGACTGAGCTGACCATGATTTATCCAAATTTCACCTTGACACAAAATGATCGCACCATCAGTTTTGAATTGATGGAAGAAGATATGAACTACCGACCCTTAGTAGCGTTTGATAATGGGACATTTGCTGTTTTATTCTTTGATCAAGAGACGGCTCAACTGCAGGCGATCACTTACTTGGATCAGACGACCCTGCTTAAGTTAGCGCCCTATCCCTTGACGGAAGGAGAACGACCGCTGTTTCAAGTTTCGCAAACGATTGACCAAGCACAAGCTGATCTTGAAAAAGAGACGTTAGCCTTTGTCATTATTGATAAGCTTCGTAATCAAATCGGTTTGGAAAGCTTTGTACAAGATACCCAGACGCATCAAGATGCGGTCGGACTTTTAGCAGATTTGACGAATAATCTATCGGATCATTTGACCTCTCAACGCATCCATTCCTATCAACGTGCTCTTTCTTCGGAAAAAACGAGTAATTTTGTTTTGACGAACGATGAGTGGCAGGAGTTATTAGCAGCGAAGGAGTTAGAGGCTTCTGCTTCGATTTTTGAAGCGCCTGTCTATGATCCAACCTTTACTATTTTATCTTGGTTCAGCAACCCAAGATTTACTGAACGTTTGACCCATGAACAATCAGAAAAGATAGGAATTGCTTTTTCTGAAGCAAATATGGTAGTCTTAGTGCAAGAAGATGTAGAAGGGACCGAGGATAGTACATCAGATGATTTACGATGAAGCCTTTTTCGAGATTGAAGATCAAATCGATTCACTTGTGACGGCAATCAAAGCGAGTGAAACGTGTAGAAACTATCAAATAGCAAAACAAACCATGCATCAAGATCCTGTTGCTCAGGAATTGATGCAATCGTTTTTAGAAAAAAAGCTGGATTTTGAAAGAATTGAAGCGTACGGCGCATATGCCCCTGATTACAAAGAGAAAAAGCGTGCGATGCGCACAGCTAAGCGACAGCTGGATCTCAATGAGCAAGTGAGCGAGTACCGCTGGAGTGAAACGCAGCTGCAGCGTTTGCTGGATGAACTGACCGTAGCGATTTCTACGTGTTTTTCACCAACTGTCAAAGTGGATGCTGGAAGTCCTTTTTTTCAATCAAAATCAAGTTGTGGAGGAAATTGTCATGCACGAGGATAAAACGCCTTTTACGATGCAGAAGCGTCGAGGATTGATCGTATGGGTCTACAGCCTACGCCAACTAAAAAATTTGCGTCGTTTTGGCTTCGTTCATTATGTGTCACGCAAAATGAAATATGTGGTCATGTATTTGAACGAAGAAGAATACGAAAGCAAAAAAACAAAAATCGAGCAGTTTCACTTTGTTCGACAAGTTGAAGCTTCCTATCGACCAGATGTCGAAATGGATTTTGCTGAAAAAATTGGTACATCAGCAGCCTATCCAGTGAAAGATGAAGGGTTTGATATCGAAGAAAAAAATACGATGATTCGATTGGCAGAAAACGTGTAATAGAAAAGTGGGGGTGCCTTGAGTCACCGCCATTTTTTTATTGCTATTTATAGAAACAGTGCTATATTTGTATTTACGAAGATCTTGGAGGGAAAAACGCATGCGTGTAGTAGCCGGAGAATATGGTGGCCGCAGATTAAAAAGTCTTGCTGGAGATAACACTCGCCCCACGACAGACAAAGTAAAAGGGGCGATCTTTAACATGTTAGGGCAATATTTAGATGGAGGAGTTGTACTGGATCTGTTTAGTGGGAGCGGGGGCTTAGCGATCGAAGCGGTCTCTCGTGGTGCGGAGCATGCCGTTTGTGTCGACCG
Organism: Enterococcus sp. DIV2449a; assembly: GCF_051711225.1. Taxonomy (NCBI): domain Bacteria; kingdom Bacillati; phylum Bacillota; class Bacilli; order Lactobacillales; family Enterococcaceae; genus Enterococcus; species Enterococcus sp. DIV2449a. The sequence goes on from NZ_JBIOME010000001.1 coordinate 1,645,714, forward strand.
TAGTTTTCCAGCTATCAAAGTGATCCGTGAAAATATTGCAATAACCAAAGAACCAGAAAAGTTCACGGTACTAAAAATGGATGCCAATCAAGCCTTACGCCAGTTTGCAGCTGAGGGACAAAGTTTTGACTATCTATTTTTAGATCCACCTTACGCAAAGCAAGAGATCCTGCAACAGCTAGAAGCTATGCTGAAGGATGAATTGATTCGTCCGTTTGCTTATGTGGTTTGCGAAACAGATAAGTCCATCGTCTTGCCAGAAAAGATTGGTTCTTTGCATTTGATGCGCGCCCAAACCTATGGCATATCTGCGGTGACGATCTATAGAAATGAGGGATAACATGAAAAAGATTGCTTTATTTCCAGGAAGTTTTGATCCGCTGACGTCAGGTCATGTGGATCTGATTGAGCGAGGCGCAACGCTTTTTGATGAACTGATCGTGGGTGTTTTTACAAATACCAATAAAAAAAGTTTTTTTACAAGTGAAGAAAAAGTTCATCTAATTGAAGAAGCCCTCGCTCATATTCCAAACGTCAAGATTCTGGCGCAAGAAACGGAGCTGACGGTCACGATCGCGAAAAAACTAGGCGCACAGTTTCTGCTTAGAGGCATTCGCAGTGTGAAAGATTATGAGTATGAGCGGGACATCATGGAAATGAATCATCACTTAGAACCTTCCCTAGAGACCGTCTTTCTTTTAGCAGATGCAAAGCATAGTTTCATCAGCTCCAGTTTGTTGAAAGAAATCTTAACCTTTAACGGCGATGTTGCGGAATATTTACCACAAAATATCTACGATGCTATAGTAAAGAAGCGTGATACCAATGAATCTTAAATCAACGATCAAATATGTTCTCTTGTTTGTTTTAGCACTGATCATCGCAGCCTGTGCCTTTTTGCCGATTCCTTATTATATCGAGCAACCTGGTGCAACGATCGATTTAAAAGAATTGATTACCGTCAATCAAAAAGAAGATACCTCAGCTGGCTCCTTTTCTTTAACCAGTGTCGGGATTCGACAGGCTACCGTGTTTACGGCGATTGGAACAAAATTCAATGAATTTCAAGACTTGATCAGTGAGGAAGAACTTTTAGGCGGTGCGACAGATGAGGAGTACAATCGCATCCAGCGCTATTATATGGAATCCTCGCAAAATAGTGCGATTGAGCAAGCATTAAAGCTGGCAGACTTGCCTTATGAAATGACCTATAAAGGGGTCTATGTCATGGGGATCGATCCAAATTCCAGTTTTGCGGGGAAAATATCCGTTGGAGATACCGTCACCGCTGTCAATGGCAAAGAATTTAAAAGTAGCCAAGACTTTATCGACTATGTACAAAGTCAAACCATTGGTGATGAGATCACCGTAACTTACTTGCAAGATGGTGAAGAAAAAGAAGCAACAGGCAAATTAATTGAACTGGAAAGCAATCAAAAAGCAGGTATCGGTATCTCACTCGTCGATCATACAGAGATCACTTCTGATGAAGAGATCGTGATCGATTCTGGCAATATCGGTGGGCCTTCAGCTGGGTTGATGTTCACCCTTGAAATCTATGAACAGCTAACTGGAGATAACTTGCGTAAAGGCCATAATATTGCTGGAACCGGAACGATCTCAGCTGATGGGACGGTTGGTCGAATCGGTGGGATTGACAAAAAAGTAGCGAGTGCCAGCGAAAGTGGAGCAGAAATCTTTTTTGCTCCGGACGATGAAATCACTGATGAAGAGCGTGAAATAGATCCTTCCATTAAAACGAATTACGAAGAGGCAGTGGCAGCAGCGAAGAAGTTAGACACAGACATGAAAATCGTTCCGATCGCCAATGTCCAAGATGCATTGGACTACCTAGCAACACTAAAAGAAGCAAATTAAAACGGCACTTGCCGTTTTTTTTATTGTCTAAAGAATACAGTAGGCTCAAAGAAAAGGTTATGCTATACTTTTAGATAAGGAGTGTGAATCTAGTGGAATTAAAAAGACAACAACCGATCGTTGAAGCATATCATTTTGATATGAAACCGAAAGACAAAGAAATGGAAACAAAATTGAATGTCGGCTTTGCGCCGTTAAAAGTCAAAGATGAAGAATATATGGAAAAAAACAGTATTATTGGTGCCCGCTTAGAATTCCAATTGGTGTTCCCTGATTACGTTTTGTCAGGACGTGTCGGACAAGTCAATCATATTTTGAATCGCAAAGTCAATTCTGGAGAGGATTTGACGAAAGCCGAAACTGATCGCTTGGTTGAGCCCTTGTTTGATATCGTCAAACGCTTGACTTATGAAGTGACAGAGATCGTGACCGACAAACCAGGTTTACAATTGAACTTTAATACCAATTCGAACGCTGCGCAAGAAGCGAAGGAAGCAGACGAATAACGAGAAATAGGAGGGATGCCCATTGTTTTCCAATCAAATGCAAGTGATGCTATACGTCGACGATGTGACGAAAGCAGTTGAGTTTTGGCAAGAACTAGGGTTTGTGATCATTGAACAACAAACCGTTGATGGAACATCCGTCGTTGAAATCGCGCCATCAAAAGAGGCGGAGGCACATTTTGTCTTATATGACCGTGAGTTTATCGAAACACATTCACCTGAAGTCGCTTTGAATTCCCCATCGATCATGTTTTTTGCAGAAGATATTACGACACTTTATAAGAAGCTTTTAGAGATGGAAGCAGAAGTGGGTGAATTGATTCAGATGGAAGAACAACTGGTTTTCAATTTTGCCGATCCGGATGGCAATTATTTTGCTGTTTCAGGAAAATAGCTTTTGTCGATCGTAACCAATCATTCGTCCTTTTGAACCCGACTTTATGTTGTCGTACTGTTCAGGACAAATGGTTGGTTTTTTCGTTTTATTGCAAGACATTTTACAGGCAAAGGTCTAAAATTGATAACAAGAGAATCAATTGCCTTTAAGGAGGAAATGACTATGCAAAACTATCTATATGCCATCAGTGATATTCATGGAATGGCCGATCTGTTTAAAAAACTTCTTACCGATTATGACCCTAAGCTCCATCAGCTGCTTTTGATTGGAGACTTAAATGATCGGGGGCCGAAGTCAAAAGAGTGTTTTTTGCTTGGAAAAAAGTTAGTCGAAGAATACCAAGCGATTTATTTACGCGGCAATCACGAGGAGTATTTTCTGCAATTTCTAAATGCCCCTGAGGATTGGTTTGCCGCTTACGTACGCAATGGCGGCAAAGAAACGATTGAAAGTCTTTTGCATACAGGCGCCACTGAGGAGTATTCGCCGACGGAAATCGCCTTAATGATCCGCAGTAGCTATCGAGACTTAATAGAGTTTTTGATGGAGCGACCGCTTTATTACGAATGGGGAAAGTATCTCTTTGTTCATGCGGGCGTGGATTTAAGTAAAAAAGATTGGCGTAAGACCGCAGACCATGATTTTATCTGGATTCGCGAGCCGTTTCATAAAGGAAAAAACCGTACAGGAAAAACGATCGTTTTTGGCCATACCATCACGCCCATGCTGCATGGAGATATGCAGACGACGGATTTATGGCAACAAGACGACAAAATCGGCATCGATGGCGGGGCAGTATTTGGTGGATCGGTGCATGGTGTGATTTTTGATGACAAAGGGATCGTTCAGGACATCGAATACCAAAATTTAGCAGGTCCTTGGCAACCAGACTTTTAAAAGTCTTTTTGAGAAAAGACAAAAGCAGCCATAACAAGAGTCGCGAAAGCAACACTGTTTTCGTGCAATCTTGTTCGCTCAATGGCTGTCTTTTTTATGTTAAAATAGCAAAAGCAACAAAGGAAAGGTGAGAACAAATGGCAGAAATGAATCAAGAGGTACTTGATTTAGTAAAACAAGAATTAACCGCTTTTACCCAAAAACAAATCAGTACGGTGTTGCAATTATTGCAAGAAGGAAATACCGTCCCCTTTATTGCCCGCTACCGTAAAGAAATGACGAATGGACTTGACGAAGTTCAGATTCGAGAAATTGAAGAGCGATACCAGTACTTAGAAAACTTAGAGAAACGCAAGCAAGAGGTTTTGCGTTTGATAGAAGAACAAGAAAAGCTAACGCCTGAACTATCACAGGCGATTTTAGCTGCGACAAAAATGCAGGCCGTCGAAGACCTGTATCGTCCTTATAAACAAAAACGACGCACCAAAGCGACGATCGCCAAAGAGAACGGCTTGGAACCATTTGCTCAGTGGCTGTTAAGCTTCCCAAAAGCAGGTGACGTTCAAGAAAAAGCGGCCGAATTTATCAGTGATGCTGTTCCTACTGTAGAAGATGCCTTAGCAGGCGCGCACGAGATCATTGCAGAAGGCGTTGGTGATACTGCAGAGTTTCGTAGTTGGATCCGCAGCTATTACACAAACAAAGGACTGTATCAAAGCACGGTCAAAAATGCTGAAAAAGATGAAAAAGGCGTTTATGAAATGTATTACGATTTCCAGCATCCTATCAATAAGATGGTATCCCACCGAATTTTAGCCACTAATCGTGGGGAACAAGAAGACATCTTGAAGGTCGCCCTTGTGGCAGATGAAGAAAAAATCATGGATTACCTACGTCGCAAATTGATCACGAATAGGGATTCACCCGCAGCCGGTTTTGTTGAAGCTGCAGCTGCTGATGCGCTGAAACGGTTTATTTCACCAGCCATCGAACGAGAGATCCGCAATGAATTGACAGAAAAAGCTGACGAACAAGCAATTGCGATTTTTGGAGAAAATCTTCGCAATCTGTTGCTGCAGCCGCCATTGAAGGGCAAAGTCGTTTTAGGTTTTGATCCAGCGTATCGTACAGGCTGTAAACTAGCCGTCATTGATGAGACTGGAAAAGTACTAGCGATCGAAGTGATCTATCCTCATAAACCAGCGCCTATGAATAAGCGAGAAGCTGCCGGACCAGCGTTTCGTCGCTTATTACAAACCTATAAAGTCGAGATGGTCGCAATCGGTAATGGGACTGCGAGTCGGGAATCAGAGCAATTCGTCGCTGAACAATTAAAATTGATCGATCAAGAAGTATATTATGTGATCGTGAATGAGGCAGGCGCTTCTGTTTATTCTGCCAGTCCGATCGCTCGTCAAGAATTCCCTGATTTGCAAGTGGAAGAACGCAGCGCTATCAGTATTGGTCGCCGTCTGCAAGATCCCTTGGCAGAATTAGTCAAAATTGATCCACAATCCGTGGGCGTCGGACAATACCAGCATGACGTTTCGCAAAAACGCCTCGCTGAACAATTGGATTTTGTTGTTGAGACTGTTGTCAACCAAGTTGGCGTTGACGTCAATACCGCAAGTGCGGCACTCTTGCAGCATGTAGCTGGTTTAAATAAAACCACTGCTCAAAATATCGTGACTTATCGAGAAGAAAATGGTGTATTTACGCAGCGGAATCAACTGAAAAAAGTCCCTCGCTTAGGACCAAAAGCTTATGAACAGGCGATCGGCTTTATGCGGATACCTGGCGGAAAAGTCATTTTTGACAATACCGGGATCCATCCAGAAAGTTATGACACTGCCAAAGAAATTTTGGCGATCGCGGGTATTTCTTTAGCGGAGCTAGGGAAAGAGCAAATGGAAGAAAATAAAGCGAAACTTGCCCAACTACGCCCAGCGGAGCTTTCCGCAAAATTGTCAGTCGGGAAAGAAACCATCACGGATATCCTAAAGGCGTTAATGCAGCCTGGACGCGATATGCGTGATGAAATGCCAGCGCCATTATTGCGCAAAGATGTGCTGAGTATGGAGGACCTAAAACCGGGAATGGAACTGAAGGGAACGGTTCGAAATGTGATCGACTTTGGTGCTTTCGTCGATATCGGTGTCAAACAAGATGGACTGGTGCATTTGTCGAAGCTGAGCCGTTCGTTTGTAAAGCATCCGAAAGACGTTGTTTCCGTCGGTGATGTCGTAACCGTTTGGATCGAGCAAGTAGACGTCAAAAAAGGCCGTATCAGTTTAACGATGGTCGATCCGGGAAATGCAAAATGACCCAACAAGAATTGCAGCATTTGGTGGAAGAGCTGTCGCTGTCTGTTTTCAACAAACCATTCACGCATCGAGCGGTGTTTAATTCTCGCTTAAAAACAACCGGTGGCCGCTACCATCTAAGTGATCACCACTTGGATTTCAATCCAACCATGCTCACAGAACACGGGATGGAGGTTTTTATCGGCATTATCAAGCATGAATTGTGTCATTATCATTTGCACTTAGCAGGTCTTGGTCACCGTCACCAAGATCCTGCCTTTAAAGCATTGCTGGCAAGAACGGGAGGCTTGCGTTATGCACCTCCTGCCAAAAGGACAGCCAAACATCGCTATCGATGCCAAAATTGCGGCTGCGAGATTCGGCGGCAGCGACGTGTGGATATCAAAAAATATGTTTGTGGAAAATGTCGTGGACGTTTGCTAGAAATAGGAAATGATGAGAAAAGTCAAGTCGAAAAATAAAACTCGTTGCTATTTTTTTCATTTTGTATGATAATGTAGGTCGTGTGACAACCTGATATTTGTCAATACACGCGTTTTTTTACGACGCGGATTTGAGAAAAGAGGATTATAATAATGGAAAATCAAAACAAAATACATCATTTTGTTGGAATCAAAGGTTCCGGTATGAGTTCATTGGCTTTGATTCTGCACGAAAAAGGCTACCAAGTACAAGGCTCTGATGTGGAAGAATATTTCTTCACTCAACGTGATCTAGAAAAAGCAGCGATCAAATTGTTGCCTTTCGATAAAGCAAACATTCAACCAGAAATGGTCATTATCCAAGGGAATGCTTTCCCTGACACCCACGAAGAAATCGTACGGGCAAAAGAACTTGGTTTAGAAGTTACTCGTTATCATGACTTTATTGGCCAATTCATTCAGCCCTATACGAGTATTGCGGTGACCGGTTCTCACGGGAAAACCAGTACGACAGGATTGCTTTCTCATGTCTTAAGCGGCATCCGTCCAACAAGTTTCTTGATTGGCGATGGGACTGGTCATGGGGAACCTGATGCGGAATTCTTTTCATTTGAAGCCTGTGAATACCGTCGTCATTTCTTAGCGTATTCACCGGATTATGCAATCATGACCAACATCGATTTTGATCACCCAGACTACTTCCACTCGATCGAGGATGTCTTCTCAGCCTTTCAATCGATGGCAAGTCAAGTGAAAAAAGGTATCTTTGCTTTTGGTGATGATGAATACTTGCGTAAACTTGAAGCCGATGTCCCAATCTACTATTACGGCGTCAACGATAACGACGATGTCCAAGCAAAAAATATTGAACGCACCACCCAAGGTTCAGAGTTCGACGTCTTTATCCATGGTGAAAATATTGGCCATTTTGTCTTGCCAGCGTTTGGTCAGCACAACATCAACAACGCATTAAGTGTGATCGCTGTGGCTTACAAAGAAGGATTGGATATGAAAGAAGTTGCTGCTGAGATGATTTCATTTCCTGGAGTGAAACGCCGCTTTAGCGAAAAAATCGTGGCGGATATGACGATCGTGGACGACTACGCCCACCATCCTGCAGAAATCAAAGCAACGATCGATGGCGCTCGTCAAAAATATCCAGAGAAAGAAATTATTGCTGTCTTCCAGCCACATACCTTTACCCGCACGATCGCTTTGATGGATGAATTTGCGGAAGCATTGGATCTTGCAGACCATGTCTATCTATGTGACATTTTTGGATCTGCTCGTGAATCACGAGGAGATGTTAAAATTGAAGATCTAGGCAAGAAAATCCAAAAAGGCGGAACTGTGATCAAAGAAGAGAACGTATCTCCGCTATTGGATCATCAAAATGCTGTCGTGATTTTCATGGGAGCAGGCGATGTGCAAAAATTTGAAACAGCCTATGAAAAACTATTAAGCAATACAACTCGTAACGTATTGTAATCAAAGACTCTTGTGGCGTGTTTGCTGCAAGAGTTTTTTACATATGAAGTTTTTGCAAAAGCAGCACCGCGAACTTGCACTTTTGTCGGCATCTGATAGAATATACTCAGATGAAACTATTCTTTTTGGAGGAATTAAATTTTGAATATAGGGAAACCGCGAAAAATAGGAAAAAGTATTGAAGATATCGAGGAAGGCGATTCGTTATCCTTAACAGAATCGATCGAAGACAATCAACTGCTGTTATATTTAGGGCTGACTAATGATGCCAATCCTTTGTATATACAACATGACTACACACAAAAAACTGAGTACCAGCGTCCCATCGTACCATCCATTATGTTGATGGGGATCATTACCAGTGCCGTATCGAAACATTTGCCTGGTCCTGGCTCTCATGTAGTCAATTTTTCGGTAAACTTTATTGAACCTGTATATCATTATGAAACGTTGACCTTTGAATTCGAAGTGATCAAAGTGGATAAAATGAAAGACGTGGTAACTATTTCAGTTGAAGCGATCAACACAGAAGATCATCGTATTTTAGATGCTGTGGTCATGGTCCAGCCGCCAAAAGCAGTAGCAGAAAATGAGGAGGAACAACAAGATGAATAATTTAAATAATGAAACCGTCCAAGCCCAAGGCTTAAATCGCTTTTATTCAAAAGTGTATTTATTCTTCGGCGTTGGGCTTGCGATCAGTGCGATCTCAGCCTATATATTTGGGGAAGTCTTTCAAGCGCAAACCCTGCAATTTATCAGCAACTTTCCGCTAGGATTTACTGGTCTTTGGATCTTACAGATCATTCTAGTTATTGTATTAGGGGTGAAGGCGCAGAAAAATCCGTCCTTGACCGTTGCTGGCTTTTTAGTCTATTCGCTCTTGAATGGATTGACCTTATCTGTGACACTGATGATCTATGACTTTGGATCGATCGTGGGAGCATTTGTTTCAGCAGCTGTCACTTTTGGTGTCATGTCAGCATTTGGGATCATGACCAAACGGGATCTAAGTGTAGTTGGTCGTATCGGCTATGGTCTGTTGCTCGGGATCATCATCTCGACGCTCTTGAATGTATTTATTTTACGCAGTCAACCGGTTGACTTTTTCTTATCGATCGTGACCGTCTTTGTCTTTATGGGGATCACCGCCTATGACAATCAGCAAATCCGCAATGTATACTTCGCAACGAATGGTGGCGCAAATACAGGAGTGGCCGTTTTCATGGCATTACAACTGTATTTGGACTTTATCAACTTATTCCTTGCATTATTGCGAATCTTTGGAAAAAACAACTAAAAAAAGTGCGAGGAAACTCGCCTTTTTTTTTGTATAAAATGAGAGAGAAAACAAAGCAATTCATCGCTTTTGTGCCCGTTCTTTGATAGAATAAAGAGGAACTTTTTGAGAAAAGGAGTAATCAAATGCCAAAAAATAAATTACTACTCGTTGATGGAAATAGTGTGGCTTTTCGCGCGTTTTTTGCGTTGCATAATTCATTAGAACGGTTTAAAAATGCCAATGGGCTGCACACAAATGCCATCTATGCGTTTCATACTATGTTTGAAAATGTGATGGCAAAAGAACAGCCAACACATGTTTTAGTGGCTTTTGATGCTGGAAAAACCACCTTCAGGACAGCGATGTATGAAGACTATAAAGGCGGACGTTCAAAAACCCCTGGGGAATTTAAAGAACAAATGCCTTACATTCGCGAATTGATCAACGCGTTAGGTGTTCAATATTACGAATTAGATAATTACGAAGCCGATGATATTATTGGCACATTGGCGAATAAAGTCGACAAGGAGCTGTTTGACGTTGTCGTTTTATCTGGCGATCGCGATTTGACCCAGCTGGCAACGGAGCACGTGAAAGTTGACATTACGGTCAAAGGAGTTAGCGAAATTGAAAGTTATACACCCGCTCATGTGGCTGAAAAATATGACGGCCTAACGCCCTTACAAATCATCGACATGAAAGGACTAGCTGGTGATGCTTCCGATAATATTCCTGGTGTCACCAAAATTGGTGAGAAGACAGCCATCAAGCTATTGAAGGAATATGGCTCCGTTGAGGGGATCTATGAACACATCGATGAAATGAAAAAAAGCAAGATGAAAGAAAACTTGATCAATGACCGTGAGATCGCCTTTCTTTCAAAACAGTTAGCAACCATCGATGTGGATGCGCCCATTGAGGTCGATGTCGACAAACTGAAATATGAAGGCAAAGACTTAGAGAAATTGGTGCCATTCTACCAAGAAATGAACTTTAATAGCTTCTTAGAGAAGTTGCAGATTACAGCTGAACCAGTTGAGATGGAAGACATTTTATTTTCGGTCGTTGAAGAAGTAACAGAAGATATGTTCCAAGGAGACACGGCATTGTATGTCGAGATGATGGGGGATAACTATCATTTGGAAGACATCGTCGGTGTTGCTTGGGGCAATCAAGAAAAAATTTATGTCAGCAATCGTGAAGAATTGTTTGAAAGTCCAGTCTTTACCAATTGGTTAAAAGACGAGGAGCGTAGAAAGTTCGTCTATGATGCCAAACGCACGTACGTGGCATTAAACCGATACACGACAGCACCAAAAGGAATCGCTTTTGATGTTTTATTGGCAGCTTATCTTTTAGACACGAATGATACGAATAATGACATCGCAGGTGTTGCCGCTCACTATGGCTATGATGCGATCCAATCGGATGAAGCGATTTATGGAAAAGGTGCGAAAAAAGGTTTGCCAGCGGATGAGGAAGATTTCTTTGCTCATTTAGCCCGTAAAGTAGCAGCGATTACGAACCTAACACCAAAGCTTACGGAAGAATTGGCAGCGAAGAATCAAACAGCGCTATTTGAAGAAATGGAATTGCCTTTATCAATGATTTTAGCTGATATGGAGATTACTGGAATCAAAGTTGATGCGTCTCGCTTGCATCAGATGAAGGGCGAATTTGCGCAACGGTTGCATGAAATTGAAGAAAAAATCTACGCCGAAGCTGGTGAAACCTTCAACTTAAACTCACCGAAACAACTGGGTGTGATCTTATTTGAAAAAATGGGCTTACCAGTCATCAAAAAAACCAAGACTGGCTATTCGACAGCCGTCGATGTGTTAGAACAACTAAAAGAGCAAGCACCGATCGTTGAAGACATTTTGACTTATCGTCAAATCGCTAAGATCCAATCAACCTATGTAGAAGGCTTATTAAAAGTGATCCAAGGTGATGGCAAAGTCCATACACGATATGTACAAACCTTGACCCAAACTGGTCGTTTAAGTTCTGTCGATCCGAACTTGCAAAACATTCCGATTCGTTTAGAAGAAGGTCGAAAGATCCGTGAAGCCTTTGTGCCGCGAGAAGCTGATTGGGTGATCTATTCTTCTGACTACTCTCAAATCGAATTACGAGTGTTGGCACATATCTCAGATGATACCCATTTGAAAGAAGCCTTTATCGAAGGTCAAGATATCCACTCAAGCACAGCGATGCGAGTCTTTGGTATCGAAAAAGCAGAAGATGTGACCCCAAATATGCGTCGTCAAGCCAAAGCGGTCAACTTTGGTATCGTTTATGGTATTTCCGATTATGGCTTATCCCAGAATCTAGGAATCACCAGAAAAGCCGCCCAACAATACATTGATACGTATTTTGAAAAATATCCTGGTGTGAAAACGTATATGGAGGATGTGGTTCGTGAGGCGAAGGACAAAGGGTACGTTGAAACCTTGTATCATCGCCGTCGTTACCTACCTGATATCAATTCGCGCAATTTCAATATTCGGACTTTTGCGGAAAGAACCGCCATCAATACACCGATCCAAGGCAGTGCGGCAGATATCTTAAAGATTGCCATGATCGATTTGGCGAAACGTTTGAAAGAAGAAAAATTAGCAGCAACGATGCTGCTGCAAGTACACGATGAACTAGTCTTTGAAGTACCTGAATCTGAATTGCCTCGTCTTGACGCTTTAGTGAAAGAAGTGATGGAGCAAGCCGTTGCATTGCATGTCCCTTTACTGACAGACAGCAATTGGGGCAAAACATGGTACGATGCAAAATAAATGAGGTGAACAGAGGTGCCTGAATTACCAGAAGTTGAAACGGTCCGCAAAGGACTTGAAAAACTTGTTTTAAATAAAACGATCGAATCGGTCGAGATCCTTTGGCCACGAATCATCGAAAGTCCTGAAGTGCCGATCTTTTCGGCACTGTTGAAAGGGCAACGTTTTGAAAGATTTGAACGACGTGGAAAATTTTTGATTTTTAAATTGACAGATTATGATCTGATCTCTCATCTACGAATGGAAGGTAAGTACGAGTATTTTGAGTCAGACCCGATTGTCGATAAACATACACATGTCATTTTCCATTTTACGGATGGCAGTCAGTTAAATTACCATGATGTAAGAAAATTTGGTCGTATGACTTTAGTGGATAAAGACCAAAGCGCAGCCTATAAAGGCATCATGCAATTAGGTCCTGAGCCTAAGCCTGAATTGTTTTTATTGGAAGCATTTGAGCAAGGCTTAAAGCGGTCCAAAAAAGCCATCAAACCCCTTTTGTTAGATCAAAAACTTGTGACTGGTTTGGGTAATATTTATGTAGATGAGGCGCTATGGCAAGCGAAGATCCATCCCGAACAACCAGCAGATTCGCTAACTCCAGCAGAAGCCAACGTGTTGCATCAAGCGATCATCGATGTCTTGGAACGCGCCGTTGAAGCAGGGGGGACAACCATTCGGACCTATCTCAATGCGTTGGGCGAAGCAGGAAAATTCCAAATGTCATTAAATGTCTATGGCCAGACGGGCAATCCTTGCGGGCGATGCGGGACACCAATCGTCAAGACCAAAGTTGCCCAACGGGGGACGCACTTTTGTCCTCAGTGCCAAAAATTGCATGTGAGGTCTAGCAAATGAGCTTTGTCTTAGGGGTCACTGGCGGGATCGCCACTGGGAAAAGTACCGCAGTCGCGCATTTTCGCTCACTGGGCTTACCGATTATTGATGCCGATATCATCGCCAGAGAAGTCGTTGAACCGAATACGGAGGGCTTGCAGGCGGTGACACAAGCCTTTGGTCCGCAAATTTTGACCGATGACGGGCACCTGGATCGGCAAACCCTCGGTGCCCTGATATTTAATGACCCAGAAAAACGTCGCTTGCTGAATCAGACGCTGTCGCCATTTATTCGACAAGAGATTTTGTCTCAGATCGAAGAAAAAAAACAGCAGGTGCCTTTGTTGATCGTTGACATTCCTTTGTTATATGAAGCCGACTACGACCAATACATGGATCAAACCGCAGTCGTTTATGTGCCAGAAGCGCTTCAAAAAGAGCGGTTGATGGCACGTAATCAACTGAGTGAGCAAGAAGCGCAACAACGAATCGACAGTCAGCTTTCAATTGAGAAAAAGAAACAACGAGCCGATATTGTCTTTGATAATCAAGGAACGATCGCCCAACTCAATCAGCAGATCGATGATTGGTTAGCATCCTTAAACAAATAGATAAGACAGCAGGTTCCCTTCAGCAAAAGGGAACCTGCTATTTGTCTTTCAATAGCAAACTTAGCCCTATCATTTCTAAAAAACAACTGGCGCTGAAACATGGGCTCTTTGTCAATAAGGACTGATGAGTTGTGTAAAATCAAATCTGGGTCAGAATGAACCACATTCTGGCTCAGATTTTTTTGTTATCTTACATTGATTAATTGATTGATCAAAAAGATTCTAATTCTCATGTTCTCGAATGATTTAAATCCGTAGGATACTCGTTTCATTGTCTTTATGTGGGTATTCTTCGCTTCTATTTTTCCATTGGAATAAGGATAGATCATTGCGTTGGTGATGCCTTCTTCATGGGTAAGAAGGTTTTGAAGCTTTTCTCGAAAGCCGTCATCTAACGTTTCGGGAAGTTCTGCCAATAAGGAGAAAAATAAGTCAGGGTCTTTGTCTCGAAAGGCTTCAACTAATTCATGAAAAAAGGGATACGCCTCCTTTAGGGGCGCAGAAAACTCAAGCAATCGATCAATCATCATTGCTTCAGTAAGAAATGGGTATTTTGGCGCTCGGAAACTTTTCCATGTTTTGTATTCATAATGGTTGATGTTTGCACGATTTTTTAGCAAAAAGCGCCAGTTCTTTTTCAGTTTTTCTGCTTGGCTTTTCTGTCCTGCTTTACGAAGTTCATTCATTTCACGGATACGCAACTCATTGAACGCTTGATTCATGTGTTTGACAATATGAAACCGATCAATCACTACTTTCGCATTTGGCAGAACACGTTTGGTGAGCTGGAAGTAGGCGGCGTTCATGTCTGTCACCAAGAATTCTACTTCTTCCGGATTAGTACAACCTGAGAAATAGCTTGTTAATCGGGGTAATTTACGCGTAGGCAAAACATCTATTAATTTTCCTGTTTCGCCATCTGCGCAAATAAAGCTCATTTTATCTTCTATGGAAGCATGCGAACGAAATTCATCAACCATCAATACTCTTGGGAGAATCTTCTTAGATTGTTTTGGCAAATAGCTTTTAAACTCTTTCAATGTACGAATAACGGTGGTCAAAGATACCTGACAGCTTTTCGCAATAAAAGATAAAGATACTTTTTCAGTCAGTAAAGAAGCAATTTTATATCTAACATGATTTGCGATTGAATGTCTGGGTTGGACAAAATAACTTTGAGCCGTCCAATGGGTTCGGCAGTTTTTACAGGTATAGCGCTGCTTTTTTAGGCGCATAACTAAAGGCATATGATTGTATTGTTCAAAACGGACAATCATTTCCTTCTTCCCATTTTTCACTATAATTGCTTTCCCGTTTCCATCTACCACAGTAGAACCACAACTTCTACAAGCACGAGGAGTAGGCGAGAGAACAGCATCGACGACCAACGTCTTTTTCTTCTGAAGGGTCTCGTAAGAGACCTCTGTAATCATCAAATCTTTCTCTATTATTCTCAGCATTTTTTTGATAGAATCATTCATATAGCATATCGTCCTCTCAGTTGTTTATTTTGTGGTGATTTAATCATACTAGAGAACGATATGTTTTTTAATACCTAAAATGAAAATGGGGCTGAAGAATCAATTCTGATTCATCAGTCCCATAAATTATAGAGCCGAAACATGTCGGAAACTGTTTGGTTTGGAAAGTAAGACGATCGTGTATGAATGGTTAAACATCAAAGTACCAGCCCTGATTTATTTTGGGGTCACGATCACGCGATTGCTGGAAAAGGGGTGAAGAACGATCGGCTGATCATAAAAAGAGGTGAGAACCTCCTCAGTAAAAATCGTCTCTCGTTGACCAGCGGCGTGGACTTTGCCGTTTTTTAACATCAGCAAATGAGTGAAAATCGGTAGTAGCTCTTCCGTATGATGGGTAACGTAAAGAAGAGTCGGCGTATTCGGCAGCTGTGAAAAAGCCTGCAGACGGGTTAGCAGTTCTTCTCGCGCAAATAAATCAAGGCCCGTACAAGGTTCGTCCAAAATGAGGATCTCTGGTTGTGCCATCATGGCCCGTGCGATCATGACAAATTGTTTTTCCCCTTGAGAAAGGACGTGATAGGAACGATGGATCAGATGCGATAAACCTAAGTCAGCCAAAAGCTCTTTTGCTTGGATCAGCTGCTCTTCTTCGTAGGACTCATAAAGACCAATACTGGAATAAAGCCCGGAAAGAACGATCTCTTCGGCAAGATCGCGACCATAAAACTTGCTTTGCAGCGCTGAACTGACCCAACCAATGCGCCGTTGAAGATCGGGCACAGACGTTTTTCCGTAACGCTCCCCTAAGACTGTTCGTTGACCAGAAGAAGGCCATAAACTTCCCGTGATCATTTGGAGTAATAAACTTTTGCCAGCACCATTCAGACCTAAAATCGCCCAATGCTCATCTTTTTTCACTTGCCAATTGATCGCTTTTAATAAATAGTTCTTGTCGCGAACGAATGAAACCTGTTGGAAATCGAGGATTGTCATCTATTGTCGAACCTTAAACAGGTTCTTCACCTCCAGTTGTAAGAAAATTCAGAAAATAATCGCTCATATTATAGCATAAAGAAAAACATTTTGCTGACTGTTTGGTATCGCATTCATATCTTTTGTCAGAAATCAGAATGCTTGTTATGATGAAACTATACAGGAGGGATGATAACTATGGGTACTTTTAAAGATGAAAAAGATGTGATCGTTGGCAAAGCCAAAGAAAAAATCGGTGAGTGGACCAACAATGAAGAACTTGCCCACTCTGGAAAAGAACAAGCACAAGAAGGTCAAATCAAGAAAGAGCACGATCAAAAACGAGTCAATGAACTAGATGATCAAAATGATGAGCGTGATGCCCGCAATGATCGAACCACCCCTGAAAATGTCAGCAGCGAAGAACTATTGCGAGCTGAAAATCCCGATGCAAATAAAATTTCTTCGAATGATCGACGGGATGCAGACCAGCTGAAGCATTACACAGGAATTGAAGATAAATTATAAACAAACATGGATGCCTTCGTCTTCTAGACGAGGCATTTTTGGGTTAATGAGACAAGAGAGGTTGAAAGACAACCACCTACACAGTTGACAATTTCTCAACCTCTCATTATAATCCATTAAGATCGCATGGAAAGAAGCAAAGAAATTGGGAGGTGGTCATCAAATGCTTATTTATGCATTGTGTACGACTGTCAAGAAAGTAGAACAGCCGCAATAGGAAACGGAAAATTAGAAAGAAGGCTTTTTTATGATCGAACCTTACCAATTTCATTCAATTAAACATCAAGTATACCAATTAGTACGAACGTATCAATCGGTCAATGATCCTCGAACGATCAAAACGGTTGAAACGATGACAAAAGACGCCATAGAACAATTTTTTCCTGAAGAAGAAACAGCGCCACGTGAAATTTTAGCTGCTTTCTTTCAACCAGGGATGACGATCAGTCGCAGCAATGAGCTGTTAACAGAGCTCAAAGAGTACGTCCGACCCTTTCAGGTACCGACAACAAAACAAATTGAAAAAATGTTTCGGAAAGTAAAAAAACTGAAAATACCTGATTTTGCTTCCGTTGATTTAAAAGAGACCATCTATCTTTCTTGGGATGATATCGGTAGTCAAAGCAAGTTTATGATCATTGCCACTGAAGAAGGGTTTACAGGACTTCACGGTCATGTCTCAACCGAGGTCAAAAAAGGAATCTGTCCCTTGTGTCAGCATGAGGGGAATGTCTCGATGTTTCTTTCTTTGACGAAAAGCAATGGCGATGGAACGTATACCAAACGGGGGAACTATATTTGCCGGGATAGCCAACGGTGCAATCAGCAGATGGAACAGCCAGCAAATTTGCATGACTTTGTTTCTTTGCTGCAAATGAAAGATAAATAACGAAATGAAACGGCAGAAAAATTTCTGCCGTTTTTTCAAATTCAAAAAAACAGTAGTTATAACATTATTTAAATTTTGTAATAAATGAACAGAATAAACCACTTTGGCTATTGTACCAACGGATTTCATGTTATAATTAATCATAGAAACCGATGACTTTACGTAAATACGTAAGCGCATAAGAGAGAAAATGAGGTGGAACTATGCAATGTCCAAAATGTCATCATAACAATTCTAGGGTAGTTGATAGTCGACAAGCCGATGATGGACGTGTGATTCGCCGCCGTCGTGAATGCGAAAATTGCGGCTATCGCTTTACAACATTTGAACGTATCGAAGAGGCACCCCTACTTGTCATTAAGAAAAATGGTGCCCGTGAAGAATTCAATCGCGAAAAAATCCTACGGGGCTTGATTCGTTCTGCTGAAAAACGTCCAGTGACAATGGATCAGATGGAAACGATCGTCGATCATGTGGAAAGTCGTGTTCGTGCTCTTGGTGAAAATGAAATTTCTACAACACAGATTGGTGAGTATGTGATGGAAGATTTAGTTGATTTAGACGAGATCGCTTATATCCGTTTTGCCAGTGTCTATCGCCAGTTTAAAGACATGTCAGTTTTCTTGAAAGAACTACAAGACATCGTCGAAAAAGCGAAAGAACCACAAGAATAGAGGGGGACAACAAGTGGGCAATAGTTTACCGAATCAATCGTACAAAGTGTTCAAAAGCCGTCCACTTACAACGGAAGGAAAAGACGCCCTCATTTATTTGTATCAACCAATTATTGAAAGTGATGCTTTAGCGTTGTACTTGACACTCGCAAGCGATGTCCAAGCCCAAAGCTTTTCTGGCGAGGAGTCGATGACGTCCGTGCATCTAGATATCTTGAATGCCATGAATGCGGGAATGCCTCGCTTCATAAAAGCCAAGCAAAACTTAGAGGGCATCGGCTTGCTAAAGTCTTATGAGAAAGCAGATGCTCAAAACGTAAGCTCGTATCTGTATTGGTTGCAAGAACCGGTCCATCCAGCAGCGTTTTTTCAAGATGAATTGTATGCCTATCTGTTGTTGGAAAGAGTCGGAGAGCGTAAATTTGATCAGCTGGTCAAGCTGTATCAACCAAAGCAGTGTTCCTTGACCGATTATCAGGAAGTGACCCAATCCTTCTCAGCCGCCTATGGGTTAAATACCGCACGTTTTGCTTCACATGAAGAAACGTTACAGGCAGTCAGTGATTCCTTTCAAGAAACCAATGCGAACTTGGTGCTTGATGAAAAGCAGTTGGATTGGGACTTTCTTTTATATGAAGCGCAGCGTCGGTATATCCGTGCCGCTAATTTCACACCAAGTTTTCGACAAAAGTTAGTTCTATACCATTCTTTATATGGCTATGATGTGTTGGAATTGTTGGATTTGATGGCGGACAATGTTTCTTTGACAACAGGCGAGGTCGACCAGAAGAA
The DNA here is from genome assembly GCF_051711225.1 of Enterococcus sp. DIV2449a. Classification (NCBI taxonomy): domain Bacteria; kingdom Bacillati; phylum Bacillota; class Bacilli; order Lactobacillales; family Enterococcaceae; genus Enterococcus; species Enterococcus sp. DIV2449a. The sequence continues at coordinate 1,664,484 of NZ_JBIOME010000001.1, forward strand.
GCTGGAACAAGCCATCATGAAGAAATCACGACAAACATTTACGAAAACATCAAAAAGAGAAGATCCCCAAGCGGAAAGTCAGTTGCGCCGCTTCAATACCTTAAAACAGAATGGTTTTTCAGAAAATGATGTGTTATTGATTCAAGAAAGTGAGAACAATGCACCAATCGCTTTTCTCAAGGCGATCAAAGCGGAGAAAAACAGTTTTATGACGGATTCAGAACAATGGCTGATCAAGAGCCTTGTCGAACGGTCACCATTGCCTAATAGTGTGATCAATGTTCTGGTTCATTATGTCTTGGTGGTCCAAAACAATGCCGCTTTGTCAGGGAATTATGTGAACAATATCGCCGCCCAGTGGTCAGAATTAAAAATTGGCACGGCAGAAGATGCCATCAAACATGTTCGGAGCCTTGTTCGAAGTGCCAAGGAAAAACGCAGCCGACCACAAACCAGCGGCAAAAAAATCATTCGCGAAGAAAAGCTGCCTTCTTGGGCTGAAAAACCAGTGGAAGAGACAGCCTTAACGCCAGAGCGACAAGCAGAATTAGATAAAAAACTGCAAAACTACTTGCATAAGAAAGCTGGTGACAAGTAATGGAAGATGTAGGGAAAAACTTAGGAAAACTATTGGATAAACGCAATTACCGTGATCAGTTTTCAGCAATGATGGCAGAGGTTTTACAAGATCCTGATGTCAAAGCGTTTATTGCCGAAAATGAAGAGGTATTGACCGAAGCAGATATTCAAAAAAGCTATGCGAAACTGTATGAGTTCGTCCAAGAAAAGCGGAAATTCCGCATCAATGATCCATCCATGATCGCACCGGGCTATGAGCCGCGCTTAGCGTTAAATTTTCATTTTATTGACGTCACCTATGTACCAACGAAAGAACTACTGGCATATCAGAAACAAGAAGAAATTCGCAGCCGCATCAAAGCGATGGATATGCCTAAAGATATACAAGAAGCAAGTTTTGCAGATTATCAGCAAACGCCTGGCCGAATGGAGGCCATCGCAGCTGCCGTTGATTTTATTAGTGAGTTGACAGCCAATCCACAGGAGTTTCATAAAGGACTTTACTTTGTAGGGAGTTTTGGGATCGGAAAAACCTATCTGCTTGGCGCGATCGCCAGAGATTTAGCGGAGGCAGGCTACACGACGACATTGGTTCACTTCCCGACATTTGCAGTAGAGATGAAACAAGCAATCGGCAAAGATCAGGTGGGGGATAAGCTGAACGCAGTGAAAAAAGCCCCAATTTTAATGATGGATGATATCGGTGCGGATGCGATGAGCAGTTGGATTCGTGATGAAGTCTTCGGTGTGATTCTACAATACCGAATGCAAGAGCAACTCCCGACGTTCTTTACCTCGAATTTTACTATGCATGAGTTGGAGCAGCATCTTTCAGTAACGCAACGCGGCGAATCCGAACCATTGAAAGCCAAACGTATTATGGAGCGTATTCGTTATTTGACACAAGAGATCCAAATGACGGGCAAAAATCGACGAAATGATGCCTAAAAAAACCATTACTGGAGGAAGAAGATGATGAAAAAACAAGTGATTCTAGGCTTGTCCTTAGCAGCAGTGCTGCTGTTAACGGCTTGTGGCAGTCCCGAAAACAACAATGCATCAAGTGGCGATAACACGCCTTCTGAATCAAGTGAGAATGCTAGTTCCGTTGCCAATAGTTCTTCAGAGAGCGAAACAGCGACGGTTTTTACTGGTATTATTCAAGAAGATGCCCGAGCAGGTTCAGATGATACCTTTCAATTATTTTTGAAAGACGTAGCGGCAGTTGAAGATGAGGATCAAGTCGTCCAAAGTTTTCAAAATGATGGGGTCATTCTCCATGTCCCTATCGAGGCCTATTCAGGAGAGATCGAGGAGTTAGTTGAAGGAGACAAAGTCCAAGTGTCGCTGCAAGGCGTCCCGATCATGACGATGTCGATCCCACCGCAAATTCCCGGTAACTCGATTCAAAAGGTTGAATTAGTGAACGATTAATGCAATGTGCGCCTTGGCAATGGCACCACAGTCAAGACGCACATTTTTTTCTATTTATGGAAAGCGTGTTATACTACGAAAGAAGGAGTGACAATATGAACGAACATGCATTATCGGATCGTTTGGCTTGCGTGGGCGAACAAATTCCCGACCAAGCACGTATCGCCGACATCGGCTCCGACCATGCTTATTTACCTGTGGCATTGATGCTGCAGAACAAAATCACTTATGCTGTAGCTGGAGAAGTCGTTCAAGGACCTTATGATTCTGCCAGTAAACAAGTACGTAAAAACGGGCTAACAGAGAAGATCGTGGTGCGCTTAGCAGACGGATTGGACGCTATTCAGCCAGCAGATAAAATCGACACGGTTGTTGTTGCTGGAATGGGGGGGACTTTGATTCGCTCTATTTTAGAAGAAGGCAGCAGAAAAAATCGCTTAGCGGGGGTCAAACGTTTGATCTTACAACCGAATGTTGGCGAAAGAACCTTGCGGGAATGGCTCGTTGATCACAATTTTACGATCATTCATGAAGTGCTGTTAGAAGAAAATGACAAAAATTACGAAATCATCGTTGCGGAAACTGGAAAAGCGACGTACACGCCCCAGCAATTATTTTTTGGTCCCTTTTTATTAAAAGAAAAAAATCCAGTTTTTTATAAAAAATGGCAGCATGAATTGAAGCAGCGTCAACGAGTGGTCAAAGAGTTAGAGAAAGCCAAAGAACCACCTGCTGAGAAAATGAATGAGTTGAAAGAACAAATCGAATGGATCAAGGAGGTACTGGCATGATTTCTGGTCAAGAATTTATCAAACGCTTTGAAGCATATTGCCCATTATGGTTGGCAGAAGAAGGCGATCCTGTTGGTCTGCATGTTGGTACATTAAACAAACCCCTCGAGCGAGTCATGATGACCCTTGATGTCCGTCCAGAAGTGGTAACCGAAGCCATCGAGAAAAAGATCGACTTGATCATCGCGAAACATCCACCGATCTTTCGCCCTTTGAACCGCTTGCTGACCGATGATCCGCAACAAAAGATGTTGATGGATCTCGTCAAGCATGATATCGCCGTTTACGCCGCCCACACCAATATGGATATTATTGAAGACGGTTTGAACGATTGGTTTTGTGAACTGCTAGAAGTTGAACCAGATACGTACTTGAAGCAAACCCATCAAGTAAAAATGAAGAAGTTAGCTGTATTTACACCTGTTGAATCGGCACCAGCATTGCGAAAGGCATTAGGAAAAGCTGGTGCTGGTCAGCAAGGCAATTACCAAAACACCAGCTATTCATTGATTGGCACCGGTCGCTTTACGCCACAGCAAGCGGCGCATCCTGCCATCGGTGAGATTGGAAAAGAAGAACAGGTGCAAGAAGCGAAAATCGAAGTCATTTTTCCAGAAACGATCGAGAAAAAGGTCCTTTCGGCAATGATCGCTGCTCATCCTTACGAAGAGCCAGCCTATGATCTGTATGCCTTAGACAATTTGCCGAAGACCTATGGAATCGGACGGGTTGGCAACCTCGCTGAGCCTCTTTCCATTGATCAGTTTGTCGCACGTGTCAAAGAGCGGTTTGGTTTGACTGCTTTACGTGTTGTCAGTTTTCCTAACGCACCTGAAAAAATTCAGCGAATCGCCATTTGCGGCGGCAGTGGCCAATCGTTTTATTCCGATGCCTTACGCCATCAAGCGGATGTGTACATCACTGGCGATATCAGTTACCATTTCGCCCATGACATGCAAGCCAATGGGTTGATCGCGATCGATCCAGGGCACAACATCGAAAAGGAATGTATTCCTCGGTTTATTGAGAAATTCAATCAGTGGAAAGCAGAAGAGAACTGGGCTGTGACCTTTGTTCCTTCCACCACTTCAACAAATCCATTTGACTATAGATAGGAGAATCTTTTATGTACGAAAATTTATTGCCTCGCTTTTTAAAATATGTCAAAACAGAAACTCGCTCAGATGCGACAAGCACCACAACACCTTCCACCCAAACACAGGTCGCGTTTGCTAAAGAACTGCAAAAAGAACTTGAAGAATTAGGATTAAGCGATGTTCATTACAATGAATCCAATGGTTTCGTGATCGCAACATTACCAAGTAACGTCGATCATGACGTGCGCTCCATCGGTTTTATCGCCCATATGGATACCGCCGATTTTAATGCAGAAAATGTTGATCCGCAGATCATCGAAAATTACGATGGCGAATCGACCATTAAATTAGATAAAGAAGGAAAATACACATTAAACACAAAAGATTTTCCGAATTTAAAAAATTATGCTGGGGAAACCTTGATCACTACTGATGGTACCACTTTATTAGGTTCTGATGATAAGTCAGGTATTGCAGAAATCATGACAGCCATGGAAATTTTACTGAAAAACCCAACGATCAAGCATGGGGAAATCAAAGTCGCTTTTGGCCCTGATGAAGAAATTGGTGTTGGTGCAGATAAGTTCGATGTGGAAGATTTCAATGTTGATTTTGCCTATACAATGGATGGCGGTCCAGTAGGAGAATTGCAATACGAAACCTTCAATGCGGCGCAAGCTGAAATTACGATCCAAGGAAAAAATGTCCACCCTGGAACAGCCAAAGACACCATGATCAACGCCTTGCAACTAGCAGTCGATTTTCAAAATGCGCTACCTGCTGATGAAGTTCCTGAGAAAACCGAAGGGACAGAAGGGTTCTTCCATTTGATGAGCCTTAGTGGTTCAGTAGAAGAAGCGAAAATGGCATACATTATTCGAGATCATGACCGGAGTCGTTTTGAAGAAAGAAAAGCACAATTATTAGCGGTTCAAGAAAGCTTGAATGCCCGCTTTGATGAACCACGAGTGCACGTACATCTATATGATCAATACTACAACATGAAAGAAATCATCGAAAAAGATATGAGCATCATTGATTTAGCGAAAGATGCGATGAAAGCAGTTGGAATCACACCGATGACAGAACCTGTCCGTGGTGGTACGGATGGCTCGAAAATCTCCTATCTAGGGATTCCAACCCCGAATATCTTTGCTGGTGGAGAAAATATGCATGGACGTTATGAGTTCGTCTCACTACAATCAATGATGAAAGCGACCGATGTGATCGTGAAAATCGCCGAACTGAATGCGCAAGCATAGCAGCAGCTTCTTCATTGAAAGAAAAGAACAACTTTAGGGCTGGGAACTCTTCACGCAGGTATTGCGTAAGGCCCGGCCTTTTATTAGGATGTGAATAGGATGAAAATTCTCGTATTATACAACGATACAGCGGGGAAAAGTGAAGCAAAAGAAACAGCAGAAAAATTCCAAGCCTATGTGAGTGAACAAGGCGATGAGCATCAAGTGTTTTTACAAGCTTCAAATCCCGATGTTGACCCTGAGGATGTTAAAGAGGCAGCCAAGAAACATGCTGTCGATACGATTGTTATTATTGGTGGGGATGGAACGATCCATCATGGGCTGCAAACATTCAAAGAAAAGCTGGATGAGCTGAAGATCGGGATCATTCCTGGAGGAACGGTAAATAACTTCGCTCGAATGTTAGGTATTCCAGTCAAGCCAGAAGAAGCGTTTGAGAATATTTTAACAGGGGTTGGACGTCCGATCGATTATGGGATGGTCAATGATCAAGTAATGATCTCGACGATGACTATTGGTCTTTTAGCAGATACTGCAGCAGCAACTTCCCAAGAAGAAAAACAACATTACGGTCCGTTGGCGTTTATGAAACGGTTCATTCATCTGTTGATCAAAAAGAAACAATACAAATTGGAAGTCATCGCTGACGAACGGAAATGGCAAGGGAAAAGTCAATTACTGACGATCGTCATGTCGAATTCAGCAGGTGGGTTTAAGAACTTTGATGAAGAAGCAAAACCTGACGATGGCTTGTTCCATGTTATTCTTTTGCCAAAATTGAACATTTTACGGTTTATTTTGTATTTGCCAAGAATCATTCATGGTAGAATTGCCAAAGTGCCAAGTGTTGAATACTTCACTGCCGCAAAGGTCTCGATCAAGGCGAAAGAAAAAACGGTTCATACTCGGACCGACGGCGATCCAACGGATGATCTGCCAATCGAGATGAAAGTCATCAAGCACGGGTTGACGATGTTGGTACCTGAGGAAGCACAAGAATCAAAATAATGGTCCCTACGATCAATCATATGGAGGAAATGGATGGATGCACTGATTTACAATCCATTGTGGTTTTATTTAATTGCAGTCAATCTTTATCTTTTCTGTCTGATGGGTTATGATAAATATCAGGCAGTAAAACAAGGTTGGCGGGTTCCCGAAGCAAATCTCCTTTTTATGGGGGCGATTGGCGGCGGATTAGGCGGTTTGATCGCGCAACGCGTGTTTCGCCACAAAACAAGAAAGAAGAAGTTTTATTTCTTTTTTGCTTTCGGCACCGTTTTTGCTATCCTGCTGATGGTCTTTTTTGCATAAATTCGGTTTAACAAGCAAGGAGTTAATATGAAAACTAAAGTGAAGTTCGCCCTTAATTTACTTTTACTAGTAGGCATTCTGGGTGTGATGTATTTTTTTGTCCGTAACTCGATGATGGAAATTTTAGCGGGGCTAAGAGAGACCAGCTTTCTCGTCGTCTTACTGGTTATGGGGCTTGGCACATTGTACCTAGTGATTGAAGGACGAACAGTTAAAGAGATCGCAGTGACTTTTCAACCGGAATTCACCACCAAGGCGGGGTTTCTAACCGTCTGTTACAGTGGGTTTTATCGGATCGTGACGTTTGGTGCGGGCACCTTGATCTCAGAGGTGAATTTTTATCGTAAAAATGGTTTGCAGTTGTCACAAGGGGTTGGGGTCACCACCTTACACATGGTGATGTATAAGTTTGCCATATTGACTTATGCGATCGCTGGGTTGATCATTCAATTCTCGTTATTCTATGACAATGCGCCGAATATGATTTGGGTGATATTGGCGGGGATCGTACTCGTCTTTTTGATCATTGCCGCTTTATTGGCACTTTCTGTCAGTATCAACATTCAAGTCTTTTTTGTGATCGTCAGTAATAAGCTGTTCAAAAGTGCGACATTAAGAGGAATCGTTGACAAATGCAACACCCAGATCTATTCTTTGCGAGAAACGGTCAATGCAATCATTACCGACCGCACCGCTTTTTTACGCATCTATCTTTGGAATCTTTTGAAGATGCTGCCTTGGTACGTGATCCCTTATGTGATTCTTGTCGTGCAGCACCCAGAGATCGATTTCTTGTTGACGTTATCCTTCATCAGCTTTGCCGTCGTCTTGTCCGGAGTGATTCCAACACCGGCAGGGATCGGTTCCTTTGAATTTATTTATATGCTGCTTTTTGGTCCATTAGTCGGCACAGTCGATGCAGCATCTTCTATGCTGCTGTATCGCTTAGCGACATTCATTTGGCCCTTCATTATTGGCTTTGCATATGTAATGAAAGAAAAGCGCAAAGACATTAGCCAAGAGCTGACAGAGCTTAGAAAAGAAAAAGTGGAAAGTTAAAAAAACGCTTATCTTCGAGTAGAGGATAAGCGTTTTTTTTAGTCTTTCAAATCAATGATCCGATCAACAAAGGATTCATAGAATTCAGCTTCATGGGAAACGATCAGAACGGTTCCGGGGAAAGCTGCCAGGGTTTCTTCCAAATTGTTTTTCGTGTCTTGATCGATATGGTTGGTCGGTTCATCAAGAATCAAAAAGTTGCTTTTGATCAGCATCATTTCAGCTAACTTCACTTTTGTCTGCTCGCCACCACTTAATAATTTCAATTCCTCTTGAGCAAGCTGGCTAGGTAATCCCGCACGAGAAAGTTGTCGTCGCAATTCTTTGTTGGTTGCCTTTGGGAAAAGATCCTCGAGGTATTGCAGAGGCGTCTGTAATGGATACTCCCAGTCAAGATCTTGAGAAAAGTAATTAAACTTTGTATGCTGTGGGTAAGAAACGGTTCCTTCAATTGCAGGGATCACACCAAGTATTGTTTTGATCAACGTCGATTTACCGATCCCATTAAATCCCCGAATCGCAATTTTTTCGCCATAGCGGATCGTTAGGTTGATTGGCGATAGTAAAGGCTTTTGGTCATAACCAATCACTAGATTGGTCGTCTCTAATGCCAAGGTCGTAACGATCGGTGCCAAATCAAATCCTAGATACGGTTTAGGGACATCTTGGGGTGGGGTCAAACGTTCGATTTTTGCCAATTGTTTTTCACGACTCTTTGCCATTGTTGAACGAGAACCAGCTTTGTATTTACGGATATAGCTTTCGGTTTTCTTGATATGCTCTTGTTGTGCTTCGTATTGCTTCATATAACTTTCATTTTGCAGCGTTTTTAGCTTTAATGCTTTGTCTAAATTCCCCGTATACTTAGAAAGCTTGCCAAATTCGATATCAATGATATGGGTCGTGATTTCATTCAAAAATTGTCGATCATGAGAAACGACTAAGTAGGTACCAGTAAAGTCCTGTAAAAACTCAACCAGCCATTTGATATGCTCATCATCTAAGTGGTTGGTCGGTTCATCTAAAATCAGCATGTCGGGTTTTTCTAGCAGCATTTTTGCTAAGATCAATTTTGAGCGTTGACCACCACTTAAGGAAGCAAGGGGGGTATCCATGCCGAGAACCGAAATACCTAATCCTTCTGCTAAATCATCGATCAATGTATCCATTTGGTAGAAATTTCCTTGATCCAATTGATTTTGCAATTCGCCGGCTTTTTCTAAAAGCTTATCGTCAAGACTTTCGCCATAAGCAGTATAAAGATCTGCGATCTGTTGTTCTTTTTCGAAGTCTTCTGCAAAGGCAGAGCGCAAAAAATCACGGATCGATTGCGTTTCATCAACATTGACATATTGATCCAAATAGCCCATTTTCAAATTTTTCGGAAATTGAACAAAGCCATCGTCTGGGAGAATTTCTCCTGTAATGATTTTGATTAAAGTACTTTTGCCGGCGCCGTTCCGTCCAATCAACCCGACTTTTTCCCCACGGTTGATTTGAACGGAAACATCTTCGTAAAGCAATTTGTCGCCAAATTGTTGGCTAATATTCGTTAATGTTAACATCGTTTCCTCCATATAAAAAAGCTGTAAACAGTAGACGTTACAGCTAAGTAGATAATCTTACTGAATAACTATCGCCAAAGAGCGATCAAAAGGATCAGGAAAATCGATTGTTCCTGACCAATCAGGACCTAGCATACCATTGCGGCTTCCTATCTGTCAATTTTCATGAAAGAATACTGAAAAAAATCTTGATCTTCGAGGGAAATCTTTTGACCATTACTGACCAATATTGTATAATAGAAGAATAGAAAAAAGGAGCTGCTTGCAGCGTACTAATTTTTCTGACTACCATTTTGGGAGGGAAAAGTATGAACCCAGAAAAAATGACGACTACATTACAGAGTGCCATCGCGGAAGCACAGCAGATTGCCATGACGCGTCACCACCAAGAAATCGATATTCCGCATTTATGGAAGATTTTATTGCAAGCCAATCAATTCGGCCGCAATTTTTATACGGATACAGGCCTTGATGTCGATGCATTTGAAAAGGAAGTCGACCAGCTACTAGATGAACTGCCTTCGGTTGAAGGAGGAAATGTTCGTTATGGTCAATCCATGAGTCAAAATCTGTTTCATCTTTTGTCTGAGGCAGATCAATTAAAAAATGAATTTCAAGACGAGTATCTTTCCACAGAAATCGTCCTTTATGCGTTGATGAAATTGAAAAATCATCCATTGACGGTGTATTTAAAGAAACAAGGAATCACCGCTAAAGAAATCAAGCAAACGATCGAAACATTAAGAGGAGGGGATCGTGTGACCTCACAAAATCAAGAAGAACAATACAAAGCATTAGAAAAATACGGCGTTGACTTGGTCCAACAAGTCCGCAGCGGAAAAATGGACCCCATTATCGGACGAGACGAAGAAATTCGCGACGTGATTCGCATCCTTTCTCGGAAAACAAAAAACAATCCCGTTTTGATTGGTGAACCGGGAGTTGGTAAAACAGCCATTGTTGAAGGATTGGCTCAACGGATCGTGCGAAAAGACGTCCCAGAAAACCTAAAAGACAAAACGATCTTTTCTCTGGATATGGGTGCCTTGATCGCAGGTGCCAAGTTCCGAGGTGAATTTGAAGAGCGTTTGAAAGCCGTCTTACAAGAAGTGAAAAAAGCCGATGGACGGATCATTCTCTTTATTGATGAGATCCACAATATTGTAGGTGCTGGTAAGACGGAAGGCAGCATGGATGCTGGAAACTTACTAAAACCAATGCTGGCAAGGGGAGAATTGCATACGATTGGCGCAACCACCCTTGATGAATACCGTCAATACATGGAAAAGGACAAAGCCTTGGAACGTCGTTTCCAAAAAGTGTTGGTACAGGAACCAACCGTTCAAGATACGATTTCGATTTTACGTGGGTTGAAAGAACGGTTCGAGATCCATCATGGCGTCAACATCCATGACAATGCGCTTGTTGCTGCTGCGACCTTATCCGATCGGTATATCACGGACCGCTTTTTACCAGACAAAGCCATCGATTTGATCGACGAAGCAAGTGCCACGATTCGGGTGGAAATGAATTCGATGCCTACCGAGCTCGATCAGGTCACTCGACGTTTGATGCAACTGGAGATCGAGGAAGCCGCACTGAAAAAAGAATCCGATGATGCATCGAAAAAACGTTTAGGCATTTTACAAGAAGAATTGGCGGAATTGCGTGAAGAAGTCAATACCATGAAAATGCAGTGGGAAACGGAAAAAGAAGAAGTCAATGCAGTTTCCAATAAACGGGCAGAGATCGATAAAGCCAAGCATGAGTTGGAAGATGCTGAAAATAACTATGATTTGGAACGGGCAGCTGTTCTTCGTCATGGGACGATTCCACAACTGGAAAAAGAACTCGCTGAATTGGAAGAAAAAAACCAGGACGAAGGCATTCGGATGGTTCAAGAGTCAGTGACAGAAAATGAGATCGCCTTAGTCGTGGGCCGCTTGACAGGAATCCCTGTTGCGAAATTAGTGGAGGGCGAACGAGAAAAACTGTTGAAATTAAATGAGACCTTGCATCAACGAGTGATTGGACAAGACGAGGCAGTCGATGCCGTCAGTGACGCAGTCATTCGTTCCCGAGCTGGTCTGCAAGATCCAAATCGACCATTAGGTTCCTTCTTGTTCTTAGGACCGACCGGCGTCGGTAAGACCGAATTAGCGAAAGCGTTAGCGGTCAACCTATTTGACTCTGAAGAGCATATGGTTCGGATCGATATGAGCGAATACATGGAAAAACATTCGGTGTCTCGTTTGGTCGGTGCCCCTCCAGGCTATGTTGGATTTGAAGAAGGCGGACAATTGACCGAAGCCGTTCGACGCAATCCATACACGATCGTCTTATTGGATGAGATCGAAAAAGCCCATCCAGATGTCTTCAATATCTTATTGCAAGTGCTTGATGATGGCCGTTTGACAGACTCAAAAGGACGCGTCGTTGATTTCAAAAATACCGTCTTGATCATGACTAGCAACATTGGCTCTCAAGTCTTGCTAGATGGCGTGACTGCAGAAGGGACGATCCCAGAAACTGTTGCAGAAACTGTCCGTAATCTCTTGAGAGGCCATTTCAAACCAGAATTCTTAAATCGGATCGACGATACGATTTTATTCACACCGCTTAGTCTAAGCGATGTGACAGGCATCGTCGACAAGATCATCGCACAGCTTTCACAACGACTGGAAGTCCAAGATATACTGTTGACGATCACTGAAGAAGCCAAACGCTGGATCGCTGAAAATGCTTATGAGCCAGCGTATGGTGCGCGACCTCTCCGTCGGTTTATCACAAGAGAAGTCGAAACCCCATTGGCAAAAGAAATCGTTGCTGGCAGAGTCTTACCAAAGACCCAAGTCACGATCGAATTATTGAACGATCAGCTGGTTTTTAAAAATACGCCAATGGCCGAGTAATAAAAAGAGAACAAATGAATAAATACAAAACGATGGTTGCCATTTCATTGGCAGCCATCGTTTTTTTGTCTCTCAACATATGACAAAAAAGTTCTCCTTGCTTGTTGTTTGGAGGAAATTCGCACTTCGATTATACTGTTCTTATGGAGTAGGAGAGGAATGAAAAGATGAATACTTTTTTTGAAACGTTGAATGAGCGAAAAGGGGAATTGCTGACAGCTGTCTTTGAACATTTGTCATTGTCGATCATTGCGCTGCTCGTGGCGATCGTTATTGCTGTTCCTTTAGCTATTTGGCTGGTTAATCATAAACGGGCAGCGGAAGTCGGCCTACAAATAACGAGTGTGTTACAGACGATTCCATCACTGGCACTGTTAGGTTTATTGATTCCATTCGTGGGGATCGGAACGCCACCTGCATTGATCGCATTAGTTATTTATGCGTTATTGCCGATCTTTCAAAATACCTATATTGGCCTTTCGGAGATCGATCCATCAATCGAAGAAGCTGCTGCGGCATTTGGTATGTCTCGGATGCGCCGATTGATCAAAGTCGAATTGCCGATTGCTTTGCCTGTCATAATTTCTGGGATTCGCACGGCGCTGGTCTTGATCATCGGAACAGCGACCTTAGCCGCTTTGATTGGCGCTGGCGGGTTAGGTTCCTTTATTTTGTTAGGGATCGATCGAAATGCGCCTGAGTTAACGTTGATTGGTGCGATCGGGTCTGCCTTGTTGGCGATTGTTTTCAGTACCCTGATTCGTTACCTACAACATTTAAAACCGCGCTATACCTTGATCACGTTGGCAGCAATCATCTTGCTGATTGGTGGGGTTTCCTTTTCACAAAGCGGATTTTTCGCTCCCAAAACCATTACCATCGCAGGAAAACTAGGATCTGAACCAGATATCTTGATCAACATGTACAAAGAATTGATTGAACAAGAAGACCCTGATGCCCAAGTTGAACTAGAGCCAAATTTTGGAAAAACCTCTTTCTTATTCAGCGCATTGGACAATGGTCAAGTTGATATATATCCAGAGTTTACTGGTACCGTGTTGGAGAGCTTAGTTGAGGTACCAGAAGAGCTTGCGAGTCAAAACCTTGACTCCGACGAAACCTATACCGAAGCAGTCAATCTATTGAAGGATCAGTTTGAGATGACCTTGCTTCAGCCGATGGCGTATCAAAATACCTATGCATTGGCTGTCAAAAAAGAATTTGCTGAGGAAAATGGACTAACCACGATCTCTGATTTGAAGAAAATCGAAAATCAAATCAAAGCTGGCTTCACCCTCGAATTCATTGATCGGACGGACGGATATGCGGGGATCCAAGAACTTTATGGGCTAGATTTTCCAAGTGTCCAAAGTATGGAACCAGCATTGCGTTACCAAGCCATCAATAATGGTGATATCAATCTACTGGATGCCTATTCCACGGACAGTGAATTGCGTCAATATGGCTTAGTTATTCTAGAAGACGATCAGGAACTATTTCCACCTTATCAAGGAGCGCCTTTGATGAAAGAAGCCTTTGCCAAGGAACATCCAGAAGTCGTCCGTGCATTGGAAAAGTTGGCAGGGAAAATCACCGAAGAACAAATGAGTGAAATGAATTATCAGGTCAATGTCGAAGGAAAAAATCCAGCAGAAGTCGCACTTACCTTCCTGATAGACGAAGGATTAATTAAGGAGGGACAAGAATGACACCAATTATTGAATTTAAAAACGTCAGTAAAAAGTTTGATCAAAAACTAGTGATCGATCAATTAGATCTGAGTATCAATAAAGGAGAAATCTTTGTTTTGGTCGGTCCTTCTGGGAGTGGGAAAACGACGACTTTGAAGATGATCAACGCGTTGTCAGAACCGACAGATGGTGATATTTACTTCAAAGAAAAACGCATCAAAGAATACAATATTCAAAAGATGCGTTGGCAAATGGGTTATGTTCTCCAACAAATCGCTCTGTTTCCGACGATGGATGTCAAACAAAATATCGAAGTGATCCCAGAGATGTTAGGGTGGTCAAAAAAAGATCGCTCAGAAGCCGTGGATCGTTTGCTGACACAGGTCAAACTTGACCCAGAGCAATACCGTCATCGAATGCCGAAAGAATTGTCTGGTGGAGAACAGCAACGGATCGGGATCTTGCGCGCGTTAGCTGCCAATCCCGAAATCATTCTGATGGACGAACCCTTTAGTGCCCTTGATCCAATTTCTCGTAATTCCTTACAGGAGCTAGTCCTCGATCTGCACCAAGAGCTTGGGACAACGATTATTTTTGTCACGCATAACATGAAAGAAGCGGTAAAATTAGGGACGCGCATCGCTGTGATGAATCAAGGGAAGATCGTTCAATGCGATACACCAGAAGTCATTGTTTCACAACCGAAGACCGCTTTTGTGAAAAGCTTCTTTGAAGAAACCGGGGAAGATGAAGCGAAACTGGTCACAGCAGGAGATTTGATACGGATGAACTTTTTCAGCAATGACATCAATCAAGCTGACCCGAAAATTGCAGCATCTACGCCATTAAATGAGTTGTATACTTTATTTGCGAGTCATGAGACGGTGGTGATCGAAGAAAATCACCAACTGATAGGGAGTCTACGTCGAAAAGATGTGTTTGCTTTCTTGAGTCGTGATCGTACGTAAACGATTCTTTTCGCAACGAGAAATATCATAAATTTTTTAAAATCGATGATTTCTCTTGCTCAAAGCAAAAATTCCACGTAAGATTGAGGAAGATATCTTTTGTCAAAATGGCAGAACAAGCTTTCGCCGATGACAAAAGATGCAGTAAAGGAGCGAAAGAGCAGCTATGGTAAAAATCCTCAAAGAAAATTGGTTACTGCTTTTCTTTATCGTCGCCGTGGTTCTCATCCGTCTGTTTGTCCTGACCCCAGTTCAAGTCAGCGGCCATTCTATGGACCCAACGTTGGCAGATAAACAGCGTTTGATTGCATCAAAAATCTCATCCTATGACCGACAAGACATCGTGATATGTGTTGAACCAGATGATCCAAGTAAAATCGCTGTCAAGCGGTTGATTGGTTTACCCGGTGATACCATCGAGATGAAAGATGATGTCCTAACGATCAATGGAGAAGTATACGAAGAACCTTATTTAGATGAGTTTAAAGAGAAATTTGCAGACGATCAATTACAAGACGAATATTCTTATCGCGAAATGTTTCAGCAAATCGCCGCTGGTGCGGAACAGTTTACGGAAGATTTCTCAGTAACGGTGCCTGAAGGCAGCTATTTTGTGATGGGAGACAATCGTTTGATCTCTAGAGACAGTCGCAGTTTCGGGGTTGTAACGGAAGATCAAATGGAAGGGAAAGTGCTGCTGCGCTTTTGGCCATTGAATCAACTCAAACTATTTTAATCAAAAGAAAAAACATTCTTGCCAGTGCAGCGAAAACGATCGCTACTGACAAGAATGTTTTTTAGATGACCCAAGCGACAAATGCAACCATTGAAAAGAACATTGTCCAAACCGCAATAATAGCTGATGCAATAAAAATAATTTTGATTGATAAAGGTTGGACAAATTTTCGAGCATCTTTAGAGAACGCATAGGTGATCGATGAAAAAATCAAGCAGCATAAAATAAAAAACACTGTTAGAACCATAAGCCTCTCCTTTACTGACGCAACGTCAAATGAATAATGTAATTATAACAGACCATGGTTTTTTGGGGAAATAAAAATGATTAAACGAGGGAATTTTTTTGTGGTTGTAATCGTTTTATAGGGAAGTGTAAGAAAGGTTAAACCTTGATAGACAGCGAATCTATAAAAATAAGATGTGTTATTTAAGTATTTTTATAAATTTTTCTTTATGAATAAAAGAACAAAAGAAAAAAGCTTGTTGAAAAAACGCTGGTTTCAACAAGCTCTTAAAGGTCGTTTATGATAATTTTTTAATCCGATAACTTTCAAAGTAATCAGGTTTGCCTCGACCTTGCACATACGCGATCACGCCCATCAAGGCAGCACCAATCGTGTTGGTCAGTAAATCACCCATCGTATCCATCAATGCTTCACGACCGATAAACGGGGTGCCATCTAAGGTTGCATAACGTTGGAGATTCATTCCACCAACGGAATCGCAGATAAATTCCCAAAACTCCCAGAAGATACCACACAAGCCGGCAAAAGCAAAGCCCATCAGTAGGAATAACCAGGGAGAGACATTTGAAACTTTGACTTCTTTCAGCAGCAGACAGATCAACCCGTAGCCGACAGCCGTCAAGACCATTGGGCTTACCGCATGCAGAATTTTATCCCAGAAAGCAATGGTTTCGATCAAATGTAAGATCGTCCCCATAAATACAGAGATAAGCAAGAAAAACCAATAAAAGTAGACGGTGGCATTTGGTAGCTGGATTTTCAAGAACTTTTTACTCATTTCTGGGACAAAGATCAATAAAATCCCAAGCAAGGCTTGGGCGAGGAAAATCAATCCTTGTGTTTGCGGATAGACCCCACGGAAAAATTCCCACAAAGAAAAACAAAACACGAGAACACCGAAAATAGTGAATACCTTTTGCAGTCGCTGATAATTTTGCCCCATTTAGTTGTCCTCCGAAAGATAGTCGGCTAAGCCAGCCAAAAGGGCTGCTTCAGAGGAGTAAATCTCCCCGTTTAGCTTGATCAAACCCACCGTATAAAGATTGACATAGTGGAATTGGTTTTCCGCAACGGTTTGTAATGCTGCCAGCTTTTGCTGATTGTCGGCACCTTGTTGGCGACTATCCGTATAAAGCCCTAAAACAGGAATGCCTTTTGCATAGGCGACACCGATCTCAGAGGCAACCCCAGCATCGATGGTCAAACCATCCAGCAATGCGATCATCAAATCACTTTCCAGCACTTTTTCGGTATCTGCCAAAGCGATCATTTTGCTATCCGCATAGGCGGATTTATCATTGATCGCGGCATTTTCTTGAGGTAAATAAATCTCCAGCTGCGGATACTGCTGACGAATCGACGCAACAAGTTCGGCGTTGTAGCGCAGGTCACTAGCAGCAAACAGGGGAGCAGCAAAATATAGTTTCATTCAAAAACACTCCTTAATCATTCATAGTTGTACGTTTTGTTGATTCGTTGTTTAGAAATAATCACTAAAATAGGCTTCCATATCAGGGATGATCGATTCCAGTAATGCCAGTGTTTCTGAATCGGTATTTAGCCGTTCCACACGCTCTAAGTAAGCCGGACGGCGGTAATTCATCAACAGACACGACAATGTCTGAATATCCAGTTGGACCGCTTTTCCGATAGCTTCTCTTGAAACCACGATCTCCCCGTGATTGTATTGGACACCGAAGATCCCGTTGTTCCAATCGGCAACTGGGTCGGAAACAACAAAGTGAAAGGGTGTTTGGAAGGCTTCAAATGGGAAGTTTTTCAAAAACTGTTCAACATCGACGATCCGCGCCATGTAATAAGGCTCGATGGTTTCTTTGATTTGGCTATCGTCCAAGTAGAAGGACAGGGGTTCGTTTGAATATATGTCTCCTTTGACCCAATAAACCATTGAGAAATGGGCAGAGATAAAATTCCAAAGACCATTGCGGGCTTCTTGATTCAAGTAGAACATTTCCTTTACATGGAAGACTTCTTCGGCTACCCAATAAAAAAGTACACCAGTCGGATGACCACTGGCATTGTAATAGACAGCCGCGGTGCGCTCTTCTTCATTTTCATAGCGCCAATACTCTTCCCAGTGAAAAGAGGTCCGCTGCAAGGCACCATGGTTGTCGCGGGAGAATTGGTTGTAGACAGTAAAGACATCAGGATCATCCACTTCTTTGCGCTCTACGATCCCAGGGACTTCTTTGGTTTTCGGAAGCTGGGTATCACGAATTTTGAAGGTCAGCTTGTCGGACATGATCTCCCAGCCTTTGCGACGATAGTAGGGCACATTATAAGGGTAAAGGTAGGAGATCCATTGCTGATCTTCCCGCATCGTTTCTAAGGCAAGCTTGATCAAGTCTTTCATCAGGCCATGTCCGGCATATTCTGGGTAGGTCCCAACACCGGTCACTCCGCCCATTTTGATCAATTTGCCGTGTATATTGACTTCACAAGGATAAACGGCGATTTGCGAGATCAACTTGTCTTCATTGAACCAGCCAAAGACTTTGGAAAGCTCTAAGATCGGGCGCTTAGATTTGATCATTTCCCGTTTGCTCTCATAGCCGCTTTCTTCAATATCCGATTCAGTGATCTGAAAAACATAGCTTAACAGTTCGTTGAACTGATCAACGTCTTTTTCTTCCACCGCTCGAATATGTAGATTTTGATGAAAATTATTGTCCATTCTTTCAACTCCAATTTATTTGCTAGCTCTAGTATAGCAAAACCTGAATGAATATGTCTAAATAACGGTTAAGAAAAATACTTTATCTATTGGCGTTTCGTTGGTATAATAGAAAGGCTGACTAAAAGAAATGAGGAACGTATCCATGAACATAGAAGAAATGAAAAAACGACAGGAGAAGATTCGTAATTTCTCCATTATCGCCCATATCGACCATGGGAAATCAACATTGGCGGACCGTATTTTGGAACAAACCCATACGGTGACGTCACGAGAAATGCAAAACCAACTATTAGACTCCATGGATCTTGAACGTGAACGAGGAATCACGATCAAATTAAATGCCGTGGAACTTAACTATACCGCCAAAGACGGAGAAACCTACATCTTCCATTTGATCGACACCCCAGGGCACGTCGATTTCACCTATGAAGTTTCCCGCAGTTTGGCCGCTTGTGAAGGCGCCGTGCTCGTCGTTGATGCGGCTCAAGGGATCGAAGCACAGACATTGGCAAACGTCTACTTGGCGTTAGACAATGATTTAGAGATTCTACCAGTCATTAATAAAATAGACTTGCCAGCTGCCGATCCTGAGCGAGTACGAACAGAGATCGAAGATGTGATTGGTATCGATGCCAGTGAAGCTGTTTTAGCAAGTGCCAAAGCAGGTATTGGGATCGAAGACATTTTGGAACAAATTGTTGAGTATGTCCCAGCTCCAGCAGGTGATATTGAAGCACCGCTAAAAGCGTTGATCTTTGACTCCGTGTACGATTCCTATCGTGGGGTGGTCTTAAACGTCCGCATCATGGACGGGATGGTCAAACCTGGAGATAAAATCAAAATGATGAGCAATGGCAAGACCTTTGATGTTACGGAAGTTGGTGTCTTTTCACCAAAAGCCATTCAACGAGATGCGTTGATGGTGGGCGATGTTGGGTATATCACTGCTGCCATCAAGACCGTTAAAGATACCCAAGTCGGGGATACGGTGACATTAGCCAACAATCCAGCAGAAGAAGCCTTAGCTGGTTATCGTCAAATGAATCCGATGGTTTATTGCGGATTGTACCCAATCGATACTTCACGCTACAACGACCTTCGAGAAGCATTGGAAAAATTACAATTGAATGATGCAGCATTGCAATTTGAACCAGAAACCTCTCAAGCATTAGGATTTGGGTTCCGTTGCGGCTTCTTAGGCCTATTACACATGGATGTCGTGCAAGAACGGCTAGAACGTGAATTTAACCTTGAGTTGATTACGACTGCACCCTCCGTAATCTATCATGTCAACAAGACAGATGGCTCAATGGTGGTCGTTGATAACCCGGCAGAATTTCCTGAACCAGTCACGATCGAAAACGTACAAGAACCTTACGTCAAAGCACAAATCATGGTGCCTAATGATTACGTCGGTGCTGTAATGGAATTGTCCCAACGCAAACGGGGAGACTTTGTCACAATGGATTACTTGGATGATTATCGTGTAAACGTCGTTTATGAGATCCCACTATCGGAAATCGTCTTTGATTTCTTTGATAAATTGAAATCCAGCACCAAAGGCTACGCATCACTGGATTACGAAATGTCTGGTTACCGCACCAGCAAGCTAGTGAAGATGGACATCTTGCTGAATACTGAAAAAGTCGATGCGTTAAGCTTTATCGTTCACCGTGACTTTGCGTATGAACGCGGTAAAGCCATCGTTGAAAAACTGAAAAAACTGATCCCACGACAACAATTTGAAGTACCGATCCAAGCAGCCATCGGACAAAAAATCGTTGCGCGTTCCGACATCAAAGCCTTGCGTAAAAACGTATTGGCGAAATGTTACGGCGGTGACGTTTCTCGAAAACGCAAACTCCTAGAGAAACAAAAAGAAGGGAAGAAGCGGATGAAACAAATCGGCTCCGTCGAAGTACCGCAAGAAGCCTTCATGGCAGTTCTGAAAATGGATGAGGACGAACCGAAGAAATAATCTGTTTTGACGGAATTCATCAAGAGGAATAGAATGAAAGTACCTTCGAGAGAAGGTGCTTTTTTTGAATAAAAGGAAAATCTAGAATGACCGAAGGGACATTCATCGGTTGTTTAGTAGATAGTTTCAATCGATTGATGCGTGGCTTTTGATAGATTGAAGATCGGAGATGATTTGCGCATGAAGGCGTTGTATTTTAATGAATTCGGTGATTCAACTGTTTTAACATATGGGGATTTGCCTGATCCCATCATTCACGAAAATGAGCTAATGGTAGAGATGATGTATATTGGGTTGAATTATGCTGATATTTATCGGAGAAAGGGTAACTATCATATTGAATCCCGAGACCCTCTTATTAATGGCTATGAAGGGGTAGGGAGGATTGTTCAAAAAGGAAGATCTGTCTCCAAGTTTCAGCTAGGAGAAACGATTCTTTTTGTGGATGTTCCTTTTGCTAATGCAGAATTGGTGGCTGTCCCTGAGGAAAATGCTATCCGTATTCCATCAGGTATACCACCTAAATTAGCAGCCAGTATCGGTCTGCAAGGGTTGACAGCTGATTTTTTAGCTCATGATCTTGGCAATAATGTGAATCATAGTAAGGTCTTCGTCCATGGGATAAGTGGTGGCGTCGGACAAATTTTATCGCAACTATTAACCGCAGATGGCCTAGAAGTGTATGGCGTCACTTCTACGGAAGAAAAGCGACAACTGGCTTTAGACCAAGGAGCAAAACAAGTCTTTTTAAGAAATACAGAATGGCAAGATACCTACACTTCTTTCTTTGATACCGTTTATGATGGCATTGGGCATACATTAGCCGAAAGTGTCGACTTGCTCAAAAATAGAGGGAAGGTTGTCTTTTTTGGCATGGCCGGCGGAAATCCTCCAGCGATCGACTTTATTCCCTTGCTATCTAAATCAAAAAGTATTTTGACAGGAGATCTCTGGGATTACTTGACAAGTTTTCAAGAGCGGGAGAGAAGAAGCTCTCGATTGTTTGACTACTTTAGCAAGGATCAAATGAAAATCAGTCAACCAACCATTTTTTCATTAGCTGACGGAAAAGCTGCCCATGATTATCTAGAATCTGGAAAAAGTATCGGTAAAATTCTGCTGCAACCATAAGAAGGTAAAAAACTAGATGTTTTTATTGCAAACGATACACCGAATGTTTGATGTTTCACTAAGACATTTTTTTATACAATCGATAGTTCTCTTATGATACATCTTTAAGGATAAAAATAAATGTAAAATGAATAGAATATTGCAAAAAAATTATAGTTTTTATCTATTCAGTGAGAATAAGATAAAACTTTGTGATACACAGTACATTTAATTTGAAAATATTTAATTACAGCAGTAAGATAAATATATCAAATACTTAAGGAGTGATATCTATGACAAACTATGAAGAAAAGGAAGCAAAAGCATTGGTAAAAATTGCAGAGGTTCTTGATAAGTTAGATGAAAATTTAGCTGAATTAGACACACTAGATACAAATGCAAAAAAACATAGTATGAAGAAATGGATCGTTGAGAAAAAAGCGATTCATGAAATCAAAAAGATCGCACACGAAGCCGGTAAGTATGAAAAGTACGATGAAAAAGCACTACAAAAAGAAATTGATGAAGTTGAGAAGTATATGTAATTGAAGAATAATAAGAAATTGTCACCATTATTCAGCAATTGAAATCTGAATTGATAAAAGCCAGATTTCAATTGAAGATTTAGAATTGACAATGATCTCAATAAGCCCATGCTCTTATGAGTGTGGGCTTATTTGTGTCAGTCACAAGAAGTAGCTCTCTGATAATAGTTGCGTTAAAAAACATGGGCCAAAATTTACTAATTGAAGGAATATTTAAGAAGATGCTAAAATTATTTTTCTTATTTTTGAAACGGTCTCCGCAACAGAGTAATGGGAAATATCAATTTTTCTTGAACGCAATTCAGTATATTTTGGTAACCTATCCAGTGAACGCTGTAAATCAGATAGTGTTCGTTTCCCGGTGGTTATATCTCCTTCAAAGTTTTTCTGCAATTTTTCTGGCGAGGCAATTAATGAGAAGTGTTGCACGTCAATATCTTCCAATGCGATGCCGTTCAAGACTCGATCCACAATTTTTTGCTCATCCATAACCCAGCAAAAATAAATGACGTTGATCATAGAGTTATTGATAAAAGAGTTTAACAGAAAATGGATATTGTTGATCACCATATCCTTATTCTCTTCATTGACGATAAACGGATTCATCATCCAGCACCAATCCCCGTCAAGGTAAACAGACTGCTTTGTTTGGATAGTTCTTCAGTTATAGTTGATTTACCAATTCCCATCGTACCACTGATCAATATAAGCTTTTTCATCAGACTACCGCCAGCTTTCATATAAAAAGTATTTTTTTCTCAATCCAAAAACGTGTTTAGATTTTTAACTGTGATCCAACCATTCTCTTTCCACAGCCCAATCTCTTCAGAGCAAGCTACTTTTTCACTCGGTTCCTCATGCAAAAACAATTGGATTTTCTGTCCGTACAGTAGTTTTCGAGTCAAAGCAAAGGTTGCTTCCGCAAAGCCAGCTGCACCGATATAACCGCAGATGCCATTTTTTTCTGTGTTATATAAATAAAAAATCTCGGCTTTTTCTATGTCTTTATAAAAGTCTACGAATAAGGTTGGAAACTGAGTAGAAAGATCGTCCGTGGCTTTTGGATAATTGATCACCTGATGACCATTTTCAGTAAGTGTATTCGTCAGTTCTTCAAAATCCTTTTGAAAAGCGATACTTCCAGAAATAATTATTTTTGACATGCTATGGCTCCTTGTCGTTGATTTACTTCATTATATCAGGATGAAGGTGCTAAGCGAGGGAAATTTAAGCTAACTTGTATCGCCAATCTAGTAATGGGAAGGACGAAATTATTGATTGAATTAAATTAATCTATCTATGAGAGACGTGTTTACTTAAAAGAAGACGATTAAAACCACAATACGAAAAAAGTCTGTTTTTTTAATTTTTTCATCGATTTTCTCTATTTTTTTGGGGAAAGGTTTCGTTTATTCTATACTTGTAAACGATCTCAAAGTGTTTAGATGGGGATTATTAGAATGATTTTTAGAATGTGGTCCTATTTTTTCTAAGAGCGAATTGACTATCAAGTTATAGATAGAATATTAGTTACAGTACAGTAGTTGGATTTTCATTAGAGTTAAAATAATGAAAGAAAAAGATGAAACGGGTGATTACATGGAAACAACATTTTTCATTTCGAAAAATACTTCTGTCACGTCAAAACAGTTGAAAAATGAAGTGATTGGACATGCTTGCGAGATCTTGCAGCGTGACATTTTAACCGTTGTGACAGACACGAGGAAGGCAAATGAAATTGAATTGGTTTTACTTGATGGAAAAAATGAAACGGATGCTTTTCATATGCTTTTCGTATCGTCAGATAAAGTAAAAGTGTGTGCTGAAACACCGTTAGGATTAATGTATGGGGTTCTTGAAATCTCACATAAAATTTTAGATGTTCAACCTTTTTGGTATTTTATGGAGATTCCCCCAATAAAAAAGCCGTTTATTAAATGGACAGATTTTGACTTAACATTGCCTGATTTTGCAACGGACTATCGGGGCTGGTTCGTTAATGATGAGTTGCTGCTGGATCAATGGGAAGATAATGGTTCAAATGAATATGTATGGGAACGTATTTATGAAACATTGTTACGTTTAGGCGGAAATGTCATCATCCCTGGAACAGATAAGAACAGTCATAGACATCGAGAAAGTGCGCAAGCGATGGGGTTGATCTATACACATCATCATGCCGAGCCACTAGGCGCTGAGATGTTTGCTAGAAGGTATCCTGGTTTGAAGGCTTCATATGAGGAACATTTTGCGTTGTTTCAGGAATTATGGAAAAAAGCCTTACACGAGCAAAAGGGTACCAACGTTATTTACACACTCGGTTTTCGGGGACAAGGGGATTGTCCTTTCTGGGCAGAAGATCTTGATCGACAGTTGTCAGCAGCGGAAAAAGCAGCAGTGATCAACGAAGTCGTCCATCTGCAATACCATATGGTTAAAGAAATCGATCCTCATGCAGTATGTTCAGTGAACATTTATGGGGAGATGACGGAATTATTTAATCTTGGCTTACTTGAGCTTCCAGATGATGTGATTGAGATTTGGGCGGATAATGGTTATGGCAAAATGGTTTCTCGTAGACAAGAAAATCACGATCCACGAGATGAAGTGTTAACAAACACATCAAAACCAAATCAATCAAGAGGAATCTATTATCACGTTGCCTTTCATGATTTACAAGCATCTAATTTCTTGACGATCTTGCCTAATAGCCCAGAATTTGTTTCTAGAGAGTTAATGGCGGTTAGAGAAGTCAAGATGGATAAGTTTGTCTTAGTCAATACAGGCAACATAAAACCGCATATTTTGTTCTTACAAGAAATAGCGAATTTCTGGCGAGCAGATTATCAGTTACGAACCAATCAAGAGATAATTTCAGAGCATGTAACACAATATTATCAAAATCAGCAAGAAGAGATCCAAGCTGTCTATGAAGCTTACTTTGAAGCGATTATTCGCTATGGAACACAGGAGGATCAAACCGCTGGGGACGAGTTTGCCTGTTATTTGATTCGAAAAATTATTCAATCTTGGCTCAAGCAAGAAACAAAAATTCCGAGGATAGAATGGTTGACGGGTGATCGGAAAATCAAGGAGCAAGTCACAGAAATTTTCTCTATGGTAGGAGAAAAGATAGCAGCCTGGGAGAATCTATTGCTGAGATGCCAGCAGATTACATCATCCCTTCAGGATAAACGTGCGCAAAATGCTCGCTTTTTTAATGATATTTACCTCTCAGTAGCCGTTCAATGCAAAACGTTAAAAGCATTGCTCCATTTGTTAGACGCTTATCAGATGATTGATCGGGAAGAAATGGTTTTTGTATTTGTAATAGTTTTCGATGCGTTAGAAGAAATCTATCAACTAATTCAAATACTGAAGGAAAATCCTAGTGATACATGGTATGATTTTTATGAAAATGATGGCTATACCAACCTAACATTGACAAAAGAGATGATCAAAAGTCTGTTGTCTTACATTCGTATCATTGGCGATGGTCCAGATCAAGATCAGTGGGAGAGAAAATATATTATGGATCCCACTGAATCAAGAGTTATGTTGCTTTCAAATACTAAAAAAGCGTTGACGGATGAAAAGTTAGCAAGAAAAATCAGAGTAGCCTTAATGTATTGAAATAAGTACTTTTAAAGACGCGAGTAGATCTCTTTACATTTTTTATTAATAATTTTAGTCATTATCTATGGATATATAGCCATGCAATTTTGGCCCGGATTTAGCGAACTTTCCAATTTCATAAAATAATTGTTCTTAAGCATCTTTTTGAGAAAAATTTCAAGTCATATATTTATAAACGGTTTTACGACAACTTCCTAGCCTACAGTGTTAGGAAGTTTTTGTGTAGAAAATCGATTGACTACAATAGCAAAAAAAGTTAATGTTTATTTATATATAATCATAAAAACGAAAATATATCTTGCAAAATGAATGTTTTATGGGCTTTTATGTAATAATGAACTTTCTAAAAATGATTTATTGAGGAGCGTCTTTTGAAAAACACCTTACTCTTTTACCTAAAATTAGAAACAAACAGCCTAAAGCATCGCTTTATAGTAGTATTCTTGCTGTTATTGCCGCTATTTTTTGTTTTCATTCAAAAAAATGTGACAGAAACAGTCGCAGCTATTGCTCAGGCACGACTATCATCTATCGATATCGCCTTGCAAAGTTATCAAAAAATTGATTTGACCGATGTCGAGAATACCGATGAGCGTTACCTTAGTCTTATCGATCAATCCAACGCTTTAGCAACCATGACACAATCTGCTATGTTAGAAAATCGCCAACGGTATCTATCTGCCAGCATAGATTATGGTGAAAAAATGGAAACGTTCTATGAGAAGTATGCCGCTGAAAGTGACCAATCCCTGTTTCCAAAACAGGCAAAAGTGGTTCAAGAAACAAGTGAGTTCACACAAGTACTTGCCAAAAGCAAAGAATTTCATTGGAATCAGCAAGGATTTAGTGACTACTGGAAAACCGTTTTTTTACTCTATGGCGCACTACTTTTTTATTTGACTGTTTTCTGGTCAGCAGATCTTTTTCTTTCAGAAGTGAAACGACCGCAGTTTTCCAACAGCTTACCTTTTAGAAAACGAGACCGAATTTTTATTCCTATCATCATTCGACTGGCAATTTGCACCATAGGGACCAGCTTGTTTTTGATCAGTGCTGTTTTTTGTTCTTTCTTTTTTGATCATGTTGATTTTTCATATCCTTTTGCCTATTGGTTGCGGGAAATTCAAGCAATTGAATTTCTTCTCTTTTTGCTCTTGTATTTTCTGATGACGATTGTCATCACTGGCTTTGCCATTTGTTTGACCTCGTTCATTTTTACTGTAACGAAAGACGTCTTACAAACCTGCTTACTTGCTAGTTTACTTGGGGCATTACCGCTGATTGTTCCTAGTCGGATCTGGCTGCTTACACCATTTCAATTTCTGAATGTCTTCCAGCTGCTTCAAGGAGACTGTGCTTTTGCCAGTGATTGGTCATTCTATTCTTTTTATTTCGCTCTGATCCTCTTGCTCATCTATACGGTCGCTCTTTTTTGGTTGACCACACAACGATTGAAAGGGGGATTAAGGAAATGACTATCTGGATGTTCGAATTAAAGCGACAGTTTCGCCAAAAAAGAACGTATGTCTCTTTTTTCCTGCTTTTCTTCTTAGGTGTCTACTATACATTGCAGGTCGCCTCCAACTTTGAGCCGATCGATAAAATCAATCGACCTGTTATCAACACCAGAGTTGCGGAAAGACAGACATTTCTAGAAAATACTACTGTGGATGAAAATACTCACTTTTATGTTCATTATGCGCTGAGTGTATTTCCGATTTGGAACAAATGGGATCAAATGCGATTAGCAGCGATCGATGATCATGATTGGCGGCAATACGCTGAAGCCACGAGTGAATGGTATCGATTTTCTGACGAGCAGTTATTCGCAAACGATATTGGGGTTCTACGTTACGACATTCCTTATTATTTAAACAATAATCCGAATGCAAAAATCGATGGACATTTCGATTATCAAAAAAATATCTTGAAATATCAGGAATTTGCCCGCTATGAGGGGGAGGTGACAGCACAAGCCTTGGAGGAAAAAACGGCTTTGCAGGCATTGCTCAGAAGCAGTGAAACGATCTTGCCAATGGCTTTGCTTTTCTTTTTCATTTTAGGAATTAGTGATAGTTTTACACGGGACCAAAAACATGAGACACTGCTTGCGACATTTCCATTGCGCAAGTCTCGCAGATTTTTAGCCAAAGCTGCAGCTGGGTTAGCGTATGGACTCAGCTTGCTTTTACCAGTCATGGCTTGCGTTTTTCTCTATAGCTTTACCCATGAAGTTGGGCGCTTAAATTATCCAGTGGCGGTTTATTGGACGAGTGGTATCGAAGTGAATTTTGTTTTATCGACGTTGGGAAACGTGTTGCTTCGTTGCCTTGCTCTCTATGTGTTGTTCCTGATTCTTGGTTTTCTATTTGCGTTTTTACTAAATAAGTGGTTTTCTTCCCAGATTATTAGCGCAATGTTTTCATTGCTGCTGCTTGTTTCCAGTAATTTTTATCTGGTTCGAGGTGGCGGAGCATACAATAGCTGGCATTTTTTCCCCACTTCTTTTGTTAGTATTGGGAAGGTCGTATTGGGGAGAAGTTGGTTTGATTATTATGATCCTCGGATGCGTTTTGATTTCGGTGTCAGGGTCTTATTAGCCTGGATCGTTAGTTTAACGGGTTTGCTTCTGCTTACCTATCTGATTGAAGGGAGACGAAAAAAATGTTGAGCATTCAGAATTTATCCGTCAATTTTGGAGATAAGCAGATCCTAAAAAATATTTCCTTTGAATTGCCAGAAAAGGCGATTATTGGTTTAGTAGCGCCAAATGGTACTGGCAAGACCACAATGATGAAAGCCATACTGGGGCAAGTACCGCGCTTTTCTGGCGAGATAACGTTAAATGGCGAAGATTTCACTTCGCTAAAGAAAAAAAGTCGCTTATTAGAAAATGTATCTCTATTACCAGATCAAAGTGAATTGTTCGAGGAATTTACCGGTATTGAACATCTTGAGCTATACAAAAGTATTTGGAAGTCATCAAAGAAGGTTGAAACCATCGTTGCTCTGCTACAAATGGAAGATTATGCAAAAAACCGCGTAGCGACCTATTCATTAGGCATGCGTCAGCGGCTCTGTTTTGCGATGCAAGTAATCGGGGATACGTCATATATGTTCATGGACGAAGTGATGAACGGACTGGATCCTACCAATGTTTTATTGGTTTCGACTATTTTGCAGCAGCTGGCTGCAGAAGGAAAAGCGATTATGGTTTCTTCTCATATTTTGTATAATTTGGAGGAGATCTCTCAGCAGATCTTATTTCTGAAAGATGGGGTTATGTTTGAATACAATGATCCTAAAAAATCATTGATGGAAAAATATCAGGAGATTTATGTGAAGGGCCAATAATAAAAGGACAACCGTCAATTAAAAAGAGAGAAGCAAAAGACAACTCTTTTTTGCTCTCTCTTTATTCATTTTGTTCTTCGAAAAATGAAAAACATATCCAACTATTCGGTTCTGGGGATGTTGAAATCCGCAAAACTTTTTAATAGTAACTTTGAATCATTAAGAACGGATGATTTAGTAAGGATTTCCCGATGAGTCGGTATCGATCACAGCACCTTCAGGTGTTACTCGGAAAAATCCTATTGTCCCCGATCCGCCTTGATTACGAATCGAAATGCTTGTACCTCGGAAAAGATAATCAGCACCAACCATCCCGAAAAATGCGAATGTATAATCGTCATTTTTCATTTCTGGTCTAGCGGCATACAGCATTTCTAATGCTTGATCTTCCATAGAAAGCGTACCGTCAGCATTCGCTTGTGTATTTGAATCAGTCGCAATATCTGATGATTGGATTTGTGTGTTCTGTGTAACAGATGATTGGCTGGGAATTGTTCCAGTTGTTGTTTCAGCTATTGATTCATTTGTAGAAGAGGAACTGGAAAGAGTACTTTCACTTGTAAGCGAAGTGCGAGTAGTGCTTTCTTTGGTTGATACACTATCCGAGGTACCTGTGCTACAAGCTGCAAGACCCAACATTGAACATAAAAAATAGGCAATAAATATTTTTTTCATGTATTTTCTCCTTATAAGTAAAATTATACCAACTTATTTCTTTTATCTTAATAATACATCTATCTCATTCTAATTACTAGTAAATAGAATGAAGAATTTCAGATTTTTTTTACTATGTCTCAGTTGCTTAAACAGTATTCTCGCTTCCTCAGGTTTCCCGTATGAAATGATTATCGAGCTCTTTAGACGAAAAAAAGACCATTACAGATCGAAGTGATCTCTTTTTTTACTCATTTCGTTTCAGTTCAGTTCTAAAACCATATTAAACCAAGGGACATTTGCGTGCTTTGAAGCAGAAAGACCTTTTAAACTAATAACCGTATTTTTTGTAGAAAGGGATTAATGGCTCCAAACAGATCAATGTAATTCCAGTTCTTTGCTGCTCATTACACTGTAGGATAAATTGCTTCAAGAGTTTTCCGCCAAATCCGCAATGTCGGTACTCGGGTGCAACAGCTAAACTAAGAATGCTTTGATAACCGCCAGAAGAAGGGTTTAGACTGTTTTTTTGAATAGTTCATCATATAAATATCGCTCCTGGATAATCGGTCCAACAACATAGCCAATCGGTTGATCGTCGTCATCAACCGCAACCAAAAAACTATCTTTAATGATTGGGATGGTTTGTTCAAGAACCTTGCCTTAAAGTCCACTTCAAGAATTATACTGGAACTACCATTTTTGATGGGAAAAGAAAGGAGCAATTCAATGAACAAATGGACAAAAGGACTTTTTCTGACAATGCTTTTTCTAACAGGATGTAGCAGTGATTCAATGAATGACGAGCCAGACATTGGTACAACAGAAACAAGTACTAGTGACACCATTACGCAACAAATGAGAGAAACAGGGATTGATGGGGATGCCGATATTTTGATTGCCTACTTCACAAGACCAGAAAATTTAGAGCATGAACCAGCAGTCGAAGCAGTTTCTGGAAGTAGCTTTAATGTAATCGATGACACCTTAGTAGGAGATGTCCAGGTGATAGCAGAAATGATTGCTGAACAGACCGGCGGTGCGTTGTTCTCGATTCAAACAGAAGTAGGTTACCCTAACGTTTACGATGAACATACAGCTTTTGCGACTAGAGAGGTGGAAGAAGATGCCCGACCAACGTTGATGACTGACGTTGCCGAAATGACTGAAGTGGATGTTCTCTTTATCGGCTTTCCCGTTTGGTGGAACCGTGCCCCAAGAGCCGTTTTAACATTTCTTGAAACCTATGATCTTACGGATAAACAAATCATTCCTTTTGCAACCCATGGGGGAAGTGGACTGACCAATAGTCAAAATGAACTTCAAACGTTGTATCCAGCGTATGACTTTCTTGAAGGCTTTGCAGCAAGAGCGGGAAGTGTTGAAGAGGCTGAACCGAATCTGTTGAATTGGCTCGATGAACTAGGATATTAGCAAAATTCAAGTTTAGTAGCCGTTTCTCAATTGGCTACATGTTCATGATGTACCACAAATCGAAATAATCATAATATAATTATGGTAAACTAGTGTGGTTGATTTATGAATCATTTGGGATGAGTTGATGGATTAGAAGCAAGAGCTTCCACTTATTCCCGAGAAGAGTCAATTTTTCCAATTTATTCGTTCTAGGTTGACTACAATCGTGTTATTTAGGATAAGAAAGGTAGATCATGACCAAAGAGACGATTAATAGAATCACACCAATAACCGACAATGGCAATACAGGACCATTCCACGGACGTTTGTTCAGCAACGCACGCACTCTAAAGATGAATACTCCAAGTCCGAGTAAAGCGATCGCTACACAAAATAAAAAAATTGATAAATTTAACATCATATTCCTCCAAATCATTGTATGAGGACTCATACCAAGATACTCATACATCCTACGCCAAAAGCCGTAAAAAGCAAGCAGCTGACAAAACTGTTCGTTTAAGCGAACAGTTTTTACATGTTGTTGACGAATCTTTTTACAATTCTGCAATTTCCTACGCTTTTTTAGCTAGATTCGCTGGAACAGTGATTCTTTGTTATCATAAGAATTGATAAGGAGACTGGAGAGGGAGCTTCTCTTTTGTTTCGAACACCTTGAATGCACAAGAAAAAATGAGGAGGAGATTTTGTGGAAATTCGGTTATTAAAATATTTCTACACGATTGCGGAGGAAGGGACGATTTCTCAAGCTGCAGAAGTGCTCCACATTACACAACCGACATTGAGTCGACAATTAAAAGAATTAGAAGACGAGTTAGGGACGGCACTATTCACTCGTGATAATCGTAAAATGGTTTTAACGGAAGCGGGGCTTTTTTTAAAAAGCCGTGCGGAAGAGATTTTGAGTTTGACAGACCAGACAATGCAAGCGTTTGAAGATCGTAAAAAACATTTATTTAGCGGTCACTTCACGATTGGTTGTGTGGAAGCAGATAATTCCGATACGCTCTCCTTGATGTTGGAAGAATTTATCAATGATTATCCTAATGTTCGCTTTCATATTTATAGTGGTACAGGAGATGACATCAGCGATCGTCTGGAAAAAGGCTTGTTGGATCTAGCGATCTTGATCGAACCGATTGAAATCGAGAAGTACGAAAAAATCGTTCTTCCACGAAAAGAAACATGGGGCTTTTTGACATCGGCTGATTCTTTTCTTGCGCATAAAGAAGAGATTACACCCGAAGACATCAAAGGTGTGCCTTTATTGATCTCCAAGCGTCCAGAAGTACAGCAAATGTTCAGTCAATGGTCGAAGACACCAGTGGAAGAGTTGCCGATCGTGGGTACCTACAATTTAATATTCAATGTCTTTTCCTTAGTAGAAAGCCATGTTGGTTCGGCACTGACTGTTAGTGGCGCTGTTGGTCAGCGAAGGAATGAGGCAATCAAGTTTCTGCCTTTAGTACCACAAATCGAGACCAGCTGTGTATTGGTTTGGAAAAAGAATCGTGTACTGTCGCCAGTCGTTATCGAGTTTATTCGACGATTTCGCGATTCCTTTCAATAATCTCAGTGTAAACATCAAAAGAAGCGGTGATATCCGCTTCTTTTTTGTATATCGAAACCAGCTATGCTTTGTAAGCATAAGGTCTTGTGTGAAAAAGCATTAGCCAATCCAACTCGAGTGGCTTACCATTAAATCTATCAGGAAACAAAGAGTAGGAGGTGACAAAATGGCGGCGATACTTGTTTGTTCACGAGCTGGTGAAAATCTGATTGAGGGACAGCTAAAAAAACTGGGCTTAGGAAATACGCAGATTCTAGCAGAGAAACTGTCAGAGCAGCTGCAATGCCCCCTTTATCCCCTTGCCCCTGTGGAACCTTATCCTGAAAGCTATCAGGCGATGGTCGAACAAGCACAAAAAGAAAAAGCTACTAATGATTTTCCCCGTTATCAAACAGTACCGTCTGCGTTTTTTAAAGAACGGGTACTATTTGTTGGATTTCCCAACTGGTGGGGGAGCTATCCGAGGATCGTGGCGAGTTTTTTAAAAGACCATCATTTCGATGGGAAGATTATTTTTCCCTTTTGTACCCATGAAGGCTCAGGATTCGGCTCTAGCCTTGAAGACTTTAAAAAAACTTGTCCTGAAGCCCTCATATATCCTGGATTAGCCATCCGTGGTTCACGAGTGAATAAGGCGAATACTGCCATTCAAAATTGGGTGAGCCAGCATTTTATCACAATAGAAGAAGGAGTCGATCGATATGGTAAAGAAACAAACTGCAGGAAGAGATAACCTAGGGACATTTGCGCCGAAATTTGCGCAATTAAATGATGATGTGTTATTTGATGAAGTTTGGTCACGTGAGGCAGAATTGGCTCCTCATACGAGAAGCTTAGTAACGATATCTGTCTTGATTTCGGGTGGCAATTTTGAGCAATTGACTGCCCATCTGACGATTGGCAAAGAAAACGGGATCACAGCAGAAGAAATCGCTGAGGTGATCACTCATCTGGCTTTCTATGTTGGTTGGCCCAAAGCTTGGTCTGCTTTTAACATCGCCAAAACGGTTTATCAAGAAGAGCTAGCTGAATTGGAGGAAAAATAAATGTCAGAACTCGATGCAGCAAAAGAAGCTGGAATCTTTTCATTAGGTAACACAAATGACGCCTATGCACAATATTTTAACGGTCAGAGTTACTTGAATCCTTTAGTAGCTGATCCAGCGATTCCAGTCAACGTTGGCAATGTGACCTTTGAACCAGGTTGCCGCAACAATTGGCATCGGCATATCGATGGTGGGTATCAATTGTTGTTGGTGACTTCAGGAGAAGGCTGGTACCAAGAAGCAGGCAAGAAACCGCAAAAACTTACTGTTGGTGATGTCGTAGTCATTAAGGAAGGGGTCAAACATTGGCATGGTGCAGCAAAAAATAGTTGGTTTGCCCATGTAGCGATTACTGCTGGTGCTTCAGAATGGTTAGAAGCAGTCAGTGATGAAGAATACGATCAATTGCCTGATGCATAAGCGATGATAAGGCAGCCGTACTGGAAGGCGTGTAACAAATCTTATGGGGTCTCACCTGACTGGGGCAGCCAATAGTGTGGCGAGTCAAAAGAGATCGGAGTGATCAATGTGAATGAATGTACGGTCGAGCCGATGATTCAACCTTTGTAAATAGGAGAGAAAAAAGAAGCGTCCACTTGCACAGCTAACGTGCGAATGGACGCTTCTTTTTGTTTAGCCAAGATAAAATTCAATCAACGTTTTTGCAATTAGTTTTGTCATGGGATGACCTTTAGTAAAGCTTGATGCTAAATAGACCGTCCTTGATAAGGGGAAATCTGCTAGTTCACGTAAAAAGAAAGGTGCCTCATCTTCATAGCCCCAAGTAATTTTAGGAAAGAACGTGATTCCTAGTCCTTGATTGATAAGGGAGCGCAACGTCGCCGGATCGTCCGTCGTTGAACCGATAGCCAAACTGATTTTTTTTGCTTCAAAAGCTTCGTCGATGGTTCTACGCAGTGGGCTGTTTTCAACCAGCATCAGCAAAGGCACTTGTTGGATATCGGCAACTTGCAAGTCTTTTTTTTCTGCCATAGGGTGCTTTTGGGGGATCGCCAGTAAGATGGGTTCCGTGAATATCGGCAGATTAGTCAAGCCGTTCTTTGGCTCTGAGGTAATGTAGAAGGCTTGTTCTTTGTTGGTCTCCTTACTGCCGTGCTGCTTGATCGAAAGTTGGATCTCAGGGTGCTTTTCAACGAATGTCGCCACCAGGTTAGGCAAGGAAACGGATGCGACTTCAGAGTAGATCGTCACCGCCGGGACCATTTCTCCATTTAAGGCTTGGATCGCACTCATTCCTTCGTCGAAACGTGCTAACGTCTCAACGACATAGGGATAAAATTCTTCCGCATACATCGTCAACTCGATATGCCGACCGGCATGATAGAACAAAGGAACGCCTAGTTCACTTTCTAGGTGTTTCATGGCACGGCTCAAGGCAGGTTGTGAGATGTATAATTCTTGTGCAGATTGGGTAATATTTTTCGATTCGGCTACTTTTTTAAAGTAGCGTAAATGATCAAGGTTCATCAGATACTCCTCTTTCCATACCTTTTGGTTATGGATATTCACGAAACTGGTATTTTTTATTATAACAAACTTCCGTTATTATGACACAGGAAAGAGAAATTGTTTAGGAGGTGTTTCATGAGTACAGGTTTCTTATACCCAGGACAAGGCAGTCAGACCAGCAAGATGCTTGAGGACGTGCCTGCCAGTTATTTCCATCGGCTAGAACAGGCGACAGGCTTTGATTTACACCCTGTATCGGGGGATCTCAAACAAGATACCGTCTCTATTCAGTTGGCCCTTTTAGTAAAAGCAGCTTTTTACACGGACCAGATGAAAGCATCTGGTGTGCAACCTCAGCTTGTGGCGGGGCATTCGATTGGCGCTTTTTCCGCTGCGTTAGCTTGTGAAAGCTTGAGTTTCGAAAATGCCGCTAGCTTGGTCTATCATCGGGCGACATTGATGAAAGAAGCCTATCCGACTGATTATGCCATGGGGGTACTGGTTGGTGTAACGAGAAGTGAAGCAGAAGCGCTCGTGGCAAAAACATTTGATCCTGCTGCTCCCGTCTATTTATCAAATGAAAATTGCCCCATGCAGCATACGATCTCTGGTCATATCAAAGGCTTGCGCAAGACGCTAGCTCAAGCGAAAGATTATCATGCGCAAACCGCCAAACTTTTAGCAGTGCCTGTCCCGTCTCATTGTGTGTTGATGGCAGAACCCGTGAAACGGTTTGCGCCATTTATGAACACGGTATTCCTTGATGTGCCTATCTGTCCGTACCTCAAAAATACGGATGGTCGGATGACCATGAACCCTGAAGAGATCCGTCGAGATTTGCTGCAAAATATTGCTTATCCGGTGCAGTGGAACAAGATCATGGATGTTGCCTACGAAGCAGGACTTGATTTGGCTCTTGAATTTCCTCCTGGCAATACCCTAACAAAACTGATCCAAGCAAAATTTGGTGAAAACAAAGCGATCCGTGTGATCAATTTGGATCAACATGGCTTGGATGATGCTTTATTCCTATATCAAAAATGGAGATGAATAGAATGGAAAAACCTGCAAGAAACTGGGCAAGTAAACGTGAAAAGAAGGCCCAAACCATGAAAAAAATCGAGCATCTTCTCGATGGAAAATATGTCCCAACGGAAGCGATCATTGAAGTCTTAGAACAGTTGATCCGTCCGGGAGACAAAGTGGTCCTTGAAGGCGACAATCAAAAACAAGCAAGCTTCCTATCAAAAAGCTTAGAACAAGTCGATGCTCAAAAAGTCAATAATTTGCATATGATCATGTCGAGTATCTCCCGTCCAGAACATTTGACGATATTTGAAAAAGGCATTGCAGCGAAAATCGATTTTTCTTATGCAGGCGCACAAAGTACGCGCGTTGCCCAAATGATTGAAGACAAAACCATGAAATTAGGGGACATTCATACGTATTTGGAATTATATGGTCGCTTATTTATCGACTTGATTCCGAATGTGGTCCTTGTGGCGGCGGACAAAGCCGATCGCCAAGGAAATCTTTATACAGGTTACAATACGGAAGAAACGCCAACGATCGTCGAAGCAGCAGCCTTTAAAGATGGTATCGTGATCGTCCAAGTTAATGAAGTGGTCGATCGTTTGCCGCGGGTCGATATTCCCAGCGATTGGATCGATGTTGTCGTGGTAGCAGATCAACCGTATCAATTAGAAGCCCTCTTTACGAGAGATCCGCAAAACATTACGGAATTACAAATTTTGATGGCGATGATGGCATTAAAAGGAATCTATGCAGAACATGAAGTACAATCGTTGAATCATGGGATCGGTTTTAATACCGCTGCGATCGAGTTACTTTTACCAACCTATGGAGAAACCCTTGGAATCAAAGGAAAAGTAGCGAAAAACTGGGTCTTGAATCCTCATCCAACGATGATTCCAGCTATCGAATCTGGTTGGGTCGAAAGCATCCACAGTTTTGGTGGGGAAGTTGGTATGGAAAAATATATTGCCGCTCGACCCGATGTATTCTTTGTCGGAAAAGACGGCACGATGCGCAGCAATCGAGCATTATCACAAACTGCAGGTCAATATGCCATCGATATGTTTATCGGTTCGACCTTACAACTAGATTATCAAGGAAATTCTTCTACAGTGACGAAAGGCCGCTTATCTGGGTTTGGTGGTGCACCAAATATGGGGCATAATCCGGGGGGCCGTCGCCATTCGACTCCAGCTTGGCAATCCTTGCGGGATGAAACAGATCCTTTAGCAAAAGGACAAAAATTAGTCGTTCAAATGGTTGAAACGTATGGTTCCAATAAAAAACCTGTTTTTGTAGAAACGTTAGATGCGTTGGCTGTCCAAAAGCAAGCTGGTTTAGCCAATGCCCCAATTATGATCTATAGCGAAGATACGACGCATATCGTGACAGAAGAAGGCATCGCTTATCTTTATAAAGCAAACTCAAAAGAGGAAAAACAAGCAGCAATCGCAGCCATCGGCGGTGTAACCCCACTAGGAATGACCAGCACAAAAGCTTCTCTGGATGCCTTGCGCAAAGCGGGAATCGTGAAATTACCAGAAGACTTAGGGATCAAACGCAGTGATGCCAAACGATCATTGCTAGCAGCTCAAACCGTTGATGATTTGATCGAATGGTCCGATGGGTTGTACGAACCGCCAATGAAATTCAGAACGTGGTCTTAATAAGAGCAAGAGGAGAGAAGAAGAGATGGAAAAATTAGCTTATACGTATCAAACAACGAAACCAGTCACCAAAAAAGTCCATGTTGGCGTGGTTGGTTCTGGAGACTTGGAAATTCTGCTTTTTCCAACAGACAAACAAGAAACCACCGTTTCAGTTTGTACAGGAAGTGACGGCTTTGGCGATGTGTGGCAAAATGTCTTGACGCGTTTTTTTGAGCGCTATCCAATCAGTGCGCAAATAGTGATCAACGACTTTGGCGCCACTCCCGGTGTGGTTTACCTACGATTAACCCAAGCAATGGAGGAACTAGCAGATGAAGAATAGTTTTGTAGAATTAAATGCTCGAGAACGGGTGCACGCATTATTGGATGCCAAGAGCGGTCGTGAATTGATCGATCCATTCGACCAAATGATCGCACCCAATCTGGTGGCTCAAGACATCGTGCCACAAAGCGATGATGGGATCGTTGTGTGTCGTGGAACGATTTCTGGAGAAAACGTAGTCGGGATCGCTATGGAAGGGAAATTCCAAGGTGGCGGGATCGGTGAAGTTTCTGGTGCTAAAATCATCGCTGCATTGACGCATGTGTTGGAAGAAAACCAAAAGGGCAATCCGATCACACCGATCATCATCCTCGATACTGGTGGGGTACGCCTCCAAGAAGCGAATTACGGCTTATTGTCGATCGCAGAAATCGGCAATTTGATCGTTGCAATAAAATCGTATGTGCCAGTGATTGGCTTAGTGCCAGGTCGGGTGGGTTCTTTTGGCGGTATGTCGATTACCTCAGCACTTATGAGCTACTTGATAGCGACGAAGAAAGCCCGTATCGGTTTGAACGGTCCTGAAGTCATCGAACAAGAAGCTGGCGTGAGAGAATTTGATTCCAGTGATAAAGATTTGATTTGGAATACCATTGGCGCCAAACAACGTTTGGAAGCACAAATGATCGATGAACTAGTGACTGACAGTGTCGAATCGATCCAAGAAGCTGTGAT
Organism: Enterococcus sp. DIV2449a; assembly: GCF_051711225.1. Taxonomy (NCBI): domain Bacteria; kingdom Bacillati; phylum Bacillota; class Bacilli; order Lactobacillales; family Enterococcaceae; genus Enterococcus; species Enterococcus sp. DIV2449a. The sequence continues at coordinate 1,703,336 of NZ_JBIOME010000001.1, forward strand.
TGCGGCGATGGTTGAAAAGAAAGACAGTCATCGCAGCGAAAAAAGTGGTTTTTATCTTTCTCTTTTAAACGAACTTGATCTATCAAAGCCGCTGACTATCGAGGCATACAATAAGGCTCTTGCAGCGCATAAAGCAACTGAAGTGGCACCTATTACTGTAACAGAAGGCCAAGAAGCTGCTGCTGACAGTATCGGTTATCATTGGTTTTCAGCATTGACGAATCTGCAGTTCCCAACCTCAACTAGTGCAACAGTCTATGCAGCTGCATCTGACCTTTTTACTGAAGAAGTCGTTGTTACAGCAATCGTGCCAAACCCAAATAATCCGATGTATCGGGTACGCAATGGAGAAGTTGGTTTAGTCGAAGGGTACGAGATGGGCCATCTGTTAGAAACTGTTTATCACGAAGACAAAGAGAAAGCAATCAAACGGCCAATCGTTGCGGTCATCGATGTCCCTAGCCAAGCGTATGGCTATAATGAAGAATTGATTGGTATTCATGCAGCTTTAGCAAATAGTGCGGCAGCTTATGCCAAACTACGCCAAGCGGGTCATCCAGTGATCGGTTTTATCGCTGGTAATGCGATCTCTGGGGCTTTCTTAGCGCATGGCTTGCAATCAAGTCGTCTGATCGCATTAAATAGTGAAAAGATCACTGTTCAAGCAATGTCAAAAGAAAGTGCAAGTCGGGTCACCAAACGGTCGATTGCAGCGATTGAAGCCGCGGCGGAAAAAGTACCAAGTATTGCTTATGATATCAAAAATTATACGAAACTTGGGGCAATCTTCACTTTCTTATCCTCCATTACGGATCAGTCTGTCACCTCTGAAAGCAAAGCGACTGTAATTGAAGCGATCAATGAGGCGATTGATGATGTGCGTAAAACGAATGACACGATGTTGACCAGTCGCTACAACAATCCGATCGCTAAAAAGAGCGGCCGGCTGGAAACGAATAACGTATTTGAAAAAATGAATGCAGAATGGAATGAGTAACGAATGAACCGTGCCCACGATATCGTTCAATTAGATAAAGAAGTTCTTGATATGATTGATATTCCCAAATGGTTTTCTGAAAAAGAACAGCTTTTTGCGACCGTCCGTCATGGGAAACCCCGTAACCCCAGCTATTTACCAGTGGGGTTGCGCGGGGAAAAGCGGCAAGAACGGTTTGCCTTTGAGGCACCCTGCAACATGATCAAACGAACGATCCATCCTTGGGAATTGATCACTCGTGAGAGCTTTCGATTCAATGAAGTAGCCAATTATACAGTTTACCGCAACTATCAACAAGCACGGCTTTTATTGAAGCACTATTCTTGGGGAATCGGTGGCAGCTTGGGTTTTGAATTGGCTGCAAAACAGGCAGCAATCAAGCCGACCAGTGATTTAGATCTGTTGCTTTATGCCGACACGAAAGAAAAGCTGCCACTGGAACTATTGGAAAAGCAGGCAGCCTTTTTTCAACAGATCGATGTTCAAGTTATCACAAAACAAGGCGGGTTTGCCTTAAAGGAGTATTTGGACCATCCATCAAAAAAAATCTTAGTAAAAACAGACGAAGGGCCAAAACTCACCACTGAGATTTGGTAATTATTAGAAAAGTGAGCGAAAAACATGTTTGAGAACAACGATTTAAAAATCAACATCAGTGATTTCCAAAAAGTATTTGCCGTGACAGCAGTAATGATGCAAACGATTTTGACTTTTGCCTTATCCAATACCCAAGATGAAAAGACTGCAGCATTCATCGGTACCTTTTATGTCTTGGTGAAATTTACCGCACCCCTGTTTATTTTTGCTATTGTTTATAACATGGTTAAGACAAGTCAACATCTGTCTTATCTAGAATTTTTGAAAGAAAAGTTTTTTGAACTTGTCGTGCCATATGTGCTTTGGACGACGGCTTATTTATGGCTGTTTCCCGCTGTCCAACAAGGAAAACCTTATACTGACACAGCAACGTTTTTACTGAAATATGTGACGGGGGATGCGGCGCCACACTTGTGGTATACGATCATGATGCTGCAGATCCAATTGTTGATGCCGTTTTTTGTCTGGTTAGGCTACAAAGTGTTGACGAAGAAAAAAGCTGTTTGGCCAGTATTGATCGTCGCAACTGCTTTGTATGTCGCTTGGTATGTGTTTTATGATCGCCAAGTTTTTGAAGGACCGCATCATGAAAGCTGGTATTTATTGGATCGGTTTGTCTTTAGCTTTGTGATCTACGGGATCTATGGCGAGGCCGCTTTGATTTATCACGAAACCGTCTATCGCTTCCTATACAAGATTCGCTACGCTTTCTTGCCAGTGGGCTTAGCATTAGGGCTATTATCTGCCAATCATCTGCTACATTATGCAGGTGATCTAAGTTTCGCTCATGCACCGTATTTAAATACATTGCAAAGCTTATATAGCTTAGTATTGATTTTTGCAGTCTTTATGTTTGGATCAACCATGATCAAAAACAATGCCCCACAGTTAGGGACGTTTAAGTGGCTGTCTACTTATGCGTATCGGACCTATCTTGCCAATGTTTTTGTCTTTCAAGTCTTGTTGCTATGCTTCAAAGATTTATTGCTGCAACTGCCAATGGGCATCATGATCATCGTCGCTTATTTGGCAACTGCCAGCTGTGGTTTTTTAACAAGCTATGTTTTGCATGTTTTATGGGTAACGATCAAAGGTCAAATCAAAAACTAGAGGAGGAGTTGGATGTTTGCATTAGCTGTAGAAGAAAATTGTCGACGACTCGCCCAATTGGTAGAAGAAGCCTTGATTGCAGAAGTGACATTGTCCCCAAAACCTGGGTTAGTGGATGCCATTGATTCAGGTGCCCATCACGATATGGATCAAGCACTCTTTCTACGATCAGCTCGAGCATTGACGCCATACTTTGAAGAAATGGCCTTGGTGTCTTGGGGAAGCAGCATGTCTCAAGAGTTGCGGGAAGCAATCGCTGCAATCGGTCGGAAGGCAGAACAGGCGATGTTGGCAGCCACTGGTGGCATCAACACTCATAAAGGAGCCATCTGGGCATTAGGCTTGCTCATCAGCGCCGTCAGTAGCCAACTTAGTCGCAAACAGCGGATTTTTTTACCAGAAGTCTTTTCTGACATCCAGCTTCTCACTGCATTTCCTGATCGCGCGCTGATTCAACAAACAGAAAGTCATGGCAAAACTGTTCAAGCCAAATATGGACATCTCGGTGCGTATGGGGAAGCTGCTGCTGGGTTCCCTCATGTTCAAATCGCTCTAGCAGATTATTTTTCTCGGGATTGTTCCAATGAGACCAAAAAAAGGCTCCACATGCTGTTGGCGATCATCGCTACGCTGGACGATACGTGTATTTTATACCGCAGCAATCAAGAGGTACTGGCACTGGTTCAGCAACTCGCACAAAAAGCCAATCAGCAAGCGTTGCCGAACCCAGCATTTCATGCACTAGCAGCCTTCTGCCAGTCAGAAAATGTGTCTCCAGGCGGCAGTGCTGATCTGTTGGCTGCCAGCTTCTTTTTATTGTCCATCAACTCGGTTTTACCCGTAAACGAAGGAAAGACCGTTTACCAATAACTCTTTTCCTTAGAAGAAAGGCAACGATTCTTCTAAGGATTTTTTGTTTCATTTTTTCGCTCGATTAAGAAAAATAAAATCTCTTGCTATTTGCATAGTTTAATGATTAGATAATTCTTAGGCACTACTGAAATGCTTCGTTGCTCCATTGCAACGAATAAAGGAGTTACAGATGAAATACTATAATGCTTTTCTTCAAAATCTTGTGTTGCGGCGCTGGACTGTCCTGTTTATGCTTGCGGGCATTCTTTTTTTGTTTCGCAGTCTGATGACCATTCTTTTGCTGACCTTTATCTTTACGTATCTGATTTATCGGCTGGTTCTTTTGCTCCATCGAAAAAGCCATCTGCCCATCAAGCTTACGAGCATCCTGACCTACAGCTTGATTGTTTTTATTCTTTATTTAGTAGCAACAAATTATGTACCCATCATCATCAAACAATCCGTCCAATTAGTCAATTCCGTTGCTGATTTCTACCAACGGACAGACTCCAATAATGAATTGATCGAATATGTCTTGAATTTATTGCAGACCAGCGAATACATCCAGAAATTACAAAGCGGCGTTCTAGTCGTGATCAATTATCTGTATAATTTCGGTGAGTTGGCGTTGACTGTGCTGATCTCCTTTCTGCTTAGTTTCTTCTTTATGATCGATAACAAAAAGACCGTTGCGTTTTCTCGGCTGTTTTTGCAAGGGCGAGGGGCGTGGTTCTTTGAAGATGTTTACTATTTAGGAGCTAAGTTTACGCGGGCTTTCGGAAATGTGATCGAGACGCAGTTGGTGATCGCCTTAGTCAATACAGCGATCACTGTTTTCGCCTTAGCGGTGATGGGCTTTCCGCAGCTGTTGAGTTTGGCGTTGATGATTTTCTTTCTCAGCTTGATTCCTGTTGCTGGTGTGATCATCTCGTGTGTTCCATTGACGTTTATTGCCTATTCTATCGGCGGATTTAATGACGTGATCTACATTCTATTGATCATAGTGTTTGTTCATGCGTTGGAATCCTATATCTTAAATCCCCGCTTGATGGCTAATAAAACAGAGATCCCGATGTTTTACACGTTTATTCTCCTGTATCTTAGCGAACATCTCTTTGGCTTGTGGGGCTTGATCATCGGGATCCCATTGTTCACTTTCTTTTTAGATTTAATGAATGTGAAAGAGATTCCGCGATTGCGTAAAAAAACGATGACACCTTGCAGGACCAATAAAAATGATTGCTGTAAAGGATGGCAATTGATAGAAAAAACCATCTCTGCCGATGAAAGGCGAGATGGCTTTTTTATTTCGCAGCAATTTTTTTCGTAAAGGAGACAAAGCAGATTGCTGAAGAGGGGCTTTGAAACCTGCCTGTTGGGAAATACCCCAAAGAATGATAAAAGTGAACCAGCTTGGGTTCGTGCCGTCGGTGTTTTATTGAAAAAGATCATTTATCGATGTAACCAAGTCGTCATAGGTTTGACCGGTAGCGATTGCATAAACGGAAAGCAAAAAGACGAGTGCTGCTGCCAACACGTAAAAAATACGGAGGCGATAGCCGTCACCTGTCCGGCGATTTTTTACAAAAGTAAAAACCGTCACAGCTAGATAAGCGAAGGTCAATAAACAAATAAGATACGTAATAATTTCTGGAGTCATAAGCGTTTTCCTTTCTTTTTTTCGTTTGTATAAAAATATAATATAACCATTTCGATACCGTCAAAGAAAGCGCTCAATTTTTGATACAAAAAACTGACCGAGTGGTAGCCACTGGTCAGTTCTATTCAAAAACGATGGGGCATGATCTTAATTGTCTTTTTTTCCGCATCTAGTAAGCTTCTTAGTTCATCAGCTAAAGCGATACAGGCAATGCTATCTGTTAAGGACATCAGGGGATTTTCGAGTTGTCCTTGTGCAAGAGCGGTGTGAACTGCTTGAATCTCTGAATGGAAATCATCGATCTCGTACCCAATATCATAGACCATGTCTTCTTGGTCAATCGTCACGGTAAAAGAAGCGGGGCGATGGAAGTTGGGGATCGTGATTTTCCCTTTTGTTCCTTGTAATTCCGCCACCGTCTCTTTTGTTTGGTCAAATCCAGTCTCAATCACTGCGACAAAGTCTTCACTGACAAAGCGTGCTTCAACGTAGGTATCAACCCCAGTTTCATAAAGGCTGTAACCGATCAATTCGGCAGTTAAATTTTCTGGTGAAAAATCTTGAATAAAGGCTAAGTTATAGATCCCCATATCCAGTAAAGCACCACCTTGTTTTGGCAGATAATGATAAGAACTGCCTTTGACTGGTAAATGGCGGCGAAAAGTAGTCGTAACACTGGTCAGCTCGCCGATATGACCACCATCCACAAGTTCTTTTAGTTTGCGATACGCTGGGGTGAAGCGTGGCTTCATAGCTTCCATAAAGAAGACTTCGTGTGCTTGGGCTTGTTTTTGTACATCGCGCATTTCTTGTGCAGTCAAGGTTGCTGGTTTTTCACATAAAACAGCTTTTTTCGCTTGAAAGGCTTTGATGATCCATTCATAGTGATACAAATGCGGCAAAGCAATATAAACGACATCGATAGTTGGATCATCTAATAGGTTTTGGTAGTCATCAAAGACGACGTCACACGGAAATTTTGCTTGAAACGCTTGCGCTTTTTCCATCGTACGACAAGCAACCCCATAAAGCTGGGCGTCTTGAAAATTTTCTAAACTTGCAGCAAAGCGATTGGCGATATTTCCGGCACCAATAATTCCCCAATTGATCATTTCATTTCCCTCTTTTCTTCAGTTGACGGGTATTCTGAGAGAATCCCTGATTCCAAAACAGTTTGTTTTTTTCTTAACTCGACAATATTTTTTTGGTATTCTTTGGCATACAGCAATGCAAACAGTGAATCTAAAATATACTCAAAAGCGACCTGTGAAGAAAAGGTACCGACTTTGAGAAAATCACGTTCATCATGAGAAGCGATGATCGCATGGGTCGCTAATGGGATGATTTTCGCATAGGCGTTACCAGAAATCACAATCACTGGTACGCCGACATCACGAAAGTGCTGCATGATTTTTTCGTATTGCGTATTTTTCCCACGGTAGGTAATAAACACGGCACAATCATTTTGCGTGACGTTCGATGCATTCCACGCATCATCCCCATATTCATCAGCAACGATCAGATACTTATTGATTTTGACTAACTTATTTTGAAAACTTCTTGCCCGAATCTGAGAATCGCCGCGAGCAAATAAGAAAATCCGTTGCGCAGCTTCCAACGATTGCACCACTGCTTCCATCGTTTCTGGGGCAACCTGAGCGTGGGTTTTGTGGATCGAGTTGATCGTTAGATCGGCCATTTTTTTCAAAATGTCAGGTGTTTGATCCTTGGGCGAAAAGGGGAAATTCGCGTCAACAAAGGTTGGGTTGAACATCTGATTATGGGCAATTTCAGCCAGACCTAAGCGAAAACTTTTAAATCCTTCATACCCCATCTTTTTGGCTAGACGAATGACGGAAGAGTGGGATGTGTAGGTATGCTTGGCGATGACTTCAATCGTCAACGAAGGCACATCATTGATATTTAGCAAAATATAATCGGCAATCCGTTTCTCCGTATTGGTCAATCCTTCTTGAAGCCGTAATTTATCTCCTAATAACATCAAACCACCTCTTTCTAATCATAGCCTAGGACAAAGAAAACCAAAAGCAAAAACTGTACATTTTTGTCAATTTGGTAAAAATGTTCAGAACCACTGAGCAGTTTGCGAAAAAGTCTGGTCAAAAGAACCTGTTTTTGGCAAAAGACTTCCCATTTCGAAGGATTTCATCAATAATCAAGCTATCAATTCATAGGAGGCGTCACAATGTTAACTATCGCATATCTCGGAAACGGAAAAAGCACCAATCGCTACCATCTGCCTTTTTCAACCAAGCTACAGGATAAGATCAAAGTAAAGACGATCTATTCACCAAGCGGAAAGCTGACCTGGCCAACACTAGAAGGCGTTCATTACACCTCTGACTTAGAGGATATCTACCGTGATCCTGAAATTCAATTAGTTGTGGTCACGACCCCCAGTCATTTGCATTATGAATTAGGCAAGGATGTCTTGCTTCATGGGAAAAATGTCTTGATCGAAAAACCTTTTACGGAAACTTCGGCACAAGCAAAGGAATTGTTCGCACTGGCGCAGGAGAAAGGCTTGTTTGTGCAATGCTATCAAAATCGCCGCTTTGATTCCGATTTTTTGACCACGCAAAAAGTGATCGAAAGTGGCGTGCTCGGAGATCTCTTAGAAGTAGAGATGCATTATGATTATTTTCGTCCAGAGATTCCACGGTCAGTGACCGAATTTTCATTGAATACTAGCTACTTGTACGGACACGCTTGTCATACACTGGACCAAGTGATCTCCTATTTTGGACAACCAGACGATGTCCATTATGAGGTTCGGCAATTGCTTGGAAAAAATCGCATGAATGATTACTTCGATTTGGATCTGTTTTATGGTCGAATGAAAGTCTCAGTCAAATCTAGTTACTTCCGATTAAAAGAGCGGCCTAGTTTTGTCGTTTATGGCGAAAACGGCGTTTTTGTAAAACAAACCAAGGATCGACAAGAAGAGCATCTAAAACAGTTTTATCTCCCAGATCATGCCGATTTTGGGATCGATTTGCCAGAGCACTATGGCACACTAACTTATATGGATGCTAACGGGAACTACCATGAAGAAAAAGTCATCTCTGAAATTGGTGATTATAGCCGTGTGTATGAGGGCGTCTATGAAACGATCATCCATGGCAAAGAAAAAATCGTGAAAGACGAAGAAACGATTTTACAAATCGAAATGGTAGAAACAGGCATCAATCAAGTGATCACTGAGTCATAAGGCAGAGTGATTATGGGGCTTTTGACAAACAAAGCGCCTGAAGGCATCAACTGACTCAACGTAAAGGAGTTGATCCGAATCGAACCTTCAGAAATCCTGCAAGAAGAACAGCAGCTGCAGTTTGCTCATTTTGACAATGACCTCGCATTGCGGTTGGTTATTGCCATCGATCAGTACGTTAAAAGGAACTACCCGAAGCCGGTAGGGATCAAAGTTGTTCATCAGGGCTTGCCGATCATTCGATTTTTAATGGCAGGGCGAAAAGAGAGCCCTTGGCTTGAAAGAAAAGAACGAACGGTACTAGAAAGCGGGCATAGTTCACTATACGTCTATGCGCAAAAAGATAGAGATATACAATTTGCTAAGTGGGCACAAGACGAACATTATGCAATTTGTGGTGGTGGTTTTCCAATTATCGAAGACAGAAAAGTCACTGGTGCTATCTGTGTGTCAGGTTTGGCCCATTTAGAGGATCATAAAGTGGTCACTGAAGTATTGAAACAAATGATCCAAGAAGATAGAAAAGGGGAAGCAAGATGAACTTAGCGATTTTAGGGGCAGGCATGATCGTCCATGATTTTTTAACGGTGGCAGGGGATGTCCCACAACTTGAACTGTCCGCTATTTTTGGGACAGAAAATGATTTAGAAAAAATGAATCACTTAAAACAGCAATACAAGATTCAAACCGTCTACACAGAGTTAGGGGCATGTTTGGCGGATCCATCCGTTGACACCGTGTATGTCGCACTGCCCAATCATTTGCATTATTCCTTTGCCAAAGAAGCAATCCTCGCTGGCAAACACGTCATTTGTGAAAAGCCATTTACGTTGCAGACACGAGAATTAGTAGAATTAGCAGAAATGGCTGCTGCCCACAAGGTGCTTTTGATCGAAGCCATCACAAATCAGTACTTAGCCAACTATCAAGGAATAAAAGCGCAGCTTGAAACATTGGGAGAGCTGAAATTGATTGAATGCAACTATTCGCAGTATTCTTCTCGTTATGATTTATTCAAAGAGGGAACCGTTTTACCTGCATTTAACCCGAAAATGGGTGGTGGGGCATTGATGGATATCAATATCTATAATATTCATTTTGTCGTCGGGCTTTTAGGAAAACCAAAAAGTGTCCGCTATTTTGCTAATGTCGAACAGGGGATCGATACTTCTGGCATGCTGTTTTTAGACTATGAACAAACAAAAGTCGTTTGTATTGGCGCCAAAGATTCGACAGCGACGATTCGTTCAACGATCCAAGGGACGAAAGGATCGATCATCGTCAATGGGCCGACGAATATGCTTGCCAGTTATGACGTTGAATCGGTTCATGGGGCAAAAAGCCATCAGGATCGCAGCGTTCACGGACATCGTATGTTTGAAGAATTTGTCCGCTTTGCACAAGCCATTCACGAAAATGATCAGGCCTTTGTCAAGGAACGCCTTGCCCATAGCAAGCTGGTGATGGAAGTCGTGGAAAAAGCATTGGCAGATGCCCAGATCGTATTAGGATAATCGCATCAATGAGGAAAGACACCAGCTTCTTAGAAAAGTTGCTGGTGTCTTTGTCTGTTGTCTTATTTTTTCTTCTTTAAACTCAATAAGGTTAGTGGGATACCCAAGATGAGGTAGCCGATAATCGTCATCAAACAGACCGCCAGCCAAAAGTTTTCTACTGCTAGAAATGCAATCAGGCCATATGCCGCCAGAATCGAGAGAAAATAAAAAAGAAAGAGCTGAAAAAAACGTTTAAAACTCACAGTCATTCATTCTCCTTTGTCGTTAAACTGACAAGAAAAGTATACCACATCAAATGCAACTTCAAGGGCTGATTGTGATCATTCGCAGGAGCCACAAAAGGCGAATTGTTTTGTCGGCTGACCGTGATTCGCTATACTTGAAGGGAAGAGAAAGCGCAGGAATATTTTTTTAGGAGAAGGAGGAGACAGATGAAAAAGGTGGATGTACTGATTATCGGAGCGGGTCCAGCTGGAACGGCTGCTGCCTACGGGTTAAAAGCCAAAGGTAAGACAGTCGCGATCGTTGAAGCCGATTTATGGGGTGGCACTTGTCCCAATCGCGGGTGCGATCCGAAAAAACTACTGATGCGAGGCGTAGAAGTCAAAACAGAGGCGAAACGTATGCAAGGCAATGGTGTTCAAGGACAGGTAGCCATTGATTGGCCGGCACTGATGGCGTTTAAGCGCTCGTATACCGATCGGGTGCCAGAGTCAACCAAACAAGGGTTACTAGCAGAAGGGATCACTACTTACTACGGACAAGCCGCTTTTCGTGATGCCCATACGGTCGTCGCGGACGCAGAAGAGATTCAAGCAGAAAAAATAATTATTGCGACAGGACAGCGTCCAGCCGTACTGCCCATCGTCGGCAAGGAGCATTTACAAAGCAGTACTGATTTTCTTTCCTTTGAAAAGATGCCAGCAACGATTGCTTTCATAGGTGCTGGGTATATTACCTTCGAATTGGCAATGATCGCTCAAGCAGCAGGTGCTGAAGTTCATGTGATCCATCATAATGACCAGCCGCTAAAAGGATTTGATGCTGAATTGACCGCAGAAATGGTTCGTTCAATGCAGGACCAAGGCGTTTCGTTCCACTTTAATCAGAACACGCGGCGAATCACGAAAGAACAAAACCACTATACGATCCAGACACAAGCATTGTCTCTCACCGTAGAAGCAGTGATTGGTGCCACGGGACGCAGACCCAATAGCGATCAGCTGCAACTGGAAAAGGCAGGGGTAGAAACGTCAAAACAAGGGATCGTAGTAAATGAGTTTTTGCAGACTAGTCAAAGACACATCTATGCAATTGGGGATGTGCTAGCGAAAAAGCAGCCCAAACTGACGCCTGTTGCCAGCTTTGAAGCCGCCTATCTTGTCGATCATATAGATGACCAGAAAACACCCATCCGCTATCCGCTGATCCCTACGCTGGTTTTTGGTGCGGAAAAACTAGCAAGAATCGGGATCAGTGAGCAAGAGATTGCCGATAATGCCTCAGAGTATCATAGCGAGGTGATGGATCTTTCTTCTTGGTATACCTATCGACGAATCAATGATCAAGATGCAAAAATCAAATTGGTTTATAACACATCTGATACCATCGTTGCGGTCACGATTGTTTCTGCATTGGCCGATGAGTTGATCAACCACTTCGTTTTTGTGTTGGAGAATCAGCTATCGAAAGAAGCGCTGGCCCAAATGATTTTTGCCTACCCAACACCTGCTAGCGATTTGTCCTATTTTCTATAAATAATCAAACAAGCCTGCGCTAGTTTCCGCTAGCACAGGCTCTAAATTATTATGTCCGTATTGACTATAGTCCGTGAACCTTAAATGAACCTTAAAGTTAGGCTGGGTTTCATTTAGGCAATGTCTTTGTTTTCTAGTAACCCTAGGTTTAGGCTTTTTTTGACAGTCGGCGGACAGCTGCAATCAGTAAGATCGCTGACAAGAAGAGTCCGACCAAATAGATGATGAAAACAGAATCTGGCTCATAGTGCCGATAATTGAATATTTTTACCATAAAAAAGAGAAACGGGATCGCTGCAATAAGGGTTGAAACGAAACGTTTCCGCCATTGTATGAAAAACGATCCAATCACTAGAAAAAGACAAAACGGGATCCAAAAGACCAAATGTCCGATAAGTTCGATTTTTCACACCTCCTAGCAAGTAAAATCATCATAACGTTTCTTCCTAAAAAGCAAGCGTGAAGGAAAAAATAATCCCATTAGGCATGTATGAAATTATGAGTGGAGTCTTCTGAAAAGTTCACAAGAAATCTGAGAATTTCAAAAGGAAATGAAAAAACGAACGGTTAGGAATATCCCAATAGTCCGAGACAAAAAATACCTCTTGCAGCATTCATTTTGACTTGAATCCTGCAAGGGGTACTCTTTTGTAGAAAATCTGGTGCTTTATTCAATTGATATAAAAGAAATGCCTAGGAAGGAGCAGCAGTCCTTTCTTATGGCAAGATGTTCTTACTATAAAAAAGGGAAATGACCATACCTATGTCCAACAGATCCTTATAATAAAATCCTTTTAGTGGACCAATGTGTAAGAAAAATCCGAGAATCATTAATACAAACAGCAGCAGAAAAAGCAGGTTGAAAGCGGTCATCAAGCGAAAACTGAAATGCCAATTACTCAGGAAATACTGATATTTCGCTGCTCGGTAAACTTTGTTTTGAATCGGAATTTTCTTGAGTGCAGGGATCGATTCATGATAGGACGTAAATAATTCGTAGTCTTTTTTCGTCAGTACTTCTGAGAAAATGTGCGTCCCTGCCTGAAAGTCGAAATAGCCCCAATGGAATTGTTCTTTATCCTCTGGTGATTCGTGCTTCATCAGCTTTCTTGGCTTGATCGTGAACGCCTTGATGGTCTCATAGGGGTAACTGAAATAGGTGTTACTTTCTAAATAGTCGATGATGACCAGAAAAAGCATGCGGGTTTCTGTGAAAACTAACAAACGATTGCCGCGGGTATCATGAAAGATGTCACGGTATGCTTTTGCTTTCTCGGTTGTTGCATAGGCATAGGCGCCAAGTCCTTGATTGGCGAAGGCGAGGTTTCCATCTGGCGTCAAAGGCAGATAGCCAAGAATCGTTTCGTCTTTTGCTAAAAGCGTCTGAAGCTCCTCTAATAGATCTTGCAAGAAAACATATTGTTTGGACAGCTCGAAAGTTGTTGCTTTTACTTGTTCAGATATTTTTGTCAGTGAATTGTTTTCATTTAAGACTAACTGTTTAAAATCCATCGATAGTCATCCTTTCTTTTAAGCGTTTGCGGCCACGGGAAAGACGATTGTAGATCGCTGAGACATTTAAGTTCGTCTGCTCTGCGATGGTTTCTGGTGACTCTTGGTAAAAATAGTAGAGCAGAAAAATCCTTTGATCAAGGGCTTCAAGGTCTTCAATAAAGCCCAAAAAGGTTTCCTTTGTCAAAGGTGATTCTTCAATAGCTAGTTCCTGCTCATCAACAGGTTTTTCTTCCAGTGAGCGCTTGTTCAACTTCCGCTTGTGGTCAATCGCACGACTACGACTGATCAAAAGCAGCCAAGTAATCAAGCGGCTTCTTTCTGGTTGGTACGCAGCAATCTTTTGCCAAACCTCGTAAAAAACTTCGTTCGCTACATCTTGGCGCTCGCTCACTTCATGCGGTTGGGAGAGGACACTATGAATCGTCCTCAGCATGCTATCACCATAAACAGCTAACAGTTCTTCTAAGCCGGCATAGTCTTTCTTTTTGATTCGTTCAATGATTTCTTCATCCTGCACCTTTTTCACCCCTTCACACTATATACGAAGAATGTTTGCCTTTTCTATCAGAAAAAGAAAAAAACCTCTGTTAACGAGGTTCATGTTCTTTGGCCAGAAGATCTGTTGCCAAGCGCTGGGCCAAATATTCCCAAAGAATGCCGCCAAAAAAAGCGCCTATCATATAAAGAATGACTGCTTGCAGCTCCAATGGATTATTTGCTAGCCAGAAAGAAAATAGCGAGCCGATGATGAATAGGTAGCTGCCAAAAAGCACTTGCCGCCACGAGCGTTTTTTAACAAACTTGCTAATGAGAAAGGTTGAAAGGATCATCAAGAGAATTTGGATGAATGCCAGCGAAGGCAAAAGTGCAAAGTCAGAAACAACCATTTCCCAAAATTGTTGAATCAAGAAAAAGAAAGCAAAGAGAATGAGCCCGCTTGATAATGTACTAAGCCGCAAGGAAGATATTTTTTTTTGCATTGGTTTACTCCTTGAAAGGTTTTCTTTATTATAGCAAATTTTTAGTTAAATAATGTAAAAAGATGAACGAGAAGGTCTGCAAAAAAACTACTCCTACATGTGCCTACTTTTAGTATACTTGAAAGAAACGAGTGGATGGACTCGATATATAAGGAGGATTTCATGCCAACGATTCTTTTTGCGCCTGCGGTATTCAACTTGGCTGAAACGACAAGGATGATCGAAGTCGCTAAACAAATGCAAGGAAATCACCACTGCGAGTTCTTTGGTTTTTCAAATACCTTTGCTTCACTTATCACTGAAAGTGGCTTTACGTACCATTTGCTGACGCCGACTCTGACAGAAAAACAAGAGGAACAGATCATAAAATTAGATCAACTACGCTCAATCAAAAATCCCTTCACCAAAGAGATGGTTGCCGCGCGTATTCTGAGCGAACAAAAGCTGATCGATAAACTTGCTCCTCAGGTCATTGTAACTGGATCGAATGTCACGATCTTTCTATCAGCTCGCAGCAAACAGATTCCCTTAGTCTACGTAAAACCCTATGCGATGAGCGATCCCTTTTTTCGATCAGATAGCGCATTTATCCCTTCTAGTTTGCGTTTCTTCGGACCGCTAAGGAAACCACTTTGGTATTGGATAAGAAAACAATTGGTAAAATCCCGCTGGATGCCCCGAGCATTCAAACACGCTGCTCAAACAGAAAAACTTTTTATGCCTGAAACGAGCTTACGAATGATGGACGCTGATTTAAATCTCATCACCACTCCTGATTTATTTTTAACGAAAGAGCAGCTGCCAGAAAATTATCAAATCGTTGGGCCGATTTTTGCGAAGCTCGGGTCTTCTTTACCAGACGAAGTGTTGACTTTTATTCAACAAAAGCGGCGGGAAAGAAAACGAATCGTTTATTTTGCGATGGGCAGTTCGGGGAATCCGCGCATGGTGCGAAAAATCTTAGCTTTCTTGCGAAACCGTTCGGAACTAGCGATCATTGCTCCGGTTACACATCTACTCAAGGGGAAACACAACGACTCAGAGAATCTGTTCTTGACCGAATATCTGCCAAGTCATCTATTGCATGAGCATATCGATTTTTCTTTTATCCATGGTGGGGAAGGGACTGTTCAAACAGCTTGTGCATCTGGGAAGCCGTTTATCGGAATTGGGATGCACTATGAGCAATGCTGCAATATTCAGTACTGCGTGGCGTATGGCAATGCAATCGCGCTGACAAAACCATTAACTGAGAAAAAGCTGGAAGCTGCCCTGACTGAGGTTGGAGCTCCGAAGATTTGCCAACAAGCCTATCAGTTAAAGAAGGATTTCCCGACAAATGGTCCTCAGAAAGCGATGCAGGAGATTGAACACTTTTTAGAAAAAAACAATTTTTCTAAATTTTCCTATTAAAAAAGAGCGATTATCATTGAGATAATCACTCTTTTTTAATAGAGATCTACTAGCATCAGCAAGCCTGGGACCCACGTAGTGAAGATACCACAAGCGATCGCAAAATAATGAATCTTACGACCAAAGTTTACCTTCACGATCGTATCCAAAAAGCCGCAAAACCATAACGCTCCCCATGTTAACCAAATCAATGCAAAGAGGGGATCTTGCTCCCATTGCCAAGAGACCCAAGCAAAAGGTAAGGTATTGATGGCTACGAATAGTGCGAGAATCCCATAAATACGTAGATCTAAATCAAAAAGGTAAATGATCCCTACCAACAAATACGTGAAGGCAAAGAGAAAGCCAGTGCCTGCTTCATAATAAGCGCCTTGAAGCATATAGATTAGATTGATAATAAAAGATAACGTACCTGTAAAAAGATTGATCAAAGCAAGTGAGCGGTAGTCAATGTGAAGTAAGCTGCCCCATCCGTTGATTATCAAAGTAATTCCTACAAAAAATAAACCGATCCCTAACATAAAATCCTCCTTTACTTAAATTTAGAATAACAAATTCTAAGAAAAAATAATAGCTCTATTTATTTTTAGGTCAATAAAAAGGAAAATAATTTTGAAATTTGCTATTTTTTGCTGCTAAATTTGATAAAATCAATACCAAAGAGCGCTGCTAGCCGATGCTTTTCTCGTTAAGGGGAAAATTCCAGCGTTTAAAAGTAACTTTAACTCGTTGGAAGAATGGGAAAAGAGAGAGGAACAATAGATTTTCAGTGTATTAATTGGACAAAAAGCTGACGAGGCAGTAGCTTATCGGTTTTTACGAATTTGCAGCAGTGAAGACTGTTTTGCGGAAAGGAGGAATTATGCCGAGAAAAGATCGAATCTTACTTTTTATTGACGAATATATGCAAGCTCAAGGTTGCGCACCTACCATACGAGAAATCTGTGCCAATGAAGAGATAAAAACAACTTCTTTGGTTTATCGTCATTTATTGCGTCTTGAAAAAAGAGGCCTGATTTACCGAGCTTATCGCTTTAAGTCACGTTCGGTTCGTTTTACAGACGAAGGGAAGGCCTATGTCAAAGTGTTGCGACAAGCACAAGCCAACGAAGAATAAATAAAACCAAAATAAAAAAGCCTAAGGCTTTTTTATTTTGGTGCACGGTAGCCGGCAGCTTCCGCTTCAGCGATGGTTTTGAACCATTCTTTCGGGTTGGTAGTATCCTCGTAGTATTTAGATCCGGGCAAATGATAGATGCCGCTTCTTGATCCTTTGATCAAACCGTTTCCTTGTTGATCGACATATTCTTTCTGTTTTTCCTCTGTTTCACTGCTTTGAGAAGTGGCTGTTGTCGTGTTGTTTTCACTACTTGTAGCATTCTCCGGCTGCGTCATATCTTCGTTGGAAATCTCGCTGCTACCATCCGCATAGTTGATTGTGACACCATCTTGGATGTTGAAGATATAATAGTTGAATTGGATCGTATCCTCGCCAATAGATTGGGCTTGCATCTGTACCCCACGGGCAACCAGCTCGTCATCGCGATAGATCGGGGTGACGGAATATCGGACATAATGATTTTTATCTTGCTTGAGATAATAGTTGATATCCATTTCTAAGCGCAACATCTCGGGATTGTTCAACTGACTTGTCCCTGTGATCAGATTCTTCCAGTTTGCATTTTCGCCAGCTAAAGCAAAGCCAATCAAGTGGGTTCGATTATATAAATATTTCCCATTGGGGAGCTGTTTATTACGCCAACCTGTCGGTTTCACACTGGAAATATCGCCACGCTTTTCCGTGGGCATCAAGGATTGATTCAACATTGCTTCAGCAGATGTCGCACGATTGAGGTGATCGAGGTCGCCGTATGCTTCCCAGGCGCCATTTTCAAGGGAAAGATCATCTTCTGAAAACTCAGGAATGTTCTGATTGACTTCAATCGTTTGGGTGCCTTGGTAAGTTAACTGTGCCAGCTCATCTGCACGAATATCCTTAGCAGAAGTGACTGCCACTACTGATGATGGTGTTTTGTGATTTGGGAATAGATCATTACTGTGTAGGAAACTAAATCCGACTGCTGCGAGTGCGAGAAGCGCAGTGACCGATCCGATAAATGTTTTTTTCTTTGCCATCTTTTTTTGCCTCTCTTTTCATTGATGTATAGTTAGCATAAACGGGGAGTAAAAAAACTGCAACCCATTCATCATACCATTTGCATGGAGCGTTTTACAGAACTTTCAGGTTTCTTTTGCTTTTTGATCTCAAATGTTCTTAACCCACTTTCTTTACCAAGGGAACATGCCTGAATGTTTTTTTTATTTGCAAGTCAAATTTTTCATGTTTTAAAAAAACTATGTGATATAATGAATAAAGTTGTTGCTATTTCCCTTTGATGCTTGTTTTAATAACAGGCATCTCCAGCTGCGGAACGAAATTTCAGCTGTATAGCACGCAACCTTCAAACGAAAGAAATCTGGACAATTTTCTGAACGATTTCCTTTCTTTCTTTGAGCAAAATTACAGGAGAAGGAGTGTATCCCATGAACCAGCAAGAAACCATCTTACATTATTTAAATCAGAAAGACTCTGAAAAATTAAAAGAACTCGTATCAGGAATGGAAGAGCTGCCGTTGTTACAATTGTTCAGCAATTTATCCGCGGATGAAAAAGTGATCGTTTTCCGACTATTACCGAAAGATAAAGCACTTATCCTGTTTGAAGATTTGACACCAGCTACACAACAACACTTATTACGCTCTTTCACCGATGAACGGGCAACCGAGTTTGTGAACGAAATGGCACCAGATGTCCGAGTAAGACTCTTGGATGAGTTGCCAGCGACCGTAACACAAAAACTTTTACAATCAATGGCACCGGATGAACGTGCTGCAACAAACCTCTTACTAGGGTATGAAGCCGAAACTGCGGGTCGTTTGATGACACCGGAATTCATCACATTGAAAAAAGATATGACGGTCAATCAAGCGTTAGAAAAAGTGCGAATGCAAGCCAAAGAAAAAGAAACGATCTATACGCTTTATGTTACTGATCAAACGAAAACGTTAGAAGGTGTTTTGTCGCTGAAAGATCTCTTAATGGCACAAGGGGAGCAACGCATCAGTGAGATCATGTCCCAAAAAGTTATTTATGTGACCACGGACACCGACCAGGAAGAAGCAGCCCGTTTGCTAAATGAACTAGATATCATTGCGCTGCCAGTCGTAGACAAGGAATCACGAATCGTTGGGATCATTACCGTCGATGACGCGATCGATGTCATCGAGCAAGAAACAACGGAAGACATGTTTAATGCCGCTGGTTTAGTCGATGTTGCTTCTAATGAAGCAGACCGTAGTAATGTTTTGATCAATGGCAGCCTGTGGCAAATCTGGAAAGTCCGCTTGCCATTCTTAGTGATCACGCTTGTTGCTGGGCTTTTAGCTGGGGTCGTCATTGATGAATTTGAACAAACGTTGGAGTCGGTGGCAGCCGTTGCGATTTTTATTCCTTTGATCATGGATATGGGTGGAAACGTTGGTACACAATCCTCTACTGTATTTGTTCGGGGAATGTCGTTAGGGCATATTGATCTTTCAACCTTCACCCGCCATTTCTTTAAAGAAGTTTGGATCGGTTTGAGTCTAGGCTTGATCGTCGGGATCATCTCTGGAACCGCTGCTTCACTTTGGCAAGGGATCCCGATGTTAGGGGTCGCTGTTGGGATTTCATTAGTTTTTGCTATGACCTTAGCCGCAGCACTTGGCTTTTTAGTCCCGTTTGTACTTATTAAACTAAACATCGACCAAGCAGCCGGTTCGGCACCGATCATCACCTCGATCAAAGATATTGCTGGCTTGTTTATCTACTTCGTTTCAGTAAATGTTCTTTTGGGTCATTTGCTTTAGCATACTGTCCGTTCCAGTGGTATAATAAAGCGACATCGCATGATGAGCACAACATAGAAAGGGGAAATGTCCTATGACAAATCAAATGAAGCAACATCAACTCGGAGGTTTCTCTTTTTAAGTGCGGCCTCCTAATTAACTGGAGGGAAATCATGGAAAAACAAGGAATCGTGGTCTTTCAGGCTAAGGATATCGCAAAAGTCCGCCTGACCACAGGAGAAGAATGTTTAGCAACCGTTTCAGGAAAATTTCGTCAACAGGCACGAGTGCCAAAGGATTATCCTATTGTTGGTGATTTTGTCCAAGGGCAGGTGTATGATCAAGATCATTTCTTGATTGATGCTTTGCTCCCACGAAAGAGTTTTTTACAACGAAAAGTAGCTGGAAATCGGACGGATGAACAAGGGATCGCTGCGAACATCGACACGGTTTTTATTGCAACCAGCGCCAATGAAGAATTCAATTTCGCTCGGTTAGAGCGCTTTGTCACGATCGCTTGGGACAGTGGCGCTAACCCAGTGATTCTCTTGACCAAAGCCGATCAAGTCACAGCTGATGAAAAAGCAGAGCTGTTGCAAGCATTAAACGATGCTTTTGGTGTGAAAGCATTCGCTACTTCTATTTATGAACCGAACGAATTGCTGACAGAAGCCTACTTTTCAGACGGAAAAATCAGTGCATTTATCGGTTCGTCAGGCGTTGGGAAGTCCAGCTTATTAAATCAGCTCATGGAGCAAGCCGTTCAAAAAACCAATGACATACGAGAGGATAGTCGAGGACGACACACGACGACGAGTCGCCAGTTGTTCACACTGCCCTCTGGCGCAATGATCATCGCTACTCCTGGCATGCGGGAAGTTGGCATCAGTACCGTTCGGTCAGCTTCGATCGAGCAATCCTTTGAAGCGATCAGTCAATATGCTGAAGGTTGTTTCTTCAGAGACTGTCAGCATGAAACAGAACCGAAATGTGCGGTCAAAGCAGCTATTGCTGCCGGTGAGCTTTCAGAAGCAGCCTTCGTTCGCTATCGCAAAATGGAAAAAGAGCTGGCGTATTTGAAACGAAAAGAACAGATCAAAGAAATGAAAAAGTAATAGTTAGCACTCCTTTCTATAAGAGGAGTGCTTTTTTGTACGTGTCAAGAGCGCCTTGTTGAGTAAAGAAGAGGAGAGCCGCAGCCAACGTTCTTGTGTTTTCACGAAAAGGCGGCCAATTCCAAAGGGCACTACATGCTAAGTGGTTGAACTAAACTAAGATCGCCTGCCTGGTTACAAGCTGTCGTCAAGAAAAGCAGGATAAAAAAACACAGTGGGGTGTTGTCCCACTGTGTTTTGAGCAATGATTTGCCCCTGCCAAGGTATTTCTAGTATAAAGCGTTGATTCTTAAATAGCAACTCGAAAAAAACGCCTCATTCAGCAGAGCGCAGAATTTTCGTCATGGCTTTTCCTTTCGCCAATTCATCGATCAGTTTATCTAGGTAACGAATTTCTTGAACTATTGGCTCTTCGATCTCTTCTACCCGAATCCCGCAAATCACACCAGTAATCTGTTTTCGTGCAGGATTGAGCTGAGGGGCTTGCTTAAAAAAGCGTTCAAAAGAAACATCATCAGCCATCTGTTGGAGTGTTTCTTGGTCATACCCAGTCAGCCAGGTAATAATCTGATCTACTTCTTCTTTTGTCCGATTTTTCCGTTCTGCTTTGGCAATATACAGAGGATAGACTTTCGCAAAACTCATTTGGGTAATCTTTTGATTTTTCATGATAAACTCCTTTAGTCTTTACACAAAGTATACTTCATTTTTTTCTTTTTGCCGAGATTTTCAACGTTTGTTGTGTGCCAAAATAGGCGAGGGGACTAAAGGATGATTTTTTCTTCTTGTTCACGAAACCCCAATACCTTTTGTCGTGACTCGCCATCCCAATAGAGCAAGTCCAAATTCTTATGCAGCATTAGCTGTGTATATAATTCTTTCAGAGTCAAAGCAGGCTTTTTGGGTTCGAAAAATAAAATCAATTGGTTATGACTATCTTGTGCGATCGTCGTAAAAGGAATCAGGTTTTCTTTGTAAGTTAAATAAATTCCTTGGTAATCTGCTGCACTCGACGACGTTGTCAGTGCTGTCAAGAGGTCTCTTGCTCTCATAATGAACCCGCCTTTACTGTTTTTTGTCGATAGGCATCGATATCCAACATGATTTTTGTTTTGCCGTATACCGTATACTTTTGCACCACGAATTGGTGGCGCTTATTCCAATAGCCACCCACAGTTAGAAACATGCCCTCATCAACATCGCCTAAAAAATTCAAACTGTGCTTCGCAATCAAACAGTTGGTGGTGCCTAGTGTAAAGCGGACCAAAGGGGAGGGGGCAAAGGAGACGATCCTTATTTTTGAGACAGCGCCTTTTTGTGTTTGCATCAGGTATTCCTCCTTTAGTAAGTAGTAAAAAGCGGATCATTCGTTGAGATCAAACCATTTTTTCTCTTCATAAAAAGCAACATGACGAATCTCATCATAATGAATTTTTTCTGTGGTTTCTCCCGTCAAATAAATGCCCAATGTGTCGTATCCGTTGATTTTTCCGACAATATCTGGGGGATAGCCACCTTCTTCATTGACTTCTTCTCGTTGGATCGCCACAGTTAGATTCTTTTTCATCGCTTCGAATAAGCATTGATTGATTTCTTCCGTTGTGAGTGACGGCTTAGGCGGACAATCAAACGTGCGTGTCGGCTCTTCTTCAATTTCAGTTGTATGCTCAGATAAAAAGAATCCTTGCCACTTTAGCTTTTTCCGATCTTCATATGGTTGCAGCATACCCATAGCAATCACCTCTTATCTATATAATACAAACATACGTTCTCTTTTGTAAAGCGAACAGATTTTTAAATTTCTGATTCTTCTATGAAACATCTAAAAAGTGCATCAAACAAGGGGATAGTGGCGGGTATCGTTTTTTTATACTATATATGTTATAATTTATCCTGAAGTAATCATGAACGTTTTAGAAAATAGCTGGCGAAAAAGGAGAATAGTATGTCTGGATTAATCGTGGTCCTGCTTACGATCTACTTTGCAAGTAGGAAAGATAAAGAACAGTGGCTTTTTGATCCCAAACGATTGACTATTCTGGCGCTTATGTTTGTGATCGTCGGCATAAGTTGGGGCTTAAATGACAAAATAATGAAGGATCCTCGGAACCAAAATATTAGAAGTGATTTACTGTTTAATTATTCGTTCCCCTTATTGATAGGTATGCTAGGTCTATTTATCAAAGAAATACCACGGTGGGGACGGATCGTGACTTTGTCATTTGGCTTTATGATTTTTGGGTATTTAGCTATGCACTATTTGATAGGGTTTCACAACCCGTATTGGGAAAATCTACAGCTAAGTCCATTGTATTGGCTACCAAGTGACTAGCCATACGAAAGTATCGCCAATGGAAACGAAAAAAAGCACTCCCTTTATTGAGTGCTTTTTTCGGCTAAATCACTGCAGCAAGATGTTTCTTTTCCCAAAAAATGGGTTGAACCTAAGTAGCAAGGGGGATCATATAAGGAGAAGTCACGACTGTTTGAATCAAACCGATTGATTCTTGACTAAACCGTGTCTTTTGATCATTGCCAAAGTAAAATATGCGACGAGCGTTCCTGCAATCCCAAAAAGTAAATCGATTCGATCAGGGGTGTTCATAAAGCCCAAGACAGTCTCGCTCAATAGATTGGCAATGAGTAAGAGCAGGGTCAATAGCGTGACGGCTTTAAATGGCGCACCTACGAGAAGCCAAAAGTACCCCAGTAAGCCAATAATCAAACTAATCGAAAAATTGGAGATATGAAGATAAAAGTCAGGATACATCGAAGTAAAGAAAGAAACGTCCAAGTACTTTGATAAGTAGAGGAAGAGGGCTGTGAACACGAAAAGCAAGTAGAGGAGTGACGCCCAGATTTTTGGTAAAAAGACTAGCTTTAATTGCTTCTTCTTTTTCATTATTATTCTCCTTTTAAAATTGTCAGCTTATACGGATGGAATTGCTTTTATCGGGTGTTAATTACACAGTGGAAAAAACAAGCTGCAAACCAGGCAAATCAGTAGTCTGCAACTCATTAATGGTAAAATGAGTTGAGGTGATAAAATGACAATAATAAACAATCAGCGATTATGGTTAGGTATAGGGATAGAAATTATTTTGCTCATATCATTCAGCATGATTATGTATTTCATCCTGACGAGTGGCAACTTGAAGCAAAACCCGTTCAGCAGTCGACGAAAAGGAAAAATAAGCTTATGGGTAGCTGCTGGTTTGATTTTACTTGCCATGATTCTAGTATTCCAAGGAATGATCAACGGCGCTTTATTCAGACTTTTTTAGCAAAATATGGACGTTTATGTCGACCTATGAACATTACAATTATATTAAATAACGAAATACCCTAAATTATCTACATGATTTTAGGGTTCTTTTTTATCGAATCATGTAATAGATATTTGCTGGCATTTGCAACGTCTAACTACTTGTGTAAGAACTTTGAAATGGATTGGCTATATATGAATAAAGTTCTAGGTAAAAGCTCAAAGATTTTCAACATGATTATAGCATACAATCAAACCGATTGGTTCGTGAATCAAGGCTGATAGCTTGATTCTGTATTTGCTGAGATAAAAAAGACGAATCCGTATGTAACTTGCTACAAGACCGTTAACAATCTGTTGATTAGTAAATCCAAAAAGAATCTGAAGAAACTTGTAAAATAAGAAATTCTTAGCTTTAGTTAAATTTTAGATGAATTAGAGACAATTTTCTGATAAAAGTCATTCGGAGGGAGGTAAAATGATGCAAAATTGACTTGAACTGTCTAAAATATCACGAACTCTTTTTCGAATATAACTTTGTATAATATATAAATTGTTATCTATCAGAAGCCTGTAAAAGGGCTTCTTTTTTGTTGTATTCTTCTATATCGAAAAATTCATGCAACGTTATTTCTAGTCCCTCACAAATCATTATAAGCGTTGGTATAGTAGGGATATTCCCACCATTTATTAAGTTGCTAATAGTAGATTGCCTTATATTTGCGACTTTTGCCAGCTGATTAACATTGAGATTCCGCTCATTCATTAATTCAATAATTCTTTTTACTATAATCTTATTTTGTAAAGTTTTATCTACCATTGAAACCACTCCTCTTTTTTTGAATATTATAACACAGCAAATTAACAATGTTTAGTTGAAAATCAGAAATGTTAAGATATACTTAAGGAGTAACAAAGTTTTGTTAAATATTGAAGGAGGTTGTCAAATGTTTGTCAGTAATTCAGATTTAATTTTTGAGAAGAAAGAAGAAAAGGTTTCAAAGTCAGGTAATCCTTATACTGTTATTCACTTGATCGATACGAAAAATTTTCAGCGTTTAGAGTTCTTTGCAGATGAAAATCTTACAATCGGTTGTGGTGAAGGTGCAAAATGCAAAGTTGTTTTAAAAGCTGACCGTCGTGGATATAGCACTAACTTAAATTGCTTATCTGTTACTGCTGCCTAATATGAACGAGCAGGAAGCCTTACAAGCGATTCTAGTTGAATTGAAAACCTTGAATAAGACGCTTTCTGACGAACAAGAAAGGCAGTCCAAGGAACGTGAAGCGCAAGCTTTACAAGAAGCTAAGAATCAAGAAGAAGTTGCTATCAAAGAGCAACAAGCCAAAGAGAAAGAAATTGCCTCAGAAAAACTGGCAGAAGAAAGATTTTCAAAAATTGAATCATTCTTCAAAGCGCAAGATGAGGAAAGTACAGTATCTAGTGAGTTTAGAACTCAATTAATGACTGCACTTGACGAATTAGACCAGACTGAGCAAAAGTCTTCTCTTTCTGAAATCAGTAATAAGTTAAATGTACTTGTCGAAAGTTCGGAAGTTAGTGAGGAACAACAACAGGAACAAGAAGTTAGTCATTTTACCGATTTAACATTAATCGTATTTTTTCTTGCATTTGTCCCCGCTTTTCTAGCCTACAAAGGTTTAACGAAATTATTCGATAGTGCATTTGCTTAAAAAATAAAAAAATGGAGGAATGAAGATGTTTACAGCTGAAATGTTTACACCAATTGTTACTGAAATTACAAAAATTGTACCAGTTGCGGTTGGTGCTGGTGTTGGTGTCTTTTCCGTTACTTGGGTAGCGAAAAAAGGCTTTGGACTTGTCAAATCAATGATGAACAAGGGTTAATAGTATTTATCGATTTAACGGCTTAGAGGCTGGCTTAGTTAGCCAGTCTTTTTTATTTCTATTAAGGAGGAAAACAAATGATTAACGCAAAGAAAATTGGTAAATGGGTAGGTATAGTTTTTTTATTCTTAGTTTTTGCTATCGCAGTAATTACGTTTATGCCGATAGTGACAGTTCTGACATATTACTTGATTCAGGTAGCTATGTTGACAATTCAAGTAGCGTTAGCACTACTGATTCTACGAGT
This sequence comes from Enterococcus sp. DIV2449a, assembly GCF_051711225.1. Taxonomy (NCBI): domain Bacteria; kingdom Bacillati; phylum Bacillota; class Bacilli; order Lactobacillales; family Enterococcaceae; genus Enterococcus; species Enterococcus sp. DIV2449a. The sequence continues at coordinate 1,729,351 of NZ_JBIOME010000001.1, forward strand.
GTCATTGTGGATAGTTCTAGTAGTATTCAACAAGAAGAAACTACAAGTTCCAGTGAAAGTTCAGAAAATATCGAAGAGGATATTCAAGGGAGTATAGAATCAGACTCCAACAATACGGATTTATCAAATCCTTTTGTATATGGAAATGTTAGCGAAGATACACAATATTCTACCGAAGATATGTTGAGAAGTAGTCTAATTACTACTTTTGCTGCTGTGAATCCAGGGACTGTTTATGCAGGACCTAATAACGGATGGAATATAACAGGATATTTTGCTTCATGGCGATTAGATGGAACTCTCAATGCTACTATGATTGCGAATAATATAGACATGATAGTAAAACAAGCTAGAAATAGTTTTACTGCAGTTAATTCGCGTTTAAATGGTCTTGAGAACGGACAGTCAAGTATTAATGGCCGTATTAGTTCTTTAGATGTAAAGATTGTATCCACACAAGGTGTTGTCGATTCAGTAAAGCGTTCTATATCCAATGAGAGTAGTCGTATTAGTTCATTAGACCAAAAAATTGTAGCTACACAAGGTGCTGTCGATGGTGTTAAAAGTTCGATTGCCAATGAAAGTAAACGAATTAGTTTGGTTGACCAAAAGATAGTATCAACACAAGGTGTTTTAGCTACTGTACAAAAGGCATTAGATTCTTTGAGAACAGATGCTACTAATTCTGACCATAGTATTAGGTTGGCTTTAGAGGAACAAATTAAACGAATAGATTCTGTTGATAAGAAGATAGTAGGTACACAAGGGGTTGTTAGTACCTTACAAACTGCTCTAGATTCATTAAGAAAAGATGCTACCAATTCAGACCACAGTTTAAGATTGGCATTAGGTGACCAAACTAAAAGGATAGATTCGGTTGATGTAAAACTTGTCGATACGCAAAAGATTATAGACTCTGTCAAAGGTTCTGTTGCTACTAATGGAAATCGTATTGATTCTGTTGATAAAAAACTTGTGGATACACAAAAAATTATTGATGGTGTAAAGACTTCTGTTTCTACAAATGGAAGTCGTATTGATTCAGTAGACAAAAAACTAGTTGATACACAGAAAATCATTGATACAGTTAAATCTTCAGTTGTTACAAATGGGAATCGTATTGATTCCGTTGACGTTAAACTTGTGAAAACACAGGAAATCATTGACAACGTTAAACAAAATCAAATCATTTCGAATCAAAAGATTCAAAACAATTCAGATGAAATAGCTTCATTAAAAAGTAGCTTTCCCTCATGGTCAGATGTTGGCATTATAGCTGCTATTGTTGGTTTGCATGATACTTGGAAATCAAAGGATTATAATGCTTCAGTTCTTCCAGATGATGGTGATGCAGTAAAACTTATGAAATCTGTTGCAAACAAAATTGGGTCAAGTATTTCTAATAATGTTAGCTTACTAAGAAATGTATTTGGAAAAGACGGAACTTATTGGGTTGAATATGATAAGCGCTGGAATAATTTTCCGCTATGGCTTCAAGGTCTATTGAATAATTATTTCGATAATATCTACAACATGGAAAACAAAGATTCTTTGTTATATCGTTTGGTTTATTTTTTTATAGATGAAATGACAAAGACTAGGGATTTCATTATTGAAATTAATGATAATTTGATAATAGCAAATGATTCACTATTACTTATAACAAATTGGTTAAAAATGATTTTTGAAAAGTCTGATTCTGCTGTTAATGTTACAATTCCACCATTTGATTTTAATAGACTTCAGCAAATGTTAGATGGTTTGAATTTTGGCAATATAGTTAATGAAGCTGGTACGAATATTTGGGATTTTCTAAGTCAATTAATTAAAACATTGGGTGAGGTCATTGGTACAGCTATAACTGGCTTAACAGATATTGCTGATCAAATATTAGATTTACTTGGTGATCTAATCAATCAAATCATTAAGCTAATTGTTCCTGAAAATCTAGATTTTCTTGATACGGGTTTTGGAACAGTAAAATCTAAAATTGATATTAAATTTGGTAGCTTCCTGTCATTGGGTAATCAAGTTAAGGAAGTTGTTCAGCCGATTAACCAAGATTTTAAACAAGTAGTTTCAATAGATATTATGGGTGCTAAATTCAATCCTGATTTTACTACGATTGACTGGGTAGTTGTTCGTTTCAGGACAGTTATGGCACTTAGTATTTGGATGTCCGTTGCAATTTATATTTATCGAAAAATTACAGGAAATGGGGATTTAATCAATGATAATTGAGTTACTTTTTAAGCTGATTTTTGGGGCTGTTGATTTATTGATTTCTTTGATTCCTGAAATTAAATTCGATATTTCTCTGCCTGATACTACTGCTTTTAGAGAAATGTTAGGTTTAGCAAATTATTTTTTTCCTATTGGTACGTTGATAGCAGCTCTTGGCGTTTTAATTGCTGTTCAAAACGTTCAATTTATTTTAAAGATATTTAATTTTGTATACAAGAAGATTCCTTTTATAGGCGGATAAAGAGGGGCAGGAAATGCAGTCCACGCTTTAGCGTGGCAAGCATTTCTGCACCTTTATCGACAATAGGATATTAGTTGTCAAATTAAGAAGTTGAAACCATTGGAGGGTTTAAAAGTATGAAAATGTTCGAGTTTATCAAGTATAAGGGAATTGATTATAAACATTATAGGGAGTTGCGAAAAATGGGGATTAAACCTTTTAAAGAGTATGGTCTTACTTTGTTTACTGGTCGGCAAGGTGCGGGAAAAACGATGACATTAGTTCATGAAGCTGAACGTTACCGTGAGGAATATCCTGATTTATATATTTGCAGCAACTTTGGATATGTGTACGAAAATGAGCCTTTAAAAAGCTTAGCTGATATTGCGAATGCTGTGCTTAAAGCAAAAGAAGCAGATGCAAGTGGTGTGCTTATTTTATGGGACGAGATCCAGAATGATTTTGATAGCTTCTCAAAAGTTTCTCGTGATGTCCTTGCAGTTGTTACTCAACAAAGAAAGCAGCATATCAAGATACTAGGAACTTCTCAAGTCTTTACACGTGTTTCTAAGGCATTACGTGAGCAGACTTTTGAGGTTTGTGTCTGCAATACAATTATGGGGCGTTACACTAGAGGGCGTTTCTATGACGCTGATGAGTTTTCTCATAACATAGATAAACCAGACCAGAAGAAACAATTACACCGCTTACGCACAACGTCATTCATTCAGACAGACGATTTAAGAATGCTTTACGATTCTTATGCTGTTATCAAGACTTTATCTCAACAAGCATTAGAAGAAAAAAGTAATCCAAACACGAATGTAATGCTTGTCAGTAAATAGAAACGTAGGTACAGCGTAGTCAAGTATAAATGTCTGACCGTAGGGAATTTATGCCTTGACTACTTCAAATAGAACCCCAAACCCTAGAGTGTCTTCTTCGGTATTACCATACCGGAGAAGCTGGCTCCCGCCGAGGGGTGCCCCTCCAGAATGAGGGGGTGGGGAGCTGATTTTTTTTGACTTTCACAACACATTTCAAAATGAAAGAGGTAGTTTTATGTTTGTTGAATATGATTTTATGATTGTTAAACGGATTTCTATTCGAGAAATGTACAAAAGAAAAGTACAGCTATTGGTTTTGTGTGATCCCGATTCAAATACAGAACTCCATTATCTTGTAAATTACAAGATTGATCTATCAAAGTTCAAAAGAAACGATAAAGTTCGGGTGAAGCTTGGTGTAAGTCGTAAAGGCGCTTCAAATGTTCCTCACTATTTTATAAAGTCTATCGAACGCGTTATATTAAAAGGTGAGGTAGTTGCTTATGTATGATGGAAATGAAAAATCAACCCCCGTTTCTAACAGGGGGGTTGTCGATACATGCCCAAAATCCCCAATCGCTTGCGTAGACTGGTTTAGTTGCACTTTTTTCTCTGCAAGAAATTGGCAAGAACTTGCAGCACTTTTTCGGTTCCCTTTAGAGAAATTTACAGTAAAAGAAAAGGGGATAAATGGTTATTTAAAATCAGCAATATGGGATAATATAGAGTTTTATTTTGACGGCCATAACGATTCAATGGGTATATGGTTAAATTTAGGGGGGCAAGGTTGTCGTCAATTCGAGGAATTGTTTGAACACACTAAATGGACATGGATAGAAGTTTTTGAGTTTGTACTTGAAGAAAAAGCAAATGTAACTCGATTAGATATTGCGATTGATGATTTTAACAACATATTTACGATACACCAGTTAGAATTATGTATGAGAAACGGTTGTGTAGCAAGTCGTTTTAAGCATGGCAGAAATTTTGAAAAGATAAATCTTGAAACTGGTCAGACTGAGGGTCAAACATTATATTTTGGGCAATCAGAAGTGATATTTCGCTTTTATGATAAGTACTATGAACGGTTGCAAAGAGGTAAATATTTTCATGAAGACATTAAAACTTGGGTTCGTTCTGAGGTTCAGCTTCGTGGCGATCGCGCAAAGGCCGCTTTAGATGTGATTGTTAATAACGATATGGATTTGGGTGATTTTCTTAGAGGTTTGTTAAATCGCTATATTGCGTTTAAAGTTAAGGGGAATGATACGAACAGAGCAAGATGGAAAAACACTAGATGGTGGGATAAATTTCTCAATAATATTGGCAAAATTAAGCTCTCTCTACAAGCTCCCGATAAAAGTGTTCTTCGTACAAAGGACTGGATTGACAAGCAAGTGCTTGCTTCACTAGCAACTCTGTATATCTCGCTCGGTTCAGATGATAAACTCTTTAATGATTATATCATCGAGAAAGGGAAATCACAAATGAGTGACCACCAGTTGCAAATGGCTTTAGAGTTCGCAAATAAGGATGATTTTAGGAATCAGCTCAAAAGTGATATGGTTTCTTATATCCAAGAAAAGAAATCCTTTAGCAAGCAGCAAGCAACTAATAACTGGTTAAAAAATGCGAATTCTATAATTCAATATAACAATCAAAAACAACTATCAAATTAGTAATATCATTCATAATGAAATTGTTTAATGGTAAAATTAATCGAGGTGATAAAAATGACTATTATTAATTCGGATAGGATTTGGTTAGGTGTTGGAATTGAAGTTTTATTAGCAGTTGGCATTTGTTTTATTATGTATTTTATTTTTACGAGTGGGTCTATAAAGAAAGATGTATTTAGCAAACGCGGTAAAAGTAAATTGTCATTGTGGTTAGCTGTACTAATAATTCTTTTTGCAATGTTTCTAGTTTATAAAGGAATGATTAGCGGTTCAACATTTAGTTTTTAAGAGGAAAAAGCATATTTAAATGTTACAATTATATTAAATAACGTAGAGAGGGCTAAAATGAGCAAAAAAAATAAGCTTAATTAGCCTTTAGATTTTAACTATTAACTGCTGGATAGCAAAATAAAGCGCAACAAACCTCCGCAAACTTATATTGATGCTCGTTATTTAATATGATACGATGTGCCTGCATACGGTAGGTAATACGATTTGATTATGAACACAGATATGATAGCCTTGTATCGGCTGAGCTGACTTGTCTTAAGTTAGGTCCTAGTTGGAAGCGGATCTCATATCTGTGAAGGTTCATTGTCAAATCATTCGTTGCCGTAGTAATTAATAGAGCAAAGGAGCTAGTTTGATACATGGTATATAAGCATTTAACCGCTGAAGAGCGTGGGAAAATTGAGGCCTATCTTGACGAAGGATTACGACCAGCTGAAATAGCACGTAGATTAGATCGCCATCGTTCAACAATCACTCGGGAGATTCAACGGGGGACTGAAGCTAGAAAAGCCAACAGTATCGCACGGTTGCCTTATCAAGCTTCAAGTGCACAAAATATCGCTAAATTGCGGAAAAAGAACTGTGGAGTTACTAAAAAAGCCACGATTCATAATACTAAAACTATTTTAAAATATCTGAATCTAAAATATTCTCCAGAACAAATTGCACATTCCGTTAAAAGCGTAAAGGTATGTACATCCACGATCTATAACTGGATTTACTCAAAAACCATTGATTTCAACATCAAAAAGCTTAGGAGACATGGAAAAAGATATAAAGTAAAGTCATCTGGATCGAAGATTCGCATTGATCGAGCTTTCTTTGAAAATAGAACCATTGATTTGCGCCCAGAAGCTGTTCAGCTTCGTACAGAATTTGGTCATTGGGAAGCTGATACAGTAGTTTCAAAACGAGGCATATCAACCTGTCTCGCAACTTTTATCGAAAGAAAGACACGACAATACGTAGCGATTAAACTCCCTAATAAAACAGGTCGCGCTATGATGGCAGCGATTAAAAAACTAATAGAAATGTATCCTCAAGGGGTAAAATCTATTACTTGTGATCGAGGAACTGAATTTGTAAATCAATTTCAAGTCGGTCTTATTGAAGACACCTTCGGGTGCAAAATTTACTATGCAAATCCGTATGCACCTCATGAACGTGGTTCTAACGAAAATCATAATGGATTACTTAGAGAATATTTCCCTAAACCGTTTAATTTTAAGAATGTCTCGCAACGTATCGTCGATGACGCTGTAGAAAACTTAAATACTAGACCAAGAAAAATTCTAAAGTGGAAAACACCAGCTCAAAAGTTTAAACTAGAATACGCGAGAATTACATGATATTTTCAAGAGAACATTTCATTCGTTATGAAATGATTTTGTCGAACAATCGTATCAATTCAAGTTTATCAATAGGGATAAAAAGAGCAAAAGACGAACTATGTTTATATAAAAGCAATGTATAGTTGCGCTTAATCTTAACATTCGCCTTTAACTGTTAACTTTGTATAATATATATTATGTAAACTAAAATATAAAATTTTTCGAACACCGTATTTAACTGGTAATTTTACGGCTCTCCTCCCTCTTATTTAGGATTATTTCCTTCAAATTCACCTAATTGGCAGCATAATCCAAAAAAACGGTTATTTGAGCGATAGTTTAGGATTTTTGTTTATTTTACGACTGACAAGAAAATCAACTGACAAATTATCTCTGTACCTTTGTCTGTATTTGATTTTGTTGATTCTTGAATCTTTGAATTCAAGCTTTGGTTTGCAGCTGCTGGCCAAACTCAATGAATCAGTCAAGTATTGTTGTTCACGATCTTATCAGTAATGATTCGTACTTAACCCAGTAACTAATAGCCTAATGGGAATCTTGATCACAGGCAAACCAGCAGCGATAAACAAGAAACGTTTCGTTGCGTTCAGTTTTCACCTAAACGGATCAGATTCCCATAGCGAGTCCTAATCAAGGGTTCACAGTCATCTAAGTACAATTTTCGTTTTATTGCTGCCAATAAAGCAATGACAGCAACAAAAGTTTCAAACTATGTAATACAGGATCGCCGAAAAGACAATGATCAAAATGACCAAGACAACGATTAGTTGATTTAAACGTCGAATAAGCAGGTTTTTCTTATTTTTTTCAAATTCTTTTCCTTCATTTCGATAATATTCTCTATCTTTTGTTCCCACGAGCGCCAACTCCTTTTCCCTGATTTTATCACTATCCTGAAAACAATGGGTGCAATCAAGGTGTTTTGTACAATAAATGGCAGTATTTTGTTAGAGCCTACAATCGTATGCGTATAGCGACTAAATAAGACGACTGACGAGTTCCACGTGATTCATAACGGCAGCTTTCCGAATAACGCCCATACCAGGAAACGACCTTTGCTGATAAGCAGCAACTAATAGCTGCAGCCCAGCTGTTTGTGTAGGATACTCTTCTTCATGCTGTAACAAAGCTTCCATGACTTCGAAAAACTTTTCTTTCTGATTTGGTAATTCTTCCTCAGAAAATAAGTGAACGATTCGCAAGTCTTGCTCTGCTGTCGGATAGATCCAATGCAAAACCAACCGTTTTGAGGGATAACTATGCTCATAATAAATTTTGCTATCGACAGAAAAATCACTAAATCCCGCATAGCCCAATTTATGATAAAAATGATGGGTTTTTGAAAATCCTTCCTCCGGACATTCTGTATAAAAACTATTTTTAGGTAAACGGGTAAAGGGATCTTCCATCAGTAGTTTCGGGCCGTTGATTTTATTTAACAAACGAAACTCTTTGCTTACCAGCACCGGCAGCGTATTTTCCCGCCAATCACTAGCGAGTGCTTGGTCCGCTTGATGAATGATCCAAAGATCAGGCTTTTCTTCCACTGTTTCAATGGGCCGATCTACGATCATTGCTTTAGGGGCAGCAACATTTTGCAACTCTGCTAACCCCTCTGCAGTCAGAAAAGCCCCCGCCTGTGGATTGCGAACCAGATAAAAAGGATGCTGCTTTTTTTGAAACAGGTCAATAGTCGTCCAAAACGTTTTTGATTGCTTGACCGGTTCAATGATCGGCTGGATCGCTTCTGACAAACAATCTTGTTCCAACAGTGCTTTCAACGCCAATAAATCAAATTGTTTTCCACGAATATACGGGAAGTACATCTTCTTCTCTCCTTCTTACTCGCCTGATAAAAAACGTTTTTCCAGCGCTTCATAGGCTGCTCTCGTAGCGGCCAATTCTTCTTTCAAGGCTTCGATCGCTTGCAGCTGAGTATCTTCAATAAATCGATCATAGTAATTGACTCCACCACCGAACAAGTCATACTCAGGCTGACGTTTCTTCAGTTCTTGGTACAAACGTTCTGTTGAAAATACCCGCAATCCTCGAGCAGTCTGTTTTGCTTTGCCGACTTCTCGCGCTTGTGCCGAAATCAACCGAAACAATAAGGCGATTTCTGGAACCTGCAGCTCTTGCCGTTGGGGTTTCTTTTCGACGCTGAAATACCCTTTGCTGCCCGTTTCTTTTTCAAGAAATGCATGATAGACCAAAACACCAATTGTAGGTGCAATCTGATCTTTGACTTTCTCATACAATGCCTTGGGTAAGACAAAATAATTATAATTCCCAATAAAGGATAGTTTTGCTTTTGAGCGAAAATCTGCCAAACTAACTTTGAGTTCGTAGCAACGCCATTCAAAGGTATTTTCAGTCGTCAAGCGACAACTCAAAGTATCCACGATGCCGTGATCATCTGGCATGACTACCTCTTCTACCACAATATCACTGTTTTCCCGACAATAATAATAAAGTGCCTCTTCCATTTCTAAAGTTAAGGATGTCTTCACAAATTCACGACCTTTGTCTTGTTTCACCTATTATAAAACATACGTTCGCATTTTGGAAGAGGGAAATAAAAGCAACCTATCATCCCCTCACCTATTCGGGCATCCGTTAACGAGAATCTCTTCAACCGTCCTCTTTTTACCGCGGAATCGTAACAAAAAAAGCAGCAAGAGCACACCAAGTTGAGCGATTAATAGACCTTTAAAGGGAAATTCAAAAGTAAAGCCTGCGGGAAAATGAAAGAAATGAAAAAAATCCTGCAGTGCTTTTTGACTAAGCCACAAACCGCTGACAAGCCCTATCAAACTAATAACAATGCTTTGAATGCCTACAAAGAAAAGCTCTTCTAAGGTGATTAACAACGGAGACTGTCCTAACAACAACCGAATACTCAGGGATTGCTGCTCCTCCCCCATCAAATGAAAACGATACATGTGATTGCAGTGCCATAAAAAGGCAGCGATCAAGCCTACAGTTAGAACGCCTAGTACGAAGCGAAGCAACTGCAAAAAGAAAAGCCAACTGGCATACGTGAGATCCATCTGATTTTCACTGCTATTTGTTTCATATTGTAGCCATCGATGAAAAAGCACTAGCCAATGCTCTGCAAAGATGGCGATGATCAGTAGAAGAATCGCCAATACACCACTCATCAGCAAATTGCGCCTACGAAGTGCTGCGTGCCAGCCGAATTGGCAAGGATAGTAGAAGTACCGCCATTTGTTCATGATATCCCTCCTTTTGGCGTCTATTTTACAGAACTTTCCAAATTTAGACAAACATCATCTTGTTTACATAATATAATTATAATCAAAAAAAGAGTGCGGCACACAGCCCACACTCTTTTCCCTTTAGCTATCGACGTTTACAAATACCTTGTCAGCAGCTGCAACAAACGCTGCGGAAATTCTGTTAGATTGGAAAGATCAATAAAGCGTTCTTCCCCATAAATCGCTTTGATCACCTCTTTGTCTTGCCCAATAGCAGCTGCAAGAAACAGCACCCCTTGTCGTTCATAGTCAGCGATCACCTGCTGAATATCTTCTTTGGCTTTTACCCCTGTATAATCAGGAAGAGCTTTTGGCTGGCCATCACTGATATTCAAGAGTAATTTAGTGGTTGCCGGCTGATGAGCGAGCTTTTCAGCTAGCACGCGCAAGACAGCTCCATCACGGTTATTTTGCCGAGGCTTCATTGTCATGAGTTTCTCTGGCACAAATTCAAAGCCTTCATTGAATTCTTTGTATGCAAAAAGCGAGGTTTTTTCACGAGCGGTCACGTCCGCTGTATCGCCATAGATCATCAATGGCAAAGATAAACGTTCGGCAAAAGCATTCACCGCTAAGACCGCCTGTTGGGCATACAATATCCGATCTTCTCGAATCATCGAACCTGATTCATCGATGCGCAAAGCAAGAGCTAAGGAAGGCTGTTCTTGAGGTGGATTCTTCTTGTCAAAGGTCCGAAAATCCTGATACGCAACCTTGCTGGCATCAAAGCGTGTACCACTGTATTTACCTCTACTGTATGCCGAAGCTTGTTCGTTTTCCAATACTTCTTGGGTTTGCTTGATCAATGACTCTACGATTGGCAGCAACGGCTGCAAACGCTGTTGGGCTTCAGTCGCTTTTTCTAAATCGACGGGTGGTCGATGAACGATCAGCCCTTCTTTGGCATGGATCGATTCTTTCAATGCTTGTCGTGCTGCCTTTGATGCCGTGGTTTTCTTTTCTTTCTCATGGGCTTCATACGCTTCGATGGACAAAGAATGAGAAGCAGGAGTTGCCTCTTGTGTCTCACTCCCAGCTTTTGCTTGGCCATCATGACTATTGCGTTCTAGTTCTTCTGAAAACGTCGCCTCAGTTGCTGCGCTTTTCGCTTCTTGTTTGTCAGAATCACTGGTTTCCATCGTTTCCGCCTCAGTTTCTTGATTGGCGGTCTCAAGGACTTGCTCATTTTTTAGGATGGGCGTGCCTTCTTCCACTACATTGCGTTGGTCAGCCTCTTCGCTGCTGATTCTGCGTCCTTTGATTTGTTCTTTAAAGGCATTTAGCGGTTGTCCAGAAAACAAAAGCCGCAATTGCGCCAATAACCCTGAAGCTTCTAACGCCTGTTGTAACAGAGAAAGCTCATTTGGATCGGTAGTGATTTTGTAGAGCACTTTGCTATCAATTGCTGTAAAGGGATCTTGTCCTTGTTTGACTGCATTTAACCAATAAAAATAGGAACGCATGCCCGCCACTCCTTTGATGGCGTTGGCTTTGGCGGTCACGTCTAGTAAGCGTATGATTTCAGCCATTTTCTCTGCAGTCGTTTTGTCCGGATAATTGGTTTTGGCAATGCCTCGCTGCACCATGACTGCTAGCTCAGGTAAATCCATTTTTTCAGCATGCTGCATCCGATCTCGCAAGGATTCGTTCAAGGGGCGGTTGCCTTGGTAATTCCGATTCGTTGTGATGATCACCACACAGTCAGGGTGTCGTCGGACAAAGCCAGTCGGGATATTCAGCATCCCGTTTTGTTCAAGGGCCGAGTTTAGTGCCACTAGTACCGAAGCATCACGAATGACCGTTGGCTCTTGAATCTCAAGCAAGTAGCCTTTTTCCAGCGCCCGTACGATTTCGGAGGGATAAAATTTGTATTGAATCGTCGGTTGCTGATCACTGGTTTCGATCCGTTCGATCAGTTCCGCAAATTTCGCCCGTGCCCGCTCACGAGTCAGGGAAAAATGCCGCTGGATCAACCCTAAGACATCTTCAAAACAATCACTTTGATAAATCGCATCCAGCAAGTCCTTGTCCTCTTCTTGGTCGGTGTTGATCACTGGTAATAAAGCACCAAATACATCTGACTTATCCATATCCGCAAAGCAGGTGATTTTGGTGTAGGGCAGTTGCAAGTCAGCAGAAAGTGCCTTTGCCAACTGGGTCTTACCAGACCCAGCATCGCCTTCCAGCAACACATTGAAGATCTTCATCTCTGGATCCGTCCAATTCAACGCGATCTCTGAAGCAATTCGCTGTTCTTCGGCACTGGTCTGATGACTTTGTGGTTTTTTCCAAATCATGGTTTGTTCTAATTTGCTAAAAGCGCGTCCTTTCGTTACGACAAAAGACGGTTGATGTTGTGTCATGGCAATCTGCTCCTTTTCTTAATAACCTAGCTCATCTAAAAGCCGCTTTAGGATTTTGAAGCGTTCACCGTATAGCTCGCCATCTTTTTGCAAGGAATCATAAAAAAGCAAAATGTCTTCATCGATTTTAGGATTTTCGGTGTCTACTTCAACGGTCATTCGATTTCCTTGTAAGCCAATGATCTCGATCAACGGGTTTTCAGGATCGTAAAACTTTTCATGGCGATAGGCCTCTTGAAAATACAAACTAGATTGCGCCACTAAGATTGCTAAATCTAAGATTCTAGTGAGGGGTAGTTCTTCTGACTGACGAGACCATTTTTCACCTGTATGGCGCCAAACCTTGCCTGAGATATCGACTTTTCCGCGATCATTCCATTGTGCTAATCCGAGGGAAAGGCCTTTTGCATCTGTGTGTAATGCATTTTTTCCGTCAACAGTATCATAGTCTTCCACTTTAATGACGGGCTTATGTTTCAAGTTTTCTGGTATTTTCATTATTCTCACTCCTTGTTTAGTAAATTAGTAATTTACTAGATAGAGTAATTATAATGAGGAAGCTGGTTTGGAACAAGCAAAAGGTCTTTTCTAGTAGCTAGGGACAGATGTCTAGTTGATTTTCAGTGGCAAACGATTCTATCCATGACTGCGGCGATTTCAGGAACCAATACCAATGTGACCAATGTGTCTTCGCTGAATGAGGAAACAAGCCGTAAAAAAGCACTTGATAAGAAGCATCTAAAAACAAACGCTCTTAAAAAGTGCTTTTTTATGACGCATTACTTCACTAACTCAATTGATTGAAAAAAAGGCGCAACGCTTGTTTTCTCTGATATGTAAGCTGCGCTTTAGGAATGCCTTGGATCGCCCCTTCAATGCCGTAGAGCATATGCAAGCAAGCGCCCGCATCGCATCGCTGGCGGATAGCTAGAAAAACCTCTTCAGCCGTTTTTGTGCGTAGTTGTTCAGAGGTATTGATGCCGATACGAACCAGGTGATCCGCTAAAACCTGACCTACATTTGGTAACTTTTGCAGTTCATTCATAGGTTTCTCCTTTTTGATTGTTGTCATCCTGCCCCTCTTTCTCTTGACGAATCAACGCATAGAGCTTCATATCGAACAGCTGCTGGTTTTTCTCCGCATGCTTTCGCAAGACGCCTTCTAACGTAAAACCTACCTTTTCCAACACACGACAAGAGGAATGATTCTTCGCAAAAGATTCTGCAGAAATACGAACAATAGTTGATGTAGTAAATACATAGTCACATAGTTGCTGAACAGCTTGGGTCATCAAGCCTTTTCCCCAATACTCTTGTGCAATAGAGTAGCCAATCTCAGCCGTTCTATAATGGATATTTTCTTTGCGAACAGCACGGATACTGCCGACTGCTCGGTCATCCACAGTGATCGCAAAGGCAAATTCTGCTTCCTCCACAGATCGAATATAGGCTTGTGCATCTGCGACCGTATAGGGGAATGGCAACCCATCTTGTAAATAATCGTGGATGGTTTGATTATTTAACGCACGGGCTAAATCTTGCGCATCGCTCATTTGCCACCTTCTTAAGGAACACTTCATAGCAATTCCTCCTTTGTCAGTCCTTCATTTTGATCCTATTGTACGAGTTTGTGTGATTTTTTACAAGCGAACCTCAAAAAAGCAGAAAAAAGAACCAGCTAGACAAACGTCTAATTGGTTCTTACATACAATGTCTTGAAAAGATAAAGGCGTGAATGAACATAGAAAAAATAATAATTATTGCGCTGAAATAGCGATCCCAATGGCTTTTTCTCCTAAATGCGTGCCGATAACTGGTCCGAAGTGACCAATCTCAATTTCTGCATTTGGGTATTTCGCTTGTAGCTTCGCTTTTTCTTCTTTCGCTACTTCTAAATTGTTGGCGTGGATTACATAAAATTTAACAGGCAATGCGATTTCTTGCTCCCGTTGACCAATGATATCCTCCGCGCGATTGAATGCTTTTTTACTGGAACGAATGCGCTCGTAAAGCACAATTTTACCTTGATCAAAGGTCAAGATCGGTTTGATTTTTAATAATCCGCCAATCAAGGCTGCCCCATTGGTTAAGCGACCGCCGCGAACCAAGTTATTCAAGTCGTCCACGATTAGATAGGCATAGGTATTGTCTCTGATAGTGTCCAGATGGGAAATGATCTCTTCTACGGTTTTGCCTTGACTTGATAGATCAAGAGCGGTTTCTACCATGTGGCCCATCGGCATACTTGTGATCTTCGAATCGTAAGGAATGATTTGAACGCCTTCGATTTCATCGGTGATTCCATAAAGCGTTCCGATAAATCCAGAGATCCCGCTTGATAAGTGGATACTAATGATCGTGTCGTAACCGCGATCTTTCAATGACTCATATAAGGCTAACACTTCTCCTAATACCGGTTGAGAAGTGGTTGGGAATTCTTTGCTGTTTTTCAGCAAAGCGTAATACTCATCAGCTTCAATGTCGATACCTTCATTGTAGACTTTTCCATCTAAAATAACAGGAATCGGTATGATAAACAAATCTTCATGGTTTTTGATCCGTTCCGGCAGATAAGCTGTACTGTCAGTAACAACGGCTAATTTCATTCTTTTTCCTCGTTTCAACAAATTTCAAACGTCATTAATAATATAGCATAAATTTACTTACTTTCAAATGGTTTTCAGAACTTTTCATTCTGCTTACTCATTAAGAAAATTCCTGATCGCTTGTTGATTGGTTTCAAGATTGACGACTAACACACTTCCGGCACTCGCACTTGAACCGTATTGCCAAGAGTCAGCGACTGGGACAGTCAAGCTGTCGACTCCTCCCGCCCCTCGAGCAATCGAGAAGGTATTTTTTAATAGGAAAGACATTGGCAGGTTGGTGGAAGCATAGCCTAAGACTTTTCCAGCTGCATAAGGCAATTTTAAAATAGCTAAAGGATTTTTCATTTCGCTAAAGATCGCATCCATTACTTGCTGCTGTCGTCTTACACGACCGAAGTCACCTTCTTCGTCCATCCGAAAGCGTGCGTATTGCAACAGCTCAAGCCCATTCATTTGTTGTTGCCCTTGCTTGATGGCAACTTCAAGATTTTTACTCATATCTTTTTCCGCGTTGATAGCAACGCCTGAGGGAAACAATGTGTCGATCACTTTTTCAAAGGAACGAAAGTCAACTTTTGCATAATAGTTGGTTTCTAGCCCGAAGTTCTCCGCTAACGTTTGTCTAACCAAATCAGCACCACCAAAGGCATAAGCCGCATTGATCTTGTTTTCGCCATAACCGGGAATCGTAACTAAAGTATCCCGCATAAAGGAAAGTAGCTTCGGTTGCTTACTGGGACCATCTAATTGCAAAACCATAATAGTGTCTGCTCGTCCAGCTTCTCCTTCACGACTATCACTACCAATGAGCAATATATTCCGAGCACCATTTGCAGCGGCCGTACCATTAAAGGACTCTTCATCAGTCGTAGCAAAAGCAGCGTCACTTCTTGCGACTTGCTGACCGACAAGAAACGCAATCAATGAATAGGCAAAAAGCACCAATAGTACCCGAACCACAATACGCAGAACTGGGTGCTTCCGCTTTTTCTTTTGTTTGGGTTGCTTGGTCTTCTTAAGCTTTGACGGTTTTTGTTTGCTTTGTTCCTGGCTTTGATGCATCGCAGGCCTCTGAGCAGATAGCGGAGGGATCGCGCTTTTTCGTCCCTCAGATTTTATTGCTCCTACTTGTGACTGTTCTCGAGAACTTTGAGCCGCACGAGAGTCGCTTGCCCTAGGATGCTCGGTGTTTTGATAAGGAATGTCTCCTACTCGCTCATCAGCAGAAGAAGTAGAATCACTCGGTCTGACGCGCTGGTTTCTTCTTTTGGCTTCTCGACGGGCAAAGATACTTTCTTTGGCTGCCTGACTGGATTCCTTTTCTAGCCGTTCATGCAGTTTTTTATTTTTTTCCATCCTGCTCATTGCTTCTGATCCTCCAACTAAAAAATAGCTCTCTGTCTATAAGGATACCCTAGACCTTATAGAAAGAAAGCTATTTTCTGAAATTTTAACCTTTTTCTAGGAAATTTCTTCATATTTTACCTCAGATGCTTTGATGCACCTTGTCGTAAGCTCACAAATCCTGCTTGCTCATAAAATGATTTCACTTGGTTTGCCGACCAAAAGTTTAGTGAGAGATCATCGAAGCCTTTTTCCAGCGCAACATTTTCAGCAAATACCAACAATTGTTTTCCAATATGCATCCCTTGGTACCGAGGGTCAACAGCGATCGCTGCAATTTCCAGCCACTTTCGTTCATGCATCATCGCATTTTGTGGCAAACAGACCTCTTGAAGATGCACAAAGCCACAAGGCTGGTCCGCCAACCAAGCGATAAAAAAGTGGTGGCTTGGCTCTTGCAGCTGCTGTGTGATTGCTTGTTCAAATCTTGACTGATCAAAGGGCTTAAAAATCGTTGGGTACCATTGATGGTGCTGTGTTTGGATCTCTTTATGAAACGTTGCTAAAAGGGTTTCATCATGGCTAAATTTTATTTTGACTTGAGTCATTTTTTGTCACTTCCTCAACAACATTTACGGAATACACGCCGAGAAGATGGACTTGACCACCCAACAACTGAATCTCTTCAAAGGCATTTACAATCAGTTGCCACGGCTTGTCCATCACCAGATCGATCACGAAAAAGTATTCCCCTAAGGTGGTTTTTGAAGGCCGCGATTCAATTTTGCTTAAATCAATTTCTCGCCAGCCAAAGGTTGCTAAGATTTTGTGCAAGATCCCCGGTCGATTTGCTGGGAGCGTCACAAAAATCGTTGCTTTCTCAGCAGTCTGCTCTGGTAATTGGGTGTTTGCTGCTTTCTTCGTCAAAACCCAAAAACGGGTTTGATTAAAGGCAACATCTTGAATATTGGTTTTTTTGATCGTTAATTGATAGGCCAATGCCGCTTCTTTGGAAGCAATCGCCGCAACTGCTTCTTCTGGATGTTTTGCTACGTAGGCTGCTGCAGTCGTTGTGGAAGCAACCGCCTCAACAGTAGCTCCAGCAAATCGGGCTTCGATGAAGTCGGCACATTGCGCTAAGGCTTGCGGATGAGAAATTATCTTAGTGATGGGACGGTTGTCTTTTGCTGATTGCTGAGAAACTAACAATTGATGATTGATCGGTAAAATAACTTCCTGTTCGATGCTCAACTGATTTTGACGAAAGAGCGTATCAATCGTGGCATGAACAGATCCTTCTAATGAGTTCTCGTTCGGAACGACCGCGCGATCGATCACGCCGTTAGCTAGCGCTTGAATACAAAGCGGAATCGATCCATAGGGGATACAGGTATTTTCCGGATAAGCTTCTTGCGCAGCTAAATGCGTAAAGGAACTTTTCGGTCCTAAATAACCAATCTTCATTTTATGCACCCGCTTTGATCAAAATTTCCTGTACGATTTCTTCTGGTGCTTTGTTCGTCGTTTCAACGATCAATGAAGCAGTTTCTTCATAAAGAGGGATCCGAGGACGGTAAACAGCCAATATTTCTTCTGGTGATTTTGAGACGACTAAGGGACGAATGCTGCCATTATCCGCCTTTAAGCGATGAATCAGCTCCTCGGGATCTGTTTTTAAATACACGACGAGCGGCATCTCTTTTAAAAGTTGACGATTTTCTTCTTTTAATACGATGCCCCCACCAGTGGAAATAATTTGTTCCTTTGCCAAAGTTTTAGCTAAAATATCCGTTTCGATTTTGCGAAAGGCTTCCTCACCGTGTTGGTCGAAAAATTCTTGAATGGTCATGCCGATCTCAGCAACGATCAAGTCATCAAAATCCACATGAGACTGTTTCGTTTCTTCAGCCAAAAGACGACCAATCGTGGTTTTTCCAGCACCCATAAATCCAATTAATATCACTTTTTTCACTCGCTGTTTCCTCCTTTAGCCAAACGTGCGACATCCTCAAAAAAATCAGGATAAGAAACTGCTACGGCTTCGGCTTTTTCTAATTCTACCTCTTCATCTGTCAATAAGGCGGCAATTTGCAGCATCATGCCGATGCGATGGTCCCCCCGACTTGACACACGTCCGCCATGCAAAGGGGTTGGACCGTTGATGATCAACCCGTCCTCGGTGGGAGTGATGTCCGCCCCAAGTTTTGTCAACTCTTCGGCAGTTGCATCAATTCGGTTGGTTTCTTTTACTTTCAGTTCTTCCGCATCTTTGATCACCGTTTTGCCATGAGCCTGCGTGGCTAACAACGCAATGATCGGCAATTCATCGATCAAGCGTGGGATAATATCGCCAGCGATGGTTACTGCCTGCAAGGTAGAACTTCGAACGGTAAGGTCAGCTGATTGATTCTGATCGTCTTGATTGGAACAAGCAATCGAAGCACCCATCTCCTCTAGCACGTCAAGAATTCCTGTACGAGTGGGGTTGATCCCGACATTTTTTAAAACGATCTCACTTTCTGGCATAATCGCGCCGGCTGTTAGGAAAAAAGCAGCGGAGGAAATATCACCAGGAACAATTACTTCTTGTCCTTGGAGTGTTTGAGGTCCCGTCACAGTGATCGTTTTGCCTTGTGTTGTGATGACGCCACCGAATTGACGGATCATTTCTTCAGTATGGTTACGGCTCGCCTCTTTTTCAATAATCGTCGAGGTACCTTGTGCTTGCAATGCCGCAAAAATCAGCGCCGATTTTACTTGGGCACTTGCTACGGGCATCTGATAATTGATGGGCTGTAAAGAAGCAGTACCATTAACGGTGATCGGTGGGAACTCCGTCTGCTCATGCCCTCTCACATTGGCACCCATTTCTCTTAATGGCAGCATCACGCGATTCATTGGTCGTCTATTCAATGAGTCATCACCGAATAAGGTAGTTGTAAATGGCTGTCCAGCCAAAATCCCCATCATTAGACGAATCGTTGTACCAGAATTACCGATATCGATTGGTTCGTGGGCAGGCTTAAGGCCATTGAAGCCCTGTCCTTCAATCGTGATCGTCTGACCGTCATCATGGATCGGAACCCCTAATGATTGAAATGCATGAAGGGTGCTATAGCAGTCTTCTCCACGTAAGAAATTTCGGACAGTCGTTGTTCCTTCAGCTAACGCCCCGAACATGATACTGCGATGCGAGATCGATTTGTCAGCAGGGACCGCTATCGTCCCTTTTAAATGTGTTGCTTTTTTTAGTTTCATCCCAGCCTCCTATTTTTTTCGACACGAATAGGTCGTCTTGTTTTGGATCAGCTGCTCTGCTTGCAGCAAATCATTTTGCGTTTTAAATGAAATCTGTAAAACACCAATGATGTCTTCTCGAGTTTCAAGAATTTTTAAGTTGATCAAAGAGAGCTGATGTTCGCTCAATAGCCCCGTCACTTCAGCGACAACACCAGGATGATCCGGTACATCGATGAATAGATCATAAAATGCCGGGATCGCGCCATTTTGATGAACCGGCAATTGATCCCGTGTTTCCTTCGCGGATTCAAAGAACCGAAAGATCGCCCGTTCGTCTTTTTCTTGCAACCAGTGAGCCATGGTCGTCATTTGTTTTTGCCACTCATCGATCAGCTGCAGCAGTTCCTGTCGATTACTCAATAAGATATCGGTCCACATGCGAGGATCTGAAGAAGCGATGCGAGTGATATCGCGAAAACCGCCTGCTGCAAGTTGTTGCGCTCTGGGGTGGGCTTGGTTGAAAGCGTCTGCCTGATTGACTAATCCAGAAGCAATAATATGGGGCAAATGGCTCAACATCCCTGTGATTTGATCATGCTCTTTTGGCGCAAGCGCCACATATTTGGCTCTAGTGCCGCGAAAAAGCTCTTGCAGCTCTTCCATCCGCTGACTTTTCGTCGGTGTGAAGATATAGTAAGCATTCTCGAAAAGGTTCTCATCGGCTGCTGTGATCCCTGATTTATGAGAGCCAGCCATCGGATGGCCCCCAATAAAATCAAAGGAAAAGGACTCGGCGAATTGGGTGATTTCCGCTTTGGTACTGCCGGTGTCTGTTACTAGCACCGAAGGCTTTAATGAAAGTGTCCCCAGTTCGGCAAGATATTTTTTGGTGATCTCTACCGGCAATGCCAACAAAATCACGTCGGCACGGACAGCACCTTCTGAAAATGAAGGGGGCACTTCGTCTACTAAACTTGTCGCTAATGCGATCTCATTGGTTTCCTGACAATCCCAGCCCATCAAATGCACTTGCGGATGTGCCTTTTTGATACATTTTGCTAAGGAAGCGCCGATCAATCCTAGACCGGCGACAAAGATATTTTGGTTCATGAAAAGAATCCTCATTTCTACTGGAATTTTTGCTGGTTCTTTAATCAGTAGGTTAACAAGTATTCTCGATACGCCTGAACAGATGCAGTCAATTCTTCGAATGAATCACTTGGGAACTTTTCTAATAGTTCATTGGCCACCACTGTCGCCACCACACTCTCACAAACAACACTGGCTGCTGGTACAGCGGTGCTATCTGAGCGTTCGACGCTTGCTTTATACGGTTCTTTGCTGTCGATATCCACACTTTGCAACGGCTTGTACAAGGTCGGGATCGGCTTCATAACACCACGAACCACGATTGGTTCACCGTTCGTCATGCCGCCTTCAAACCCGCCAAGGTTGTTGCTGCGACGGGTATAGCCTCGTTGTTCGTCCCATAAAATCTCATCCATGACTTTGGAACCTGGCAAAACACCAGCCTCAAAGCCAACGCCGAACTCAGCACCTTTAAAGGCATTGATGCTGACCACGGCTTGGGCGATTTTCGCATCAAGTTTTTTGTCCCATTGCACGTAACTACCTAAACCAGCAGGAACGCCGCCAACAAGTACTTCCACTACACCGCCGATCGTATCGCCATTTTTCTTCGTTTGATCGATCAGCTGCTTGATTTCTTCTTCGACTGACGGATCTAACACCCTTACTTCTGAAGCTTCAGAGCGTTCTGCGATTTCTTTGACGGTCAACCCTTCAGGAATTTCCGCTTTGATGCCGCCTAACATTGTTACATGACCTGCCACATCGATGCCAAGCTCCTTTAAAATTTTCTTCGCGATTGCTCCGATGGCTACCCGCATAGTCGTTTCCCGGGCAGATGAACGTTCCAAGACGTTTCGTAAATCTTGATGATGGTATTTCATGCCGCCGACTAAGTCAGCATGACCAGGTCTTGGTCGTGCCACTCGTCTTAGTTTGCGGTCTTTTTCTGGTACCTCTTCGATCGCCATGACCTTGGTCCAGTTTTTCCAATCTTTGTTCTCAACCACTAAAGTCACAGGAGAGCCTAGTGTTTTTCCATGACGGATACCCGAAGTGATACGGACTTGGTCTTTTTCAATCAGCATCCGTCCCCCACGGCCATAGCCGGTTTGTCGTCTCGCTAATTCAAAATTAATGTCTTCTGCTGTTAATGGCAATCCTGCCGGTAAACCTTCGATAATGGCGGTCAACTCTGGTCCATGTGATTCGCCTGCTGTAATATAACGCATGATCCGTTACCTTCCTTTCTTATAATAGGTAGTCTTTGATTTTTTCAGTCGGGATCGTCACGATTTTCGCCTGTCCGATCGCTTCTAATAGAATAATCTTCAATTGTTGCCCGCGGGCTTTTTTATCATGAGTGATTGCTTGGTATAATTGCTCTTTATCTATTTCACTTGGTGTGATCGGCAAATGAAACTTCTCAACCATTTCTGTAAGCTGCTGGGTCGTACCTTTTGGTGTTAATCCGATGGCTTCTGCATGACGGGTGATCATGATCATCCCCATTGCAACCCCTTCGCCATGACTGGTGTCAAACGCGGCTGTTCTTTCTAAGCCATGCCCGATCGTATGACCGAAGTTCAGTGTCAGACGACTGCCATGATCAAAAGGATCTTCTTCTACTACTTTTTGTTTTACCTTTAAAGAAGCAGTGATTACTTTCTCAGCATGTGCCAAAAGATCGACTTCATCTTTCAAACCTGCTAACGTTTGCCAAAGCTCAGGATCTGCAATAGCGGCTGACTTGATGATTTCAGCAATGCCTTCTTGGACGCGTTTGAGGGGCAAACTTGTAAGTAAATCTGGATCGATCATCACACCGGCTGGTTGTGCAAATGTCCCGACGAGATTCTTGGCACTGCCAGTATTTACAGCTGTTTTTCCGCCGATACTTGAATCGACCTGTGCCAATAACGTCGTTGGAATCTGCAAGAAATCAATGCCGCGCATATAAGTAGAAGCAACAAATCCTCCAAGATCACCAATCACACCGCCACCAAGGGCAATGATCCCATCGCTTCTGGTCATTCCGAGTTGGGCAAGACCATCATATAAATTAGCTGCTTGCTCTAGTGATTTGCTTTTTTCGCCAGCTGGTACGACTAACAGTGTTGCCTCAAACCCTGCAGCGGTTAAGGAATCGACGATTTGTCCGCCATACAGGGGTGCGACGTTGCTGTCTGTAATGACGGCAATACGCTGTTTGTCCCACAACTGTTGCACCCAGGTTCCGACTTTTTGAAACGCCCCTCGTTTGATGAGGATATCATAGGAATGTTCTTCTAAATGAATGTGTAACATTGATTTTTGCACCTCTTTTATTGGTTGTCTTGACGCTTAGTCTTGCAACGCTTTGATTTCTTTCATCGCTTTTTCCATGATATGGACTTCTTTCATCATGTTCATGTACGTTTTTTCATTAAGTGATTGAGGACCATCAGACCAAGCATTGGCTGGATCTGGATGGATCTCAACGATCATCCCATCGGCGCCAGCAGCAACACCCGCTCTAGCCATAGGCGGTACGAGATCCCAGATACCTGTTCCATGACTAGGATCAACGATGATTGGGAAGTGGCTCAGTTTTTTGATGATTGGTACCGCACTTAGATCAAAGGTATTACGGGTTGCTGTTTCGTAAGTTCGGATCCCACGTTCAATGAAAATCACTTCACTTTTATCTTGAACGGCGATGTATTCCGCTGCATTCAACCATTCGTCGATCGTGCCAGAGATGCCTCGTTTAAGGCCAATTGGTTTCCCAGTTTTCCCAACGGCAGCTAGCAATTTGAAGTTTTGCATGTTCCGAGCACCAATCTGCAAAATGTCACTGTATTCCGCAACCATATCGATATGTCCTTCGTCCATGACTTCTGTGATGACTTTCATGCCCGTTTCATCCGCTGCTTGACGAATGTATTTTAGCCCTTCTTCTTCCAGCCCTTGGAATGCGTATGGCGACGTGCGTGGTTTGAAGGCACCACCACGTAAGATTTGTGCACCACCAGCTTTAGCGATTCGGGCACATTCACGAATTTGGTCTAAGCCTTCAATCGAACATGGACCAGCCATCGTAACAAAGTTGCCGTCACCGATTTTCACGCCATCTACATCCACAACCGTATCTTGCGGATGGAACTCACGAGAGGTCAATTTGTAGGTGTTTGAGATCCGAATGGCATCTTCGACACCCTCGTAGCTGCGAAAAGCAACATCTTGGATGCGGCGGGTATCCCCTTTTAAGCCGATAACGACCTGTTCTTTTCCTTGGTTGACTTGAACATCTAAGCCTTCTTTTTTGATTCTTGTTACAACAACTTCAACTTGTTCTGGCGTAGCGCCTGGTTTCATAATTACGATCATTTTTTCTTCCTACTTTCGTTTTTTTCTGTTTTTTATTTTTTACATGGATTCGATGAGTGCTTTGACTTTTTCAACAGGCATCGCTTTGCCAGTCCAAAGTTCAAATGCGGCTGCACCTTGATAGAGTAGCATGCTTAAGCCGTTTGCAGTTTTGGCGCCGACTGCTTTCGCATCTTTCAAAAGCTGCGTTTCTCTTGGATTATAGATGACATCATAGACAGCTAATGATTCCCGCAGGAGTGTTTTATCTTTCAGAGGACTTTCGGTATCATTTGGTTTCATTCCCACGCCCGTGGCATTTACCAATAAGCTGCTTTGATCGATGGCTGTTTTTAAAGCCATCTGATCTTCTAAGTCGGTTAAGGTAATTTCACAAGCTGTTTTTTGTGCAATCTGTGTTAATTTTTCTTGGATGATTGGATAAAACTCATCCTTGCGGTTAAAGACATGGATCGTTTTGACGCCGTCTAGTGCGGCTTGGCTAATGATCGCTGTCGCCGCTCCACCAGCTCCAATCACCGTCATGGTGTCGCCAAGGATGGATACTTGAATGTCCTCAAGAGCTCGCATAAAGCCGATGCCGTCTGTATTGTGCCCAATCAAGCGTCCTTCTTGATTGACGATCGTATTGATTGCGCCGATCAACTCGGCTGCTGGTGAACATTCATCCATCAGCGCTACAGCCGCCATTTTATGAGGCATCGATAAATTGACACCTAAGAGGTCCAACTGACGGATGCTTTGGATACTAGCGGCTAAATCATCCGGCTCAACATCAAAGGCCAGATACACGGCGTCGATCCCTTGTTCTTCAAAAGAAAGATTGTGCATCGCTGGAGAGATGCTGTGTTTGGCTGGTTTGGCAAATAGTGCCGCCAACCGTGTGTGTCCGGTTATCATTTGTTTCATCTGGTTCATTCCTTTCAACAAAAAAAGATGTCCACCGTAAATTTAAGAATCTACAGTGAACACCTTCAAACATTACATAACGACAGAGCCGATATGTGAATATAAAAAATAGCCACTATAGATTTTACGATCTACGTGGCTGCGAATTCATTACGAAA
Organism: Enterococcus sp. DIV2449a; assembly: GCF_051711225.1. Taxonomy (NCBI): domain Bacteria; kingdom Bacillati; phylum Bacillota; class Bacilli; order Lactobacillales; family Enterococcaceae; genus Enterococcus; species Enterococcus sp. DIV2449a. The sequence goes on from NZ_JBIOME010000001.1 coordinate 1,754,323, forward strand.
TGCTCTAGCCATCATAGATACAAACTTAGCGTTTGTACCCATGCCTTCATGAATACAAACCTATCTAAAATAGCTAAAGTAATATTTATTCAGTTGTGTGGGGTTCGTTAGCAATAATTTTTGCATAGTCGTTCGCTCCAAACTGATGTAAGATTGACCTAAGTATAGGTTTAACTTTGAAAGATGTCAATGATTTTTTCTTATTTTTTTCATTTATTTGATTGTTTTTTTTGAAAACACTGTTCTATCAAGGGTTTATAAGTCATCCTCAAAGAACAATAATAGTTCAGGTAAGCTTAATTGCGCTTTTTCCTCTGCTGAAAGATCTTTGACGATCTCCCCTTTTCTGAGCAGGATCAAGCGGTCTCCGTATTTTAATGCATCTTCCATCCGATGGGTGATCATTAGACAGGTCAGGTTTTGTTCTTCCACGCGTTTTGCAGTGATTTGCATCAGCTGTTTGGAGGTCTTTGGATCTAACGCAGCCGTATGTTCATCTAGCAACAACAGTTTTGGAGTTTGGATCGTTGCCATCAATAAACTTAGTGCCTGTCGTTGACCACCAGATAAACTGCCCGTTGGCGTATCCAAATGATTTTCCAACCCGTTGCCGATTTCTTTACAAAGTGCAAAGAACATTTCCCTTTGTCCTTGGAGTTGTCGAAGACCAAGTGACCGTTTTTGCCCTCTTTTTTGGGCTAACAGCAGATTTTCTGCCACTGTCATACGGGGAGCAGTGCCCATTTTCGGATCTTGGAAAACCCGCGCCAAAAAGCGTGCGCGTTTTTCTTCCGAAAGTGTAGTCACATTTTGATCATCGATCATCACTTGCCCACTCGTCAAGGGCATGGTGCCTGAGATGCAGTTGAATAACGTGCTTTTGCCGGCGCCGTTTCCTCCAACGACCGTGACAAATTCTCCTGGCTTTAAAGAAAGATCGATTTTATTCAAGAGTACTTTTTTCTCATTTGGTCCGTTGCCGACAACTTTAAAGGCTTTTTTTAAGGCTAACATTATTCGTCCTCCGTTTCAAAACCAGTGCGTAGATGCAAGGCTTGTTTAAATTGAGGGATCAACAAGCAGATCGTCAAGACGATTGCAGAGAAGATCTTCAAGTAGGTCGTATCAAATCCAGCTTTGATCACAAATAGGATCAATAATTGGTAAATAATGCTGCCAATCACAATAGCGATCAAACGTTCCAGCAAGGTCAGTTCCCCGTATAACACTTCACCAATGATGATTGACGCCAGTCCGATAACGATCACACCGATACCTTTGCTTATGTCGGCATAGCCGTCATTTTGCGCAATCAATGCGCCTGAGAGTGCGATCACGCCATTGGAGACGATCAATCCAATGATTTTCATTCGATCGGTATTGATCCCCATCGATTTTGCCATATGCTCATTATCACCTGTAGCGATGTAAGCTTGACCCAAATTTGTATGGAAAAAGTAAACCAAGACGCCCCCGATCAACAAGACCATGATCAATCCAATGATCACCGTATCATAATAATTCGGTAAATTCATTCTAGTAAAAAAATCTTGAATTTTCGGTTGGTTTAATAAAGAGAGGTTGGGTGAGCGCATCACAAACAGCATGACCGAGTTCAATGAAGACATCACCAAGATTCCAGCTAAAATCACGGGAATTTTGCCTTTTGTATAAAGAAGTCCTGTCACACAGCCCGCACACATCCCAGCCAATACTCCTAAACAAGTCGCTAAGACGGGCGACACCCCATGGGTGATCGCTGTCACACAGACAGCACCGCCTAACGGAAAGGACCCTTCCGTCGTCATATCCGGGAAATTTAAAATTCGATAGGTCATAAAAATCCCTAATCCCAGGATTCCCCAAAGTAGTCCTTGCCCTATTGCTGAAACAATCATCATTCTTCCTCCATATTCTTACAAGTTTTCTCTTTCAAGACCCTCTCGATGATCGCAGGTGGTCGCTGTTCTTGGTTGTTACTCGTCACTTGCTTCGCTTTCTGGCGTCGTTGTAATCAGTTTCGCCTCGTCTTTGAGGTTTTCTGGGATAGTGATGCCCAATAACTGCGCCTGAGTTTCATTGATGATCGTTTCGCCATCGCTGAATGTATAGATCGGTGTTGTCGCAGGTTCTGCTGTCCCATCAAGAATTGCTGCCACCATCTTCCCAGTTTCCACGCCTATCGTAAATTGATCTTGTCCGACCGTTGCCAAACCGCCTTGTTCCACCATCGTGTCTACGGAAGTAATGATTGGTGTTTTTGATTTATTGGCTTCTTGAACTACGGTCTGCATAGCATTTGCGATCGTATTGTCTAACGGAATATAGATAAAATCGACTTCCCGTGCCATCACTTGGACCATTTGCGCAATTTCATTACTTGAAGGAACGGCATACGATTTGCTGGTCAAGCCATTTTCTTCGGCAGCAGCTTCTGCTTCTGCCACTTGGTATTTCGAATTGTCTTCGGTCGAAGAATACAAAATACCGACTGTTTTTGCCTCTGGCAGCAAATCTTTTGCTAGTTTGATTTGTGCAGCAACTGGTGCTTTATCGGAAACACCAGTGATATTGCCGCCGGGTTGATCCATATCTGCCACCAGATTTGCCCCAACTGGATCAGTGACCGCTCCTAAAACGATCGGTACATCCTGAGTGACATTCGCCAACGCTTGTGCTGCGGGTGTTGCTACCCCAACCAAAACGTCGGCATCTTTATTTAGCAGCTGCTGACTCATCGTTGCCAATTTGCTTTGATCCGCTTGACCGTTCTGGAATTCGATCGTCAAGTTGTCCCCTTCGGTATAGCCTGATTCTTTAAGGCCTTCTTTGATCCCCTCGGTGATCGCATCCAGTGCTTCATGACTGACAAATTGTAGGATCCCGACTGTTTTTTCAGCTTTTTCTACTGGTTCCGAAGTCTCACTAGCTTGATTGGTCCCACTTCTCATTCCTAACTGATAGACAAATGTCGCTCCTAAAAATAATAAAATAACGGCAACCGATGCAATTAATCCCTTGTTTTTCATTTTTCATTCTCCTTTTTCTGCTTACGTTTTTCGTGTTTTTCATTTTATGGTTTTTGAGAACAAAAAAAGCAACTGCCTATGTGACGGCAATTGCAAGTAAGCAAAAGCCGCATAGAAGCTTGTCCTATGCGGCGATAAATTCAACTACCAGCATAGATACAGCACTTTAGAAGGTTCTCTAAAAAGTTGTATCTATGGAATGAGGTCCCATCAATACAACTATCTACGCCAGTTTTGCCATGATTTCACTTGCAATGGAATAAATAGTTTCATGATTGTTCCTCCTTCTCAACTTGTTTTCTTTCTTGATTGAATTCAGTTTAGCTTATTGATAAAAAAACGTCAACAATTTTCTGTCAAATTGTCAGATTTTTTTATCGATCATTGGCCGAAGAACGAATCGTCCACATCGGTAAACGATTCAATTCTGGGATGAATTCCGTCGTTGGCTGCTCAAATGAATCAAAGGTAAAGCGATTTTTCTCAATCCCTTCTTCATAAAAAATAAACGTCACTTTATCAGGATCAACGCTGTATTCATTGGAGAAAAAAGCCGCATCATAGACGATTGGATAATAAAAAAATGTCCGATTCAGCTCATCTTCTTGCGCTTGGATCAGATCAAATACTTGATCGAGTTGAGGTCCGTTGGGCTTACTAAACATCACTGAGATCGCTCGTGTTTCACGAATCGTCTTGTCTGCAGTCAGATAAGGCAATGGCTGTACTTTTTCTGACGGCAGCTTGTCAAAAGCGATCCGATCCACTAAAGAAGCATTGATACTATTTTGAGAAAAGACGATCAAACCTGCGAAGACCAGTGCGAAAAGAATTCCCCCGATCAGCGTGAAAATCGTTTTTTTCTGATCTCGATAAAGATCATCTAAAAAAGCTTGCCAGCTTTCAACTATTTTTTCTTTCGTGTAATGAACAAAGTTCCTAACTTGTTCCATAATTTGCCCACCTTTTTTAAAAATCCTACTATTAATTCATACTATCAATTCCCTCCTAGAACGTCAAGAAACTTCACATTTCTTCGATAATTCGGTAAGATAAAAGAAAACGGTAAAGGAGTCATTATGCATAATCTAGCTGATTCATTGATGTCTGGAGCCAATCCCATCTTCGATTTCATCGTTGTCTGTTTGAACTTTCTCTCCATTTTTGTCATCGTTTGGGGTGTATTGATCGCAGGCATTGACTTTGTGCGCTACGAATTAACAGAAAAGGATCGATTGGTGGCAGCCAGAGAGAATAATTTTATCCGCAATTATTTAGGGAGCTATGTCTTATTAGGTCTGGAGATCTTGATTGCAGCAGATATTATTGAGACGATCATCCACCCTACTTTCGAAGACATCGTACGTCTAGCTGCCGTCGTTATTATTCGGACAGTCATCTCTTATTTCTTGAATAAGGAAATCGAGCGTGCACTGCAAACCACCGATCACCAACCTACCAAGAAAAAGGAAAGCTAGCTGCCATGGCTTTTCTTTGGATTCTTCGGTATAATAGATAGGAATATTTGACATTGGAAGGATCAATCCCTCAGTCAAACTATTCTTAAAAGAAAAGAGGGAAACAATATGTCTTTTGATGGTGTCTTTACCCATTTAATGGTCCAAGAATTACAAAATCAATTAACCAGTGGACGTGTAAACAAAATTCATCAACCTTATGAAAATGAGGTCGTATTTGTGATTCGTTCCCAAGGGAAAAATCACAAACTTTTGCTATCCGCACACCCCACCTATGCTCGTGTACAATGCACAACGATCGCCTATAGCAATCCAGAAACCCCACCGAATTTCTTGATGATGCTACGGAAATATTTAGAAGGGGCGATCTTAGAATCAATCGAACAAATCGACAATGACCGTGTGATCCATTTTCATTTCACGCGACGAGATGAATTAGGTGATTTGCAAGCCCTCGTCTTGATCGTCGAACTAATGGGCCGTCACAGTACGATTTTATTAATGAATAAGACGAGCGGAAAAATCGTCGATACGATCAAACACATTGGTCATTCACAAAATACGTATCGTACCTTATTGCCAGGTGCTGTCTATGTTGCACCACCAAAGCAATCGACGCTTAATCCTTTCACAGCCTCTCGCACCAAGATTTTTGAAGAATTATCTACTCTTGATCCATTGACGGCAAAAGAACTTCAACAACGATTCCAAGGCTTAGGCCGCGATACAGCAGAAGAATTGATCGCTCGAATCAATGCCAATCCCAATGAAAAACTGCGTCAGTGGGAAGCTTTCTTTACAGAGCTTACCCAGGAGCTAGCACCAAGTTATCTCCAGTCAGAGAAAAAGGAATATTTTACACCAATTCCCTATCCATCATTAATCGATGCGACCACCACTGTCACCCATTGTCAGAGTCTGAGCGAGCTTTTAGATGCGTTTTATCACGACAAGGCGGAAAGAGATCGGGTCAAACAACAAGGTGGCGAATTACTAAAGAAGATTGAGAATGAACTGAAACGGAACCAATTGAAGTTAAAGAAACGCCAACAAACGTTGATCGATTCAGAAAACGCCGAAGAATTCCGTCAAAAAGGTGAGCTTTTGACGACCTTTATGAATCAAGTCCCCCGTGGTGCTGCATCAGTTGATTTGGAAAATTACTATGATGAGAATCGGCTTTTGACGATCAAACTCGATCCTGCTCTTTCTCCCAATCAAAATGCTCAGAAATATTTTCAACGTTACCAGAAATTAAAAAATGCAGTCAAACTGATCCATCAGCAGATTGCCGAAACGAAAGAAGAAATCGCGTATCTCGAATCCGTGTTAGCCCAATTAGAAATTGCCTCTCCCATGGATCTGGCGGTTATTCGGGAAGAACTGATCGCACAAGGCTATGTCAAAAATCGGGCGAAACAGCGTAAAAAAGCTGCTCCTTCGCAACCAGAACGATTTCTTTCTTCAGACGGAACTGAAATTTTCGTCGGAAAAAACAATTTACAAAATGACCAACTGACCTTAAAAACAGCTCGTAAGAGTGATATCTGGCTGCATACCAAAAATATTCCTGGCTCTCATGTCATCATTCGTTCGGATGATCCTAGTGAGACAACCTTAATGGAAGCTGCAGAGCTTGCCGCATATTTCTCAAAATATCGTCAATCTGCCCAAGTACCAGTGGACTACGTGCAAGTCAAACATATTCGGAAACCGAATGGTGCCAAGCCTGGATTCGTCATTTATGAGAATCAAAAAACACTTTTTGTGACACCTGATGAGGGAATTTTGAGATTAAAACAGTCCTAGCTGTTCCTAAGTCTATTCGGATCAAAAAATCATAAAGTAATCAATCAAAGAACCGACCACAAAAGCGCAGCGAAGCTACACGCGCTTGTGATCGGTTTTTATGCTTTTTCGTTCTATCTACTGCTCTTTCAGCAACAATTTTCCTTAGCTTGAACCACAAAAGGCAAGCCTTCTCAGAATTCAGCCATCGACGTATCTGCTAGATCCGCTAGAATGGCAAATGAAAATCTCCTGCAGCCAATAGGTTCTGCTGGCTAATAAATCCCGCCATCCTCCATAGTGACTTTCTTCTCAAAATCAAAATGATACAGCTTTTCCCAGTGATTGATATTCAACGTTCCTTTGGTCAAACGGATCGCTAGAAAACAACAGCCTTTATCATCCTCATTGTTAACTTCGTCGTACCAGACAAAGGCTTTGCGAATTTTGCTTCTTAATTCTGCATTTTTAGGGTCTAGCACCCACCCTAAATTCTCTCCTTGACCGATCGCAGTAAACCATTCACCACTGACAGCAATCGCAACTGCTGAATTCTTACTGATTTGCTTCATTTTGTTTGATTGCTCATGAGTTGACACGTAAAAAACGCCGTCTTCATAAAAAGCATCTACTTCTCGGACGACTGGCTGTGTTCCTCCCTTGTCATTCTCGTTACAAGCAGTCGTGGCAAGGGCGATCACATTGTCTTTAAAATGTCCGAATTTTTCTTCAAGTAGCTTTACTCCTTCTTCAAACTGAGTCATTGTACTGTTCCTCCTTACATCTCACTTCTTTTTTTAAAAGGAATCCATAATTCAACATGAACGACCTGATTTTCTTTTTTTTGATAAAGCTCAGGGAAAAAATCCTCAGCAATCCACCCATTCTTCTTTAACCAGAAACGGGTATAGCGCATCGCTTTCCCCATATTGATGATCAGTTGCTCTGAAATCGTATCAAAACTGCAAACAACGTAATCCCGAGCCGGTAGCGTCCATTCACTGAAGGTCGATCCCTGTGAGTCATCACCTACTTGGCCAACAAAGTAACTCGAATAGCCTTCTGGCGCATCTCCTGGAAACGAAACACCGATCTGGTAGTTGGCTTTTCCCGGTTGATGGGCAATCTTTTGAAGAAATTCATGCCAAATTTCTTCAATCGGGTCGATCCCTGTTCGTTGCCCTAGCATTTTCCCATAGTTGAATGGGTAGTAACCGACGATCCCATAGAAGACCAGCGGATGCGGATTGCTTTTTTTCTGGATTTCTAAAACAACCCCTTCACTGATCAATGGGATACCCTCTTCCGTCACAATATAGCCTAATGAAAGATCTGGCTTATCAAAGTTTTGTAAGCCAATGGGCTTTTTCTGATAAAGTGAGGGTGAAATTCTATAGACCGTTTTAAACGTTCTTGAAAAAACGGCATGACTGCTAAAGCCGACTTCAAAAGCGACATCAATGACTCGCTTCTTTTGGTTTTTCAATAAAAGCGCACCTCTTGCCAAACGACGCAGTTTTATATATTCCCTAACAGAAATTTTAACCAAACGAGTGAATAAGCGCTGATAATAAAAAACGGACAATGATGCAACTTGCGCCAACGTATCGATCTCTAATGGCTCGGTAAGATTGTCTTCAATATAATCGATTGATTTTTGGATTGCCTCCCATGCATGCATATGAATTTCCTTTCTTTTACTATAAAATAATTCGCTAAAAAAGCTTTACCGTGTCTGCTCTTTTTCAATTGATTTAATTGTGTTTTATTTCACAGGAAAACGAATGCTTAGAACCTGCTTATTGATTAGTTTAGCATAGCCTTTGTGCTCGATGGCTATGAAAATAAAAAAAGACGAGGATTTGAAGCGACCCCCAAAAGTTAGACCAGAAAATCTAACTTTTGGGGGTCGTTATTTGTATGGCAAAATATCCTTTTGAATTAAAACTAAAAATCGTTAAAGAATATCTTAGTGGCGTGGGCGGATATCGGTATCTTGCCAACAAATACGGTATTTCAAGCAAGTCTCAAGTAAGTAATTGGGTGAATGCCTATCGTGAATACGGAGAGGAAGGTCTATTGAGAAAACATCAAAATCAGAAATATTCTGTTCAATTTAAGTTAAATGCGCTAGAGTTATATCAAACAAGTGAGATGTCCTATCGAGAAGTTGCTAGCACTTTAGAAATGAACAACCCTGCGCTTATTGCCAATTGGATGCGTAATTTCAGAGAAGCAGGTATTGAGGGGCTCTCAAAAGAGAAAGGGCGACCACTTACTTTGACTAGAAAAAAAGAAAACAAAAAAGAAAATACAACAACTGAAGAACGCGATCGTATCAAGGCATTAGAAAAGCAAGTCCGATCCCTTCAAATTGAGAATGCCTTTTTAAAAGAGTTGAGGAAGCTGCGAAAACAGGAAGCCCAGCAAAGACGCAAGAATCAATCGCACGAATCATCGCCAGCCTCCGAGGATCATTCAAACTAGTTGAGCTTCTTGAAACATTGAAATTTCCTAAAGCAACCTATATGTATTGGCAGAAACGGTTTGACAGACCAAACCCAGACCAAGAAATTGAAGAAAAAATGCTTGAAATTCGCAAAGAGCATAAAGATTATGGCTGTCTGCGACTAAAAAAAGAATTAGAGAATCAAGGGATTCATGTCAATAAAAAGAAGATTCAACGTCTGATAAAAAAACTAGGTATCGAAGTAAAGTCTTACACTCGAAAATCTCGACGGTACAATTCTTATCGTGGGAAGGTTGGCACTGTCGCCAAAAATCGTATTCATCGTCGGTTTTATACAAATATCTGTCACCAAAAAATTACAACTGATACCACAGAGTTTAAGTATTATGAAGTAGACACCACAGGTGTCGTTCGTCAGAAAAAGCTGTATTTAGATCCTTTCATGGATTTCTACAATAGTGAAATTCTATCTTATCGGATTTCTGAAAAACCAAACGCACTAGCCATAATGGAAGGATTAGAAGAAGCAATCCAGATGACAAATGATTGTCCATTTCGTAGAACCTTCCATTCAGATCAAGGATGGGCCTATCAAATGAATGCTTATAAGAATAAATTGAAGCAGCATAAAATCTTCCAGAGTATGTCTCGTAAAGGGAATTGTTTAGATAACTCACCTATGGAAAACTTCTTTGGTTTATTAAAGCAAGAGATTTTTCATGGAGAAGTCTATCGGAGTTTAGATGAATTGAAAACAAAAATTGACCAATATATCTATTATTACAACCATAAACGCATCAAAAAGAAATTAAATTGGCGAAGTCCGGTTCAGTTTCGAGAAGCTGTAAAAACAGCTGTCTAACTGTTAATTTTATCGTACAAAAAAGGAGTGGATTTCTCCACTCCATAAAAGTCTAACTTTTTGGGGTCACTACAATTTTCGTCTTTTTTTCGTTCGTTTTTAAACGATTGTATTGTTAGAAGGTTCCCACTACGTCGGGTTTTATAGGATAATCAGAAGAGAAGTCCGAGAAAAACTACGCAAAAGGGACCATTTTTATAAATCAATAGAAATAAATAGGCCGATCTTTGCGGTCTTGTAATGGGCGATTATTATTTTCTAATACTTCTTCGCGGAATTCTAAAATGAAGCGACGACTCATCTCACCAATCCAGTCAAAGACAAACCAGTTGATTGGCCCTTTCGTTGGCGGGGTCGTCAAGGAACCCACATAATGAAAATGATGAGTGCGCTCTGGCAAGAACATGCTCGGATCAAACCATTGGGTATGGTTCTCAAAGTCCCAGATGCTGTCGTCTTGCTGATTGCAGATCCAGTTGAGTTTATCCGTCAGTTTGAATAAGATACCCACCACCAAGTTTTCTCCGTCCTCATTCATATGAACGAGGTGAAACTCTAACTCTTGCTGCTCGTCATCGATAATGTGTTCAGACGGCATGTGAAAATGAATATCCGTCAAATAGTAGTTGATCCCTTTAAATGTGACATAGCTTTCTTTGTTATAAGGAACGAAGTGAATCGTATTTTTGAATTCTTTTTCCGTGAACCGCTCTCGTTTATAGTGAAAAGCCAAGTCCTGATCGATGGGTTCTTCGGTCTCATCGTGGACTAAAGCGATTGGGGATTGGTAAGGAAATTCGGCACCTTGTGCATACCAGTCGCACAAAGTGTGCCAATGTTCAGGTCCATTGTCTCCAGAATAACTCCAGGGAACGTCCATATTTCTTTTCAAAAAAAACAGCCTCCTAATTCAAGTTGACAGCAAGGTATAGCCCTTCCTATCAAAAAACTTTCTCCCAATGCTATCAGAAAATAGGTAAAAATAAAACGAATATGCTTGGTCATTCCCTCACATATCCGTTTCTTATTTCAATTCCTTATTCACTCAACCAGGCAGCAGGATCTTTACGCCACTCTTGTAACAGGGCAACATCAGACTCTTGAATAGCACCCGTTTCTAAAGCCGACTCGATCAACGCTGTATAGTTTGTCAAAGTCACATAGGATAAACCTGCTTGATCAAAATTTTCTTGGACTTGAGGCAGCTCGTAAGTAAAGATCGCAGCGACGCCTAATACATCGGCTCCTTCTCTTTTGGCTGCTTCACAAGCTTCTAAGACACTGCCACCTGTTGACAATAAATCTTCAATGACGACCATTTTTTGATTTGGTTTAATACGCCCTTCAATTTGATTGCCTTTACCGTGTTCTTTTGCTTTGCTGCGAATATAAACCATTGGCAAATCTAACAATTCAGCGACCCATGCAGCATGGGGAATCCCAGCTGTTGCGGTCCCTGCAATCACTTCTGCTTCTGGGTAAGTCGTTTTGATGACTGCAGCTAAGCCTTTCGCAATGGCGCGACGTACATGTGGATAACTCATAGTGATTCGATTGTCGCAGTAAATAGGGCTTTTGATGCCGCTTGCCCAAGTAAATGGTTCATTCGGTCGTAAGAAAATCGCCTCGATGTCTAAAAGATCTTTGGCAATTTGATTGGATTGTTCTTTCATTGGCTAGCTTCCTTCCATTCTTGTTTTATTTGCAGATAACTTTCATACGGTGCCTTAGATTGGGTGATTGGACGTCCCACAACGATCATGGTAGCCCCTGCTTTACGAGCTTGTGCAGGTGTCATGATCCGTTTTTGATCACCAACTTCACTGCCAGCTGGTCGGATACCAGGCGTCAAGCGGATGAAGGCATCCGTTGTCCTTTGTTTGATCTGCTTTGCTTCGTGAGCGGAGCAAACAACACCGTCTAACCCAGCTTTTTGGGCACAAGTGGCGTAATGGATGACACTTTCTTGCAGTGACGTCATGATCTGCTGATCATGATGCATTTGTGCCTCACTAGTGGAGGTCAATTGGGTAACTGCAATCAAATCAGGAACTTTGTGTCCTGCGGGGGTTCCTTTTTGTAGGCCTATTTTTGCAGCAGTCATCATTTCGATCCCGCCGGCTGCATGAACATTCGTCAAAGCAACTCCTAACGAAGCTAAGCGTTCCATTGCTCGTCCTACTGTATTGGGAATATCATGTAGTTTTAAATCTAAAAAGATATCATGGCCACAGTCTTTTAACCAAGTAACGATCGCTGGTCCTTCTTGGTAGAAAATCTCCATTCCCACTTTCACAAACAACTTTTCCTCTATAGGAAATTGCGCTAAAAAAGTTTCAATAGCCTGTTTGTTAGGAAAATCTAAGGCAATAATTGGCCGTTCACTCATCACATGTGCTCCTCTCTCACTTCTTTTATCAGCTGTTCCAAAGAAGGGATCCCTAATTCTGCCATTCGGATAGGCAATTCTTCAATCAACTTTGGGCAAATGTAAGGATCGGTAAAGTTTGCGGTTCCGACTGCAACAGCACTAGCACCTGCCAGATACATTTCAAGGACATCATCCACTGACATCACGCCCCCCATGCCAATAATTGGTAATTGAGAAACTTGCGCCACTTGTTTGATCAGGCGAATCGCCACTGGTTTGATTGACGGACCAGACAAGCCCCCCGTTTGGTTAGCTAAAATTGGTTTCCGTGTTTTTAGATCGATCCGCATGCCTAAAAGTGTATTGATCATCGTAAACCCGTCGGCGCCGCCTGCTTCGATCGCTTGCGCAATTGGGACGATATCCGTCACATTCGGCGAAAGTTTGACATAGATCGGCACTTGCGAGACTTTTTTGACCGCTTCAGTCAATGCACCAGCAACCGCAGGATCGGTTCCGAACGTGATGCCGCCATGCTTGACGTTCGGGCAAGAGATATTCAATTCGATCGCTTTGACATTTTCTGCCTGACTGATTTCCTGACACACAAGAACATAATCTTCGACGGTCGAACCAGCAACATTCGCGATGATTGGCAAATCGGGGTGTTTTTGAGCTAAGTCGGGTAAAATTTGATTCATGACCGCTTCTAACCCAGGATTTTGCAACCCGATGGCATTCAACATACCGCTAGGCGTTTCTGCTACCCTTGGGGTCGGATTGCCGAAACGCGGTTCAGGTGTGGTCGCTTTGATCATCACCGCACCTAATTGACTGATGTCATAATATTTATCATATTCTGCACCAAACCCAAAACAGCCGCTGGCAGGCATGATCGGATTTTTCAGGCTCAATCCGGGTAGCTCGACATTGATCGACATTAAATGACCACCTTTCTCGCCTGAAATACAGGCCCTTCGTCACAAACTTTGACACTTTTTGTGCCTTGTTCATCATCTTTCGTATGGCAAACACAGGCATAACAGGCACCCATCCCGCAAGCCATTCGCGCCTCCATTGATAATTGAACATCTGGAAGGTCTTCGAAAAGCTGGGCGGTGGTTTTTAAAAGACCGTTATTTCCGCAAGCAAAGACCGCCGCAGGTGTTTGCTCTGCAGCTAATAACAGGTTGCCAACATTTCCTTGTAAACCCGCGCTGCCATCATCGGTAGCGATCCTCGTATCTCCCAGTGCGCGAAATTCCTCTTCATAATACATGACGTCTTTGCTGGCAAAGCCCAAAAAGTGAATGACGTGGACGCCTTGTTGCGTCAGGCGTTTCGATAATTCATAGAGCGGCGGTACACCGATACCGCCACCGACGATAAATGCAGTGTCCCCCTGGTTTAAATGATGATAGCGAAACCCATTTCCTAACGGCCCCATCACATCGATTGGATCACCAACAGTCATTTCTGAAAAAATTCTTGTGCCATCTCCTTCGACCCGATAAATGATTCGGCATTCTTTTTTCTCAGCATCAATATGATTGATACTGATCGGTCGGCGAAGAAGAAAGGCATTTTGAGGAACCCGCAGGTGTAGAAATTGCCCTGGGGTCCTCATCTCATTGACTAATTCACCCGTCAATGTCATTTCAAAAATCCGCGGTGCCAGTTGACGCTGTTTGCTGATGGTCATGATTTCTTGCTTCATCAAAAAACTCCTTTATCTGCGTTAAATTGCTTTTGTTGAAAAACTGCGGGATTCCATCACTTTTAGAATCGCATCCGCTGTATCAAGAGAAGTAAAGGTCGGTACACCATGTTCCACCGCTTCTCGGCGGATGATAAATCCGTCTTCCGTTGCATTTTGGCGATCTTTGTCCATGGTATTGACTACTACTTGGGTCGTTCCTTTACGGATCAAATCAACAACCGTTTCTTCTGCTTGCTGTTCGGAAATCTTGGCAACCCGAGTCACTTGTAGTCCTTTTTCTTCAAAGTAATCGGCGGTTCCATTGGTAGCCAATAAGGTAAAGCCGACCTCTACGAAACGCGCTGCCAGCGCTGCGGCCTCTTCTTTGCTTTCGTCTGCAACGGTGAAAAGTGCTTTTCCAAATTCAGGAATATGCAGGCCTGATGCCTCAAAAGCTTTATAAAGTGCTTTTGCCAAATCTTTGTCTGATCCCATTACTTCACCCGTTGATTTCATTTCAGGGCCTAAGTAAGTATCGACTTTTAAAAGTTTTGTAAAGGAGAAGACAGGTGCTTTGATGTGTACTTCATTTGGTGTTGGCGCAAGTCCGTCTTGATAACCTAACGCTGTGATCTCATCTCCGAGAATCGCCTTCGTGGCAATTTGTGCCATTGGGATCTCTGTTACCTTGCTTAAAAATGGTACGGTTCGGCTAGCACGAGGGTTTACTTCAATGACATACACTTTGTTCTCATGGATGACAAATTGGATATTCATCATACCGATACAATTTAAACCTAATGCCAAGCGTTTGGTATATTCTTCGATCGTTGCAATTAATTCATCCGAAAGATTTTGCGGTGGATAGACCGCCATTGAATCTCCTGAATGGACCCCTGCACGCTCGATATGTTCCATGATTCCAGGAATCAAAACAGTTTTGCCGTCACAGATAGCATCGACTTCACATTCTTTACCGACCAAGTAACGATCGACCAAGACAGGATGTTCTGGTGATGCTTTCACTGCATGACGCATATAATCTTCTAAATCGGCTTGGTTTTCCACGATTTCCATCGCACGTCCCCCTAAGACATAACTTGGGCGGACTAAAACAGGATAGCCGATTTCTTGAGCGATGGCGATCGCTTCTTGTTCGTTCGTCGCTGTATCCCCTGGTGGTTGCGGAATATCTAGCGCTTGTAATGCTTGCTCAAAGAGATCACGATTTTCGGCACGATCAAGATCTTCAATGCTGGTGCCTAAGATTTTGACCCCAGCTTTTACTAAAGGCTCTGCTAAGTTGATCGCCGTTTGCCCGCCAAATTGGACGATGACCCCAATGGGTTGTTCCAAATCGATGACGTGTAAGACATCCTCTAAGGTCAATGGTTCAAAGTACAGCTTGTCGGAGATAGAAAAGTCAGTCGAAACCGTTTCAGGATTACTGTTCATGATGATCGCTTCATAGCCAGCAGCTTGGATCGCTTTCACCGAGTGCACTGTCGCATAATCGAACTCCACCCCTTGTCCGATTCGGATCGGTCCAGAACCTAGGACAAGAACAGATTCTTTTTCACTGCGCTTGCTTTCATTCTCAAACTCATAGGTGCTGTAGAAATAAGGTGTTGCAGATTCAAATTCGGCGGCACATGTATCTACCATTTTGTAGACGGGCAAAATCTTTTGCTCATGACGCAGCGTACGGATCTCAGCTTCCGTGGTTTCCCACAGCTCAGCAATCTTTTTATCCGTAAAGCCATTTTGCTTGGCTTTTTTCAACACATCAAGGGATTGTGGTTCGTTTGCTAATGCTCGTTCGATCTCAAAGATGTGAAGCATCTTATCCAAGAAGAACAAGTCGATTTTCGTCATTTCGTTCAAATCTTCGATGGTGTACCCTCTTCGGATGGCTTCCATGACGTAGAATAGGCGATCATCCTGCGCCTTGATGACTTTTTCCATCAGATCATTGTCAGAAAGAGCTTCTAATTCTTTCATTTCGATATGGTGTGTGCCGATCTCCAATGAACGAACGGCTTTTAATAATGACTCTTCAATATTACGACCGATCGCCATCACTTCACCAGTCGCTTTCATTTGTGTTCCTAATCGACGTTCCCCAGTTTCAAACTTGTCAAACGGCCAGCGAGGAATTTTTGCGACGACATAGTCAAGGGCGGGTTCAAATTCTGCATACGTCGTTTCTGTGACTGGATTTTTCATTTCATCCAATGTTAAACCGACGGCAATTTTCGCTGCCAGTTTGGCAATCGGGTACCCTGTAGCTTTACTTGCTAACGCAGAGGAACGTGAGACCCGTGGATTTACTTCAATGACATAGTAGTTGAAGCTATTAGGATCAAGCGCCAATTGAACGTTACAGCCACCTTCGATTTTTAACGCGCGGATGATTTTTAATGAGGCATCCCGTAACATTTGGTATTCATGGTCTGACAAAGTTTGGCTCGGCGCAAAGACGATGGAATCGCCGGTGTGGATACCGACTGGATCGAAGTTTTCCATATTACAAACGACGATCGCGTTGTCAGCAGAATCTCGCATCACTTCATATTCGATCTCTTTATATCCAGCAATACTCCGTTCAATCAAGCATTGGGTCACTGGCGAGAGCTTCAAGCCGTTTTCAGCGATTTGGCGAAGTTCTTCTTCATTGTTACACATGCCGCCGCCCGTTCCCCCTAGCGTAAATGCTGGACGAACAATGATTGGAAAGCCGATTTTTTTCGCAAAATCAACTGCTGCTTCCACCGTTGACACGATTTCGGATTCTGGGATCGGTTGATCCAATTCTTCCATTAATTGTTTGAATAGATCTCTGTCTTCTGCCTGGTCGATTGCTGCTAATTTGGTTCCTAGCAACTCAATTCCTAATTCATCCAAAATACCTGAGTTGGCTAATTCCATCGCCATGTTCAAGCCCGTTTGTCCACCTAATGTCGGTAAAATTGCATCAGGTTGTTCTTTACGTAAAATCCGTGAGACAAACTCAAATGTGATTGGTTCAATGTAGACTTTGTCAGCAATTTCTTTGTCCGTCATGATCGTTGCGGGATTCGAATTGACTAACACCACTTCGTAGCCTTCTTCTCGTAATGCTAAACAAGCTTGTGTACCAGCATAATCAAACTCTGCCGCTTGTCCTATAATAATCGGTCCAGAACCGATAACCATGATTTTCTTGATATCTGTACGTTTTGGCATATTAGTTCTGCTCCTTCCATGCATCGATCATCTCTAAAAATTCGTCAAATAAGTGGACTGCATCATGCGGGCCCGGTGCCGCATCTGGGTGGTATTGGACACTGAATGCTGGGTAGCGGCGATGACGAACCCCTTCGATCGTGCCATCGTTCACTTCGACGTGGGTTACCATTAGTTTTTCTGGATCGATGGATGCTTCATCCACAGCAAAGCCATGGTTTTGTGAGGTAAAATCGATCCGACCAGTGGCGATCTCTCTTACCGGATGGTTTAATCCGCGGTGACCGAATTTCATTTTATAGGTATCTGCCCCATTCGCTAATGAGAAGAGCTGATGGCCTAAACAAATCCCGAAGATCGGTACCTTGCCTTGAATCCCTTGTATCATTTTAATTGCTTCTGGCAAGCTTTTAGGATCACCCGGTCCATTTGTCAGCATTACACCATCTGGTGCGAGGTCTAAAATTTCTTGCGCTGTCGTATTGTATGGCAAAATCGTTAAATTGCAGTTGCGGCGTGACAACTCCCGTAAAATACTGTGCTTCAAGCCGAAGTCGATGACCACGATATTGCGACCCGTTCCAGGACTTGGATAAGGTTTTGAGGTAGAAACTTGTGCCACTTGATTGGTTGGTAAAACCGCCGCTTTTAATTGATCAAAGGCATGGTCAAAGACATCTCCTGCATCAACGATACTCGCTTTCATGGTCCCATGTTGACGGATCTTTCTTGTCAGCGCGCGTGTATCGATTCCTGCGATCCCTGGAATATTTTTGCGTTTTAAAAATTCATCTAACGTCAGCTGTTTCCGCCAATTGCTCGCTAGACGCGCGTGTTCTTTCACAACGACCCCTTTACAAGTCGGTGAAATTGATTCGTAGTCGTCTCGGTTGACGCCGTAATTTCCAACCATCGGATACGTAAACGTAATGATTTGTCCGTTAAAGCTTTGATCCGTAATGGCTTCTTGATAGCCCGTCATGCTGGTGGTAAAAACAATCTCACCAAAAACATTGATACTGGCACCAAAGCCTTCGCCTTCAAAGTATGTTCCATCTTCTAAAATAAGCCAACGTTTCATATTATTGCCCACCTTTTTGCCATACTAATTTTCCATTTACAAATGTATAACTTGTATCCCCATATAACGTCCATCCACCGAAAGGCGTATTGACTCCTTTTGATAGAAATTGCTTAGGATCCACGTTATAAGCTGATTCTAAGTCAAAAATCGCGAGATCGGCTTTGTCTCCGACCATCATCGTTCCGGCGCTTAGACCAAAGATTGATGCTGGTTTCACGGTCATCCAATCCACTAGTTGTTGCAAGGTAAAGCGTCCTGTTTTGACAAAATGAGTGTACAACAATTGGAAGGCATATTCTGATCCGACGATGCCAAATGGTGCTTTTAAAAAGCTTTGCATTTTTTCTTCATAGCCATGTGGGGCATGATCCGTCGCGATACAATCGATCGTGCCATCCAGCAGACCTTCGATCAACGCTTCACGGTCTTCTTGCCCACGTAACGGTGGGTTCATTTTCCAAAAGCCTTCATCGGCAGGAATATCTTCATCGATTAGAAGTAAATGATGAGGAGAAACTTCGGCTGTCACATGGATACCAGCTTTTTTGGCATCTCGGATCACTCGAACACTTTCTTTGGTCGAGACATGGCAGACATGGTAATGAGCACCCGTTGCTTCCGCCAAATGTACATCACGAGCGATTTGAGAAGCTTCCGTTACACTCAAGATCCCCGGTAGTCCAAGTTCTTCTGCTTTTTTACCAGCATGCATCACGCCGCCAAAGAGTAAGGAATCATCTTCTGTATGGGCAACCAAGGCCAAGTCATTTTCGGCGGCTTGCTTCATTGCCAAATACATTGTGCCAGCAGTCTGAACCCCGACACCGTCATTTGTTAAGGCAAATGCCCCCGCGGCTTTCATTCCAGCTGCATCCGTCAACGTTTCGCTGCGCAAGTTTTCGGTGATCGGGGCGTATTGTAAGACATTGATTGACGCATCTGCGTTGATTTTTTCGTAAACAGCTGCTAATTTTTCCGGTGTATCGGGAACTGGGTCAAGGTTTGGCATTGCGCAAACTGTCGTGAACCCACCGCGAGCTGCTGCCATGCTGCCCGTTTCAATTGTTTCTTTGTATTCAAAGCCTGGTTCTCTGAAGTGTACATGAACATCCACTAAACCTGGCGTGATCAATTGCTCTTTGGCATCGATGACTTCGTCAAAATCTGTTTCGGGAAATGCTGTACCGATCCCGCGAATGATTCCTTCTTCGATCCAAATTGCTGCAGGAACACAGTGATTGTCTTTTTTGATGATTTTACCGTTTTTAATGAGTGTTTTCATGTAAACTTCCTCCTCTAATTCTTTCCTTTTTGCCTGTTAGGCCTTACCGTTCAACACCGCTTCAAGAATCGCCATTCGAACAAAGACGCCATTGGACATCTGTGTGATGATTCGTGAGCGTAAGCTTTCAACTAAGGCATCAGCCAATTCCACATCGCGATTGACCGGCGCTGGGTGCATTATGATCGCATGCTCTTTCATTCTTGCGGCGCGTTCGACGGTCAACCCGTGATTTTTTAAGTATTCTTCTTTTGAAAAGCTTTCCGTTCCATCATGGCGCTCGTGCTGGACACGAAGCATCATCATAACATCGACTTCTGCGACCAATTCGTCTAATGGTAGCCAATGACCGTATACTTCAAATTCTTCGTCATACCATTCCTTTGGACCTGAGAAGAAGACTTTCGCTCCGAGACGCTTCAACATTTGCATGTTTGATTTTGCGACCCGTGAGTGGGTGATGTCACCTACGATTGCGACTTTCAAGTCGTCAAAATGCCCAAACTCTTCATAGATCGTCATCAGATCTAGCAAGCATTGAGTTGGGTGTTGGCCGCTGCCGTCCCCGCCATTGATGATACTGCACTGGATCGTTTTGCTTTGGATCAAAGCGTCGTAGTAATTTTCATCGCCGTGGCGAATGACCGCAACGTCTACACCTAAAGCCGACATCGTCAAGACCGTGTCATACAAGGTCTCGCCTTTTTGAACAGAACTGGTGGAGGCTTCAAATTCGATGACTTCGATCCCTAGTTTTTTCTCAGCAACATCGAAGCTTTTGTGGGTTCTGGTACTGTTCTCAAAAAAGAGATTTGTTGCGAAATATTGTTCTTTTTGGGGCATCCATTTCGCCCCTCTTTTGAATTCTTGTCCTCTGCGGATGAGTCCCATCACTTCACGGTCCGTCAATGCTTCTACCGTCAAAAGATGCTTTAAGCTGATTCTTTCGGATTGAATAATCATGAATGAATTCCTCCTTTGATTCTGTTTAAACGATGAGTTGGCACAAGTTATTTTTCTTCGCTGCGAGAGCTGTCAGGTAAAATAAGATTCAAGAAGATCCCTAGGACAGTTGCTAACGCCATTGCGGATAATGTGAAGGTACCGACCGTGAAGACAAGACCGCCGATTCCTACCACAAGGATCACTGACGCAATGATCAAATTCTTCTTACGATCAAAATCGATTTTGTTGTCGATCAAAATTTTCAACCCGCTGGCAGCGATGACGCCAAAGAGCAGGAAGCTGATCCCTGAGATGACTGGACCAGGAATACTTAAGATCAATGCGCTTAGTTTTCCAACGAAGCCTAGTACGATGGCTAGAACTGCTGCACCACCGATAACGAACACACTGTGGACGCGTGTAATTGCTAAAACCCCAATGTTTTCTCCGTAACTTGTCACTGGGGGGCCCCCAACGAGACCGGCTGCAATTTGAGCAAACCCATCTCCCAATAGTGTTCGGTTCAAGCCTGGCTCTTCAAAAAAGTTCCGCTTCGTTAATTTGTTCAAGACCATCAGATGACCGATGTGTTCGGTCATGGTAACAAAAGCGATCGGCGCCATCGTAGTGATTGCATTCAGATACAGTTTTGGTTCATAGTTAATGAAGGGAATCTCGAAGCTCGGCATGCCAAACCAGTTGGCGTCAATGATGGGCTGTACATCGACGATTCCCGCTGCTAAGGCGATCAAGTATCCGCCCACGATCCCCAGAAGGATCGGAATCAGTCCTAAGAACCCTCGCAGAAACATATTGAAGAAAATCGTTAATCCTAAGGTAGCCAAGGCTACCAGAATGTACTTGAAATCGTAGACTGAGTCATTGTACATCGCATTCTGAGCTGCGTTAGCGGCTAACCCTAATCCAATCACCATAATCACAGGACCGACAATGATCGGTGGTAAGATCTTATCCAACCAAGCAGCACCCGCACGTTTAATGATCATCGAAACGATCACGTAGACCAACCCAGTCGTGATGGCGCCTTGTGCGATAGCTGGGTAGCCGTCAGATTTCATCAGCATCTGCATCGCTGCGATAAACGCAAAGCTGCTGCCTAGATACGCTGGAATCTTCCCTTTCGTCGTAACCAAGTAAACCAATGTTCCAATACCTGAACTAACTAGAGCGATGCTGGGGTTGATCCCAACGAGGATCGGAACTAAAACGGTTGCCCCAAACATCGTGAAAAGATGTTGTAAGCTTAGGCCTAACCAAGGCAGTGCTTTGGGCCGATCTTTGATGTCTAAAACTGCGTCTGGATTACGAAATTCTTGCTTCTGCATGTTGCTGTCACTCTTCTTCCTAGTCGTTTTCTTTATTGATCATGATCCGGTCAGAACCATCGGATTCTTCCATCTCCACGATAATTTCTTCACTTAAAGCAGTTGGAATATTTTTTCCAACAAAATCTGCCCGAATCGGCAATTCACGATGACCGCGGTCAACTAAAACGGCGAGTGAGATTCTTTTTGGTCGACCAATATCCATGATGGCATCCAAAGCTGCCCGAATCGTCCGTCCTGTAAACAAGACATCATCGATCAAGATGACTTCTTTGCCATCAATGGCAGTCGGGATGTCTGATGAATGGATCTCTGGATCATCTTCTGTCTTTTTGTCATCTCGGTACAAGGTGATGTCCAATTCACCGACAGGTACTTCTACGCCTTCTAGTTGTTTTAAACGTTCTGCTATTCGTTGCGCGATATAGATGCCGCGGGTTTTGATCCCTACCAGCACCAAGTTATCAATGCCTCGATTTCTTTCAATAATTTCATAGGTGATCCGCGTTAACGCTCGTTTCATTGTTACTGCATCTACTACTTCTTTCGCTGCCATATGTTATTCCCTCCTAATTTTGAACATAAAAAAACTCCTACCTGCTTGAGGTAGGAGTCATGTTTTCCGATCGTTGCCTAAAATCCCATTCTGTGGATTTTGGGTACACGTTATCATCTAGTAAGGGTTCGAATCTCCAACGCGGGAGTCGTCTGCTTACTCATTCCTTCTTAGCCTCACGGGACTACATTTAAAGGAGCTATTTAGTTGTTACAATTACTATACAGTTCTCACACAAAAAAATCAATCATTTTTTCGCAATTTTTTTAACGTGTCCGCGAACAGCTCTGGTAATGGCGCTTCAAAGACCAGCGACTCGCCTGTTGTTGGGTGGGTGAAGCCTAGAAGCTTGGCATGTAAAAACTGCCCATTGCCTTTTAGCGTGCGCTTAGGTCCATATAGCGGATCGCCAGCTAGCGGAAAACCGATGTACTGCATGTGGACTCTTATTTGATGGGTTCTTCCAGTTTCCAATTGCAATTCCACCAAGGTAAATTGATCAAAGCGTTCCAACACGGTGAAATGAGTCACTGCGGGTTTGCCATTCTCGATCACGGCTTGCATTTTCCGATTAACTTTCGAGCGGCCGATCGGTGCATTGATGGTGCCTTTTTCGTGGCTGATATTGCCATGGACCAATGCTACGTACTTGCGTAACGATGTTTTGTCTTTCAATTGTTTCGCTAACGACTCATGTGCCTGATCATTTTTGGCGATCATTAACAGACCCGACGTATCTTTGTCGATTCGATGAACGATTCCTGGCCGAACAACATCATTGATCGTGGATAAATCATCCATATGGTACAATAACGCATTGACCAAGGTGCCATTGGGATGCCCAGCGGATGGATGAACCACCATCCCTTGCGGCTTGTTGATGACTGCCACATCAGCATCTTGATAGACGATCGTCAAAGGAATATTTTCTGGTTGTAAGTCTACAACTTCAGGTTCTGGTACTTGGATGATCAAGTGATCACCTGCTTTTACCTTATAATTTGCCCGAACCGTTTCGCCCTTCAATGTGACCGCATCTTCTTTTAGCCACTGCTGGATTTGTGACCGACTATGATTTGGCAAGCGTTCAGCCAACACTTTGTCGACCCGCCCTTTTTCTTCTTTAATGATTACTTCAATTTGCTTTTCCATTTGATTCTCCTTGTTTCCCTTTTGCTTCGTCATCTACCAGTGCATAAATAAAAATCAAGATCACCCCGAACACTAATGACATATCAGCGATATTGAAAATTGGGAAATTGATAAAATCAAGCTGGAACATATCGACCACAAAGCCATGCTGCAACCGATCGATAAAATTACCGATCGCCCCACCTAGAACAAACGCAAGTCCGAAACGAAACCATAGACTGCTTTTTTGGTAGCGAAACAATAGGTAAACAACAACAGCAACCGCGATAACGGTGATGATCGCAAAAAAGGTGATTTTTCCTTCTAGAATACTCCAAGCTGCGCCCGTATTCTGAAGATAGGTCAGGGACAACACATTGTCGATCAGAGAATGTGTTTCACCCAGTTGATAATTGGCAACGATCCAAATTTTCAGCCATTGATCCAAGCCAATGACAACAGCACTTAACAAAAAAAACAACGCGATCATAAATTTTCCACTCTTTCTTCTTTAAAAATATCTCGCGGACGGATGATGCCCAAGAGATTTCCATTCGGATTTTTATCCTTGGTGATCAAAACCGCCTCAAGCAGGGCATTTTTTTGAAACAATTCTTCCACTTCTACGATGGTCGTTTCAGCCGACACGAAACAATAATTCGATCGTTTCCCATCTCCTGCTAATAATTCATCTGCCGTTCTGCCTGCCAACTTGATTTCACCATGGAGGCTTTCTTTCGCTAACCAGTATCCCAGCATCCGCAAGGTGATCAATCCCAAAAATCGACCATTATCATAGATCGGAAATTGTGAATAGCGCTTTTGGGCAACGATTTTCAATAACTCTGGTAATGGCAGGTGCTTTTCAAAACCAGTCACTCGTTTCGCAAAACGCGGCATGACTTTTTCAGGTGCCAGTAAGGAGCGTTCAATTTCTTGGATGCGATTGACAACCCATTCATTCGGTTCTGCAATGACAAAGTTTTCTCCGATTTTTTCATGTACGATGGCATTGCGCAGCTGAGCCATTTGTAATAGATCATCTTCTGCTCTTCTGACATTGATATTTTTGCTTTTTGACAAGCGACGAACCATTTCAGAAAAACCCATATTCCGCGGATTATCCAATTCGTCACGAAGCCGCTTTTCGATTCGATTAAAACTGCTCAAAAATTGATCTGCACCACTAGCCATGAGGAACCTCCTTGATAAGATACGCTTTTTTTAAATAAATCAAAACAAAGACAAAATATGCCACTAAATACACACCGACAAAAAGCAACGAGTAAAGGGAGATGGATAATAAGCCCAATACCCCCATCATGAGAAAAAGGCTTAAATAAAAGCCGATATATATTCTTTTAAGCGCAGGATTCATCACGACCTCCAGCTTGAGCGCTGATTGGTCTTTTGGTAAATGAAAAGGCTGACTTTCTAAAAAAAACATGCGCACACGAATCGGCGTCTGCTCAGCCAGCGCCAAAAAAATCGTTTGCTGATGATTGATGGCAGCGATTCTTTTTTTTCCTTGCATGACCTCCAAGGGACTGCCCATTCCATAAAAACCAGTCCTCCTAGTTAGTTGTAGCTCCATTGACAAAGATCACCTCAATTGGTTAAGTATACTTGATTATCAAAAGAAAGAAAATAGACTTTTGCTTGCTTCCTTGATTATTATAACAAGAATCCCTACTTTTATCTTCCATCACGTCTAATGAACGAGAAAAAGACGAATGCCGCTTGCACCCGTCCTTTCAAGTCATCTCTTTCCGTTTTTCCGTTTCAAATGCCGCGAATGCCTTCTTTGTTTGTGATAGCTCTTTTAAAAAAGACCGATCGCTTGGCCATCAGAAGTCACGTCCATATTGATGGCGGCAGGTTTCTTCGGTAATCCTGGCATCGTCATCACGGCACCAGTCAAGGCTACGATAAAGCCAGCCCCTAATTTTGGCACGAATTCGCGAATCATTACTGTAAAGTCATCTGGTGCGCCCAATCGCTTTGGATCATCACTAAAGGAATACTGGGTTTTTGCCATACAGATCGGCAGCTGATCCCAGCCTTGTTCTTTGAAGCTTTGCAACTGTGCCTTGGCTTTCGGCGCAAACTCAACCTCTGCCCCGCCATAGATTTCCCGCACGATCAAAGAAGCTTTATCCGCTAAAGGCAAATCGTCGGTATACAAGCGTTGATAGTTGGCAGGTTTTTCCTCGATTACTTGAACCACTGCTTTTGCTAAATCCGTTCCACCTGCACCACCGTCTGCCCAAACGGCTGTCCGTGCGATGGTGACGTCGATTTTCTGGCACATGGTTTCGACTAATGTTCGCTCCGCTTCGGTGTCTTGTGAGAACTCATTAAGCGCAACGACAACTGGAATCCCGTATTTACGCATGTTTTCAACATGTCGCTTTAAATTACTGAAGCCTAACTCTAATGCTTTTAAGTTTTCTGTCCCTAAATCAGCCACAGCGACCCCACCATGCATCTTCAGTGCTCTGATCGTCGCTACTACTACGATCGCATCTGGTGCCTTTGATAAGTTCGGTGTTTTGATATCAAGAAATTTCTCTGCCCCTAAGTCAGCACCAAACCCAGCTTCGGTCACCGTGTATTCGCCTAAGTGCAAAGCCGTCTCGGTTGCGATGACACTATTACACCCATGAGCGATATTTGCAAAAGGTCCGCCATGGATCAGCGCAGGGGTTCCTTCAATCGTTTGAACAAGATTCGGTTTGAGGGCATCTTTTAAAAGTAAGGCTAAAGCACCTTTGACCGCCAGATCTTTTACGTAAATCGGTTGTTTCTCAAAAGAATAACCAATTAAAATCTTTCCTAATCGCTCTTTTAAATTATCAATGCTTGTTGCCAAGCACAAAATCGCCATGATTTCACTAGCAACGGTGATGTCAAAACCGTCTTCTCGGGGAACGCCTTGTAACGGTCCCCCTAGACCGACGATCACTTGTCGTAACGCTCGATCATTCAAATCGACAACCCGTTTCCATGTGACCCGACGTCCGTCGATCCCCAGCTCATTGCCTTGCTGGATATGATTGTCGATCAATGCAGACAAGGCATTGTTTGCTGCTGTGATCGCATGCATATCGCCAGTGAAGTGTAAGTTGATGTCCTCCATCGGCAACACTTGTGCTTTGCCGCCGCCGGTGGCGCCGCCTTTGATGCCCATTACTGGTCCTAAAGATGGCTCACGTAAGGCGATGACGGTTTGCTTGCCGATTTGATTTAACGCATCTGCAAGTCCAATGGTCACGGTTGACTTGCCTTCTCCAGCGGGTGTCGGACTGATCGCTGTGACTAAAATGAGTTTACCCAGCGGATTGTTTGCTTTTTCGTTGATTGCCGACCATTCGATTTTTGCTTTATATTTGCCATAAAGTTCCAGGTCATCGCCTGTCAAACCAAGTGGTTCAGCAATTTCAATAATCGGTTTAGGCATTGATTCTTGTGCAATTTCGATATCTGATTTCATTTTTACCCTCAATTCACGAACTATTTAGCACTTTAAAATGTATTTTGTTTGCTATGCTCTTATTATACTTGATTTTATTCAGAAAGAAAGAGTGATTTTTCACACTTTTACAAGAAGTTTCACGAATCCTTTATGTAAACAAAAAACAACGTCCCTCCTAAGGCTGTAACGCCAAAAGGAGTGATCGCTGCTTTCTAGATTTCTATGAATTACTCGTTGGTTTTGACCTGCACCCTTTTTTCAGGGATTTTTTCTTGAAAAAAAGTTTCTAACCATGCCACATCTTTTTTACGCAACGTGAAGGTATACGTTTTTTGATGATCGGTAATGCTTATTAAACGGTTTATAATTTGCCATTTTTCTATCTCAGGTAAAGAAATAAGGCTTTTCTTCCATAAGCGCGCATAGCGAATCAGGAGCAAATCATTCCTGATGAGCATGCTTCGGTGAATCCCTAACCATACAAAAAAGAAAAAGACGGCTAATACGAGGTTGCTTTTCCAATAAGGTCTGGTATTTTCTAACGAAAGAATCAAACTGATAAATAATATCATCATAGTAAACGACCAATAAATGATCGCTGTAGCAGCTTCCGGTTGCCAATACAATTTACGCTTCATAAAAGTTCCTCACAACATAAAATTTCTAGTATACTATCTTTATCATATCAAAAAAGGGTGAGACAATGTTAAAAGTTTATCTTGATGCTTCCACGAAAGGCAACCCCGGCCCTAGTGGCGGTGGAATCGTCATTGTCGGTACTGATCTGCATGAACAAATTGCGTTTCCGCTACCTGATTCAACCAACCACCAAGCAGAGTTCGCTGTGATGGTCAACGCGTTGCAGCTGCTGATTGACAAAGGTTTACAGGAACAGACAATTATGCTCTATACCGACAGCAAAGTCGTTGCGCAGACCATCGACAAGAATTATACCAAAAACCCTGCTTTTTCTGATTATTTAACAGAAATTCAATACTTGTTGAAACAGTTCTCTTTAGCAATCATCCAATGGGTCCCTGAGAGTCAAAACAAAGGTGCCGACCATTTGGCACGCCAAGGATTAGCAAAAGCGATGAAATTAAAGGATCGGAGACAATAACCGAGAGAAGTTTTGTTTGAAGCGCAACCAGTAAGATTGCTTCGCCAAAATTTCATCCGTCAGTAATGTTGATTGTGCCATATCCTCTTCAAAGAAGCCTTTCAACGTTTGCGTGACATCGTGATCGTAGGCGAAGGCATTGACTTCAAAATTCAAGGCATAACTCCGAATGTCTTGATTCGTCGTCCCAAAGGAACTAATGGTATCATCCATCATGACCGTCTTCGCATGGAGGAAACCGTTGTTATAGATGTAGATTTTTGCACCACGACGATGCAAGTAATTGGCATAATGCTGCGTTGCCCGGTAAATAAATGGGTGATCCGGCATACATGGAATCATGATTCGGACGTCTACACCTGAGTGAATCGCAATTTCTAATGCATTCATCATACTGTCATCGGGAATCAAATAAGGCGTTTGGATCCAAATCGATTCTTTGGCAGCCAAAATCATTTTCACAAAGCCGCCTTTGAGAATTTGGGTCTCACTTTCAGGCCCATCAGCGACGATCTGCAAATCAACATTTCCAGAGCGCTCTTTCGGCGGTAGAATAAAGTAGCGATCCTCGTATTCCAGCTGATCCTCTTCTCTTTTTACAGATGCGTTCCAGTCACGAATAAAAATCTCTTGTAGTGTAAAACTGGCAGTACCTACGATTCTCGCATGGGTGTCTCGCCAATAGCCAAATTTGGCCTTTTTCCCTAAATATTGATCGCCGACATTAAAGCCGCCAGTCCATCCGATTTGACCGTCGATCACAACGATTTTTCGATGTAGATGGTAGTTCAATCGTGTGTTGCGGATTAGGTTCTTCGAAGTGATGAAAGGCACGACTTTTCCACCGGCATCAATCAACGGTTGAAAGAATTTCCGATTGGCCTTCGGTGACCCCCATGGATCATAGACCAAACGCACTTCAACACCTTCACGGGCTTTATCGATCAAGATTGACAAGAATTGGCCACCGATCTCATCATTAAAAAACGAATAATACTCCACATGCAGATTATCTTCTGCTTGCTTCATGTCCTCAAACAATGCTGCAAATTTTTCTTTTCCATCTGTATAAAATTCTACTTTGTTTCCTTTCGTCAAGGGAGATTCATCAAGGTTCTTAAAATAGCGCTCTAATAGATGATTGTCATCTGAGTAAGGATGTTCAGGAAAAGAATAATTGTGCACTTTGATGATTTGATTCAACTCATTGATCCTACTTTGGTGGTGCTCACTAAATTTATAAATAATTTCTCCGTCGATCCCCCGACCACAAAACAAGTACAACAAGAACCCGATGCCGGGGATGAATACCAATGTCATCATCCAAGCAAAGACACTTGCAATCGAGCGTGGTTTCCGAAAAACAGTAATAAAAGCAGCAATCGTATTTATAAACAAAAGTGCCAATAAGACCGTGGAAATCATGCTCATATCCATTTTTATCATAGTTTCCTCCTATATCCTGTAACCCTATAATAGGTAACTGTGATCGAAAGCAAGCTTCAATTCATAGTCCCCTAGTGTTTCTTTGATTTTTTGTTTCAGCATTTCTTCGATTTCATGATCACTATACGCCGGTTTTGCGGGAATCACTAAATCAAAAGCCAACAGATCTCCTTTGACCTGAAAATCATGCATCCGTAACTGTGGGTCAACGAAGCGAATGATCTTTGACACTTCTTTTTTTAAATGCCGATACTGCTGATCTTGAATTGGTACGGGATCAAGATGACAGACCAAGTCGACCTTTAAAGATTGGCGAAAATCTTGTTCAATGGCATCAATCACCTCATGCGCTTCTCGTAAAGTCCATGTTTCATCCACTTCGATATGCACACTGGCAAAGCGATTTTTCGGTCCATAATTATGAACCAGTAAATCATGGTAACCGAGAATCGTCGGATAGTGATCCAAGCGTTGCTCCATGGCAGCTACTTCTTCTTGCGTTGGGCGTGCCCCTAATAATTCGTTGATAAAGGAACGAATCATTTTGATTCCGCTAATCAAAATATACAAGGCAATCAGACAGCCGACAAAGCCATCGATACGTAGGCCAGTCAGCCACTCGATCGTCGCTGAAAACAAAACTGCCCCCGTTGTATACACATCGTTGAGACTGTCTTGTCCGCTGGCTTTAAGTGTTTGAGAGCCGATCAGGTTCGCCAGCTTGCGGTACATCGCTCCTTGCCAGATTTTGATCAAAATCGATAAGACCAAAACGATAAACAATAGTGGGGAAAGACGGATACTCGTCGGTTCCATGATGCGTTGCACAGAGCTGATGAGAAATTGGCCGCCAACAAACGTGATGATCAAAGATACTACAAACCCACTGATGGCTTCAAATCGCTCATGACCATATGGATGTTCACTGTCGGCTGGTTTCGCAGAGATCCGAAAACCGATCAATGTTAAAATAGACGAAGCGGTATCTGAAAGACTGTTGATGGCATCTGCCATAATCGAAACAGACTGGGCAGATAAGCCAATGATAAATTTCCCAGCAAATAATAGTAGGTTGGAAAGCAACCCGAGGCTACCTGCTAATTTCCCGATGGCTGTACGTTCGTAGACACCATTTTTTTTGCTACGATCTAAAAAAAAGTTTAGCAAATCATCACCCTCTCAAAAAACCATCTTTCTTATTTTACCCCGAAGGAATTCAATTAAACAACTATTCGTATCGTTTTTTCGAAAAAAAAGCGAATTCCCTTCAATTATCAAACGCATTTTCAGATAACACGTAGGAAAAAAGGAAAAAGATAACGGAAGGGTCTCCCCCTCCGTCATCTTCGTTCAAAAAAGGAATGTGTTAAAGACCTACGCTCCTCTTTCACCTATCTTCTTAAAGGAAAGGAACTCGCGGGTATAGATTCAACCATAGTGTGCTTACTTGGCAGCTAACCACGCTGCTGCTGTCTCAAGTGCTGCTGCGATTCCTTCTGGATTCTTCCCGCCGGCTTGTGCCATATCAGGACGGCCGCCACCGCCGCCGCCAACTTTAGGTGCGATCTCTTTGATCAAATCGCCCGCTTTCAATCCTTTTTCGTTGGCTGCTTTCTTCATGGCAGCTAAAAGATTCACTTTGCCATCATTCGCGGTAGCTAACACTAAAATATCAGAATGGTCTTTTTGTTTCCATTGGTCAGCTAGTTGACGTAATTGGTTCATGTCCTTTACAGTCACTTTTGCTGTGATCAGACGCAGACCATTTACTTCTTTGACATCCTTGAAAACATCCCCTGCTTGCTGGTTTGCTAACTTGCTGGCAAGAGCTTCGTTTTCTTTTTGCAATTCACGCAGCTGCGCTTGCAGTTGTTCTGTTTTGGCAACGACTTCTTTTAATTGGGCGGATTTAACGATCCCTGCAATTGCTTTTAATTGCGCTTCTTCTTCATGCAATAACGTATAAGCTTCTTGACTAGTCACTGCTTCAATCCGACGAACACCAGCACCGATCCCTGATTCAGAAACGATTTTGAAAATACCGATATCCTCCGTATTTGCTACATGGGTTCCCCCACATAATTCGATCGACCAATCGGCAACATTGACGACGCGAACGTCATGCCCATATTTTTCACCAAAGAGTGCCATCGCTCCCATGCCTTTTGCGGTATCGATATCCGTTTCGATCGTCACAACAGGAAGAGCTTCCCAAATTTTCTGGTTTACGATTTGTTCCATTTGGCTCAGCTCTTCGCTGGTCACTTGCCCAAAATGACTAAAGTCAAAGCGCAAATGTCCTGGAGCAACTAATGAACCTGCTTGGTTCGCATGGCTGCCCAATACTTCTTTTAAGGCTTTATGCAATAAGTGAGTCGCTGTATGATTTTTAATGATCTTATTGCGACGATGCTGATCCACTTGTAAGAAATAGTTCATGCCTTCTTGTAGTGGCGCTTTGATTGTAGCAGTATGCAAGAACTGACCGTTCGGTGCTTTTTTGACATCCGTCACTTCCGCTACGATCGTACCATCTTCTGCTACGATCGTGCCTGTGTCCGCAACTTGTCCACCCATTTCTGCGTAAAATGGTGTTTCGGCAAAAATCAGTTTTGCTTCACCTGTCGAAACAGAATCATGTAACGCTTCGTCTTGGATGATCACTAATAATTCGCTGTTTGCTTCAAGTGAATCATAGCCAACGAAACGGCTGTCTACTTTGATATCTGTCAATAAAGCGGATTGTACGCCCATTGAAAGCTCCGTTTGTCGAGCTGCACGAGCACGGGCACGTTGTGCATCCATTTCTTGTTCAAACCCTTGGTGGTCCACTTTCAACCCTTCGTCTTCCGCCACTTCTTCTGTCAATTCAACTGGGAAGCCGTAAGTGTCATACAATTTGAAAATATCTTGACCAGCTAACGTATCTTGACCGTCTGCTTTTACTTGGGCGATCACTTGATTTAAAATATCTAACCCTTCATTGATGGTTTCATGGAAACGTTCTTCCTCGTTGCGGATCACTTTCTCAATAAATTCTTGCTGCTCTAGTACTTCAGGATAGTAGCTTTCCATGATCTCGCCAACGATCGGTACTAATTTGTATAAGAAGGCAGCATCGATCCCTAATTTTTTCCCATGCATGACTGCACGACGTAATAAACGACGTAAAACATAGCCACGGCCTTCATTTGAAGGAAGTGCCCCATCGCCGATCGCAAAAGAAAGCGCGCGGATATGGTCTGCAATCACTTTAAAGGAGATATCTGTCGTTTTGCTGTCGCCGTAGTTCACACGACCGCTTAAATCTGCCACTGCATTAATGATCGGCAGAAACAAGTCTGTTTCAAAATTGGTTGGTGCATTTTGAACGATGGAAACCATTCGTTCCAGCCCCATCCCCGTATCAATGTTTTTATGTGGTAGTGGTTCATAGGAGCCATCTGGTTGATGATTGAATTCTGAAAAGACCAGATTCCAGATTTCCAAATAGCGTTCATTTTCGCCACCAGGATAGTTTTCGGGATCATCTTCCGCTACGTCATTAAACTCAGGACCACGGTCATAGAAAATCTCTGAATCTGGTCCACATGGTCCTGCACCGATGTCCCAAAAGTTGTCTTCAATCTCAACGATATGCTCTGGTGTCAAGCCGACTTCTTCTGCCCAGATCCGTTTTGCTTCTGTGTCTTTTGGATAAACCGTGACATATAATTTTTCTGGATCAAAAGCCATCCATTCTGGTGATGTCAAAAACTCCCAGGCCCAATGAATCGCTTCATTTTTAAAGTAATCGCCGATCGAAAAGTTGCCTAGCATTTCAAACATCGTATGGTGTCTCGCTGTTTTCCCAACATTTTCAATATCGTTGGTCCGAATCGATTTTTGCGCATTGGTAATTCTTGGGTTTTCAGGAACAACACTGCCATCAAAATATTTTTTTAGCGTTGCCACTCCTGAATTGATCCATAATAGGGTTGGATCGTTGACTGGGACAAGGGACGCACTTGGTTCAATTGAATGACCTTTTGATTGAAAGAAGTCCAAAAACATTTGGCGTACTTCTGCACTGGATAATTGTTTCACGTTATTCTCCTACTTTCTTCTGTGTTCGCTTAAGATACAGGGGCTGACAAAATTGCTGGTAAGGCGCTCTTATGCCTGTCGAGTCATTTTGACGAAAAAAAACACCATTGCAGAGCAAGGACGTCGATACGCGGTACCACCTTGCTTGCAATGATGTGACTCATTACCTCTTAGACTCGTTAACGCGGAGTGGACGGCAACATTTCTGCTACAGTTGAGCACCAAAGGGAGCAATCCGTCTGAATTCATGTTTTTCTCTCAGCAATGAAAAACTTTCTGTAATGAATCATCAAACCGACCATATCCTTCGTCATTCAAAGTATAAGGAAATGTGTCGAAAAAGTCAATCCTCAAATCCGTTCTTTGTTGATCAGAATCGCTTTGCGGTAACGATAGCTTTGCGGAGAAAGCTTTTGATCTGGCTGCAGCATTTTCCGTGAACGGTAATAACTGGCATATGGCAAGGCATCGAATAAAGGATGCCCACAAATCTGCCAGTTCTCCATTTTTAAAGACAAGCCATCTGTCAGCTCCCACGCATCCGCAAGCCCATAGGTGCAGCCAAATAAATTCGGTTCAAGCAATTCAGCGGTTGACAAAGAGACACCATCGTCGCAGGACTTTTCATTGCCCCAGCGAAAAAGTCGCCGAGTCGCAGCACCGCAAACGTATTCCCATTGATCCTCTGATAGTAGCTGAAAGCCTTGTTTATCTAACTGCTGTTTCAATTCTGTTTGACTGACGGATTCGTGGGTAAATAACTGATAGGTTTCCGATAACGGCTCTAGTGCAGCAAAATAGCGATTCTCTTCGTGGTAAAAAGCGGGTAATTCCCAACGCAAGCTTTCCTCAAAGGACGCTGGTGCTGTGAATTGTGCCTTTAGCTCTTTTTCGAAAACACTGAATTGATCGACTAACCCGTGAAACTCCCCAGTGATTGTATTTAACTTCCCGATATACCTTGCGCCAGCAGGCAGAGAACTTTTTTGGACTAGCATAGGATCAATCACAGCTTTGCGCAAAGGGCTCGTAGACTCATTGACAAAAATCCCCCAATCCTGGCTGGTTTCTAACTCATAGATTGTTTCCAGCTGGCGAATGATCTCGTTGGGGGCTGACTGCCAATTTTTACTCCAGCAAGTAGCTGGTAATCCTTGCACACCGAGATCCCAACCTAAGATCGCCTCAGAGTTCCCTGGTATAAAGACAAAGTCTTCGCCATCGATCGTTAATTCAAAGGTCGCACATTTCAACCCTGCATACGTCAACTGACTAAAATGGACATCGGTGATCTCCTTTAAAGGACTGACAAAATACATTAAAATTTGCTGGATCAGCTGTTCTTTGATTTCAAAGGACAGTGTCTTCCAATTTGACCATTGTAACGCCTCAAAAAAATCCACGTCATTTCTCCTCTCATCTGCTACAATTACTATATAACGAGTATACCACGAAAAAGGAGGAAAACGACTGATGCTTTATTTTGGACGCAGTCCGTGGATGCTACAAGCGGTTTTCGCCCTGCGGCAAGCCGTTTTTGTGGAAGAACAGCACATCCCTATAGAATGGGAATTTGATGAAAAAGACCAATCTTGCCCATACTTTCTTTGGCTAGATGGACGCATCCCGATCGCGACCATTCGCTATCAATTCTCTTCACCGAACACTCTGCAACCTGATCGCTTTTGCGTAGCCAAGGCCTATCGGCACCAAGGATACGGCACCAAATTATTGCATTATCTCGAAATGCGTGGTGTCCAAGAGGGTGCCCTCCAATCAGTGTTATCCGCAGAGATCGACGCTTGTGCGTTTTATGAATCCTGTGGGTATCAAAAAACATCCGAGCCCTATACTGAAGATGGTGTATTGTGTGTAGAAATGACCAAACAATTAAAAACAGCAGTCAAGTAAGAGAACACCCCTTACATGACTGCTGTTTTGGTAACCATTAACTATTCGAATTTTTCTTGTTTTTGCGGGCAGTTCGAGTCGTTTGACGACGTTCGATCTTCCGTTTTTCTTTGTTCTTCTTATCAACAGCCCATTGAATTTTTTTCTTGTAGCCAGGCTTGATTTTTTTCTTCTTTTTCTTGACTAAGCCAATCAAGGTTGGGTCTAATTCGTCACGAGATTTTTCCCGCTTTTGCCGACGATTCCGATCGTAAGTCGCAACGATCTCGCCATTTTTGATTTCCTTCGGTTGGAAAACAACCCCTAAATCTTCGATGGCTTGGATTGCTCCTTCATCGCTTGGATCATATAACGTGATCGCGGTCCCATCCATTTGGTTTCGACCGGTCCGACCAACACGGTGGATAAAGAAGTCTAAATCAGCTGGAATCTCAGCATTGATGACATGAGAAACCCCTTCAATATCAATTCCTCGCGCAGCTAAATCTGTTGCGACAACATATTGGTAGTCCAAATTTTGCACTTGGCGCATGATCCGTTTTCTTTCACGAGGACTGATGTCGCCGTGGATCTTCGCTACTTTTAAGCCTTGTTCCTTTAAGTAATCCGTAATTTCATCCACACGGCTCTTCGTGTTGGCAAAAACGATGGCAAGATAGGGATGGCCTGTAGTCAATAATTGGTAGATCAATTTATTGGTATTTTTCCCTTTGGTAGAAATCAACCAATTCTCGATCGTATCAGAGATGACTGCTTTCGATTTGATTTCTTCGATCAATGGATTGGCCATGTATTTTTTCAAGAATGGGCGCAATTTCTCTGGAATCGTTGCGGAGAAAACCAGCATTTGTAGTTTCTCAGGCAAACGTCCCGCAATTTGATCGACTTCTTCTAAAAAGCCCATATCCAAGGTCATGTCTGCTTCATCCACGACAAATACATTGGCAGTGTGAACCCCTAACGCTTGTTCGTTGATCATATCCAGGATACGACCAGGTGTCCCAATCACGACATGGGGCTGTTGATTTTGCAGACGGCTTAATTGACGTTGCTTATCCGTTCCTCCGACGAAATTTGACACTCGAATTTCAGGATCATGAAATCCGCCGATTTGTTTTGCGGCGTGATAGATTTGCGTGGCTAATTCACGACTCGGTGCAGTGATCACTACTTGCACTTCATCTTTTTCGGCATCGATTTTATCCATCAATGGCAGTAAAAATGTGTGGGTCTTACCACTTCCGGTCTGTGATTGCCCTACAACACTGCGTCCTTTTTGGATAACAGGTATCAGTTTTTCTTGCACTTCTGTTGGCTTAGAGAACTTTTTATCAGCAAGTGCTTCATAAATAAATGGTTGAAATTTAAATGACTCAAAAGACATTCAAACACCTTCTTTCTTTTAGCATCCTTTGGATTATAGCATATGTTGCCTTGTTTTCCTAACTTTCTTTTGTAATCGATTGAGGATCGATCGTACTGATAGTATACGTTGCACTGCGGCGTTCATAGAAAAAGCGGCTTTCTTTTTTTATTGCTGCCCACAAGAGATTCAAGTAAAAACCAAACTGGATCAACCCAAAAATAACTACCATCAACAAACTAACGACTAAAAGCAGCAGATTGTTGGACTCAAGAAACGGTGCGAAAAAGATATTGACCCGACTGATGCTGGCATAAATCAGATAAAACAAACCATAGCGTTTCAATAAAGCCCCCAAGCTGACACGCTCACGGCCTTCTTGCATGATTTTGATTCGTACGAGTTTTTTTCCAATCGTTTGTCCTTTGGCAAGGTAAGCCAACAACACAAAGTACAGCAACACTTCAAGAGCAAAGTACCAATAGTCCCCACTAAAGTCCCGTACCGTCTGTTGAGTGAGCAAACGAACAGCGATCACCACAATAAAACTGACCACTTTCAGTATTCCCCAGTCGATCAACCAAGCAAACACCCTTCGTGTCACAGTCACCCGAGTGCCTTTGGCGTAAGAATCCGCATCCATCTCTTCCCTTGATGGCAATAAGAACGTAAAAAGTGGGGCGATCGTCCAGCCCACAAGCCCTCCAACTGTATTGACAAAGAGATCATTGACATCGAATAAGCGATACGGACGAGGATAAATAAAATACAGTCCCGTCAACTGCGTTAATTCAAAAAACAACGTCAAGCAAAACGTAATAACGAGTGTTTTTAAAAAGGAACATTTGAAGTAATAACGCAAATAGACCCCAAATGGTAAGGTCAACAATAAATTAAAGAGTGGCTCAAGGAAGACCCCCTGCTTCATAGCGGGAAGATAGGTTTGCGGATCGTGAATGTTTAAGACGGTCTGTTGGACAAAATGTTGCCACGATGCCCCTAACTGCAATTCCATCTTAGGACCAGTCATCTGTGCTACCTCTTCGATCGAGGGCAATGGTAGGATAACTAAGAAATAGGCGCACAATAAATAGAAGACAAATGAATACAGAACCAGTGCGCGTGACAAGATAAAACGACCGTATTTTCGATATTGGATAACAAAAAAAATCATTGATATCGCCAATGCTAGGAAAGGAAAAACCAGTAAGGCAACCTTTATTGGGGTAATATAAGCGGACATAAAGAACTCCTTCACGTTTTCTTTTTATCTTACACGCTATTTCCCAAAACGTAAATTTTGGAGTATCATAAAAGAAAAGGAGGTTAAAAAACCATGTTAAATCCCTATTTTGCCTTTGGCGTACCGGCATTCCTTTTGGTTTTATATGCAGCTTTTGCTCTTTTTCGCCGGTCTTCCGATATTCCCTATTTAGGCTTCGTCCTTTTCATCATTGCTGGTTTTCTGACAGGATTTAGTTTACAAGTCATTCAACAAGCCATCAATGAAGTGGAGAAAACATCTCTTGAACACGTGCAAGAAACCCACCTTTACTCGCCTTACTTATTAGCGATTCCATTGATTGTGGGCATTCTTTTACTGATTGTCAACTTGATTCGCGGCTATTTAAAAGTCAAAAACGTTCGTCTGCGGACAAAATAAAAACAACTTACCTAGAAATACGAATTGATCCTGCTCCTCTTGACGGGAAATGAGATCGCTTCGTATTTTTTTGGTAAGCTGCCTAGATTGCTAGACCCCTTCTAAAGATCCATCCGCCACTTTCGTAGTAAAACAGTTTATCAACTAAAAAAAGGTTTATTCGTCGGCTAGTTCTTCATCCAGGTCTGTCTCTGAGGTATCAGCAAAAGACTCTTTCACATCATCATTGACTTGCTCCAATAAATATTGCCAATCACTATTCGACACAACCACCACATCGATATTCTTTTCTTCATCGATCAGCTCGAGATTCGAAACATCCTCTCCTAACTGCTGGAATAGGTCGATCAATGTTTGGTCTTGTAGCGTTACGTATTCAGTCCGTTTCATCCTTCTTCCCCCCATGAGTCAAAAAATTCATAAAACAAGATATCGAAACTAGTAAGATCGGTCATCTTTTGTAAAGTAGATAGATCTAAACGAATAAACGCTTTTTCCACTAATAAATAATGGTTTTCTTCCAGCGCTTCTTCGATAAATGGTAAAATCTCTTCTTCATCCCCTAATGTTTCACTAGAGATTTGGTCGATTTGATCAAACAAGCGATCATCTTGCAACAAAAAGAATTGATCGTCGTAAAGATAGACTGCGATTTGATATTGCCGGATGGGTAGCTCAGCCCGAATGACAAAAAAGCATTCCCCTGAATTGGAAATCGCTGGCAATAGTTCATTCGGTTGTAATGCCTGTTGGTAGTACATTTCCATCCCTCCTTTGTACTTATTATTATAAAGAACAATGGAGGAAAAAGGAAATAATCGAATTTCAGTTTAAAAAACTCTAAACAAAGTTAAACATCCCACTCTGCATAGAATTCTTCTAAAAAATCCTTCATGAAAGCCACACGTCGTTGGGCTTCTTTTTTGCCATACGCCGTGGTCATCTTTTCAGGAAGCAAAAATAGTTTCTCATAAAAATGATTGATCACCGTCGTTCCTTTTCGGTAATCTTCATGATTTTGAAACGTCTTTGGGGCTAAGTCACTGACATGGATCGGGTGTTGATGACTGCCACCAAAATAACTCGTCCGTAAAATACCGATCGCACCTAAAGCATCGAGACGATCTGCATCACGAACGACGCGGCCTTCTACTGAGACAACTTGCGCGCCTTGCAAAAGTTCTTTTGAAAAAGACAGATTCTCGATAATAGAAAAAATTTCTTTCGTTTGTGCTTCACTGGCTCCCGCTGTGGTCAAACAAGCTCGCACTTCATTAGACGCCGCTGTGACATCCGCCACAACTTTGTCATCCACCGTATCATGGAGATAGGCTGCCGCCTGTACGACAAAGCAATCAACTGCCAATTCGTCGGCATCAATGATGGCTTGACTTAACCCAGCCACTCGTTTGACATGATCAAACCCATGTCCTGTGTAATCATTCCCCAGAATACTTTCGGCATAAGCAATTACTTTGCTAAGATCGGCAACATTGTATTCTTCCTTCATTTTTTTCCTTCTTTCGATATGAAAGCAGCTAGCCTTCTTTTTTCGATGGTGTTTGATACAAAAGGAAAAGAAGTTCAACAAGACGAGCACCCCATGAAATAATTGGGGCGGCAACGTCTTGCGAAGCTTCTTTCCACTCGTTACTTTTAAGCGAAATCTTGCGTCTCGCTGATTTTATAGACGCTAAAATAGATCTTGCGTAAATAGTCTAATAGATATTGAGGATTCAATAATTCATCCGTTGCATCTAAAATCAATTCATTTGGTTTCTTGGATGCGCCATATTGATGGATATTTTCAGTCAACCATTTACGAATCGGTGAATAATCATCCGAAGCCAACACTTCATCGACATTGATTTCTTTTTCCATGGCATGGAGTAATTGCGCTGCATACATATATCCTAGAGCATAGGATGGGAAATACCCGAAGCTTGAACCTGACCAATGAACGTCTTGTAAGATCCCTTCCAAGTCATTTTCTGGACGAATCCCTAAATATTCCTCGTATTTGTCATTCCAGATTTTTGGCAGTTCATCGATCGATACGGTTTCGTTAAAGATCTTTTTTTCGATCTCGTAACGAATAATAATATGAATGACATATGTCAGACTATCAGCTTCAATACGGATCAAGCTAGCTTTTGAATGCTTTAAGGAGTCATAGAAAGTGTCAAAAGACACATCATCAAACGTGCCTTCCGCACATTCTTGGAAAAATGGGTATTGCTTTGCCCAGAAATTGCGGTTGCTGCCGATAATGATTTCATTAAACAGCGATTGGGATTCGTGGATTCCCATGGACGCCCCTTCATGAACAGGCGTGCCTTCGTATTTCTCATCGATGTTTTGCTCGTACATCCCGTGACCAGCTTCATGAATCACACCGAACAGTCCCATCGAAAAGTCAGTTTCGCTCCAGCGTGTGGTCAACCGTACATCATTGTGGTTGATCCCCGTAGCGAATGGGTGGACCGTATTATCCAAACGGCCGCGAGAAAAGTCATAGCCTAAGTCGGCGATCACTTTTGAGATAAATTTACGTTGTTGCGCTTCGGTCATCTTACGTGAAAGGATCGAAGTATCTGGCGCTGTTCCTTTTTCAGCCAATTGACGACGAATATCCATGATACCGTCTCTCACTTGTGAGAATACGTTATCCAAGATCTCAACCGTCATATTCGGTTCGTATTGGTTTAACAAGACGTCATAGTTCGTCAGCTCATTTTTCTTCCAATAAGGAATCAATTCTTTTGTCAAGCGAATGTTTTCAGAAAGAGCGTCTTTAAATAAAGAAAAATCTTTTTCTTTACGGGCTTTGAGCCAAGCAGTATGTGCTTTTGACGTAGCTGCGGAAGCCGCCATCGCCAACTCATTGGGTACATCTTTTTGCAATTCATATTCTTCTTTGACTAATTGATACGCAGCTTTCCCTACTTCTGATAATTCATCTGGGTGTTTCCCGAAATAGCTGATCGCTTCTTGGATTGGTTCCCCCACTTTTTTATCAAAGTATAGACCATATAAATAGCTGTCAACTTCGGCACGGTAATCACTGGCTTTTTCTGGCATCCCTGTTTGATTATCCCAGCCTAAGATCCCCATTGCTTGTTGTAATAGATCGATTTCTTTTAATTCTTTCAGAAATTCTTGTTCTTTCATTCAGCAGACTCCTTTTTGCGTGGCGGACGTTGTCCCCAGTATTGGAAGAGATCGGTACGAATCGCACCGTTGTATAATTTGCGTTTTTTTGTCGCTTTTTCGCCGTAATGGGTCTCAAAAGTCAAGTCACTGGTCAAAAAGTACTTGCTCCAGGTTTTTAGCGGCCGAAACACTTGGCCCATTTCCTGATACAGTCGCTGAACGGACGCTTCTTCTCCTAAGCGTTCGCCATAAGGAGGGTTAGCCACAACGACACCATACTCTTTTTCTGTTTTAAAGTCTTTAACGGCTTGTTGTTTGAAGGTGATCGAGTCTCCTAGACCGATTTCTTCCGCATTTCTGCGGGCGATCTCAATCATTCGACCATTGATATCCGAACCGATAATATCTAATTCGACATCATAATCTGCTGCTTCATCTGCTTCTTTCCGTACTTTTTCAAATACTTCTGCTGGGAACCAATCCCACGTTTCGCAAACAAATTCCCGATTAAAGCCAGGGGCGATATTGTGACCGATCAACGCTGCTTCAATGCACAACGTGCCTGATCCACAAACGGGATCGACAAACGGCTTGTCTTTGTACCAATTTGTCAGCATCACTAAAGCCGCAGCCATGTTTTCTTTCAGCGGCGCGCCTCCTTTTTCTAAACGATAGCCACGTTTAAACAAACTAGGGCCAGTCGTATCCAATGTGATCATCGCATGGTCTTTCAATAAAGCCACTTCTAATTGGAAAAAAGCGCCCGTTTCAG
This sequence comes from Enterococcus sp. DIV2449a, assembly GCF_051711225.1. Classification (NCBI taxonomy): domain Bacteria; kingdom Bacillati; phylum Bacillota; class Bacilli; order Lactobacillales; family Enterococcaceae; genus Enterococcus; species Enterococcus sp. DIV2449a. The sequence goes on from NZ_JBIOME010000001.1 coordinate 1,796,578, forward strand.
TCAGCGGCACACTTGCTGGACGATGGTATACTTCTCTTAAGCGATTGACGATTGCTTTTTTGGTAATCGCTTGACAATCAGGTACACTATACAATTTTGATTTGATTGATTTTCCAGCTACTGGAAATTCAGCATCTAAAGGTAAAAAGTCTTCCCACGGTAACGCTTTAACTTCTTCAAACAGCTGATCGAAAGTCAATACGTCAAATTCCCCGACGACAATTTTGATACGGTCCGCTGTACGGAGCCACAAGTTCGCGGTAGCAATGGTCTCCATCGTCCCTTTAAAACGCGCTCGGCCGTTTTCAACCTCACACTCGATCCCTAAATCCCGTAATTCTTTGCCCACTAGTGCTTCTAAACCGCTCGCAGCGGTGGCAATACAATTAAATGTTTTTTCAGTCATAACGCTCTCCTTCTTGGTATAAAAAAACCTTCCGTTGCTGGAAGGATTCCCTGATAGGTTGTGATTTTCTATAAGCCATGTTTTGTCCGTATTTTCCTCAGGGAGAAGAAAACACTGGGTAATTATCTATCTGCAATTACTTGCCTTCTTGCTCCGTTCATTTCCGTGCAAAAAGTGCCCCTACCATTGTTTGGGTTGCTCGCTCGAGGGGTTTACCGCGTTCCACCAAGACGGTTTCCCGCCTTGCTTCGTCACTGTGGCACTTTCAAGGATACTTTGGCATAGCTTACACCTTAGCCATTTTTCCTGCCGTTACTTTCTCAAGTACCCTAGCTTATGGTTTCGCTAGGCACGAACACTACAAGCATCTCAGCTTGTGCGAGCATGGACTTTCCTCAGCATAATCGAGTTATGCCGCAATTACCCGAAAACCACAACTATCTTTTCTAAAATAGATTAGAATTGACGGGTTTTTTCGTTGTCATCTTCAAAATCAGCATTTGTATAGTTGCTGTTGTAGGAAGAAGAACGAGTGACAGGTTCTGATTCACGATCAAGCTTTTTGCCAAACACTTCTTTTTCAAGATTAGACAAACGTTTCAAAATATCAAAGTTTGTAACGGTTTGGCTTTTCGGCGCTTCTTGTTGAACACGAGATGCGATCGCTTGGTTTTTCGACAATTGATCGATTTTCGCTGTCAGACGGTCATTTTCTTCTTGCAGGGCTAAGATCTCTTTATTGTAGCTTTCGTAGTCTTTAATGATATTATCTAAAAACTCATCCACTTCAACTGGATCATACCCGCGCATTTTTGTTTTGAATTCTTGTTGCAGAATATCTTTTGGACTATAAATTAAATTTGCCATTATTTACACCTCATTGTTTATTCCAAATGGTTTTCACTTTCTAGACCATTCTATCAAAAAATATACGAAAATCAAAGTAAATTACTATCAAATGTTGCGTTTTGTAGGTCATCCATTGTTATTTGATGAATAAAGTAGGGATTTTGCTCACTATAAGCTTTGGCATCTCTTAAGAAATAATTAGGTTTTCCTGGAAATTCGTCATCATATAACACAAGTGCGCCTTCGGTATGCTCCAGTAAAAATGCCGTGTGATTTCTTAATTGACTGGGGTCTTGGTAAGGCTTATGGCTGGTGGCATTGACATAATCGGCAAATGACTTCGCTGTTTGCAGTGCCTGCTGATTTGTTTCGTTCCAATTTTCACCAAACCCTTCAAAAGGAAAAATAATTCCTAGTTTCAGTTCTGGGTATGTTTGTTTTAATTGTTCAACGGCTTCGGCACACCACAGCTCCGCGCCAAGATTCCCGCTGATCAAGAGCCATTCTAACCCTTCTTCGACATAATTGGTCAAAGTCGACATTATTACTTTCTTAATAACTGCAATCTTGGGATCTTTTGCTTGAAAGACACCTAATTCATAATTACGATAGCCAGTAAAGTATAAGGTTTTCATTGTTTCTCTGGTCATCTCTTTTCTTTCCAAACGACTTTTTGGTATAATGTTGCCTAGGAGTGTGAACAACATGGTTATTCGTTACCCGAATGGACAATCTACTACCTATGATGACGGCAAAAAACAAAAAATGCAAGAGAAACTAATAAAGCCAAAAACGTATGCCAATCGTGGGATGCGTTTTGAAGAAGCGATCAATGAAAGCAACCTTTATTATTTGAATCGGAAACTTGCTGTCATTCATAAGAAACCGACACCAATTCAAATCGTGAAAGTAGATTATCCAAGAAGAAGCGCCGCCGTAATCAAAGAAGCCTATTTCCGTGAGGCATCCACCACTGATTACAATGGGGTTTATCAAGGGCAATATATCGACTTTGAAGCGAAAGAGACTCAAAACAAAACGTCATTTCCCTTTAAAAATTTTCATCCACACCAAATCAAGCATATGGAAGACTGTTTGGAACAAGCGGGTTTATGTTTCGTTCTTTTATGGTTTTCTTGTCTACAACGCTGCTTTTTTCTCGATAGCAAGTGCTTAGTTTCTCAATGGCACCTGCAAAAAGAAACGGGAAAAAAATCAATGACACTGGCCTATATTGAAACGAATGGGATTGAAATCATCCCTTCAATTGCGCCGCGTATTCCCTATTTAAAAGCAGTTGATCAATTTTTAACGATGAAGGAGAATGATTAGTATGGCAAATGGATCACAATCGAGGACCTCTCGGCATGATTCTAAAAAAGGTACAGCTAAAAAAGCACCAAAGCCTCCTAAGGCAAAAGGCAAACGAAGCATTGGGAGTATTCTTTTAAAAGTATTTATGGGGCTGTTTTTCTTAGGCTGTATCGGGATTCTATCCGGGATGGGGCTATTCTGGTGGTATGCCAAAGATGCGCCTGCACTTGATGAAACACGTTTGGATTCAACGGTTTCTTCTCGTTTCTATGCGTCAAATGGCGAATTGATCACTGAATTCGGTAGTGAAACCAGAGAAAAAATTACAGCAAGTGAGATTCCTCAACTGCTGGAAGACGCGATCGTCTCTGTCGAAGATCGCCGCTTCTACCAGCATATCGGAGTCGATCCGATTCGGATCGTCGGTTCCGCATTATCCAATGCCACAACCGGCGGTATGCAAGGCGGAAGTACGTTGACACAGCAATTGATCAAGCTATCCTTCTTTTCTACCAGCGCTGAAGACCAAACATTACGTCGTAAAGCACAAGAAGCATGGATGGCGGTTCGTCTTGAACAAATGAAATCAAAACAAGAGATCCTCACTTACTACATCAATAAAGTATATATGTCCAATGGTGTATATGGGATGCAAACGGCCGCAATGAAGTTTTACGGCAAGCCGTTAGCTGAACTAGACCTTGCCCAAACCGCTTTGATTGCTGGTTTACCAAATGCCCCTTCTGCGTTTGATCCTTTCGCTCATCCTGATAATGCGAAAAGTCGTCGAGATGTGGTTTTAGGCGCAATGCTTGAAAACGAGAAAATCACGCAAGCGGAATATGATACAGCCGTTGCCGAAGATATTCAAGAAGGATTGCAAGAAAACCCGCGAGAAAACCAAGAGTGGAAGTACTTTGATAATTACTTCAACGAAGTGATCGCAGAAGTCAAAGAAAAAACCGGCAAAGATGTTTATACCGATGGCTTAGATATTTACACCAATGTCGATATCGATGCGCAAAAACGGTTATATGACATCGTCAACAGCGATGATTATGTTAATTATCCAGACGACAAGATGCAAGTTGCCGCTACTTTAGTTGATGTCAATACGGGCAAAGTCACGGCTCAAATTGGTGCCCGCAACGTTGATGACGTTCTAGCAAACAACCTGGCTGTCAACGTCGCTCGGGACTTTGGATCGACCGTTAAACCGATCACAGACTACGGCCCTGCCTTCCAATTTCTACAAGACTCTACCGGTAGAATGATTTTAGATGAACCTTATACTTACAAAGGAACCGATATCCCTGTATACAATTGGGATCGCCAATACATGGGCAATATCACCTTGCGGACCGCTCTAGCAGAGTCTAGAAATGTGCCGGCAGTGAAATTGTTTGATGAAGTCGGCGCGGACAATATCGCAGACTTTCTTAGCGGTTTAGGTATCGAATACCACACGATTACTCAATCTAATGCAATTTCGAGCAATACGGATAAATTAGATGGCACAAAATATGGGATCTCCAGCCTGAAAATGGCCGCTGCTTATGCTGCGTTTTCAAATGGTGGTACCTATTACGAACCACAGTACGTCAATAAGATCGTCATGCAAGATGGTACAGAAGACGAAGAATCCTTTAAAGTTTCTGGTCAAGAAGCAATGGATGATACGACAGCTTACATGGTGACCGATATCTTGAAAGATGTTATTTCTGTCGGAACTGGAACCAACGCGCAAATCGATGGATTGTACCAAGCAGGGAAAACGGGAACGTCCAACTACACCGATGACCAGTTAGCACAACTGGATACATCGAATGGTGCCTACCCTGATATTACCTTTGCCGGCTATACTCCCTCCTACTCATTGGCGGTTTGGACAGGCTACAATGACAAAATGACACCGATCACTGATAGTAGTACCCATGTGGCTTCAGATGTCTATCGTGAATTGATGCGCTATGTTTCTGCTTCTGTAGAAAACACGGACTGGACAATGCCTGACGGATTAACACGGATCGGAAGAGAGCTTTATCTTGAAGGGACGTACACCCAACCAAGCTATTCAGCACCAAGTTCGTCCAGCAGCAGTTCCTACGTTGAACCAACGACACCTTCTACAGAAAGTAGCGAATCAACACCATCAAGTACCACAGAATCATCAAGCGAAGTAACACCACCAGTGACAACACCTGATGAGGATGATTCATCATCGGTCGTTACGCCTCCTGCTTCTAGTCAGGATCCCGGTTCAACAACACCTTCCAGCAGTGAGGATAATCCTTCCTCACCACCGGACCCGCCGGAACCAAACGATGGTAGTGTCGAATAATGGAGAATCGCAAAAAAACAGTAGATCAAAATCTGATCTACTGTTTTTTTTTAATTCCTGTCATATAAATGTAGAAGCTTACTTTTCAAGCTCTTCAAACAGCAATTTTTTATCGGAAAGCTGATAAACTTGATTATGCAGATCGTCAAATAAATGAATCACATTTTCTTTCGTCTCGTTCACTTCAAAAAGAATCTCTTTGGCACGATCATGAATCCCATCGATCCGCATTTCTGTTGTACGGATCATTCGTTCAGATTCGATTTTCGCTTCTTGAATCGTGCGATTCGCTTTTCTTCTAGCAAAGACTAAGACCTCACTGATTTCTGTTTGGAACTGCTCGTTTTCGATTTGTAGGGCTGCATTTTCTTCCCTTAATGCTTCGATTGTCGCCTGAAGCTCTGCGACTTCTTCATTTGATTCGCTAGCTGATACATTTGCAGCAAGCTCTTCTTTTTCTGCCAATTGCTGTTTCAAATCAGCAATTACCTCTTGCAGCTGCTGGATTTCTTGCCGCTTCAAGGTCCATTCAGCGCGTTCCTTTTCGTAAGTTTGTTTCTCTTGTTGCTCTTTTTCTTGCTGAACAGCTAACTTGGCCTCTAATTGCTGGATTTTTGCTTCAAGTTTTTCTGTATCTACTTTTGCAAACTGTTCTTCTAGGTCTTTGACTTTCTTATTTGCTTCTACTAGCGAAGCTTTTAATTCTTTTGCCTCTGCTTCTTGTTGAACCATTATCTTCTGCTGTTTTTTCAACTGATTTTTTTCTTCCTGTAGTTGCTCATTTTCTAAAATCAATTCTTTGATTTCAAAAGATAAATTTTCAATCATATGATCCTTTTCTTGTTCTTTTGATTCTTGCTTATTTGTTTGGTTTGTACTCAATTCTTTCTCCATACGTTCTCCTTTATCTTCAACGAGTTGACTATCCTTGGCGTAGCTATCACGGTTGCCAGAGGACTTTTGCTGCACTGCTATCTTTTTGACACTTTGCTCTTTCTGCTGATCTCCAGCCACTCTTTGGTGAGAAATCGGTTTTGCGAAAGTTTGTGCGACAGGTTTTACTGCTTCTTTCTGGGTTTTAGGGAGTTCATTGTCTGCTGGTCGATTGGTCTCGTCCTCATTTTTTTCAGGGGTAGCCTTTGCGGACCCTTGATCCTCAACGATTCCCTCTTCTTGATTTGTCTCCTCAAATTCATTCAGCTCTTCTATGGATAATTGATTCACTTCATCCATTAGCTTTTGGGCAGAAAACCAACCTTTGTTTTTCTTTTTCATCATTAATTTTTCACACTGCCTTTTTGTTCATTTGTATTGATCGTTTCACTTTGATCCGTTTGAGGAGTAGACGATATGCTCTCGCTCCTCTCGTTGTTGGCTACTTCTTGAGCATCAGTGTTTGGGAATCTGCGTTCTAAAAGGGTCCAGACCCCATTCTCGTCACGAATGATCGTCTGCTCAAAGGACTGATCAGAATCCTTGGAAAATTGGACAGAGAAGGTTCCTTGGGTGATCAGGGGAACGTTCTGCATATCATGGAGTAGACGAGAAAAATTCTCTTCCCATCCGTTTAAGTCATCAATTGATGGTAATTTGCTAGATAGAACAATCGAGATTTCTTGCAAAGGCTGATCAACAAAAATCATCGCTACAGTGCGACCTAGATATGGTGATAACTGATAGGCCAACTCATATTCAGCTGCAAACTGTGCTTCACGATCATTGGAGACGAGTAAATGCTCCCAATCAATCGCTTCAAAAGAAAAGCCGTTCTCAGGATATGCAAAAATCGGCATCCGCATCCATTCCGTTTGCTCAGTTCTAAGCGCGAAGACTTCCTCTTTTAATTGATTGGTTTCTTCATGCAGCTTTTGCAAATGAATGCCGCCTGTCAGCTGAAAAACTGTTAGTAGCAAGACACTTACGATTATGGCACTACTGCAGCCCAATACAATCAGCAGGTGCCCACTGCGGAGGTTGTGCTTAAATAAACGAAGTTTCCTTTTGGCTAAAGCATCTGACGACAGCTGCTTTTCAACTTTTCTTAATAAATATTCTCGATACAATCGCCAACCGATGATACTACCTGCTCCAATGGCAAGTAGTATCATCCCAATATAGATAAAAATCACAGTCTCTTCCTTCCATCAAAACTAAAATTCGTTTTATTCATCCATTTTGATACAAACTTAGTCTCGTTGATATGTTGCAAGAAATGAATCATCGCAAACTTCCTTTCAAAAAGCTGATGTGTCAGAAGAACGTGGTCACCACACCATAAAAAGTTTTACTTGAAATGATTCCAAATTCTCTACTATCACTTGAAGTGAGCAGTGCATCGCCAACGACAAAGTACTCATCTTCTTTGAGGTACCCCCGAATCGGCAACGCCTCAACGGCTTCATCCTTCACAGTGATCATAAATGAAAAATCAAAGTCAGTATCCTCCGCCCCAATCAACAACCGCTTCTGTGTACGAACGAAGGAATCCCCTGGCACACCAATCACTCTCTTGATCAAAAATTTTCCTTCCTGTTCGAAAGCGATCAGCTGATAGCGATTTGGCTGGCGCTTTTTATGAACCAGCACAACTTGTCGATCCTCGATCGTCGGCAGCATGGATGTTCCTCTGACTAACGCCAGTCGATACGGCTGAAGAAACACAATAAGCAAAAGGACCATCAAAAAGATACCACTGATAGGAAGACCTATTTGTCTATGCCTTTTACTCATATTGCCAGCCCTCCATCCTTATTTTGGCATAATATATGAAACACTTGATGAGTGCGCCAATTCATTGCTGATCACGCGATAAGAGATTGTGGTTCCACCATAGACATTTCCTTCTGAAACCAAAATACCATTTGGACCAACGGCTTCAACAAAAGCGACATGACCATAACGAGGATCAGATCCAGCTGTTCCAGGTGCAAAAGAGATCATACTGCCTGCTTTAGGCGTTTGACTGACGTTGTAACCTAAACGTCGTCCGGTATTGCCCCATTGACCACCATTTCCCATGTAGTCATCTACTTGACCGCCTAATTGACTCACGCGATTGAACACATACCAAGTACATTGTCCAACAGGATACGAACCAGAAAGATTGTAGTCACGACCGTTGTATTCTGGGAATGTCATAAGGGAGCGATACTCTTCTGGAATTTGTTCTTTTCCTTGGATAAACAAGCCTGTTTCTGTTGCGATCACTTGGTCATATTGCGTCAATCCATAGACCGCAATCAGTGAATTGATTTTTTTACTATAATTAACATCAGTCGCATAAGTGCCCGTCAAAGCATCTGCTGCCCGAAGATAGTTTTTTGATTCAGAGCGCCACACGTCTTGATAAAAGGTTGGATTTCCAGTGATTCCTCCGCGAATCAATTTGACATAATCTGCCATGGAATCTCGATAACTTGAATAGGAACGAAAGGCGGCTTGAATTTGGAAAAGTTCCCCGTTGCCTTTATCTTCCATTGTTGGTAAAGTCACGCTGTTTCCTTGATAACTGCCTTTGATGCCAAAAAGGTTATAATGGGGACTGCTGGAAAGCCCGCTGTCGCCACTGCCGCTTTCAAGGATCGCTTGCGCGATCAAAACAGAAGCAAAGACATCGTATTCTTGCCCTAAGCTTTGGGCTTCTTGTGCCAATGTTTCAATAAACATCTGGGTCTTTTGATTCACTGTAAATTCGTAAGGGGCTGGATATTCAGCAACTAGCTTTTCGCCATATGTAGCCAATTCAGGATTTGATAGCCGTCTGATCGATAGCGGCTCTTCGATAGAAACCCGCTGAACTTCGATGGCAGTTTTCATTGGCTCTTCTTGATTTGTCACTAAACTTGCTTGGTAACCATCTGCGAGGTAGATACCGATTAACTTATTTGCGTCATATAAAAGATCCCCCGGTTGTAATTGTTCAACCTGCTGTTCTTTTTCTATCCAGCTAGCTTCCCCATTTATAACCGCTTTGATCCGTTCATTGATCCATTCGTCCATCGTCAATGGTTCTTCTAGTTCACCAATTTGTCCGATGATCTCGTAGACGAATGCCGCTTGCCATTGCGCATCATAATCAGCTAATATCGGCAAGGTGAAATCTAACAGATTCGAATCTGCGATCTTTGCTGCCCGAAAACTCTCTGGTAAATCAATAGTACGTCCATCATAAAAAGAATTTTTCAAGTCAGAAGTAGCATCTGGTGTTTGAACGACAGGGTTTATTACTTGCTCAGGTGCAATAATCGGAGGTGTTTTCGGCTCCTCTTTTTTTGCATTTTCAGTATTTTCGTTGCTATCAGTTGAAATTTCATTTTCTTTTGGTGCCAATGACTCATCAATCAAGTCGGTCTCTTTTGGCTTGTTCTCTGTTTCTACTTCTAGATCGTCCGTTTCAGCATCTATTTTTTCCTCTTCCTCGGAAGGTTCCGTGGACTCTGATTCCTCTATTTCGGTCGTTTCCGCTGACTCGGTCGTTTGCGTTGAGTCTACTTCTTCAGACGAATCGGGAGTTTCTACAACGGTATCTGCTGTTTCTGAATCCATAAGCGTCTCATTTGATTCGGTGGATAGCTCGGTCGAGCCCTCCGTTTGCTCTTTGCTGACGTCTTCTTGACTCTCTTGGTCTTCTGCTGCCGATGAATCTTGATCATCAAGTTCCTGTTCGACATTTGTATTTTCTGAATAGTTATCAGGCTGAGGGCTTTCTTTCGCCAGCAATACGGGAGAAACAAAAAGTTGGCTTGCTAAAATCCCAGCACTGAATAATGTCAGATATGACTTCTTTTTTTTACTCTTCATACAGTTTCCTTTCTCTTGTTTCAGCTGGCATCATTGGTTTTGAACAAAACCTGACGAACTGATTCAAAGCTGCTTGAATAGTTTTTGCACGAGTTTAGGTGAACTCTATATCTTCGCGGTTATTATGAAGTAAGCGTGATCTACCGCAAAAAAACGGTAAAACCCACTGCTTTTCAAGCGATTTACTCACTATCTTCCTATCAAGAATGGAAGCTGTCATAGGTGTCAACAGCTTCCATTTGATAAGATTGAGCATTGATCATTCGGTAGATGGGACAAAACTTAACTCCCATTCAATCGTTGCTTGGTAGGTCATGTTACGCGGATTTGATCCAATGGGAACTTCAAGTTTGACACTATCCCCCATCGTCCCCATATCCCCGTAGCGCTGAATCCAGGTACCGCTTCCTTCATTTGCATCTGCTTCAGCGATCAAAGCGGGTACCCCAGGATCAAGGATCATTGATTCACTATAAGTGGGAGGAATTGCTGAATTGGCAGCATTCGTCAGCATAACTGCATTTTCTAAAATAATTCGTGCACCCCGAAGTTCTTCTCCTCGATCATTACGAAATCCTGCAGCGGATAATGTCGCGTTAAGTTCCCAACCGGTAAATTGAGCGCGCCGGTCAGAAATCTGCACGTAATTTGGCCGTTCCTCAGTTACTGAGCCATCTGCACTGCTAAGACGTTGCGGCAATGCCTTGTACTGTTTGGTATCTGCACTTATTGATACATCTCCAAAGCTATACTGGGAGATGAAATCGACACTGATAAACCCTAAATGGTCTGGTATATCCGGTTTATTTTCTGGGTTCACTTCAATATCTGGCGCGATCGGATCTCGTGGATTCATTGTGGCAATCTCTTGAACAACTGTTTCATCTGTATCGAATTTTCCATTTAAGAAAGCGTAAGCCGTCACCGTATTATGTTTTGTAAACCGATCCCCCTCGGCTAAGGTCAAGCTGAAATCACCATTGGCATCTGCTTGAAGATGAAACAAGCTGTTATCATCAAAAGAAGGTGATTGCAGTTGCGGTGCGGGAATAACTGGATCTCCGTCAAAACGAATCACACTATAAGGTGTGGCTTTTCCTCTAATGATTCTTGATCCATCTAGTGCCGGGTCTTCCGTTAATGGTTCTAAATGAACTTCGACATCTGGAATATATTCAAATAGGATACGTTGTGCTCTTGTGGTAAAATTCGCGCGAAAATGATCAACGATCTCTTGTGAGATGGAAGAAACATTCGAAATCGATGACAAGGTAGAGGAAAAATTCACTTTTAAATTGAAGATTGGACTCCAACTGAAGTCTGGTTCCTCCGTCAAGTTTCCATGCCGCCATTGCTTCGCTGCTTGAATATCCACATCTAATAGCCCGCCGCTGCCGGAAATCGAAATAAGGCTACTATTTGCTGCATTTCCGGTAACCGCCCTTGTTTTCTCTAAATTGATGCGTTGTGCATCCGCAAAAGTGAAGGTTGAGGCCGAGCTCAAAAATGTCATCAAGGAATGAGAGGGATTGGTTCCGTCTGACTTAATATCCAAGATTCCTTCTTTAGCAACAATAAATGTGGCGGCACCGGCTACATGGATCACTCCGGATGTGGTGGTCCCTTGATTCACTGCATCAATTTCGACACTGCTTTTATTTCCAATAAGCATCGTGCTTCCAGCACCCATGTAGATAATGTTATAGGACCATCCATTGAGGCTTGTGGTACGTCCGTCAGCTTTGATTACCACTTTGCTATCCTCAGACATTTCAAAGTGGGCGCCGCTTGCATACATACTGATTGCGGGGGAGTTGGCTCGGGCATTCAAATGCAGCTCTGATCGATTACCGATATTGATCCGTCCATTCGCAATATAAATATTTGCTCCAAAAGCCTCACCGGCTGTTCCAGCTGCACGCAGGGACATCTTTGCATCATTGCCAATAGTCATACGCCCCGTTGCATAATATAAATAGATATTGCCGGAATTTATTGTCGACATGTCAACTGTTGCGTTATCAAGAATTTCCAATTGTGTTACTTCCATATTCGCTTGGTTGGTTGCATTGATCGTTTGCACACGTCCAGATCTGGAAGTATATGTCGGAGTTTGATGCGATATTACTTCGCCAGACATAATAACAGGTGTCGCTAACGAGTGGATCAACTGATTGCCCGCGTTGGTTAAATTGTGGTAACGCATTCTGGATAGATTTTGCTGAGGAATACTCATATTCGTAAAGTTCATAAACCCATACCAGTTGCCATGAACGACATCGATATTTTGATACGTAATGTCCCACGGCGTTGCACTATTGACGGTACTATCATAAAATCCGACAGCAACAGCTCTAAAGTCGATTTGATACCCATTGCCTTCGATCACAAGCGTTCTTGAAATTCCAGAAGCATTGGTCCAAATATAGGCTAATCCATTTGTTGGGTTGGAAGTTGCACTTCCCACAGCCACTCCAGAAACTCCTTGAGTAGGATTATCCGAAGATTCAAAGTCGTTTACGATATTGATATAATTTACATCTTTGTTCACGATTGCCGCCATAAATTCTTGCCAATTGGAAACATCTCGGTGACTGATTTCGTTTAACGGTGTGACCGGTTCTGTCAATTGGGCAATCGCTTCTGCTTGATCAGCTTCTGTGTCTTGCTGATTCTCGTTTAGGTTCGCGTCATTGGAAGGTTGCGTGGTTCGTTCCCCTTCCTGCGGCGTCTCTGATGGTGAGACTTCTGTCTCGATCGTTTCATTATCTGCATCATCATCCGAGTCCTCTTCCCCGTCATCTTCTGCCTGTACTTCGATCGTTAGTTCCGCTTCACCTATAATCAGTTGATAATCGCCTATTTTATTAAAGACGATAGGAATCTCGAACTCCATTAGCTCTTCATCAAAGGTAAGCTTCCATTCCTGTTCTTCTTCAGACAGCTTTTTACTCTTCACTTCTGCAGCAAATTCTTCTTCCACGATCAATGCTTCTTTCGCTACAACTAGCGTAATCTCATCTAACGGTTGGCTTGATACGACGAAAACATCGATCGGTTGATCCACGATACCTTCAATCACACTAACTGGAAACTGAAAAAAAGGATTATGGATGTCAAATTCTTTTGTTTGGATCGGTTGTGTTGCTTTATCAAGCAAGGACATGTTCTGCGTTTCGTCCAATGGTTCAATCGTGTGATCGATGGCGTGGATTTCTGGCAATAGTAAACTACTCAGACTTGGAAAAAAAGTTTGCACACTTAGTAATCCAATAATGATCGCAATTATTACCTTGTGTGGGGTATTCTTCATTTCAACTATTCCCACCTTCCTTTGCCTTTTTTTTCTTATGAACAATTAGGATGATCACAAGCAATAAAAACAAGCTGATTAGACCAGCCGTGGCGATCATCCACCAATTGAGCGACGTATCTACATTGACATCGAGTTCATTTAAGCGGCGAGCATCTTCTGCCTCCACGCTAAATGTCTGTTCCCAAGACCACTCTTCCTCTCCTGACCGTGCAGTAAGATTTAATACATACTCCCCATTACGAAAACGATCGCCATTCAAGGGAATTGGGAAATGCATATGTGAATTAGGAGCCATTTGCATCGCTGCTTGACTTGCTTCATATAAGATCGTCTCACTGCCAACAGATCGAATTTCAGCTGTTACTTCCAATTGATTGACAAATGTCGATGTATAATTTTGGATAACAGCACTAAATACGTTTCGGTAATTTACTTGATCGGCAAAAACATCAAGCAGTTCCAATCCCGGATCCATTGCGGACCGATTGTTGCTTACTACCACACCAATGACATAGGAAAATGCATTCCGTATGCCTAATCCTTCTTCAGCAGATTGTGTTTGCTCCTCTTTAGAAATAACTTCATTGATTCGAATGCCACCTGCCAAAACCCCTTTGAATTCCTCTTCTGGCATCGCAATCGGTAAAGAAATGATTCGTTTTTCTAATGGATCTAACGATATGGTTTCCGGCACCTCTACCAGTTCATCAATTGATGCAGGTAAAGTCGGATCAGGGGATTCTGCATCCCGGCCATATTCCACAACACCATTCACATTCGTAAATGCCGTATGGGCAGAAATTTCTATTTCGATCGCTTGATCAGAACCATTTTCGATCTCTAAAGCCAATTCATCACGTTCTCCTGCCCCAAGATTTAAATCGAAATACCCCAACGCCCCTCCTTCCAGCTGACTTTCTGGTAAGATAGGCGTCACATAGAAGTTTAATTCTGATTCTGTCTGAGCATAGCTCAATCTTGGCGAAAAAAAGAATGATAGCAGGATGACCGCACAGGTAACCGTTTTTATCCATTTCATTCTTATACGTTGTTCAGTCAAAAGTGGTTCTCCTTCCAAAAAAGGCAGGAATAATTTACTATTCCTGCCAGTTGTTTCTTGTTGCAAGCTATGATCCTTCTTACGGATTTACTGTTTCGCCGCCACTATCAACAGAAGCAGTTAGCGTCCATGTCATTTCCGCAGTATAGTTGGTTGCTAGCTGCGTGGTAGAGCCTGGTACAAATAGTTGAATATCATCATTTCTGATAATTTCGTCTTCTTGTTTATTAAGATTTTGTTCCGTCAATTTTTCTTGATCTCCCCAGTAAATCGATGAAGCGCCCGCGCCTTGACCGACCGAAGCACGCATGACAGGAATGTCTTGATCGTTGACATCTAGGATCAACGCATTTTGTTCTTCACTATTGATAACGGCACTTGGCTGTAAGTCTCGATCACCTTCGCCTTTGTTGAACACGATCTCAGGGTTTGCCAACTTGATTTTTGCCCCAGTCAAAACATCCCCTGATTCAGAAGTAAAATCAGTTAGACTAACATTTAATGTCCAACCAGCATGCGTTCCTCGGGTATCTTGCACTTGGGCAAATGATACATACGGTGTCGTACCTGATTGATCAGCCAAATTACGCTCATCTGCAACCATTGAATACCAACGATCACTGGTAGAGATAGCATTCTGACCAAAATCAAAAGTTTTTGGTGCATAAGCAATGGTAAACGGACCCGTTTGCCCTGGCGGTGTTGGTTCGATTGTTTCTACTTCTGGGTTTACGACTGGAGGCTGTACCTCTGTTAGATCGCTTCCGTCTGAGGTAAATCCTATAACGTTATCGGTAGTCGTTTCTAATGAAGATTGGGCAAAGGCTTGAACGCCTCCGGCTAGTAAAGTGGTGGATAATACAGCGACCGTAGCTAAACGAATCTTTTGCATTTCTAGTTCCTTCTTTCTTTTTTATTCAGTACAAAACCAAGTTATTGAACCGTTTCTCCGTCCGGTCCGGCTGTTGCAGCCAATGTCCAAGTAAGGGTTGCTTCATAAAGAGCAGCGTCTTTTGCTGTTGATCCAGGAACAAGTAATTCGATTCCGGCATTTTCAACAACCTCTGCGCCTGCTTCCACTTGTCGATTGATTTCTTCCTGATCGCCCCAAACGACTGACGAAACGCCGGCACCTTTTGTTTGAGCGGCGGTCAGAACCGAACGCTCACTATTTGTAGCATCTAAAATCAATCCATCCGCATGAATTTGTGGTTCATTTTCTTGGTTGCTTCCGTTATATTCCAATTTCGGCGAATTAAAACGAATTCTTGCTCCAGTCAGTTCATTATTTTGTGTTCCTGATTCAAAAGCACTTAATGAAACTTTTAAATCCCAACCAGCATTTGTCCCGCGCGTATCTTGGACTTGGGCAAATGAAACATACGGAACTCTTTCTTCACTATCTTCCGCGTCTTTTAGCTTGTGTAATTCAGCCACTAGCTTATATTCTTGATCGGTATTAGAAATCACTTGCTCACCGAAATTAAGCGTAGGTGCGTAAGCAATCGTCAATGGTCCTGTTTGTCCTTCAGGGCCGACTGGATTGATCTCTACATCTGGACCATTAGGACCAGGATTTGGTGGTTGAACCACTGTCGCTTCGCTATCGTTTGGTACAAAGAGAACTTTCCCTTCTGTATCATGGTTTGTTACACTTTCAGTAGCGAAGGCTTCCGCGCTAATAGTAAATAAAGTTGCAGCTAAAACAGCTGCCGATGCAAATCGTACGAATTTCAAATTCATCCCTGCTTTCAAATTATTTGTCTTTTCTTTTTAACCATCATAAATTTTGATCGATGTTTGGTATATTGCGCATACAATGCAACCAGTACGAGCAGTAATCCAAGCAAGATTACGCCGTAAGTTTTTGTCTCGTTGGTCTTTGGTAAAATGCCACCTGGTTTTGCTACCTCTTTTGGTGGCGAGATATTCTCTGTAGGGCCTGCTGGCGGTGCTGGTTTGGGTTGGCCAATAGGCTCATAAACACCGGTAAAAAGCACAGAGCTTTCTGTTTCAACCGACTGCACTTCCTGAGCATTCACCGCTGCCGTAGAAATAGTTATCCCATAAAAAAGAGTGCAAAACAGAACCATACGAACTAATTTCCATACCTTTTCTCCTTTCATTCTCCCTCCTCCTCTATACTTGCCACATCTTATAAGTGATCTTTTCAAAACTGCGTTTGTCTAGTATCCGTAACAAAAATGATTATGAGATTGTTAAAGAATCATTTCGAAATTTGCAACGCTTTTTCTGTCATTAGCAAAATAGCAGAGAAAGACTTATAACCTTTGACAAAGTTCACTATACTGATGATTTCCACAGATTTGAAATACTATTTTTCACCAATAGGTGAATTTTCTTATTAACGTTACTTATTATTGACCAAAAATAGGATTTTATAAAAAAGAGAAGTTAAAATTTTTGCGAAAGAATCCCATCATATTAAGCCTACAAATACTTTCATAAAAAGGCGTATTGGAAGGTTTAATCTCGTATCGAGCAACAATCGTCACACGCGCTCTTTGTGAAAAACCACCTGTTTTTGAGTGGTGTAATCAAAAAAGTTCAGTAAGCTTATGTTTTTCCAGTTACTTGAAACGGCTTTATCAAAGGTTGTTACGTTAATCACCTGTTCTTTTATCAACTTATGCAAAAAAAACGCTAAGCGATTTCGCTTAGCGTCTTGATCCTAGTTACTTTTGGTTTATGTTCACCATTAAATGGTTTTCTTCCCCTTCATCCGAAGTTTTCCTTCTTGGCACATTGTCAACAATGGACAAACCTCACACTTAGGTGCCCGTGCTGTGCAATGATAACGACCAAAGAAAATTAACGTGTGATGCGTTTTGACCCACAACGTATCTGGAATCTTTTTCATCAATGTTTGTTCGACTTCTAATACGTTGGCGTCTAGTTTACAGATGCGCAGCCTTTTTGATACCCGCTCGACATGCGTATCGACAGCGATTGCTGGAATGCCAAATGCATCGCCAAGAACGACGTTCGCTGTTTTTCTGCCGACACCTGGCAAAGAAATTAAGTCTTCTCTGGTTTGAGGCACTTCGCCTCCAAAACGCAGCAACAATTCAGAGGCACAAGCTTTGATATTTTTCGCTTTGTTTCGATAGAGGCCAATCGATTTGATTTTTTCAATAATGTCTTCTAACGGCGCCTCGCTGAGAGCCTGCGGCGTTGGATATGCTTCAAAAAGTGCCGGTGTCACTTTATTGACTGACACATCCGTTGCCTGTGCGCTTAGGATGACAGCAATCAGCAATTCAAAGGCATTTTTTGACACTAGTTCTCCATGTGCATCAGGAAACATCTCATACATTATTTCTATCGCAGTCATTGTTTTTTCTTTACTGATCATTGGACGAATTAAACTCCTTGTATCTTACTCTCCTTCTAACCAATTATGCATAGGGATTTTGGGCATTGGGCCATCTTCTTGTGGCGTAGTTTCATTTTGAAGAAACTGTTTTTTTCTTCTTTTTTGCTCTTCTTCTACTTGCGCTTTTGAGGTAATATTCTTGCGTTCCCACGAAAGCAAAATACGATCGATATAGTTTAAACTATACGCTTGATTCAAGACCGCTTCTCGCAAAGCAAACTGGACCAGCTCGGGATCATAGTGGTCCTCATCCAACCACTGCCCGATCCGTTGGTATTCGATCGCCGATAAGGGGCGACCAAATTCTCCTTCAAATAAGCGATACAACTCGCGTATCTTCTCTTCATTTGTTTCAGCGGATTCCTTTTTAGATTGCTGCTTCAAAAGAAACTCGAGCCGTTCATAAATGCCAGTGAAATCATAATAATCCACCATTTTTCCTGCGTCGTCTTTTTTTGAACCCATTCGCAGCACATCTTTTTTCAGCAATTGATTCAACCAATGATAGATCTCTTTTTGGTCGCTGCCCATCACCGAGGCGATCTCACGTAAATCTGGAAAATCATTGCCTTGCTCATGGCTGCGATACAGTTGCAGCCATAACAAAAATTCATCATTCGTCAAACCAAGATGATGGTAATTCTCTAAAAGCAAATTTGAAATCGTCGTTTGCCCTTTTGCCAAATATTCCTTTAATGAAACCATACTACATCCTCTTCTCCTTGGCTCATCTGAAACATAAAGATTCATCCTATCAGGATCGAATCAATAAAAAGGGGACGACGCAAATGCGGACGTCCCACGATTCTTTGTTGGTTACGCTTTTTCTTTGACTGCTGCGATGATCTCAACTTCAACCAAAACATCTTTTGGTAAGCGAGCAACTTCGACAGCAGAACGTGCAGGTAACGCTTCATTGAACAATGTGCTATACGTATTATTGAAAGGAACGAAATCATTCATATTTTTTAAAAAACATGTCGTCTTAACGATGTCATCTGGCGTAAGTTCCGCCGCTTCAAGAATCGCGTTGATATTTTTCAATACTTGCTGAGTCTGTACTTCAATCGTCGTACCGACAACTTCCCCCGAAACAGGATCTAATGGCACTTGACCAGAAGCAAACAAAAAGCCGTTTGCGATTTTTGCTTGAACATAAGGACCGATTGCTTGTGGTGCTTGATCTGTAGAAATTATCTTCATTTTGTTTCCTCCTCTTTCACTTGGCATTCGGGACATAGGCCATAAACTTCTAGTCGATGGTTATTTATTTGATACCCAGTTAATTTCGAAGCCGCCATTTCGACATCTTCCAATCCTGGATAGTAAAAATCAGCGATCTTTCCACACTTTTGGCAGATAGCATGATAATGAGGCTCCGTTGTAAAATCAAAACGACTGGAGGCATCTCCATAATTCATTTCTTTTACAAAGCCAATTTCTGTGAACAAACGTAAGTTATTGTATACCGTTGCGACACTTATACCAGGAAAATGAACTTCGATCGCCCGATAAATCTCTTCAGCGGTCGGATGGGCATCGTGACTGGCTAAAAATTCTAATATCGCTACTCGCTGCGGTGTAATACGAATATTTTCATGTTTTAATCGTTTGATCGCTTCATCGTAGATCGTACTCACAGGAGTTCCTCCATTTCTCTTATCTTACCTATCATACTATGTAAAACCTAAAAATTCAAACAGCTTTCCTTGTTTTTTTAAAGGAATAACGCATTTGCCCAGCCCGTCTTCCCTCAGTTTTTCGAGAAAGAAAAGCAGACAAACGAATGCCTGCTTTCCCCCTCTTTGTTAGTCTTCAAACTGATACAGTGCCGTAGACAAATAGCGTTCACCATTATCTGGGACGATCGCTAAGACTTTTTTGCCTTTTCCTAAGTCCTTAGCAACCTCTAATGCCGCTTTGATCGCTGCACCAGAAGAAATTCCTACTAAGATTCCTTCTTTCATCCCAACTTGACGCGCAGTTTCCATGGCATCCTCACTAGCGATGGCAATGACCTGATCATAAATCTCAGTGTCTAGTACTTTAGGAACAAATCCCGTGCCGATCCCTTGGATCTTATGGGGACCAGGTTTGCCACCTCCTAAAATAGCTGATTCTGCAGGCTCAACGCCCACGATCTTCAAATTAGGATAGACGCGCTTCAATTCCTTCCCCGCACCAGTGATCGTGCCACCTGTGCCGATCCCAGCAACAAAAGCGTCTAACCCTTTAGATTCAAACGCATCCTCAATTTCTTTCCCTGTCGTTTTTTCATGGACTTCTGGATTGGCTGGGTTTTCAAATTGTAATGGCATATAATAGCCGTCTTGTTCTGCTAATTCTTTTGCTTTATTGATAGAACCAGTGATTCCTTCAGACCCAGGGGTCAAAATCAACTCTGCGCCATAAGCTTGAACAATTTTACGTCTTTCAATACTCATGGTTTCTGGCATAACCAGCACGACACGATAGCCTTTTGCCGTACCGATCATGGCTAAGCCGATCCCAGTATTCCCAGATGTTGGTTCGATGATGGTATCACCAGCTTTTAACAAGCCATTTTTTTCTGCTTTTTCAATCATGGCTAAAGCAATTCTGTCCTTGACACTTCCCCCAGGATTGAAGAACTCTAATTTCAGATACACATCCGCAGAACCTTCTTCTACGATGTGATTTAATTTGACGATTGGCGTATGCCCAACTAACTCATTGACCGATTGATAGATTTTTGTCATTGAAAATCCCTCCCGTTCTTATTCTTCCATTCTACCTAAAATAACCCCGAGTTGCGAATAAAAAGTAAGCAATTTCAAGTTTTTTCTTATTTTTTTATATTTGTTTGTATTCACTTTCTTGATTTTGTTTTTCCATTACAAAAAAACCTTAAGAATGATGCCATTTAGAGCAATCATTCTTAAGGCGGTATCAGATAATTAAACGATTAATTCTTGGCCAACAACAATGACCTCACTAGATAACCCATTTGTTGCCATTAGAGCGTCGACCGTTGTGCCAAATTTATTGGCGATATCCCAAAGTGTATCGCCTGAAGCAACGTGATAGCTCTGCGCTGTAGATCCGCTGTTTACCTGAGTCGTCGTTGTAGTTTGCGTAGTACTCGTGCTAGTCGTGCTCGTTGTACTTGTCCATGCGGTACTTTGCGTTGTCCCAGTATCAAAGCGTGTGAGCTGATACGTTTCAATTAACCAGTTCAGTTTTTGTGCATACCCTGGATCGGTAGCATAGCGCCCCGTCAAGTAATTCGTTGCATCATAAAATGAGGTTGTTTGGCTTTTCCAAACACCACTGTAATGAGCAGTTCCTGTCGCGAAACTCGTGCTGAGCAAGACATTCGCATGATCCTGAAACGATTCCCAGTAAGAGTTATATTGACGAAACGGTTCATTCATCTCTACCCACTGACCATTCAAATACTCTTGTGTAGGCATATAGACACTTTGTCCGTTGTAACTGCCTTTGACCCCAAACAAATTGTAATAGGGTGCATTGGATAACGCGGAAGAACCATAGCCGCTTTCCAAAATCGCTTGAGCAATCATCACAGAAGCATAGAGATCATTGTTGGCAGCAACATCTTGTGCTGACCAGCCAATTTGCTCAATAAAACCTGAGATGTCCTGCGTCGCGTATTGATTCTCAGCAGCTTGTACCTGTTGAGGAACGAAAGTGACCGTCATTGGCGCTAACATCATTCCTGCCCCCATCAAAGAGACCACCGCCTTTTTAGTAGGTCTTTTTATCGTCTTCTTTGGTTGATGATGTCTTTCACTTCTTGTTTGATAACTTCCCATTTTTTTCCTCCAGTAACTGTACGTTTTTTCAAATAAATCAATACAGCTATTATACGGAAAAACATCTAACAGTGCAAACAATGATCACTTTGCAAACAACAAAAGACTTTTAAAAAACTGTATGGGTATCCCGCTTGGATTGCTAACTACTGATAAGTATTTTTAAAAACTGTTAGATTGCTATTTTATCGATTCCCTCTTACTATTCACAAGTGCTTGTGCCTTGCGGTACAACCATTTTTTGGAAATCTTAGCCACTATTACTTTAAATAAGTCACTCTAACACGTTTAAAGTGGCAAGAATCCAGACAAAAAAACACGCTCGAAAATCGAAAAGATTCTCGAACGTGCTATTTTTGATTGATTGTCGATCAATTAATCGATTGATTTGAAAGTATTCACGACATTCTCAACACTGAAGCCGAATTCCGCTAAGACTTTGTCACCAGGTGCCGATGCACCGAAATGATCGATCGCGATCACTTTTCCATGGCAACCGGTGTAACGTTCCCAACCAAATGGGGAAGCTGCTTCGATCGCTACCCGTTTCTTCACTGCTTTTGGCAAGACGCTTTCTTTGTATTCTGAGCTTTGTGCTTCAAACAGATCAAAGCTTGGTAAGGAAACCACCGATACATCGATGCCTTCTTCTGCCAATTTAGCTTGTGCTTGGACCGCAAGATTCACTTCAGAACCTGTGGCGATCAAAATCCCCGCTGGTGTTTCACCAGCTTGTTTTGAAATCACGTAGCCACCTTTTGCGACATTTTCATCCGCACCGGTTTGCGTGCCTTCGATCACTGGTAGATTTTGTCGGCTTAAGACTAAGACCGTAGGTTTATCCGTTGTTGTCATGGCCAATTTCCAGGCAGCACGGGTTTCATTGCCGTCTGCTGGACGAATCACTTGGACATTTGGCATGCAACGGACGCTGGCTAATTGCTCGATTGGCTCATGCGTCGGTCCATCTTCTCCCACCGCCACGGAGTCATGCGTCAAGACATAGATCACAGGTGCATGCTGGATCGCAGACAAGCGCACCGCTGGACGTAAGTAATCAACGAAGACGAAGAAGGTTCCGCCATAGATTCGCGTACCGCCATGCAATTGGATGCCGTTCATCGCTGCCGCCATCGCAAATTCTCGGACGCCAAACCAAATGTTGCGGCCTTCGTATTGGCCAGGTTCAAAGTCTTTTTCTGCTGCCACCATCGTGTTGTTGGATCCAGAAAGGTCAGCCGATCCACCCCAGAGACTAGGGACGGCTTTGGATAAGGCTTGGATCATCTCTTTGCTAGATACTCGACTAGCTTGTGAGCTGCCAACTTCGTAGCTTGGTAATGCTGCATCCCAATCTGCTGGCAATTCACCCGCAAAGGCTTGTTTGAATTGCGCAGCAAGTTCTGGGTAGGCTGCTTCATAGGCAAGGAAGGTTTCGTTCCAAGCTGCTTCAGCTTTTTGCCCTTCATCGATCATGGTTTCTTTGAAGCGCGCGGCAACTTCTTCAGGTACGGTAAATTCTGGGTATTCCCAACCATAAATCGCTTTGGCTGCAGAAATGCCTTCGGCACCGATCGGCGCACCATGAACGGCAGAGGTGCCTTGATTTGGCGCACCGTATCCGATCACAGTCTTGATTTCGATCAAGGTTGGTTTGTCGCTTTCAGCTTTTGCTTCGTCGATCGCTTTCGAGATCGCTTCTAAATCATTGCCGTCTTCAACGAGAATGTGTTGCCAGCCATACGCTTCAAAACGCGCACCGACATTTTCTGTAAAGGCTTTTGAAGTTGGGCCATCTAGGGAGATGTCATTTGAATCGTACAAGACGATCAGTTTGTCTAATTTCATGTGACCAGCCATGGATGCAGCTTCTTGCGAAACACCTTCCATCAAGTCGCCATCGCCACATAAAGCGTAGGTATAGTGATCAATGACTTGATACTTGTCGCGATTGTAGGTTGCAGCCAAGTGGGCTTCGGCCATTGCCATACCGACTGCCATGGCGATCCCTTGTCCTAAAGGTCCAGTGGTTGCTTCCACGCCGTCTGTGTGATCGACTTCTGGATGTCCTGGCGTGCGGCTATCCCATTGACGGAAGTTTTTTAGATCCTCAATGGTCACATCGTAACCAGACACGTGCAACAAGCTGTACAATAACGCCGAACCGTGTCCAGCAGACAAAACAAAGCGGTCACGATCCACCCAGTTGCGAGAAGTCGTTGGATTGACTTTCAAGTGTTTCGTCCATAAGGCATAGGCCATGGGTGCTGCCCCCATCGGTAATCCTGGATGTCCTGAATTGGCTTTTTGTACGGCTTCGATACTTAATGTACGAAGGGTGTTCACTCCTAATTGATCGATTTTATCAAACAATGGTAGTTCCTCCTAATTTAGGTTTTTTTTACCTTTATTACATCTTTCATTATACGTGATTCAGAAGCTTATTTCAATAGCAATGAAAAGGAATTCACAATTATCTGCCGTGGAGACCTTTTTTCTTTTGAATCTCTTTTAACTTCTCTGGTGTTACATCAGCACCTTCAGGGTCAACGATTTTCATTCCTTCGATATGGTGTCGCATCCCTCCACGAAAGGCGGTTAAATACTCTTCACGCAGAACTTTTTGTTCGTGGGTCTCAGCCTCAGTCAAGCCTTCTGTTTTTTTCTTGTTGGCAAGTTCATTGATTCGAGCTAATTTTTCTTGAGATAGCATAGTTGTTCCTCCTTTTCCCTCTTGATTTTACTACAAACTAGCGAGCAAAAACAATAGCACAAAAAGCGAACATTTGTTTGAATAATCGATATAGCTATGGTACACTAAGGTTATCAAATGAAAGAAGGTGTCAGTTTTGGCAAAACGAACAGAAAATCGACAAATCGAAATTCTTAAGTTCATTCATACACGTGTCACTGAAAAAGGCTATCCGCCGACTGTTCGCGAAATTGGCGAAGCCGTTCAGTTATCTTCTACCTCAACTGTTCATGGCCATTTGTCCCGACTTGAAAAAAAAGGGCTGATCTTACGAGATCCTACAAAACCCAGAGCCATTGAATTAACTGCTTCCGGTCTTGAAAAAATCGATGTTCAACCAGCATCCATTCCGATGCTTGGTGTCGTAACTGCTGGAGAACCGATTTTAGCCGTGGAAGATGCATCCGATTTCTTTCCGATTCCGCCAGATTTAGCGAATAGCACAGGAAGTTTATTCATGTTGACGATCCGAGGAGAAAGTATGATCAATGCTGGCATTCTCGACGGTGATCAAGTAATCGTTCGTAAACAACAAAGTGCTCAAAATGGCGATATCGTGATTGCTATGACAGATGAAGACGAAGCTACGTGCAAACGATTCTATAAAGAAAAGAATTACATTCGTTTACAACCAGAAAATGATTATTTAGAACCAATCATTTTGCCTGACGTAACGATTTTAGGATTGGTTGTTGGATTGTATCGCCATCTGCTTTGATGCTCAACGAGCTGACTAGGAAATCTTCGTTTTTACGAAGATTTTTTTTCTTTCCTCTTTACAAAACGAACAAACATTCGTATAATAAGTATACAAACATATGTTCGTATTATTTAAGGAGTGAATGAGATGAAAGCAGTTCGTCGATTTGGTTTTATGTTGTGGGTATTATTGATGGGAATTGTTATTGGCTATTTTGGCGTTTTAAGTGCTGTTCTGATTTTTTGCCCTCTAATGATGCTTTGGTTCATGCTTTGGGATGAAAAGAAATTCCGCCAAGCAGAGCGCAAACGTAACCGCCATTATTATCACGATCATGATTTTTATCGTTATGAACCATGATCCTTCCCCTACATACGCCCATAAGGCAGCAGAAACAAAAAAGGACTCCAGCGAGTCCTTTTTTGTTTCTGCTTTTTTAGTATTCCATTAACGTCTTGATTTCGACACCTTGGATCTTGTCTCTTCCATGTAGATCCATCAGTTCGATCAAGAAGGCACAGCCAACAACGATACCACCTAGTTTTTCTACGAGTTCGATCGTTGCTTTGATCGTTCCACCAGTTGCTAGTAGATCATCACAGATCAAGACACGTTGACCTGGTTTGATGGCATCGGCGTGCAGCGTCAAGACATCCACACCGTACTCTTTTTCATATTCTGCTTCAATCGTTTCCCGTGGCAATTTGCCTTTTTTACGTACTGGGGCAAAGCCGACACCTAATTGATAGGCAACTGGACAACCAACGATAAAGCCACGGGCTTCAGGTCCTACCACCATATCGATGCCTTTTTCTTGTGCATACTCAACGATTTGTTGTGTCGCATACCGATACGCTTCTCCATCTGCCATCAATGGCGAGATGTCCCGAAAAATAATTCCCTCTTGGGGATAATCAGGAATACTAGCAATATACTCTTTTAAATCCATTTTCTTTCCTCCTAGACTGTCAACCACTGACGAAGGGTTGATAAATCACTCATTAATAAAAATTCTTCTGTTTTGATCAGTTTTTGTCGTTGCTGATACAAATGACTCTCCGTCAATGGACGGGAAACAGGATCAGCAGTTTTATTCAAAACACCATCTTGTATTGTAACAAATTCCAGCTCAGAAAACACCTGAATCATGAAAATAAGTAATTTTTGTGGAATTTTTAGATAGTCAGCGACCATCTTTAGTTTGTAACGAATGTCCAAACGAGGCTGCTGTTTGATCAGTTGAAAGAGACGACTGTATTGCTCTCTTGTCCCTACCCCATCTAAATAAGCATCTTCTGTCGAGTAGAAAACAAAAGCAACTCTTGACGCCTGGAGCGCTTGAACGATCTCTTTGATCACTGCAGGGTCAGCAGGACAATCTAAAAATGCAATCTCTTGGAACTGACCAGCACGAAAAGTATCTTCCAAGGCTGTAACTGAGTCAAATATGGTGGTTTGCCCACAAAAGCCTTGCAATTCCCGAGGAAGTTTCTGCTTGAAAAGAACGCCTAGTGTTTGACTGCCCAGAGAGACACCTTGACGGCTTCTTTTCGAACGATAATCAAATAGCTGAATCCCTTCCACTGCAAAATCATCCAACATGAGCTGCGGTTTTTTGTTGCCATTCCATTCATTGATGGAAAGCTGACCAACGATCGATAAGCGGTCGTTTTCAAACGCTACTAAATCTTTTCCAAAACCAAACCCAATGACATCCAGCTGCGTGTTAGACTCATCGCTCATCACTAACTTCAAATGCTGATTTTCTGAACCAATCTGGCGAGCATTTTGAGTCATCAGATTAGAAAATAAAAATTTCGGTAAGGGGTTGTCCGTTCCAAAAGGCGCTAAGACTTTTAATGATTCAATAAAACTGATCGAAACTTCTGTTAACGGTAGCTCCTCATCGATCGCTAAGGGGATGCCCTGACTGAGGTCAATGGCATTTTCTTCAACGTAACGATTCATTTGGGCTTGCAGCATATCTAAATGATCGATGGGGATACTTAATCCAACTGCTGCATGATGGCCGCCAAAGCTAGTAAACATGTCTTTCATCGTCGACAGCATTTCAAACAGATTCAACGCAGCAATGCTTCTTCCCGACCCTTTGGCTAAGCCATTTTCTTTTTTGGTCAAAACGATCACTGGTTGTCCTGTACTTTGCATGATTCGCCCTGCCACGATCCCTAAAACGCCTTCGTGCCAATGATCTCCCACCACCAAATGAACATGGTTCGCAGGATCGATTTTTACTTGTGCTTCTTTCATGATTTCTTCAACAAAGGTTTTTCGCTGCTGATTGATTGTATCTAAGGTTTTCGCTAAGCTTACTGCCTCTTCTTCATCGAAGGTAGTCAACAAGCGAACAGCCGGATTGGGATCCTCCAAACGACCGATCGCATTTAACCGTGGTCCAACGGCGAAGCCAATATCTGTTTCGTTGACTGTTTGTTTTTTTAAACCGCTGACTGACAGCAACTCATTCAGTCCGATGCGATCCGATTGCTGAATCATTTTCAACCCGTTGCTGACTAATAGCCGATTCTCATCGGTTAAAGAAACCATATCAGCGATCGTCCCAATCGCAACAAGATCAAGCAATTCCACTGGCACTTCTTCTAACAAAGCGCAAGCCACTTTAAATGCAACGCCGACTCCAGCCAAATCACCAAAAGGATAGTTTCCTTGAGGGTGACGGGGATGGACAATAGCAAACGCCTCCGGTAGTTCTGCAGGTAGTTCATGGTGATCTGTGACGATCACGTCAACTCCTTGTCCTTGAGCATAAGCAATCGCCTCATGACCAGACACCCCATTGTCGACGGTGATGATCAATTGCGTCCCTGCTGCAATTTTATCTTGATAGACAGTTAGATTGGGCCCATATCCATCTGTAAAACGATTAGGCAAATAATACTCAGCTTCCGCCCCTAGCAATTCCAACGTTTCCTTTAACACGGTAGTGCTCGTAATCCCATCCGCATCGTAATCACCATAAATCAAGATTCGTTCGCCATTTAAAATCGCTTCATGGATTCGTTCCACGGCTTTAGCCATATCATGAAACAAAAACGGATCATGAAGATATTGCAGGTCCGTTGATAAAAAAGCATCGAGCGCCTCTGCTGTTCGAATATTTCGCTGCCATAGCAACGCGCCGATCCGCTCAGGGATCTTTCTTTCTTGGATCAGCTCTTTAAATACTGGGGTCGTTTCGCTTTCTTGCGGACGCACCCAATGAAAATTTGCACGTTTCACCAAATCACTCCTAACTAGGATATTATAGCAAAGTTTATGCAAAAAAGAAAAACAACGAGAGAAACAGCACTCGTTTTACAACACAAAAAAAGAGCTTGCAGCAAATCTTGCACTAGCAAACTCTTTTTTTGTGAAACGTCGTTCTTTTAGGCTTGCGATTCAAAAGACTTCATTTCCTCATCGATCGTTGGCGGCGTGGATGCGCCCGCAGCACGTGAGGAAAGCTGGGCTTCTTGATCATCGAGCTGCTGCTGTCTTGCCGCTAACTCCGCCTGCTTGTTCGTGTATTCCCGTTCCAAAGCTTCTCGCTGTTCTTGGAGAACCTTCTCGTTATTCGAACGATAATCTGAGAGCTCTTTTCTCAATTGCTTTAGTTCTTTTTTTTGGCGGAACATTGCGCTTGTGGAAACCAGCAGCAAAATCAATGCGCCTAACAAAGCAGAACCAATAATGACTAAGATCAGTGGCGATTGAATCGTTGTGAAGCCAAAGTTGATCGGGACAGTCATATTGTTTGCAACGGCAAATAAAACGATCACTAAAATCAGTAAAATACCAACGATAACACGCCATTGATTTTTCATGGGCTTCAACTCCTATTTTTTGTTGAACATCGTTCCCGCCATATAATCGCCGATTGAAGGAAACAGCGTATATAGTTTCGCAGCAGCGCCTAAAATATGTGGGCGATTGATTTCTCGTTTTGGATGGATCATCGCTTTGACGATCGTTTGCGCTAATTTGTTCGGTTCGAGCACTAGGCTGCCCACCGACGATAAGTAACTACCGCTTGGGTCTGCTTGGTCAAAGAATGCCGTTTCGATCGGTCCAGGATTGACCGTTGTTACGTTGATCCCTAATGGTTTTAGTTCTAAACGTAATGCGTTAGAAAAACCGAGCACAGCAAATTTTGTTGCAGAGTAGACGGCCGTTTTTGGCGTAGCGATCTTACCTGCGATCGAAGCAACATTTATGATATGACCATGCTTTTGTTCAGCCATTTGGATCGCTACTTGCTGGGTCAAAACCATCATGCCAAGCACATTGACTTCGAACATATTTCGGATGACCGCCGGGTCCATCTCTGTAAATTCTTGAAAGATCCCGTAGCCAGCATTATTGACGAAGACATCGATCTTACCAACTTTTTCATTGATTTTTTCTAGTAAGCGCTCCACACTTTCAGGATTTGCTACATCCAATTGAAACGCATACGCTTCTTTGCCGCTTAATTCCATACATTGTTCTTTGACTTTCCCAATCAGATTCGTTCTTCGGGCACAAGTCACGACGATCGCACCACGTTTTGCGGCTTCATAACAGATTTGTTCTCCAAGTCCAGCAGAGCCACCTGTTACAACGACAACTTTATTCTCTAAATTCATCTGTTTCTTCCTCTCCGGCAAAAGGGATCTCGACAATATCAAAATCTTTGACGATCAACGTATTCGGAAATACTTCTTTTGCTTCATTTACTAAATTTGTAATATCTTTGCCAACGTAACGCGCACTGATATGGGTCAACAGCAAACGCTTCGCTTGAGCTTCTTGTGCCACTTCGGCAGCTTGCCGCGTCGTCGAGTGAAAATAAGCGCGAGCCAACTTGGCTTCTTCTTTGTTAAAGGTACTTTCATGCACCAATACATCCGCATCTTCTGCTAGCAGTACGGCGTTTTGACATTTACGCGTATCACCTAATATCGCCACGATCCGACCTTTTTTCGCTTGGCCCAAGAAATCAGCCCCATTGATTTGACGTCCATCGTCAAGGGTAACTACTTCACCTTTTTTCAAACGACCGAAGAGCGGCCCAGGTTTCAACCCAAGTTCCAGTAAAGCCTGCACTTGCAATTCCCCTTGATGGCTTGCTTCAACAATCCGATAACCAAAACTGTCAATGCCATGATCAAGACGCAGACACGATACTTCAAATTGCTGATCTTTAAAAAGAATCCCTTCTTCTTCAATCTCGAAAAAATGTAAGGGGTAGCTGACTTTGGTCTGAGAAATCCGCAAAACGGTTTGAACGTATGCTTTGATCCCCTTGGGTCCATAAATCTCTAGAGGCGTGTCGCCTCCTTGAAAGGAGCGGCTGCTGATCAATCCTGGCAACCCATAGATATGGTCACCATGAAGATGAGTGATAAAGATTTTTTCAATCTTTCGTGGACGAATCGTAGAATGCAAAATCTGCATTTGCGTCCCTTCGCCACAATCAAAAAGCCAAACGGCATTCCGTTCATCTAAAAGTCGTAACGCAATGCTGGTCACGTTTCGATGTTTCGCAGGCACACCCGCGCCTGTTCCTAAAAATTCTAATTCCATAAGCTTCTTTCCTTTCATCTCTTTCCAATTTTAGCGGAAAAGAAATCAAGTTGCAATTGAAGCTTGTGGATTTTATTTCTCAGATTGGCGATCTTCTGCGTCGTTATGAGAGTTTTTCCAGTCTTCTTGAACGCGTGCTTTGGTGGATTCTTCGACTTTCTTAGCCGTTTCAATCTCTGCTTCCACTTCATCGTAGTCAAAGCGCGTGATGTCACCGCCTAATTCATTCATGATCAATTGATTCAAAGGACGATTGTCTTCTTCATCTGCGATCAATAATAACCCCGTATCACCAACACCAATTTGGTTTCCGACATGTTCAAAAAGCATTTGCGCATTTTGGATCTCTTTTGCATCACGAGTAGCACCGATCATACTGCCACCAAACCAGCCCAGCATGATTCCTAAAGGTCCGCCTAGCACGCCAACGAGCATCCCGATCAATCCACCCGTTGATGTCTTATTGTTCCCAGTAAAATCGAGAAAGTCCTCGACTTTAAATTGATGCACGCCTTCATTGGTGTGGGTAAGAACTGCCATTTGTTCCCCTTTGATCTTCCGTTCCATATGCATCCGTTTCACTTCCGAAAAGGCTTGGTACGCTTTGGCACTGGCATCAAAATTCATTACAATGACACGTTTTGACATAAAAATCGCTCCCTTTGGTTTATTTGTTCTCTTCTTTATTTTAACAGTAAATCATTTAAATGAAAAAAGAAACCAAAAAGACTACCGATCATTGATTTCTTAGTGAAAATCAATGATCGGTAGTCAAATCCACTGCAGCTAAAAAGGTATTTTTTAGGCAAATGATGTTCTTTTAAACGATTATTCGACAAACTCGAACTCGAAGTTGCCGATCCGAACGATATCGCCGTCTTTGGCACCGCGCGCCCGTAATGCTTCATCGACACCTAAACCACGCAGCTGACGAGCAAAACGCATCACGGTCTCATCATGATCAAAATTCGTCATCTGGAATAGTTTTTCGATTTTTTCACCGCTCAAGATCCAAGTTGCATCAGGATCGCGATCAATTGAGAACTCTGGTTCATCCGATTGGAAGCCATAATGAACAACATCTTCTTCCATTTCTTCATCGTATAAAAGAAACTCAGGGGTGACTTCCAATAGATCCGCTGTCGCATTCAACAAGGCATCGATTCCCTTACGAGTGACACCAGAGATTGGGAAAATCATTGGTTCATCCGCGAACTCATCCGTTTTTTCTTTTGCCAGCTGCTCTTTGAAAAGGGCTAGGTTTTCTTCAGCATCCGGCATATCCATCTTATTGGCAACGATGATTTGTGGTCGCTCTAGTAAGCGCAAGTTATGGGTCGACAATTCATTGTTGATGGACAAATAGTCCTCGTATGGATCGCGTCCTTCCATGCCACTCATATCGATCACATGTAAAATGACGCGGGTCCGTTCGATATGGCGTAAAAACTGAGTCCCTAAACCAACCCCTTGTGAGGCTCCTTCGATCAGACCAGGTAGATCAGCGACCGCAAAACTACGGCCATCAGTAGTTGTTACCATACCTAAATTTGGTACCAGCGTGGTAAAATGATACGCACCAATTTTTGGTCGAGCAGAGGAAATCACAGAGAGTAATGTAGACTTCCCAACTGAAGGGAAACCAACTAGACCAACATCTGCTAAAACTTTCAATTCGAGCTCGATTTTTCTTTCTTGACCAGGTTCTCCATTCTCAGCTAATTCTGGGGCTGGGTTTTTCGGAGAGGCAAACCGAATGTTGCCACGGCCGCCACGGCCACCTTTAGCAATCACTAATGTTTGGCCTTGCTCAATCAAATCACCTAATAAGGCACCTGTTTCAGCGTCACGAACGGTCGTTCCCTGTGGTACTTTGATGTAGGTATCATCTGAGCCACGACCGTGCATTCCTTTACTCATGCCGTTTTCCCCGGGTTGCGCTTTAAAATGACGATTAAAACGGAAATCCATTAATGTACGCAGACCCTCGTCTACGACTAAAATGACATCACCACCACGTCCACCGTCACCACCTGCGGGTCCGCCGTCTGGGACATATTTCTCTCGGCGAAAAGCAACCATTCCGTCGCCGCCTTTTCCTGCTTTGACATCGATTGTCACTTGATCTAAAAACATGGACATTATTTGTCCTCCATTCTTTTTTTACTACCTTCTATACTTTTTGATTATCAGTTATCTCACCTTAAGTGGTTACTATTTCTCTAATAAGAAAGTCTATTTTATTGTAACGACCGAAACGTCTTTTGTCTATCTTTTCTCATGGGTTTCCGTAAGAAATCGCGAATTCTTAAGGGTTATTCTTTGACAGTCACTTGAAATCGTAGCAAACTTTTAAGTGTACCAGACACAATCAAAGGAGGAAACAAGAAATGACAGTAAAAGTTGGAATCAATGGTTTTGGACGAATTGGACGTTTGGCTTTTCGTAGGATCAAAGAAGTTTCTGCCGATATTGAAGTTGTGGCAATCAATGATTTAACGAGTCCAGTCATGTTAGCACACTTATTGCAATTTGACTCGACCCACGGCACGTACCCTGGAACTGTTACTGCAACGGATAATGCTATTGTTGTCGATGGCAAAGAGACCCGTGTGTACGCTGAACCAGACGCAAGCAAAATCCCTTGGGCAAAAGAAAATGGCGTCGATATCGTTTTAGAATGCACGGGTTTTTACACTTCCGCAGAAAAAGCACAAGCCCATCTTGATGCGGGTGTCAAACGCGTCGTTATCTCCGCACCAGCTGGTAATATGAAAACGATCGTTTACAATGTCAACTCCGACACGTTAACACCAGAGGATACTATAATATCCGCAGGTTCTTGTACGACCAACTGCTTAGCTCCGATGGCCTACTTTTTAAATGAGGAATTCGGGATCGAAGTTGGTACGATGACGACGGTACATGCCTATACTTCTACACAAATGCTATTGGATGGTCCGGTAAAAGGCGGAAACTTAAGAGCCGCTCGGTCCGCTGCAGATAACACGATCCCTCACTCGACGGGTGCTGCTAAAGCGATCGGTCTAGTTATCCCAGAATTAAATGGCAAATTACAAGGACACGCCCAACGGGTTCCTGTCGTCGATGGTTCTTTAACAGAATTAGTCTCAATTTTGAAAACCAAAGTAACCGCCGATGAAGTCAATGAAGCGATCAGAAAACACACCGTCGATAATCCGTCATTCGGTTACGATGACCGTGAGATCGTCTCTGGAGATGTGATTGGTACCACCCAAGGTTCTATCTTTGATCCGACACAAACAGAAGTAACCACGGCTGGCGATTTCCAACTGGTGAAAACCGTCGCTTGGTATGATAATGAATATGGCTTTACTTGCCAAATGATTCGTTTACTAGAAGAATTTGCTCGTTTGTAAGTCAATGAGTAGGCAAAAAGTGCCGGTTCTGAAAAAAGAACCGGCACTTTTTTTATTCACTTGCTGGATGATCGTATTTTTCCAAGAAAGCCGCGATTTTTTCTTTGTAAAGCGCTGGATCTGTTTTGTAGCTTTTCGCATGCTCGGCACCTGAAACAACCCACTTTTCTTTTGGTGCATCGGTCGCGTTATACAAAATTTCCAGCATCGAATAAGGAACAAACGTATCCGCATCGCCATGGATAAAAAAGATTGGACGCGTATTCTTTTGCAGTTGTTTGACTGCATCTGCTTCACCAAAGAAATACCCCGCTCGGATTTTTGTGACAAGACTAGTGACATTCATCAATGGAAAGGCCGGTAGACCAAACAATTGATCGAGTTGATACCCCAATTCTTCATTGACGTTGGTATACCCACAATCTTCAATGATAGAAGTGACATTTTTCGGCAAGTCTTCCCCACTGGTCATCATTACCGTGGCAGCCCCCATACTGATGCCATACAAAGTGATCGTCTCTTCAGGACCATTTTTTGCGAGTACTTCATCAATCCATTGCAGATAATCCTTACGTTCGTGCCACCCAAAACCAATATAATCTCCTTCACTTTGACCATGCCCTCGAGCGTCTGGAACCAAGACATTATAGCCTAAATCATGATACATCTTAGCATAGTCCGCCATCGTTTCTGCATTCCCCATGTAGCCATGCGCGATGATCGCCGTTTTTCCTCGATTCTTCTCCTCTGCCGGTAGATAAATGGCGGATAATTTTAAATCGTCTTCAGAAGTCAGCTGCCACATCTCACGATTTGCTGGATCTGTAAACCAATTTTGCGATTCATTTCCTGTCTGATTTTCATCCGTACCAGGGGTATCTCCTTCCAAAAAATCTTTTTCTGAAGGAACCACCGCATAATCGTAAAAATAATTTCCTGCATACCCTAATCCTGCAATTGCTAATACAGCCACTCCGATGGCAATCTTCCAGCGCAATTTCACACTTGTCACGTCCTCTTGTTATATAGTTTACATAATATTATTATGGTTTCATCGTTCTTCATGGAAAGAACCCACTACATAAATTACCGTTTTTTGCTCGTGTTTGTCAATTGCAAGCGCCCAAAAAGAAAACCATTGCCAACACGCTTTGTTGGCAATGGTTGATTTCTCGTGATAATTAGTTATTTTCGACCAATTTAAAACTTGACCAAGGTTTCAAAAATTCTAATAAGAATAGTTCCTCATCAGCGATTTTCCCAACGACATTGACGCGGCCATCATTTTTCATTGCTTTCAAGGCGATTTGCGTCTCACCTTTGTATTGTCCATAGCCAGCATTATCGATCAAGACATCCCCTCTTACCATATCACGGGTATCATGAGGTGGAAATTCCTTGTCTTTATAATAGATCCGCGTCATCGTTGAACGCAAGATGTACTCTGAGCGATCTCCTCGATAGCTGTGCAGATTATCGAAGAGACAAATTCGTTCATCTTCAGTGATTCCGTCAACGACATCGACTCTTAATGTCGGATAATCAGCATGAAACGCTTCAGCCATTGCTGCCAATTCTGCTTCTGAAGCATAGGCATTTCCAATAGAGATATCATCGATCAAACCAGTCAACACTAAATGTTTGACTTGTGTAGCTAGTGGCAGATCACGATGGTCTTCCAAAGAGCACAAACCATCTTGTGTTGGCCATGGACCGAAATCAGCTTCGTGAGAATTCACGAAAGCCATCGTATTTAAATTGTATTTGCGGAATTTTTCCGAACAAAAAACAAAATGGTCATAGCCTAACCCTGAATAGCGATGAGGATAGAAGTTATGCGAACCGAGTAAATTTTCAGTATTAGGTGAATAACTCATGATGTTATCCACGTAGCTCGTGCCGCTGCTCATATTGATTTCGATTTTGATCCCGTAAGGATTACGGGTCATTTTGGCTTCTTCTGAACCAGTGAAACCAATATCTAACCGAACACCGTAAGCCCCCATCTCATCAAAGAAGGATAAATCATCATAAGAAATACCTAACTGTTCGAATAAACCAGGATTGATATCTACCATGACTTCCATTCCTAACTGATTGGCATAATCCACGACTTGTTTAAAGTCTGCCAAGACTTTTTCTTTATCATCGTTGATTTGCAGCAAACTGGTAAATACCCGTTTAAAGCCGTATTTGTGTGCCAAGTCTAGATACGCTTTGTCCTTTTCAAACGTTGAGCGCTCTGGATAAATCGATATCCCTAATTTTCCCATCAAAAAAACCTCCTGTAAATTCTATCCGTTTATTATAATGAATCCTCTTTCATTATAGCAAACATCTAAAAAGTGGTCTACACCTTTCCGTCTGTTTCTTTCTCATTCCACAAAATCTGCGCTTTCTTCTATGTCTCTTTTTTGTTATGATTATCATTAAGAAAACTGGAAGGAATGAAAGAATGAAAAAAATCCTATTCACACTGACAGCAGCTGCTAGCCTTTTATTACTAGCTGCTTGTACAGGTTCAAGTACCACCGATCCCTCATCAAGCAATTCGGCAGAAAGCACGTCAACCTCAGAATCTGTTGACTTGAATGCCCTGGAATTGCCGCAATTATCAACGGATGTGCAAGAGAATGAAGCTTTAGTTGAAATGGTAACGGAAGAAGGCTCGATCAAAATCAAACTTTTCCCAGAGATCGCGCCCAAAGCAGTCGAAAACTTTTTGACCCATGCCAAAGATGGGTATTATGACGGCTTGACTTTCCATCGTGTCGTAGAAGAGTTTATGATCCAAGGGGGCGACCCTAATGGTGATGGCACTGGCGGAGAAAGCATTTGGGGCGAAGGATTCGGCGAAGAATACTCGAACCAGCTTTATCACTTGCGAGGCGCATTAGCAATGGCAAAATCAAGTGCGCCAAACAGCCAAGGCAGTCAATTCTACATCGTTCAAAATGATCAAGATGTATCTGACGGTCTAGCGATCCAACACTATCCTGAAAAAATCATCGAAGCCTACAAAAATGGTGGAACACCACAATTGGACGGCAGCTATACCGTTTTTAGTCAAGTGATTGAAGGCATGGATGTCGTAGATAAAATTGCACAAGCAGAAACCCAAGACTCTGGCAATGGTGAGAATTCTCAACCGGTTGAGCCAGTGAAGATCGAAACGATCAAGGTCTTACAAGAAGCCAAAGAATAAATAAAAAACCGCTGAAGTCTCCGATATTCGGGAATTTCAGCGGTTTTCTTTTATTTTTGGTCGCCAACGATAAAGGTGAATTCGCATTCCGCAGCTTTTTTGCCGTCCACTGTAGCGACCGCATCAGCAGTTCCTACAGAGCCTTTGATTTTAGTGATCTCGAAAACAAGTTTCATGGTATCTCCCGGAACAACTTTTTGACGGAATTTGGCTTTGTTGATGCCGCCGATATACGCCGTTCTACCTTGGAATTCCTCGGATTTCAAGATCAGGATCGATCCTGCTTGTGCCAATGTTTCTAAAATCAAGGCACCTGGCATTACTGGATTTCCTGGGAAATGTCCTTGGAAAAAGTCTTCGTTGATGGTGACATTTTTCGTTGCGATAATCTTTTTGCCAGACTCGATTTCATCGACGTAATCAATATATATAATTGGATAGCGATTTGGAATCAAATCCATGACTTCTGTTTCAGTCAATAGTTTTTTCATGGTTTCCCTTCCTTGCTTAAGAATTTATTATAGTTTGATTATCAAAGTATCATAGTTCAGCGAAATTCGCAACTAAATATTTATTAAGAAAAAAATAGTTTGACAATCAAACAATTATGCTTAATAATTAGAAATCAAGATAGTTTGATTTACTATTTGTCATTATACGTATTTTATTATTGTTGAATTTATTAAGGAGTGGAATTATGAGTTTTTTAACCGGTAAAAAAGTTGTCGTCATGGGCGTTGCTAACAAACGCAGTATCGCTTGGGGCTGTGCACAAGCATTAAAAGCACAAGGAGCCGAAGTGATCTACACGTATCAAAACGACCGCATGAAAAAGCCTTTAGAGCGCTTATTGGAATCTGATGAATTTGTAGTGGAATGTGACGTCGCCAATGACGAAAGCATTGCTTCCGCCTTTGAAACGATCAAAGAATATGCAGGTGAGATCCATGGTGTTGTCCATGCCGTTGCTTATGCCAATAAAGAAGATCTATCTGGCGATATTTTGAATATTTCTCGTGACGGTTATGCTTTGGCGCAAGACATCAGCAGTTATTCATTGATTGCCGTCACTAAATATGCCAAACCAATCTTAGCTGAAAATGCTGGAATCGTTACCCTTTCCTACTTAGGTGCCGAACGGGCAGTACCGAACTACAATATGATGGGGATTGCAAAAGCCGCTTTAGAATCAAGCGTTCGCTATTTAGCTGCCGAACTTTCACCGCAAAAAATCCGCGTCAATGCGATTTCAGCTGGTGCCATCAAGACGCTGGCAGTAACTGGTGTAAAAGACTATCAAAAACTGATCCAATTGTCAGAGGATCGAACACCTGATCATATTGGTGTGACGATTGAAGAAGTGGGCAATACTTGTGCCTTCTTGATCAGTCCATTATCAAGCGGGATTATCGGCGAAGTGATTTTCGTTGATAAAGGCGTTCATTTATCTTAATCAATGATTGTCATAGAAAAGCCTGCCTACCCGTTGGCTAAGCAGGCTTTTTCTGAAAAAAACAGGTATTTCAGAAAACCTCCTTTGCATTTCTATTTTATCTTCGTTAAAATAGATGCAGTAAGACTTGGAGGGATTTTATGAAACAACTGCTACTTGCAGCTAGCACGACCGATTCAAGTGGTTCCAGCATTACCGAACCAGCAGCTGCTCAGCTCAATGCATTACAAAAATGGTGGGCATCGATCGACTGGGAATCGATCATTGGCCTACTGATCCAAAAAGCACTGATGCTGCTTTTTTTGTGTATCTTATTCGGAATTTTATTAAAAATAAGCAACATGATCATTGACCGGATCTATCGGTCCTATGAAAAAAAAGCCACCTTCAATGTGAGTCGAATCAACACGATCCATACTCTGATCCGCAATACGGTTCATTACACATTAGGCTTCTTTTTTGTCTATGCACTCCTTTCTACCATCGGTGTACCTGTAGGCTCGCTACTAGCCGGTGCCGGAGTCGTCGGTGTCGCCCTCGGTCTCGGTGCCCAAGGCTTTATGAATGACTTGATTACTGGCTTCTTTATTATTACCGAACAACAAATCAACGTTGGTGATTACGTCCGCTTGACCAATCTGACGCTTGAAGGTACAGTGACGGCCGTCGGTATTCGGACTGTTCAATTAAAATCCGTTGATGGAACCGTTCATTATATCCCAAATCGTAACATCACAACCATCAGTAATACATCCAGAGCCAATATGCAAGTCGTGGTAGACGTACGTATCTTACCATCTGAAGGCTTAGATGAAATACGTGCCATCATTGAAGAAGTCAATGAACAGATTGCTCAGCAGCACGAAGAAGAGATTCAAACGGCCCCTACGGTCTTCGGTCTGGTGGATCTAGGAAACAACAACTTTGCAATTCGCACGACCATGTATGTGACCAACGGTACGCAATGGAAAATCAAAGAGGAATTTTTGGCCGCATCGATCGATGCATTAACTGCCAAAGGCTATACGATCCCCAATGCGCCGATCGTCGGTATTTAAAAAAAGGTTATCCCGAAACTGGGATAACCTTTTTTCTATACCACATGTAGTTCATCTGTCATCTTTGGGGCATCTTCTTTCGAAATCAGCAAATAGCGTCTTTCGATTTCATGCGCCAAATGATTGACGGATTTTAAAATCTCTTTGCGGGTGATAATCCCAACAAAGACATTGTCATCATCAACGATCGGCAAGAATGCTTGATCCACTAACAGATGCAGCATACTTTCCAACTCATCGTTTTCTTTGATGCAATTCACATTGACTTCCATGACATCTGCCACAGTCAGCCCTTCAATATTTTCCATACTGAAGCCAGTGAGATCCATCATTCGTTCTACGATGTTTGAGAGGCTGATTAAGCCGACTAAATGGTCCTCACTATCTAGTACTGGGATCTTTGAATAGCCCACTTTTGATAAAACAAGCAATGCGTGACTCAAAGGGTGGTTATAAAATACCGATGCCACATTCTCTGCCGGCACCAAGAAATTTTCTTGATTCTCGAGTAATATTTTTTCTACGGTCTGTCCTATCAATCTAATTGCCTCCATTTCACAGCTACTCTTCTATTTTACTTGAAAATGAGAATAGAAAGTAGAAACCTGCAAAATTATAATGAAATTTTTACTTTTTGATTCCGCTTACTTAACGTGTAAAAACGAAAGCTAGCTCTGGGACTTTATGAAAGGAACGATCATAGTATTGGATTGCCCATTGTTCTGGCGTACTTTCAATAATCGCAAAACTTTTGATTTGAATTTGCCCTCGCGGTTGGGAAATACTGCCGGGATTCAAGAAAAGTCGATTCCCGACTTTCTCACAAGCAATTTGATGCGTATGACCAAACAAAGCGATCGAGGCATCTGCTTGTTGCGCTTTTAAGCCTAATTTGGTTACGCCAAAACGAACATCCGCCAAATGGCCATGGGTCATATAGATGATATCCAGCGGCGTTTTAACGATACGCTCATTCGGAAAACCACCACCGTAATCGCAATTCCCACAAACGACTTGGAATGTTTCCCATAAAGGATCCGTTTCAGGAAGTTCTGAATCCCCACAGTGAAGGAACAAATCGACTTGATTTTCGAATTCATTTTTAAGATCAACAAGAATCTCACGATCTGAATGATTGTCACTGACAACTAAGTATTTCATACATTTTCTCCTTCTAACCACTCCTGCCACTGTTCCTGCAGTTTTTTGATTGCTAGACCACGGTGGCTCACTCGGTTCTTTTCTTCTTGACTCATTTGGGCTGCGCTTTGCTCTGAACCATCAGGAATAAACAATGGATCGTAGCCGAACCCATTTTCTCCGCGAGGGATGCGACCGATTCTCCCCGGCCATTGAGCTTCAACCACCAAACTCTCTTTTCCTGGCGCTGCAAAAACTAACGTACAGTGAAATTGGGCACTGCGTTTGTCATCTTCGACATCCGTCAATTCATAGAGCAATTTTGCATTATTGGCAGCGTCACTTTTTTGCTCACCAGCAAATCGAGCAGAGTACACCCCTGGTCGCCCCCCTAGTGCATCGACTTTCAGTCCTGAGTCATCAGCTAACACCGGTCTTCCCAAAATTCTGGCGATGGTTTCGGCTTTAAGGCGGGCATTTTCTTCAAAGGTGGTGCCGGTTTCTTCAACATCTGGCAAGGAAGGATAGTCTTTTAAGGTACGGACATCGTAACCTGCTGCGCCAAATACGGCTTTAAACTCCTTGGCTTTTCCTGGATTGCCTGTAGCAATGACAATCGTTTTTTCGGGAATCTCATAAGGGGGTTCATCTGGTAAAAACAGTGCCTCTTTTTGATAGGCAATCAATTCTTCGATAGCCGTTTTTCCGTAAATCAGCATCTCATTCAACTGCTGACCATCAAAGGTCGCTTCTTCCCCAGTTCCTTGCAATTCGACAAATCGACCAGATTCCGTCATCACCAAATTCATGTCAACAGCAGCTGAAGAATCTTCTTGATAATCAAGATCGGTCACACAGGTGCCATCTGGTAAGATCCCGACACTAATTGCTGCCAAATGCTCCTTGATTGGATCTTCCGTCAACGCTTTGTCACGCAACAAGGTATCGATAGCTAAACGCAACGCGACAAATGCGCCGGTAATACTAGCTGTTCGGGTACCGCCATCTGCTTGAACGACATCACAATCGACCACGATACTGCGCTCCCCTAATTTTTCTAAATCGACTACTGCGCGCAAGGAACGAGCGATCAGCCGTTGGATCTCCATCGTCCGACCAGAAAGCTTGCCTTTGGCACTTTCTCGACGATTACGAGTGTTGGTCGCTCGTGGGAGCATACTGTATTCGGCTGTGACCCAGCCTTTTCCCGTATCTCGTAAAAACGGAGGGACCCGATCTTCAATCGTTGCCGAACAGATCACGGTTGTGTCACCAAAAGAGATCACAACCGATCCTTCGGGGTGTTTGTAGACGTTGGTTTGAATTTTAACTGGTCTTAACATTGTTTCTTTTCTGCCATCATGTCGCATTTAAAAGCCTCCTAAATCAGTGTGAATCGATGAGATCGTGTCTAAATCAAGCCAATCATTGGCAATCTCATCAAACATTTTCGGTGAACCAGTAGTAAAAAATGCATGTTGCGGATGCGGATCGTCCTGACTCGTTGCAGCAATGGAAAAATAGTCCAACAAGGTACTGACTTCCCCCACCGTTTCTGCCCCTGAATCAATCAGCTGGATATGAGCGCCCAATTCATTTTGAATCAAAGGACGCAATAAAGGATAATGGGTACAACCCAAAATCACTGTATCTAGCCGTTTGTTTTTCAATGGACGCAACGTTTCTGCCACGATTTTCTTGGCGACCGAGCTATGGTATTGTTTGCTTTCTACGATCGGCACAAACTTCGGGCAAGCCAAACTGACGACGGACGCATGGGGCGCTTTGCCATGAAGCGCGCGCTTGTAAGAGTCACTTTTGATCGTTCCGTTTGTCCCGATGACACCGATGCGTTGGTTTTTGCTTGCTTTGACTGCTGCTCGACTGCCAGGCAGGATCACGCCGATCACTGGGATCGCTAGTTGTTCTTTGATTTCTTCAAGGGCGACCGCTGTCGCTGTATTACAAGCGATCACCAACATTTTAATGTTTTTTTCTAATAAAAAACGGGTCATTTGCCACGTATACTCGATGACTTGCTCAGCAGGTCTCGGACCATACGGGCATCTGGCTGTATCTCCCAGATAAAGAATCGATTCGTTGGGTAATTGCTTGATTGCTTCTTTGACGACCGTCAACCCACCAACACCAGAATCGATAAAACCAATTGGTCTGTTGTTTGTCATAGTTTCCATCCTTTACATGAAAGAAAGAGTTTGGTGCATTTTTCTCTCTTATTCATTTTGGACTTTTTTTGACTATTTTTCAAGTATTCCTTTCGTTTGCTAAAAAAGCTTTCCCCAAAAACACGAAACGGTCAAAAAGAAAAAATCCCCAACGATTGGCTTACACCCCACAAGTTGCACTTGCATGGGTGTAAGACCGATCGTGGGGATTTTTTTGACGATTATTCTTTTTAGTAATCGTACTGACGTTTTTCCAAAAAGCCAGAAAGCAATGACAAGGCATAACAAACCAAAAAGTATAAAACAGTCATTGCCAAAAACATAGGCAAAACATAGTTTGTATTTTGGCCATAAATGATTCGAGCATGATGAGTCAGCTCTGGTAAAGAAATAATCACGGCTAATGACGTATCTTTGATCAAAGAGATCAACTGACTGACGATCGCTGGCAGCATCGCTTTAAATGCCTGCGGCACGACGATGCTCCGCAATACTTCGACATAGCTTAGCCCTGTAGACAAACCAGCTTCCATCTGCCCTTTTGGCACAGAATTCAAACCAGCACGAAAGATTTCAGAGAGCATCGCTGATTCAAAAATCGTCAACGCCACAACCGCTGACCAAAAAATATTAAAGCGGATACCGATCTGCGGCAATGCAAAGTAAGTGAAAAAGATGATCAAGAGCAAAGGCAAGTTACGAATAACATCGATCACGACACCTAATACTTTGGAAAAGACTGGGATCGAGCTGAATCGCAAAATACCGGCGATCCCTCCGATTATAAAGCTAAATAAAATCGATAGGATCGACACTTCAACTGTTACCCGCAAGCCATCGATCAAGAAGCGAATGTTAATCGCTGAAAAAGCTTCAAAAAAGTCCATAGTTCGTTAGCTCCTTTCTATGAGCGGACAGCCCAACGCCGTTCCAAGTAAATCATCAAATAAGACAATGGTAGGGTAATGATCAAATAGAAAAGACCAACAATGATATACGTATCAAATGTATTGAAGGTCTCACTTGCGATCAAATCGCCTTGATACATAATATCTAATCCTGCGACCATCGCCAAAATTGATGAATTTTTGACAAGATTGATAAATTGATTGCCTAACGGCGGTACGACGATCTTAAATG
The DNA here is from genome assembly GCF_051711225.1 of Enterococcus sp. DIV2449a. Classification (NCBI taxonomy): domain Bacteria; kingdom Bacillati; phylum Bacillota; class Bacilli; order Lactobacillales; family Enterococcaceae; genus Enterococcus; species Enterococcus sp. DIV2449a. The sequence goes on from NZ_JBIOME010000001.1 coordinate 1,840,497, forward strand.
CTTGTGGCAGAATAATGTAGCGCATCGCTTGGCTGTAAGTAAAACCAGAAGACAAGGAAGCTTCCATCTGGCCTTTAGGGACCGTTTGAATCCCTGAACGGATCGTCTCAGCGATAAATGCCGATGTATAGATCGTTAAGCCGATCGTTCCTGCTTGAAAGCCGTCAAAAGAAACCCAATACATTGGCACAACGACATAAAAGAACATCACGATGATCAATAAGGGAATATTTCTAAAAAACTCAACATACGCTTTGGCAATCCCTTTGATGAGGCGATTGTCTGACAACTGAAAAATTGCCATTAAGGTTCCGATCAAAAGACTAAAAAACAGTGCGATCAAACTCGCCATGACTGTGTACTTAAAGCCTTCAATAAACTGACCGGTATACGTTTGAAATAATTCAACCATTCAGTTTCCTCCTACTCTACTTTTCCTGATTCGTCTTCAGGGAACCACTTGTTGTAAGTCTCATCATAGGTTCCATCTTCACGCATTTCCCGCAACGCTTGATTCACTGCATCAAGAAACGGCTTTTGTCCTTTATTGATAGCAATACCATAAGGTTCTTCTGTAAAAGTTTCGCCAACTAAATGGTAATTGGGATTTTCACTCGCCATCCCTAATAGGATCGCATTATCCGTGGTCATAGCATCCCCTTGACCAGATTGTAAAGCGGTAAAGGCTTCCGCATAATTCTCAAGTTCCAAAATTTGCGCTTCTGGTGCTGCTTCACGAATGTTCACAGCGGAAGTAGAGCCTTTCACGACCAATACAGTGGTATCTGCGGTCAAATCTTCGATCCCTTGAATAGGGCTGTCTTTGGCAACTAATAACGATTGGCCTGCATCAAAGTAGACATCGGAAAAATCGACCTGTTTTTTACGTTCTTCCGTGATAGTCATCGTGGCGATGATTGCATCGATGTTGCCGTTTTTCAAAAGAGGAATCCGAGTTTTTGAGGTTACTTCAACAAAGATGGCATTGCCATCACGACCTAAAATTTTCTCAGTGATTGCACGAGCGATATCAATATCGAATCCTCGTACTTCTCTGGTCGCGATATCCATTAATCCAAAAAGACGGGTATCGTTTTTTACGCCCCAAACGATCTGATTCGTCTCTTTGCTGTTTTCTAAAATATCGATCTCTGCGGCACTTTGTCCTTTACAACCTGAGAAAGTCACAAGGGCAAAGGCTAAGACTAGAAAGGAAAATATTTTCTTTCTCATAAGGGTTCCTCCTATTGCTTAATGATTGCTGACTTTGCTCAAGAATTGTTTTGCACGTTCGTCTCTTGGTGCATCAAAGAATCCATCGACATCGCGCCGATCCTCTAGTACTTGTCCTTCCGCCATAAAGACGATTCGATCTGCTACTTCACGGGCAAAGCTCATTTCATGGGTAACAACGATCATGGACATGCCTTCACTGGCAATTTTTTTCATGACATCCAAGACATCACCAATCATTTCTGGATCCAATGCAGACGTTGGCTCATCAAAAAGCAGCATCTCTGGTTTCATCGCAAGCCCTCTGGCAATTGCGACCCGCTGCTGTTGTCCGCCGGATAACATGGAAGGATAGGAATCTTTTTTATCTAACATCCCTACCCGATCAAGAAGCTTTTCCGCCAAATTGATGGCTTCTTGCTCATTTTGTTTTAATACTTTAACCGGTGCCAACGTAATGTTTTCTAACACGGTTTTATTTGGATACAAATTGAAATGTTGAAACACCATACCGATGTTTTTTCTAATTTCTGTCATTTTGACATCTTTGTCAAACAAGTTCTTGCCATTGACCAATAATTGACCACCTGAAATGGTTTCTAGACCATTAATCGTACGGAGCATTGTACTTTTACCAGATCCTGAAGGTCCGATAACAACAACGACCTCACCTTTTTCAAATTCAAGGTTGATGTTTTTTAATGCATGGAACTTTCCGTAATATTTCTCTACGTTCTTAAATTCGATCATTGCCATTGATTCACACTCCTAGCTTTTTTTAAAATTAAATGAGTAATTGGAAAGATTTGATTCATATTATAGCTCAATCTTTTTTCATTTGTAAAGGTGCTTTTCCAATGTTCCCCCCTTATTTCTGAAAAGACAAGTGCTATTTTACTTTGATGTGAGGTTTTTGTCCATGAAAATTTTTCTCACCCCATCAGATCACAAGGAGAACCGGTTGTTTCTTTTGCTAAAAAAAGGTAAGATAAACCATATAACAAAGGAAAAGGTGGAAAAAAAGTGAATACGATTTTAACTGGCGACCGCCCAACTGGCAAATTGCATCTTGGCCATTATGTGGGGTCTTTAAAAAAACGGGTCGAAATGCAAGCTGACCCTGAAAATCAGCTTTATATCATGGTCGCTGACATGCAGGCACTAACAGATAATGCGAAAACACCTGAGAAGGTCTCAGCGAATATTCTAGAAGTTGCTTTGGATTATTTAGCCGTTGGATTGGATCCAGCAAAAACAACGATGTTTATTCAATCGCAAATCCCTCAGCTCTCTGAATTGACGATGTATTATCTCAATCTAGTCAGTGTTGCTCGAGTACGACGCAATCCAACCGTTAAAGCCGAAATTGAACAAAAAAAATTTGGTGAAGGCGTCCCTTCAGGTTTCTTCATCTATCCTGTCTCTCAAGCAGCGGATATCACCGCTTTTAAAGCAAATTTAGTCCCCGTTGGAGAAGATCAAAAACCAATGCTGGAACAAACGCAAGAAATCGTGCATAGTTTTAATTCTACGTATAGTGAAGTATTAGTCGAACCAAAAGCGGTTTTACCGCCAAAAGGCATGGGACGTTTAGCGGGGATCGATGGGAACGGGAAAATGAGCAAATCACTGAACAATGGTATTTACTTAGCTGATCCAGCCGATGTATTACAAAAGAAAGTGATGAGTATGTACACGGACCCAAATCACATTCATGTCAACGATCCTGGACAAGTTGAAGGCAATATGGTCTTTACGTATCTTGATGTATTTGGCACTGAAAAAGAAAAAATTGCTGAATTAAAAGAACATTACACCCGTGGTGGATTAGGCGATGTCAAAATCAAACGCTATTTGATCGATGTTTTAGAAGCCGAATTTGCACCGATTCGTGAACGCCGTGAAGCTTTTGCAAAAGATCCCGGTGAAGTGATGAACTTATTAAAAATTGGTAGTGAAAAAGCAGAACAAGTTGCCGCCCAAACGTTAGCTGAAGTCAAAAATGCAATGGGCATCAATTACTTTGCCTAAAAAAACAAGCCTTTACGGCTTGTTTTTTCGTTTACAAATCGGAATGAATTCTTTCATACAAAACCTATGTGTCAACTCTGTGTGAGATTTCACGAGAACCTTCCTCCCCAGACTGACACTTTGTGTAATTTGATTTGATGCTGTTTCTTGCACAAAAATCAAGAGAGCTGTCCTAAAAAATAACCTCATAAAATGCGGATTAGAAAATCCTTTTTTTCAACCTTGCCAGTGTTTAAAAAAGTTGTACCAAAAAAACTGGATTGCCTTCTATAGTGAAATCTTTTACGGCTCTCACTCAACTCCTAACATTCTTGTGTCATCTGAGCATCTATTATAATAGTAGAAAACGTTCCCCACCCAACTTCTTTGTATGGTGGAGAACGTTTTTCTACTTATTTGATTAGCGGATTTCTGCTTGAACTTTTTCTTCTAAGTTACGAGTAATTTTCGCTATTGCTTGATTGATCTCTTCATCCGTCAGGGTAGCTTCCGGATTGCTAAAGGTCAGGCTGTACCCTAATGATTTTTTGCCTGCTTCGATGTTTTTCCCTTGATACACATCGAATAAACGAATCGCACTTAAGAAGCGACCTGCACTTTTGCGAATGATCTCCATCACGGACTGGTTATCGATCGTTTCATCAAGCAAGAGTGCCATATCCCGCGTTACTGATGGGAACTTAGAAACTGGCTGATAGACCAATTGTTCTGTTTTCGCTGCTAACAGTTGATCTAAGTTCAATTCAGTAACATAGGTTTCACTCACTTCATAATCTTTGGCGATCGACGGGTGGACTTGTCCCAAGAAGCCGATTTCTTGGTCATCTAGCAAGATCATTGCCGTACGGCCAGGATGCATCTCTTTGATAGCTGCCGTTTTTTGATAACGTATACGGTCGGTTAATGCCAACGAATCAAATAGATTTTCTAAAATGCCTTTCAAATGGAAGAAATCAACTTTTTGAGCTTGGGTTTGCCAGTCTTTCTCATGGATATTTCCTGTCAAAGCTAGCCCTAAGTGATTGACTTCTGTTGGCAGCTCGTGCTTACTGTCGCCTGTTTGATAGAAGACGCGACCAATTTCATACAAAGCAACACGATTGTTTTTACGTGCCAAATTGTACGCAACGTCGTCTAACAAACCTGAAATCAGATTCAAGCGCAAGACGGCACGCTCTTCGGTCATTGGCCAATCCAATCGAGTCACTTGGCTCGATTTATCCGTAAATTGTTGTGCCTTCTCTTCAGTGGTCAAAGCATAGCTGATGGCTTCACTGACCCCGTTGCCTTCTAATAGCGTCCGAACTTCTCTAGTCAGACGTTGCGCTTTGGTTAGATGACCGGCAACCGTTTCTCCTTGCGGTAAAGTCGATGGCAAACGATCATAACCGTAAATACGCGCCACTTCTTCAATGATATCTGCTTCGATCGTAATATCCCAACGACGAGGTGGTACAGAAACAATATAGCTGTCTGCTTCTTGACGATGACCAAAGCCTAATGCATCAAAGATTTCTTGCACTTCTTCATCCGTGATTTCTGTGCCTAAATAGCTATTGATTCGAGCTAAAGTGATTGTAACCTCCACAGGTTCTACTGCTACTTGGGAACCTATTACTGCTCCTTTTAAGACCGTTCCGCCAGCAAGTTCTGCAATCAGTGCTGCTGCTGCATCACAAGCTTTTGCAACCGTTGCTTGGTTGATCCCTTTTTCAAAACGAGCAGAGGACTCACTTCTTAAATTGAATTTCTTTGAGGTTAAACGAATCGCTAATGGATCGAACAAGGCCGCTTCTAAAGCGACTGTGGTCGTTGTTTCCGTGATTTCAGAATCAAGCCCTCCCATGACGCCTGCGAGCGCAACGGGTGTCGTTCCGTTGGTGATAACGATGTCTTCTGATGAAAGCTGACGTGTTTCTCCATCTAAGGTTACCAGGCTTTCATTTTCTTTGCCGCGACGTACCAGTATTTCCTTGCTGTCTAGCTTTTGATAATCAAAAGCATGCAATGGTTGGCCAAATAATAGCAAGATATAATTTGTCACGTCCACGACATTGTTGATTGGACGAATGCCTTCATTCATCAAGCGATTTTGCAGCCATTGTGGACTTGGAACGATCGTTACACCATCAATGATTCGAATTTGGTAAGCGGGTGCATCGGTTGCTTCCGTGACCTTCACCTGAATTTTATCGGCAGCAGCTACTTCACTTTCATTAAGCGCAATTTCAGGAAACTTCGGTGTTTGCCGATAGATGGCACCGACTTCATAAGCAACCCCCCGCATGCTCAACGCATCCGCACGGTTCGGTGTGATCGATAATTCGATAATATGATCATCCATATCGAGATAAGGAAAAACCGGTGTTCCTACTTCTGCTTCTGCTGGTAAATAATAGATTCCTTCTGCGTATTCTTTGGGAATCACGCTATCCGCATATCCCAATTCTTGCAATGAACAAATCATGCCGTTCGAAACTTCTCCCCGCATCTTGCCCTTTTTGATTTTTACATTGCCCGCGATTCGAGAGCCTGGTAATGCCACGATGACTTTGATGCCACTTTTGACATTTGGTGCCCCACAAACGATTTGCGTGTCTTCTTCCTCACCAATATTTACTTGGCAAATCGATAGATGATCAGAATCTGGATGTGGTCGGCAGTCGGTCACTTCTCCGACAACGATTTTTTTTAAACCCTCTTCAGGCACGTCAATACCTTCGACTTCGATCCCCGTCACTGACATTTTGTCCGCCAGCTCTTTTGGTGTGATCTCAGACAGATCAAGGTATTCATTTAACCATTTGTACGATACTAACATTTATTGTTCCCCCTTGAACTGGCGAATGAAACGCACATCATTTTGATAGAATTGGCGAATGTCGTTTACGCCGTAGCGCAGCATTGCCACTCGATCAGGACCTAAACCAAAAGCAAATCCTGAATATTGGGTTGGATCGATCCCTGACATTTCTAAGACGTTAGGATGCACCATTCCAGCACCGAGGATCTCGATCCAGCCAGTTTGTTTACAAACGTTACAACCCGCACCACCGCACTTGAAGCAGCTGACATCAACTTCGACCGATGGTTCTGTGAAAGGGAAATAGCTTGGTCGCAAGCGAATTTGGCGATCTTCCCCAAACATTTTTTGCATCATGACTTCTAAGGTTCCTTTTAAGTCACCCATCGTAATATTTTTATCGATCACCAATCCTTCAATTTGATGGAATTGGTGGCTATGGGTCGCATCATCTGTGTCACGACGGAAAACTTTCCCTGGTGAGATCATCCGCAGCGGCCCTTTAGAAAAATCATGAGTCTCCATTGTTCGCGCTTGCACTGGTGACGTATGGGTCCGAATCAGCACTTCCTCTGAAATATAAAAAGTATCCTGCATGTCTCTGGCTGGATGATCTTTTGGCAGATTCATCCGTTCGAAGTTGTAATGATCTTTTTCCACTTCGTAGCCTTCAACTACTTGGTAGCCCATACCAACAAAGATATCTTCGATTTCTTCCATGATTTGCGTTAGCACATGGCGTGTTCCTCGGTCCATCTTTTTACCAGGCAAAGTCACGTCGATGGATTCTTCAGCGAGGGCTTTTTCCAAGTTTGCTGCTTCGATAGACGATTTTGCTTCTTCAATCGCTTCTGTCAAGATATCACGAATCTCGTTGGCATAGCTCCCCACCTTCGGCCGTTCTTCCGCAGAAAGATCTTTCATCCCTCGTAGAACTTCAGTAATGGGACCTTTTTTTCCAAGCACTTCCACTCGAATCTGATTTAAGTCATTCATGGTTGGACTTTCTTTGATTTTAAGCAATGTCGTTTCCTTCAATGCTTCTAATTTTTCTTGTAAAGACATGTGTTTCCTCCTTCTATACTGTGAATAGCGTAAAAAACGATTTGACTGGAAAAAGTGACGATCTTTTGATAAAAAGACAAAAAAAGACGTCATCCCTAAAAAAAGGAACGACGTCTCGTGTTACCATCCTCATTCGCGGAAAGTTCCGCGCACTCACTTCGGCTAACGACAGCAACACTGCCGACTGATTGTTCTCAGCAAGCTCCAGAAGTGAAATTCATTTTTCGAATACAGGACTTGCTTTCAGTCTGTGACAAGTCTCCCTTTTTCTGATCCAGCCAAATTACTAGTTTCTATCAACGCTTTTTTTACTATTCATTTAAGCTTAGTTTACCTAATTTCCGTTGAGAAATCAACTGCATTCTTCCTCACGTACCCAGGTTTCTGCCCAACGCTTCACACTCATCATACTCTTTTCAAGAGCAATACCTCTTGGCGTCAAGCAGTAAAGATTGTTTTCTTTGCAGACAATTTCTTCCCGCTCTAATTCTTTCAAGCGTTCGACTAACACCCGATCACTCACTTGAGGAATCTTGTTTGCTAACTCAACAAATCTTTGTTTGCCGTCTTCAAGAAGGACATCAATGATCAAGCCGTTCCACTTTTTGCCTAAAATAGAAAAAGCTTTTTCAAATTTAGGACAAAGGGCATAATCCGATTCTACTTTTATCATTCTCCATCACCTCTTTTACCTATTATAGCATATGACTTACGAAATGTAAGAAACTAGGATCGATCAGCTAGAATGCCACGATCATCTTAGGTTTTAACAGCACTAAATAGGTCTGTTTCACTGGTTTGTTCAATGCTTTCTCCAATGCTTGGCAATAGAGTTTTAATTGACCATAATATCGTTCGCGCATTTTCTGTTCAATCTTAGCCTGACTGCCGAACACATCATCTGTTTTAAAGTCATACAAAATGATTTCATCCGCCAATTCAATATAGCCGTCAATAATACCATGGATCAAAAGCGGCGCATCTGGTTCGTCAAACCCTTCAAAGATCGTATCGGCCTCTTTTAGCATCGAAAACGGCTGCTCCCGCTTCACCACATCAGAGGGTTGGTTCAGCAGTTCACCTAGTTCAGTTTGATAAAACCATAAAATACTCGATCGGTCAATTTTTTTGGCGATTTCTTCAGAAAAAAATTGCTTTTTCACGAGTTCAGCAATCAGGAGCGCCAAAGTATCTTGTGTTGGCTTCATTCCTAAGGGGATCATTTGCAAAACCGTATGTGTTGCGGTTCCGATACTGCTGGCGAGAGGCTTCGTTTCTTGCAGAAATTTGGGTTTCGCCAATTCATCTTGTACGTAGCGATATTGCTGAGGATTCGTCTTCTCGGAAACCGACCGCCATTCCAACAAAGTGGTCTGTTGATCATCAGGATCGTTATAGAGTCTTTTCAATTCTGAAACAGATTGATAACTAGTCGTTTGGGTCGCTTTTTGATAAGGATAGCGATAGGCTAGGCGTTTCAAAAGATCATCGATATTGCTATCTGGCTCAATCAATCGTTTAGGCTCCTCGACTGGCGCAAGGATCTCTTGGACTTCTTGCGTGATCGTTTCTTGATTCCACCATGACAGACGAAAATGAGCCGGATGATCGATCGTCCGCTTGCGCTCTGACGCTTCGGAGAATACTGCTTCCATATCTGGATGGCGCATCAGGGTCCGTCCGACCCAATCCATCAAGCTCCCCCGTGCCACTAAGCGCAACGCTGGATCAAGAACCATCTCGGATTGTGTCAAGCCAGATTGCCATGTCTTGAAGGCATCCGCTTGATTTTTATAGGAGCCTACTAAGAAAAGCTTCTGCTCTGCTCGTGTCAATGCTACATATAATTTTCGCATCTCTTCTGACAAGGCTTTTTTCAAACGAACTTGCTTGATGGCTTGAAACGGCAGTGTTTCAAATTTAAGGTTTTCTGCGGGTTCCACATATTGGATCCCAGCCCCCAGCTGTTCTTCAAAGATATAGCGTTTTTGAAAATCTTGGTAATTAAAGAATTTTGTTGTATCCAATAAGAAGACTACAGGAAATTCCAAACCTTTACTTGCATGGACGGTCATCACACGAACCGCATCTTCTACTGGTGTAGCTAATGGCTCTGCCAAGTCCTTGTTTTTTTCTTGCATCTTTTCGATGAAGCGAATGAATTGGTACAACCCACGGAAACTGCTCTTTTCGTATTTCTCCGCTCTGTGGACCAATGCCGCTAAATTGGCATAACGCTGCTGACCTGCAGGCAGTCCCACGACATAATCCAAATAGGCAGTATCTTCATAGATTTGCCAAAGTAAGGTCGGGATTGGTAATCGTCGTGCCTCCTCTCGCCATTGTTCCAGTTTTGTTAAAAACCCATCCACCGTTTGCCACAAGGGTGACGCTTCTTGTTGCCCATGGTAATCCAATACTGCATCGTAGTAGTCGCTGGAACGATTCGCCAAACGGATCTCAGCCAATTGATCTTCTGTTAGGCCGACGATTGGCGAACGCAAAACGGCTACAAGTGGGATATCTTGGTACGGGTTATCAATGATCTGCAGCAAAGAAACGACGGTTTGGATCTCCGTTGCCTGAAAATAGTTTTGAGCATCATTGACCGCCATCGGAATCCCAAACTGCTTAAAGACATCCAAAATGACAAGATTGTTTTTACGTGTGGGGGTCAACAAGACGATATCGTTGTAAGTGATTGGTCGATTTGTTTTGGCTTTTTTATCATAGATCATGAATTTTGATTCAATCAGCTCCTGAATCTTCAAGGCAGTGATCTGCATTTCACCTTCTGTTTTGTCATCAATCAATTGTTCTTCGGATTCATGCTCTTTTTCATATAACAAGAGCTCTGTGGCGAAGGCCTCGCTTTCTGGAAAATCAGGAAAACCGGTAATCAAGGCTGCCGCCTCATCGTAAGGGATTTGTCCAACCCTTTCATCCATCAGTTGTTGAAAAACTAGATTCGTAAAATCCAATACATCGGAACGAGAACGGAAATTTTCTGCTAAGACGATTCTCCGCCCACCATTCTCTGTTTCAAATGCCAAGTATTTTTCGATAAATAGCGTCGGATCTGCTAGTCGAAACGAATAGATCGACTGCTTCACATCCCCCACCATAAACATGTTGCCAGGATTATGCTCGACTTGTCTCACCCAATATAAAATTGCCTCTTGCAGCCGATTGACGTCTTGGTATTCATCGACTAAAACTTCTTCAAAGCGATCACGATAATAGGTCGACGCCTCACTTCCACTGCCATCTCCTTGTAAAATCTGCAAGGTGAAATGTTCCAAATCATTAAAGTCTAAACGGCCTTTTGAAAGCTTTCTTTCTTGAAATGCTTTCATAAATGCTTCGGTCATCGCTGCCATTTTTTCAACGACAGGTGCTGATCGATGAAGCAACTCCATCATTTCAGCTGGTGGATACGGGAAGGTGGCTTTCAATTGCTCGACCAATTTTTTCACATCATCGCGTAAGGGCTTGATTTCTTGGGACAATTCCTTTTGTTCTGGTTTGCGAAAAGCTGGGTAACGACCAAAACGCAATGTTTGGATCTGCTCATAGAAGCCACCGACATCGTCTGCATCCAGCAGAGCCTTTAAGGTTTCCACCATGCCCAATTCGGTATCGATCAACTGTGCCGCTTTTTCCATCGCTTCATCAGAACGGGCATAGTCTTGCGCCGCCTGCAGCAAATGCGCCGCTGTCTTCAAATTTTCTTGCAAAGTCGGTTTTATTTGCGATTGATACAGGATATTTTCAGCAAAGGTTTCTTTGCCGATATAGTGATCACTTAGATGAGCTAGCCAGTTGACTGGATCTGGATTGGCTCGGGCAAAGTCATAGAGAGACAGGATCAGATCCCCGACGCCTTCATCAGAACGATCACTTGAAAAATTTTCCGTCAAACGAAAGAAGGCTTCATCATTGGCTTCATATTGTTGATCTCTCAGCTGTGTCCATATTTCTTCTTTCATCAATAAAATTTCGGTTTCATCGGTCATCATGCGGAAATTGGGATCTAAATCGATCAAATAATAAAAACGCCGAATCACAGTTAAACAAAACGCATGCAAGGTAGAAATGTTAGCTGTCGGCAACAGCTGCAGCTGACGAACGAAGTGCTGGCGCTTTTGCTCGTCACTTTCTTGATTGATGGCCTGTTGCAATGCCACTTGAATCCGTTCTTTCATTTCTCGAGCAGCTGCTTCGGTAAAGGTTACGATCAGTAAAGAATCGATCGTCGTTCCTGCTTTTAGCTTTTCGATCACTCGCCGAACCAAAACGGTGGTTTTGCCTGAACCCGCTGAAGCGGAAACGAGGATATTATCCCCTTTATCAAAAATGGCTTGCCATTGGGTATCCGTAAAGGTTTCATTTTGCGGTTTTAAAGGGATCTTACTCATCTTCTTCCTCCCTTAAGCGATGGATAATCTCATCTTTAGATAAGTTTTCTAAACGGTGGTACTCATTTTCTTTCAACAATACATCAAAGTCACAGATGCTGCGAAACGGACAAAATTCACACGCCCGTTTTTTGTCTTTTATTTTATAAGACGGGTTTAAGGCGATTTCACCGCTCAACAGCTTCTCACCGCTTTGCTGCATGTTTTTACGATTGTGTTTTCTTAACAGTTCAAGCTCTTCTTCTTTATAAAACTTGTTTTTCGCCTGCGTTGTTTTTTGATAATTGCCGTTTTTGTCTTTTCGAACAGGAAATATCGGTGAATTTTTGCTGGCTTCAACATCCTCATCTAGCAATGGGAAAACAGCCGGTTCGTCAATAAACAACCCGTCATACTTGAAACGTTTTAAACGTTCTTCTTCACTGGCTTCTTGTCCGTCCAAAAGCGGATTATGCACATGCAGATAATATGCCCCCGCTGGTCGCACATTTGGCGAACCAACCAGTTGGACAGCATCCGTCAATGCGACATCGAGATAGGTGATCAACTGCATCGCAAGTCCGTAGTATGCTTCAGAAAGGTCAAAATCTCGGCTGCTAGATTTATAGTCAACAACAGAAAGCCATTGTTCTTCTTCCGTTTTTGCCGTATCGACACGATCGATCTTCCCCCGCACATGCAGTTTCCCGCCAGAACTTAATGGTAATTCGATCCCATTGATCCCATTTGAGCCAGCGATCTGTCCGAATAGCACCTCCGTCTTTTCAGGACTAAAATGCATTTTTTGTCCTTGTTTCGCTAATGCCCACGCTACTCGCTGAATCGTCTTGCCTAATTGATATCGAATAAAATTCATCCGAGCAGAGCTCGTCAGTAAGCGATAACGGCTTTCGCCAAAAATTTCCTGCAAAACGACTTCCACAAATTGCACGCGTTGGTCAGTAGTTAACTGGGTCAAGGAAATATTTTCAGCAATCAGGACTTTGACAAAGCGGTCCAACGCATCATGGAAAAACTCACCGGTCATTGCTGGATTTAAGCCATAAACTTCCCGTTCTTTTAACCGTAATCCGTAGCTGACGAAATACTTGTATTCACACTGATAGAACGTCTCCATCTGAGAAATGGAGCTGTAGATCGACGGGCCATATAGCGCCGCAGCTTGTGCTTGAGACAAAGGAATCGGAATATTTTGATGAGTTTGGCTTTCAAATACTTGGGCAGCTAAATCTGTCCATTCCGAACGCAGCAGTGCTTGTTTCAGCTGCTCCCAAACCCTAGGCAAATTCGCTTTGTTTTTTTGCGCTTGCTGACTGAGGTTATTGATTTGATAGATCAGGCCACGGTAACTGCCGACATAGTTTCTTGGATCGCTGACTAGCGTCAATATCCCTCGCTCTTGCAGTGGGACATCCAAACGTTTGACCACGCGATCTAAATAAGGCGACATTTTGATGTTTTGCTGGGTATCAAAATTAACGGCATAGGACAGTGATAAGTGTTCCGTTGCTGAAAGCAAGACAGAGTAAAAAGCAAATGGCTCTTTGACACTGCCTTCCACCACTGTATCTCTAAGGTATTTTTCACCATTGAACAACTGATTGAAATGCTGACGTTCTTCATTCGTCAACAACGTTTTGTTCTCTATTTTTCTTGGCAACGCCGTTTCATTCAATCCCGGTGCAAATGTGATCTTTGCTTGCTTTGGACGTGCCAGATCAAGGCGATTGATGTTGACTTGGTCGATCGCTGTTGGGATCTTCCCGAATGTGACATTTTCTAAGCCAGTCAATAAGACATCCTCAAAGAGTACAAAATCAAAGGACTCTTCCCCATAGATCGCAGCATATTCATCCAGCAAATCCATCAAGGCTTGCCATGCTTGTTCATGATTACGGGCTTGATCCAACTTCCCTTGCTGGATCGCTTGATCTCGCCAATGCCGCAGTTGTTCTTCAACGCCGGCATTCAGTAAAAAGCGATACAGCAGTTCGACCGCATCGCGGTTCGTTCTAGCGGCCGTCAGCCAGTCAAGAGTATCAGCAACATCTTGCTTAAAGGCCCTGCGCAACTGGTTGGTATACGCTGTCAAATCCACTTTATCCGTCTGCTCTTCTTCCGATTGTAAATACTCGATCAGTTCCCAATCTTCGTTTCTCGTCCAACTCGCTCCTTGGAAATCATGAGCCAACGCTTTGTTCTCGGTAATATCCACCAACTTACGAAACTGGTCACGGCCGACGAGCCAATCTGCTTCGGAGCGATAGGCTGCCGGTAAGTAAAGTTCCGTTCTAAGCAGCCGCAAAATATCATTTAAGCGAAAGCCATAGGATTGACAAGCAAAAAAAGCATTCAAAAACTCAACCAATGGGTGTTGCGCCATCATCTGCTCTTCATCGATATAAAAAGGAATCTCAAACTCAGTAAAAATTTTAGGGATATATTGATGATAGATTTCTGGTTCGGCGATCAATAATTGGATCTCCCGGTAACGTAATGCTGGATACCGTTTGTTATCGCTCATCATCCCACGGATCGACGCTGCAATCTGACGGATCTCTTCTTCTGGATTCCCAACTTTCCAAACTGCCAGAAAGTCCTTCACAGAGGACTGTTGCTGATAGCTGACTTGTGACTGGGTATGCCGCCAAAATGTTTCAATTTCATTATACGCCTGTTGCATCGATCCCTTGGCTTCCTCGTCCACCTCTTGGTTGACCGAAAGTTTCTGATCCAAATAAATCGGCACTTGATTTTCTCGGGCAAAACTAATCAATTGATAATAGGTTCGCCCTGCTTCATAAAACAAATTCAACGGTGAAGGCAGCTCTTGTGGATACCCACGATCCAGAAAAAGATCAATAATGACATGACTTTTTTTCATCAACACTTGAATCAGCTGCTGTTCCTGTGTTGAAAAAGCGGAAAACCCACTGATAATAAATAAGGCATGGGAAAGATCTGGCGCTTTGTTCATTGACACTGCGTTAGGCATTGCTTGCTCCACTGGAGAATCATCCAGCAAGGAACCTTCAAGAAAGCGTGTCAACAAGGTGATCGGTTGTTCGACTTGTAATGCACGCTCCAGAAGTTCTTGTTCAAATCGTTGAAATATTTTCGCTAATTCACTGTATTTTTTCTCCTCGTCTTGTGTTGCGCTTGGTGCAGCACCACCTGCCAATAAATCTTCGATCCCCAATCGACTTGTATGCATTTCTTGATAGAACGCCAACAATTGTTGGATAAAACCCGCTTTATTGATCTCACCACGGTATAAGACGAGTTCTTCTTCTAGTTCCAAAAGCAGCTTACGCATGATCATGGAGGCACCATTTTCAGTGATGGCATTTTGAGAAAGCAAGCCGGTTTGTTGCAGATAAAACCAAGCCAAACGGTGAAAACTGTACACTTGCGCGCGAATAGAAGCAAAATCTTCTACGCGATCCTCTCTCAGTAATTGAAGGATCTCGCGTTCTCGTTCAAATTTGTTGTAGTTAGGCACCAAAAAAAATACTTCTTGATGGTCTTTTTCTAACCAGCTTTTTGCATTTTCTATCACTGCTTGATCATGACGACAACGGCCATCGCCAAGGATAAATCGTAAACTCATGAAAGGACTCCTTCTCTCCATCGTCTTTTAAAAAAAACACTAAAAATCAGCGGCACGTTTTTTCAAATGCGTCTTTGTTTTTAAAAGAATCTCCTTAAAAACAAAAAAACGGTCGCAGAATTTCACTCTTTGCCTAGCATACCAAAATCGGCAATTGGCCAGAATACAAATTTTACATCACCCAAAATCGTTGCTTCATCGATCAGACCTAATTGACGACTATCTTTGGAAATTCGGCGGTTATCCCCTAACACTAAAATTTGACCTTCAGGAATGACTTCAACACCAAATAACCCCATATCAAAATCACTGGTCAATGGAAAGCCATCTGTGACAGCTGCTTTGAATTCATCCAAGTAGGGTTCATCATATGCTTGTCCATTGATATAAAGGGTATCGTTTTGATAGGAAACCTGGTCGCCAGGCAAACCGATCACGCGTTTGATATAGTTTTTGCCTGCTTCATCCGGTGCTTCAAACGTTATGATATCGAAACGTTCGATCTCGGTATTTTTCAAAGCAATTACCCGCTCACCATCATGTAATGTGGGGTCCATCGAATCTCCTTTTACGATCACAGGAGTAAAGACATACTGTCTTAATAACAAGAGGAATAAAGTGAAGATCACGACAAATCCTACTGTTTTTAAAAGCTCTTTTACTTGTTGCACGCGTCCCTCACTCCTTGAATATTTTACTATATTTCCCAAGAATCGAACAAACATTCTTATTTTTCTATTCTACCATAAAATGATAGGAGCAGGACATTTCCCCTTTGGTTCTTTACAAAAATTTGGAGAATCAAGAGACTTGCATATGAATTGTCATCCTTTCTGATCCGTGCTAGGGTTTAATAAGAACCCATTATTGAAAGGAAGTGCCAAGATGAACCAACAGTTACCACAAGTACCAACAAAGTTATTGATTAACGGAAAATGGCTTGAAGGAACAAAAGAGTCGGTTTCGGTTACCAATCCTGCCACTAATGAAGAACTCGTAAAAGTCAGTCAAGGAGGGATCGAGGAAACCAAGCAAGCAATCGATGCCGCAGCGATTGCTTTTCCCGAATGGTCAAAACGCTCCCCTCGAGAACGTACCGATTTGATGAACGTCATTGCTGATTTGATGGAAGAAGAAAGCGATCGTTTAGCAAAAATCATGAGTATGGAACAAGGAAAACCATTAAAAGAAGCGGAGGCAGAAATCCAATCCAACGTTGACAATTTCCGTTGGAATGCAGCTGAAGCGCAACGGGTCTATGGCGAAGTGATTCCAGCCCCTGAACACAATCATTGGCTGGTACGCAAAGAAGCGATCGGGGTTGTTGGCGCGATCACGCCTTGGAACTTTCCTTCTAACATGATTGCAAGAAAAATTGCGCCTGCTATGGCCGTTGGCTGTACCCTTGTTATGAAACCATCTAAAGAAACACCCCTATCAGCATTGGCTTTAGGTGAACTTTTTCAACAAGCGGGCCTTCCTGACGGGGTCGTCAATATCGTCTTAGGAGATTCTTCTGAAATTGGGAAAGAATTGACCGAAAATGAACAAGTCAAAAAAATCACCTTTACTGGCTCCACGAAAGTTGGGATGAAATTATACGAACAAGCTGCACCAACTCTGAAAAAAGTTTCATTGGAGTTAGGTGGTCATGCCCCGTTTCTAGTTTTTGCTGATGCTGATTTAGATTTAGCTGCTGAAAAATTAATTGCAGCAAAATTCCGTAACAACGGTCAGGTCTGTACATCCCCCAATCGAATTTTTGTCGAAGAGTCCGTCAAAGACGCCTTTACCAAAACATTACTAGCGAAAATGGAATCCGTAACGGTCGGCAATGGTCTGGAAAACCCTACTGTTGGTCCTTTGATCAACCAAGCAGGCGTTGAAAAAGTCATCGAGCAGTTGGAAGATGCAGTAAATAAAGGAGCTAAAGTTTTACTCGGTGGTAAGAAGCTTACTGAAGGTGAATACGAAAAAGGCAACTTCTTCGCACCAACGGTCATCGATGGGATTACTTCTGAGATGGCTATCTACTATGAAGAAACCTTTGGACCCGTGATCCCATTGATCTCATTTACGGATCGACAAGCAGTCATCGCTGCGGCAAATGATACGGAATTTGGACTAGCTTCCTACTTCTTTTCAACGAATTTGCAAACGATCTCGGATGTAGCCCAAAACCTCCAATATGGGATGGTTGGGGTCAATGACATTGCGATCTCAAATCCGGCGGCTCCCTTCGGTGGCGTCAAGCATTCCGGTTTTGGTCGTGAAAACGGCAAATATGGTCCTGAAGAATACGTGACCGTTAAATTCATTGCTATCGATGCCCAATAAGAAAAAGTCAGGTGCGTTTGCCTGACTTTTTGACGTCCCAAGCATTTTCTTTTACTAACATTAAGTAAGAATGTATACTTCACTCTATGACAATAGAAAAGGTGGGAATACGATGACAAAATTTCTTGATACGATCAAACAGCGCCGCTCAATCTATGGGCTAGGTAAAAATGTGGCTCTTTCCGACACTGAAATCGAAGACATTGTGAAAGAAGCAGTGAAAAATAGTCCAACTGCGTTTAACGCACAATCACCAAGAGCCGTGATTTTATTTGGCGAAGCCCACGAAAAATTGTGGACATTAACAGAGGCTGCGTTAGAACCATTGACACCACCCGAAGCGTTTGAAGCGACAAAACAAAAGCTTGCTGGTTTTAAAGCGGGTTACGGAACCGTTCTATTCTTTATTCACACGGATACCGTGAAAAATTTGCAAGAGCAATTTGCTCTATATGCAGAGAACTTTCCCGTTTGGGCAGAACAATCGAATGGGATCGCTCAAGCGAACGCTTGGACCGCTTTAGAAGAAGCTGGATTAGGTGCCAACTTACAGCATTACAACCCTGTCATCGATGACGCTGTTGCAGCTGAATGGTCAATTCCTGAAAATTGGCAACTGCGGGCGCAACTAGTCTTTGGTTCAAAAGAAAGCGAACCGAACGAAAAAGAATTTCTAAGTGACGATGAGCGCTTCCGCGTGTTCCATTAATCAATTTTCGACCTAAAAAAAGACCCTTGATTACGCCTTAAACTGGCAGTAATCGAGGGTCTTTTAGTCCTTTGTTCCTTGATCATGATCGACTAAAATATCGATCGGTGTCCCTTCATTCAAGTGTTCTGACAAGAAAACAACCAATTCTGCTAATGGCTGCTTGAATTTCATCAATGGGCCTCTCATCCCTCTTCGAAAATAGTTCATCTTGATGGGCTGCCCTTCCTTTTCTTGAAATAAAACGACTCGATCGATCTCTTGGTAGAGTACCCCTTTGATACTCATTGGATGGACAATGATTCGATCAAGTGCTAAGCCGCGGCTATCTAAAACAAAGCTCAAAAAGACCAAACCCGAAACGATCCCCCGCACCCGATTATCAAGTGCCTCTTCCATCATCACCATAGATAGGATAATCATTACTGAAAAAATCGTAATGGCGACCTTGCTTAGTTTGCGCTCCACAGCAAGAAATTGAATGTCTTTCCTTACCACGAATAAATAAAGGTATAAAACGATCGTAAAGGCACACATCACTAGCGTTAACCCACTCATAATACTCTCCGTTCTGTTTTCTTTTCCTTATTTTACCAAAAAACCCTCTGATACAAAAGGCTTAGCCTATTTCGTAGGTTTTTTGATATCTATTTTAACAAGAATTCGGTACAATAGGAAAAAAAGGAGGAATTATCATGAATGCATTTTTTGATAAATTACAACGCTATGATTTACTTCGTGCCGTCGTATATATCGTCTTTGGCTTCATCATCTTGATTGCACCACGATCTGTCTTCAACACGATCGTTTATCTTGTTGCCGGGTATATTGCATGTTTAGGGATCATTAGCTTGTATACGAGCTACAAAGAAAAACAAAAGGGCTATCGCAATGTGCAATCCGTCTCTGGTATCTTACTGTTGATTGCGGCAGCTGCGATTTTAGTTTTTGCCAAAGGGTTACTTGCCATCGTGCCATTTTTCTTAGGAATCATGATCACCATCAGCGGTTGCACCCGATTGATGGCAAGCTTTAACCAAAAACGCATTGGTTTACCTTATATCACTAGCTTGATCATCAGTCTATTGATCATTGCTGCAGGGATCATCCTAGTATTGAATCCCTTCGCCACTTGGTTGTTATTCTTCCAAATTTTTGGCGGGATCTTGATTTTCATGGGTGCCTCCGATGCGGTCAACCATTTTCAACGAAAAAGAGCCTAATAAATGAGAATGTTTTAAAATTTCCTACGAA
The DNA here is from genome assembly GCF_051711225.1 of Enterococcus sp. DIV2449a. Classification (NCBI taxonomy): domain Bacteria; kingdom Bacillati; phylum Bacillota; class Bacilli; order Lactobacillales; family Enterococcaceae; genus Enterococcus; species Enterococcus sp. DIV2449a. The sequence goes on from NZ_JBIOME010000001.1 coordinate 1,859,957, forward strand.
TCTAACATCTACATGTAGACTTTTCCCGCTATTCCTTTTAAAATAGGAGATATCAAACAGTCAGTCCATTGACACGCGGGAGGTGCGACATGAAGAAAATCAAGCAAGAAGCAAAACATCCAAACGATGTACCGGTAATTTTTTTGACCGATGCAACTGGCAAAGTCGTACGAAAAATCTCGATCAATGAGTGGCGTGCGCTTAAAGCAACCCCTGACCAGATCGAAGAACTTGATATCAAATTGTATCGTGAAGCAATCAGTTTCTATCTTCAAGAAGACTACGCAAAAGCAAAAGATCTCTTGCATTTCTTGATCAACAAAACAGACTATAGTCATTATGAATACGTGGAACGACTAGCAAATATCTACCGCATCGAAAACCGTCCCGCTAAAGAAAAAGACCTGTTACTGACTGCTTATCATGCAATCAAACCGTTGGATTCCTCTGAAGGGATTTTAAGAAGGATCGAAAATCGATTGCAAAAAATCGATGCCTTTGATTTTCCAACTTCGACACAATTCAGTCATTAAAAAAGCAGCTATCCTTCGATAGCCGCTTTTTTTTATGCATCTGGCAGTTTGCGCAAAAGGCGCAACCCGTTAAACAATACAATCAACGTACTTCCTTCATGGGCAAATACCCCCAGTCCAATATTCATTTTTCCAAATAGATTCAACCCGACTAATAATGCGACGATAAACATGGAGAAGAAAATATTTTGCCAAATGATTCGATCCATTTTCTTCGCTAAGCGATAGGCATACGCGAAGCGTGAAAGATCATTTTTCATGATCACGGCGTCCCCCACTTCGATAGCAACATCTGACCCTTCCCCCATCGCAAAACCGATGTCTGCCTGAACAAGTGCGGGCGCATCATTGATGCCATCCCCCACCATGGCGGTTTGTCCGTAGGCTTCTTGGAGTGCTCGAACCGCTTCCGCTTTGTTCTCAGGTAACACATTAGCCGCCACTTGATCAACGTTTAGCCGCTTTCCGATGGCTTCCCCAGCAGACGCACTATCTCCAGTGATCATAACGGTATGGATCCCTTCATTTTTTAAATAACGAATCACAGAAGCTGCCTGTTCGTTCGGCTCATCCATCAAAGCGATGATTGCGACAACCTCTTCATTGATGGAAAAAATGACCATCGTTTTTCCTTGCGCTTCCAGGTGACGGTACTGTTGCTCCAACGAACCTGTTAACTGGGAGTTTTCGGTTCTTTTTCCTAATCGATAGGTTTTTGTTCCTGAGACGGCTACTAAACCGGAACCAATCTCATTCGTAACCGTCAGCTGTTCGTTTTGCTGCTCTTTATTGTTCTTCTCAAAATAAGTAACGATCGCATCTGCCAATGGATGATTGGCTTGTTTTTCCAGCGAAACGATGATGGAAGCGGCCTCTGCTTGATCGATGGCTTCAGCGAAAATGACATCCGTGACCGTTGGTTTTCCGACGGTCAACGTGCCCGTTTTGTCAAATGCCACCGCTTTGATCTGAGCAAAATTCGTTAAGTAGTTGCTGCCTTTAAAAAGAATCCCTTTTTTCGCTAGATTTGAAATCGCAGATAAACTAGCAGGTACCGCACTTGCCGCTAACGCACAAGGAGACGCTGCAATCATCATCACGATCCCGCGATAAAAACTGGTATACCAATCCCAACCAAGTAGAAACGGTGCTGTTAAGATGAACAAAGGGACTGCAATGAAAACAATGGTTACATAGATTGGTTCGATTTTTTTGATTCGTGTTTCTGTTGGTGACTGATTCGACTGTGCCGCTTCAACGACTGAAAGAATTTTGGCAAAGACCGTTTCCGAGCTGTCTTTTGTGACTTCCATCAAAAATGTTCCATTGCCATTGATGGTACTGCCATAAACTTCGTCTCCCGCTGTTTTTTCTCGCGGTATACTCTCGCCATTGATGGAAGCTTCGTTGATGGCACTCGTGCCAGAAAGAATCACCCCATCTGTTGCTAACTGATCACCAGGCAAAACTTGTAATATATCCCCTTTTTTTATCTCTGAAGCAGCAATTTTTTTGGCTTTCCCATCTGGGCCCATCAAACGTGCTTCCGTTGGATTCAATTTGAGAAGATTGGTAATTTCACGTCGACTTTGCCCTTCCGCGTATTCTTCTAAAAAGTGAGCACCAGCAAAAATCAAAATCAGTAAGGCTGCCTCATTAAAATTGCCTATGATCATTGACCCTATCGCTGCTAATAACATCAATAGATGTACATTTGGCGTAAAGCGCCGATTGATTCTTGTGCTTTTTACGGTATCCTCGATCCCTTCCCACGAAATGTGGTAGCCCGCTAATAAAACTGCAGCAAAATAAACCCCGTCTTTTACCCATTGATTCGAAATAAACAGCGCCACTATAAAGAAGATTACCCCCGCGAAGTAAACTTTACGAGGAAACGTCCCATGATCATGGGTATGCGTATGTCCCTTCGTTTTTGTGTGCTCGTGTTGACAAGTATGTTCAGCCATCATCAAAACCTCCTCTATTCCATCGAACATATGAACGATCAATCATGTTTATACCCTGATTATATATGAACAAACAATCATATGTCAACCGAAAGAAGTTTTTCTTGTGAAATGTAAGCGTTTATGGTTTTGAGAATGCGGATGGCATGCTAGAATAAAGTTAGGAGAAAAAAGGAGTGTTGGCTATGAGAACATTTACTGGTGGAATTTCACTAAGTCCCCCGTTACAAATGTTAAAAGAAAAATTAATGATCGAACAAGATGAAATCCTTACCTTTTCACCCACGATGGTCTTTATCCCTTTGGCACAACATATTGGTGCCCCTGTCGAACCGACGGTTTCCGTTGGTGAGTACGTCAAGCAAGGGCAAGTGATCGCTGAAGCAGATGCCTTTGTGTCTGCGAAAGTCCATGCATCTGTTTCAGGCAAAATCGTCGATATTGTCGATTGGCCAAATCAAAACAATGAAGAAGGAAAAACCATCATCATTGAAAACGATTATGCCTTCGATAATGATTTTTTGTCTACCCCATTCAACTGGCAATCTGCTGCTAACGAAACGATCCTCAAAAAAATCCGTCAAGGCGGTATCGCCGGCAAAGGCGGTGCAACGTTTCCCACCCATGTCAAATTCAGTATTGATGAAAATAAAAAAATCCATACCTTGATCTTAAACGGATCTGAATGTGAGCCCTTTTTGCGCAGTGATGCCTTCTTAATGCAAAAAGAAGCCCAAAAAATCATCCAAGGGGCAAAAATTGCCCAAAAATTGTTAGCTGATCCAAAAATCATCATTGGCATCGAGGATGATAAACCGCTAGCCATTTCAGCGATGCAAGCCGCAAGTGCAGAGGATGACACGATAGAAGTCGTTACTGTCCCAACTGTTTATCCAACCGGTGGTGAAAAGCAGTTAGTAGAGTTATTGACCGATCAGGAGGTACCTTTAGGCGGCTTGACTGCCGATATTGGGATCGTATTGATCAATGTTGCCACCAGCTTTGCCATCGCTGAAGCGGTCTGTTATGACAAACCGCTGATTGAACGCTATACAACCGTGACTGGTGATGTTCAACATCCACGCATCGTCAAAAATCCTTTAGGAACACTCGCAGGAGAGTTGATCGATTTTGCTGGCGGCTTTCAAGGTGCGCCCAGCAAGCTGATTCTTGGCGGCCCCATGATGGGGAAATCCGTCAAAACATTAAAGGTTCCGGTCACCAAAGGCAGCAACGGGATCGTTGTTTTTAATGAAGAAACCGATTGGCTATATGCCGAAAACCCCTGCATTCGCTGCAATAAATGTGTCGAAGCTTGTCCGATGCGCCTGATGCCGATGGAGATTGATCAATTCTATCGAGCAGGCGATTATCAAAAATGTGAAGAATTGCTGGCAGAAGCGTGTATCAATTGTGGTGCTTGCACCTTTGTCTGTCCAGCCAAACGTTCCTTAGCTGCCAACATCACTGCCGCAAAAGGCAAGGTTGCACAGCTGCAGAAGGAGGCGAAGGAAAGTGCCTGATTACTACAAGGATTCCGATAGCGAGCGCCTCTTTCAGCAACGAAAAAACCAAGAACCACCACCAAGCCCCCATATTCGCAGCAATGACGAAACAGTCAAAATCATGGGCTGTGTAGTACTAGCCTTACTACCAGCAGTTTTATTCTCGGGCTACCTTTTCGGGCTCAAGGTATATGGGTTGTTTTTCATTGCGCTAGCCACGGCGTTTGCCGCCGACGGAATTTGGTCCTACCTCATCAAACGGCCATTTCGTTTCGATCTAAGCATCGTTGTGACGGCATTGCTTTTAACGATGAATCTTCCACCGACCGCACCTTGGTATTTCCCAGTGATCGGGGTGGCGTTTGCCGTGATCATCGTCAAAGAATTTTTTGGCGGTATCGGCTATAACTTTTTAAATCCAGCCCTTGGCGGTCGCGCCTTGTTGATTGGCTTGTTTTATAACCAGATGTTTTTGATCAGTTGGCCAGATCCACCTTTTGGCAGCATCGCTCCTGATGTGGTTTCGCAAGCTACGGCGAACGATGTCGTTTCCGGTGCTACGCCATTAGCTGTCATGAAGGCCGGGGACACCTTAAGCGGTTCTGATCTGTTGGATGCTTTTTTAGGATTTACTGGGGGACGAATCGGTGAAACCAGTGCCTTGCTTTTACTTCTGGGTGGAATTTTTCTCGTTTACAAGAAAATCATCTCCCCTCGTATCCCACTGATTATTTTTGCAACGATCGGGCTCTTTGCTTTTATCCTTGGTCCAGAAGGACTTTTTACTGGCAGTTGGCAAACGGTGATTGGGCATATCATCAGCGGTGGTGCCATGTTGGGTGCGATCTATATGGCGACTGATTATTCTTCGACTCCAGGAACAAAAGCAGGAGAAAATCTTTTTGCCTTAGGCGTGGGGCTTCTCGTTGTCCTCTTCCGTTTCTTTGGTTTCACAAACGAAGGCATGAGCTATGCCATCTTGATCATGAATTGTTTTACTCCACTCATCGATCGCTTCTTACGCCTTCGCATTTTAGGGGAAGGAAAAAAGACCCCGTTCAACCTTAAAATCATGAGCTAAAACGCAAGAAAGGAGCGTTCTCATATGATGATCGCCAATCGACTAGTGGTCTTCCTAGTCATTCTACTCACAAATTACGCCTGTCAAAATTTGGCGCCGACCGTCAAAGAAAAAAAACCGAACGTGACGACACGGGTGGTTTTCCTGTCAGGGATCATTGCAGTCGCATACTTGTTGAGCGGTTTAAGTTTTTATCTTTTGCTTCAAAATCGCTTTGTCTATGGCAATCAAGTGGTCACCAATTTGGTAAGTGCTGCCATCATCGCCTTGATTACTGCCAGTTTATGCTTACTGATCGTTCCAGCAAAAAAACGTTTCTTGACGAATGATCTAAAAAAGACGACCCTAGTCAGTGTCATCTTGCTGACGATCGCCACTGTGACCCAATTTCCCTATACCGATTATTTAACCAATTTATTTGTTGCTGTAGGCATGTATTTTCTCTTTTCCTGTGCTTTGTCAGGGGTTCATACACGAAATCAAATTGCCGCAATTCCGCCAATTCTGAAAGGCTTACCTCTGGACATCGTGACACTTTTTCTATTTTATCTGAGCTTTTCCTTTCTCAACGGTGTCTTCTTCAATTATTTATTCTAAACAAAAAGCAAGTCCCGCTTTGGCAGCGGAACTTGCTTATTTCTTGCGGAATATTTCTCTGAAGGAACCGATCAAAAAACCAGTCGAAAAAGCATTTTGTGCTTTTTGTTCTTTTTCAGCAGCGATTTTTTGTCGTGTTCGCAGCCCTTTATTGGCATTTTTGGACTTCTTCCCTTCACGGAGTTCTTTCGAAGCCTTTTGAAACTCTTTTGAGAAACGGTTATACCCAACCACTCCTTTTGCCTCCTTTCTTTTTGCGTGACACATAATAACGAGGATTTTTTATAGGAATTGCCTTTCTGATGCAAATCAGGTAACATAACAGACAGAAAGATGATTTATCCCAGGTTTATCAGAAAGGAAGATCCCATGAACGAAACCCACACTGGATTGTTAGTCAATAGCCGTGTTTTTCAAGAAACGCCAATGATGCTAACAGGTATCCAACTTTTAGAAGACCACAAAATCGTGAATTGCATTATTAAGGATCGCTACTTAGCCAGTTATGTCTTACGCCTTCCTTTAAATAAATACCAATTAGAAGTCGAAGGAAAATGGAACAAGCGGGAACAGTTAGTGATCAAGCATATGAAAATCAAGAATATCGATGAGTTTATTAAAATCGTCGGTACACCAGAATAACAGGACTCACGAAAAGCAAGTGCAGGCAACTGCCCTTGCTTTTTTTTTGAAAAAATCCAGCTGATTTTTCCCGCGTGTTCCTCCGATGTTTATCGCGACATTCTGGTAAACCGATCGATCAAGGCTTTTTGCTCCTCTTTGATACCGATCGCCAACGGTTTGATCATTAGTTTGACAGTGGTCGAAGGTGTCTGAATCTGGACTTTTTTATTTACCACACCGCCTAGTTGTAATTTTGTGATCTCGTGGATCATAATTGTCTGCATCCCTTTTTCATGAAATTGCAGATCTAACTGAATCAAGTGGATTTTTTCTTCGTCAACCACCACGATAAAATACTTTGGTGTTGGCAGGGCAATCATTTTGGCTTCCTCGGCATAACCAGCCAGTTTTCCATGGAACTTCGCACGGTAGCTTTCTAAATCATCTTTTTTCACGATCCATTTCATCAAAAGCCACATCCTTCCTTAGATACCTTAAGGATACCTGCAGAAACCGCTTTTGCACAACAATATGCCTGCTTGTTTCCTCACATAGCCCCTTTCACCTCGCTTGATCGTCAAAGACTTTTCCTCTAGTCATGGACGTTTTGCCCGACACTAGCTAACTCAACAAAAAAGCGAAGCGCTTAGTGCCCTTCGCTGTTGTTCTTTGGATAGTAGTGTTGGAAAAGCCGCAGAAAGATCGGTGCTAGTAACAGATAAAAAATGCCATTGCCTATTGCGTGGAGGGCATCAAAGCTCAATCCTTGAAAATAATAAGCCCAAAAGCTAGGAAACCCATAAAGTTTGACACTGATCCAAGATATCACAAAGCCATAAGCAAACCCTGCAAATACACTGTAGCTGACTTGTAAAAGCAACCGTTTCATAAACAGCTTGCTTTTGGACAACAGATACATCCCCAAAATAATGATTGCATAGCTAACTAATTGAGCAATCGTCCATATTCCCATTCCCATGTAAAAACTGGTAATCAGCATCGAGAGCAGACAAACGATCAATCCACGACTAAGACCTAAATGGATGGTTACTAATAAAAAGATCACCGTCATTGGTTGAACATTGGGTAAGGGTTGAAAAAGTGACCTGCCGACGACGGCCGCTGCTACAAGCAGCCCTAAATAAGCAATTTCTTTTCCAGCAAATGCAAGTGGTTTATTCGAATTTTTCATAGGTGAAAACCACTTTATCGTTGTTTCCTAAAAAGGTATCACCTGCCCCAGTTGTAATCATTTCATCATTGATCGTATATGTCCAATAATAGCCAGCTTTTTCATCTTGCGCTAAACCGTCGATGCTGGTGATCATCCCTTGATTTTCTTCCAAGTCAAAGTTCTCTTTCATGATAGTCATCAAAGAAACCCCTTCTTTAAAATTGACCGTTTTGTTTTCGATTTCCTGGTCTTGCTCTTCACTTTTATTATTGAAGCTGATTTGGGCAGTGCGCTCTTCGGCGTTTTGTTGGACTGACGAAGATTCACTGGAGGAGTTTCCCGCATCCATCGACGGTTTGGCACAGCCGGCAAAAACCAGACTTAGTAAAAAAATATAACTAAAAATAACTGTTTTCTTCATAATAATGGCTCCTTTGATTTTTTTTACAACACCTTATTGTACTAAAAATAAATAAAAAAGGCGAAATTTTTTTGCTCCTCTCTATAGAAAGCATTGTAAAACCATGAGACTATGGGTATACTAGCTTCAATCATTCGTAAGAAGAAATGAAGGAGTGTTGGAAAGATGGATAGAAAAAAAGCGTCCTGTACCACTTTACTAGTAGGAAAAAAAGCATCGATCGACGGCTCGACCATGATTGCCCGCAATGAAGATTCTGGAAGCGGTTCGGAACCGCAAAAATTCGTCGTCATCACTCCAGAACAGCAAGGAAATGAATTTTACGCCGTTTTAAGCGACTGTCGAATCAGTTTACCAGCAAAATCATTACGCTATACTTCAACCCCTGAAGCAGATGAATCGCAAGGAGTCTGGGCAGCTTCAGGAATCAATGAAGAAAATATCGCCATGACTGCGACAGAAACGATCACAACCAATTCACGCGTTTTGGCTATTGATCCATATGTGGAAGATGGTATCGGGGAAGCTGATTTCGTCAGCATCGTACTGCCTTATATCCATTCCGCTAAAGAAGGTGTTTTGCGCTTAGGGGAACTCTTAGAAACCTATGGGACCTATGAAGCCAACGGGATCACTTTTTCTGATGCCGAGGAAATCTGGTATATGGAAACCATCGGTGGACATCACTGGGCAGCTGTTCGCATACCAGATGATGCCTATGTCGTGGCACCCAATCGACTAAACATTGATCACTTCGACTTCGCCTCAGAAATGACGTTGTGTTCGCAGGATCTCGAACAGTTGATTGAAGACTATCAATTAAATCCTGATTTTGAAGGCATTAATCTACGCCATATTTTTGGCAGCTCCTCAGAAAAAGATACCCGTTACAATAACCCGCGGGCATGGTACATTCAAAAACACTTTAGCGGAACAGCCGCTGAACCGATCGATCAAGAGCTCCCGTTTGTATGCTACCCAAAACAAAAGCTATCCGTGGAAGATGTAAAATGGGCATTGAGCTCCCACTTCCAAAATACGCCATTTGACCCTTACGGTACAGGGAGCGAGACACAAAAAACACAATTCCGATCGATTGCTCTCAATCGCAACCAGCAAGTCCATATTTTACAGATCCGCAACCACGTGCCCGCAGCAATCGCTGGCATTCATTGGCTTGCCTTTGGCCCCAATACCTTCAATGGCGTTGTGCCCTTTTATGCAGCTATCACTAAGACCCCACTTGGCTATTGTGATACGACAAAGACCTACGATCCATCAAATAGCTATTGGTTAGGACGCACCTTGGCGTTGATTGGAGACAGCGACTACGATCGCTATAGTGATCTTGCCAACCGTTTTGAAATGGAAACGATGGCGGCTTGTCGCCGCATCCAACAAGAAACTGATCGTAAAGCTTCCGTTGACAAGCAGCCTACTCGTCTGCTTGAAGAAGCCAACGCTGAGATGGCCGAACTGTATTTAAAAAATGCAACAACGTTACTAGGAAAAATGGTGGATTCTGGCAGTAATAAAATGGCCTTGCGTTTTTCTTTAGCCGATTAGTCAATCGCTGAAAATAAAAGGATTAACAAAAACTTTACATGGAATTGCAGCAATCTAAACATTGCTCTCCTATACTAAAGATACCAATTCGTTTTCTTTTTCCTTGCTGGTACAAATCAAGCAATTGATTTGTACTAGTCCCCCTATTGAAGATCAATTGGTAAAAACCGTTGGGAGGAATGAACATGACTACAAGCATTTATCGGACTGTCACCAACGAAATTGTTAAAGGTGAGATCATCAAGAGCAAGAGTCAGCAAGATATGCTGATCATTCAAGACAAAGAAGGTTATTTCCATGTCGTTGAACCAATCCCCGTTACTACTGCAATGGCTCCCCGCACGACGAAAGACTAAAAAACCACTGGCGATCAGAAAGAATACAGGATCTTTCTGATCGCTCAGTGGTTTTTTTTTATGTCAAACTCAATGTGAATCGCTTCAAGCCATCAATGAGTTTTTTTCGCGAACAGCCAATGTTTAGGCGCAAAAAATTTCTCCCCTCTTTCCCATAGATCTCCCCTGACATAATCGCGACTTTCCCCTTTCGAATCATTCGTTGCTGCAATTCCGCCATCGTTAAACCCAGTGCTGTACAATCAATCCACATAAGATACGTGGCTTCGCTTTTCGTGACCATGAGTTCTGGGTGATGTTCCTGTAAATAAGCGATCACATAAGCAATGTTACCATCAAGATAGTCATTGAGCTGATCCACCCACTTACTTTCATTATCGTAGGCAGCAATCGTTGCGGTCATGCCAAAAATACTGGTGGAGCTCAACCCATCGGCTTCTTTTAACTGAGTTAAGAAGCGCTCACGCAACTTGGGATCAGGAATGATTCCATAAGAATAAATCAACCCTGGGAAATTAAATGTTTTACTTCCCGAAGTAACAAGGGCTACATTTTCTTGCAACAAATCAATGATCGGTTGATGCCTTTGTCCTTTTCTTACAATGTCCATATGGATCTCATCAGAGATGATAAATACATCATGGGTTTTCGCCAATTCGATGATTCGTTGCAACTCATCCTTTTGCCAGACTCTCCCAGTTGGGTTATGAGGACTACAGAGGAGAAGAACTTTATTTTCAGGCTGTGCCATCAATCTTGTTAGCTCTTCGAAATCAATGCGATACGACTTAGCATCATAGATGAGTGCATTAGGTACGATTTTTCTTTTGTTCTCTTTGATCATTTTATAAAACGCATCATATGCTGGCGTCTGAATAATGATCCCATCTCCTGGTTCACTGAGTAGGGTGACGAGCTGTTTAACGCTATACATAACGGAAGGACTGTAGACCAGCCAATCGCTTTTGATCATGCTGTTAAAACGTTCAGAATACCATTTGCAGACCGCTTGCTTGAATTCATTATGATTCCAACGTGTATACCCAAAAACCGGGTGCTGCATCCGCTTGATAAGTGCCGCTTCAACTGCAGCTGGCACCTTGAAATCCGTATCGGAAATCGTAAATGGCAACAAGTTTTTTTCACCAAAACGGTCTTCAACATAATCCCATTGAGTACACTGGGTTCCTTTACGATTGATTGGTTCATCAAAAAACATTTTCTTCACTCCTACTACTTGACAATTTTGCTAAAGAATCGCATCAAGTTGATTTCTGACTGTTGTTACTTTCGTTCCAATGATTACTTGCACGTTAGTATCATCTAAGTGAACGACCCCAAGCGCACCTAGTTTTTTCAGCCGTTCATCATCAACCAATGTACCATCGTTTAGAACGAGGCGTAGCCGTGTAATGCAATTGTCTAAAGAATCAATATTGCTTGCTCCCCCTAATGCTGCCAAAATACCATGGGCATCATAGCCACTCTTTCCAGAATAGGTCATTTCCTCTTCCAACTCATTCGTTTGATCACTGTTCTCTTCTCTACCAGGTGTCTTCAAGTTCTTGCGAAGGATTACTGTTTTAAAAACAAAGTAATAAAGGGCAAACCAGCAAGCTCCTACAATCAGAACGAGCCACCATTTTGTATATGCGCCTTGCATCACGCCAAAGATAAGAAAATCAAGCACGCCCCCATCGGTATTTCCAATCGTGACACCTAATAGACTCATTACCATAAATCCAGCACCTGTCATGATGACATGAAAAATCCATAATAAAGGGCTGATGAATAAGAATAAAAATTCGATTGGTTCAGTAATTCCTGTCACAAAAGTTGCAATGACGCCTGAAATCAATAAACCTTTTATTTTTGAACGATTCTCAGGTTTTGCCGTGTGGTACATAGCTAATGCTGCTGCCGGTAAGCCAAACATGAAGGTTGGCATCTTCCCTTGAGACAAGAACGCAGTTGCACTTGGTGAAATGCTCAAGCCGTTTTGTAATTCCGCATAAAAAATATTCAACGCCCCAAAGACTTGCTGACCATCGATCAGCTGACTTCCCCCGGCTTCGGTAAAGCGAATCATGGAAACCAAAATATGGTGTAATCCAAATGGCAGTAACAAGCGCTCACCTGAACCAAATAAGAACGGACCGAAAGGACCAGCTTGTTGGATCAAATGTCCGATTCCTGTGATGATCATAGCAAACAACGGCCAAATCATCGGAATGATCACCCCGACCATAGCTAAAGTAAGCGAGGTGATGATTGGAACAAAACGTGCTCCTGAAAAGAATGCAAAACTATCTGGCAATTGAAAATGGTAGAAGCGCATATGCAATTTATAAACGATCAATCCTGCGATAATACCTCCTAGAACACCCATTGATAATGTTTGAATGCCAAAAACGATCTCTTGCCCTGCTTCTCGTAGTTGATCTGCAGCAGCTAATTGATTCGTTTCTTGCAAATAAAAATTGATGGATAAATGCATCACGACATAGCCCACAAAGCCTGAGAATGCCGCAACTCCCTTCTCTTTTCTTGCTAGACCTAAAGGAATCGCCATCGCAAACATGACGGGTAAGTAACTAAAGGCAAACCCACCGATCGTTGACATGAAACGAAAAACCACTTGGAGCCAAGGGGCACCTAAAAATGGGAAAACGTCGATCGTTGAAGACGATGAAAATGAACTACCAATCCCTAAAAATAAACCCATGAATGCGAGTAAAGCGACTGGCAACATAAATGTTTTCCCAAGTCCTTGAAAAATTTCCATCCAGCTTGCTTTCTTTCCTTTTTGCATATCATTTCCTCCTAACACTTTTATCTCTTAAAATGTAAACGATATCAAGAAGGCTTACAATACAGTTCCCCAAAGAAGAATGACCATTCACAAAATGGAATGGTCATTCAGGATCAAGTCCTGCTTCGATTTGATTGGCGTATTGAATAATTAAAATATCCAGTAACGCCGCTAAGGAGATCCGCGGGCTCAAATCGACTTCATGATGATAAATCGCTGTCATTTCAACAGGAAAAGAGAAGGTGGCAAGCTTTTCTAACGTGCTTTTTGGTTGACCAATACAGGCTAAAATCGGCACGCCTCTTTGTTTCAAACGAGTAGCATAATTTAGCATCCCGATCGTTTCTCCACTATGACTAATAAAAAGAGCTAAATCATTTTTTGATAGTTGGTTCGCGATGGTTGTCAATTCATCCCAATCCGTTGATGCACCCACTGTTTTACCTAAAAAGCGCAATTTTCGACTTGCAGATAATGCGACCGGCGCACTTTGCCCTAAAGCGAAAAATTCGATTCGTTGTGCTTGCTGCAGCATTTCCACGGCACGCTGAAAGTCAGCTTCTTCAATCATTGATAAGGATGTCGTCAGCTGGTCAATCATTTGCTTGATCAGTGGGGATAAGCCAAGAGAGGCTTGGGTAGCAGACTCGTTTCTTTCAAGGCTTTGATAACTTTTCAATGAAAATTTGAATTCTTGAAAACCCGTAAAGCCAAGCTTTTTCGCCATTCGACTGATCGTTGCTTGACTAGTATAGGTTTGAGAAGCTAACTCATCGGCCGTCATTTCCGAAACTTTCTCAGGCGCCCTCAAACAATAGTTAAGGACGGTTCGTTCTGCTCGGTTTAGCTCAGGGATTTTGTATTGGATTCGTTTGTATAAATGGTTCATCACCTGCTTCTCCTCTCTACTGTTTCTTCATTCTTCTCCTCTCCACTATGCTTCATTTACTCATTATACCTTCCCTCAAGAAAAGTACCAACTGATGATGAAGAACTTGACAGTAAAAAAGTGACTCACCAGGTAAAAGGTGAGCCACTTCTTCTATTTTCTCTCTATCTATCATTTTTGCGCAGTCAATTCTGTAAACTCTTGCCCATTGCCATAGTCACTTTCTTTTGAGGGTTGCTTTCCAGATATTCGTTGTCGGCAACTGGCAAGTTTATTTTCGACATATTCCACTGTATTGGCGGCGAACATTACTACATTTGCTAGACCTTTGATCAAGGGATCGTTTGGTTCCATCCTCTATTCCCCCATTTCCTTCACGTGTAAGTCGTTACTGACACTTCCTTATCAATGAATATAGACGAGGTACCTTAAATCAAACTAAAAGAGGACCAACACTACGAAAAGCAAAGCAGACTAGTTTCCCTTTCTGGTAAAATATGGTACATGTAGTAGGAAAGGATGATCAATCTCATGATAAAAACCTTAGTGGTGGCTAGCCACCCAGATTTCCACAACTCTCTTTCCCAACGTTTTTTCAGTGAAAGTGCCAAACTTCCTAATGTCACCATACACTTTCTTGATGATTTTTCTGACTTTTCTCTTGCCGATGAACAGGCGCTGCTGCAAAACTGTGACCGTTTGGTTTTACAATTCCCCTTATATTGGTACAGTGTTCCAGCAAAAATGAAAGCTTGGATCGATACGGTTTGGGAAAATTGCGCGCCTGCTTTGGTGGGAAAAGAAATCAGTTTCGCCGTTTCTACTGGTGTTGCTGCCAAAGAATTTCAGTTAGGCGGTCGAGAAAATACGACCTTTAACGAAATTTTGCATCCACTCGTACTGATGGCAAAAAAACACCAAATGACCGTGTTACCCATCGTTGTCCTTGACCAACTGATGTATAAAACGGAAAAAGAAAAGCGTGCCTTTGTCATTGCCTATCAGCAATTATTATCGATGCCCGCTCCCTTTACGTTTGACCAAAAGCAACAATGGTTTGCTGAGAAACTGGCACATTTGGTTTCTAAAAAACCGCAGCTTGCTCCTTTGCTATCCCTGTTGCAGGAAAACCATGAAACATTGAACGAATTAGAAGATGCTTTAGCTGAATTGGAGGTGCTTTGATGGGGCATGATTGGCTAACACCGCTGATAGAACAATCCATTCAAGAAACCACTGATTACCATGAAAAAGCATTTTTGCAAGAGCTGGGACAGTTGTTGCAGCAGCAAGAAACCCGCATCGAATTGAAACAAGGAGAACTTGACGGGAAGTTGTGGAATCCTAGTGAATGGTAAGAAATAATTTTCAACGCAAGAAAAAGCTTTGGTCCCACCCAGCCTTAAAAATACTGGGTGTTGCCAAAGCTTTTTTAGGTGGTTTCTATTGCATAATCACAATGAATCGCTTTTATTCTTTGTGGCAGCGATATACGCTGCTTGCAATTGTTTCGTGATTGAACCCAATACGCCAGTGCCAACGGGTTTCCCATCAATGGCAACGATCGGAACGATTTCCCAAACTGAGTTGGTCAAGAAACACTCTTGCGTGTTGCGTAGTGCCTCAATCGGGACGGGTTCTTCTCGATAGGGAATTTCTAATTGGCGACACAACTGAAGGACCTTCAATTTCGTGATTCCCGGTAACACCAAACGCCCATCCGGATGAGTATAGACGATCCCATCAATGACAAACCAGAGATTGGATGCAGATGCTTCTGTAAAAAAGCCATCTCGTTGCAGTATCGCATCATCGAAGCCAGCTTCGATCGCTTGATCCAGCGCCAAAAGATTCCCTAACAAACTCAATGATTTGATATCACAATGCAACCAGCGTTCATCAGGAAGGACGGTTGCCGAAAGCCCTGCTTGCTGCATTTCATCTGGTCGTTCAAAGGGGATCACATTTGCCGTCACCACCCCTTTGACCGATCCAGCTGGTGGAAACTCGTGATTTCTCGGAGAAGCGATTCCTCGGGTGATCTGAAGATAGATTTCTCCTTCTGTGATTCCTTCAGTCTTAATGAGTAACTTTAGGTTTTCAGTCAATTGGGGAATCGAATAGGGTAACGTTAGCTTAATTTTTTGTGCACTGCTTTCCAATCGAGCCATATGCTCCGCTAACATAAAACAGTGGCCATTATATATTCGGATAACTTCATAGATCCCATCACCATACTGATAGCCACGGTCTTCGATATCAATTCTCACTGCCTCTCGATCAATGATCTGATCATTCCACAAAACCTTCATTTCCTCACTCCTATCGTCGTTTTCGTTTCAATCAGTATAGCATGAGTCTTTGTACCGTGCTATGTGTCATCTAAAACAAAAAACTTGCTGATGAAGATTTCTTCAACAGCAAGTTTTATTGTTACAATGACTCCTTGTCGATCACAGAACGTTCTAGTTTGCGTTCCTGGAAAAAACGGAGTAGCGTGCCAGACATCGCCATAATGATCGAATACACTGGAAGTGCAACGATCATACCAACAAATCCCAGCAAGTTGCCGGCGATCAATAATAAGAACACCGCAATAATCGGATGGATATGCAACACTTTATTCATTACTAGAGGTGAAACTAGATACGATTCACCCAATTGAATGATCGTGATGCCCACTACCAATAAAATGGCGGTACGGATATCTAAACTTAAAGCAAATAGAAATGCGGGTGCCGCTCCGATAAATGGTCCGAAGTATGGGATGATATCCAAGACACCGCAAATCAGGCCTAAAAGCAACGCATTCTGCAAACCTAGCAAAGAAAAAATCAAATAACTGGAAACGGCAACGTACGAACATACAAGCAATTTCCCGCCAATATAAGCAGATGCTGCTTGGTGGAAATCACTGCATAATTGACGCATCAAACCTTGGTACTTTTTCGGTGTTTTGTTTGCTAAAAAGTCTGGCACTTTCTCACCGTCTTTAAACATATAGACTAAGAGCAGTGGGATCGTAAACAAAACGATCGCTGAGTGAGAAACGATGGAGATCAAACTCGTCAGACTATTCGTTGCCCCTGTAATAAACTGCAAAGCGAAATTACTCGCTTGCGAAATATCGATCGAATCAATGAAAGGACCGAAAAGTTCCTCCAAATAGGAATGATCGATGTTATCGATCACTAAATTGATGATAACGGGTATTTGATTGATAAAGCGTCCCATCTCATAGGCTAATGCGGGTCCAATCACCTGAATGATCAAATAAGCTGCAAAAACGATCAACAACAGTGTCGCATACAGCGCGATGCTTTTCTTTTTCGTCCTTCTTTTTACCCAATTAAAGAAAGGCAAAAAGATATAAAAAATAAAAATTGATATCAGTACAGGTAAAAAGACACTAGAAAAGATTGCTTCTAATGGTCGAAAAACAAACAGTATATTTGAATAGATCCAGACGGCGATCCCTAAAAGGCAGACGATCACCAGACCTGCAAAAATTTTTGATTTTTTAAGAAACTCCAATAATTGATCCTCCTGATTCTAGAAAATACGTTCACTTCTTTCAGTTTATCATAATTTTTTAAGCGAATGATCCTTTTGCGAATATTTTTTCAAAAATCCACGTTTTACATAGGAAACTTTTGAGTAATTTAATTATTTCCCCCATAAAACCCTTCTGCAAAATCAATTTTGATGAGCAGAAAAAGGAACCGAGAGTTGCAAGTGTTTGATACAGTAAGCTGCCACACCGAGCTGGAGTAAACCTAACACTAAGAAAATCAGATGCAAAACATTCCCGCCCCTTAATAAAATCACTTGAACAATGATCCAGATAACTAAACAGATGCCTAAAAGCAATTCGCCATGATACCCTTGGTTGCGCCACAATCGGATAGCTGACAATAAATTGCCCAGTCCTAACACAATTAGCAAAAACACCCCGGGAATCAAAAATGTTGTAAATGGCGTTCCTTGGAGCATGGACGATTCCAACCCAGCAAATGACTGTCCTTTCCTTAATGGCTCAATACTCATAAACGCCAGCATGCTTCCTCCACATGCGCCAACACCAATCACTAAACTTAACACAAATAACGCAAATCGCAGCTTCATTTCTCCCACTCCTTCATCAAACATAAAACCGTTAATAAATTGACCATTTTCAACTAGCGATCGGGTCTCTGGCTATTTACTCGTTTTTAGGTAAATAAATAAATGCTGCAATTTGCTGCGTTTCTACAGAGGAAAAGCCGCAAGACTCATAAAATCGGCGCGTTTTCTCTGTGTTGTCCGTGATCAAAACCTTTTGTCGAATCGATGGATATCTCGCCAGCATTTTTTTGAGCAATCGCTGGCCAATTTTTTGACGTTGGAACGCTGGCGCTACTAACAGATCCTGAATATAAAGAATAGTTTGTCCATCGGTTATACATCGAATAAGTCCGACTAGCTGCTCTTCAACATAGGCAGTGATCACCTGCGACTGAGCTAGGCCGTTTAATAGTCGCTCTGGCTCTTTCGTATAGGCGACCCAGCCAACACATTTATATAAAGCGAGTATCTGATTTGAATCCGCTGGTAATTGATCTTTAAAGATGATAGTCATTCTTTTCCCCCCTTGTAACTTTTAACCAAACGATATAGCAACAAATAAAGAGTTAACAGTCCTTCTCCGAACAGGATCTTGCTACCCTTCAAGCCGAATTGCTTTGCTTGACTAAAGAGTATCCTGAGGAAAAGCAGCTGTCAACTCTAATCACGATTTACTAGAGGAACAAAGAGGAAGTGGTGTTATTACTAATTAAACCCAAGGCTTACTTAATCAAGCATTAATTCGCTTTTTAAACGCTGACTCGTCGCTTGTTGTTCTTCAGGCGACACTTCTTGATAAGAGATACCGTATTCACCTCTAAAGCCATCGCCAGTGAACCCAGTACCCGCCATTTGGTAAGATTCGACAGTAACGAGTGCCGATTGATATTGGGTGAATAGTTGACTCATCTGAGAAAACGTTAAATCTGTTTCACCATTTTCCCCAATAATCGTTAACAGATCCTGAATCCGCATCACGCTTGATAGAGAAACTAATTCATTCGCCAAAATCTCTGTCACTTCTCGCTGACGACGTTGGCGTCCATAGTCACCTTCGGGGTCATCTTTGCGCATACGAGTATATTGAAGTGCTTCCCAGCCATCCAAATCAAGGATACCTTCTTCAAAATAGATATCCTCAGCAGTAAATGCAAAATCGTTTTCAACGGTAATACCGCCAATCGCATCAACTAGATCTGCCATACCATCCATATTTAAAGAAAAATAATGATGAATCGGAACATTAAGGTATTGTTCCACTGTTTCAATCATCATCTTTGCTCCGCCAAAGGAATGTGCGTGGTTGATTTTATCTTCATATCCTTGACCAACAATTTCAACATACGCATCCCTGGGAATACTCGTAAGTGTCGTTTTTTTCGTAACTGGATTCAACGTTGCAATCATGATCGTATTGGCACGATAATCTGTTTGCCGGCGAGCATCATTGGCAATTCCTAGCAAAAGCAGACTTAAAGGCTCTGTGTTTTCTATCACCTCTGCTTCTTGTCTTCCTTCTATCGGCCGATGAATCGAGTGCGCAACATTTTCAACTTGAAAATATACTTTGATTCCGTACGCAGTCCCCGATGCCACAACCACTGTAAGCAAAGCCAAAAATACAATAATTATTTTTTTTACCAAACTCAATTTATTCCCCCCTAAGCACCCTTTTTTTTATTGAAAAAACTATTGAACACGTAATCGAGCTGATTCCACTTGCCAATAAGATACTCGCTAACAAGTCACTAGGATAGTGAACCCCAAATAGCAAGCGGCTCATCATAATAAGCAGTAAATAAACCAATCCCAAAAACATAGCTAGTTTTTGGCTAATAGGACGTTTGCCTCTTTTGCCAGAAGCTGTTTGTGCGAAGAAAAAGAGGAGAGAAATAATTAGCGTGGTCGCTAATAGCGTATGCCCACTTGGAAAACTGGCGGACGCCCGTTCCATACTGTCAGCAAACTCCGGTCTTGGGCGATCAACGAATTTCTTGATCACTTGGCCAACACCACTGATTATGATCATATTTCCCATCAACCAAAAACTCTCGATCCGTTTCTTCCGAAGAAACAAAATTGCTGCCAATAGAAAATGAATAGCCGCTATCGGGACGATCGTTGCCGTGCTAGCAAGCGGAACAAAAATCGCTTCTACTGTAGCCGTCCGCCATTGAGGCACGTGGGAAAACAGGGTATCAAGCGTTTGGAACCACTGCGGCTCTAATGCTACAAGGAAAAACAACCATGCGAAACAGCTACAAAGCAGTCCACCTATCACCCCTTGTTTTGCTGTCTTGCTCATGTTAATCCCCTACTTTCTTTTAATGCGTACGATCGTTTCTTCGCTTTAGTCGGAAATTTTTCTAACCCAAAAATAATTCCCATCGCAATACTGATCGCAATCAACGAGGTTCCTCCTTGGCTTAAGAATGGCAGAGGAATTCCCGTTAATGGCAGCAACCCAATCGCCGCTCCGATATTTTCAAAGATCTGAAAGACTAAGCCAAAAACGTACGTGATGGCGATATAGACCGACGCCTTGTTATTCGTTTTTAACGCGGCGAAGATGATTTGATAGATGAGATAAAAATACAAGAAGATCACTAAGGTACTTCCTAAAAAGCCATAGGTTTCACCAATAACTGTAAAAATCATATCTGATTCACGAACCGGCACGTACACTGTCGTATGGGTGTCAGGCGCTCCCAATAAGCCTCCTGAGCCAATCGCCCACATACTGCGAACTTGTTGGAACGCGATAGAGTCTTGGTACGCTAGGGGATCTGCCCAAGCTCGCACTCGGTCTAATTGATACTGCGAGAAATGAAGTCGAAACAAGACACGATTGCCCCATTCCGTAAACACGAGCAGCAATAAAATAGCGCCGAGGGCTGCGATCAAACCGATCACTACGGTCAAAATTTTCCAATGAACACCCGAGATAATAAATAAAGCCCCTAACATCACAATAAACACTAAACTTGTACCAAAGTCCCGTTGCATAAACATCAATAGAAATGTCGGTATACTATAAAGCAAGATCTTAGTGACGTAGATCAAATCAGATTTAATGGTCCGTTCGGCTTTTCGTTTTTCATACACTAAGGTGAGATAGACCATAAAAAGCATAAAGGCCACTTTCATAAACTCTGAGGGCTGAATGGTAAAGTCGCCGATTCTGATCCAGCGTTTGGTATGCGTCTGTTCAAACATCGTTTGATCGTAGAACCAATGAAGAGAAGCCATCAGACCTAGTGCCAATACATACAAAAGACCCGAAAAGCGTAAGAGCAAATTGGTTGGGATCAAACTCGTAACGAAGAGCGCGATGGCGGATAGAACACAAAAAACGAGCTGTCGAAAAACGATTCCAGAAGGATCATTGCCATCCATTACAGAAGCTTGATGTTGTACCCAAATGCTTAGCAAAAAAAGTAGAAAAACGGGTAGCAGCAAGGCATAGTTTGCATCATGTCGTTTGAGGAACTTCATTTCGTTTGCCCTCCTCTCGCTCTAATTTCAGGCACATACTAAAGGCAAATGAAAGAATAAAGTAACTGGAGCCACCATAGCTGATAAATGGTAACGGTACCCCCGTCATCGGCATCAACCCTAAAATACTGGCTATATTGATACTTGTTTGCAACAAAAGTAATGTACTTGTTCCTAGCAATATCAATCCAATCTGAGGGTTTTCAATAGCTGCGGAACGAATAAATAAACGTAAGATGATTACGAATAATAAGCCAATAACAAAAATCCCGAAAAGCAAGCCAAGCTCTTCTACTAAAACGGAAAAAATAAAATCGGTTTCCGCAACTGGTAAAAAGCCTTTTTTCGTAATACTGTTTCCTAAACCGAGACCAGTAAGCCCTCCATTAAATAAAGCATAGTAAGAATGGATCATTTGGAACCCCTGATTGTAAGGGTCGGAGAATGGATCGCCTACTAAGCGAATTCGGTTATATACGTGCATAAACATGTGGGGCAATAAATCATTGTCACCTAAAAACATGATCAACAGTGCAACCAGGAATAGACTGATCACTAAGCCACCAAATAAAAGAGCCGTCAGCTTCACGGGGACTTGTACCGTAGTTATCATGACAAATGCTAGAAAGAGTAAAATCATCACACCGGCTACTTTCGGTTGAATCAGGATCAACACACAGCACAAAAACAAAACGAAAAGCGGACGTTTCATTTCCTGCAAGGTGGTTTTTGCTGTTTGAAAGTAATGAGCGAGGTACAAGACCATCCCTACATTCACAATCTCTGATGGTTGAAATTGAATCCCTGCGATCGAGACCCAGCGTTGTGCCCCATTAACAGAGACACCGAAAAAGGGCAAACGAGCTAAGAGCAAGGTAAAGATCCCAAATGCTAGCAGACCGATCGCTAAGTATTTGCTAAGCAAAATCTCTCTTCGCGTCCGCTGAATAATGAATAAAAGAACCCAGCTAAGTAACAAAAAGACCAATTGACGGATAAATAGCGACGCTGGTGGTTGATCTCTCGTTAATAAACGGTATGAACTTGCACTATAAATCATTAAAAGACCGATAAGGCTCAATAGCAAATAAGCTATGATCAGCAGCCAATCGATCTTCTTTTTTTCTATCATTGCTTCCACTCCTCTTGCCTTGGAGTAGGTGTTCAGACGGTACCAGTTATTTTGCTCTATGAGCTTCGTCATCCATCAGAAAGAAAAGCAAAAAAGTCTCACTTCTCTTAGGACGTCAGACTTTAGCAGCAATCTCATCGTCCGAGTTTTAGCACTATACAACGTAAAGAAAGTCATTTGCTCTCTTAGCTATTTTATGAAAAGCCTTAATCCGACAATTCCTGTTTTACACATTGGCGTCTTTCGACGTTTCTGCGCAATAGCTTGTGTTTGTATAGGAGCCTCACCTAACAAGGTTATATGTTATTTTTCAATCCAATATGAATGGTACCCTTCCTCGAATAAAGATACAACCAATTCTCTGTTATTTTTATTTTTCTTTAACTTTTCTTAAAGAATTTAGATATTTCGAATATTTTCTGCTCTATAAAGAAAAAACAACCAAAATAATCATCCAAACAAAGGAACGGCATCGATAAAGGACGTTATTAAAAAAACGAACATTTAAAAAAAGCAGTCCTTTTTCTAGGTGCTGAAAAAGGACTGCTTGCTTGATTTTGGTCTATCGATTGAAAGTTTTCTTAATCTATCAATCCACGGGTCGATTGGTTTGCCGTTCTTGCGCTGCTTTTCGTAACTGCTTCTGCGCTTTTTTTGATCCCCGTTCAATATCTCGAGTAAACTTGCGCTGCGCAAACTCAACGAATAGCTGATCAAGATCATAACCTGCGGGATAGAGCACCTCTCGCTTTGTGAGGAGTTGCAAGCGACGTGCGGCAACAACAAAAAATTGTTTCTCAATTGAAATTTTCGCTTGTCCTTGTTCCAAATACTCATAAAAAATCCCGCGCTGGTTATGTTCTGTTGAAAAGACCAAGTCTCCTTTTTGAAAAATAAGATCTATCTTGGCTTCTTGTTGAGGGGGTTGTTTCTTCCCCTTTTCAAAAGGTTCCTTCTCAAAAGAATAGGTTTTATGCTTTAAATATTCCTTTGCTGTTTGGACTACGTCAGCGGGGATCGCCATCTTTTCGGCAATCCAAAACGCATTACTATCACCGACTGCATTCGTCAGCAAACGATATTTTGGTGTCAAGGTTTTGGCATCAAAAGCCATTGCCGCTGTTTCGAAATCTTGATGATCGACGGCAAACTGCTTGATTTCACCATAATGCGTTGTTGCGATCATTAAAGCTCCTGAGCGATAGATGGATTCCATGATGGCGATCGCCAAAGCAGCCCCTTCATTAGGCTCAGTGCCGCTGCCGATTTCATCCAATAAAACAATACTGTGTCGGGTAGCATTCTTCATAATCTGAGCAATGTTCGACATGTGCCCAGAGAAGGTACTTAAAGAATTTTCTAGACTTTGTTGATCGCCAATATCCATCCAAAGACTTTTTAAAAACGGAACAATGCTTTTGCCATTGTGCGCTGGAAATAAGCCATAATGAGCCATGGCGCAAACAAGTCCAACGGTTTTTAAGACGACGGTCTTGCCTCCAGCATTGGGTCCAGTGATGACCATGCAGCGGTTTTCTTCGCCAAGTTTTAAAGAAAGAGGAACCGCATCACGCCCCAGCAAAGGATGGCGGACTTGATCAAGAAGCAAAACTTCTTTCTCAGTCATAGTTATCGGCTGCCCATTGATTTCTCGACAATATTTTCCCCGAGCAAAAATAATATCCAGCACAACTAAAATGTCAAGACAGGCAAACACGGCGTTCATTTGTTCGGCGATCGCCCCTGTCAACTCTGACAACACTTGGTATTGAGCGGCTGTTTCTTCTGCTTGTGCCAAGATCAATCGATCATTTAAACGGGCAGCTGCCTCCGGTTCAATAAAGACAGTCGCTCGTTTATTGGAACGTTCGATGATCGTTCCGTTAAATTGCTGTTGAAATTCAGCACGCACAGGTAACGTATATCGGTCGTTCTTTTTGATGACACGATTTTCTTGTAAATAGCGACTTTCCTTAAAAAACTTTGCAAAAACTTTTTTCAGATCAGCTTCATATTTTTCGATCGTACCGCGAATTTTCCGCAATTCTCGGCTGGCATTACTATCAACCTGACCATTGCGAATCTTTTGGAAAATCATTTCGGCGATTTCAGAAAAGTCTTCTAACCCTTGTGCATATTGATGTAATCTTGGGGCAATCGATTGATTCTTTTCGAACAATTGACGGATGATTCGAAAAGACCGTAAAAAGTCTCCATATTCGATAAGCTCCTGTGGTTCTAAAACAAACCCTTTTTCAATTTTCTCCGTATGGTGTAAGACATGCTGCAGCCCCATAAAAGGCACTTGACGACCAGCAGCTAATAGTGCCATCGCTTCAGTGGTCTCTGTCACTCGTTTTTGGGCAGAGTGGATCGTCGCTGCTGGTTTTTCATTCGCAAAGCGCGCTTTGCCGTAATCGCTGATTATTTTTTTACTTACTTGTTCTTTAATTTGTTCAAATTCAGTTGCTTGAGGTATCTTCATGAGTTATCCTTTCTTGTGCCTGAGGATTCCGATCAGATCCCCGTCCAAAAAAGTGTACAAAAAAAGCGATAGTCTCCCATCACCTGATTCATCAATAACGATTTTTATCGGTATCTACAGGCACAACAAATAAACAGTCTGTTTTTGCTTATTTGTTTTAATTGGCTGATTAGATACCTACGACACTCATCAATATACCTCTTTCTTTTTTGAACGAGTTTTTTTCATTGTAATATAGAAGCTGTCCTTCTGTCAACTGCACCCAAACTGCCCTTACAAAAAGAAAAAACGCTCAGTAGCTCCTAAAAGCGCCTGAGACGTTTTTTGATTTTAAATGATGCAAGGCGCTTACGAGCGAATCAGGTGATCAAAGGCACCTAATGCCGCAGTGGCACCTGAACCCATTGAAGTGATGATCTGCTTGTATACACTATCGGTACAATCCCCTGCTGCAAAGACCCCTTCAATATTGGTTGCGCCGTGTTTGTCTACGACGATCTCATTGCGTTCGTTTAAAACGATGCGATCTTTTAACCATTCGGTATTCGGCATCAAGCCAATCAGGATGAAGACACCCTCAACAGCTAATGTGAATTCGCCATTCGTTTCACGATCAACGTAGGTCAATTGTTCGACATGATCGGATCCAGCAATTTCCTTCGTTGCCGCATTCGTAATAACAGTCACATTTTCTAACGTGTTCAAACGGTTTTGTAGCACAAGGTCCGCTTTTAGTTCCGGTAAAAATTCAAGAACATAGACGTGTTTTGCCATGCCAGCTAAATCGATCGCTGCTTCGATCCCAGAGTTTCCGCCGCCAATGACAGCAACCTCTTTCCCAGCAAATAACGGACCGTCACAATGTGGGCAATAGGCAACACCTTTATTTTTGAATTCTTTTTCTCCTGGAACATTGATGTTACGCCAGCGAGCGCCAGTTGCTAAAATGGCCGTTTTGGTTTTTAATACTGCACCATTTTCTAATTCAACTTCGATGACATCATTGCGACGAATATCTTTCGCACGCTGCCCTTTCATCACGTCTACATTGTATTCGTTGATGTGCTCTTCTACCTGACGCATTAATTTTGGTCCTTCGGTATAAGGAGTACCGATCATGTTTTCGATCCCCAGGGTTTCCATTACTTGTCCACCCATTGTTTCGACGACCATCCCAGTATTGATGCCTTTACGCGCTGCATAAATCGCTGCGCTTCCGCCTGCAGGTCCGCCACCGACAACTAACACATCGAAAAGCTCTTTTTCAGCAAAGTCATCTTTACTCGTCGGACCAGCTGCTTTTTCCAACAACTGTTCGATCGTTTGTCGGCCGCTTGCAAATTCTTCACCGTCTAAAAAGACGGTTGGCACAGCCATAATTTTTTTCTTGTCAATTTCTTCTTTGAACATCCCACCTTCGATCATGGTGTGACTGATGGAAGGATTTAGCACTGCCATGATATTTAACGCTTGAACAACATCAGGACAGTTATGGCAGGTCAAACTGACATAGGTTTCAAAATGTAATGGCTTATCGATCGCTTTGATGCGCTTTTGAAGTGCTTCGTCAATTTTCGGCGGACGACCGCTTACTTGAAGCAACGCTAAAATAAACGAAGTGAACTCATGTCCTAACGGTAAACCAGCAAAAGCGATGCCGCTTTCTTCACCGGGACGATTGATCGAAAAGCTTGGTGTCCGTTCACTTGCTACAGCTTGGATAGTGATTTTTGGCGACATTTCTGCGATTTCTTCTAAGAATTCACGTACTTTCGTGGAAGAATCATCCTCACCTAAAGTTGCCGCAAAAACAACCTCTGATTCTAGCATCGCGAGATACTGCGTCAGTTGGTCTTTGATTGCCTTATCTAATGCCATGAGAGCCTCCTAAATCTTGCCTACAAGGTCTAAGCTTGGCGTTAAAGTTTCTTCGCCTTCTTTCCATTTTGCAGGACATACTTCACCTGGATGAGTACGGACATATTGTGCAGCACGGATTTTATCGATCAAGCCACTAGCATCACGACCGATACCGTCCGCATTGATCTCAACTGTTTGGACTACGCCATCTGGATCGATGATGAATGTTCCACGTTGAGACAACCCAGAAGCTTCATCTAGTACATCAAAGATCTCTGAGATCACATGAGAAGGATCTGCAATCATGATATATTCGATTTTATTGATGGCATCAGAATGATCATGCCATGCTTTATGAGTGTAATGAGTATCTGTTGATACAGAATAAACTTCTGCGCCTAATTCTTTTAATGATGCATATTGATCTTGCAAATCTTCAAGCTCTGTCGGACAAACAAATGAGAAATCTGCAGGGTAAAAACAAACAACGTTCCATTTTCCTTTAAAATCTTCTGATGAAACATCGATAAATTTTCCATTGTGGTAAGCTTTCGCTTCGAATGAACCAATCTCTTTTCCAATTAATGACATATCATTTCCTCCAATTAGAATAATTATTTGAGAATAATCTCTATTAATTATTAGTATATCTAACTATAAAAAGCAATAGTTTATTCAGAAATAGTCAAAAAAAATGTTATCCTCCTCAGAAATGAGCATATTTATTTCCTATCCAATACAAATAGAGTATAGTTGTAAGTTTGACTAATCGTTTCCATTTCAATTCCCTACTTGTTAGATTCTCAATTACACCTCTCATTCTCAATTAAATAAAAAAGATTGCCTCTTCCTATGATTCCTCACCAAGTAAAGTGAGCCATAGAAAAAGGCAATTTTTTATTTAGTATTTAAATAGTTGAACAATCCACTGATCGTTCGATCCCTCAATGTAATCCGCTTACCGTCTAAAAAAACTTCTTCGACTGGGTAATGGTCTTGAAAAGGTGGAACTTCCAAGTATTGACTTGCGAGAAAGCGCTCCGGAGATTCGACTGTTGCTATTTCTTTGCTGCCATTTTTCAGATAATGAATTTCTAACATATTCATTGCCTCTTTTCTTGTATTCTGAACTTTAAAAAAGCATTGAGAGAACCATATTTCTCGAAGTTCTATTTTGATTGGTTCAGTTACAAGGCGTATTATAATCTTCCTTTTTTTAAAAGTAAAGAAAGCACTCTCGATTGAAGTGTCTCTTATTTTTTTGCTTTCGTATGTCCGATAAAGTAGTCCTCTAAGACACCACCAACAACAAAAATGACCCAAGAGTAAGCCCATGCATGAAACATGAAGGACCAAAGCATGTAAACGACCAAAATCACTGGCCAGTAGACTGTTCGAAAAAAGGTAACTCTACCAGCGGATTCGCCATATTTATGACGTGTTGCTCGATCCCCCGGATGGTCTTCGTCGCGAATAAAATACGTCTCAGTTGCCAGCTTCGCAAAGCCTGTACGGATAATACTTACATAAATAATAAAGAACACACCTGCTGCAACCGTCAAGAAAAACAAGGAAATCCCAAATTCAACAGAATAATAAAACAATTCACTTAAAAGTACAGGCGCAATTGATAAAATACAGGCACCAATTCCTAAAACAAGACCAATCCGAAAACTTTTTTCATAATTTGCGAGTTGCTGAGCGGCTTCTCGTTTGGCATCCCTTTTTATTGGACGATCATCCAACTGTTTACGCGCACCGGAAAAGTGCAAACTGCTAGAGATAATAAAACCGACCCCGATGGCGATAAAAAGAAACATCACCATTATTCCAAAGGTCTCAGCATATATACTAACAAAGAGCATCAAGGCTGCTAGGGATGCGATACAAAAACCGATTCCTATAGATAACGAGAAAGCAAAGTGTCGCACAGTTCCCCAATAATCAAACGCATCGTCTTCTGTGATGGCATCGGACCAATCATCAATCGGCGCTTCTTCTTTTGAAACATTTAACTCTTGCAACAGCTCATCTATGGAACCAAACTCACTGATTACTGCACCGATGGCTTCATGCTCGCTTTTCCCTTGGTGAATCAGTTCTAAGTAGTGGTCTTCCATAATCGCTAAGAGGTCTTCTTTCGCCTTTTTGGTTTCCGGTGTGATGGGTACTGATAAAAATAAGCTGTCTAGATAGTCATGAATGGTTTTCATTTGTCTCCTCCTTGTAAGAACTGGTCAACGACGATCTTTGTCTGCTGCCACTCCAATAGTTTCTCCGTAAGGCTTGCTCTTCCGTCTGCAGTTATCTGGTAATACGTCCGCTTTTTGCCATGCGTCACTTCTCCAGGATATGAGCGGATCAATCCTTGTTTTTCTAACCGAGTAAAAGCGGAATACAACGTCGTTTCTTTGATCACATATAAAGCATCTGTTCCTTCGCGAATACGCTTGGATATTTCATATCCATAAGAATCTTCATTGGAAAGAATGGATAAAATGATTGCGTCGTTATAGCCGCGAATTCCGTCACTCGAGATCACGCAATCGCCTCCTAAATTACTTCATCTGTCGTACTAATTATAAAACAATTACTACGACAGGTAAAGTAAAACAGGGAAAGTTATCAAAAATCAGTCGTAGGTCTTAGAAAATAGGAAAATAAAAAGGGACACGCATTCTCAGTAAACTGATACGCGTGTCCTAATTACTTGATTGCTTTTCTCACCTATTTATTCAACGGCTGGTTTGACATCGTCCATCATTAGTTGGATCGACTCCAAGCCTGAACCTGCTAAATACCAAACCGCGGCATCCAATTCAATGACTTGATCGTTTTGCCCAGCATTTGTTTCTTGGACGATTTCATTTGCAACAAATTCACTTTCACTTTCATTGCCGCCGATCGCTTTTGTCCGGTCGATCACGAAAATGATATCAGGATTTTTCTCTAGCAAGTACTCATAAGAAATACTTTGTCCATGTGTCGACGCCTCTAATTCCTCATCTACTGCAGGGAAACCAAACGTATCATACAAGATACTGTAACGAGAACCTGGCCCAAAAGCAGAAAGATTGCCTTCATTTACCATAACAACCAAGGCTTTCTCGTCAGCATTTTGCGCTTGCTCCTTCAAGGTATCGATCTGACCTTGTAACGATGCTAGTTGTTCTTGCGCTTCCTCTTCCTTACCAAAAATTTGACCAATGGTCGTAATGTTGGCTTCGATCGATGCCCAAGTATCACTATTGTCAACGCTTAAGAAAACGGTTGGCGCGATTGCAGACAATTCCTCTTGGAAATCACGTTGTCGCCCAGAAATAATGATTAGGTCTGGCTGCAGTTGATTGATTTTTTCTAAATCAGGCTCTTTGATTCCCCCTGCTGATTCAACATCTGCATACGCTGATAAATAATCTGGTAAATTGCTGGTCGCAGCAGCAACGATTCGATCCCCAAGGCCAAGCGCATCCATCGTGTCTAAGGCACTATTGTCAAAAACCACCACTTTTTCTGGTGCATAAGGAACAGTAACAGTCCTATTGCTGTCCGTAATCTCGATTTCTGTCGGTGCTTGTGTACTTTCTTCTACTTGGGTTTGAGCTGTACCCGTTGAATCTGTTGTCCCTGTATTATTCGAGCCGCATGCGGTCAACCCCGCTAATACGAAAATACTCATAAAGCTTACTACAATTTTTTTCATTTTTTTCCTCCTTAGAAATACATTTTATTGGAAGGTATAGCAAAATTGCCGACCATCCACTTGTACCAGTTTGATTGGAATCTCATATAACGATGCCAACACTTGCTCCTGGATCACAGCCTCAGTGTCGGCCGCTTTAAAAATCTGACCGTCTTTCATGGCAACGATGTGATCGGCGTAGCGAGCGGCAAAATTAATGTCGTGCAAGACGATCACAACGGTTTTCTGATAGTCTTCCACCGAGGTGGTCAATAACTTCATCAGCTGGTTGGCGTGCTTCAAATCTAGATTGTTTAACGGTTCGTCCAACAGCAGATAATCTGTATCTTGAGCCAAGATCATCGCCAAGTAAACTCGTTGTAGCTGACCACCAGAAAGCTCATGAATCGATTGATTGGCGTATTCGGTAAGGGATAGCTTAGCCAAAGAATCATCAATGATCCTATCATCCGCTGCCGATTGTCGCCCGCGGTTATACGGATAGCGACCAAATGCCACCAGTTCTCTTACAGTCAGATTGACTGCATAGCGATTGCTTTGTTGCAAAAAAGCCATTTTTTTGGCTAGCTCTTTGGATTTCCATTGGCGAATCTCAGTTCCATCTAAATAAATATCACCAGTTCTCTGGTCCAGCATTCGACTGACCAAGGAGAGTAAGGTGCTTTTTCCCGCACCATTAGGCCCGATAAAGGCAATCATTTTCTGCTCAGGTAATGCTAAAGAACACTCGGTCAACACCTGTGTTTTCGCATAATTTTTGGATACGTTTTTTGTTTCGATCATGATTTTTTCCTTTCCAGCAGCAATTTGCTTATAAAGAAGACGCCACCTAATAATTGAATCACCGTACCAATGGTCGTTTGCCATTGAAACACTTGTTCCACTAAGAACTGCCCTCCTACTAACAGGAGAAAACCAATCAGGCTGCCACCAGCAAACAACCACCCATGGCGATAGGTGGGAAAAAGCTGATAGGTGATCGTTGCCACTACAAAGCCGAGAAAAACAGCTGGACCTACGAGTGCCGTAGCGGTACCTGTCAGAAGCGCAATCAAAAATAAAATACCTCTATGAAGCCATTGAACAGGAACGCCTAGACTTTTGGCTTGCCCGCTTCCTAAATGTAATAGATTCAATTCTGGAATCAACAGAATCAGGCAGCTACTACCGATCAAAATGATCACAGCAGCAATTAAGAGATGTTGCGTATTGATATTGCCAAAGCTAGCGAATAAGCGACCTTGCAGTAAATCATATTCATTCGGGTCCATCAAGACTTGCAAAAACGTGCTCAGACTACTGAACATCGTGCCGCATACCATTCCAGCCATCAACAACAAAAACAATCCGTTGACGGCTTTTTGATAGAAAAAACCGATCAATAAACTTCCTAGAATGGCAGTCAGACTGACAGAGAATAAAAACATCGCTGCTGTTTCTTGGCTTAGCATCTGGATCCCGCCGATAAAAAAGAAACATAGGGTCTGAACCAGGACATATAGTTGATCCAAGCCTAAGATTCCTGGTGTTAAATAGCGATTGCTCGTAACAGTCTGTAAGGTGATCGTACTAAAGGAAATTGCGATCGCCACCAGAGCAAAGGCGAAGATCCGACGGCCCCGCAATGCAAAAGCAAATGACCAATTACCATAGGTGTTATAGGTCAGATAGGCAGTAGCGGCACAAAGGATCAGAAAGAACAAAAGAAAGAGTTTTTTCTTCATTGAAACTTCCTCCCCAGCAGCAAAATCAAGAAGCAGCAACCACCTAGTACACCGGCAACCACACTTACGGGCATCTCATACGGAGCAATCACGATGCGTGCCAATACATCACATAAAAGTAAAAATGCACTTCCAGCAAAGCTGATCAGCAGTAGATTATTCTTCAAATGATCCCCAAACACCATGCCGATCATATTTGGGATAACGATCCCTAGAAAAGGGATTTGTCCAACGGTCAATAAAACGACACTACTGGCAAACGTCACCAGAGCGAACACAGCAAAGCGTAAATACAGATAATTGATCCCCAGACTCTTGGCGGCACTTTCTCCTAAACCAGCAATCGTGATCTCATAAGCTAGGAAATACAACAGACCGAATACTGGAATCGTCAAATACAAAAGTTCATACTGGCCAGCCATAATAGTAGCGAAATTTCCTTGTAGCCAAGAAGAGACATTTTGAACCAATTGGAAGCGATAGGCCAAGAAGCTGCTAATGGCACCGATGATATTACCGAACATCACCCCGGTCAAAGGGAGCATCATTGGATCTTTCTTTGGTAGAAATTGGCTTAAAAATAAAAAGAACAAAACACCTGCATAAGCAAACACAAATGCTGCGGTTGTCCGAATCAAGTTTGAAGCATTTGGCAGAAAAAGCATGACTAGCAAAATTCCTAAACGAGCACTATCAGATAACCCGATCGACTCTGATGCCACAAATTTATTTTGCATCATATGCTGCATGATTTTCCCACATAAACTAATGATTCCACCTGCAATGATCAAACTGATCGTCCGTGGGAGCCTAACTTTTACCAAAACAAGCCAATGATTCGGATCACCCTGCTGTAAACCACTTAATGATAATTCATGGGTACCTACCAGTAAAGAACAGCCCACAAGAAGAATCAAGATCAGCAGTAATCCGATTTTTTTCAACATGCCCCGCCCCTTCCTTATTGAGAATGATTCTCACTCTCTTTAATAGGGTAACGTATTTCACTTAAAATCACAAGAAGTTTTTAAAAAAAATCCCTTTACTAACGCAATTTCAGTGAAAACGAATCTGCCAAGGCATGGGATTATGTGATATTTTTCTCTTATAAAAGACTGCAAGCACGTCTTTTTTTATCAATGAAGTCTATTTAATCGCTTTAATCAAATAAATACTTGAGAAGGCTAGATTCAACTTCTGAGTTTCATTCAATAACAAATCATTCACACGTTCATTCGTTTCAATTTGTTGAACCCCCTGTGTAGTTCACACATGCTCATCCCATGCTAGGCGTAGCTTTTCAGATAAAGAGTACTGATGAGCTAACGTGTCCATACAAGGAACATTCGTCTGCCGATAACAATCATTTACCAAAAATCGTTCAGTCATAAAACGAGCGTCGTCATATTTTTTACGAGTTTCTTCATCAAAAAGATAGCAATACCAGTTGGCATCAAAGTTCAGCACAACCCCACCTGGTTTTAATACGCGATACCTTTCATGGGCGCAATCGCTATTTTCTCCCGATTAACGTCAATTCACAAAAATAAACCTGCGATCATCGCAGGTTTATCAAGACTTACTATTTTACTTTAACAAGCCATCAAGGGCCAATTGATTCAAAAAGTGCAGTGGAAATGAGATGGTTGGATTGAAAAAGTAATCCATTGTTGCTAATTGGTGCAAGGTCGTCTTGCTATTGATCAAGGTTGAGATCGTATTGATGATCTCCAAACTTCCACGATCACTCGTAATGATTTGTCCCCCCATGATCACTTTCGTTTGCTGATCAAAAATCAGTTTTAACGTTACTTCAAAATCCTCATCTGTCGCGAAAAATGTCCGAGAATGAAATGTTTGCGTCACTGAATCTACTTCAAAGCCGTAATACGGTGCCTCGGTCTCATTAATACCTGAACTGCTGACGAAATAGCCAAACAATTTACTGACGACGGTCCGTTGCATTTTTGGAAAAGGAATTTTCGTTGTTCCCCGTTCATTTGCCAATAAATTGGTGGCAGCAACGATCCCGGTGCGGTAAGCATTTGTTACTAAAGGAATATACAAGGAGCTATCCGAATGATTAAATGGGATCGAAACAAGATCCCCAATTGCATAAATCGCTGGGTCAGACGTTTGCAAATACTCATTTGTCGATACCGTGCCATCCAGATTTAGTTTTAGAAAATCTTCTACTAACGCGACATTTGGACGTGGATTGACAGCATAAACGACCACGTCAGCTTGAATCTTCGTTCCATTTGACAGCTCAATACCTTGATAATCGCCTTTCTCATTTTTGATCGTATGAGCGACATTGCTGTTAAGATAGATCTGCAAATTTTTAGGAAAGCGTTCCATCAAAATTTTGGCAATTTCATGATCAAAATAACGGAACAACAGCGTATCCATGCGATCGATCAAATGAACGGCTTTTTGTTGTCCGCTTAAAGATTCCGCTAATTCAAACCCGATCAGACCAGCACCGACGATCGCAACGGTTTGGGCATTCTCGATTTTTTCTAATGCTTGCTTTGATTGACCAATGGTTTTGTAGGTCGTTATATGTGCTTCGACATCTGAGGCAAACTCCGAACGGAAAGTACTCGATCCCATCGCCAAAATCAAGCCATCATAACTCACTTCATCTTCTTGCTGATAAGATTCCGTTGATGTGACAAAATGAACCGTTTGTTCTTGCGGAAAGATTTTTGTGACTTCACTGTTTAACATCACATTGATTCCTTCTGAAAGAAGTTCACTGGCAGTTGCCGTTTTGGAATCTTCCAAACGCTGAATGTAACCTTCCAGTACTAAATTCAAACTGCTGGCAACATAACCAAGAACGCTTGATTTTTCTATAATTATCACATCGACTTTTGGGTCAACTTTTTTTAAATGACGGGCAGCAGCAATTCCTGCATGAGAGCCTCCAATAATCACTATTCTCATATCTTTTCCAACTCGCTTTCAAGGTTCTCATTTCGTATTTCATCCACGATTTGATGAAGCCGCTCTTCTTCAAATGGGGTTGCACCACCTGTTAAAATCAATCGTTTTTTATAACGATAGCCTTCCGAGATCTCAGAATGATCAACGATCAATAAATCATAGTCCCTCTCCTTCGTCTCATCGAAGTGAATATTCGGATAGCCAGCCAATTCTTTGATCAAAAAGCGCCGCAAAAAGCCACTGCGTAATCGTGATTGAGTCAGCAAAATGCCTACCGTAAATGCTTTTTCCTGTTTTACTTGAATCCATTGACGGATCAAAAGCAATTCATTGGTCAAATGCTGCTTTTTCTCAAGAGAAAAAGACTGGTTTACGTTTTTCTCCAACTGTTCGATTGCTTGCTGTGCCACTTCGATCAAGCTCTCATTCGCAACACTTTGGGGCTGAAATTCAGCAAAGGCAATAATGCCGCCATGAATATACAACGCTTGGATCGTCACACTCGTCAAGAAGACGCGTAATTCCGTAGAAGTTTCCGTAGTCTTTCTTTCACTATCACCAATGGCCTGCAGCAGCTCCCCATTTAACGCATCGATCTCTTGGAAGAAAAGTGATTTTTGCAAGGAGTCATCCAGTGAAGGGCGAATCAAGCCTTCAGCTAATAAAAATAAATAGAAATATACCGTTTCATAATCGCTCCAGGATACGGCAAAACGACTGAGATAGCGCCCTAATATATTCCGCAAAAGCTGGAACATCGCTTCATTTTCCAATGACTTCAACAATGGATACGAGGCTTCATGCTGTTGCGAGCCGCGATAATCAAAACGGGCTTCCATAATGCCTAACCAAAGCCCGACTTTCCAACGCTCTGCTTGACTAAACGTTGTCTGCAACTGTTTTTCAATGACTCGAATCAAATTGTTGATGGCTGGTGCATTCAAGCGAGCGATCAATTCTTCATTGGGATAACTTTGTGAAAAAAACTGATAATAGAAAAAGCGAATCTGTTTTTCATCCCCAATCAATTTTTTATTTTTTAATTGGATGTCGAATTCTTTCAATAACTGATTGATCGCTTTGAAACGACGAAACAATGAAGCTTCACTCAACATCAGTTCTAACATCATTTTCGTCGTTGACTCATCTCGATGAAAAAACAAATACGACAATATTTGAAAATCGATTGCTTCTGAAAGATACGCATAAAAAAATTGCTTCAGGGAAAAATCAAGGGGCAATACCAATTGCACTTGATCATTTTCTGAATAGATCAAAGCTGCGTCTTCATGGAAAGCAGCTAAATTTTGATGAAGATTTTGAAGTTCTTTTTGCAAAGTGGGCGCGGAAATGGATAACGTTTTTGCAAGTTTTTTATACGAGACTTCTGAGCCATTCTGAAAAAAAACAGCCAAAATTTGAAAATGTACCTGCTGATTTTTTTCAAGCAGCTGCATCACATTCATTCTTGAACCTCCTTCACCTTTCACATACTAATTTCCCAATTAATGAGTCGTTTGTCAACTATAAAAATTGCCTGAATGACTTTGAGTTCGATGGAAAAAGCGTTATTTATTGTTCCTAAAGCGCGGGAATGGTAAAATTCTTGAGAAGAAAGGTGGTGAACTATGGGAAAACGAATGTTAGCATTTTTTCGAACGGATCGATTATTTTCGATTTCCCTGCTACTAGCACTTATTACGTGTTTTTTCGGCACCTTCCGTTGGTCGTTTATTGACTTTAAAGTGATTTTATCACTGTTTGGATTAATGTTAGTAATCAATGGGTTAGAAGAAGCTGGTCTTTTACGAGCATTTGGACAAAAATTAGTGGAAAAAAGTCGCAATCTGCGTGACTTGATCCGCGCAATCGTTTTGCTAAGCTTCTTCAGTTCGATGTTTTTAACAAATGACGTGGCTATCTTAACTTTATTGCCCATCTATTTACTCTTAACGAGGAAAGAACAACAGCACACCAGTGTCTTATTAGGCGCTGTCTATTTGATCGTAGCAGCCAATTTAGGAAGCAGCCTGTTTCCATTTGGAAATCCGCAAAATCTATTTTTATTTTCTTACTATCAGATTTCGCTGCCACAATTCATGTGGACTACTGGCACCTTTGTGGGACTTTCATTACTATTACTCCTTGTTTCGATCCAGCTCATCCCAAAGACTCCATTGGAAATCGCCCTGCAAGAAGAACCCTTTGAAAAAAAGCCAGCGCTGCTTAATTCAGGATTATTTGTTCTTATGATTCTTGGTATTTTTAGTGTTCTCCCTATTTCAATCGCCGTGCTTGTCGTCGCAGCCGTGGTTTGGTTTAGTAATAAACGATTATTTGCAAAAGTTGATTATCGATTACTACTTACCTTTCTCTGCTTCTTCTTGATCGTCGGGAATATTCAAGACCTATCTCTGGTCACCGATCACATTCGACCGTATTTTCAAGAAACGCATCGCGCTTTTTTAGGTAGTATTTTACTCTCCCAAGGAATATCTAACGTTCCAGCAGCAATTTTGATTGCTCCTTTTACCGATTTAGAAAAAGCCGTTCTTTTGGGCGTCAATGTTGGTGGTTTGGGTACATTGATTGCTTCTTTGGCGAATTTGATTGGGTACAAATTATTGAAACAAGCCAGACCAAAAGAAGCGAGAACGTTTCAAAAGCTGTTTTTTATCGTCAACATCATTTTTTTACTGTTATTAGGCAGCATCGTATACCTTCTATTGTAGCAAATTCACTGTAAAACGAGATTCCAGCATAAGATGTTTCCAGTCAGCAGCCAAAAGAAGCCTAGCTCCTGTACCTGTTTCTTGATCTTATGTCAGAATCTCGTTTTTTTGATACCCATTGTGTGATTTTACTTAAGCTAAAAGAAGCTCAAAAGTGATTTTCGTTTGGCTTTCGACAGTCAATGCCTCACCAAAGACATGTTGAACCATTTGTTGCCGTTGTTCCAATGAGTACTCCTCCTCAAAATAAAGATGAAATATTTCTTGATCGATCTCTTCCTTCAAAATATACTCGAATTGCCGACGCTGCCAATCGATCGCTTCTTCTGAAAACCACTTCTTGTACCAAGTGTTTAGGTTCAGGTCATTCTTCGCTGAAAGATTTTTTTCATATGGCTGAAACACGTTTTCTTCTTCTGTGATCATTCTTAGAATAATCAATTGATGGGCCTTTTTTTGAAACTGAAGCAATGTTTCCTTGTCTCTGACTGCGGGATTCATTGCCATAAAAATACAGGGCCAGTGCTGGTCTGCAGATAAAAAGTCTTTTTGGCTCTGCTGAACCAGATGGAGCTTGTTCATCGGATCTTCCGTCGTTTCTTCAATGATTTTTAACATTTCTTTTGAAAAATCAATTGCGTAATACTCATCTACATAAGGATAAAATGCTGAAATGTAGCGGCCAGTCCCCGCAGCAAAGTCAACGAAGGCCGATATCGGGAACACTTTCTGCTCCACCAAAAAAGCTGCTACCTCTTCAGCAATTTTCAATTGGGATTCTCTTTGAATCTGTGCATATTCTTGGGCAAATTCATCCCAAAACAGCATCGCTTCCTCTTCTTCCATCTAGCGGACGCCTCCAGTGATCACTGTCTTTCCTTTCGTTCCTTGCTCAACCGCTTTTGTAGCGAGCTTTAAGGTCTCGATGGTAATTCCTCCATCAAACGTTTGGACCGCAGTCGTATGAATCTTTTTGTCAGCAAGCAACGAGGCGATCCGTTGCAAAATGCTCCCTTGTGTTTCAATCATCAACTGAGCATCTGTTTTTGCGAACATATACTCCCAATAAAAATCGATGCCGAGGTTTTTAAATGGATTTAAATCTAGCGCTTCTTTCGTATTCACGATCATTCCGACTTTGCCAAACGGCAAGATTGCTTTCGTTAATTGTGGCAAATAGGCCGAGGCGTCATAAAAAATTGCAACGGCTGAAAAAGGCTCAGTGATTTGTTCAGCCAACGGCAAGCGATGATTAAGTACTTGATCCACTTGATTGTTTTTAAGCCACTGATCGTTCTTAGGACTCGCAGTGCCATAGACTGTCAATCCTGCCCATTTTGCTAGTTGCGCCGCAATTGAGCCAACACCACCGCTGGCATTGACCAATAAAATCGATCCATCATTCGCGTTTTCTTCAGGCACGTACCCAAATTTTTCAAAAAGCAATTCCCACGCTGTAATACTCGTTAATGGCATAGCTGCAAGATCGCCATCAGAAAAGCCGGCTGGTGCCTTTGCTGTGATCCGAGAATCAACTGTTTGGAACCTTTGATTCGCACCAGGTCGTTGTGTGGTTCCAGCATAAAACACCCGATCACCAACGGCAAAGCCATTAACTGCTGAGCCGATTTCTTTAACGATCCCAACGGCGTCATACCCTTGGATCTGGAACGCTTCACTTAAAGCAGTCATTTGCCGTCTTTTTGTATCGATTGGATTGACCGAAACTGCCTGTACTTCCACCAATAAATCATTTGCTTGGCAATTGGGTATCGGAATTTCCTTTTCAATAAATACATTTGACTCATCTAAAGATCGTCCTTCATAAAAACCTAGTGCTTTGTTTTTCATCATACTGCTCCTTCCAAAAAAAAAGTGCTGAATAGTTATAAAAACCATTCTAGCACTTTTAATGAATTTAGAACATTTATTCTTCACCTTCCACGACAAGCGGAACCAAAAATGGATAGCTTGTGAAGAAATCTAATAAGGATCGCTTCCATTGATCTGAATCAATCGTTAGTAAAGTGGACTCTGTATACAAATGAATCGTCAATCGTTGATTTTTATCAAGTAAAACAAGAATTTCACCTTTGTTTTCTGTGATAAAATCATATTGCTGATTCTCCATTGTAATAATGAAAATTTGATCGAGAACTTCTGCTGCAACAGCAAAGTCCGTCTCCATATCGACAGCCAATGTTTGGGTATTGTCGATCAAGCTTGGTGAAACCGTAAAGCCTAATTCTTTTAAATGCGCCAATACCAAGTTGACATCATAATTAAAGAGCGAAAGCTGATTGACCGAGAAAATATTCTCCGCATGCCATTG